>NZ_WQLB01000017.1 GCF_009755355.1 Deinococcus arboris | reverse complement strand
TTCACTGGCTGAGCTTGACGCCCTCTGCATACCGCGCTATACTTTTTCTATCACCGCCGAAGAAGGCGGCTTTTTTATTTTGTCTTCTTGAGTGGCGCGTATTGCGCTGCGCCGCCCGCTTTCTCAAAGGCCGCCGTCAGGTC
Organism: Deinococcus arboris; assembly: GCF_009755355.1. GTDB lineage: Bacteria > Deinococcota > Deinococci > Deinococcales > Deinococcaceae > Deinococcus > Deinococcus betulae. Next base: position 90,463 of record NZ_WQLB01000017.1, on the reverse strand, counting down.
CTCCAGTGGCGTGTCGGGCTTGTTCTCGGGGTCGCCGGGCAAAGTCTTGGCGAAGACTTCCAGGGCGTCCGGGTAGCCGTCTCCGTCGGCGTCGGTGCCGGCCGTCAATAAGGTATGAAGCGCCTGGGGAAAGGTCAGGTGGCGCCCGGCCTCGGCTTCCTGGGCAAAAGTGCGCTGCACAGCCTGTCCAAAAGGATTCCAGGGCGCGCCGCCCGTGTCCTTGACGTGGCAGTAGGTGCAGGGCATGACCCGCCGGTCCAGCTGCCACAGGTCGTTGCCTTCAGTCAGGTGCAGCTGCGGCGCGGCCTGCACGCGGTACTTGGGCAGGGCCAGAGCCGGACTGACCAGAGCGGAAGCGGCCAGGACCAGCGCGCCCAGCACCCCCGCCGCGACGCGCAAACGGAGGGTCATGCCAGCCAGCTCGGGCCCGAAAAGGTGCCGCCCAGAATCTCGCGGGCATTCAGGCCCAGCCACTTGGTCAGCGCCTCGGCGTATACGCCCCGGAAATCCTGCTTGTAGATGATGTCGCCCTCCGAGAGCTTTTCCAGGTCGGGGCTGCTGCCGTGAATGCCGCCCTTGACGCCCTGGCCCAGCGCGAACATTACGCTGCCCTTGCCGTGGTCTGTGCCGGCGCTGCCGTTTTCGGCCACCCGGCGCCCGAACTCGGAAAAGCCCATCACCACCACGTCCCCCGCCACGCCCTGTTTTTCCAGGTCGGCGTAGAAGGCGGCCAGGCCCTCTGCCAGGGTGCTCAGGAGTTCATCCTGCTCGGCGCGCTGCCCGGCGTGGGTGTCAAAGCCGCCCAGCGAGACGTATAGCACCCGCTGGCCCACCCCGGCGGCAATCAGGCGCGCCGTTTCTTTCAGTTGCCCGGCAAAGCGGGTCTGGGGATAGGTGGCCCCGGCCTTGTACTTCTTGGCGTTTTCCTGCACGCGCGCGGTATTTTTCAGCATCTGGCGGGTGGCGCGGGTCAGGTAGGCGGCTTCGCCTGTGCGCGGAGAATTGAGCAGCGACTGAAAGGGCGTGTCCATGCCCGAGGGCAACTTGAGCTGAAAGTTGTCCACCGACTCGATGCTGGGGAGGCTGAAATCCCCGGCCCGCAGCGCCTGGGGCGTGGATCCGCCCACGTTGCTGGCGCAAAAGGGATCGCCGATCTGCTCGGCCAGGCGGCCAATCCAGCCTTCCGCCTGCGCCTGGGTGGGGTCTGCGGTGTGCCAGATGGCCATAGAGGCAAAGTGGCTGCGGTTGGGGTTGGGGTAGCCCACGTTTTCCATCCAGGCCAGGTCGCCGCTGTCCCACAGGCCCATCAGGGGCTTCAGGGCCGGGTGCATGCCCAGGTCGCCGGTGAGGGTCAGCACGTCTTTTTTGGGAATGGCGATATTGGGCCGCGCGGCGTAGTACGCGCCGTTGCTGTACGGAATCAGGGTATTCAGGCCGTCGTTGCCGCCTGTTAGCTGAATAACCACCAGGGTTTTTTTGCCGCCTGCCTGGGTCGCCGCCCGAGCCAGAAAGCCGGGCATACCGCTGGTGGCGGCCACCGCCAGCGCCGAAAGTTTCAGAAAATCACGTCGGTTGGTCATGAGGGGAACCTCGGGGAGTAGGGAGTGGGTGGTGGGCAGTGGGAAAAGCTGTGGGGGCAGGGGGCTCGGACGGGTCGGAGCCCAGATTTCATGGCCTGCGGCCCCTCTAGGCCAGCTGGAATTCGGGGCTGATCATGCTCAGGTAGGTGCGCTGGCGGCCCTTCAGACTGGAGAGCAGCACCGCCGCCGCCGGGCGTTCCTGGCCGGTCAGGGCCAGCAGACTGGGCGGCTCGGTGAGGTTGGGCGCCTTGGACGTCAGCGTCAGGCCCGCCGCCACCTGAAGGCGCAGCAGCAGCGTGGAGTCGTTGATCCACTCGCGGCCCCCGTCCCAGCCCTTGACGGTGTCGGGTTCCAGCAGCAGCTGGCCCATGCGCCCGGCGGTCTGGGTGAGATTGAGGAGGGTCTTGGCGTCGAAAGTCGGCTGGCCCAGGGTGCGCAGGGCGCCCACGATGTACTCTACGGGCGAGCGGATGATCCGGGCGCGGCTGGCGTAAAAGGCCTCGCTGCTCAGGAGTTCTTCCAGCACGGCACCCACGTTGCCGCCGGTGCGCCGCCAGGTCTCGGCGCTGCCCAGCACGGCGGCCTCGTCGGGCGTATCACTCAGAAAGGCGCGGTGCAGTTTGCGGCTGACAAACAGGGCGGTGTTCGGGTGGGCGGTTGCCAGGCGCACGATGTCCTCGCCGGTGAAGGCGCCGCTCTGGCCCAGATAGGTCTTGCGGCCCGCGTCGTGCTGCCCCGTCTGGTTGGCAAATTTGGGCTCGACGAGATACTGCGTGTTGCCGCGTCCGCCGGTGAAGGTCCAGCCGGTCAGGGCACGCGCGCCTTCACGCACGTCGTCTTCGGTGTAGTGACCGATGCCGGTGGTAAACAGCTCCAGCAGTTCGCGGCTGAAGTTCTCGTTGGGCTTGCCCTTGCGGTTCTGGTCGTTGTCCAGGTAACGCAGCATGGCGGGCAGCTGCGCGACCTCCAGCGTGAAGCGCTCGAAGCTCGGGGCAGCGGCGTGGCGGCGCAGCGCCCCCAGGTAGCCGGCCAGCGCCGGGGCGTTGCGCACCTTGTCGGTGCCGATGACGAAATGGTTACTCCACGTCAGGGCCAGTTTCTCGCGCAGCGGCCAGGCGCCGTACACCATCTCGTAAAGCCACGCGCCGCGCGTCAGCTGAATCGAAGCGCCGGGGCCAGCGCCCTGCATGGGGTCAAAGGGATTCTTCGGGGTCAGGCTCTGGTCAAAGGCCAGGGCCGCCCTGGCCACGCTGCGGGCGTCTTTGCCTGCCAGGGCGCGAATCTGGGCGTCGGTGGCGCCGAACGCGGTGCGGCGCAGAAAGTGCGCGGCGTCCTCGGCGGTCAGTTTGCGGGAAAGGGGAGAGAGGGTCATGGGGACTCCTGAAAAGGGGGATTTATGGATGAGAGGACGGAGCAGCCTAAAAAGTTCCCAGCGGGGCCTGGTCGGCGCGGCGGATACCGGCCAGGGCGGCGTTCAGTTCATTGTGCGGGAGGTTGCCCACCAGCCACACGTAGGCGCCGCCCACCCGCCGTGAGGCCACTCCCGGCGCCGCCTTGACGTTCCGGCGCGCCACCACTAGGGTCAGGGTGTTCAGGCCGTCGGTCAGCGTGACCTCGCGCCCAGCGGGACGGGCGCCGATGCCAGACGGCACGAACCCAGGCGGCAGGCGCAGGCCCGGCAGGGCGCGGGCCAGGGCATCGGCCAGACCGCCCGGCAGTGGGGGCTGAGCCAGGGCCTGCCGGGTGAGGGTTGCCCCCACCTTCGTGAACACGGCGCGCCGGGCCAGGTCGCCGCCCGCACTGCGCTCCTCGAAGGCCAGGGGCACCTTCCAGACTTCATCCACCCACAGGCGCCAGCGGGCGGCCTGGCCGACCTTGGGGATCAGCTCGAACAGGACCGCCGGGCGGCCCGCCACCGCTGCGGCGCCCAGGCGCGTGACCGCGAAGTTCTGCTGCACCAGCGCCGGGCGCACGGTCAGGGCAGGCAGGGCGGCGGCGCGGCGGGTCGGCATCTCGCGCGGTGGAAACAGCACCGTGACCTCGGCCTGGCCGCGCGCCGCCAGGGTGCGGGCGCGTTTCAGGGCGTTCAGAACGTCGTCTATGTCGGCCGCCTGGGCGGCGCTCCCCAGCAGGGTCAGCAGGGCCAGGGCGCGCCTCACCAGCCCTCTCCCCAGGCGCTCTGGTAGGCGTCGTAGGCGGCGCTGGCCGGCAGGTCCGGGGCCGGGCGCAGGGTCAGCAGTCCCGCCACCACGGCGGCCGAGGCCAGCAGGGTGGGCCACCAGGCGGCGGGGCGGGGCCGGCGCGGCGCGGCCACCGCCCGGAAACGGGTCAGGAAGCGCTCGGCGGCGCCCTCATCGGCAGGCGAGAGGGTGCGCGCCTGGGCAAAGAGGGTTTCCAGGTCGTCAGGACGGGTCATGGGGTCACTCCGGCGTTGGTCAGCCACGCGCGCAGGGCAGTGCGGGCGCGGGCAATGCGGCTCTTGACGGTGCCCAGCTCGGCGCCGGTCACCTGGGCAATCTCGGCGTAGTCCAGGCCCGAGAGTTCGCGCAGGGCAATCGCTTCGCGCTGATCACGCGGCAGCTGGGCCAGGGCGGCGGCCAGGCGCTCGCGGACCTGAGCCTGCTCGCCGCTGCGGGCGGGGTCGTGCGGGGCGTGTGGCTCGGGCTGGCCTTCGAGCGGCACAGTAGGCCGGGCTTTGAGGGCGCCGTAACAGACGTTCAGGGTCACGCGGTGCAGCCAGGTGCTGAACTGCGCCTCCCCCCGGAAGGTCTTCAGGGACCGGTGCAGGCTGATCAAGACCTCCTGCACCACGTCATCGGCGGCGCCAGGCCCCACCAGGCTGGCCGCCAGGCGGTGAATGCCCGCCGCGTGGCGCTTCACGAGCGCCTCGAACGCGGCCTCGTCGCGCAGGGCGAGGCGGACCAGGTCGCGGTCTGGCAGGGGGGCGTAGGGGTCATTCAAGGGCACCTCAAATGTTAGAGGGAGCAGCGGCCGCAAAAGTTCCCTCTGGCCCGCCCGGTGCCCGGTGCAGGGAAAAAACGGTCTTCCTCTGACCCTACGGCGCCGCCGGTGCAGGGTGGTGGCCTGCAAGCCTCCGTGCCGGCTCGGGGCTGAGCAGGCCGTCGACCGTTCGCAAGGCATACCCCCTGGCCTGCGCGGCCTGAATCATGGCCGGAAGGGCGCCCAGGGTGCTGTCGACTTTGTCGTGCAGCAGCGTGATTTGGCCGGGGTGCAGGTGGTGCGCGAACGCTTTTTGCAGGCTCTGGGCGTCTGCCTTCAGGTAGTCGCCGGCGTCGTGGCTCCACATGACTGTCCTGAGCCCCTGCGCAGCGGCGGCGCCCAGCACAGCGGCATTCAGTCCGCCGCCGGGGGGCCGGAAGGCCGTGATGTCCTGACCGGTCAGGTGCCTGAGCAGCCCGGATGTCCGCGCCAGCTCCGAGCGGACTTCTCCTGCGGTCAGGGTCTTCAGCAGCGCGTGAGAATAGGTGTGGTTGCCTACCTGGTGCCCGGCCTTCACCATGTCGCGCACGAAATATGGGTAGTGCTCTGCATTCTGACCAATGACAAAGAAGGTGGCGGGCACGCCATAGCGGCGCAGCAGGTCCAGCAGCAGGGGGGTGTACAGCGGGTGCGGGGCGTCATCAAAGGTCAGTGCGGCGGCCTGGGTGGTCCCGGCGCCGCGCCAGATTGGCCGCCTGGTTGGGAGCGGCGCAATAGGGGCTGGAGCCATCAGGTCGGGGGCGTGGGCTGGCCACACCCGCGGGTAAGTGCCGCGCCTCAGGGCCCAGGCGAAGATTGGGCGTTGCTGGGCCGGCACCGAGAGGGTAAGGAGGGGAGGTGCCGCGCGGGAGGCAAAGCCCAGGTATTGACCCGCTTCAAAGAGGGCCACGTCGACCTCGGCCAGGTCTGGAAAGACCTGATAGGCGGCGTTCACCGCCTGAACAGCCAGGGCCTCCTCCGCCTCTATAGAGCCAGGTGTGTGCCTGATGGTTAGGGCCACGAACGCCATGCTGACAAAACCGTTGCTGCGAAGGCGCAGGGACGCGGCGGCGGAGAGGTGGAGCCGCTGCTGCGCGGCCGGTCCCACCAGGTCAAGTGTGGCGGGCGTGGGCACCCCGGTTCTGGCCATTGGGGTCAGGCTCAGCAGCAGGACCGCTCCAGTGGCCAGCAACGCGCGCCAGCGCCTCACAACCATAGGTCCACCACGGCCGCCTTTGCTCCGGCGGGCGGCGCTCGGAACTCCAGGCGAAGCTGCCCAGCACTCCAGCTGGCCTTGCTGCCAGGCGCCAGGTCTATCCGGGCCGGCCGCCGGGTCCTGAGGGTCAGTCGGAGGACCTGCCATGCGGCCAGGTGGTGGGCGGCCAGCCGCACATGCCCCGGCCAGGTTGCGGGCGTCAGGGCGTAGGTGTGGTCGGCCCAGAGGTTGGTTTGAAAGGCGCGGTTGGGTCCTTCGCGGGGATTGCCCCGCAGCATCATGTGGGCGCCGTCCTCCCGGCGGAGCTTGACGGGCCCAAAGGCTTGCGGCGCCGCGTCCATGTTGACGACGAACAGACTCACTGGCGAACCGGCGCAGCTCACGGCCCCCCAGGTCGGCCGCGCCTGACAGGCGCTGGTGTTGGTCAGAAACGGCGTGGCGAGAAGCACCGAGGCGCCCGCCTGTCCCGTCACCGAGCCGTCCATATCCAGAAAGGCCGCGCTGCGGTAGCCGTCTGCGCCGGCGTCTTCGGGGGTGGGCAGGGCCCTGGAGGCCAGGTAAACAGGCTGCGCGTTCGAGAACTGCAGCCGCGCGGCCCGGCTGGCTGGATGAAAGAAGAAGGGACTGAATTGCAGTGCCCCCAGCGCCGCTGCAGGCCGCGTGGGTGTCGGAACGAACTGGGTAAAGTGGATGTCCTGAACCGTCACGGGCCCGTCGTAGAACTCGAAGCCCCGCAGAGGAAAGTGAGGTTCCTGCGGTTTGGGAGGGCCGGTAAGGTTCTGGCTTTCTCCGACCACCACGCCGCCCACCAGGTCCGTGTCGGCGGCCGCAAAGGTCACCCCAATCGCGTTGTCCGCCAGCCGGACGCCGCTGAGGCGCAAATTGGTGCCCCTGAGCCAGGCGCCGCGCCGGCGATTTTTGTAGGCGGTCAGCCCCTGAAACTCGGCCCGGCGCGCGGGGCTGTAGTTGGGCGCTTCCAGCACGCCCGGAGGATTGCGCAGGTTGTCCACGAACAGCCCGGTGTGCCCAGTCGAATGGGCCACATTGTCCTGAAAGACCCCCAGATTCGTGCGCCGGGGCCGAATGGTCTGCTGCTCTGCAGCGGTCACGCCGTCGCCCTGAGGTTCGGGAGGCAAGGAGTACCAGAACCCCGAGTGTTCGGCGCCCGCCGCCACATTGCCCCTCAGGACATTGTCAGGGTTGGTGATCCAGTAGGCCGCCGCCACCCTATCTGTCTCCAGAATCGCAGTTTCAGGCGGCGCGCCGCGTGTCTGAACCGCCAGGTTGCCCAGCAGCTGATTGCCGGTCTCGGTGCCGTCTTCTAAAAAGAAGCAGTGGCCAACGGCATCAAAAGTCACGTTGCCCTCAACGCGCGCGTGCTGGGTGCCGTGCAGGGTCAGGCACCGGTTGAAGTTCCCGTGGAAGCTGGAGTCCTCGACAAAAGACTGCCCCTGCTCACCAGCGCGGTGAAAGTGAACGGGATAAAAGCCTTTCTGGCCGGCGCGGCCCAGACCGCTGAACGCCACGCCGCTGGCCCTGAGGGTGCCGCCCGCCAGCACCATCACGCCGCCACCCAGCTGGGCCCGGCGCGCCGCCGCAGCGCTGGTCAGCGAAATGGTGCGGGTCAGGGCCCCCACCTCGGCCCGCTCGTCCACGCCGCGTGTAACCTGGCCAAAATGGGGGAAGCGCAGGGGCGCCTGGAGGGTAAGCTGCCGGCCGTCGGGCGAGCGCGCCGCGACCTGGACCCGTTCGGCTTCCATCAGGTCAAACCCGGTGGGGGCCAGGGTCAGCACCGTGCCCACCGGCCAGTTGACGGGCGTGGCCAGCTGCAGGGTGCGGCTGCCGGCCCGCACCGAGCGCGTCAGATGGGTCCAGCGGCTGGGCCTTAGCCCCCAGAGTTCAAGAGTTCCCCCGGCCGGCACCGTCACCAGGCCGTTGGTCGCGGCAGCAACGCGCCCACCCGAGCCCAGAATGACCGTCAAGCGGCGCCTGAGGGGCCGTGCGGCTTCGCCGGCCTGCCACCGCCCGCCAACCTGAATAGTTGCGGCCCGCAGCGTAAGTGCCCCAGCTCCGTCTTGAACCAGCAGTTCGCCCTGTATGTCCAAGTCGTCCAATGGCGGCGGGCTGATATCTAGCACGACGCGCTGGCCAGGCGGGATGACAACCCGCTGACCAGCGACAGGCAGGTGGCCGCCCCAGGTGTGCGGGTCAGACCACAGGGCCGGGCTGGGTGACCTGGGCCAGGCCAGACTGACCGCCAGCGCGGCCACCAACGTTCCGAGCAGCAGCGGTGGCCCCAGGAGCGTGCGGGCGACTGGGCGCAGGCGGACCATATAGGAGGCACCCTACGGCGGCCCTACAGAGCCGCCATCCCCCTAAAGTGGGACCTGACGGCAGCTAGGCGGTCTGTACCGGTCAGGAGGGCGCGCGGCCCCGAACAGCACCTTCGCCCGGCCAGACTGGCCCCCGCTACACTGACCCTATGACCGGCCGTCCCCTCTCCCGCTCTGCGGAGGATTACCTGAAACATCTGTATGTGCTGGGCCAGGCCGGCAAGGTGAACACGCAGGCGCTGGCCACGGCGCTGGAGGTGGCGCCGGCCAGCGTGACGGGCATGCTGCGCAAGCTGGCCGAGCAGGGCCTGGTCTCGCACGCGCCGTACCAGGGCGCCCAGCTCACGGCCGAGGGCGAGCGGGTCGCGCTGGAGGTGCTGCGCCACCACCGCCTGCTGGAACTGTTTCTGCACCGCGCGCTGGGGGTGCCGCTGGACGAGGTTCACGAGGAAGCCGAGCGGCTGGAACACGCCCTCTCTGAGCGGCTAGAAGCCCGCATCGCGGCCTGGCTGGGCGACCCCACCCACGACCCACACGGCGACCCCATTCCCACCGTGGACGGCGAACTGCCGGCCCAGCCCCAGCGGCGCCTGTCGCAGCTGGCCTCCGGTGACGCCGCCATCGTGGCCCGCATTCCCGACGACGACGCCGCGCAGCTGCGCGCCCTGATGGCCGCCGGTCTGACCCCCGGCGCCCCGCTGCGCGTGGACAGCGTGGACACGGCCCTGGGCACCCTGACGGTGTGGGCCACCGACCACACCCTGACCCTGGCGCTGGGGGTGGCGGCGCAGATTCATGTAGAGCGCTCGGCTTCAGGGTCAGCCCTGGCTCCTGGGCACCCGAACGGCTGATCCCCACCCACCTACACCCGGAGGGTGTACCCCCTTTTTTCTCCGGCCTCAGCAGTCAATCTCCGCCTTTTGTCTACTAGACAGGCTGACTGACCGCGCGCTTAAATAGAGCATGAGAAACATTGGGGTCCTGGCCTGGCTGTGCGGCCTGCTGCTGTGGTGCTGGGGGGGCGCGCAGGCGCTGCCCAAGGATATTCGGGAGCGCATCATCCAGGCCACCGTGATGCTGCTGCCGACCGACCAGAACGGCGATCTAGACGGTTCGCGTGGGTCGGGCTCCATCATCAGCCCTCAGGGGTACATCCTGACCAACTACCACGTGGTCGGGGACCCCGAAACCCGCGTGCTGTCTCCCTGGATTCAGGTGCGGACCATCCGCTTTGTGGACCGCGAACCGGAGTTCACCTACTGGGGGAAAGTCGTGGCCGGTGACCCCAACCTCGACCTGGCCATCGTGCAAATCGTGGAAGACAAGGACGAGAAGCCCGTGGGCCGCCTGAACCTGCCCTCTGTAGAACTGGGTGATTCCAACAGCCTGATCATTGGCGACGACATCTTTGTCTTCGGCTTTCAGGGCACGGGCGGCTACACCATCTCGTTCTCGCGCGGGTCGGTGGGCGGCTTTACGGGGGACGACCTGGAAAGCAGTGGCCGGCAGTGGATCAAGCACGATGCCCAGACCGGGCCCGGCAATTCCGGCGGCGGCGTGTACGACGAGAGCGGCGCCCTGATTGGCGTGCATTCGGCGGGCCTGGCGGGCGGCGGCAACTCGCGTACCGCTTTTATGCGCCCGCTGGCGGTGGCCTGGGGACTGGTTACGCCCAACGTCACCGGTTTCGTGGTCAAAAAGAGTGGCAGCGCGGCCGTGACCGCCACCACGAACGTCAGCTCGGGGGCGGCTGGGCTGTGGCCCCCCACCCTGGCCACGGGGCGCAACAGCGTGGCCGGCACCGTGCGCGTGACGGGCAGCGCGGGCGCCGGCACCTGGACCCTGGACCTGACCGAACTGCTCAAAGACGGCGGCCTGAAGGGCACCGCCCGCAGCGGCTCGCAGAGTCAGACCGCGTTTTTTTACTACGACGAGGACGACAACGAGGTCTGGGTCGAGTGGACGCGCGACGGCAAGGCGTTTACCAGCTGCATCGTGGAGCCGGGCGGGGTGAGCAGCAGCGACTGGAAAGGCGCGGTGTACGCCTTCAAGGACCTGGAATCGGACGGCACCCGCGCCGGCGACTGCGTGGTCAGCCTGAAAGCCAAGACGGCAGGCACCAGCGCCTCGGCCACCACGGGCGCGGCTTCGGCGGGCGGCGCGGCCCTGGCCTGGCCCCCCAGCCTGAAAGCCGGCCAGACCTGGACCGCCACGTTCACCTCGGTAGGCACCTACAACGTGGCGCTGAGCAAAGCCAATTCAGAAGGGGGGTTTGACGGCACCGCCACGCGCGGCAGCGAGTCGAGCAGCGCGATTCTGGACTACGCCGACGGCGAACTCTTCCTGATTGTGCAGCGCAGCGACAAGACCTTTCTGGTCTGCTCCACCGAGCGCGCCGGCCTGAGCGGCGCCACCGTGCGCGGCTCGGCCACCACCCACAAGAACGCCGACGACAAGGGCACGGGCGCCGGCACCTGCACCCTGGGCCTGAAGTAACGCCGATCTGTCATTTCCTCCGCCCCCGGCTAGCTGCTGGGGGCGGTTGCTTGTGCCGGCAGCAGGCGGCGCAGATGATGAAGGTGGGCGCCTGCCCACTCGGACTTGTCCTCCACGGCCTCTTGAATGCCGTCCACGTAGCCCAGCGCCCGCAGCAATTCGCCGGCCAGCAGGGCGTCGGCGTGCAAGGCGCGCAGCTCTGGCAAGGGCAGGTGGTCAGTCCAGGCGCTCAGGTAGGCATCGCGCGCCGCGTCCAGCACCTCGGACGGTGTGCCCGGCGGGGCCAGATAGGCCGGGTTAGCGTCCAGGAAGGGGTGTGTCCGGCAGATGTCTGACCAGTCCAGCAGGGTCACCTGAGCGTCCTGGGCCGTCACGTTGCCGCTGTGCAGGTCACCGTGGCCCAGGGTCAGCGGCAGCGGGCTGGCGGCCAGATGAACCAGCGCCGCGTCCAGTTCGGCCTGGCGCGTGCGCAGCAGGGCGGCCTCCTGCGGCGTGAACCCGCCGTCCTGACCAGTCAGCAACGTTTCATCGCTCAGCAGGCGCGGCAGCCAGGCCCGCAGGTACGCCGGCCCCCGGTCTCGCAGTTCCAGCGCGGGCAGCAGCGGCAGACTGGCCCGCTGCACCGCAGCCAGATGCTGCATCACGCCCGTCAGGTCACCCGGTTCTGCCTCGCCACTGTCGGCCAGCAGTAAAAACCCACGTTCCTGGTCGGCGGCCAGTACCGCGGGCGCTGCGCCGGGTATCTCGCGCGCCAGGACCGGGGTGGCGCTGACTTCGCGGGCAAAGAAGGAGGGTACGGCCTTGAAATACACCTTCCCCCTGTCTGTAGGCACCCGCCACAGCAGGCTGATTTGCCAGTGCTTCAGCACCTGCGGCGCGGCGGTGCGGGTGAGTCCCTGGGCGGCCAGTTCCTCATCCAGCCACGCCAGGGCGCCCTCCTGCCAGCCGGCCTGAAACCAGGGCGCGCGGGCCGGGGTGTGGGCACTGAGGGCGGCTTCAGCCCAGGGCCGCAGGGCGTCAGGTTGGTCGGCGGGCCGCTTCGCTTCTGTCCCCAGCGGCGCGGCGCTGTGCAGGTGCCACACGCACTCGCTGCGCCGCACTCCCTCCACCTCGCTCTGAGCTGTAAAGGCCAGGCGGCGGCCCAGCGTGCCCTGCACCCCGGCCGCCCGCGCCGCGTCAGGGACATGTTCGCCGTAATAGGTCATCATGTTCACGCTGAGCGTATGGTGGGCCACCCGGTCGTCGCCGGGCGCGGTCAGCAGCAGGTGCAGCGTGGTCAGGCGGCGCGGCGGAGAAGAGGACATGCCTCAGGCTGGCATGCGGCCGAGCCCTCCGGCGTCTGCCAGGTGGCGGAGTCAGCCCTGGCGGCTGTTCAGGGCCTGAAACACCGCGTCGTAGGTGCCGCTGGCCCCGGCGCGGCGCAGTGGCAAGACGCGCTCCACCAGCAGTTCGGTGGCGCCCGGCTGGGCGTCCAGCAGCGCCAGCGTCTCGTGGATGAACTCGTCCAGCGGCATGGCGGTGGGGCGGGTGCTGCCGCCGGGCATCAGTTCGGTGGCGACCTGGGGCGGCGCCAGTTCAATCACCTGGGCGGCGGTGTGCCGCAGCTGCCAGCGCAGCGACTGGGTATAGGAGTGCATCGCGGCCTTGGTGGCGCTGTAGGTGGGTGTAGCCGCCAGCGGCACCGAGGCCAGGCCGGAAGTCACGTTGACCACCACAGGACGGGCCTGCCGTAGCAGGTGAGGCAGCAGGGCGTGGGTCAGCCGGATGGGGCCCAGCAGGTTGGTCTCGACCGTCGCCTCGGCGGTGGCGGTGTCTGGCATGGTGAGGAGGTCCTCCGCCACCATGATCCCGGCGTTGTTGATCAGCACGTTCAGCGCTGGGTGGTCAGCGGTGACCTGCCGGGCCAGTGCCGTAATGGCCGCCGGATCGGTGATGTCCAGCGGATAGGCGTGCAGGCCAGGATGGGCGGCGGTCAGGGCGTTCAGCTGCGCCTGACGGCGCCCGGTCACGAGCACCGTGTTACCGCGCGCCTGAAGGGCCAGCGCCAGGGCCAGTCCAATGCCGCTGCTGCCGCCTGTGACGAGGATGGTATTTCCGTTGCTCTGCATGGTTGAAACCTCCTGCCGTACCCTAGTCCTCTTACTCTCTTTTGGAAAGTAGGCACCCGAAAGTTCTATAGTCTCCCTATGGAAAGTCATGAAGCTGTGCGGGGCGAAGCCTGGCCCCAGACCTCGCCGGGGGTAGAGGCCCTGGTGCGCGAGATGATGGGCCGGGTGGCCGACAAGTGGACGCTGCTCATTCTGGAAGTGCTTGAGGAACACGGCACCCTGCGCTTTAGCCAGGTGGGCGAGCGTGTGGGCGACATCAGCCAGAAGATGCTGACCAAGACGCTGCGCCAGATGGAATACGACGGGCTGCTAAGCCGCACGGTTCATCCGGTGATTCCGCCCAGGGTGGATTACACCCTGACCCCGCTGGGCCTGAGCCTCAGTGAAGCCTTCTGCCCGGTGTGGCTCTGGGCCGAGGCCCACTACGCCGCCGTGATGGCCGCCCGCGCCGCGTTCACGGCCGGGAAAGCAGACGCGCAAGAATAGGGCCATGAGTGACCGTGAACTGAATTTCGCCCGCGAGATTCTGGGCAGCCGCAGCTACCGTGACGTGCCCGACGCCGAGGTCTTGCAGGAGGCCGAGGGGCTGCTCTCGGCCTGGCTGTCCGGCGAGACCCGCATGGAGCGCCCCAAGCTGTACGACCACTACGCCCTGCTGCTGCTGGCGTTGACCCGCCAGGTGCGCGCGCTGGAGGCGCGGGTGGCCCAACTGGAGGCCAGGGACGAATGAAGGTCAAGGTCTGCGGCACCACCAGCGTGCGTGACGCTGTGCTGGCCGCCGATGCCGGTGCCGACGCCCTGGGCTTTATCTTCGCGCCGGTCAGCAGGCGGCTGGTCACGCCCCAGGCCGCGCGCGAGGCGGGCCTGAGCGTCGGCGCAACCGTGGCCCGCGTGGGGGTGTTTTTGGGGCAGGGGCTGGACGAGGTGCTGCGTGTGGCCGACGCCGCGCGCCTGAGTGCCGTGCAACTGCACGGTCCTTTGTCAAGTCTTTACGTGGAAGGGGTCGCCGCGTATTATCCCGTTCTGCGTGTGGTGCGCCCCGCCGAATTGGCCCAGGCTGCCCACATGTGGAGGACCGACCCCCGCGTCACCCTGATGCTGGACGCTCCCGAGCCGGGCGGCGGCGTGCCCCTGGACTGGGCCGCGCTGAAGGCCGATTTTCCGGCCGGGGCCTGGCTGGCGGGGGGACTGGGGCCGGAGAACGTGGCGCAGGCCATCGGGGTGCTGGGGCCGGCCGGGGTGGACGCCGTAAGCCGTCTGGAAGCCCGACCTGGTCTGAAAGATGCCGCCGCCGTGCGGGCTTTTGTGCAAGCGGCCCGGTCCACCCAGGCCAGTTATCCACAGTGAAACGTGGGGCTGTGGATAACTTTGGAAGCCGTGGAACACAGGGCTTTTTGCCTTGAAAAACCTGTCTGTGACAGGGTCTAGAGTATCGCTCTCGGCAGAAGGGACAGCCCTTCGCCGCAGCTTGTCCACAGTGCTTGTGGATAAACCTGTGGATAACTTTGGACCGAAAAGGCCCTGACTCAAAGAGGGCTGGGCGACAGGCCCACGCACTGGGCCAGGCGCCGTCCGCCGTCAACGATGGTCTCGGCGCTGCCCGCCGCTACCCCGACTCCAGCAAACGGCACGCGCGCGGTGGTGTGGGCCTTAACGCGCAGGTCTTCCAGGTTGCCGTGATCGCTGCTCAGCACCACCCGCGCGCTGGTCTCCAGGAGGCCCCGCAGCAGGGCGTCCACCCGGCGCAGGTAGGCCCGGCCTGCCTGGGTCACCTCGGGCGGGGTGGCCGGGCGGCCTTCGTGCCCCAGCAGGTCACCGAACCATAGGTCCACGGCCAGCAGGTCAAAGTGGGCGGCGGCCTGGCCCAGCGCCTCGCCCAGGTGTGCGGTGGCGTGAAGCGGGGTCACCTCGCCCCAGGGCGCAGCGAAGTTCAGGCCCAGGGTCGGCCCCACCAGGGGCACGCCGGGCGGATTCAGGGGCAGGCCTGCGGCGCGGAAGGCGAAAGGAAAACAGCCCAGGCGGTTGCGCCGGCCCCCGGCTTCGGCGGCCTCCAGGTAGGCGGGGACGTAGTGATTGGCCAGGGCGGCCCGGCCCCCAGCGCGCACCAGCCGCACGGGCAGGGAGGCTTCACGCAGCCGCGCTTGCAGAGTGGGGCCGGGGTGCGGCCCGAAATGCTCGCCCATCAGGGCCACAGCGTTTTCTCCGGTCAGCCAGCAGGTCTGCCCGGTGCCCGACTGCGGCAGGCCGGGTACGCCCAGCGCCGCGTCCACCGCCCGCCCCGCATCCACCAGGGGGCGCAGGGTGGGCAGCTCCTGGTCCCACACCGACCCTGGCGGCGCGTCTTGCGGGTGGCCCACCCCGTCCAGCGCCAGCCACACGAGTCCGGTCATAGAAGAGAGGATAGGCGGCGGCGCGCGTTACAACCAGGCAAAGACATCCAGTGTGGTGCTGCCAGGGTCGGTGATGGTGACGGAGCGTTGGCCCCAGGGGCGCCAAAGGTGTCGGGGGCGTCTGCAGAAATGGGCAGCCTCAGCATGCGGTACAACGCCAGGGCGCGGGCCAATGGGCCCTACCGAACACCAGAACGCTGAGAGAGGTAGGGCGTAGCAGGCGGTCAGCGTGCCCGGTTACTGGGGCTTTGGCGGATGCTCTGCCCGGCTGCGGAACTCTACTCTGCTCCCATGAGTCGCCCCCTGCCGCCCGGCACCGCCGTTACCCTCCACACGCCGCAGGGCGGCTTTCCAGCAGGGACGGCCGGCACCATTGTCCACTCGCCCCAGGCCGGCAGCGTCTATGGGGTGGAAGTTGACGGGCAGCTCGTCAAGATCAACCGCGTTCACCTGAAAGTCACAGGCACCGACCTTCCCCCAGCCGACCACGAAGCCCTGTGCCCCTTCGTGCAGTACGCCTGCGTGATGGGCAGCCGGGCGTTTGGTCTCTCGACAGACACCTCCGACACCGACCTGCGCGGCTTTTACCTGCCGCCCGCCCGGCTGCACTGGGGCTTGAGTGACCCGCCGCCCCAGCTGGAATATGCCCGCACAGGTGTAGAAGAGGTGTACTGGGAGGCGCGTAAATTCGTGCTGCTGGCGCTGAAGGCCAACCCCAACGTGCTGGAGGTCCTGACGTCGCCCCTGCCGGTGACGGTTACGCCAGTGGCCCAGGCTCTGCTGGAGATCAGAGGGGCCTTCCTGAGCCGCCGCATCGCGCAGACCTACGGCGAGTACGTGAAGGCCCAGTTTCGCCGCCTCGACAATGAGCAGCGCACGCACGGTGAGGTAAGGCTGAAACACGCGGTTCATCTGCTGCGTCTGCTGCTCAGCGGGACCCACGCCCTGCGAACCGGCGAGGTGCTGGTGGACGTGACCGAACACCGGGACACCCTGCTGGCAGTCAAAACCGGGCAAATGGGCTGGCCCGAGGCTGACCGCTGGCGGGCCGCCCTTCAGCGCGACTTTGATCAGGCCGCCGCACAGACCCGCCTGCCAGAGGGACCGGACGTGGCTGCGGTAGAGGCGTGGCTGCTGATGGCGCGGCGCGCGGCACTGGACTGGTAGGCCAGAACACCTGGCCCCAGGTTCATTTCTGGCCGATGCGTGGGACTTTGCTCCTCCGTTAGCCTTCCCCTCAGTGATCCCCGATGCGAACCAAATACCCCTCTACCCCCCACCTGCCCTGGTCGCCCGGACTGCAAAACGACGACCGCCGCATTCCTGACCTCTCTGGCCTGACTGGGCAGGAGGTCGTGGTGACCGAGAAACTGGACGGCGAAAACACCAGCCTCTACCGGGGCGACCTGCACGCCCGCAGCCTGGACATGCGGCCCCACCCGTCGCGCACCTGGGTCAAGGCCGAGCGGGGCCGCATCGGGCACGAGATTCCGCCCGGCTGGCGGCTGTGCGGCGAGAACGTCTACGCCGTTCACAGCCTGCGCTACGAGGCGCTGGACGGCTACTTCTACCTGTTTTCGGTCTGGGATGACCAGAATGTCTCACGGCCCTGGGACGAGGTGCGGGCCTGGGCCGCGCGCCTGTCGCTGCCCACCCCGCGCGAACTGTACCGGGGCCTGTGGGACGAGGCGGCGCTGCGGGCACTGACCATTGACACGGACCAGATGGAAGGCTACGTGGTGCGCGTGACCAGCGCGGTGCCTTACGCCGAGTTCGGGCGGCGCGTGGCCAAGTGGGTGCGGCGTGGCCATGTCCAGACCGACGCCCACTGGCTGAACAAACCCATGGAGGCCAACGGCTTGAAGGGGGAGGCATGAACAGTGCGGGCCGAGTTCAGATGGCCCAGGACACGCTGCGCCTGCTGGACCAGGGCGAATACCTGGCGGGAGGGAAGCGGGTGAGCCTCCCCGACCTGCGCCCCCTGCTGGAGGGCACCCGCCTGTTCAGTCCGGCCGACGCTCCACTGCTGCGGGCGGCCCTGCACGAGCGGCGCGGTCAGTTTTCTACCCAGACTGAGGTCACGGGCGAGACCACCTTTGCAGCGGCCCGGCGCCTGCGGGCCCAGGGCGCCGAAGTCATGGCTCTCAACTTCGCTTCGGCGCGGAACCCTGGCGGCGGCTTTCTGAAGGGCAGCCTGTCGCAGGAAGAAGACCTCTGCCGGTGCAGCGCCCTGCACTTGTCGCTGACCCAGCCGCAGGTGGCGGGCTACTACGCCGCCAACCGCCACGAGCCGTCCACGCTGTACACCGACCACCTGATCTATAGCCCCCAGGTGCCGGTGTTCCGGGACGATGAAGGGGCGCTGCTGCCCCAGCCCGTGCTGGTGAACGTCGTGACGGCCCCCGCCCCCAATGCCGGCGCCGTGGCCCAGAACGAACCGGGGCGCCGGGCGGAGGTTCTCCCAGTGCTGCGCCGCCGCGCCGCGCTGGTGCTGGGGGCGGCGGCCCTGACGGGGCAGACCCGGTTGGTGCTGGGCGCCTGGGGCTGCGGCGTGTTTCAGAACAGCCCGGCGGGGGTGGCGGCCGCCTTTCAGGAGCTGCTGGCGACCGAAGCCCAGGGCGCTTTCGAGCAGGTGACCTTCGCGGTCTATGACCGGCAACCGGGCCAGCCCACCTTGCGGGCTTTTCAGGCGGTGCTGGAGACCTGATGGCCACGGCGACGGAACTGCTGCCTCTGCTGCGCGGCGGTCTGCCACTGCGCTTCGAGACCATCAGCGCGGCCCTGACGCCCGAGGTGCCTCTCCTGGCCCGCCTGCCCACGACGCCCCAGGACCCCCAGTGGCACGCCGAAGGGTCGGTGGCGGCCCACAGCGCCATAGTGGTGGAGCACGCCCACGACTTGGCCGGCGCGGCGGGGTTGCAGGGTGAGGACCGCGCGGCCCTCATCCTGGCCGCGGCCCTGCACGATGTGGGCAAGGCGCTGACCACCCGTGAAGAAGAGGACGAGAGCGGTACCCTTCGCATCCGTTCGCCCCGGCACGCGCGGCGCGGGCGGGACTATCTGTCGTTCCGGCTGCTGGACGCGGGTTTGCCGCCCGACCTGCTGCTAAAAGTCCTGCCGCTGGTCGCCGAACACCACAGCCTGCACCGGGCGCTGGAGGGGGACTGGGCGCGGGGCGTGCCGGCCCTGGCCCGGCGGGTGCCGCTGCCGGCCCTGACCCAGCTGGCCCGCGCCGACGCCCGTGGCCGCGTGGTCCTGAGTGGCGACGCGGCGCGCGGCGAGGACACGGCCGACCTGCTGGACCTGGCCGCGCAGGACCTGGGCGTGTGGGACGGGGCCAACCCCCTGGCGACCTTCCAGGCCGAGGTGGCGGCCCTGCTGCCAGGGGCCTCCCCCAACCTGCTGGCGCTGGCGACCGGACGCGGCTGGGCCGACTGGACGGCGGGCCTCATCCATACCCCCACGAAGCGGCGGCACGGGTACAGGACGCCGCCCGGCGCGGCTTTGCGCAGCTGACTGTGCTGTGCGGCCCCAGTGGCAGCGGCAAAAGCAGTCTGGCCGCCGAGTTTACGGGTGCCGAGGTGGTCAGTCTGGACACCATCCGCGCGCAACTGGGCGGGGGCCGCCACGATGCCAAGGTCAGTGGCCAGGTCATGCAGGCCGCCCGCGAGGCCCTGCGCGCTGGGCTGCGCCGCCAGGCCCACGTGATCTGGGACGCCACCAGCCTGCGCCGCGACGGCCGCGCGGGGGTGCTGGGGCTGGGCCGCGATTACGGTGCCCTAACCCGCATTGTGGTGGCCTGGACGCCGCCCCGAGTGGCGGCCGCCCGCAACGCGGCCCGCGAGCGTCCAGTGCCTGCGGCTGTGCTGGCCGACCAGTTCCGCGCGCTGGACTTTCCCGACGTCACCGAGGCCCATGAGGTCATCCTGCGGGGCCCGGAAGGAGAATCATGGACACTGTGACCTTTCCCTCCCAATTGACGGCGGCCGCCGCCGACCACCCCTGGCCGCTGGTCTTTGCCACGGTCAGTGGCGCGCACCTGTACGGCTTTCCCAGCGCCGACAGCGACTGGGACCTGCGCGGTGTGCATGTGCTGGGCGTGCGCGAGGTGCTGGGGCTAGAGGCCCAGGCCGAAACCCACGCGCTGGACCAGGACGACGGCACGGTTGAACTGGACCTCGTGACCCACGACGCCCACAAATTTGCGGGCTTGTTGCTGAAGCGCAACGGGTACGTGCTGGAGCAGTTGCTCTCGCCGCTGATCGTTCACACCTCGCCTGCCCACGCAGCGCTGCGGACGCTGGCACCGGGGGTGCTGACCCGCCACCATGCCCACCACTACCTGGGCTTTACAGCCAATCAGTGGCGCCTGCTGGAAAAAGAGGCTGTGCCGCGCGTCAAGCCGCTGCTGTACGCCTTCCGCACGGTGCTGACGGGCCTCCATCTGCTGAAAACCGGCGAAGTAGAAGCCAATCTAGAGCGGCTGAATGAGGACGCCCGCCTGCCATTCCTGACCGACCTGCTGGCCCTGAAGCGGAGTGGGCACGAAGCCGAGGCTTTGCCTGCTCCGCTGGAGATCTACCACGCCGAACACCAGCGGCTGGTTGCCCTGCTGGAAGACGCGCAGACCACGACCCAGCTGCCTGGGACCGTGCCCGAAGAGGTGCGCCGCGCCGTCAGCGACTGGGTGGTCGCGGTTCGGTTAGGCGAACTGTCATGTTCCTGAACGTCATTGATGTGGAGGCGACCTGCTGGGTTGGCCCACCGCCGCCCGGCCAGGTGAACGAGATCATTGAAGTGGGCCTGTGCGTGCTGGACCTGACCACCCTGGAACGTGTGGAGCGCCGCGCCTTGCTGGTGCGGCCGGAGCGCTCGGCCGTAGGCGCCTTCTGCACCGAGCTGACGGGCCTGACGCCGGAGATGGTGGCGGAAGGCCTAAGCTTCCGAGAGGCCTGCGAGACCCTGCGCCGCGAGTTCCATGCCGATTCCAGGCACTGGGCCAGCTGGGGTGACTACGACCGCAAGCAATTTCAGGGGCAGTGCACCGCGTCCAGGGTGCCGTACCCCTTTAGCCCCCGCCATACGAACGCCAAGAGGGTCTACACCGAGGCGCACGGCCTGAAAAAACGGCCCGGCATGGCGCAGGCACTGGCCCACGCGGGCCTGCCGCTGGACGGCCGTCACCACCGGGGCGTGGACGACGCCTGGAACATCGCGGCCCTGGTAGCGGGGCTGGTGCGCGGGGGTCACTGGCCAGGTTAAGTCCGCCTCTGCGGAGGCCCCGTGACCCCGCCGTCAAGGGCCCGGCTTACCGCCGCTGCGGCGGCTTCACGCTAGCCTAATCTGTGTGACCCCGGCCGCCGCTCCCTCTTCCGGTTCGTGGCTGGTGGCCGTGAATCTGCCGGTCGTGGCGTGCGATTTTGCGCCGCTGCACGGCTGGACAGGGCCGGCGCCGCTGGGCTGCCGGGTGCTGGTGCCGTGGCGCGGCGACCTGATGGTGGGGCTGGTGGTGGGCGCCGGGGACGGGCGCGGCGCCCACCGCCTGCGCGAGGCCGTGCATGTGCTGGATGACCCTGCCGGCCCCTGGGTGCCGCCCGCCACCGTGACTGGCCTGAGTGACTGGGCGCGCGACGCCCGGCTGCCGGCGGGGCTGGTCTGGGGTGACCTGCTGGGCGTGGGCTGGGAAGCCGCCTTGACCCACCTCGTGCGGGCCGTGGAGGACGCGGACCTCAGCCCCTTCGCCCGCAAAGTCCCCGGCCCCCGCTGGACCGACGCCGCCGCCTTCGCCCCAGTCCTGCTAGACGCCATCCGCGAACAGGGGCTGCTGGACGAGCGCTTCACGCCGCAGCCGCGCCTGAAAACAGTTGTGGAGGCCCGCGCGCTGGACGCGGTGCCGCCCGCCTCGCGGAGCGTGACGGTTCTTCAAGCGGTGGCCGAGGTGCCCCCGCACCTGACCCCCAAACAGGCCCAGGCCTGCGCCTGGCTGCGCGAGCACGGCCCCGCCGAGACCCTGAGCGCCTGGGCCAGAGCGGCTGGCCTGAGCAACAGCGTGGTCACGGCGGCCCTGAACGCCGGTGGGGCCGCGTATGTGCGCATCGAGGCCCCGCCGCCCGAGGCCTGGACCTGGCTGCGGGAGCACGGCCCAGCCGATTCCTACGCCGCCTGGGCCAATGGCGCCAGCGCAGACGGCGTGGTGCTGTCCGGGACCCAGGCCGGCACCCTGGCGCTGCGCGGCTGGGCCGATACGGTGGAGGTCCCGGCGCCGCCGCCCACCCTGCCAGAGGCCGTGCCCCTCACTGTTCCTGCTGACGCCCCTGATCGCCTGCCCCAGACCCTCGTGTGGCGGCTGCATGGAGGCCGGGCCTCCGCCCGGTACGGCGTGCTGGCCCCCCGGGTGCTGGGCGTCTTGGCTCAGGGGCAGGGCGTGTTGGTGCTGGCCCCCGACCACGCCACCCTGCGCCGCGCCTGGGAAGGATTGTCAGGGTTGGCGGCCCACGCGGGCACGCAGGCGGTGCAAGTCAGCGGCAGCCTGAATGACGCCCAGCGCGAGCACACCTGGGGGCTGGTGAGGGCGGGCGAGGCCCGGCTGGTGGTTGGCAGTGGGCACGCGCTGGCGGCCCCTCTACAGCACCTGGGGTTAGTAGTAGTGCTGGAAGAAGCCAGCGACGCCCACAAGCTCCTGAGCGGCAGCCGCGCGTTTCTGCCCGACCTGGCCGCGCGCATGGCGGCAGCGCACCAGGCGCAGCTGGCTTATGTAGGGTCGGCCCCCGCCGCCGAGAGCGTGCCGCATCCCGGCGCGGTGCTGCCGCCGCCCCGCGCCCGCGTGCATGTGGTGGACTACGCCAATCCCCCCGAGCAGCCCGAGTTGGGCCCGCTGTCGGGCGTGCACCTGAAGGCCACCAGCGGCATGGGCTATCCCCTCAGTCACGACCTGGCGCGGCTGCTGCGGCAGGTGCAGGAGCGGGGCCGGCAGGCCGCGCTGCTGGCTCCCCGGCGCGGCTACAGCGCCCTGCTGCGCTGCCCTACCTGTGACCACACGCCGCAGTGCCGCCACTGCGACGTGCCGCTGCGCTTTCACCAGCAGACCCGGCAGCTCACCTGCCACCAGTGCGGCTACCACGAGGCCATCCCCGACCGCTGCGACCGCTGCGGCGACCGCCTGTGGCAGGCGCGCGGCCCCGGCACCGAATGGATCGCCCAGGAAGCCAGTAAGCTGCTGCCCGGCTTTCCGGTCTACCGACTGGACAAAGACCGCCAGGACGACCTGACCCCGCTGCAGAGCGGCGAACCCGGCCTGGTGGTGGGCACCCAGCTGCTGCTGTCCCAGGAGGCGCCCCCCAACCTGGCCCTGATCGGCGTGACCCTGGCCGACACCTGGCTGAATGTCAGCGATTTCCGGGCGTCCGAGCGCTACCACCGCCTGCTGCGCCAGCTCACGGAGTGGCATCCCACCCGCGCGCCCATGCTGGTGGTGCAGACCTTTCAGGCCGAGCACCCGGCCCTTAAGGTCGTGGTCGAGGGTCAGGGGGTCCTGGCTTACCCCGCCGCCGAGGAGCGGGCCCGCGCCGCCCTGGGCTACCCGCCCCACGCCCGCCTGGCCCAGATTGAGGTCAGCGCCCGTGAGGCCGCGCGCGCCCAGGCCGCCGCCCAGGACCTGGCGGCGGCCCTGCACGGCGCCGGCGCCACCGCCCAGGAAGTGCTGGGCCCGGCGCCCAGCCCAGTGGCGCGGCTGCGCGGCGTGTACCCCTATCACCTCTTTCTGCGCGCCCGCAACGAGGCCCGGCTGGGCGAACTGCTGCGCGTACTCGATTCCCGCACCTGGAAAGCGCGGGTACGGGTGGACGTGAATCCCAGAGGCGGGCTGTAGGGGAGGGGAAACGGCGGTCCAGGGACTACCCCGCCCAGTCTTCAGAACAGCTGAACGGGCAGTCAGATTGTGGTCACGGCGGGCCTCCATCCTGCCGAACATGACACTGTTCAAAGTTTCCATTTCGCTGTTGCTGGCCGGGCTGGGGTGGGCCAGCGCCGCCCCGCAGCTCAGCGCCCAGAGCATTATCGTCAATCCGGTGCAGGGCCCACTGAAGGTCAATGTGCGGACCAACCGCGACGCCTCGGGCAACGGCACGCCCAGCTACGGGCCCAGCGATCACTTGGAGTTCTACACCCGCGTCAATCAGGACGCCTACGTGTATCTCTTCAACATTGACCCGCAGGGCCGCGTGAATCTGCTAGCGGGGGGCGGCCTGCAGGCCAAGGGCAACTTCGTCAAGGCCAACACCACCCGCGTCTTTCCCAAAAAGGGCGACGAATCTCCCTTCCTGCTGACGCTGCCTCAGGGGGTCAACCGCGTACTGGCCGTGGCGAGCCCGTCGCCCCTCAACGTGCAGGACTTGGCGCAGGCGGGGGCCAGCCAGAGCGGTGCGGTGCCGCTGAAGGTCACAGGCCAGCAGGGGCTGGCCCAGGCCCTGAGTATCGTGGTCAAGCCGGTGCAGGGCTGGGTCACGGACACGGCGCAGTATGCCGTGACGCGGCGCAACCTGGGCACCCTGCCCACGCTGGACCCCGCCGCCCGCCAGACCCAGGTGCGTTTTGATAAGGACGCCCGCCTGAGCGAGGTGTACGCGGCCTACGCGGACCGCCTGCGCGCGGCGGGGTATCAGCCTGTCAAGGCGCAGTATGGAGACGAGCGCGCCACTGGGGTCTTTGCGGCCGGCAGCCGGCAAGTTGCGCTGGATGTGCGCAAGTCGGGGCGCCGCTTTGACGTGAAGCTAGAACGCCGCTCGTAAAGCGGGCCAGCAGAGCCGCCTCTGGTCAGGGGCTAGGGGCAGCCGCCTAGCCGTCCAAACGTACCCGCAAGCGGGCGGGGCCGCGCAGCCCAGGGTTGGGCTTAAACGGCGGCTCGGGCTCAACCTGCATCTGCGGAAACTGCCCGGCCAGCGCTGCAAACACCTCGGTAATTTCCAGGCGCGCCAGGCTGGCCCCCAGGCAGTAATGCGGGCCAGCCGCAAAGGCCAGGTGACGGGCGCTGTTGGGCCGGGTCCAGTCGATGCGCCCCGGCTCGGGAAAGACTTCGGGGTCGCGGTTGGCGGCGGCCAGCAGTAAGTAGGCGTAGGTGCCGCCCGGCAGGGTCTGGCCGGCAACCGTCAGCGGCGCGGTCAGCAGGCGGCCGTCAAACTGTACCGGCGAGACCACCCGCAACAGTTCGTCGGCCACATTGGGGTGACGGGGCTGCTCGGTCAGTGCAGCCCAGGCGTCTGGCTGGCGCGCGAGTTCCAGCAGGCCGCCGGGAATCAGGTTGCTGGTGGTTTCGTGTCCGGCGGTCAGCAGCAGCACGGCGTTGGACAGCAGCTCGTCGCCGCTCAGGCGCTCGCCGCCGCCTTCCACCGCTGCCAGGGCCGACAGCAGCCCCGGCTGTGGGCGGGCGCGCAGGTCGTCGGCCAGATCGCGGAAGTACGCACGCATCTCGCGGGCGTCGGCGTCAATGCGGGCCATCAGGTCAGGAGACTGGCCCGCACTGCCCAGCAGGTCAGCCACGCTTTGCGACCAGCGCACAAAGCGGGTCTCGTCCTCGCCCGACAGGCCCAGCATGCCCATAATCACGCGCGCAGGCAGCGGATTAGCCAGGCCTTCTACTAGGTCGGCTTCCGGCCCCTGAGCGCGCAGTCCGGTCAGCAGTTCCCCAATCAGGGCGCGCACGAGGTCGCGCTGTTCCTCCACCACGCGCGGGGTAAAGGCGGCCGAGACCAGCCCCCGCAGCCGGGCGTGCGACGCGCCGTTGTGAAACAGCATCATGTGCTGGAGCAGGTGCAGGCCGTCCGAGAGCCCGACGGCCCCCTCAAACCCGGCGCCCGTCACCGCCGCCGGAGAACGCAGCACCGCGCTGGCCACGGCGTGACTGGTGATGAACACCCCCTGGCCGCCCGTCAGCGCCGAGGTCAGCACGCCGCCTTCGCTGAGCGCCCGCACCCGTTCGTAGGCGGGGTAGGGGTTGGGCACCGTCTGCGGATGCCACAGGTCAGCGACAGCTTGCTGGGCAGCGGCGGGCAGAGAAGCAGTCATGGGTTTAGCCTGCGCCCGCCGCTACTCGATCCACAAGCCCTGGCGCCGAGTAGAACTGGCGTACCCTGCGGCTTATAGTGCGCACCTTCCAGCCAGTCACCGCTCCAGCCGCCGTCAAACTCCTGCTGGACCTGACCTACTTGCCAGTGCTGGAAGCCCTGATGCGCCGGGAATGGACGGTGTCGGCGCTGGCGGCCGGGCTGGGCTAGCCTCTGAACGCTGTGCATCACCGGGTGCGCCGCTTGTTGGCGGCAGGCCTGGTGCAGGAGGTCCGGCAAGAAGCGCGGCGTGGCCGCCCCGTTCGCCACTACCGCGCGGCCGCTCAGGCCTTCGTGGTCCCCTATCACTGCACGCCGCTCAGCCGCCTGGAAGACCTGATTGGCCTGCACGAACACAGCTTTCAGGAGGCCTTCGCGCGGGCGGTGGTGCAGGCCGGGCTGACGCTGGTGCAGGACCGTCAGGACATCGGCCTGCGGCTGTACGTGAACGGCGACGAGGTGGTCTCGGACATCACGCCGGGCACCGATGCCTTCGACTGGCGCGACCTGCTGCGCCCCGAGGCGCCGGCGCTGCTGGCCAACCGGGGCCTGCTGCAGCTGACCCGTGAGGACGCCAAGGCCCTGCAAACCGAACTGAGTGATGTCCTGGCCCGCTACCTGCACAAAACCGGCCCAGACCCTTACCTGTACCGGCTGGGTCTGGCGCCGGTGGTCCGGGGCGGTGAGGCTTAACCCCGGCGCGTCACGCCGTCGGTGGTCAGCAGCGGGCCGTATAACTCGGGGCGGCGGTCCCGGAAAAAGCCCATGCCGGCGCGGAATCTGCGGGCTTCTTTCAGGTTCAGAGTGTGCAGCAGCGGACCTTCCTCGGTCTCGCCAAATTCGGCGACCAGTTCGCCGGTGTAATCCGAGATAAATGAGTGCCCGTAGTAACTCTGGGTCAGGTCGCCTACGGTTTCGGTGCCGATGCGGTTGGCGGCGCCCACGTAGCTGGAGTTGCTGACGGCGTGGCCGACCATGGCCCGCTGCCACATGTGATGGCTGTTGGGGGTCTCGACCTCGGCGGGTTCGGTGCCAATGGCGGTGGGGTACAGCAGGAAGTCGGCGCCCTGCAGCATCATCACGCGCGCCGTTTCGGGATACCACTGGTCCCAGCAGATGCCTACGCCCACGCGCCCGTAGCGGGTGTCCCACACCTTAAAGCCCGTGTCGCCGGGGTTGAAGTAATACTTTTCCTCGTAGCCGGGGCCGTCCGGAATATGGGTTTTGCGGTAGTTCCCCAGCACGCGGCCGTCGGCATCAATGCAGACCAGGCTGTTGTAATGCGCCTGCCCAGCGCGCTCAAAGTAGGACAGCGGCAGCACCACGCCCAGTTCGCGGGCCAGGTTCTGAAAGCGGCCGATAAAGGGATGGTCCTCCTGCGGGTGGGCCAGAGCAAAGTAGTCCTCGCGCTCGACCTGGCAGAAATACAGGTTCTCGAATAGTTCCGGCAGCAAGATGACCTGGGCGCCCTGCTGGGCGGCGTCCCGTACATGGGCTTCGGCGCGCGCCACATTGTCGTCCAGCTGATCGGTGACGTGCATCTGCACGACGGCGAGGGTCACGGTGTCCGGGGTGCTCATGGGGTCTACGCTACCGGATAAGGGCCAGGGCAATGGTGCGTGCGCCAGTGGGGGCCGCTACTCCGGCGCGGCTTAGAGTGGGGTATGGCTCCTGCGTCGCCTGCGGTTCGCCTAGCCTCTGCCGCTCTGCTGCTAACGGGGTTCAGCGGCGCCCTGGCCTTTGGAGGCGCTGAGCGCGCCGCACCCGTCTCAGCGCGGGTGGTGCAGTTGGCGCTGCGGCAAGCTCAGACCACCGTGAACGTCCAAGCGGGCGATACCCTGCGCGTTCACCTGTTGGAAGACACGGTGGATACTCCACTGTCTTGGAGCGTGTGGCAGGCCCTAGCGGCCAGCCCGCCCTCTCCCCTGATCCTCCTGAACACGCAGCGTGTGGCCCTGGGCGAGCGCGGCCCGGACATGCTGCGCTTTGACGTGACGTACACCTTTAAGGTGGGCGCCGCCGGCACCACCGTGCGGCTGCTGTTCGTGCAGGATGCGGCGGCCCTCAACGAGGAGACTCGCCGCCTCTTTCCTCCAGTCTTGCGTCTGTTGACGGTCAAGGTCGGGCGCTAGGACAAGGTCAACGGGCAGAGCTAAAGGTCTTCGGGAGAGCTGTCTGCGGTCACGGTCTTCGGATAGCGAGGACAATGGCTTATCAGGGGTCAGCGCGAGGAGCCTCAGTGGGTGGAGTGCGTCAGCTTTTGTTCAGTGCAGCACTCCGCTCATGCCCATTCAAGCGGCTGGCCCACCTCAACCATCCTCTCCCCGGGCCCCATATCTCTGCTCCTTCCATGAGGAAGGCTTTGTCTAGGGAGGCACTCCTGCCTGTTCTGGCTTTATCCCTGCTACAAGTGCGCTGGTATCCAAAAACACCATAAAGCGGTGGGGTCAGGGTGCTACCGTGCCTCCATGACGGACCTGTATTTCGATTTCCTGTGCCCCTACGCCTGGCGTGGGGTCGAACTGGCCGAAGTCCTGCGCGCGGAGGGCGAGCCTTTTCGGCTGCGCCATTACTCGCTGGTAGAAGGCAATCACGCCGACAACGCGGCCGAGCTGACCTGGCGCCTGACCGAGCAGCCGCACGGAGAAGGCACGCTGTACCAACAGGGCAGTCTGCGGGCCTTTCTGGCCTCGCACGCGGCGGCTCAGCAAGGCGAAGAAGCCCACTGGGCATTCACCCTGGCCCTGTACCGGGCTGTACACGAAGCCAAGGGGACGCTGGACGAAACGGCCATTCAGGCGGCGGCTGAGAGCGCCGGGCTGGGCTTGGAGCGCTTCGCCGCTGACCTGGCCGACGATCAGTCCCGCCGCGCCGACCTGCGCGCCGAGCTGGACGCCGCCCGCGAGGTTGGGGTGTTTGGCACCCCCACTTTCGTGCTGCCCAGCGGCGAGGCGGCTTACTACCGCTTTGAGACGTTGACCCGCGACCTGAATACTGCCCGCGAGTGGTGGGCGCTGTACCGCACCGTGCTGACCAGTTCGGCCGAAATTGGGACCATCAAACGTGCGAAAAACCGGCCACCCAGGAAAGGCGGGCAAGTTTAGTCCCTGGTCACTGGGCACCAGAGAAGGCCGGCGTCAGTGTTAGCCCCGGCCTTCTGATGTTTCAGGCAGGCCCAGCCGCCGCGCCACTTCGCCCCAAGGCCTTATGAGCCCGCTGCGCACATCCATGTAGGCCTGATACACCGGGTCGGCGCTGTGCAGGAGAACGGCCATTACGCCATGTTCGTCGACCTGTAGACCCTGAAAGCGAAAGCCCGCGCGTAGCTTGGGCACGATGACGGCGTTGTTTGTCAGGTGATGGTGGCTGCGAATTAAGGGGTAGCCCTCAGCGTGGAGGGCGGCCATCACCACGGGCAGCAGGCGGCGGTACACGCCCTGGCCCCGGTGGGCGGGCAGCAGCGCCGTGTTGACCATGTACGCCGTGCGCGCGTCCCAGGCGCGGCTGGCTTGCCAGCCGACCACCACGCCGCTGCGCGCCAGCAGCCACGCCCACAGTGGCCCACGCGGCGGAGCCGCTTCAGATGTCTCTGCCCAGTCGAAGGACACCGTGCTGTAGGCGAAGGCTTCCAGCTGTCCGTAGACTGTGCGGTACACGTCTGTCGTGACGCGATGCAGGCTGTACCCACCGCCCAGGTCCGTGCCAGGCTCAGCTTCCAGCGGCAGTGGCAACAGGGGAGGCTCGCTGACCGGCGCGGCCGGAACCTCCGGCAGGCCCAGCCGCCGGGCCGTCTCGCCCCGCGCCGCCCGGAAACCGCTGCGCACGTGCATGGCGCCGGCATAGGCGTCGTCCAGAGAGAGGGTCAGGGCGGCATTCAGACCACCGACGTAAGCATTCAGGCCCTGTAGATGGAACCCGGCGCGCAATTTGGGGACCAGGACCGCAGTGTTCGTGGCGCGGTGGTCGCTTTGAACCAAGGCAAACCCAGCCTCACGGAAGGTGGCCAGCAGGTGCGGCAGGAGGCGAGTGTAGACGCCGCGTCCCTGGTGTGCCGGCAGCAAGCCAGTGTCGGCCATGTAGACGGTGCGCTCGTCGCGGGCGTGGGCATGGTGCCAGCCCACCAATTCAGTGCCGTGGTAGACGCCCCAGTTCCACGTCTCGCCCAGCGGCGGGGCAGAGCGCACAGGTGGATCAAAGGCATACAGCGAGTTCCCGCCAAAAATCTGGTCTTCCAGCCGCGCACAGGCGTCGCGGTAGGTGTCCAGCGAGACAGGGCGGGCGCTGTAGCCGTCCCCGAGGTCAATGAATGCCAGAGGTTCCGTCATGATGCTCCTTCTGCGAAGAGAGTGGCATTCTCCATCATCCTTCTGTCAAACCTGAATGGACTCCGATTGAATCGGGCATTTTGCCCGGTGAAATCCGAGCAGAGTGAGTGGGAGAACCGAAGGATTCCGCTCCATTACGGCACAGCCGGAAGGGCACCGTCTGCGCCTCCATACCGCGGAATCCTTTCGTCGTGTTGCCCTGGCGAGTTCTGCTTTTTCTTTGTCGGCCCAGGTGGGACTCCGGGCGGCAGCCAGGTCTTCGAGTCCCGCGAGGCCGCGCTGTCCGACCTGCTTTCCAGGCCCAGGGTGAAGGCGGCGACTTGCGACTTCTCCTTTGGCCTCTGCCGCCGCTGGTCGCCCGAGGGAGAGACCGACTGGTACGAACCCTGCGAGCCGCTTCTGGAGCGCGCTGGCCTGCCCTGGTTTTATTTCATCCCTAGCCCGTACAAATTGGTCGAGGAACTGCGTGGGGCTTACATCCTCGAATCAGAGGCGCTGTGGGGCCGGCGGCACTGGGAGAACTGACCTATTCGCTCTGCCACGCCTGCCCAGCTGGCTGCTGCTGGGTCACGCAGTGAAAGGAGCCGCCGCCCTCGATAATCGCCCGGCTGCTCAGGCCAATCACCTCGCGGCCAGGGAACAGCGGCGTCAGAATCTCCAGCGCGCGGGCGTCGTTGGGGTCGCCGTACTGCGGCACTGCCACAAAGCCGTTGCCGATATAAAAGTTCGCGTAGGTGGGCGGCAGGCGGCCCTCGGCGCCCTCCAGATAGTCGGCAGGCAGCGGCAGCTCAATGATCCGGAAAGGCTCACCTTGCAGATCGGTCATGGCGCGCAGGTCGGCCAGATTTTTGCCCATCACCGCGTGGTTGGGATCGTGGGGGTCGCTCTCGACACTGGTCACAATGGTGCGCTCGTCGGTAAAGCGGGTAATGGTGTCAATGTGGCCGTCGGTGTGGTCATTCTCCAGGCCGCCGTCCAGCCACAGCAGCTTCTGAATGCCTAGGGTGTCGCCCAGCAAGAAGGCGTAGCCCTCTTCGGTCAGGCCAGGATTGCGCGTGTCGGTCAGGAAGCAGGAGCGGGTGGTCAGGCCCACCCCGGCGCCGTTGACCTCCAGGCCGCCGCCTTCCAGCACAAACGGCAGCGCCCAGCGGCGGGTGCCCAGCTGCTCTGCCACGTATTCCGGCACCCGGTCGTCGTTGTGCCAGTTGAATTTGCCGCCCCATGAATTGAATTTCCAGTCGGTGAGGGCTACGTCCCCACCCCGCTGCACGAAGATGGGGCCGTTGTCACGCACCCACACGTCGTCCAGCGGCACGCGGTGGTAGGTCACGTCGGCGCCGGTCAGGCGGGCGTGCGCGTCGGTTTCGCTCTCCTCGTCGCGCACCAGCAACTGCACCGGCTCAAAGCGGGCGATGGTCCGCACCAGTTCGGCAAACTCGCCGCGCACGGCGTCCAGGTGCCCAAACCACAGGTCATCGTCAGCAGGCCAGCTCAGCCAGGTTGCGGCGTGCACCGCCCACTCGGCGGGCATGGCAAACCCCAGTTCGCGCGGGGTGGGGTCGGCCTGGGGCGGGAGGGAAGCGTCAGACATGAGGGCCATTAAATCACCGATGACCCTTGGTTCAGCCGGTGCTAGATCAAGCGGGTAAATGCCCAGAGTGGGCGGCGTTCCGTCCCTCACGCTGCTAGCCTGGGAAGATGAAGCGCCTGCTCCTCCTTTCTCTGCTAACTGCTCTAACCGGGGCCAGTGCCCAGACCAACAAGCCCAGCGACGCGCAGCTGCTGGCCGGCGCCAAGACGTTCTTCGCCGAGTATCTGGCGGCCCATGCGGCCAACGACGGCAAGCGTGTTGCTAGCCTCTATCACGACAGCGCACGCATTATCGTCACCCGGCAAAGTGCCACCACAGGCAACCGCACCCTGGAACTGACCGGCGCGCAGTACAAAAAGCTGGCCGTCAGCGTCCCCCTGACAGAAACTCCAGACCGTTACTTCAATGTCAGCTATCAGGTCAAAGGCGCTTTCGTGCAAATTTCAGCGCAGCGCCAGAGCCTCAGCCGGGGATACACCGCCCCCAACATTCTGTTTGTTCAGCCAGATGCCGCCGGGCGGTTCTGGATCATGGCCGAGCAAGGGGTTCAGGTCGTGAAATAGAGCGGCGTTCGGGCGCAAATGTTGACGCCGGGGCTCACTAATTGGTCAGGCCGGTGAGCGCGGCCAGTGACGTGATGGCCCTCAACGCCCGGCCGGCTCGTCGCTGAACGTCACCACCAGCGGCTCTTTAGGCCCGGACCCTGCCAGCAGATCTGTCGCCCGGCTGACACGCACCCCCGTCACGGCAGGCTGGTTGCCCGGTTCGGGCCAGACAAGCCGCAGCAGCCGTGTCCGGCCCGCCTCGGTCACCAGGACACTGGCCTGGAGTTCGCCAGCCCTCACGCAGCGGGCGTTGATAGGGCAGCGGCTATCCTGCACCCGCAGGAGGGTCAGGGTGCGGCTCCCCAGCTGGCCGGTCTGGCCCAGATGCAGGTCGAGGGTGGCGGCGTGGGCAGAGGCCGGAAGCAGCAGGGTCAGGGCTGTCAGAAAAGCGCGCATGGTCCAGAGTGTGCGCCCTGCACCTGACGCGCAGGTGACCTCCGGCCAAAGGCGGGACTCAGGGAAACAGCCCGGCAAGAGGCTGCAGGGGGCAGAGAGCGACCTGAGAAGGCCTGCTCACCAAAAAGCGTTTGCTCCAGGTGACGTGCTATGACTACGGCCACAACCGTGCTGTCGGCTTCAACCGATCTCAGCCGAGCAGCGGCGGCTCACTGCTGTCGGCCAGCGCACGGAAGCTGGCAGCCTTCTGACCCAGGCCCATGCGGTCGTAGCAGTGGGCCAGCTTCAGGGCAAAGAATTCTACGGCGCGGCAGTCTTCACGGCATTCGGCGACTTCCAGGCAGGTGCGGTAGTGCAGCACAGCGAGGTGGTACTGGGCACTGCGGGCGGCGTGCTCGGCGCGGCAATGGCTCATGCGCAGGGACACGATGTCGCTCGTGATGGAACTCGCTGCTGACATACCTGGCAGTGTAGCCACAGCGGCAGGCAGATGAATGAAAGATGAATCAGGTTTGCCGTACCAGATTGTGCGTCTCTCACGCTCTTTTTTCGTTCTTAGCGAAATCAGAGCGTGTGATTTTATACAGAGGTGGGGTCATCTGTCCCCTTCTGGTCAGAGAATTGGATGCCTCTGCTGGCCCTCATCCGGTCACCCGTGCGCGCACACTCAGGTCCGGCAGATTCACGTCCGTCAGCTGCACCTGCACCTCCTGACCAGCTGGGGTGGCGGTGCTCACGGCCACGTCGAAAGCGAGTTCGGGAATCAGCAGGGTCGCCTGAGGGCCGCGCCGCTCCACGACCACCGCCGGCCAGACCCGCTCAGGCTGCGCCGCTATAAAGCGCAGGGTATGGTGCTTGCGGCTCAGGCGCTCGGCCGTGCGGGTGGCGTCGGCATTCATCTGGGCCTGGGCCACGCGGGCGGCGACCTCTTTGCCACTCAGGGGAGAACCCCCAGTCAGGTGGGCGCGTAGCTGCTGATGCACCACCAGATCCAGATAGCGCCGCATGGGGCTGGTGGCCTGGGCATACAGGTCCAGGCCCATGCCCGCGTGGGGGCCGGGGGCCGGCTGAAAGCGGGTGCGGGCCAGCGTCTTGCGGCGCGCCCACTGGGCATTCAGGGTCTCGCCGCGTACCTCGCGGTGCGGCGCGTCCTGGGTGGCAAACGGCAGCGGCAGGTCGTGGTCGTCGGCGTAGATGGCGGCGGCCCAGCCGGCCAGCGTCATGCACTCCTGCACCACCGCGCGCATGGGCGGCTTGGGCAGCGGCGTGACCTGCGCGCCTTCCTCGCTGGCCTTGACGCGCACTTCGGGCAGGTCAATGCTCAGGGCGCCCTCGCTTTCCCGGAGCGCCCGGCTCTGCGCGGCCAGCCGGGCCAGCGTGACAAACGGTTCCTGCCCGGCGTCCAGCGCCGCCTGCGCCTGGTCATAGGTCAGGCGGGAGACCCGCACGGTCGTCAGGTGAACGTCCACTGCGTCGGCGTTCCCGTCTGCATCCAGGTCCAGGCTGATGCTCAGGGCCGGCGTGGTGGGGTGCAGGCCCAGCCCGGCCTGCTCCACCAGGGCGTCAGGCAGCATGCCTACCGTGCGGTCCGGCAGGTACAGGGTGGCGCCGCGCGCGCGGGCTTCCAGGTCCAGCTCGCTGTCGGGGGCCACCAGCGCCGCGACATCCGCCACATGGACCCACAGGCGCGTGCCTCCGTCCGGCAGGGCCTCGGCAACCACAGCGTCGTCGGGGTCGCGGTTGCCCTCGTCGTCAATGGCGTAGGCGTCCAGCTGCGTCAGGTCCAGCCGCTCGGCTGGGACAAAGGGCGGCACCTCCAGGGTCAGGGCGCTCAGGGCGGCGCCCAGGCGGTCAGCATAGGGCGTGCGCGCCTCAGTCCAGAGCCCCGCGCGCAGCAGAAGGGTGTGGGCCGCCTGCGGCGTTTCTGGCAGTTTCAGGTCACGCAGGGTGCGGCTCTTGTCCTGCTTGCCGCGCGCCAGGAGTTCAAGGTCGGTGCGCTGGGCCGGGGTGAGGTCGGGGAGCGTCATAGCCAGAGCATAGGGGAGAGGTGAGGAAGAGGCCTTTGGAAAACTCCACTTTCTATTTGTCAAAGAGTCCTGTAAAACCTCGCCTTAGAGGGCCGAAGACAGCTCCCAAACACCCTCTCTGGAGTAGATTAAAAACTCAAGTTTGACAATCTATAAAAATCATGTTTCTATATCTGCAAAGGAGACGAGCATGAATGAACAGCATGGGCAGGACGAGTTCCGTTCGCACGTTCAGCGTCTGGTGGCCGAAGGCAAACTCACCGCCGAGGAGGCCCAGGGCTTACTGGAAGGCGAGGTGCCAGCCACCGAGCCGCAGGCCGACTGGGGCGACCCAGCCGCGCTGCCACCCCTTCAGGAAGGACAGTCGCTGCACCTGCTGGTCAAGGGCTACAGCCTGACGGTGTTGCAGGACGCCTCGCTGACGGCCCCACACCTCAGCGCCAGTGAAGAAGGTCGCCTGACCCTGGAGGAGACCGAGCAGGGCTGGCGGGTGGCGCGCGTGCCTGGGGCTCATCACCAGACCGGCAGTCTGAAGGCCATCCTGACGGTGCCGTTCGTGCCGGGGCACGTCAAAGCCGAGGTCAACGGGGGCAACCTGACCCTGCCGGACATCGCCGGCGAGATGCGCGCCGAGGTCAACGGCGGCAACGTCCGCATGGGCCGCGCCGTCAGCCTGAGCGCTGAGGTGAACGGAGGCAACCTGACCGCCGCCGAACTGAGCGGCCCCACCCACCTGAACGTGAACGGCGGCAACCTCTCGCTGCGCGGCGCCCGCACCCTGAACGCCAGCGTCAATGGCGGCAACCTCAAGTGGGCCGGCGTGCTCACTGGCGGCGACCACCGCGTCGAGGTCAACGCAGGCAACGCCACCCTGCGCCTGAAAGAAGGCAGCAGCGTGCGCCTGGACGCCAGCGTGACGGTGGGCAATTTCCGGGCCGACTTTCCCACCCACCGCCAGGGCGGCTTTCTCAACACCCGCCACAGCGGGCAGCTGGGCGGCGGCGAGGCCTTCCTGAGCGGCAAAGTGGCCGCCGGCAGCTTGAAGGTGGTGACCCAGTGATGCGCCTGCATCTGCCCGCAGCGCGGCCCCTGGCGCCGCTGACCCTGCGGCTGGGCCTGCAGGCCCTGTGGGCCAGGCTGACAGCAGCGCCGGCGCCCGAGACGCTGCTGGCCCGCCAACAGCACCGCGCGGCCCTGCGCGCCGAATATGACGCGCGCCGGAGCCTCTACCTGGCGGCCTCGTGCCGGAGCGCTGCCTGGTTTCCCCGGGGGGACTGCCCATGAGAGAGAAGATTAAACGCATCCTGGACCTGATTCGCGCCGAGAAACTGACCCTGGACGACGCCGCGCCGCTGCTGGCCGCCCTGAGCCCCAAGCTGGCCCTGGCCGCCACCGACCGCGAACTGGTGTCTGCCCTGCTGGCCCGCCCCGAACTGGACACTGGCCAGGTGGCCGAGCACCTGATGCTGCTGCGCGGTGTGCGCGAAGCCCCGCCGGCGCCCCCCAGCCCACCCCAGGCGCCGCGCCGCCCCCAGGTGATTATTGGCGGCGCCCGCCCGCGCGGTCTGGACAGCTTTCTGGACCGGCTGCCCGGCGAGATTGAAGACATGGTGGGCCGCGTGGCCGAGGAGGTCGAGCGCAGTGTGGGCAGCCGCTCCTGGAGTCACGGCCCCCACAGTTCGGCCTCATCCCGCATCCTGCGGGTGCATGTGGAGTCCCAGCACGGCGACGAGTACAAGGCCAATATTCCGGTCAGTCTGGCCCCGCACCTGGGCAAACTGATTCCGCCGCACGGCATCGCCGCCCTGGAAGCCGCCGGCTTTAGCCTGGAGACCCTGCAACTGCTGCTGGAGGCCAACCCGG
This sequence comes from Deinococcus arboris, assembly GCF_009755355.1. Classification (GTDB taxonomy): domain Bacteria; phylum Deinococcota; class Deinococci; order Deinococcales; family Deinococcaceae; genus Deinococcus; species Deinococcus betulae. The sequence goes on along the minus strand of NZ_WQLB01000017.1, from coordinate 54,457 downwards.
CCCCCGGTCCCCTGATCGAGGCCGAGGACAAGCACGGCAACGAAGTGCATATTTCCCTGAAGTAAGGGGCGGCGGGCTGGTGGTGGAAGGGACACAGCCGTTCTCTCCACCACCAGCCCGCCCTGCTTCCCCACTTGACCCGCCACCAGGAACCATCAACCATGACCCTTATGCGCCCCCTGCCCCTGCCGTTTCCCGACGAGACCGAAGCCCCGCTGGTCACCGAACTGCGTTTTCCCACCAGCGACGTCACAGTGCGCGGGGTCTTTGAACTCAATGAATTTGCGGTGCTGTCGCCCGAAAATCTGGAGTTTCTGCGTCTGTACATCCGCGTGCGGGGCAACCTGAAGGAGGTCGAGCGGGTTTTAGGCCTGAGTTATCCCACCGTGCGCGCCCGCTTTGACACCCTGCTGCGCGCCATCGGCTACGAGCCCGAGCAGGCCGACCCCCAGGCCGAGGTGCTGGCCAGTCTGGAGCGCGGCGAGATTACCCCAGATGAGGCGGCGCGCAAACTCCGGCGGTAAAGGAGAGTGGCCTGTGAAGCCTAGTGTTGAGGGTAGAGGTTCGCGGGCTGGAAGGTGTACTGTTGCCCTTCAAAGCCATGCCAGGGTGATAGGTGACGGGCGCTCTGTGACACTTCATCCGCTCTGAGGTGACTGAGCAACCTTCAACCTCAGGCAAGACTGGTCTGGCGTGTACAGCGGTTCAGGCCTCACCAGCCGCCAGCTCCCGGAGATCCGGCCAGCCCATGCGGATTTCCCGCAGTTCGCCGCCGGCAATCGGCTCTGCTTTCTCGCCCGCCTCGGCCGCGCCCTGGCGGGCGTACCACTGGCGGGTAGGGTTCACGTCCAGCACCCACAGGGCCAGGCTCTGGGCGCCGCGTGCCTGAAGGGCAACTGCCACCGCCTGCAGCAGCGCCTGCCCGGTGCCCTGCCCCTGCGTGGCCCGGCGGCTGTACAGCGTGAACAGTTCGGCACCGTAGCCATCGTGGTCGCGCGGTGCTCCGGCTGAAGCGAAGGCGATGACCTCACCGTCCTCCTCGGCCACGAGGACCACGTCCTGCCCAGCTGCAATGTTCTGCGCCCAGAAAGCTGCCCGGCGCTCACGCTGCGCCTCATCCGTCATGCGCGCCAGAAAGTCTTCAGGCATCAGCCCGGCGTAGGTTTCGCGCCAGCTGTCGGTATGAATGGCCGCAATGGCACGGGCATCTTCTGGCCTGGCAGGACGGATGGCGGGCATAGGGCAGTGTAGGCGGCTGCTTCCGGCCAGGGGACTGCAGTTGCCCAGGTGTGTCTGGATGCTGACAGGCCTTCCGTTCTCTGCGCTCAGGCCCTCAGAAGCTTCCAGTGCCCTTCAGAGACCACCTCAGCGGTGCCGTCCACCACGGTAATGGCGGTCTGATCGTCAATGGCGTAGCACGGCCCCGCCACGCTGGACGCCCATTGCTCGGCGGCGGCCAGGGTGTTGCCGGGCATCATCTCGTGGTCCAGATGCGGAAAGATGGAGAAATTGACCAGCCCCAGCGTGCGGTCATCTGGCGCGCCGGGCCACTCCACGAACAGCTTTCCAATGCGGGGCGTCATCACCATGCTGCCGGCACTCAGGCCCACCCAGACGGTTTCAGAGAGGGCAGGCAGCAATTCCGCTAGCCCAGAAGCCCGCATCCAGTGGGCCAGATAGGTCGCGTCGCCACCGTCCACCAGCAGCACGTCCGCCTCCTTGACCCACGGCACCCAGCGGTCCTGGCTGACGCTGGGCAGCGCGGTGAGTTCGAGGACGCCCACCGATTTCCAGCCCAGGCCGCACATGGTCGCCGGGCTGCCGTCCGTAATGAAGCGCCGGGCCGAAGCAGGCCCGCACCACGGATGGCCCCACTGCGCGGTTGGAATACACAGGGCGCTGGCCTCGGCGACGGGTTTTCCCAGCAGGCCGAGGAGTGCGCGGTGGATACTTGCATTGGTGACGCCGCCAGAAGTCAGCAGAAGTTTCATGGAATTTCTCCTTATTGGGAGAGAGGGTCGAAGACATCTTCCTGCGGTTCTCTGGAAATGGGTTGATGACATAATCACTGCGCTGGTTCTACACAGAGCAGAGTAATAGAAAACTCTGCTTGCGTCACGCAGGGCCAGTGAACAGGCCCGGTGGAAGAGGCCTGCGGATGGTGTCAGGCAGAAATCTGGACGCTGCTCTGGGTAGACAGCAAACGTTGTCTGGCCGGTAGCTTTGATGTAGCATCTCAGCTTCCACCATTCAGCTTTAGGCTTGATGGAATGGTGCAAGTTACGTGTGCGAGCCGTTCTGACCCGCGAAAGCCGCTTTACGACGGCGTCCATTCACCGCTTTGGCCCTGAACCCAGTCTCTTAGCTGCCCTGCTCGATGTACCGCTTCAGCGCGTCCATCCGCACGATAATGGGCGTGCGGGCGCGCACGATGGCGCCGTCCTGCTTCAGCTTGCCCAGCGAATGACTGACTGTTTCGCGGGTGGCGCCCACCATCCGGGCAATGTCTTCCTGGTTGAGCTTCAGGTTCAGCTCCACGCCCTGGCTGTGAGGCCGGCCAAATTCGCGTGCCAGGCGGTACAGCAGGCTGGCCACGCGCTCGGGGGCGCTGTAAGCACTGACGGTGGCGGTCCAGGCCTGGGCTTCGAACAGCCGCGCCGCCATCAGGCGAATCAGTTTCATGGCCAGGTCAGGCTTGCTGCTCAGCAGTTTTTGCAACTCGCTGCGCGGCAGCACGATCAGGGTGGTGCGCTCCAGGGCTTCGGCCTGGGTGGGGCGGCGCTCCTCGGGTTGCAGCAGCAGTTCGCCGAAGGTGTCATGCTGGCCGATGACGCCCAGGATGGCTTCCTTGCCGTTGGGAAACAGTTTGCTGATTTTCACCAGACCGCTGCGCACGAAATATAGCGCGTCGGCTGGGTCATCCATGCGGTAGATGACCTCGCCTGGCCCATACGAGCGGTAGGGCGTGCTGGCCGCCACACGCTCCAGTTCGGCAAGTTCAAGGTCGGCAAACAGCTCCGTGCGCTTGAGGTGCCAGACCAGGCTTGGGTAGTTCATGATTCCTCACACCATACCCGAAAAACCCGTGCCTCACCCCAGCCGGGCCAGCGGCCTGTGCCGCAAGTCCGTCAGAGACGGCAATCCGGTTGGTCGGACTGCCAGCACGGAGCCAACAACTTGGCCTGCCTACCTTCCGGCATTCCCGAACATAGCTAAGCGGGGCCACTTCACGCGGAAAATAAAAAAGCCGCCTTCTTCGGCGGTGATAGAGAAAGCATAACGCGGTATGCAGCGCAGGTCAACCCCAGCCGGCAGCTCCGAAAAACCCTCACCCACACGACTTAACAGGGCAGAGCTGACCGCACTGATTATGCACCTGGAGTAAGAGCGCTGGCCTAGGCTGCCTCCTCAGCCCCCTTGAAGCGGTCGAGTAAGGCCTGTCGAGAGGTCACCACTGACGGTCAATTCCAGCTCAGACCACATGACATTTGCCCCCAAAAGTTTTATACTCGGTTCAACTAACAGTGCCGGGTGGCGTCCCCCAGGGGCGAAACCCCACGAGGAGGCCGTACTCATGCCCAGCTACAAAGCCCCGCTGCGCGACATCAAGTTCCTGATGACCGAACTGCTTGACGCCCCTGCCGAACTGGCCAAGATGCCCTACTACGCGGCCAACGAGGTTGCCGACGCCGACCTGCTGAGCCAGGTGCTGGACGAGGCTGCCCGGTTTGTGGAAACCGAGCTGGTGCCCCTGAACCGTGTGGGCGACCAGGAGGGCTGCGTGCGCCACGACGACAGCGAGGTCACGACCCCCACAGGCTTTAAGGCCGCCTACAAGAAGTACACCCAGGCCGGCTGGTCCGCTCTGGACGCCGACCCGAATTACGGCGGCCAGGGCATGCCCCACCTGATCAGCAACGTGCTCGTCGAGATGATGAACAGCGCCAACGTGGCCTGGGCCATGTACCCCGGCCTCTCGCACGGCGCTTACTCGGCCCTGCACGCCGTAGGCAGCGACGAGCTGAAAAACCTGTACCTGCCCAAGATCGTCAGCGGCGAGTGGACCGGCACCATGTGCCTCACCGAGCCCCACGCCGGCACCGACCTGGGCATCATCCGCACCAAGGCCAGCGACAACGGCGACGGCACCTACAGCGTGACGGGCACCAAAATCTTTATCTCGGCCGGTGAGCACGACATGGCCGAGAACATCGTGCATCTGGTGCTGGCCCGCCTGGACGGCAGCCCCGAAGGCACCAAAGGCATCTCTCTGTTCCTGGTGCCCAAGTACATTCCGGGCGATGACGGCCGCCTGGGCGAGCGCAACGGCGTGGTCTGCGGCTCCATTGAGCACAAGATGGGCATCAACGGTAACGCCACCGCCGTGCTGAACTTCGACGGTGCCAAGGGCTGGCTGGTCGGCGAAATCAACAAGGGCATGAACCACATGTTCATCATGATGAACGCGGCCCGCCTGGGCACCGGCCTTCAGGGTCTGGGCCTGGGCGAAGTCGCCTACCAGAACGCGCTGGCTTATGCCAAGGACCGCACCCAGATGCGCCACGAGCCTCGCGTGAATCCCGGCGAGCAGGCCGACCCGATTCTCGTGCACCCCGACGTGCGCCGCATGCTGCTGACGGGCAAGGCCTACAGCGAGGCGGGCCGCGCCATGGCCATGTGGCTGGCCCTGAGCCTGGACACCGAACACCACCACCCCGACGAAGCCAAGCGCAAGGAAGCCGCCGATCTGGTGGCGCTGCTGACCCCCATCGCCAAGGCCTTCATGACCGACAATGGCTTCAACGTGGCCGTGCAGAGCCAGCAGGTCTTCGGCGGTCACGGCTACATTCAGGAATGGGGCATGGAACAGTTTGTCCGCGACGCCCGCATTGGTCAGATTTACGAGGGCACCAACGGCATTCAGAGCCTCGACCTCCTGGGCCGCAAGGTCCTGATGGACGGCGGCAAGAAGCTCCAGAAGCTGGCCGGCACCCTGCAAGAATTTGCCGAGGAGCACGAGGGCGACGAGCACATTGGCGACTATGTGACCCAACTGGGCAAGGCCGCGCAGCAACTCGGCAGCCTGACCATGGTGATCGGTCAGAAGGCCATGCAGGAGGGCGGCGCCGACGAGGTGAACGCAGCGGCGGTGGACTACCTGCGCTTCTTCGGGCATGTCGTGTACGGCTACCTGTGGGCGCGGATGGCAAAGATCGCCCACGATAAGGTGGACGCTGGTCAGGACAAGGACGGCTTCTACCTGAGCAAGGTGCAGACGGCCCGGTTCTACTTCGCCAAACTATTCCCCGAAACCAAGGCCCTGGCGGCGACCATCAAGGCCGGCAACGAAACGCTGGCCGTGGATGACCGCGCGGTCTTCGGCTGGGAGCAACTCGTTACGGCGTAAAGAAGAGTTTGGAAGAAGAGGCACGCCGCTGACAGGCGTGCCTCTTTCCTACTGTTGTGCACCCAGAAAACTGTTGATCGAACGGGAGAGGCTGAGGGCGGGACCAGGGACTTCACGGTAGGCCAGGACCGCCAGGGTGCAGGGCTGGCCGCCCTCGCTGTGGCCTTCGGCGGATGCCTCGTCCAGCAGGGCACTTAGGGCGCGGGCCAGGCGCTGATACCGGGCTGGTGTCAGGTGCAGGGTCAGGCGGTCCAGGTGGGTGGGGTGGCCTTCTGGGCTGGGGGCATCCGGCGGCGTCATGGGCGCGGCTGGATGTTCGGCGTCGCCAAAGCCATACACATCTTCCTCGCTGTCGTGCAGCTGAGCCCATGAGCGGCCGTAGGCGCGCAAAAAGCCTTTACTCAGCTCGTGCAGGTCAGCCGTGCCGTTGCCCTGCGTATCCTCCGGCGGGAGCAGATTGCTGGGCACCCGAAATTCCCGCGCTGCAAGTTGAAAATACACGCGCCCGCCCTCGCGCCTCTGTTCAAACAGGAGGCCCAGGTCCGTCAGCCGCCGCGCGTGGTGATGGACGAGGCTAGGGGCCATGCCCAGGCGCGGGGCCAGGTCGCTGGGCGACTGCGGCGAGACGAACAGGCCCAGCAGGGTGTGGTCTTGCCGCAGGGCGCGGGCGGCGGTGGGGTCAGTCACGAACAGAGAAGCCTGCTGGGTCATGCCAGCAGTGTGGCGGCGCCCCTTTCAGTCCACCAGAGGCGTGACTGAAACGAGAAGGCCCCTTCCTGTAACCGGAGGGGCCTTGCTGTTCTGGTGGAGCTGAGGGGATTCGAACCCCTGACCTTCTGAATGCCATTCAGACGCGCTCCCAACTGCGCCACAGCCCCGTGTTTGCGGGCCCAGGAAAGGTAGCACCCCAGCGCCGCTCTGTAAAGTCGCCGGTTCTCGGCCAGCGCCGCAACGCCCGGCCCAAATTCGGCGTATAAGGAGGGTATGAGCCAGCCCTTCCGGGACGAGAGTGTCATAGAACTGCGCCCCTCCACGCAGACGCCGGTGCAGCGGCCGGTCACAGCGGGCAAACTTGCCCTGGTGACCGGCGGAGGCGTGCTGGCGCTGGCGGCCCTGGGCGGCGCGGCCATTGCCGTGTTTAACGTGGCCCTGACTACCGTAACCATCGGCGCGTTTCTGGTGGCCCTGCTGGCCGTGGTGTTCCTGATGCCGGCCCTGATGCTGGCGCTGAATGCCGGGCGGGTGCGGGCCAAGGAGGGGGTGGCGCGCGCCATGCCGCTGGAGACCCTGATCGTGCAGCGCAAGCAGTTTGAAAGCCTGATTCAGGCCAAGGGGCGGCAGCTTCAGGAGGCCAACGGGCATCTGGAAGACTTTCGCCGCCTGATTGACCAGAGCCGCGCCGATATGGACGCGGCCGATGTGGCCCGCTGGGAAAACGACTTGCAGGTCAGCCGCGACGCCTTTGCCCGCGCCCAGACCCACCTGACCGACCTGCGCGCCGACCTGGCCGAGTTTGACCGTCAGATTAAAAAGGCACGTATTGACACGCAGCTGGCGCAGGCCAAGGGCAACGTCGCCACGGCCCTGCAACAGGCCAAACTCAGTGCCGAGGACCGCCACGTTACCGAAAGCGCCCTGTCTGAGATCGCTCGCCGCGCGGGTCGCAACGCCGCGCTGCTGGATCAGGCGCTGGCCGCTGGTGAAGAAAACACGAGCCAGCGCCGGGGCAGTGCATGAACCGCGCGGCACGCCTGGGCGGGCTGCTGGCCCTGATTCTGGTGGTCTGCGGCGTGGTGATTGCCTTGGACCAGAATCGCTCGGCCACCGCTAATGTGGGGACCGATCCAGCGCCCAGTGCACCCACCGAAACCGTGCCGGCCACCCCCAGCGGCGGCAGCGGCTACGGCGACCTCAAATAACCCGGAGAGACCCATGCAACGACTGGCCCTGACCGCCCTGCTCCTCACCATCCCTCTCGCCCAGGCGGCCACGCCGACCATACTGAATGTGGCGACCGGCAGCTCGACTGGCACCTATTCCATCATGTTCAAGAACGTCGGCAAGGTCTGCACCCAGAGCGCCTACCTGAAAGAACGTGGCACCAGCGGGAGCCTGGAAAATATTGACCTGCTGCTGGGTAACGAGGTCTCGCTGGCGTTTGTCCAGAGTGATGTGCTGAAGGCCAAGCAGCAGATTGACGGCGACACCCGTGTGGACAACATCAAGGCCCTGCTGCCGCTGCACAGCGAGGAAATTCACCTCTTTGCCAAACCGCCGGTGCAAAAGCGCGACCTGCTGGGCCGCGTGACGACCACGGGGGTGGCCACCTTTGCCAACCTGAAGGGCAAGCGCGTGGCCGCCTGGGGCGGCAGCCTGGTGACCGCCAAGGTGCTGAGCGCCAAGCTGGGCGTGCCCTACACCGTCCTGAGTGTCAAAGACCGCGACGCCGCCTTTGCCGCCCTGAGGGGCAATCAGGCCGACGCCGTGCTGGCCGTGGTGGGGCAGCCGGCCACCTGGGTCAAGGACCTGAGCGGCGTGAATCTGGTGCCAGTGCCCTACGCGCCCAGCTTGCAGGGCATCTACACCAGCGCCAAGCTGCTGTATCCCAACCTGGGCGCCGCCAGTGTGCCCACTGTGGCGGTCCAGAGCGTGCTGGCCACCCGCGACTTCAAGACGCCCGAGAAAAAAGACCTGCTGATGAAATACCAGAAATGCGCCATGAGCAAACTGGTCAACCTGCAAGAAGACGAGGGCATGCACCCCAAATGGCAGGAAGTGACCTTTAAAACCTGGCCCTGGCCGCAGTACAAGTAAGGAAAGAGGCCAGCGCAAAAGGGGGCAGTGACAGGAAACCGTCATCGCCCGCGCCCTATCCTGCCGTATGGCTGTTGCCCTGGACCCCCGCGAGGAAGAGCGCCTGGCGGACCTGCATGACCTTAGGCTTCTTGACACGCCGCGCGAACCGCAGTTTGACCGGATTATGGGGTTGGCGGCGCAGCATTTCTCGGCGCCTTACGGCTCCATTACCCTGGTTGACCGGGACCGGCAGTGGTTCAAGGCCACAGTGGGCTTCCGGCACTCGGAGGACCCGCGCCAGGATTCAATCTGTGCCCTGGTGATCGGGCAGCCGGGCGTCACGGTGATTGAGGACGCGGCCCGCCTGGACGCCACCGCCCACATGCGCGGTGTCACGCACGAGCCTCATATCCGCTTTTACGCAGGTGCGCCGGTGGTCACGGAGACCGGGCACGCGGTGGGCACCATCTGCGTCATTGACCAGGAGCCGCGCCCCTTCACCGCCGCTGACCGAACCACGCTGTCCAATTTTGCCGAGCTGGTGGCCAGTGAGCTGCACCTGCGCCGCCTGACCCGCCGCCTGTACGACCAGACGCTCCGGGACGACTTGACCGGCCTGGCCACCCGCCGCGCCTTCATGCGCGCGGTGTTCCTGGCCCAGCAGGAGGCCGCCGTTACCCAGACGCCGGTGGTGGTGGGCCTGCTTGACCTTCACCAGTTTGGGGCCCTGAATGCGACGCATGGCCCCGCCGCCGGAGACGCACTGCTGCGCCGGGTGGGCCAAACGGCTCAGAGCCTGCTGCGCAGCGGCGAGCAAGCAGGCCGCCTGAAAGCCGATCAGTTCACGCTGCTCTTTACTGGACCAGACGCCCTGCTGCGCGCGCAACAGGTGAGTGCCGAGCTGCTGGTCGCCTTTCCAGACAGGCCCGGCTCGGTGGGCCTCAGCCTGGGGCTGGTGGAGGTGCCGCCACACGTGGAGCGGCCAGACCCTGACGACCTGCTCTCGTATGCCGACCAGGCCATGTATATCGCCAAGAAAGGCGGCCTGGGCGTCATGCGCCTGTCTCTCTAGAGTTGTCAGCAGAGAGAACAGACAGGGCCGTGAGAAGGGGTTTTCCCACGGTCTTGAGCTGGCTTTACCGTTCGCCTGCGTCGCAGGCCCAGCCGTTGTGGTTGGGGTCCAGGGCCACGCGGTAGCCAGGGTTGCCAATGCGCAGTGGGGCGACACCCGCCCTGCGCATAGCCTGGCAGGTGGCAAAGAAGCGGGTGCCTTCACCGGCCAAGGGCGCGCTGTTGGTGACGGGGCGCAGCAGGGTGCGGGCCATGTAGCCGCCGCGCCCCTGGAAGGTGGTGCGGCACCAGTTTCCCTGACAGGCCACAGTCAGCAGGCGGCCCTGGGGCACCACGGCCACCACTGGGCCTGACATGGAAGGCGCGCGGCGCAGATTGGCCGTGGTGGTCGTGACGGCGGTGGCGGCTTGCGCGGTGCCCAGCAAGGCCAGGGCGAGGGCAGAGGCTTGAACAATCTTGTGCATAGGGGGCAGCCTGACACCCGAAAGCTGACGGAGGGTGAACGGGGGTTGAAGCCTGACGTCAGTCTTCGTTGAGCCGAGTGCTTCTCTGGGGACTGAGCGAATCAGACACTGCCCTGATGAACTCAGGGTCTTCTCAGCCAGGGGCGTGACCTGCTGAACACAGCGGCGCCCAGGGAGCTTTGTTATGAAAAAACAGCAGCCTGTTCGTTTTCTTCTGCTTGCCGTTCCAGTTCTGCTTGCCGCCTGCCAGACCTCTCTGACCGCTGCTCCATCCGCCTCCAGTCCAGTGGCGGCCCAGACCACCCAGAATTTTCAGTTAACGGCGCGTGTGCCGGTGCGGGTCGCCCGAGCTGGGGACATTGACACCGTCCTGACCTTAATGAATACCTCGGCCCAGTCGCAGCAGGTTGACATGAATCTGTGCCCGGTGGCAGTCACGGCCAAGTCGGTTCGTACTGGGGCCACGATCACTCTGATGGACCCGGCCGCTACACTTTGCGCGCGGTATATCCAGCCCGTCACGCTGGCCCCCGGTGGCAGCGCCCGCTACCCCATGTCGGTGCCAGGGCTGTCCCAGGCAGGCGAGTATGTCGTGACCTTCTCTACGCGTTACGCCAAAACCACCGCGCGCATCACTGTGCAGTAAAAACGCTGGGCACACGGAGCAAAGAAAAAGGAGACGGCAGCTTGACGCGCCGTCTCTTTGTCTGGGTGGGATTATCGCTCGTCCACCACCTCAAAATCTGGCCCCAATGCCGCCCGCAGCCGCCCCAACAGCGCATCCGCCTGCGCCTGAAAGTCCTGCTCATCCTCTGCTGTCCAGGGGGATGGCTCGCCTGGATTGTTCCAGTCAATGCCGGTATCCCAGAGGTCAATGAGGCGTTCGGCCTCGGCCACCACCTCGGGCGGCAGAGGGAGATCCTGGGCTTCGACGGCCAGCCCACAGCGTTCCTCTGTGGCCGCATCGCCCGCCCACAGGCAGATGCCAGAGCCAGTGTCAAAGAAAAAGCGGAGGCGCAAGAGAGGCACAGTGGCGCTAGCGTACCGTTCCATCATGCCTACAACAGCGAAAGAGAGCGCCACAGGGCGCCCTCTTTTCTAGAATTCAGCTTAGGCGTTAACCCACTCCTGCAAGTTCTGAACGCCCAGCACCTCACCCTTTACCGCCGCAATCGCCTTGGCCGTCCACTCGGCCCCTTCTTTCGTGCTGACAATCGGCACGCCGCGTTCCAGGGCCGTTCTCAGCAACTGGCTGCCGGTGGTATCAATCAGCAGGGCGGGCAGTTCGTCACCGGTCTGCTCACGAATGACGTTCAGACCAGCCCCTTCCAGCGCTTTCGCCACGTCATCCAGCCCGTCGCCCATCACCAGCGCCGTGCCTTGCGTGGGCAGGTAGTTCTTCGCGCCAATCTGCGCGCGGTAAAAGGCGCGGTAGGGATCACTGTCTATGCCCATGCTCTCGCCCGTGCTTTTCATTTCTGGCCCCAGCACCGGCACCACGCCTGCAAATTTCAGGAACGGCAGATGCACCTCCTTGACCGAGTACATGTCCGGCGTGGGCGTTTCGGTCAGGCCAATCTGCGCCAGCGTGTGCCCTACGGCAATGCGCGCCGCACTCTTGGCCAGTGGGTGGTTGACGGCCTTGGACACGAACGGCACCGTACGGCTGGCGCGCGGGTTGGCTTCCAGAATGTACGCAGTGCCGTCCTTGACTGCCCACTGCACGTTCATCAGGCCCTTGACGCCCAGTTCCAGCGCCAGGCGTTCGGTGTCGGCCTTCACGCGGGCCAGCAGGTCGGGGCTCAGATTCACAGGCGGCAGGATGCAGGCGCTGTCGCCGGAATGCACCCCGGCGGCCTCTATATGTTCCATGATCCCGGCGACCACGGCCGTCTGGCCGTCACACAGCGTGTCTACGTCCAGTTCCAGCGCGCCTTCCAAGAACTGGTCGAGGAGAATGCTGGGCTGGCCTTCCACGGCGGCGTAGACCTCGTTCAGGTAGGTGGTCAGCTCCTCCATACTCCGCACGGTGCGCATGGCGCGGCCCCCCAGCACGTAGGAGGGGCGGGCCATCAGTGGAAAGCCCAGTTCGGTGGCCAGGGCCGTGGCTTGGTCTGGGGTTTCGGCCACCTTGCCTTTCGGTTGTGGCAGGCCCAGCCGCTCGCACAGGGCGTTGAAGGAGGCGCGGTCCTCCGCCTCGTGGATGGTTTCGGGGCTGGTGCCAATGATCGGGGCGCCCGCGTCGGCCAGCTTTTTCGCCAGTTTCAGGGGCGTCTGCCCACCCAGCTGCACGATCACGCCCACGGGCTGCTCGTGTTCCACGATGTTCATCACGTCTTCAAAGGTCAGCGGCTCGAAGTACAGGCGGTCGGCCGTGTCGTAGTCGGTGCTGACCGTCTCGGGGTTCGAGTTAACCATGATGGTCTCGTACCCGGCTTCTTGCAGAGCCCAGACGGCATGGACGGTGGCGTAATCGAATTCCACACCTTGCCCAATCCGGTTGGGGCCGCTGCCCAGGATCACGATCTTGGGCTTGTCGGTGGCCTTTACCTCGTCCTCCCACTCGTAGGTGGAGTAGTGGTAGGGGGTAAAGGCCTCGAATTCGGCGGCGCAGGTGTCCACGGTCTTGTACACGGGCAGGGCTTTGGCCGTTTTGCGCAGCTCGCGCACCTGAAGTTCACTCAGGCCCACGATCTCGCCAATCCGGGCATCACTAAAGCCCAGGCGCTTGACCTCGCGCCAGATCTCGTACTTCCACTCGGCAATGGGGCCCAGGTCGCTCAGTTCCGTCTCGGCGTCGGTGATTTCTTTCAGCTGGGCCAGGAACCAGGGGTCAATCTTGGTGGCGTCAAACAGCGCGTCCACGCCTTCGCCCCGGCGCAGCAGTTCCAGCACGGCTTCCAGGCGGCGGGGGTTGCCGTACAGCAGGCCGCGCAGGTCCGTGTCGCTCATGGCGGCGAAAGCGCCCCGCACGTCAGATTCCACGCTCCGCAGCGCCTTTTGCAGGCTTTCTTTGAAGGTGCGGCCAATCGCCATGACCTCGCCCACCGAGCGCATCTGGGTGCCCAGCGCGTCACTGCTGCCGGGGAACTTCTCGAAGGCGAAGCGCGGAATCTTCGTCACCACGTAGTCAATGCTGGGCTCGAAGGAAGCCGGCGTGGACAGCGTAATGTCGTTCTTCAGCTCGTCGAGGTGATAGCCCACCGCCAGCAGCGCCGCAATCTTGGCAATCGGGAAGCCAGTGGCCTTGCTGGCCAGCGCGCTGGAGCGGCTGACGCGCGGGTTCATCTCGATGACGATCACGCGCCCGTCTTGAGGGTTCACCGCAAACTGGATGTTGCTGCCGCCCGTATCCACGCCGATTTCCCGGATGATCGCCAGCGACTGGTCGCGCAGGCGCTGATATTCCACGTCGCTGAGGGTCTGCGCCGGAGCCACGGTAATGGAGTCGCCGGTATGCACGCCCATCGGATCAAAGTTTTCGATGGAGGTAATGATCACCACCGTGTCGGCGGTGTCGCGCATGACCTCCAGTTCGTATTCCTTCCAGCCCAGAATGGACTCCTCAAGCAGCACGCTGGTGACGGGGCTGTCGCGCAGGCCACCTTCCGTGATCTTCAGGAAGTCCTCGTAGGTGTGGGCAATGCCGCCGCCCGTACCGCCCAGCGTGAAAGACGGCCGGATCACGATGGGCAGACCGATTTCCTTCTGGTATTCGACCGCTTCTTCCATTGAGTGGACCATCTGGCCCTTGGCGGTTTCCACGCCAATTTTCTTCATGGCGGCCTGGAATTCCTCGCGGTCCTCACCCTTCTTGATGGCCGCCGCGTTGGCGCCGATCAGTTCCACGCCAAATTCTTCCAGGGTGCCGTCGGCGTTCAGGTCCATCGCCAGGTTCAGCGCCGTCTGACCGCCCAGGGTCGGCAGCAGGGCGTCGGGGCGCTCTTTCTCAATGACCTTGCGCACGAATTCCGGCGTCAGCGGCTCCAGGTACGTCGCGTCGGCCAGGTCGGGGTCAGTCATGATGGTCGCGGGGTTGCTGTTGACCAGCACCACCCGGTAGCCCTCTTTTTTCAGCGCCTTCAGCGCCTGCGTGCCCGAATAGTCGAACTCGGCCGCCTGCCCAATCTGAATGGGACCGCTGCCGAGAATCAGGATGGTCTGGAGGTCAGTACGCTTAGGCATTCCAGAGAACGAGCGTAACACGGTTTGGAGGCCTGGGGGGTAGGCCAGTCTGCAAACTTATGCAGCCATGCGGGACAGGGAGCACCCCTCTGCGCCACCTGGCTTATCGCGCTCGGCGCCGCGCCCCCCTATCCTGCCCCCATCCCGAACCTCGGGAGTGATTCACCATGTCAACCCTGAACTGACCTCCACCACGTTCTGAAGCTGCGGCGGGCCTCCTTCAGGCCACGCGCCGCTTCACGTTGACCCCTGAACATTCACCCCCCGAGGTTTGTCATGTCCTATCCCTCCCGCCCTCTGCGGGTTTATCTGGTTACCGAGACCGTCATGGCCGCTGCATTTGCCCTGGCCTACACGCTGCAGGGGCTGTATTTCGTTCAAACTGTGGGCCTCACGCCCTTTGAGCTGCTGTTGGTGGGCGCGGCGCTGGAACTCTCGACGTTTGTCCTAGAGGTGCCTACAGGCGTCCTGGCCGACGCCTTTTCGCGCAAGTGGTCGGTGGTCGTGGGCTGCGCGGCCCTGGGCGCGGCCATGCTGCTGGTGGGCTCATTTCCCGTGTTTGCGGTCATTCTGGCGGCGCAGGTGGTCAGCGCCGTGGGCTACACCTGCCTCAGCGGCGCCCAGGAAGCGTGGCTGGCCGATGAACTGGGCGAGGACCGCCTGGGCGGCGCTCTGCTGCTGGGCGGCCAGTATGCCCGCGTGGCGGGGGTGCTGGGCATCCTGGGCGCAGCGGGCCTGTCGGGTGTGGGCGGCCCCGCGCTCTGCATCGTGGTGGGCGGCGGCACAATGCTGGTCCTGGCGGCGTTTCTGGCGCGCGCCATGCCGGAAGAGAAGTTTGCGCCTGCCGCTCCTGGCGAGCGCCATACCTGGGTTGGCCTGACGGCCCCGCTGGTTCAGGGCGCGCGCGAGGTGAGGGGCCGCCTGGTCCTGATCCTGCTGATTGTGGCGGCGGCCCTGTACGGCGCCAGCACTGAAGCTCTGGACCGGCTGAACGAGTTCTTGCTGCTGCGCGAAACCGGGTTGCCTGGGGGCCTGAGCGCGCAGGGCTGGTTTATTGCCCTGGCGCTGGTGGGTTCTGGGCTAGGCTGGGCCGTGCTAGAACCGCTGCGCCGCCGTCTGGACCTGAGCCGGCCCGCACAGGTGGCGCGTACCCTGCGCGTGGTCCTGGGGCTGAGCGTGGCCGCGCTGCTGGCGTTTGCGCTGGCGCCCGGCTTTGGGTGGGCAGCGGGGGCGCTGCTGATTCATGGGGTGCTGCGCGGCCTGTACAGTCCTCTGTACGCCGCGTGGCTCAACCAGGGCTTGCCCCCTGGTTCGCGCGCCACCATCAATTCTTTCGCCTCGCAGGCCGACGCGCTGGGGCAGGTCAGCTGCGGGCCTCTGTTCGGGCTGGCCGGGAACCTGTGGCGGGTGCGCGCGGCGCTGGCCCTGGCTGCGTTCGTCCGTCTGCCCATCCTGCCGCTCCTGAGTCGCGCGGGCAAGGGAGACCTGCGGTGACGCCGCTGTTTGGGTTTCGCCTGCGCCCCCTGCCCGAGCTGCTTGAGCGGTGGACGGCAGGAGGGGCTGATCCATTGCCGTATCTGCGCGGCTGGTACTGGCTGACCGACGGCTGGTACTGGTTGAGGACACCGGCCGGCGACGTGCCCACCAACCACCCCGAGTTTGACTATGCTCTGGGGCAGCCCCCGGGCCCCGAGCCGCACCTGGACTATCTGGTCGCCCGCTTCTGGCTTGACCTGGAGGGGCTGCTGCCGCGGGTGCTGGAGCCTCTCCCTGCGGAATTGGCCGCCGCGCTGGCTTCCGGGGCATGGGACGCCTGGCACGCCCCGGTGTCGGCGTGGTGGCACGCCCTGCCCGACGACGATGAGCAGGCCAGCTGGGAACTCTGGTCAGCGGCCACCAGCTGGGCGAACGTGCGGGCGCTGGACATGGGCTATCTGGCGGCGCCGCCCCTCCTGCGCTTCTGGCGGGTGGGGGAGAACGTAAATGTCGCCTGGGACACCCGAGAACAGCGCGTGCAGGGCCACCTGTGCTGGACCGAAACCTGGGGCCAGCAGGCCATGAGTGTGGCGGCTTTCGCGGCAGAGGTCGAAGATTTTCGTGGGCGCCTAGACACCGCCATGACGGCCCGCGTGCAGGCTGTGGCCGCGCTGGGTCAGCTGGACGCGGCTGCCCTGACCTCGCTGGCGCAGCAGCGTCAGCTCACTCTTTTTCCTGAATCGGGGCTTCAAGACCCCACTGACTGGGGCGCGGTCTTGAGCGCCATTCGTCGCCTAGAGGAAGGGTCGGGAACTCCGCTGCTGGCTCTGTAGGCTCAGAGAGAAAGCCACAGCGGCCAAGAGTGCCTGAAAGAGAAAGCCGCCTCAACGGCCTGGAGGAGGGTCCTCGTCTCCAGTGTGAAACTGGCCGCTGCTGTCAGTAGCAGGCTCACTGCCGTGACCAGTAAAGTCACGCCGATCAGGGTATCCAGCACCCGCCACGCCTGCGGGCGGGCCATGATGGGCGCCAGGGTGCGCCCCGCCAGCGCCAGCGCGAAAAACCAGGCCCACGAGGCCAGAGCCGTGCCGCCCAGGAAGGCCAGGCGGCCCTCCCCGTCCAGGCCAGCGCTGGCCCCGCCCAGCAGGACCACAGTGTCGAGCAGGGCGTGGGGATTCAGCAGGCTGAAGCCCAGGGCCGTCCCCACAACCTGTCTGGGCGTGGCGGGGCTCGTCTCGTTCTCGCCTGCCGCCAATCCAGTCCCGCCACCGGCCCACGCTGACCGCAGCGCTTTCAGACCGTACCAACCGAGAAACGCAGCCCCCAGCAACGTGCCCAGCGTCACCAGAACCGGCACGCGGGCCAGCCAACTGCCCAGCCCCAGCACCCCAAGCGCAATCAGGAGGCTGTCGCACAGCGCGCAGGTGAGTGCCGAGAGCAGGGCGTGCCGCCGCGTCAGGCCGGCGCGCAGCACAAAGGCGTTTTGCGGGCCGATGGCGACAATCAGAGACAGGCCCAGCGTCAGGCCGCGCAGAAACGGAGGCACAGAGGCCAGGATAGAGAAGCGGCGGGGGCGTCGTGCGGACCACTGGCCTGCGTCTGGTCGCTGGCGCGGAGCTGCCGATTGGGCGTCCGTCTGGGGTTACCGCTCAGGAACGACAGGGGAAGTCCGTCAAGCCCTTGCGCATCCTGTTTAAGCGCACGATCAGCGGCTTCTGCCGACTCACTGGAAGAGGCTGAGCAGACACCATGCAGGAGTGGCAGAACCTGCACAGGCTGACCACGAAGCATTCCAACCGCCCTGAAGCTTCGCCGATTGCGCCTCCATCGTGGCGGCCAACAGCAGGGGCTCAGCAGGACCGATCACCGCCGAGCGTGAGGGGCATGGACATGCTTGCCACTCTTTGAAAGCAGGCTCTCAGGCGATCTGCAAACTCCCCCTCTGCTCCTCGGACAACACACCTGCGCCATACCGCAAGACTCTGCCGTCCCTCTTTCTCTCCCCTAGCACCGCCCTCAGGCTGCCACAGACACCGTATCGCGGCCCGCCCGTTTGGCACGGTACAAGGCCTCATCGGCGCGGCGCAGGACGGTATCGGCGGTCTCGCCGGGCGCGGCCTGCGCCACCCCGCAGCTGATGGTCACCGTGCCCACCGGATCGTAGGGCGCGGCGCGCAGAGCCCCCTGCACCCGGTCGGCCACCAGCGCGGCGTCCTGGGCACTGCCCGCCACCAGAATCAGAAATTCTTCGCCGCCCCAGCGACCAGCGCGGTCATGCTGGCGCACTGTGCGCCGCAGCACCCGCGCCACATGTTGCAGGGTCTCGTCCCCGACGCTGTGGCCGTAAGTGTCATTCACCCGCTTGAAATGGTCCAGGTCAAACAGGACCACGCTCAGGAGGGGCGGTTGCGGCGCGCGCAGCCACAGATTCAGTTGCCGCCGGTTGGGCAGGCCAGTCAGGGCGTCCTGCCCCGCCAGGGTGGCCTCGTGGCGGGCGCCCACCAGCGCCTGTACATAGTGCTGAAGCAGCCGCTGTTGCAGCGTTAAAAAGGCGATGAAGGTGGCGTGGACCAGCGCCGTTTGCAGCAGCGTGTTGCCCAGCGCCGCTTTCATCGCTGGGTCGCTGCGCGGGCTGAGCATGAAGCCCAAGCCCACCAATAGCAGGCCGCCGAACTGCGCCAGGCTGACGCCCAGAGCCGGGCGGGTGGGCAGCACCAGAAAGGCAGCCAGATAGGTCACGGTCGTCCAGGGGGCGTAGCCGCCCAGGCCGTTGAAGGTGGGCGGGCTGTGCAGGGTCAGGTACAGCCGCACCACCGAGGCAACGACCTGAAGCAGCAATTCGGTCAGGCCAATCGCCAGAAAATGACGGGGGCGCCGCCACAGCCAGAGCGTCAGCGCCACGTCCTTGACGATGATGACAGCCAGGCCCAGGCGGTCCGCCGTGCTGAAATCTGGCCCTGTCTGCACCAGCAGCGTGAACGCACTGACGAAGATGCCGCAGGCCAGCAGCGTCAGCAGGCCGCCGCGCCGGTAGGCAAACTCGGCGGTGTCGGGTTCGGGCGGCGCCAGGAGGCGCTGGTAGTGGCGAAGCGGGCGGGTCACGCGGCCACCCGAGCAAGCTGACAGTGGGCACGCATGGGGTGAATCTAGCGGCCCGCACCTGACAGCACCCTCACCTCTGGTGAAGTAAATGAGCGGCCTAACGCTGGGCAGCTGAGGCGGCGCAGCGCTGGGAGCTTAAACACTTCATGAACGTTCCGTGCAAGTTTGGTCATCACCGTGGACTGGCTGACAATTCCCCGCACCTCCTATGCTGCGGGTCATGAAGAAGACCCTGCTTGGCCTGCTCGCCCTGACCGCTGTTTCAACTGCCGCCGCCGCAACCTCTGTGGGCGGCTCGGTGGGCTCGGGCGCCTCGCTGCACCTGCAAAACGACCTCACGCCGTCTTCGGCCATTCGCTACGGCCTGAACCTGACCGCCACCGGCTTTAACTTCAACCGGCTCTCGGTGGGCGGCAGCGTGGACTACCTGGCCGACTTTGGTCCCAGTGACGCCAGCCTGGGCGGCCTGAGCCCCTACTACGGCTTTGGTCTGGGCGCCGGCCTGTACCTCGGCACGGGCGGCGGCATCGTGCTGTACCCCCACGGCACGCTGGGCCTGCGCTACAACGTGACCGACCCTCTCAGCGTCTTCGTGGAAGGTGACCTGGGCCCCGCCGTGTACGTTGGCGGCGTCAGCAGCAGCGCCGTCGGCTTTGGCGGCACCGCTCGCATTGGCCTGAACTACCGCCTGCCCTAAGGGCAGGGACTGCGGGACGGGACCATGTGTGGTGGTCCCGTCCCGCTCCGTTGAAAGAATTCATCATCTCTGCTGACTCTTCTTCTTGCGGCGTATGCCACCGGAAGAGGATTTTTCTGTTGTTGGGATGGGTGACAAAGCCAGGATGGGGATGCACCTAGACGTGCAGTGCGCCCTGACTGGCGGCCACAGAGCGGCCTGACGACGGGCCGAGGCGTCTGGACTATTTCGTACCACCCGCTCCCGAAGCCCCAGCAAGACAGAGCTGCCCTGCCTTTAAGGCGCCTGCTGCTGGACAGCCCGCTTGACCCCCTCGGGCACCCTTGATACGCTCTGTGCATAGCTATGCGGATTTAACGCATAACCATACATAGATGCAGACCCTGACCTCCCGACGCTAACCGACCGCCTGACTTCCGCAGAGAAGTCGGGCGGCGCGTGCGTGCCGGGCCACCTTGCATGACCTTCACACACACAGGAGACAATTCCCCTATGGCAAACGAGCAGCGGCAGAAAATCGTGCTGGCTTACAGCGGCGGCCTGGACACCAGCATCATCCTCAAGTGGCTCCAGACTGAGCGGAACTACGATGTGGTGGCCTTTACCGCCGATCTAGGCCAGGGCGATGAGGTCGAAGAAGCCCGCGTCAAGGCGCTGAATACGGGCGCCGTGGCGGCCTACGCATTGGACCTGCGTGAAGAGTTCGTGCGCGACTACGTGTTTCCTATGTTCCGCACCTCGGCGCTGTACGAGGGGTTTTACCTGCTGGGCACCTCGATTGCCCGCCCACTAATCGCCAAGAAGATGGTCGAGATTGCGCAGAAAGAAGGCGCTGTGGCCGTCTCGCACGGGGCCACCGGCAAGGGCAATGATCAGGTGCGTTTTGAGATGACGGCCTACGCCCTGCAGCCTGACATCGTGACGGTAGCGCCCTGGCGCGACTGGACTTTCCAGGGGCGCGCTGACCTGGAAGCCTTTGCCCATGAGCACGGCATTCCGGTCCCCACCACCAAGAAAGACCCCTGGTCCACCGACGCCAACCTCCTGCATATTTCCTATGAAGGCGGCATTCTGGAAGACCCCTGGGCCGAGCCGCCCGCGCATATGTTTAAGCTGACGGCCGACCCTCAGCAGGCCCCCGACGAGCCCGAATACGTGGAAGTAACGTTTGAAGCGGGCAATCCCGTCAGCATCAACAGTGAGGCGCTGTCACCCGCCGCCCTGCTGGCCAAGGCCAACGAACTGGGGGGCAAGCACGGCGTGGGCCGCCTGGACCTCGTGGAAAACCGCTTTGTGGGCATGAAGTCGCGTGGCGTGTATGAAACGCCCGGCGGCACGCTGCTGTACCACGCCCGCCGCGCCGTGGAAAGCCTGACCCTGGACCGCGAGGTGCTGCACCAGCGCGATCAGCTGAGCCCCAAGTACGCCGAACTGGTCTACAACGGCTTCTGGTTTGCCCCCGAGCGCGAGGCCCTGCAGGTGTACTTTGACCACGTTGCCGCCAGCGTCACCGGCACCGCGCGCCTGAAGCTGTACAAGGGCAACTGCACCGTCGTGGGTCGCAAGGCGCCGCAGAGTCTGTACGACAAGGATCTGGTTTCGTTTGAAGCGGGCGGCGACTACAACCAGCACGACGCCGGTGCATTCATCAAGCTGAACGCCCTGAGGATGCGGGTGCAGGCCCGTGTGGCCGCCAAGGCCGAGCAGCCAGAGCAGGAATCCGCGCAGGTGTAAGGGGTGGCGCAGCCTGTTTCTTCTCTCCGGCGCGCTGTACCGGACGACGCCCCGGTGATTGCCGCTCACCGCGCCCAGATGTTTACCGACATGGGCGACCTGACGCCTGAGGAAGCGCAGGCCCAGGTGGACCTGTGGACCGGCTGGCTGCGCGGCGTGCTGGCGTCGGGTGACTACGTGGGCTTTGTGGCCGAGGAGACGGGTAGACCGCTGGGCAGCGCGGGGCTGATGTTTCATCCCAAGGCGCCGACCACAGATGAGCCAGCCACCGTGCGGGCCTACGTGCTGAATGTCTACGTGGCCCCCCAGCGGCGCCGTCAGGGGTTGGCTGAGGCCCTGATGCGCGCTGTGCTGGCCGAAGTGCAGGCGCGGGGCCTGAGAAGTGTGTCGCTGCACGCGTCAGCTCAGGGCCGCGCCATCTATGAGCGTTTGGGCTTCGCCGAGGTGGCCCATCCCGAACTGCGCCTGACACTGGGAGACGCGCTGTGAGTGTGCGGCCTGTCGGTCCCAGCGACATCCCTGCCTTTCACGCCGTCATGATGGCCGCCGGGATGGACCCCCGCAGCAGCTGGAACCGCACCACCCCTGCAGACCTGGAGCGGTCACTGTTCTCGCCGGGCGCTGGGGGGTTTCTAGCTTACGGCGAGGGTGAAGAGGTGCTGGGGTGTGTGGGCTACCGCCCCGACGGCGAGGCCACCCTGACCCTGAACAAACTGGCGACCCGCCCAGGGTCACGCGGGCAGGGCGTGGGGCGCCGCCTCGTGCGTGAGGTCGAACACGCCGCCCGGATAGGCGGCTACGAACGGGTGCTGCTGGCCGTCAGCCAGTACAACCTGGAGGTGCTGCCGTTTTACGAGAGGTTGGGCTACAGGTCGGTGGATGAGCGGTACGCCCACGCTCACCCGGCCAGCCCGCCGCCCGTGGTGCTGGTGAAGGAGCTAGCTGATGTCTGAATTACATTCACGCGAAAGTCAGACCCTTCTTGATAGAGTCAAGAGTGATTTAATAAAACTTCGCTATTCGCGCTCACTGCCCGAAAGAAAAGAACTAGCTTCCAAGGCATACAGTGCACGCCAGATGTATGTCGATTCGGGTGGAAGAAATTGGATTGCGTGGCTAAAAGATGCTGGATTCTCGCATGGATCTGCCGTCAATTACTGTTACGCTGGTCGTGCAATTCATGAGGGGTTTGATAATCAAAGCTTCACTGTTCTTGTTGGTATCGGTCGTGATCTAGAGACTGGTACTGCTAGAGAAGAAATTGATGTGCTCAACTATATTGCTGAGGAATTTGTCCCCTTTGAAGAGCAGTCTCCAGCGCTAGAGACTGCTCTTGAGCCTCCTGTAGACAAAAAGCTCTGGGGTGGCCGCTTTGCCGAGGCCACCGACGGCCTAGTCGAACTCTTCAACGCTTCCGTTGGTTTCGATCAGCGGCTGGCCGAGCAGGATATTCAGGGGTCGCTGGCCCATGTGGCGATGCTGGGCCAGGTTGGCATCCTGAGTGCCGAAGAAGTGACGCAGGTTGCGGACGGGCTGCACGACGTTCTGGCCGATATTCGCGCCGGCACCTTCCAGTGGCGGCTGGACCGCGAAGACGTGCATATGAATGTGGAAGCCGCGCTGCGTGACCGCATCGGGCCGGTGGCGGGCAAACTGCACACTGCGCGCAGCCGCAACGATCAGGTGGCGGTGGATTTCCGCCTCTTCACCAAAGCTGCGGCCCTGGACCTGGCCGACAAGACGCGGGCCCTGCGGACAGTAATGCTCGCAGAGGCCGAGAAGCATCTTGCCGCCGAGGTCATCCTGCCCGGCTACACCCACCTGCAGGTCGCGCAGCCCATCCTGCTCTCGCACTGGTTCATGGCCTACGTGGCGATGCTGGAACGCGACGAGGGCCGCTTCCGGGACGCTGCCGCGCGCATGGACGAGTCGCCACTGGGCTCCTCGGCGCTGGCGGGCACACCCTGGCCTATTGACCGCCACGCGACCGCCGCCGCGCTGGGCTTCGCGCGTCCTACGGCCAACAGCCTGGACGGCGTGGGCAGCCGTGACTTTGCGATGGAGTTTCTGAGCGCGGGCGCCATTCTAGGCGCACACCTCTCGCGCCTCTCGGAAGAACTGATTCTGTATTCCACCTTCGAATTTGGCTTTCTGACGCTGCCCGATTCTCATACCACCGGCTCCAGTATCATGCCGCAGAAGAAAAACCCGGATGTCTCCGAGCTGGCGCGCGGCAAGGCCGGTCGCCTCTTTGGGAATCTGATGGGTCTGCTGACGGTCGTCAAGGGCACGCCCCTGGCCTATAACAAAGACCTGCAGGAAGACAAGGAGGGCGTGTTCGACAGTTACGACACCCTCAGCATCGTCTTGCGGCTGTACGCCGACATGCTGCCCAAAACGGTGTGGCACGCCGAGGTGACGAAGGCGGCGGCGGCGCGCGGCTATTCCACCGCGACCGACGTGGCCGACTTTCTGGCGCGGCAGGGCGTGCCGTTCCGCGAAGCGCATGAGGTGGTGGGCGGCCTGGTGGGCATAGCCAGCCGTTCGGGCCGCCAACTGTGGGACCTGACCGAGGCTGAACTGCGCGCCGCCCACCCGCTGCTGGGGGCCGAGGTGGCGCAGGCCCTGACCGTTGAACAAAGCGTGCGGGGTCGCCAGAGCCACGGCGGCACGGCGCCGGAACGAGTGGCTGAAGCCATCGCGGCCGCCCGGCAGGCGCTGGAAGGCTGAAGGCATGGACGTGACCGTGACCCTGGACGGCACCCTGCTGGCGGCGCGGCAGCAGGAGTGGGCCGCGCATCTGGCCGCGCCGCATCAGAATCCGCTGGCCACACGCGCCGAATTTGCCGGGGGCGAGGTGCTGCTGGAGAACGAGCTGTGCGTCTATACCCAGGACGCGCGCTACGCCGAGGGGCTGCCGTTTTCGGGCCTGATCGTCCCCCGGCGGCCCTGTGAGACGGTGTTTGACCTCACACCAGAGGAAGCCGCCGCCACCCACGCTCTGCTGGCTGAGGTCCGGGCGTATCTGGACGCCACAGTGCAGCCGGACGGGTACACCGTGGGCTGGAACGTCTTCCCGGTCGGCGGGCAGCACATTCCCCACGTTCACCTGCATGTGATTCCGCGCTGGGCCACGGACGCGTCGGCGGGGGCGGGGGTGCGCTCCTTCCTGAAAGCGGCGGCCCGGGCGGACCAGACGCGACGACGATGACCGCCGGTCCTGTTCGCCGTCACTCGCCCCCTGCCTTTTCCCGGAGCCCTTCATGACCTTAACTGACATGCACGTCAAACTGCGCCAGGCGCAGCCCGAAGACTTTTCCACCATTCTCGACCTGCTTGCGCGCTGCGGCCTTCACACAGCCAGCGTGACCCCGCAAGGCAGCACCTACTGGATTGCCGAGCTGGACGGCGTGCCCGGCGGCTGTATTGGTCTGGAACACGGCGAAGGCGTGTCCCTGGTCCGGTCCACCGCTGTCCTGCCGGACGCCCGCTCGCAGGGGTTGGGCCGCGCGCTGGTGCGCAGTGCCCTGACCCACGCCACCCTGCGCGGCGACCGCAGCGTGTACCTGTTTAGCGAGGAAGCGGGCGATTACTGGCGCCGCTTTGGCTTCGTGCCGGTGACGGCGGCCGAAATCAGCGCGGCGCTGCCGGACGCGCCCCAGGTACACAGCGGCCTAACGCGCGGCTGGATTGCCGATGAGCAGGCCTGGCGGCTGGATGTGCAGCCCCAGGAGGGCCAGCGCGGGGGAGGGGAGAGGGGGTGAAGCCAGACCGGCACCGCTTCCAGGGGCTCTTGCGCTATGCTGCCGCCACGCACAACCTGTCCCGACTGGTGGTCACCGTGACCCCACGCCCCCTGCCATTTCAAGGAGTCTTCCATGACCGATTCTGTGCAGATTCGCCTGGCCAGCCCCACCGACAAAGACACTGTGACCCGCGTGTTCCACGATGCGGGCCTGGACACCGACGCCGCGCTGGCCGAAGGCACGACCTACTGGGTGATGGAACGCGGCGGCCAGCCGGTGGGCGCCATCGGCCTGGAGCACGGCGACGGGGCCTCGCTACTGCGCGGAGCGGCCGTCTTGCCCGATGTGCGGGGCGGCGGCCTGGGCCGGCGGCTGGTCATGAGCGCCCTGGAGTACGCCCAGGGCCGCGGCGACCGCACGGTTTACCTGTTTTCCAAGAGCGGCGACTGGAGCAACTTTGGCTTTCAACAGGTGCCGCTGGCCGTCGTGATGGGCGACCTGCCCGACGCGCCCCAGATTCAGGCCTACCGCGCGCGCGGCGAGCGCCCCGGCGGCACCACCTGGATGCGCACGCTGGGCTAAGCACAGCAGCGTGGGGTGCGGCGAAGGCCGGGCCCGCGTCCCGCCTACCTCCTGAGGGCACCCCATGACCCTCGCCCTCGATTCCATCGCCGTTCCGGACCTGCATCCGGAAGCGCCACTGTCAACGCGCAAAGCCAAGCTCTCGGACATTGAGGCCATTCACGAACTGATCGGGTACTGGGCCGCGCGGGGGCTGATGCTGGTGCGCTCGCGCGCGCTGCTGGCCGAGACGATTCGGGACTTCCACCTGGTGATGGCGGCGCCGCATGAGGACAAGCCGGGGGGGCTGGCCGGGGTCTGCGGGCTGCATCTTCTGGCCCCAGACCTGGCCGAGGTGCGCGGCCTGGCCATTCACCCCCACATGCAGGGGCGGGGCCTGGGCAAGCAACTGGTAGAAGCCTGCGAGGCCGAGGCCCGCGCGATTGACCTGCCCGCGCTGTTTGCCTGGACCTACCAGCAGGGCTTTTTCGAGAAATGCGGCTTTGTCCGAATTGACAAGACCAACCTCCACCCCAAGGTCTGGAGCGAATGCCAGCGCTGCGCGTTCTTCGAGAACTGCAACGAAATCGCCATGTTCAGGACCCTGACATGAAGCGGCATCTTCGGCCCCTAGTGGCTGACCGGGCGGATAGGATGCAGGGGATGACACGCTTCCTGACTGCCGCGTCCCTCCTGACCCTCAGCCTGGCCGGGGCCGCCTCTGCCCAGAGCGCCCAGAAGCCGCTGGCGACCTCGCTGCCCGCCGGCGCGCTGCTGACGCTGGAAACGAAAAACGCTGCGCCCGCCCTGAAGCGCTTCGGCGGGGTGCTGACACGCGTGCTGGACGCCGTTCAGCTGGACGAAGAAGACAGCCCCGCCGCCATGCTGGACGGTGTGCAGGCCCTCCTGACCGACTTCCTGGGCCGCGAGGGCGTGGCGGGCGTGTTTGCCGTGCAGGAACAACGCAACACCTTTACCCCAGAGCTGCTGGCCGTGGCGCGGGCCGGTGAACTGTCACGCGAGATGCTGGGCAGCAAGAAGCCGGGTGCGCGCGTGGGCAACTACACCTTCTCGCGCCAGGGCGACCTGTTCGCGGGGCAGTCGGGCGGCCTGGTGTACGTGTCGACCAACAAGGCCCTGCTGATGTCCTACCTGGGGCGCCTGAGCGGCAAGGCGGCGCCCACGCTGGCCACGTCGGCGGCTTACGCGGCAGTCAGCCGCGCGGCGGGCACCAATGAATTTGGGCTGTACGCCAACTTCTCGGCCACCGCCAAGGTCATCCGTTCCTCGCTGACCCAGGTCTTTTTGCCGCGTCTGCTCTCGCCCGTCGTGGACGCCATTGACACCCTGGGCCAGGTGGCCGGGGGCCTGACCACCACCGCCAGCGGCCTGACCACCACCTCCGCGCAGGCGGTGAACACGGCCGGCAAGGACGCCCCGCTGCGGCGCATCCTGACCGCCACCACCGACTTCGGCGTGCAGGACATCATTCCGGCCAACGTAGAAGCCGTTCAAGCCAGCGCCTGCGCCCCCGAGTCGGGCGCGTACCTGGGCCGCTGGCTGACCCGCATTGACCTCCTGGAGCCCTTTGGGTTCCTGACCGACAGCCAGCTGGCCAGCCACCTGGAACGTTCGGGGGCGTACCTGGGCGGCGAGTGCGCGCAGGTCACCCTGGCCGGCGGGACCAAGGCCAGCCTGAATCAGGAAGACCCCCTGGCCTCGCTGGCGGCCAGCGTGTCCTACCAGCGCGTCACCGACCAGGCGGCCGCCGAAGCCCACCTGCCCGAGTACGCGGCCAGCGTGAACTCGGCCATTCAGGGCGTGCGGGCCACCCTGAAAGAGACGCTGGGCGGTGCCATGAAGGGCGTCATGGACGGCGAGGACATGGACGCGCTGGGCGGCATGGGCATGGTGGGCCTGGGCGCCGCCATGCAGAGCATGGAACAGGTGGACACCCTGCTGGCCGGCCTGAAGATGGTCTACGGCTTCCGGGACGGCTACCTGATCACGGCGTTCAGTGACGAGGCGCTGCAGGCGGCCCTGGACGAGACCCCAGCCACCCTGGGCCAGAGTGCGGCCTTCCGGGCGGCGGGCCTGGACACCACCGCCTCGGCGGCCTTTGGCTATACCCCTGACCTGCCGGCCCTGACCGGCCAAGACCTGCTGGGCAGCCTGCCCGAAGACCTGCAAGACGAGGACCTCAACGAGTTTCTGGCGCCGGTCATGAACGCGGCGGCCGACGTGATCAACCGCTTTGACGGCATGACCTCACAGCGCGGCGTGTCGGGGAATGTCATCATCGGCAAGGCGAACGTGCGCTACCGCTGGTAAGCCCCGCCAGGGGACCACGGTGCTGCGCTGGCCCAGCCATGAAACGCGTCCAGCGAGGCGCGAATGGAGGACACACGCATGATTAGAAAAGAGCGGGCCATCCTGGCCCTGGAAGACGGCACCGTGTACCGCGGCTACGCCTTTGGACACCGCGGCGAGACCGTGGGCGAGGTGGTGTTTAACACCTCCATGACCGGGTATCAGGAAATCATGACCGACCCGTCTTACAACGGGCAGATCGTGACCATCACCTACCCGCATGTGGGCAATTACGGCGTGGCGATCTACGACATGGAGAGCAACAAGCCGTATGTGCGCGGCTTTATCTCGCGCGAGTTCTCGGGCGAGTATTCCAACCACCGCGCTCAGCAGTCACTAGAAGCCTTTATGCAGCAGTACGGGGTCGTGTCCATTCAGGGCATCGACACCCGCGCGCTGGTGCGGCGCCTGCGTGAGGGCGGCGTGGTCAAGGGCGTGATCGCCCACCGCTCCTTCACCCACCCGGAAGACGCCTACGGCGAGTTCACGCCCGCCGAGGAAGCCGTGTACGTGGGCCGTGCCCGTGACCACCAGGACATTGACGGGCACGACATGACCCGTGAAGTGACTACCGCCCTGCCCTACGCCTTTCCCACCCTGCGCCACGGCAAGCGCGTGGTCCTGATGGACTTTGGGATCAAGCACACCATCATCGAGCGGCTGGCCGAGGTGGGCATTGAGCCGATTGTGGTACCGGCCCACACCACCCCGGCGCAGATCATGGCCTTGCAGCCGCACGGCCTCTTCCTGTCCAACGGCCCCGGCGACCCGGCCCCCCTGGAGTACGCCCACAAGACCGCCTGGGAACTCATGGGCCTGCTGCCCACCTTCGGCATCTGCCTCGGGCACCAGATTCTGGGGCTGGCAGCGGGTGGCCGGACCTTCAAGATGAAGTTCGGGCACCGGGGCGGCAACCAGCCCGTGAAGAATCTCTTAACGGGAAATGTGGAAATCACGGCGCAGAACCACGGGTACGCCGTGGACATTGATTCCATCCCCAACGGCGCCTTCGTGCCCACCCACATCAACCTGAACGACGGCACGCTGGAAGGCATGGCACACAGCCGCTACCCGGTGTTTTCCGTGCAGTACCACCCCGAGGCCAGCCCCGGCCCGCACGACAGCCGCTACCTCTTTGACCGCTTTATAGAAGAGATTGACGCCTTCGATGGGGGCACTGGTACCCCCATTGCCAAAGCGTTGCCTGGGCGCCTAGGGGTTTGACAGCGGGGCACCCAGGCCGGGATGATAGCCTCGGACGGAGCGTGAGAAATCTCATAGTGACACCTGAGTCAGATATGAATCTGTCAGAGGTGAAGCCCAGAGGCTGCTCTCATTCTGTCCGACCGAGATACCCTCTGAGGCAATGAACCACCTGGCGCATCCGGGCGCTTATGTCAGGTGAGGAGCCAGTGGCGCGACCGACAGAACCTACGGGACTTTTTCCCAGGGCTGTCGGTCAATTTTTTGTGCCACTGGAGGTGCGCCGCTTTGAACCGCTCCCTGATCTCCATCCTGATGCTGGTCACGTTGCCTGTGGGCGGCGTGGCCGCTCAGACGTCGGTGGGGCAGCGCGTGGCCTTTACCCTGGCGCAGGACCTCGTGCAGCGCGTCGTCGTCAGCGGTAAGGCCACCGAGCAGATCGTGGAAAACCCCAAGACGGTGCAGCCCGGCGACGTGCTGCGCGAGCAGGTGACGCTGCGTAACGTCAGCGGCCAGCGCCTGAGCGGCCTGCTGGTCAACGTGCCGGTGCCCAGGGGCACTGAATTCAGTGTGCTGGGCACGCCCGACACCAGCCGCTGGACCGCGCAGTACAGCGTGGACGGCGGCAAGACCTTTAGCGCCGCGCCCCGCCGCACCGTCACCGTGACCGAAAACGGGAGGGCGGTCACCCGGCAGGAAAATGCCCCGCCCAGCAGCTACACCAACGTGCGCTGGACCGTCACCCTCAGCCCGGACGAGACGCTGAAGCTGAGCTTCCGCGTGAAAGTCAAATAAGCCTGCCCCTAATTCCCCCGGAGGAGAGACATGAAGAAGACCTGGACGTTTGTACCCCTGATTGCCGCGCTGGCCGCTGGCACCGCCTTCGCCGTCACGCCGGCCGGCACCCAGATTGTCAACCAGGCGTCTATCGAGTTCACGCCTGAAGGCAGCAACACGCCCACCGACGTGCCCTCCAACCCGGTTACCACCACCGTGCTGCCGGTGCCCAGCTTTACCATTACCCCCAACGACGAGGGCCCGGCAGGCCCGACCTTCCCCACTCAGAACAACGCCCTGCGCGCCACGCTGGTGCCGGGGGGCACGGCTGTGTTCCTGTACACGCTGACGAACACTGGCAACGTGCCCAACGAGAACTACGCGCTGACCACCCTGACGGCCAGCACGGCGGGCGCGCCCCTGCCCACCGACGTGCGCTACTACGCCAAGGCCGCCGACACCAACAGCGACAACACGCTGGACGCCGCCGAACTGGCCGCCGCCACGCCGATCACCACCATCACGGACGTGGACCAGAACCAGGCCAAGCAGTTCTTCCAGGTGTACACGGTGCCGGCGGCGGCCACCAACACCCAGGAGCTGGGCGCCGACCCGGTGGGCACGCGCCTGCCCAACACCACGGGCACGGGCTTTGAGCCCGCCGCGCCGTTCACGCAGCCCGTGGACAACGACAACTACAACACCGTTACCGTGAACCGCAATGACGCCGCGCTGATTGGCCCGAAAGACGACGCCGACGGCAACGGCAACCCACTGACCCCGCCCTACGCCAGCCCCGAGGGCGTCACGATTACGCCCAGCGCTGCCGACACCCAGACCGCGCAGGCCGTCAGCACCACCACGACCATCACCTTTACCAACACGGTGCAAAACGGCGGCAACCGCCCCGACGTGCTGGACATCACCTACGCCCAGGCGGGGTTCCCGGCCGGCACCACCGTGACGCTGCTCAAGCCTGACGGCACGGCCCTGGCCGACACCGACAGCGACGGCACGCCCGACGTGGGCACGGTCGCCCCCGGCGGCACCGCCAACGTGCTGGTGCGCGTGACCTTCCCGGCCGGCGGCGCGCCGGCAGCCCCAGCGGCGGCCCCCACCGTCACGGTCACCACCACCTCCTCCAACGATCCCAGCAAGAAAGACGACACCCGCGACATCGTGAACCTGCCGGGCCTGTCGTTCGGTAACCCCACGCCCACCCCTGGCGGCAACCCGGCCACCCCCGGCACCCCCGAAGTGGGGCAGCCTGGCAACCCCGGCACTCCTATCATTCCGCCGGCCGTGTGCGACAACACCACCGCGCCCACGCGCGCCAGCATTGCGATGGAAATCGCCAACCTGGGCAGCGCGACCGACACCTTTGACGTGAGAGGCACCGCGCCTATCCGGCTGGTGGACGGCAGCACCATAACCGTGAATGTGGTGTACTTCCGTGACGTGAACGGCAACAAGGTGCTGGACGCCGGCGACGTGGCCCTGACCGACACCAACACCAACGGTGTGGCCGACACCGGCCCGCTGGCCCCCGGCGCCGAGCTGAAACTGGTGGCCGCCGTGGACGTGCCCTGCGCCGCCGCTGCCCAGATCATCACCCTGACCCAGCGCGCGACCTCGCCCACGACCGGCGTGACGGTGCCCGACACCAACGACACCATCGTGGTGGGCAAGACCCCGGTGACGGCGCCCACCAAGTCGGTGGACAAGGCCACTGCCCGTCCCGGCGAGGACCTGACCTACACCATCATCGGCAAGAACAGCTCCAACGCCAACGTGACCCGCGCGTTTATCCGCGACACGCTGCCCGCCAACACCACCTATAAGAGCTTTACCGCCACCAGCACGGCCACCGGCACCGTGCTGTACTCGACCAACGGCACCAACTGGAGCGCCGCGCCCATCGCCGCGCCTCAGAACGACGGCGTGACCGTCTACGCCGGCGTGGACACCAACGGCAACGGCACGATTGACACCGGCGACATCCTGGCCCCCGGCCAGACCATCACCGCCACCTTCGTCGTCACCGTCAAGTAAGCCTTCCCAGGCGCGACCGCCACAGGGGCGGCCGCGCCTCCCCCCACCGTGGGGGAGCAGGCCCTGCCCCTCTTTTTCGCTCCCCCACGCCCCCTCAACACAAGACTGCTTTTCACTTCACCCCTTTTTCCCTGGGAGGCAACGTGCGAAACCCTTCGGTGCTTACAACGCTCGCCGCGCTGGCGCTGGGTCTGTTTGGCCCAGCCCACGCGGTCGGCACGCCGGCCGGAACGGTGATTCAGAACCAGGCCACCCTGGAATTCACCCCGGACGACGGCCCGCCCACTTCTGTTCCGACGCCGCCTGTCACGACCACCGTGCAGCCGGTATGCGCGCTCAGCGTGCTGCCCAGCGGCACGGTGGCCCAGCCAGGCCAGAGCTTTACGCTGCTGCCCGGCGAGGGCGCGGACCTGCGCTACGTCCTGACAAATGCTGGCAACGCCCGCAACACGGTTAGCCTGCGGCCTGTGGTCGAGGCGGCTTCGCAGTTCACGCCCGGCGACCTGAGCGTGCGGGCCGATACGAACGGCAACGGCCAGCTGGATGCCGACGACCCGGCGGTGCAGACCGTCACCCTGGATGCCGACGCGGCCGTCACGCTGTTCGTGCCCGCCACGACCACCGCCGCCAACCGGGGCGACGCCTATGTCAACCTCGTGGCCGCCTGCGCCACCAACGCCTCGGGTCGCCCCGGTGAAACCGACGACGACAACGTGGGCCGCCTAAGCGTGGGCCAGCCCCCCGAGCTGACGCTGACTAAGACCTTCAGTCCGTCCACCCTGCGCCCCGGCCAGGACACCGAAGTGACCCTGACTGCCCGCAACACCGGCGCCGGCCCCTCGCGCGCCGTGACGGTCACCGACTTCCTGAACACGCCTGAGATGCGCGACTTCACCTTTATCAGCGGCAGCGCGCGCGTGACGGGCAGCGGCGTGCTGGAATTCAGCGCTGACGGCGCGGCCTGGAACGCCGCCGAAACCGTGCCGGTGGCGGCCATCCGCGTGCGGACCCCCAGCCTGGCCCCGAATGAGACCCTGACGCTGACCTTCCGCCTGCGCGCGCCCGCTGACGCGGTGGGCACCCGGCGCAACGTGGGTCAGCTGCGCAGCGGCGACATCGCCGTGGACGCGCCGGCCGACGTGACGGTGCGCTACACCCCGGCCATCGCGCTGGGGCCACTGAACAATCCACAGGCCCTGCCCGGCGGCGAACTGAGCGAGGACGACAAGCAGGTGCGCGCCAATGCCCTGCTGGGCCAGGAGGTCTGCTTCCCGCACACGGTGCAGAACCTGGGTGACCGCCCCGACACCATTACGATTACCGGGCGCGTGGCGCTGGGCCAGGCGACCATCCGCTTTAGCGAGCGCGACGGCACGCCCATTCTGGAGCCCTTCCGGGTGCCCGATCTGGCCCCGCAGGCCACCAAGGACTTCAACGCCTGCTACTTCATCCGGTCGGGCAGCGTCAGCTCGGCGGCCGAGGACCTGCGTATCGAACTGACGGCCGCCAGCAGCCAGGGCGCCGCCAACAACCTGACGGTGGACGTGGTGACCACGGTGTCCCAGAACCTGCTGAGCCCGGTCAAGTCGGGCAGCGCGGGCAGCGGCCTGGTGGCGCCGGGGCAGGAGATCACCTACACCCTGAGCTTTACCAACACCCAGACGTTTGCCCTGAACAACGTCGTGATCCGTGACGACCTGCGCAACCTGCGCGTGCTGGACGCCCAGGGCAATGTGGTGCGCACCGACACCATGACCTTTATCAGCGCGGATCAGGGTGGCGTGCTGGACGGCACGGCTGTCGTGTGGCGCTTTTCTCGCCTGAACCCCGGCGAGGGCGTGAGCCTGACCCTGCGCGCCCGCGTGCCCCAGGGCACCCCGGACGGCGCGCTGGCCCTCAACGTCTTTACCGTGGTCAGTGACGAGATTCCCACGCCCACCGAGTCCAACCCCGTGGAAAACGGCGTCTTTGACCAGGCCAACCTCAGCATGGTCAAGACCAGCAGCCCCGAGCGGGTGTCGTTTGGGCAGACCATCACCTACACCTTTACCGTGACCAACCGCAGCGCCACGGCCGCCCTGCAGACCATCCGCGTGCAGGACACGCTGCCGGCTGGCCTGGTCTATATCGAGGGCAGCAGCCGCCTGAACGGCGCGCCCATTGAACCGACGGTCTCGGGCCGCACCTACACCTGGGAGATTCCGGGACTGGCCCCCGGCGCCGCCGCCGTCGTGACCTTCGACGCCGAGGTGACCCCCGAGGCCGGCACCCAGATTCGCAACAGCGCGATTGCCACGGCGATCAGCAACAACGGCCAGACCCAGACCCCGGTCAGCAGCGCCGTGAACACCATTGACCCCCTGATCTTCGGGCGCAACACCGCCGACGTGGTGGGCTACGTGTTCATGGACATCAACCGCAACGGCGTCTACGACCTGGGCACCGATATTCCGCAGCAGAATGCCCGCGTGATTCTGGCCGGCGGCCGCATCGCCCTGACCGACGCCCAGGGCCGCTACCACTTCCGCAACCTGCTGGAAGGCACCCACGCCCTGCGCCTGGACCCGAACAGCGTGAGCGCCCAGAACCTCAGCGTGCCGCAGGATGCGGGCCGCCCCGGCAGCCGCCTGGTGTACGTGCGCAACCTGACCAGCGTGGACTTCCCGCTGGCCCCCGACCTGGGCGAGATCGCAGTGATCCGCGACACCACCCTGCGCGTGACCGCCACGTTGCCGCTGCAAACGCCCCAGGTCCTGACCATCCGCAAGCAGCTGTTTGTGGACGACACGCCCGGCGAGTACCGCGTGCAGCTGACCCTGAGCGCCACCGCTGACCTGAGCGCCGTGCAGGTCAACGATCCCCTCCCCGAAGGCGCTGTGCTGATCGACGGCCAGAACGCCCTGACCTACGACACCCTGCCCACCGGCGAGCGAGCGGTGACCTACCGCTTCCGCTGGGCGGGCGACCCCAAGGGCGCCGTCACCGACCCGACGGCGAGCTGGAGGTACTGAGTGAAACGCGCCCTCACCACCCTGACGGCGGCCCTCCTTGGGACGGCCGCAGCGCAGGAAATCGCCACCTCCCTGCCCCTGACCTCCGTCGGCAACAAGCTGATGTGGACGGTGGGCGACCAGGACCTGCGCCTGATCGTGGGCCTCAGCTCGCGCGTGCAACTGGACGTCTACGGCGCCCAGTTTGACCCCGCCGACTACCGCAGTCCCGACCAGTACGGCGACGAGAACTACTCGGCCGCCACCCCCAAAGAGCCGGTCAGCAGCACCTTTACCTTAGTCAATGCCGCCGGCGAAGTCGTCAAGCAGCAGGACTTCGGCGTGGGCGCCCAGGACTGGCAGACCTTCCTGAACAGTGACCTGCCCGCCGGCACCTACACCCTGAAGGTCCGCACCGAGGGCAACGGCAAGAACACCTTCGCCTTCCGCCTGAACTCGGTGAGTGCGGCGGTGGAAGCCGACCACCTGAACGTCACCATCCGCAGCAACGACTGGGTGCCCGCCCTGAACGTCTACAACCCCGGCGGCCCCATGGGCATCCGCATGTACGACGGCGACGGCCCCACCGAGATGGAAGCCGAGCTGCGCGACGCCCAGGGCAACGCCTACCCCGTTAAGGTGAGCGGCGAGTTGCAGTGGGACGACGTGGCGGTGCCTGAAGCCGCGGGCAACTACACCCTGTACCTGCGCCAGCCGGCCGACACCTATCAGTACAGCAACTCGGTGGGCTTTGAACTGACCACTGGCCCCATCAAGATCGTCACGGCCGACACCACCGGCCGCCTGGAAATCCGCGCGGAACTGGTGCTGCCCGACGAGGTGCTGCCTACCCAGGCCACCGTGACCGTAGGCGAGCAGGCCTACAACGTGAACGGCTCGGCCGGCCCCTTTACCCTGCCCGCCAAGGAGTACCCCGTCAGCGCCGAGCCGATTACCGGTGCCGACGTGACTGTGGACGCCCCCAGCGCCACGGTGGTCAAGGGCCAGACGGCGCGCGTGGCCGTGCAGGTGAGGCCCAGCGTGGACCTGACCTTTACGGCCAACAAGCCGGAAGTCTGCGTGGGCGACGTGGTGACCTTCACCGCCCGCGCCGAGACTGCTTTTGAGCGGCAGACCCTGCCCGCCAACTTGCGGGTGGCGTTGCCCGCCGGCTTTACCGCCAGCGGCGAGACCACCGCCACGGCCCGTGTGGACGCCGCCAACCCCGGCGTGCTGACCTTTGAAGCCAGGGCTGACGCCCCCGGCGGCGGTGAGGCCCGCGCGACCCTGGCGCCTTGGAACAAAACCCAGGCCGTCGGGGTGCGGGTGCTGCCCACCGCCACCCAGATTGAGCTGCGCCGCGCCGAGCTGCCCACCACCCTGGCGGGCGAGACCGTCACGGTCACCCTGACGCTGCGCAACACCTCCTCGGCCCCGGCCCCCTACACCCTGACCGACGAGCCCGGCGCCACCCTGGAGGCCCTGGACCCCGCCACCTTCAGCGGTGAACTGGCGCCCGGCGAGACCAAGACCCTGACCTACCGCGCCCGCGTGAAGGGCGACGGCGGCCAGGAAGGCCAGCTGCGCGCCACCCTGAGCAGCAACTGTGACAGCCAGCAGGTCGTGGGCGGCGTACTGACCGTGCAGACCCCCACGCCTCCGGCGCCGACGCCGGTGGTCTCGCAGACCCGCCAGAGCACCGTGCGGATTCCTTACGACGTGCCGGGAACCGGGGGCGCCACCCAGGTCATCGTGGCGCACCAGCCGCCCCAGGGCAGCACCTACGTGCCCGGCAGCAGCCAGCTGAGCGGCCGGCCCCTGGCCGACCCCCAGGTGGGCCCCGGCGGCAAGTTTTACTGGACCACCCCCGGCGCGCCGCGCGGCGTCCTGACCTACACGGTCACCCACGAAGGCAGCCTGCCCGCCCTGGAAAGCCCCACCCTGGTGGGCAAGTACGCGGGCAATACGCTGCGGGTGCTGGTGGGCGAGGGCCAGCTGGACGACCTGGGCGCTCTGAGCCCGGTGGCGGCGGCCCAGCCGCAGGCTGCCGAGAATGACGGCGCCCTGAAGCTGCCGCTGGACGGCGCGGTGTTCCGTGAACGCGACCGGATTACCGTCACACTGGAAAGCCCCGCCGACAGCACTGACCTGCCGCTCGTGAACGGCGTAGCGGTGGACCCCGCCACCCTGGGCCGCAAGAGCGTGGACCCGGCGAACGGCACCCAGCGCCAGGAGTTCTACGGCATCGCGCTGCGCAGCGGCGAGAACGTCATTACCTACGGCGACCAGACGGTGCGCGTCTTTCTGGCGGGTGCGCCCGTCAATGCCGACCTGAAGGCCGAGCAACTGGTGGCCGACGGCGTGACGCCCATTCGGGTGGCCATTCGCCTGACCGACGCGGGCGGCCTGACCACCGCCAGCAGCAACGTCACCGTGCAGGCCAGCCTGGAACCCGCCCAGAGCGACGCCCAGCCTGCCGTGGCCAGCTATCAGGTGAAACTGGTGGACGGCGAGGGCGTGCTGGAACTGGAACCAATGGCGGTGCCCGGCCGCTTTGACCTGAGCGTGCGCCTGGGCGACCGCACCATCAGCAAGGCCTTTGAGGCGCTGCCCAGCACCACCCGCGTGGGCATCGGCATGGTGAGTGCCGGCGTGCTGCTGCAGGGCGGCGGCGCGGTGAGCGCCGAGGCGCGCGGCGCGGCCTACCTGGAAACCCCGATTGGCGAAGGCAAGCTGTACGTAGCGGCCAACGGCGCCGTGGTGGCTGACCGCACCGCCGCCGGACAGACCACCGTGCGCCAGGACACGGCGCAGGGCCTGCCCACCACCGCCAACCCGCTGGAGCGCTACCCCAACTATGGCGACAGCAGCACCGAAACCCTGCCGCTGCAAGGCGTGGACCCGGTGGCGGCGCGCTACGAGCACCCCGGCTTCAGCGTGTCGTACCGTCAGGCGCCCCTCCCGGTGGACGTGTTCAATGTCGGCATTACCCCCACGGCCCTGAGCGGCTTTACCCGCAGCAACCCGCAGGTGTCGGGCTTTGTGGCGGCGCTGCCGGGTGACCTTGTGCGGCGCACCATCGCCGCCAACGGCCTGCGGGTGCTGCCGCTGGGCCAGAGCAACTTGCAGCGCGACAGCGAAACCGTCGAGCTGGTCAGCCTCAACCCCGACACGGGGGCCGAGGAACTGGTGCAGACCCTGACTCGCCTGACGGACTACACCCTGGACGCGGCGGCGGGCGTGCTGTACTTCCAGCGGCCCCTGAATCTGGTGGACGAGGACGGCCGCGAACTGCGCGTGCGCGTGTCGTACCGCCTGAACAATCCCCTGGGCGCCCGGCAACTGGCCTGGGGCGTGCAGGTGGGCAGCCGCCTGGGCGAGAATGCCCGCATTGGGGCGGCGGCTGTCAATATCGGCGGCGTGACCAGCATCGGCGTACGCGCCCGCTACGCGGCGGACGGCGCGCGGGCCGACCTGCTGGCCGCCTACGCGGGCGGTGGCGTGCTGGTCAACGGCAGCGCCGACCTGACCGGCGAGCGGTTTACGGTCAACGCTTCGGCGCACTACCAGGACAGCGCGTATGCGGGCCTGAACGCGGCGGCCCCTGGCCTGGGCCTGAGCGCCGGCGCCACCTACGCCGTCAGTGAACGCTTTGGGGTCAGTGCCCGCGCGACCTACACCCGCACCCCGGCGGGCACCGGAACGCCGGAAGTCAGCGGCGGCACAGCCGAGGTGCGCGGCCTGTACTCGTTCTCGCCCTTTACCCTGGGTGCCGGCGTGCGCGCCGGATACGGCAGCCAGCAGGGTGTGGCTGGCCTCCTGAGCGCCGGGTACGACAACGGCCGCCTCAAGGTCTCGGCCGAACACGCCCAGCCGTTTAGCGGCGACCTCGACCCCACCACCGCCCTGAAGGCCAGCGTGCCGGTGGGCGAGAACGTAGTGCTGACCGCCCGCGACGACATCAACTGGGACGAGGGCCACCGCGCCAGCCTGGGGCTCCAGGCCAGCCTGGGCCTGACGAACGTGGCGGTCACCTACGACCTGCCCGGCGCCGACGGCTGGGGCAACCGCGCCCGCTTTGGCGCCGACGCCAAACTCCCCATCAACGACACCACGGCTGTGGAGGTGGGCGGCAGCTACATTCTGGATCTGGACGGCGACGCCACCAACGAGGGCGGCTGGAACGCGGGCGTGGCCCTGCGCTACGCCGGCGACCGCGCCAGCGCGAGCCTCTCAGCGGACGCGGCCAACACGGGCGGGGCGTTCAGCGTGGCCCTCAAGGCGGGCGGCAGTTACAGCCTGAATGAGCAGCTGACCCTGGCGGCCGACGCCACCCAGATTTTTGGAGCCGGAGCGGGCAGCCACTACGCCGCCTCTGCTGCGCTGCGCGCCGGCCCCTGGCAGGGCCTGGCCTACCTGCGCTACAAGGACGGCGCCCTGGCCGGCGGCACCCCAGAAGTTATTGGCGAAGTCAACGCCGAGTACCACACGCCGCAGTTCGCGGTGCGCGGCGGCGTGGCCGGGCGCACCCTGCTGGCCCAGGCCGGCGGCACGACCTATCAGGGCTCGCTGAGCGGCACCTATTACGTCACCGACCGCCTGGGCCTGGGCTTGGCGGCGCGCGGCCTGGTGCAGCCGGCCACCGGCTCGACCCTGAGCAGCCTGGGTCTGGAAGCCAGTTACCGCGCCCTGCCCGGCACCTGGGTCACCCTGGGCTACAACCCGGTGGGCTTCAGCGGCATCGGCACGAACATCTACACCCGTCAGGGCCTGTACCTGCGCCTGGACCTGATGCTGGACGACAACCAGCCTAATGGCGTGACCCTGGCCCCCGGCGAGGCCGCGCCCACCACCGAGGAGGGCCGCTGAGATGCCCCTGCATAGTCTGACGCGCGCCCTGAAGGGCGGCCTGGCCCTGGCTCTGCTCGGCAGCTTCGCCGCGCACGCCCAGGTCACGGCCACGACCAACACCACGCCCACCCCCGGCACCTGCACGGTGAACGCCCCCTTCGTCCAGAGCTTCAATGCCAGCGGCGCCCTGGCTGAAGTGCAGAACCACGCCTACCGCACGGACGCGGGCACGGTGACGAACACCGACGGCACCTACACCCTGTGGCGCGACATTGACCACACCGGCAATGGCGGCTACGGGCTGTACATGAACATCAAGGCCTTTAGCGGCAACAGTGGCGGTAATCTGGGCACGCCAGGCCTGATTTACGAGCAGAAAATCAACGTGCCTGCCGGTTCTACCCTGGCGTACCAGAACTGGGTGCGCAGCCACTCGAACAGCGACACCCAGCTGCGCTACGTCTTCCGGGACAGCAGCGGCAACGTGCTGCAACAGGTGAACGGCGCCGTGGCCACCACGAGCTATACCCTGCAAACGGTGCCGGGCTTCACCAGCCCCGGCTCACAGGTCACCCTTCAGATTTACACGCTGAAAGACGGCACCCGTGAGGACCGCAACGCCCTGAAACTGGACGACCTGAAGCTGACCTGCACGGTGCCGGCCAAACCCACCCTGACCATCACCAAGAGCGGCAACGGGCCCTGGACCGCCGGCCAGAGCGGCGCGACCTACTCCCTGACGGTCAAGAACACCGGCAACGCGGCCACCACGGGCACTGTGACCGTCAAGGACTTACTGCCCACCGGCATCACGGCCACCAGCGGCAGCTTTACCACGGGCGGCTGGACCTGCTCGGTCAGCGGGCAGACCGTGACCTGTACAGGCACACCTAATCTGGCCGCTGGCGCCAGCAGCACCCTGACCTTTGGGGTGAACGTGGCCCAGAGCGCGGCGGGCAGCGTGACCAACCGCGCCAGTGTGGGCGGCGGCGGCGACCCCGACCCACAGCCCGACCCGGCCACCTGCACGGCGACGGCCGGCCAGTGCGCCACCTACACCACCACGGTGACGGTGCCCACCCCTGCGCCGGTCACGGGCGTTTGCACGGTCAACTCGCCCTTTGCCCAGACCTTCAACGCCAGCGGCCCGCTGGGCGAGGTGCAGAACCACGCCTACCGCGCGGACGCAGGCACGGTGACGAATACCGACGGCACCTACACCCTGTGGCGCGATATTGACCACACGGGCAACGGCGGCCACGCCGTGTATATGAACATCAAGAGCTTTGAAGGCAAGAACGGCGGCACCCTGACCACGCCGGGCCTGCTGTACGAGCAGAAAATCAACGTGCCGGCAGGCGCCGAGCTGAGTTACCAGAACTGGGTGCGCAGCCACTCGAACACGGCCACGCAGCTGCGCTACGTCTTCCGTGACAGCGGCGGCGCGCTGCTGCGCCAGGCGGACGGCTCGCCCGTCACCACCGACTACACCCTTCAGACCGTGCCGACTTTTACCAGCCCCGGCACGCAGGTCACCCTCCAGATTTACACCCTGAAAGACGGCACGGCAGCCGACACCAATGTGCTGAAGCTGGACGACCTGAAACTGACCTGCCCGGTGCCCGTCAAGCCTGAGCTGACCATCACCAAGAGCAACAACGGCCCCTGGACGGCGGGCCAGAGCGGCGCTGTCTACACCCTGACGGTCAAGAACACCAGCACGGTGCCCACGGCCGGCACCCTCACCGTCAGGGACCTGCTGCCGGCAGGCGTCAGCGCCCCGGCCAGCTTCACGGCGAATGGCTGGACCTGCGTGACCAGTGGCCAGACCGTGACCTGCACGAGCAGCGCTGTCCTGGCGGCGGGCGCCAGCGTCACCATCCCAGTTGCTGTGACATTGGACGGCGGCCTGTCCGGCACCATCGTCAACAAGGCCAGCGTAGGCGGCGGCGGCGACCCCGACCCCATCCCAGACCCCGGCACCTGCACCACGACCGCTGGCCAGTGCGCCACCTCCACCACCACCGTCACGCCTCCCACCGCGCAGCCCACCTGCCAGCAGGTGTACGCCCTGACCAACGCGGCGGGCAGCTCGAACGGCACCGAGATCCGCGTGCTGGACGTGACCACGAACGCCGTAGGCGCGCTGGTGGCTGCGCTGCCCGACGGCGGCACCTCGGCCACGCTGGGCATCTCGACCGACGCCCGGCGCCTCTTCACCGCCACCGATGACGGCCGCCTGCGCATTTACGACTCGCTGACGAAGGCCTGGTTTAGCGGCGGCGTGTTCAGCGACATCAGTGGCCGCCTGGTGCGCATGGCCGTGACCAGCACCGGCATCGGCTACGCCATGGATTCAGGCGCGAACTTCTGGCGCTTCGAGACCGCCAGCCCCTACGCCGTCACCAAGCTGGGCACCGTGACCTCGGCCAGCAGCGGGGCCCCCAGCTTCTATGACAACGGCGACTTCTTCGCTGACAACGCGGGCAAGCTGTACATGGTCAGCGCCGTGACGGGCGCGAGCAGCATTGACCTGTGGCTGATTACCCCTGCCAGCGTGCGCGCCGAGTACCTGGGCCGCCTGAGCAATCCCGCCGAAGGCTCGCAGTACGCCGGCATTGCCGCCAGCCCCAGCGGCATCTACGCCCGCGACAACCTGGGCCGCCTGGTCAAGATTGACCTGGTCGGCGTGACCTACACCCCTGTGGGCACCTCGGCCCCGGGCTCGACCGACC
The DNA here is from genome assembly GCF_009755355.1 of Deinococcus arboris. Classification (GTDB taxonomy): domain Bacteria; phylum Deinococcota; class Deinococci; order Deinococcales; family Deinococcaceae; genus Deinococcus; species Deinococcus betulae. Next base: position 12,243 of record NZ_WQLB01000017.1, on the reverse strand, counting down.
TGGCCAGCTGCTTTTTTCCCTCCTACGCCCCCAGGTTGGAGGTCGTGAAGAGTGTGCGCAAGGTGGCGGGCACGACGGGCGACAAGGTGCAGCCCGGCGACACGCTGGAATACACCATCGTGACGCGCAACAGCGGCAACCTGCCCGCCGGCGGCGTGACCTTTACGGACGCCCTGCCGGCCGGCACCACCTACGTGGCCGGCAGCGCCCGCGTGAACGGCTTTGCCAGCACGGTGACGGGCGGCACCCCCACGCCGCTGACCGGCGCCGCTTACCCCTTCGCCCAACCCGTTGGTATTTGCAGCCAGGCCGCAGCCGCCTGCACCACCCAGATTCTGAAGATTGACACCACCCCGAACGCGCTGGACAACGAAGCGGTGGTGACCTTCCGCGTGACGGTGAATACCCCCTTCACCCTGAACCCCGCCGAAGTGCGCAACGTGGCGCTGGTGCGCTACACCGACGGCCCTCAGACGGGGGTGCCTTCCAATGAGGTCGTCACGCCCGTGTTCCAGAGCAAGCTGACCGTTAATAAGACCGTGCAGAACATCACGCGCGGCGGCCCGGTGGGCACGACCAGCAGCGGCACCCCCGGCGACGTGCTGGAATACTGCATCGTCACGAAAAACGAGGGTGGCCTGAACGCCAGCAACATCGTCTTCAGCGACACCGTGCCTGCCAACACGACCTTCCGCGTGAACGGCTTTGCGCCGGGGCAGGACATCAAGGTGACCACCCCGGCGAGCACCGTGTACTACACCGCCGCCGCCGACGGCGACGCCGGCGTGCTGAGCGGCGGCAAGGTGAGCGTGCAGGGCGGCAGCTTCGTGCTCCTCCCCGGCCAGAGCGTCACCTTCTGCTTCCGGGCGGCTATTCAGTAAAAGTTTTCCGATTCGGCCGTTCATTAAGCGGCCCAATCCGAGCGGAACGAGCAGGAACGAAACGGATTTTGGGCGTGGAGTTGGCGGAGTGGCGCCGTTTCACTTCGCCAACGGAACAGACGGAATCCGGCTCACTTTTCCCCTCACCTGCGCGGGCGGCCTTCCTTAGGGGCCGCCCGCGTTGCTGTCGAAGTCTGGCGGCCCCGATCACCCCAGAGCGGCGGCTCTGGCTCTAGCCATATCCTGCTCCCGCCTCACAGCGGTGTTGCTTTACACCTTGGCAAGAACATCACCCCCCGCAACTCCACGGCGGCTGGTTATGACGATTCCTTCGTTGTGCAAGTCGCTCACTACCTTCCTGGGACCGAGCCAAAAGAAAAGCGCAGGATCTCCCCGAGACATCCGCGTGTCAGACACGCCAGACTGGGGTGCAAAGGAGCCCGATTCCATGAGTGACCAACCCGACCTGTTTGGCCTGACCCCGGCCCCCGAGACCCCCAAAGCCATCCTGCCCGCCGGCTTGCCCGAATCCTGGCAGCGGGCGCTGGAGCCGGAATTTGCCGCGCCGTATTTTCATGACCTCAAGGACTTTCTGGTGCAGGAGCGGCGCGAGCAGACCATCTATCCGCCCGCTGCCGACGTGTTCAATGCCCTGCGCTTTACCCCGCTGGACGACGTGAAGGTGCTGATTCTGGGGCAAGACCCCTATCACCGTCCCGGCCAGGCTCATGGTCTGAGCTTCTCGGTGCGCCCCGGCGTGACCATTCCGCCCAGCCTGCGGAACATCTACAAGGAGCTGAAGGAAGACATGCCCGGCTTTGTGCCGCCGCGCCACGGCTACCTGAAGCACTGGGCCGACCAGGGCATCCTGCTGCTGAATGCTGTGCTGACCGTGCGCGAGGGCCAGGCCAACAGCCACGCCAACAAGGGCTGGGAGCACTTTACTGACGCGGTCATTAAGGCCGTGAACGCCAAAGAGGAGCGGGTGGTGTTCGTGCTGTGGGGCGCCTACGCCCGCAAGAAAAAGAAGCTGATTACCGGGCCGCAGCACGTGGTCATCGAATCGGCGCACCCCAGCCCGCTGAGCGAGGCCAAGTTTTTTGGCAGCCGTCCCTTTTCGCAGGTGAATGCGGCCTTGGAGGCGTCCGGGCGCGGGCCGATTGACTGGCAACTGCCTCAGAAGGCCGAGGAGTAATGCCCACCCGCACCGAGTTGTTGCAGGAGGATTATCTGCGCCGGGAGGGCCATGACCCCAAGGCGTTTGCCTACACCTGGCCCGACGGCACGCCCTATGCCGACGAGGCCGGGCTGGCCCGCATCGCCAAGCTGGCGGTGCCGCCTGCCTACGAGGCCGTGTTCGTCTCGCCCGACGCCGACGCCGAGGTGCAGGCGTTTGGCCGCGACGCCGCTGGTCGCCTGCAGTACCGCTACCACCCGGATTTTGTGCAGGCGGGCGCCCTGAAAAAATGGCAGCGCCTGACCCGCTTTGCCGGCGCGCTGGGCACCCTCAAAACCGTGACGGGCAGCGACCTGCGCGCCGCTGGCCTGCCGCCGCGCAAGGTCGCCGCCCTGATGTCGCGCCTGCTGCACGTGGCCCGCTTCCGGGTGGGCAGCGATATCTACGCCCAGCAGCACAAGACCTATGGCCTGAGCACCCTGCGCCAGCGGCACGTGAAGGTGGAGGGCAACACCGTCACCTTTCATTTCAAGGGCAAGCACGGCATCACCCAGCACAAGGCCACCACCGACCGCACGCTGGCCGCCAACATCAGCCGCCTGCTGGAACTGCCGGGACCGTGGCTGTTTCAGACGGTGGACGCCGAGGGGGGGCGCCGCCGTATCCGCTCGGGGGAACTGAACGCCTACCTGGGGGAAGTGATTGGCCCTTTTACCGCCAAGGATTTCCGCACCTGGGGCGGCACCCTGCTGGCCGCCGAATATCTGGCCGAGGCGGGTGTGGCTGACACCGACCGCCAGGCCCGCAAGGTGCTGGTGGAGTGCGTAAAATACGTGGCTGCCGACCTGGGGAATACCCCTGCGGTAACGCGCAGCAGCTACATCTGCCCGGTCATCTTCGACCGCTACCTGGACGGCAAGGTGCTGGACGATTACGAGCCGCGCGCCACTAAGGGTGAAGGTGACCTGGACGGCCTGACCCGCAGCGAAGCCGCCCTCAAAAGGCTATTGGAGAGCGAGAAGACGCTAAGAGGCAGAAAGAAGAAGGCGGCTTGAGAGGCCGGCGAACGCTGAAGAAACCGGAAGCCACGCAGGTCTGGGACTTCGTGTACGAAGAGCTGAAGTTTTCGCCCAGTGTGTCCCGCTGGCCGGGTTTCCGGGAGCCGACGCCCTCGGTGACGTTTGCGCTGCCAGAGCGCTGGTCAGAGGCGGATGTCAGAGGCGGATATAGATGAACTGTACGCCTGCTTCTGGACGGCCTTCCGCACGCTGACCCGTCCGGGCGAGGAGGTCTATGCCCTGGACTAGCAGCATGAGTGCCTTGCCTATATGCCTCAGGCCAGCGCCGTGCCTGTGCGGGGCCATCCGTTCACGCACGGCCTGTTCCCGGACGGCGACTACGCCATCACACTGGGACCGGGCCTGGCCTGGGGCACCCTCGGCCATCCGTGGCAGAGAACCCTCTGTGTCTTTGGAGCCCCGTTGCTGAAGGCTCTAGAGCCGCTGCCTGTGCCACTGTTAAGCCGCCGGGTCCGACAAGACGGTGTGGTGCAGCCCTGAAGCGCCAGGTCAGCTGGCCGGTGTTTGGACCGTATCAGTCAGCTCTTTTTTCATATTGACGTTCGTGACCTGAAAGCCCAGGCGTTCGTACAGCGCCCGTGCGCCCGTGTTATGACCAAACACATGCAGGTGCAAGCTGGTCGTGCCGCGGGCCGCCGCGTCCGTTTCCAGCGCGGCGAAGGCCTGGGTGGCGTAGCCCCGGCGCCGGTAGGCCTCGAAGACCTCAATCTCATAGATGAAGGCCGCGGTGCCGTTAGTCCGGTGTTGCAGGCCGTACCACAACACGCCGACGGGCGCGCCCACGCTGGGGTCCAGCAGTGAAAAGAGAAACTGGTCAGGCGTGTTGAGTCCCTGGGGCAGCAGCTGCTGATACTCCGCCTCGGCGCGGTCCTGCGCTTCGTCGGGGGTCCACTGGCCATTCCGAACCTTCTCGGCGGCGTACTGGGGCACGGTATGCGCGAGAAACTGTGCGAAGGTGCCGTCGTCCATCGGGTGAAGGTGCAGCATGGCCTTCAGTCTAGGAGGGCGCGGCCGGAGCGGGCGATACGCCTCCTGGCCCATGCAGCGGCCAGGCCGGGCCGTTTACGGTAGACCGAATGGACGAGCCTCCCACACGCATGCACGAAGCTGAAGTGCTGGTAGACGCCGCCCAGGTGGCGCGGTTGCTGGCGGCGCAGTGTCCTCAGTGGGCCGCCCTTGCGCTGCGCCGCGTGCTTTCGGCCGGCACCGACAACGCCATCTTTCGTCTGGGCGACGACCTGCTCGTGCGGCTGCCCCGGATTGGCTGGGCCGCCGCCGATGTGGTCAAGGAAACGACCTGGCTGCCCCGGCTGGCCCCCTCCCTGCCTGTCCCCATTCCCGAGCCGCTGTTCGTGGGCCAACCGGGCGAGGGCTTTCCCTTTTCGTGGGCGGTCTACCGCTGGCTGCCCGGCACTGAGGCGGCGCTGGACACCGTGCGCGACGGTCACGAGTTCGCGCGTGACCTGGCCGCGTTCATTCAGGCGCTGCGGCGGGTGCCTACGCCCACCGCTGATCTCCCGCAAGGCTCGCGTGGGGGGCCACTACTGGAGCGCGACCAGGGCACCCGAGAAGCCATTGCCGCCTGTGCCCCCGTCTTTGACCCTGCCCAGCTGCTGGCCGTCTGGGAGGAAGCGCTGGCCGCCCCCGCCTGGGCTGGCCCGCCCACTTGGCTGCACGGTGACCTCAAACCCGGCAACCTGCTGGCCCAGGCGGGCCGCCTGAGCGCGGTGATTGACTGGGGCGCGCTGACGCTGGGCGACCCGGCGGTGGACCTCCAGCCCGCCTGGAATCTGCTGGATACGAGCACGCGCGCCACCTTCCGCGCGGCCCTGGCCCCCGACCCGGCCACCTGGGCACGCGGGCGCGGCTGGGCCCTGAGTATCGGCGCGGTGGCGTGGCCCTATTACCAGCACACCAATACCGAGCTGGCGGCCATTTCGGTGCGGCAGATTGAAGCGGTGCTGACGGAGCGTCTCCAATAATCCCGGTCAACCTGGGCCTCCAACACAGGGCCAGGGCTGCACACTGAAGGGAAGCCGCCCCCTGGCCCACCAGCGTCGGTGGCCCGTAGGGGTGTGCTCTGCCCCGGAGGCCTGACCCTGATGCCCGTTTCCACCGCTCTGTTTCGGCAGGCCCTGACGCTGATCCAGGCCGACACAAGATGCCTCTGGCCGAATTTTGTGCCTGCGGCCATCCCGTACCTGATCTACGACGGTCACGGCACCGTCCTCTGGAGAGCGCCGTCGCCCGAGCCTGGCTGGCAGGAACAGAAGGACGCCTGGGTCTACCCAGGACGACACCCCAGCGTGACCGCAAACACGGCCACCCGCCTTCCAGACGGTCGGCTGGCCGCCAGCCTGATGCTGAGCAGTCTGGATAGCCACCTGACGGCCCTGCAACTCGCAGGGTTGGCTGTCCATGAGGCCTTTCATGTGTATCAGGAAGGGGACACCCGTGGCCTCTGGGACGCCGATGAGCTGGCGGCCCTGACCTACCCGGTGGCTGACCCTTTCATTCTGGCGGCGCGCGCGCTGGAAAGCGCTGCGCTTCAGCGGGCACTGCGGCCTGACGCCAACACCTGGCCCCTTCACGCAGGGCGCGCCCTGGCCTGGCGTCAGGCCCGGTGTGAGCGGCTTGCGGCCGAACACGTGACCTATGAGCGGGCAATGGAACGCAAAGAAGGCCTGGCCCATTACGTTGAACTGGGATTTGCCCAGGCCGTCCCCGTGTTTCCTCCGGTGGACTGTGCTGCGGAGGCGGTGCGCCAGCGCGCCTACACGACCGGCGCGGCCTACGCGCTGCTGCTGGACCGCCTGTCTCTCGACTGGAAGACCCTGGTGGAAGCGTCGGGCGCGGCCCTGGATGAGCTGCTGGCGGCCCATATTCTCCCGGCAGAGCGGGGGCCGATGAGCCCCGAGGTCCAGGCCTGGGCCGGGGCAGAGGCCGCGCGGGTCGCCCACCGCCAGCAGGAGGCGCGGCGCACCTTTGAAGGGCAGCGGGGGCAGCGGCTCGTGCTGCGCTCTGTCCAGCCCCTGTGGCTGCGGGGGTTTGATCCACTCAATACGCTGGTGCTGGGCGAAGGGGCTGTCCTCCACCACCGGTTTCTACAGTTTGCCAATGGAGCGGTCGAGGGGGAAGTGCTGGGTCAGGGGTGCCTGACGGTGGCGGCTGGTCTTAATCCGCTGCTCTCGGGCTTCCGAGAGATCATTATTCCGGGGCTGGAGGCAGCCCGCCTGTCCGGGGACGGGTTTACGCTGGAAGCGGGGGGCGTGCGGATTCGCAGTCATCATGTCCCTCTACAGGCGAACACGGCACACGCTGAATTGAGCCTGGAGATATAGGCGAGCAGCCGCGCCAGGGCTGGTCTGGTCGCTGCGGCTCCCGTAAGGTGCAGCCTATGATTCGCATTGGTTCTGTGGTTTGGGGTGTGCGCGATGTGGCGCGCGCCGTGGCCTTCTGGACTGCGGCGCTGCACTACCGCCCGCGTGAGGCGCCGTCTGATGACTGGTCCGTGCTGGTGCCTGAACACGGCGAGGGCGTGCAGCTGGCCCTGAAGCTCGTGACCAGTGAAGCCCAGACCCACCGCCGCCACCACCTTGACCTGTACGCCGATGACCAGGGGGCCGAGGTCGAGCGCCTGCTGGGCCTGGGCGCGCAGCGGGTGGACTGGCGCTACGAACCGGGCGCCGATTACGTGGTGTTGGCCGACCCGGACGGCAACCGCTTTTGCGTGGTCCAGAAGTAGGTCAGTCGCCAGTGAGGTCGTGGGCGTGATGATGCTCTTTTTGTATGGCTCACAGAGCAGAAGAGGTCCTGGACCCGAAGACAACCGCTCTCGTCTGGTGTGTGTATGGCGCAACTGGAAGTCGGAGGAGGGGCGTTCACACCAGGCCGCCGTCTAGCGTCCGTGACTCTCGCTACTCGCCTCAGAACCGTCTCAGGTGGCCGTCCTGGGTTCGGTCTTTAGAGGCGTGGTCAGCAACCAGCCAAAGATTCTCTCAGCTGCCCTCGGCCAGCCGCTGCAAGGTGGCAGGTTCTGTCACCGTCACGGTGCGGCCCCGCAGGTCAATGACGCCCCGCCGGTAGAACTCACCCAGCTTGCGGCTCACGATTTCTGGCACCGTGCCCAGGCGCGCGGCCAGGTCGCTGTTGGTGGGCAGGGGCCAGGGGGCTGCGGCGTGCCGCAGCAGTTCGGCGGCCAGACGTTCGGTGACGCCGCCCAGCACCAGGGCGGCCAGGTGGCGCTGGCTGTCGGCGGTGCGCCGGGCCAGGTGGGTGATGGTTGCCGCTGCCAGCGCCGGGTCATGGAGGACGGCGCCCTGCACCGCCTGAGCTGGCAGACAAAGCAGTTGAGGGTCAGCCCCCAGCGCCTGCGCCGCCACTCCATGCCAGGCCTGCCCACCCAGCACCGCCGCCAGTTCTACAGGTTGCTGGGGCCCGTCCACCCGCAGGGTCAGTTCGCGCCCGGCAGGGCTGACCATATACACCCGCACGCCGGCCTGCGCGGGCAGCAAGAGGGTATCCACCGGGTCGCCAGGGCCGAACAGGTGCTGCCCGCGTTCAGGCCAGCACCACCGCGCCCCCGCCGCCAGGTCATTCAGGGTCGCGGCCGAGGCCGCCGCAAACGGCGCCGAGCGGCGCAGCAGGGTCAGGGCGCCGGGCATTCGCCTATGCTGGCACACCCCTTCAGGCTGGCCCAGGGGCCTACCGAAAGAAGGCGCGGTTCAGGTCGGGGGCCGCGCGGTGCTCGGCTGGCAGGTCGGCCTCGTCAAAGACGGCGCCCACTGGGCAGGCGACCGCACAGGCGCCGCAGTCAATGCATTCTTCGGGATCAATCACAAACTGCGCGCCCGCGTCATGAATGCAGTCTTTGGGGCAAACCTGCAAGCAGGCGCCGTCGCGCGTGCCTGCACACAGAGAGGTAATCACGTAGGCCATGCCCCAGGCTGCCGTGCGGGTCGGCGGCGCCGCCATGACTTTGGTCAAGCCGCCTGTCAACGCCGCCTGAAGCCGCGCACATCTGCCCCGCGCCCGCGGCCTCTACGGTAGACCCATGACCCTCACCCCTCCTGCTTCATCTGGTCGCCGCCACGCTGGCCGCCTGCTGCTGGGCAGCTTTCTGGTCCTGGCGGGCGCAGGCCACCTGACCTTTGCCCGCCGCGGGTTTCAGGCGCAGGTGCCGGACGGCCTGCCGGTGAGCAAGGACACCACCGTCCTGGCGTCGGGCGTGGTGGAGATCGCGCTGGGGGCCGCGCTGCTGGCACCACTGGCCCCGCCGACCCGGCGCGCACTGGGCTGGGGTCTGGCAGCCTTTTTTGTGGCGGTGTTTCCCGGCAATATTTCCCAGTTTGTGCATCACCGCAGCGCCCTGGGGATGAACACGGACACCAAGCGCGCCGCCCGGCTGCCGTTTCAGCCGGTCCTGGTGCTGTGGGCGCTCTGGAGTACAGGGGCCTGGCCCAAAGAGCGCCGCTGACCGGGGGCCAATGACCCTGTTCGCCTGCGTCCCCTGAGAGCAGAGACCCGCACAGACTGAATATCGGGGAACGCGGCAAACCAGTTAAGCTGCTCGGGTATGCAGCCGCCCAACGCGGAACAACTTCTCTCTGGCGGCGGGGGGCTGGCCGAGGCGGTGCTGGGCGTCACCGACACGCTGGTCGTGGTGCTAGACCCGCAGGGGCGGGTGGTGCGCTTCAATCCGGCCTGTCAGCGGCTGACGGGGCTGACCGAGGATGCCGTGCGCGGTCAGGTGCTGTGGCCCTTTGTGCTGGACCCCGAAGAGGTGCCTGGCGTCATGACTGTGTTCGCGGCCCTGACGGCTGGCGACTTTCCTGGCCGCTACGAGAACCACTGGCGAGCGGCGGGTGGTCAGCGGCGGTACATCCTGTGGTCCAACACGGCGCTGCTGGACGCGGATGGCCAGGTCTCGCTGGTGGTGGCCACCGGCATGGACATCACGGCCGAGCGGGCCGCCGAGCAGGCGCGGCAGGAAACCGAGGCGCGGTTCCGGGCGGTGTTTGACCAGTCGGCTGACGGCCTGGTGCTGCTGGACCCCCACGACCCTCAGGTGCCCTGGCGCATCGTGGACTGCAACGCGGCGTTTGGCGCCATGAACGGCTACACCTGCGGCGAACTGGTGGGGCAGTCCATTGACCTGCTGCACCCCACGCCCCTGATGCGCGACGAGGGCGAGCGCCTGCTGGCCTGGATTCGGGCCGAGCATCCCGTGCAGGGTGAGGGCGAACACCGCCACAAAGACGGCCACGTCTTTCCCATCGAGACCGCCAGCAGCCTCGTCATGGTCGGCGGGCGCGAACATGTGCTGGGGCAGGACCGCGACATCTCCGAGCGGCGCCGGGCGCACGCGCAGCTTGAAGCCCTGGCCGCCCAGATGGCCCACGCCGCGCAGCACGACGCCCTGACCGGCCTGCCCAACCGCACGCTTCTGCTGGACCGCCTGCACCTGGAACTGCGCCGCGTGGGCCGCAGCGGGCGGGCGGTGGCCGCGCTGTTTATCGATCTGGACGGCTTCAAGCGCATCAACGACACCCTGGGCCACGACGCCGGGGACGACCTGCTGCGTGAGGTGGCCCGCCGCCTTCAGGGTGCGGTGCGCCCCGCCGACACGGTGGCCCGGCTGGGCGGCGACGAGTTTGTGGCGGTGATTCCCGACCTGGGCGGGCCAGCCGACGCGGCGCGGCTTCAGGCGGCGCTGGAACCGGCGGTGACGCTGGGCGGCTCGGCGGTAACGGTCCGCAGTTCGGTGGGCATCGCGCTGCATCCGCCCGACAGCGCCCAGCCGGCCGACCTGCTGCGGCAGGCAGACCTGGCCATGTACCAGGCCAAGCGCGAAGGCAAAAATGCTGTCCGTTTCTTTGCACCCACCCTGGACGTGGCCGCCCACACCCAGCTGCGCATTGAGGGCCACCTGCGCCGCGCGCTGGACGCGCCGCAGACCGGCGGGCTGCACCTGCACTACCAGCCGCAGGTGGACGCCCGCACTGGTCAGCTGGTGGGTCTAGAGGCACTGGTGCGCTGGACCGACCAGTTCCTGGGCGCCGTGTCGCCCGCACGGTTTATTCCGGTCGCAGAGGACTCGGGCCTGATTCAGCCGCTGGGCGCCTGGGTGCTGAACGAGGCCTGCCGTCAGGCGGCAGCCTGGGGCCTGAGGGTGCCGGTGGCGGTCAATGTCTCGCCGCTGGAGGTCTCGCAGGACGACTTTATTGCGGGCGTGTACGCCACGCTGCGCCGGCACGGCCTGAGTGGCCCCGCCCTGAAACTGGAACTCACCGAGCGCCTGGCGGTGCGCGACCTGCATCTGGCGGCGCGGCGCCTCTCGCAGTTGCGGGCGCTGGGGGTTCACCTGTCGCTGGACGACTTCGGGATGGGGCAGTCCTCGGTGTCCACGCTGCTGCACTTGCCGGTGGACGAACTGAAACTGGACCGCTCGCTGATTACCGGCGTGGCCGATTCGGCGCTGGACCAGCGGGTCGTCGGCGCGCTGCTGGCCCTGGCACGCGGCCTCCAGCTGCGCGTGGTGGTCGAGGGCGTGGAAACCGGGGCGCAGTTGGAGGCCCTGCGTGACCTGGGCTGCGAGGTGGTGCAGGGGTACCTGACGGGCCGCCCCGCGCCGCCTGAAGCCTTGAATGCTCTGGTGCAGGCGATGAATACAGAGATATAGAGAGTGGGAAGTGGGAAGTAGTCAGTGGAAAAAAGCTGGCCACGCAGTCGCTGTGAGCAGGGCGCCTCGCGCCACGCAGCGTGAGACGCCCGGTCTTATGTCACTCTGCGAGGAGAGGGTGCAACCGCCCCTCGGGTTTATCCCGGGCGGTAGGCCCCCCACATGGCATGCCGGTTCATCCACTTCCGACTGTCCACTTACCTCCGCACCACCTCTGGCCCCAGCGCGGCCACAGTTGGCTTGCCGCACAGCGCCAGGGCCAGCCGGAATTCGTCGTGCAGCAGCGCCAGGGTACGGGCCACCCCGGCCTCGCCGCCGGCCGCCAGGCCCCACAGCGCCGCCCGGCCCAGAAACACCGCGCGGGCGCTCAGCGCCACCGCCTTCAGGACATCGGTGCCGCGCGTGACGCCGCCGTCCAGGTAGACCTCGGTGCGGCCCGCCACGGCGTCCACCACTTCGGGCAGGGCTTCCAGGCTGCTGACCGCGCTGTCCAGCTGCCGCCCTCCGTGGTTGCTGACCCAGACGTGGCAGCCGTGGTCAGCCGCCAGCGCGGCGTCCTCGGCCGTCAGAATGCCTTTCAGCACCATCGGCAGACGGGTCTGGGCACGCAGCCAGGCCAGGTCGTCCCAGGTAAAGGTCTTGTCCACCAGATTCTGAAAATAGTTGGCCAGCTGAGAGCCTGTGTCGGTTTCTACCTGCGCGAGCGTTTCGCGGGTGCCCACGTTGGGCGCGTGCAGGTGAGGCGGCAGGGCAAAGCGGTGACGTTCGTTCGCCTCGCGCCGGCCCAGGTAGGGGGCGTCCACGGTAAATACCAGGGCGCGGGCTCCCGCCGCCTCGGCCCTCGCAATCACGTCGCGGCTGAGTTGGCGGTCAGCGCACAGGTACAGCTGAAACCACAGCCGCCCGGCCGCCGCCGCGCCCACCTCTTCAATGGACTTATTGGAAAAGGTGCTGAGGGTCATGACGCTGCCAGCCGCCGCTGCGGCGCGGGCGGTGGCCAGTTCGGCGTCTGCGTGTGCCAGGCCGTGAAAGGCGCTGGGCGCAATGCCGATAGGGCTTTGCAGCGGCAGGCCCAGCACCTCGGTGCAGGTGTCAATCTGAGACACGTCCACCAGCACGCGCGGGCGCAGCCGCAGCCGGTGGTAGGCGGCGCGGTTCTCGCGCAGGGTCAGTGCGTCGTTGGCGCCACTCTCGTAGTATTCCAGCGCGTTTCGGTCCAGCTGGGCGCGGCCCAACGCTTCGATGTCGGCCAGATTGATGGCGGTGTCCAGGGTCAGCGGCGCGTCGGGCAGAGGCATGGGGCAGCGTAGCGCGGGACTCTGGGTTTCGCCGTGGTCTTCCCCGGCAGGGTGGGTGGGTCAGCGTCCCCCTGTAGTTCATCCAGGCCAACGGCTCGTCACAGCCTCAGGCTCTGAGCCGGGACTA
>NZ_WQLB01000016.1 GCF_009755355.1 Deinococcus arboris | reverse complement strand
GAGCAGTCTTCAGATAGATGTATTTTTTTCACTTGGACCTCTGGTCTCATAAAGTCAGTTTTTCGGGGTCAGGCTCTCAGCGACGGCTCTGGCTAGTTGGGTCGCACGCTCAAGTTGTCGCTGTCCATCCTCTGGTGCGTAGCCAGCGGTCTCTGGTGTGTGTGTGTGGTCACGTAGGCTGGCCCGGCGTAGATCGCCGGGGCTGCTATAGGGCACATTCGCTCCCCGACAGGCGCGCATGAGTTCAGCCCGCAATGCTACTTCAGCGCCCCAGGGGAAGAGGCGCCGGCGGGTGTCAATGCCCTGAAGGCCCAGGCTTTCATCGGTGAGGAGGCCACCCGCTTGGATGATGAGGGGCATCAGGGCGTCTTTGGCCTGCTGTGACAGAGGACCACGGCCGGCTGCTCGGGCCACCTCATATGCAGTGAGATTGAGGTGATCCCAGGTCAGGGTGAGGAGTTCGGTGACTTTGAAGGCGTGTTCGTCAATGAGGACGAGGGCTGCGTGGAGTGGGGCTAGGTCGTCTTGTTGGCGCGTGTACGTGTGGAGTCGTTCGACTTGGTGGCGTGGGGTGGCAGGGAGGTCAGCGAACTCTTTGGGAGGCCGCTGAATGCTTTGCATGGGGTGGGCGGCAATCACCCCTACAGACAGGAGATAGGTGTAGAGGGCGCTCATGGCCCCTAGGCGGGTGCGGACAGTGTTAGGGCGGGCGACGGTGCCGTTGCGATTGGCAGCAGCAACGCGGTTAAGGAGGTCGGTGAGATCAGTTGAGGCAATGTGCAACGGGATCTCAGTCGCTTGAGCTTCGGTGAAAAAGGGTGACAGTAAACGGAGCAGGTGGGCTGTGCGGATGCGGATGTGATCTTTGACGAGTGGGAAGAGCTGGTCGAGGTCGGCAGCGATGAGGGCTTTTTGGAGATGTTCAACGTCCGGTGCCATGACCTAAATATAGTAGATTCGGGAATCTTTTATAGATGAATAATGACTTTCCACTCCCTCAATATTTTCTCTCTCCTATCTGCCCTTGCCCAGGCTCTTGCTCTTATTCCGAGACGGCTGGGCTTAACGCTCCTATTGAGAAACCCCCTGTTGAAAGTATTCCGAGAGGTTGTGTTTAACATTGCTGCGTAGCTACTCAGCACGATGTGTCCTGTTGTGATGAGTAGCTATTCCTTATTTATTATGCAGATTAATCAAATAAACACTGGCATTAGCGGTAGACAGAGTGTCACCAATAAAAATTCAGTCATATCGATTGGTGCTTTTTGTCTTACCATTGCGATACGTTATCATGAGACCTCTAAGTCGCCAAACGCCTGATTCTATCTTGGTGGGACTGCTGATCACTGCGTTTTTATACTCCGGGCCGGATGCTTTAATAGCTTTGGAGACAACGAGCTCTGCAGTGGCTTGACAATATCCAATTATATCACCTGTGGCAATTGAGCAATTGGTAGACTTGGTTTGTTATGCCGAGTCATTATTGCAACTTACTGTAATAGTTATCACTCCTAAACTCAGAGCAAAATCAAATGGTCGCATGCGTTGGAGGACATGATGCACACTAAAAATCTGTGACTACTCAATGCGAGAGATCAGGCATAAGGACGTCATTGCAGAAGATGCTGACGAGACCTTGCCATATGTTTATCCCCTGCTTGTGTAACGTCGAAGTATAGAGGGTGCCAAGAACCGGTTTGAAGTGCGAGGCAGGAAATTTGCAGCGAGCAGAATGGGTGAGTGACGCGCCAAGGGTACCCCAGTGACGTGGATGATGACACGTACTTGTTTCTGCTTCCCTATCTGCTGCTGAGTCCTGAAGACGCGAGGCAACGGAAATACCCCATCCGAGACGTGCTGAACGCTCTACTCTGGGTCGCGCGCACGGGGGCACAGTGGGCCTACCTGCCGAATGATTTTCCGCCCGCTGAGACGGTGCGCCTGTTGGCGCACCGCTGGTTTGTGGCTGAGTGCTTTCAGAGCGCAGCACATGATCTGCGAATCCTGTCCCGCGTGGAGAAGGGCCGGAACGGGGAGCCCACCGCGATCATCATTGACAGTCGGACGCTCCAGAGCACACCGGAAAGTGGGCACCGTGCAGGCTTTGACGGCGCGAAGAAGCGCAAGGGCACCAAGGTCCATCTGGCCGTGGACACGCTGGGCCATATCCTCGCGGTCCTCACCACACCGGCCAACGAGCAAGACCGAGCACAGGTCAAAGACCTGTGCCTGGACGTGCAGGAAGCCACGGGTGTGACGGTTCAGGTTGCCTTCGCCGATCAGGGTTACACCGGGACTGGACCTGCTCTGGACGCCACGCAAGCAGGGGTCGAATTGATCGTGGTCAAGCGACCCGAAGCCGCCAAAGGGTTCATTTTGGTGCCCAAACGCTGGGTCGTGGAGCGCTCCTTCGCGTGGCTGTCGCGCTTCAGACGCCTGGGACGTGACCTGGAGCGCTTGCCCTCTACCCTGGTCGGCTTCCATGTCCTAGCCGCCTGTATTCTGCTCTGCAACAATTTGAAGCCCCTTTTTGCATAGCGTTCTTGGTACCTTCTAGCTGCGAATGCGGCAGAAATTCATGCCACCCTCCGTCGAGCGAAACCCACCAGAGACTTTGCGTTTCACACAGGCCATCCGAATGTCCCACTCCGCCTGATTGTGATCAAACGGTACCTGTTCATCGTGAAGGAAGCGCAGGATCTTGTCACGGTGCCGCTGGCACCGCAGCGCCAAGTTCTGTCTCCGAGTCTGCTTCACCCGACCCCGTTGCTCAGGCATGGGTTCCGTTGCTGGATTCACGTCTAACCCCACTTGCACCAACCTGTCGAATCGGTCTAGGGATGCAGTTTTGCCCTCTGAGGTCAGCGTCCTTGCTTTGTGCTCGTGATAGACGCGCTACATAGCGCAGCGGAGTTCTCCTGCCCAGATCTGTCTATGCTCCTCGGCCAAGTGCCGCCATTCCCTCATGAGATGGGCGTTGCACAGGGCATGTTGTGCAGGAAGCTGAAAATAGGTGCTCCAGGTGTCATGGACGACCGTGCCCTGAAACCGGGGAAGGACGTTTATATCGTTCAGAGCGGCGTGCCCTCTCTGCTGGTGATGCCCGTACAGTGTGAGCTGCTTGCAGCTCACCACATGCATCCAGGCCAGCTCCCCATTCACCTTGCTGCCGGTCTCATCTGCGTGCAGGACAAGCTCGTTGAGGAATGCAGTTTTGAGCTCCGTCTCAAAAGTAACCAGACGCTCAGCGGCAACATTCAAACTGAGGGCGATGGTCCCGTCACTGAGCTTCGCGCCACAGACGGCTTCCAGAATGTTCGCAGTGCGTTTGAGTGGAACGAAGTGTACCGCGTTCAGGTACACTGCCAATCCGTGGATGCGAGGACCGTACTGCACCTGACCACGAACGTGAGCTGGGAAAGCGGCCTGCTCGCGGTGGTGACACGTCGGACACACCTTGACCTGGGCGCGGTACTCCACCGCATGCAGACGGATCTCAGGCAAGTCCAAAACCTGCCGCGCTAGTTCATCACTGACGGTGACCGTGTCCCAGGCCTGACCACACCCACACTGCCCGGTCACAGGAAGCGTGACCACCTCGTCAGGGTGCTCGACCATCTTCAGCATCTTGCCTGGGTGCCCGGGTTGAGCGCCAGAAGACCGGCCGGTCTTCTGGCACTCACTCTCCGGCGTCCAAGGCTTGTCCTGGCTCGGTGGCTGATGCGAAGTTGTGCTGTTCATGGCCGAGATGCGCCTTGATGTCCTGAAGTTCAGCGAGCACGTTGGCCAGCTGAGCTTCCAGCTTTTTACAGTTCGGGCAGGCGTCGTCGGAGATGCCGGTACTCTACCTGCTCAGTCAAGTCCACGCCCTTACTGAGTGGTCACCACTGCTGAACTATCTGACTTATATACGGCAGTGATGTCTTGTAGAAGCTCAGCATTGACCTATGCGGCAGCGTGAGAGCAGTATTGCTAGATCATCCTAAAAAGATTCCCGAATCTATTAATTAATAGACCTTTTCGCTTTGCTGGAGGTGGAGCGCCTTTAACTCCTTTAAGCGGACGCTGCTGCGCGACGACGTGGTCACACCACTCACCAGCCAGGCCGCCACTGCCCTGGATCGGCTGCTCCACCAGGCGGGCTATGACCCCCTCTATCCAGAGACGTTAGCCGGCACCCAGAGCAAACGGATGTTTCCCTATGACACGCTCGATGCGCTGCGCCTGCGCGTCCTTCAGACCTGTACCAAATACCAAAGCGAACCTGAAGTTCATTCCGCCGGGGCTGATTAAAAAGTGCGCCCTGCGTGACCACGCCCGGAGTGCCGCCCATCTGGGCTACCGCGTAGAAGACCACTATAAGAAGGTCGTCGCCCTAGCCCAAGAGGTAAGCGATCAGAGCCAATGACTGGTATAAGGCTGAGAACAGAAATTTACCCTACCGATTCATCCCTTCAGCTCTAATCCTAGATTTATTGACCACGTTGTGGATTAGCATTGATATTCTTGGGGTATGCCCGGATGGCGGCCTACCCGTTACTCGCGTGCTCAACTTGAAGAGCGCCGCCTTGCGGCGCTTGAATGGATCGCACGTGGGACGTACAAGAATCAAGAGATTGCTGATCACTTCGGGGTCTCGGTGCACACCGTGTACAGCTGGAAAGGTCGGCTCAAACGAAACGGTAGTCTTCAGGCCACGGTGGCCAGCGGTCCAGCCTCGCGGCTGACGGCAGAACAAGGGGAGCAGTTGCGCACCCTCCTGCGGGAGGGTGCGGTGCATCATGGCTTTCGGGATGAAACCTGGACGACCCGGCGTGTCAGTGAATTGATCGGCCGGCACTTCGAGATCTGGTACCACCATGACCATGTCCGGCACATCCTGCGCCGGTTGGGCTTTACCCCGCAGATGCCCGATGGCCGGGCAGCGGAACGCAATGAACTTCGGATTGCTTCCTGGAAAGAACAGATGGCCCCGGAGTTGGAAAAAAAAGGTCGCTGAGGGCGCCACGCTCGTGTACCTCGATGAGGTGGGGTTTGCCCTGAAAGGAGTCCGCAGACGGACCTGGTCCACCAGGGGCGTGACGCCCCTGGTCACCTTGCCAGCCAACTGGGAGAAGCTCTCGACGATTGGGGCGATCACGTCGGGTGGACAGTTCTTGCAAAACACGAAGGTAGGCGCGATCCGGAGTGGGAATGTGGTCCATTTTTTTCAACACCTCCTGCGCCATATCCAGGGAGACATCGTGGTGGTGCTGGACAATGCGGGCATCCATCGGGCGAAAGTCGTGCAGGCGTTCGTGGCTCGCCACGAACGCCTCTCGCTGGTGTATCTGCCTCCCTATGCTCCCGAGTAGGGTCCGATCGAGTTGGTCTGGGCGTACGTGAAGCGCCATGTCCTGGGGAATTTTTGTGCCCGTACCTTGATGGCCTTAAAGGAGAAGCTGATCGGTGCGTGGCAACGCGTCCGGTACATCGACCTTCCGCATCACCTTATAGATGCAAACCTACGCCGTGATCAATAATGAGTGTTTCCGGGCGAATGTAATTACTCCCCGTAGAACAGAAGTCAGTCAAGGTGCAGACGGTAACCTGCCGAGGTGAAGGCCATTCGACTCGCCTCCCCGCACAGCTTCATGCTCATTTTGGCGCTCGGCCTGAACATAGGCATAGCCCAGACGCCCTTACCCACCCCTGCTCCTTCAACCACCCCTCCACCTGCCACCTCCCGAAGAGCTGGTCAGGTGCTCAGTCCATCTGAGCTGGCAACGCTCCGCGCCCTGTTCGTCAAGCTGCGGCCCGGGACCCTCCGTCTGGAAACCTGTCCAACCGCTGACTGCCGCATTCCGCGCAATGTAGGCACTGCCTTTCACATCGGCAATGGCTATGCTCTGACCTCTTACATCATGGTGCACAGGGCCCAGTCGCTTAGCGCTCAAACGTTGGATCAAAAACGCTATGCCGCCGAGGTCATCGGCTATGACGAGCAGTCTGACATGGCCCTGCTGCGCGTCAATCTGCCTGCCGAGACGCCCGTCCTGCCGCTGGCGGCGACAGCCCCAGTCAGTGGGGACGCATTGCTCGGGATCGGGAACAGCGGTAACACGTTCTTGACCCCAAAGATGGGCCGTCTGACAGGCCTCAATGCTGACGCGGGCCGCGCGGACTTTCCAGCGAAGACCCTGCAGACGGATGTGCCTTTCAGGCATGGCGACACCGGCGGTCCGATCATCAATGCAAAGGGTGAGGTTGTAGGTGTGATGAGCTTCATTCACGTCGGAAGCGACGCAACCTACGCGGTGCCAGTAACGACGAGTGACCCCCGGATCGCCGATCTTAGGCAGGGCGTCAAGCGGAACGCTCCCATGATTGGCCTTGTCCTGTCTAAGGCATTCAGCCGTGTCTCCGCCCTGCCGGCGAGCTCGTACATGGCGTTCATCAAGCACTTCAAGCTGGACCTAGGACCGACTCCAGGAGCCTTTTTCACCAGCGTGTTTCCCAACGCAGCTGGTGCCCAGGCTGGACTGCAGCCGCTCAAGTCCAGCGCGGATAATCAATGGATCGCTGGCGACATCGTCACGGCCGTCAACAGTGAACGGGTCAACAATTTTTCCGAGCTACAGTCCGCGGTGCGCCGTTATCAGCCTGGCGAGAGCGTGACCCTAACGGTTTTGCGGGCAGGGCAGGAGATCCAGGTAAAAGTAACGCTGATGCCCAGCACCTCCCTCCCCGAAGCCTCTGGCGAGAACGTCGTGTGACGATCCCCATCTACTGAGGTCAATGGCCCGGCGCGAGGCTAAGGTGACGCACGGCTGACTACTCCTCAAAACGGCTCACCGGCAGCAGAACGTCCGCTCCTGTACGGTGTTTCTGCGATGAAACGGACCCAGAGCCGACACCCGCACGAGACCTTGCAGACCGCGCTCCGGTCTTCCTTTCCCATTGACGCCAGACGGATGGCGGTGTTTGCGGCATTGATCCTCGCCGTGATTCAGGCGCGCACCGTAGTGCTCTACACGCTGAAAAACCATGTCATGCTCGATGGTCAGCCCGCCATCCGGTATCAGCGGCTGCTGCGCTTCATGCAATTCACCGTTCCAGACGCGATGTTCGCTCGCTTTGCACTGTCTTTCTCCCCGATGGTCCGGTGGACCTCATCCTGGACCGAACAAACTGGAAACTCGGGCAGCGGAACATCAATATTTTGCTCCTTTCTGCCGTCTGGAACGGCTTTGGCCTTCCGCTGATGTGGACGCTCCTTCCACATGGCGGCGCGAGTGATCAGCGCACCCGGGAAGCGCTCAACAAGCGCTTCCTCACCGCCTGTCCCGAGTGTCAGGTGCGTGCCTGTTGGCAGACCGAGAATTCATCGGTGAGCATTGGTTTGGGTTCCTCGACCATCACAACATTGCCCCGTGTATCCGATTGCCTGCACGGGCCACCATCGGCCAGGGTGTGCCCGTGTGGGCTGTCTTCAAGAAGCTACAGCCAGGAGAAGTTCGGGTGTGGCACCGCCAGACGCTGATCTATGGCGTTCGTCTTCGGGTGGCTGCCACGACGAATGCAGCTGGTGAGGTGCTCTACCTGGCGTACCGAGGTCATGTGGGGCCGAACCTGCAGCGATACGCTCAGCGGTGGCAAACAGAAAACCTGCACGCCGCCTTGAAAACTCGAGGCTTCAACCTCGAAGACACTGGCCTGACGCAGGCAGAGCGCGTCTCAACCTTGTTGACAGTCGTCAGTGTCGCCTTTATTTGGGCCTGCCTCACGGGTGAAATCCAAGCGGCTCAGGCCCCAGTCAAACGCAAGAAGCACGGACACCGCGCGGTGTCCGTGTTTCGCCTGGGTCTGGACCATCTGCAGGATTTGCTCTTGCACCCCTCGCCTTCGTCATGGCTCACCTTAACCGCACTGATGCCAGAACCAGGTTGATCGGGGGCTGTTAGCGAGCTGTCAGCGGGTAATCTTGCAGCGTGAACGTGTGCCAAAGGTTGATCCGCAGCGAGTGGGGGCAGGCACTCTGCTCTTACGAGCCCGCCAGCTTGACGCCATGGCCACTCGGAAGCGACAACTTGGTTTTTCTGACAGACCTAGGGCTTCCACCCCACGCTACGGATGGGGGTAACCTCGTCATTCACTTTCATGCAGTCGAGGCATTCCATTTCATGCGTGTGAATGACATTCAGGGGATCTGTATTGGTGAAACGGACGTTGGCGTGGCGATCTTGGTTGATGCGCACACCGGTCATGTCTGGGCGGGGGATGCCACAGGTTGTACCTTTATGAACGCCTCTTTGAAAGCGTTGTTGTGCTGCATGGTGATGTACCACCATGAGTTCATCGCCTGTCCCCTGAACGCTGAGGATGAAGGCGAGTCAGACGATGATGACTTGCCGGGCACGCCGGCGACCCGTGCACGTGCTGATCAACTGCGGGCACGCCTGAACGCGATTGATCCACTGGCCCTGGATGCGTCGACCCAGGGAGCGGATGTCAGCATGTGGGCGTATGTCGTGGAAGAGGTGGAATACGGCGTGATCTGAACTCAGGTCGCATCCCACAACTGCCGGAACCTAACACCAATGGGCCACAATCTGACCCCCTCCACGACACCACAGCGGTTTTGAAGGGTAGTCAGGACGCACGGCTTACGCTCGCAACATGGTGCCGGCCTCACGTGAACAGTCAGCTCACAGATTCTGCATTGACGTACCTTAAATGAGAATCGAGAGTAGAACTGCTCAGCACGAGGACGGTTCTCGTACCGAGCAGGCCTACTCTCGACTTCTGACTCCTATTCAGGATAATTCCTACCGCCTGCACAGTGCAACCCGAGACTGTTTCTATTCAGTCCAAGCATAATAAAAAATATTTCTTTCAATGCACATATCAACCAGCGTGAGTAAGGCTTGGCAAACCCTAACATATTCTTCGTCAATGAGTGGATTAATCAATTCTAACTTATTCATCACAATATGCAGATTATCAAGGTCTTTTTTGATATGCTCAAGACAGAATAGCAAAATATTCCTAAAACGTATCAGATTTTCTGTTTCATAGTTTGCTACATCTTCAGTAAATTCGGATGTACCGAATTTTTCTAGATCTTCTGCAGCATATTCCGAGAACGTTCGAACAAATTCGACAATAGTATCCCATAATTCTAAATCCAGGTAGATAAGATTATCAATCGTCCATGGTGTGTGCTTTTCCGAAAGAATAGCATTTTCATCCTGAGCTTCAAAAACTTTCTTGGCTCCTTCCATGGTCACCTCTTAGTAGGTTCCATCGATCATCCTAATGACAATATTAATAAGATCGTCCTTTCCTGCCTCAATCTGAATACCTCTTAGGTTTGGTCGGGGCGCAACAGACTTAACCTCAATCTCTGACACTTTTGCCTTAGATAAATACGTTTTTCTGAAAAGATTGATTTCTTTCCGCCCTAAATTGGAATCTACGACAGCGCCTTTAACGAGGTCATATTTTTTGTTAATACCAAAATGACTCTTAGCATAATCGACGATTCCTGGAGGCGATGCCGGGATATTCGCAAAGTGGCCATATAATGATAAATCCTGATTGACTTTTACCTTGCGCGCATCAAGCTTAGCGCTCACGATCGTTACTTTACTTGAACTGCCAATCAAGAGGAAATCTAGCTCAGCAACTGCTCCACCAATAATATCAGACTGATCATTTCCAGTCAGTTTTAGGGTCGGCGAGACAATAAGGCTCATATTCGACTCCTTAGCCAGCTGTTGAATCAACGGGAGTGCTGCGGATTCGACAATATCTCCAGTCTTCACTTTATTTTCAATAAATAGCTTTTTATTCCGAGCATACGCTTCTTTTTTAGACGGACTAGAATTTATAAATCGCGCAAATTCCCCAGCTAGGTTTCTCAAGGCTGTCAGCTGAGCCTCACTAAGCACTATCTGGGGAGTTTCACCTGTGTCATCAGGATTGACACTGGCATAAGGCACATAATATCCCTTCTTGCCAGCAGGCTTGAGCGACAAGTGCTTAATCTTTCGGCGGTTTACAATCGACGGGAACCGCCTCTGAATATCCTCTTTGCTGAGCGTCTTTTTAGACATAAGGACTTCAACGTCTTTCACTGCAGCCTGGACATCTTTTTCCATCTCCGCTTTCGAGCGAGGTGGCGAACTTTCCTTTTTCCCAGATTTGTCCTTTCCTTTCCCCAAGAGTTTTTCGATCACCCCCTTGACCTTCGCCACGATCTTGTCGAGGACCTGGTCGAGTTTTCCTTTGACCTTCTTGATGACCGTTTTGACCTTGCCGCCAAAGTTCCCCAAGCCCACGACCTTACCCAGCCAGGCCAGGGCGACTGGAATCACTCCACCCAGCGCACGGTCAATGAAGCCCACCGCGCCACTGATGTTGCCCGCCGCGATGGCGCTGATGCTTCCCAAGGCGTTCGTAATCACTGCGCCGATCTGCGCCGCCTGCTGCACCACCGTCTGCACCGTCTGAAAGGCCCCAATGATCGCGTTGATGAAGCCGCCACCTGGAATCAGCATGGTCACCAGTTTCTGGACCCCAGCCACCACCAGGCTTTTGGTGACCTCGCTTTTGATTCCACTGCTGATTTCCTGACCGACGCCCCCCTTCTGGGCATTCATCTCATCGGCCTTGTGCAGGCCCCCTTTCATGGTCTGCAGGATCTGAACGGTCGCTTCTGCTTTGGAGACCTTCGCCTGCCCGCCCGGCCCCATGGCTTTCACGAGTCGGCCCCGCATGGCCTGATACGTCAAGCCCATGACACTGAGGGCCGTGAGGAACACTCCTTGAAGGTCAAACTTCACCGGAAACGCGATGCCCGTGCTGCCGGTCAGCCACTGACCAATCCCGTTTTGCAGGTGCTTGGGGGCGTTGGCACTGAAGGTCTTGAAGCCGCCTTTGACCGCCTGCACCAGGTTCTGGGCAAATTTGACTGGGTTCTTCAGCACTTGAATGATCACGTCGCCCGCGCCACGCAGCTTGGCCATGATCTGCTTGCCCAGAGGCCCCAGGCCGGCGGTCAGGACGGTCAGGCCAATTTCAGCAATCTTGCGGGCACTGCCGACGATCAGGCTCTTGACCCCACTGGTGCGGCGGGTCACGGCACTCTTGGCCGCACCCAGATCCGCCTTGCCAATCGCACTCGCAATCTCGCTCAGGGCGCCGCCCAGGTCCAGCTTGCCCAGTTCCGCCTTGAACCACGTCCAGGCCTTCGGAATCGCGTTCGTCTCCTTCAGGGCTTTGAGGACGTCTTTTAAGGGTCCTGGGACCCAGCCGGCCAGCGTCTCCAGGATGGAGTTGGGATCCCCCGCCATCGTCTTGCCCGTGACAAGATCCTTGCCAAAGGCCATGCACAGTTCCCGGTAGCCCGGCAGGGCCGTCAGAGCACCAGCAATCACCGCTTTGCCTTTGTCCGCGATCGCCTGCGCGCCGTCTTTGACCTTGTCCGCCGCCCAACTCAAGGGATTACCCCAGCGCTGCACGGTCTGCGGCTGCAGGTCGTAGAGCGGCTTCAGGGCGAACCGCTGAACCGTGCCGTCCTGGACACGCTGCAGGGCCGCCGGCTTACTGTAGACGCCTGGCGCATGGGGGCTGGGCGGCATCAGGCTTTTCGGGCTGGGCATGACCTGGGCCAGTTTGGTGCCCATAGAGCGAGCTTCGCTTTCCAGACCAGCATCGGGATCAATGCCTTTGCCGACCCGGCCCTGGGACTGCTGCACCGTGTGCGTCACTTCGTGCGCCAGGAGTTCTAACCCACTTTGGGTGTTCGGACTGAACTTGCCGCTCTGAAAGAAGATGTCGGTGCCCGTCGTGAAGGCCGTCGCGTTGACACCTTTGGCCATGAGGTCAGCCTCGGTGTCGTCATGAATGCGGACCTTGCTCAGGTCATAGTTGAGCCCCTGTTCCAGATGCCGCTGCACGGCCTCCGGGAGAGGGTTCCCACTGCCACGTCTCGCTTGAATCCGTTGCAGGACGGGCTGAGTGGCCTCAGCGTCCAGGTCGGCCAACTGGCGCTGAAGGGCGACCGCCTGCACCGCTTGAGCGTCCTGGGCTGCTTGGGTTTCATGACGTTGGACAGCTGTATCCACGGCCCGTTGCAAGGCCAGGCGTTCGCTCCCCGGCACCAAGCCCAGGACAGCTCGCGAGACGGGGGCACTGATGGCGTGGCGCTGCAAACTGGCCAGATGTTCACCATAGGTCTCGTACCGCGCTGCAGCCGGGCCTGAATCTGTCTTGAACCCTTGTGCCAATGTCTGCGCCACCTGCCGCTGGAGGCCGGTGAACTGCGCGTGCTGGCGCGTGTCGAGGGCCTTGCCGTCTACTTCTTCGGCGCGCGCGCGCATGACCGTCACCCAGTCGCTGGGGGTCTGTGGCTTTGCGGGGACTGGCGCAGCCGTCTGCACCTGACGTTGAAGGGCCGCTTCAAGGGCGCCTGCGGGCAAGGTGAGCCCAACCAGCTCCGACTGCACCGCCTGGCGCTGGACCTGAACACGCGCCGTCTCCTGCCGCTCCAGACTCGCTGCCCGCAGTGGGGCCTGCACGGCTTGTCTCTGCGCCGTCACTGGACGCGAGAGATGTCGCTGAACAGCCTGTTGGGCTTGAGCCCGCTGCAGCTCAGTGTCAGTGATGTGCGGCTGAAGAGGGGACGCGACCGACCGTTGGGCCGTGTCGTGGGTGGATGGACGGCGCTGCACCAATGTCATGGCTGACCTCCCGAACAGTCATCAGTCTACTGGGTCACCCTCTAGAGTCCTATCTCTCCAGCGCGGTGTTCAGCCAGCTGCTTTGCCATCGCCAGTTCAAGTGGTTGCCAACCACAGTGATCAACCGGGGGGAGACCCCTTTTCACTCTCCTATCGAAGAGCTAAATTACAGCCAAACACAGCGTCGAGATGGCCAGGCTCTGACTACCCTTCGAAACGCGGCATCTCACTAGCCTGCGAAGACGAAGGCGACGGGTGCAGCAGCAGGTTCTGAAGAGGATCCAGGCCAAGTCGGAAGACGGACACCGCACGGTGTCCTCTAAATTGAAACTTCTGGTTTTCAGGGCCGAATGCAGGTTGTCGGTCTGTCAGCGCTGGTCATAACGTCGTACGTTCGGTTCGGCTTAGCACCGATAGGTCACGTACAGCTTCTCCCCAGCAGCGCTCTCCGTCGCAACCACCGAAGGGACACGTTGTACTCACCTAGCGCATTTTCTGGGCGGGTGCAGGGCCGGCATCTGCTCTGCGATCAGCTAAATGTATTTAGCTGTGACCATAACGTGACAGCTTGTCCTCTACGGTGAGTGCATGTCTTCAATTCGTAGATTGGGTACGTTCTCGTCCACGAGGAAAGGTCTTTTACACTCCTGGACTGCTGTAGCCCTCTTATCAGGATTGCTGCTGACGAGCTGTGGCTCGAACAGTCAGATCAGCATCCCAGAGCTCGGGAGTATCACCGACGACGCTGTCCTGGACGGCGAAGCCCGTGTGATTGACCCCTTGGCAAACGCGGTTGTCGAAGTCACCACTTTGTCCAATATTCCAGTGATCTCGGGCTTCACCTATGACACAGGTGGTTTCGACCTCTTAACGAGCCAGCAACCTCAAGCCCTGCGTATTCGGATCACCGGTCTGGTCGCAGGCGAGCAGGTCACGCTCCAGCGCATCGTGTACAACAACACGGGAAAATTCCAACGGATCAACCTACTGTCTACGCTCATCGGGGGCTACCTCGATCGCCACCCGCAGGCCAGTGAGGCACAGGCCAGTAGGGCCATCGGCCAATTGCTCTCGTTACCTAGAAGTCTCAACCTCCACCGGGAATTGCCAACGCAATATTTCGATCCTGCCGTATTTGTAAGCAAGGCAAAAGCCTCCGGTGGCATCAACGCCTTCCTGTCACAACTGGTCAACGAGGCGGATACCAATCATACTTACAACTTTTCCGCTGGCCCGACCTTGCAATCTCAGGGCCTCGGTACAAGTGCCTTCACCTTTATCGCCAAGAATTTTTTCTCAGGCGTAGGAAAAGCGGCGGCCGGTGCTGCTCTGAAAAGTATCGTCAGTGCAGTGACTGGCACCGATTCTGATGGTGAACAACTTCGGCAGCTCTCTTCACAACTTCATGATCTCAATCTCGGCCTCTCTCGTATTGAGCGGGATCTGAACCAGATGAATAAAGATCTCGCCGACGCTATTAGCCAAGTAGACAATGACGTGAATTACACAGCCTACAACTCTTACTATGCAAATGGCCTGCAGCAGGATATCGAGAAGGTCGAAGAGCTCAACGACAGCTTGAAGAGTATCCTTCAGACGGCGCGAGCGAAAAATCCCAGCATCCCTGCCCTCAAGGCGAAAATCGCCAGCTTTCAGAAACGGGCGCGGAAGGAACTGAATACCACCGACGTTTATAGTGCCACCAACAGTATCAACCGTTGGAAAACTCAGCTGATCAGCAATGGATACAACACCAGTGGTCTGGTGCAGCTGTGGAGCCACTACATTGCTCAGAAGACAAAGTTGTACGGACCAGTATCGGCAGCTCAGGTTCAGGCACAGTGGGATTTTATGGAAGCTCAGTGGATGATGTACGTGGGCCTCCAGTTGACTGCACTGAATGGCAGCCAAGAGGTATCGGCGAGTGACCGTCAGCAGCTGCTCAGCGCTTGGGCACGGAGCCGCCAGCAAGTTGTGGCACTGTTGTGGGGTGGGAGCAAGACAACTGAACAACTGAATGCAGAGGTGCAACTTCCAGAGGTCGAAGACGCTGTCATCAATCAGATCCTTCAACAGAGTGTCCCCAAGCCACTGCCGCCTCAGACGACCATCAATCAGACAGATAACACCCTCTGGTGGCTGCAACCGGGCTATCAGAACGGCACAAACTACACGACAGTTCTCAATGACCTGTTGGGGTCTCTGCGCAGCCCAACGTATGACCGGTCGTTCCCGACCTACGACGATCAACGTACGGTCGCCGTGCAGGCAGCACAAACCCACTGGAATGATCAGGCGTGGGGGATGCCTGGCATTGACGGCTACAAGCATTTGCAGACCTCACTCCTCGCAGACCATCTAGGCTTCACCGGAGCGGGCTTCGTAATGCCGGATGACGGGGGCCAGACGCCAGTCATTGTTCCAATTGATCCTGTCCAGCTCGCTTGGCAAACAAGCAATGAAGCGGTTTACGGCACCGATAACGTCATAGGCTCGCTTCTGGCCCGCTACATCTTCGAACCTACAGGAAAAATTCAAACGTTCGGGTACGTCACGACGGATCCAAATAGCCTTGGTGAAGACAATACCGATGGCTGTCCAAGAGTCTGGAGCGATTGGGATTCTTCCGTCTCGACTTCTCTGACGGGAAATCTTTACCGCATGTTTTCGGGTGAGGTGTGGTATCTCGACATTTGGGGAAACCATCCAAAGTACTTCCACGGCTTCGCATTCAGAAATCAGGATTTCGGCGGATGCAATCTGAACGACGGTTCACAGTTTTCGAAAATCAATCTCGCGTTCTATCTAGCCAGAGATCTGGGATCCGACGTCTATACGCACTGATCGCCTAAAGTCCTTGAAAAGACCGGGCAAGCTCAATCCGCTTGTCCGGCTTGCCTGACTACCCATCAACACGGCTGAGGAGCACCAGAAAGCCGACCCTTAGACGGTGTTTCTGCGATGAAACCACTCAAAAGCTGGCACCCGCACGCTACATTGCAGACTGCGCTGTGGTCTGCTTTCCCCATTGACGCCCGGCGGTGGTTCTGAGCACCCTTAGCCTGGCTGTTATTCAGGTCTGCAGGCTGCACAGGGTGAGCACAGTGCTCCACAGGTCGCGGTAGGCGTTGCGCAGCCGGGTTCTGGTAAGTTAACGAGGTGTAGGCCGACTTTCTGGCAGGCAGCTTGAAGTTCAGGTTGCCTGCTGCATGGCCTCACCGCAAGCTCGCAGAGCGCGCCTCAAATGGGTTTGTCGGATTAGGGCGGGGACGGTGGTGCGGGTGTGGCGGTGAAGGTTCGGGACTCGGGCGTGCAGGGCCAGGAACTCCTGGGTCCGTCGTCGTTTGAAGCCCAGTTGTTGCCGCTCCCGCTGCCGGGTCGGACGGTGCGATTGTTCAATGTTGTTGCAGCGTACAGTCGAGACGACTTGGACGTGCCCCACGCTGTGGAGCATGGGAAGTTCTCGGATGGCCGCACCATAACTCCACAGCTTGTCGGTGTGAATGACATCAGGAACGCCGTACTCACCGAGCAGCCGACTGAAGAAGCTGCGGGCAGCCTCCTTGTGCCGGTATGGTTGGAGCAGGAGGTCAAGCGTTCTACCCTGCTTGTCCACTGCGCGCCATAACCATGACACCTCCCACAGGCACGCACACCTCGTCGAGATGCCACCGGGAACCCCGGCGGGGTTCCCGATGACGCAGTTCCTCGGTGAGCAGGGGAGCAAATTTGATGTTCCACTGCCGCACCGTCTTGTGACTGACCTGAATGCCCCGCTCGAACAACAATTCCTGCACGTCCTGCTGGCTGAGGGGGAAGCGGTGGGACAGCCAGAGGGCGTAGCCGATAATGCTCAAGGGGAAACGGGCCGGTACGCTGACTACCCTTCAAAACGGGGCATGAGTGTGCTGAGGGCGCGCCAGGACACGCTGGACGGATGCAGGAGCAGGTCTTGGAGATGATCAAGCCCGAGTCGACACACGGACACTGTGCGGTGTCCGTGTTTTTTGGCTTTGGTCACCGTTCGACTCGCCACCAACTCGCCGTCACGCACGCCCAGATAAAGGCAACGCTAACGACCGTCAGGAGCGTGGACACGCGTTCTGCACGAGTCAGACCTGCATCTTCCAGATTGAAGCCTCTGGTTTTTAACGCGGCATGCAGATTCTCTGTTTGCCAGCGCCGGGCATACCGGTGCATGTTCGGCGGGGCGTGCCCCCGATACGCCAGGTCCAGCAGGTCACCAGCTGCATTTTTCGTGGCAGCCACGCGCAGATTCACACCGTAGATGCGGGTCTAGCGACGCCAGACCCTGACTTCACCCACTTGAAGGTTCTTAAGACCGCCCAGACCGGCATGCCGTGTGCGCCGATCGTGGGGCGCGCCGGGAGACGAATGCAGGGCGCAAGCCCGTGCTGGTCAAGGCATCGAAACCAGTGCTGCCCAATGAATTCACGATCCGCGAGTAGGCACCGGATCTCCCGGTCTGGACAGCGCTTCAGGAAGCGCTCTACAAGCGCTTCCCATGTCCAGGAACGACTGGCCCCACCGTGCGGGAGGAGTGTCTACATCAGGGGCAAGCTGAACCCGTTCCACACGGCAGAGAGCAGGAGAATATTGACGTCCTGCTGGCCAAGCGTCCAGTTGGTGCGGTCGAGAATCAGGTCAACTGGACCGGTCGGGAGGAAGGGCAAGGCGAATCGGGGGAACAGCGCCTCAGGAAACGGGAACTGGACGAACCGGCAGAGCCGCTGAGACCGAGTCGTCAACGATCCTGGGAGTACGACATGCGTCTTCAAGCGGTACAGGACGACGGTACGCGCCTGAGATCAGTGCCGTGAAGGCGGCGAGCGTCCAGCGGAAACGCAGACCGCCTTGCGGTCTGCAAGGTACCGTGAGGTGGTCGGCTCCCGGGGGTTTTCATCGCAGAAACACCGTACAGGAGCCGACTTTCTGTTGCCTGTAGTGCGCTTTGAAGGGTGGTCAGGGTCAGGCTACAACTCACGCTCCACGGCTCTGATCTCCTCCACACTGACATGGACCACGGCGGTGTCAGATCCCTTGATGACCTTGCGACCTGGCGCGGGCTCCTTCTTGGTCGCGAGCACGTAGAAAAGCACCTGGGTGGGCTTCTCCGTAGCCTCCAAACTTTCAAAGTGGTTCAGGACGTTGTACATGGTGCGCAGTGTCAGCTCACTGCGCCCTATGACCACAACAGTCTCGTCTCCCCTTTTTAGCGCCGCCATATTCTGAAGACCCGCAGCGTAACCGCTATAGGGTTCGGGATCGGTGTATCCCTGCGTCTGCAGTTGGTGCAGCGCATATCGGTACACCAGGCTGGCCTTCAGGGTGGTGAGTGCAGGCAGGTAGTTGTACCGCTTGGTGTAGCCGAACTCGTAGAGACCACGGCCAGTCAGCACTATGACCCGCGAATTGAGCACCTGTCTCCGCGTCACCATCTCCCGTTTTGTGGCCAGCCTCAGAGCATCTGCGCCGTACGCCTCATGGCACGCCCCAACGGTCTTCGGTCCCCACAGCCACAGGTCGTCTACCAACGCTTCAAGAGAGGCCAGAAGGGCCGGCGTAATCATCGGCCTGACAGTAGCTCATCCTCAGAGCATGTTCACTTCACACCTCTCTGAAATGGCGATGCATAAGCCTCTCAGCAAGCAGGGCGTGCAGGAACATCTGCACTCAGCAAAGCTTCCACCTCCGTGCTGCGCCGGGTGAGGCTGTCATAAGCCATTCGCCTCGCCCCCTGTTGAATCTGGTGTAGGGCCGCGTCGTCGGCCTTGGGGTTGAGCAACTGGTAGAGCCCCATCAGAAGCGTCACGCTGGTATTGGCGTCAATCGCCGCCCGAGTCTGGAGCTTGGCCAAGTGCTCGAAGTGACGGCCGACCGCCACCTCAACCATCGCCTCAAGCTTGGGGATTAGGAACGTGGTGGCCAACTCACTGTCCTGACCACTGAGCGCCTGCCCCAGCAACTCCTCAATCAATGCCGATTTGGACAGGCCAGTCTGCTCCCCAAGCTTGACCAAGTTCAACTTGACATCCAACCCCACACGCCCCTGCACTTGCACATTCGCCATCACGTACTCCTTGTCGTATACGACATTCTAGTTTGTATACAAATTTTGTTGATTCAGACGATAAAAAACCCCGATTGTATACGCCCTTATCCTGCCCTAACCCCTCTGCTGCTCTGACGCCCTTTGGAAGAGGAGTAGGTTGAGGGGTTCAACTCGTGTTGGCATCGGATCCGCCCAATGAGCTGCTTAAGGGTCGCTTGTGTGAGTGGTCTCTGCTGTCCATCACGAAGTAGAAGCCGCGCAACGATTGGTGGTCATGCGCCCAGTTGAACGCTGATGCTTTGAGACCCACACCCGCTGCCCATTGGTGATCCGATAACCAACCTGAGACTTGACCCAGCTGCGCGACCTGGTCCTGTTGCTGGACAAGCTGAGAAGGTGGGCAGCCACTTGGGTGTTGCCGCCACGGTTGGCCCAGGTGCAAGCACGATCAAACAAGTGAGGGATAGAGCGCCTAGACGCAAAAAGAAGCATCACCGACCTCTGCTCTTCTTAGGCGGAGCGACGAAAAAAGCTCCACTGGTCAGATCCTGACCTCAGAGGGTTCAGTCGTGAGCCAGGGTTGGTTAAGCTTCCGGTTGATGCGGCGTGGTGTTCCGCCTGCCATTTGCGGAAGCATTTGGTCTTCAAACGATGTGGCGAGATGACACGCCCTATGCTCTGAACGTGCTCCTTTTCGGCAAGGTACTGCTGACGCTGCTGATCCTGATGGCCGGGCTGATCACGCTGTACATGATGGCCTATGCCTTTTCGGTGCCGCGATCTGTGTTGGTCGTTCTTCAGGTGACCGTGGTGGTCTTCTCTGTCCTGGCCGCTGGTCTGGTCTGGAAGCTGAGTGCAGCCTGGCTCGTGCCTGCACTCCTGGCAGTCGCTGTCCTTACCTTCATCCTGTTGCAACAGGGCGGAGGGCTGTGATGGACGAGATCCTGCACGCCTTTCCACTGGACCGAAAGTTCCAGGTGTGGTGGTACCGGGTCAGTCATGGTCAGTTGCTGCTCCGCAGCGGCCGGTGGATCAAAGGCACAGACAACCATGAGCGCACGGATGTCTGGTTCATGTCGGTCGGGGCCATGGTGTTGCTGGACACCAACTTCCGGGGAGGCCTGACCATCACGAGAATTCATGACGCAGAAGGAGCGGCGCAGCAAGCGGGCGTGAACCCAAAGCTCCTGAGACATCTTCATCTCTTTGCCCTGGACGCTGCTGAAGGATGTTCCCTGGTGGTCGCGGGTAGGGTGTACGTCGCTGAGGATGTTGGACCCCTCTTTGGACGAACATCTTGGGAACTTGAAGCAGAGGAGCGGTGGGCACAACAGATCAAAGACCAAACTGAACTCAATCTGCCAGAGAGCACAGAAGCAGAGGGCTGACGCCCAGGTTGCTCACCTGCTGTCCTGAAGGCCGCATGATGGGGTGACGTTCATGCTGTACACGTTCTCGACCGAGGAATGGCTGGCCTTGCCAGCGCGTTCCACCATTGATGGCCTTCCGGTGCACCAGGATTCACTGGGGCATTTCCTTCGTTTCACTGTGGCCTTCGGTGCCCATGAGACCCGGACCACGCACGCGTTTCTTCGTGTTCCAACGATTGCAAAGGCAGAAGAAATGCGCAGGCTCTTGCCCGTGCTGGTGCGGTGGCCAGCAGGGAAGCCGGCGGATCCAGGGCGATGCATGAATGGTGAGACTTCTCCACAACGGGTGTACTTCAATCACCGGTTCCACTGCTTTGACTGCGGCTTGACCTTCCCAGCTTTCGCGATCTCCAGGGATGACTACTGGCTCGACGGTCTTGAGCCGCCAATCGTTCGGTACAGGTTTGAGGCGGTGGGATGTCCAGAGTGTGGCGGCCCTTGTCGGTCCCCAGGACTCGTAGAGGTCTTTGACCCGACAGGCCACAGCCCGTTATCACTCTGACCGATGCATTGAATGCCTTCGGGATCACCTGGACGCCTGACAGCTCAGGCCAAGTATCGGCGGCGGTCATGCCAGCCGCTGGCCGCCAGCCAGCCGCAGCCCTGATCACCCAGCTCGTGCAGGAGCAGGGCCCCAGGTGAACGCACAGGGACTTCCCGCATGGCCACCAGGACGCGCTGCATGGCGTTCTGCAAGCCCAAGAACGCAGGAATGCCCCGGAACTCGGTTTCAACGGCGCACCAGAGCAGGCGGTAATAGGCCCTGGCGCTGTGGCGGTCACGGAAGAGCAGGGCAAGGCGCTGGCCCGCCTGCTCAATCAGATCCCGGCGCCGCTGGGGGTGCTCGCTGAGAATCGCGCCCAGGGCCCAGACGACCTCGGCCGGCTCGGTCGCGGAAGTGAGGGAATCAGAAGTAACCAGAGACTCTGAGCTATTTCTAGGTAACGACCACTGAAGTAAGGGGTTGCCTCTGAAATTTCCCCCTTGTGGGGAAACTGATTCCCTCACTTCTGAAAGGGAGGCTTCCTGGGCTTTCAGGGCCTGCTCTTCCTGGTGCTGAACTTTCAGGGCGTAGCCGGTGCGGCCCCGCCTGCGGTCGGCTGCCAGGTCACGGGGGGCCTCAAGGGGCAGTTCCTCCTGCATCACCCGGGCACGGAGGCCTGGGGCCACCGCTTTGAGCAGGACGGTCAGCCACACCCCAATGCAGGTACTGCGGGTGATGACTTCGCCGGTGGTCTTGTCCAGGAACTCTGCAGGTTGATAGACACGGCG
Source organism: Deinococcus arboris (assembly GCF_009755355.1). Taxonomy (GTDB): domain Bacteria; phylum Deinococcota; class Deinococci; order Deinococcales; family Deinococcaceae; genus Deinococcus; species Deinococcus betulae. Next base: position 70,979 of record NZ_WQLB01000016.1, on the reverse strand, counting down.
GGTGCTCAGGAGGCCGCAGGACCGCAGGTCATCCACGGCACGCTCGCAGGTGGCCGTGCCCAGCTTCGTGGAGACGGGCAGAACGTCCAGCACCGTGAAAAAGGTGTATGAGGTCAGGTGGGCGAGCTGCCCACGCTGCTGAATCAGTTCGAATGTCGCTTCGACGGCGGCCCGGTACACCGCACGGGCCCGCGCACGGGCCCGCGGCCGGATGGCGCTGACAATCGTCTCTTCGGCGGCCACCATGACCCGCTCAACGTTGGCTTGCCGTTTAACCAAGACCTCTTTCTCCTGAGCAGCCCAGGAAGGGGCCTTGGGGAGGGATTGGGCTACCTTGACCCGCACGCTTGGTTGAGGGGGCGTCTGGGGCCGAACAGTGGTCTCAGTGGGAGCCTGAAAGAGCGCAGGCTGGGTGTTGGACCTGAGCGCTGCTCGGAACGCCTGTGCATCCTCGGCCTGACGTAGCCGCTCAGCTCGGTCTGCAGTGCGTCTGGATTCGAGGCGGGCTTGGGCTTCGTATAAGGCCGCCAGTTGGGCGGGCGGCGGTGGGCTTGGTGGACTACCAAGCGAAAAGGGGCGCGTGTGCGCGCCCCCTGGACCGTCAGTCATGGGTCTCTCCCTTGCAAACTTGCAACAGGGGGGCTTCCCAGTTAGAATGGCGGTATCTGAGGCCGCTTATCCTAACTGAGCTTTACCAGAAATCCTCGCCGCCAAGCGGGGATTTTCGGTTTCAGTGGTGGTGGGTCTACGTGGGGTGGATTGTCAGTTCGCCTCCGATAGACTGAAGCATAGCACCCTTGTGAAGTGACGTAATCAGGTTTTGCAGCCGGGAGGGCGTAAGGGCGCCAAAAATGCCGGAAAGCATGCACGACTTTCAAAAGGCATTCTCGTTTTCTCCCTCACGGAGTCGGTAGGATTCACGTTCCAGCCGTTGCCACTGCGCACAGTGGCCGTCAAGGTTGGTCCGCCGCTTCTCTATGGCCTCTCCGGTCAGTGACCGTCCTCTTGATCAGGCGGATGAACGCGCCTCTGTACGTGCCAGGATGACACCATGACCCGGCCAAAAGGGCCCGCCCACACCCCCCCGGCGCCAGCCCGCATCTGGGCCTTGCTGGCCAGCGAAGCCAGCACCGCCGTCATCTTCCGGCGTGGCCCCAGCCGCTGGACTCGCCTGTACCAGTGGAACACACGCACGGACGAGATCACCCCAGGCTCCTGGTTCCACGGCCGGCTGTATGAATGGATGAGTGACCTGTCCCCGGATGGCCAGCATCTGCTGTACGTCGCCCACAATGAAGCCCGGCGTAGGGTGCGGGCTGCCGCAGAGCAATTCGATGGGGAACGCATGTGGTCGTGGACCGCGTTATGCCGCCCGCCCTGGGTCAAGGCGTTGGGCCTCTGGAATGCCTCTGATTACTGGAGCGGCGGTGGTGTATTCACGGACAACCATGTTCTGACCATCAACCATTCAGCCAAGGCGCTCAAGGCACTGATTGAGGCCAAAGGCTTTGTGGTCGAGGGTGTGGCAGGCGACCGGCAACGGGTGGACACGTTCGTGATCGCCCTGCAGCGCACCGGCTGGCGGGTCACAGCCTGGCCAGAGCGGTGGAGAGGCATGGGTGAGGCTCATCCCATCGTGTTCAGGAAGAAGGCATTGGAGTTGCGGTTCATCAGTTCACCCCGGCACACCCGGTATGTCAGGTACATCTGGCATGGTCCAGAGGCGGTGCCACTATTAAAAGGCGCCTCCTGGGCCGATCTCGATCAGCAGGGCCGGTTGGTGCTGGCCCGTGAAGGGCGTCTGTACGCCAGACGAGGCAGCGAGATGAATGAGCTGATCAATCTGAATCTGCATCAGCCGCTCCGCTCTCCAGGCGTGCCGCTGGATGCGAAGCAGTCAAGTCACCAGACAGACCCTTCTTGACGGCCCATTAGTGGGCCGTCAAAAAGGGTTTATCAGCTGTGTTAAGACCGCCCCCTCCAGGCTGACAACGAACCTGGGCCCTCAAGGGCACATGTCGGCTGTCTCGCCATAGGTCGGCGGTGTATCTCCGTGGGCCCCCGCAGCTGCGTCTTCCTCGACATCTCGGTCATGGAAGAATTCGTCTACCTATGCGGCGTCCTCTCCTGCTGTTTGCGTTGTTGAGCCTCTCCGTCATGACGGCCCGCACAGCACCTTGCTCTGAGGGCCGCTGCCCCGGGCGCACACACCACCACATCGCGCTAAAGCTTCAGGTCCCTCAACCTCTACCCCTTGTACGCCCGAACGACACGCCCGCCGTCGCCATCCATGCCATCGGCCCAGGCCAGACCATCACCAGTTTGGATGGCATCCAAATTACGGCACCCAATGAATGGCTTGATCCGCCAACCATCCTGCACACCCTCACGGTAGAGCGCCTCGCGCCATTCAAAGTTCCGAACATAATCCCTGGGTCGTCAGATCGATTAATTCCCTTTTACCGTATCCGCAGTACAGCACCGCTTGCGGCCTGGACCGCCATGCGCCGGTCGTTTCTCGTCCATCTCCCGGTGCCCCCGTCCTCCCTGGACCGAAGACCGGTGTTGTACAGCCTGGGCATGTCTCTCGCCGCTGGTCAGGCCGGATTTTCGAATGACATGCACTGGGAGCAAGACGAAATCGGCATGCCAGGCCAGACCTGTTTCAAGTTTGAACGCGACTCTCTGGGTTGGGATAACTCGACCGCTGAGATCTTCACCGTGTACGCTTTCATATGGCCTCCAGGCCCAGTTGAACAATTCAGGGGCTGGGTTGAGGAGTGTGCGCCACCAGCGAGGCCCCCGATGCCCGCAGGTGTTTCATCTGGCAATAACGGTCAAGCACGCCTGCGCAAGCTGTCTCTGACAAACCAAAGTTGACGGCTCAATCGGCAGAAGAGGTCACCTTGCCAAAGACAGCGCCCCTTCCTGGTGGTCACCTGATGGTGCCGGACCTTCACGGGCATCTGCCCCGACTTCAGACTGCGCTGAACACCGCACGAGAAATTCCAGGGGTCTCGCTGGTGTTCCTGGGGGATCTGATTGACGATGCGCCGCATCGCCGCTTAGCCCGCCGCGATGACCGTTCAGCCGGTGCCCCAGACGACTCGAGGGAGGTGCTCCGGCAGGTCCGGGCCCTTCATGCGGCTGGGCAAGCCACGGTCCTCCTGGGCAACCATGAGGTGATGGCCATTGGGGCGGTGCTTGACGGACACGAAGGGTTCCTGAACATCTGGTGGCGACACGGAGGCCGGGAAGCAGCGGCGGGCTACGGCTGGCGCCTCCGAGACACGGCAGGACCTCTGCCGGATGACCTCCGCTGGCTACGGGAACATGGCCGGCTGTGGTGCAGTGTCGGTCCGCCTGGGCAGCAGGTTCTGGCGGCGCATGCCACGCGGCCCAATCCCCTGCGCATTGAACGCGGATTGACTCTGGCTGAGTTTTTAACGCCGAATGCACAGGAGGATCCAGTGGTCTGGTTCCCTTTGGGGCTGGAGGACGGGTGTGAGGTGCAGTGGCCACTTCCTGAAGGGCATCAGGCCAGCGTGCATGGGCACATGGAGTGGAGGCAGCTCAGGACGCTTCAGGGGCCCGATCACAAACCTGCGTATCAGCTGGACCTGGAACCGGCCATCAGGAAGCTGGGCATGCTCCACGTGAATGTGGATGGGAAGCTGACGAAGTTGCTGAGGTCGGTCTTGTGAGAGGCGAACAGCCGTTCAACCTGGCTGGGAAACAGGCTGCAGACAGTGATGAGGCTGCAGCTGCAAGCAACGCTAGATCATCAAAAACCTCATTGAAGTATTTCTTGAAAGAAAACTTTTAAACTTTCATAAGATACTTCGAGAGAGTGCATGGGCGTTGAGCAGTACGAAAGGGGCCGTACACTCCTGCCATGACCAGGTCCCGTCCGCCGTCTCGGGGAATGTGCCGCGCCTGTGGCTACGTCGGTACCAAAGCCAGCATGACCAGGCATCAAGCCGGGTGTGCCCTGAGGCAGGCAACGGACGGACCGACCCACGATGTGTTCCGCTTCCGCGTCAGTGGCACTGATCTGCCCGCGTACTGGCTGGACGTCGAGCTCACGCCTCAGGCCACCTTGGATGACCTTGACCGTTTCCTGCGCGATCTCTGGCTGGACTGCTGCGGTCATCTGAGCAGCTTTACCATCGGGCCACAGGACGACAGCAATTTCGACCCGTACAGAGCACCCAGACGGACCAGACAGCCTCCGCTGGCCAAACTTGGTCTGCAGCCGGGCGACAAGTTTGGGTACACCTACGATTTCGGCAGCAGCACCAACTTAACCGTGCAGGTTCAGGCCTACGAGGCAGTGAGCGGCAAGGCGACCGGGAAGATCAAATTGCTCGCGCGGAACCTGGCGCCAGTCCTGATGTGTTCTCTGTGCGAGAAACCGGCCAAATGGGTCCATTCCTGGGAAGCTGACGACGCCACGGGTGGTCCGCTGCTGTACTGCGGCGCGCATGGTCAGAAGACCCGTGATGAGCAGTTACCTGTCGTCAATTCACCGCGCATGGGGGTCTGCGGTTACGCAGGAGGAAGCGACGAGAGCTGGCCACCCACACCATCAACACCGACCAACGGGCAGGATCCCTCAGAAGCAGATCCACAGACCCGCACCCTGATGCAGACGTCCACTTCCCCTGAGGACACAAGCGTTCCAGACCAGGACCTCGATCAGGAAGTCCTGGCTTACGTCCAGACGCTGCCCTTGCAGGCTGAAACCGTCTGGCTGGTCGCCGTTCAGGAGATGCCGGACCTCTTGCCCCCGGAAGAGGGCGTCCCCGCCGTGGTGCTGGTGGTGGACGCCGCGAGTGGGCAGATCGTGACCAGCGAGGTCACGACCGACATCACGGCGCAGGTTGTGCAGGAAATCGTGATCGAGACGATATTGGACCCTGAAGCAGATGGTCTGAGGCCGCAGCGTCCCGGGCAGATCTTCACCTTGGACGCGGCCCTGGCGTTCTCGCTGCACACGACCCTAGCCTCACTCGGGATCAGGGTCGAGCGGCGGGACAGTCCTGAGCTTGAGGCACTGCTGGCCCACCTGACGGAAGAAGTCGGCGCTGAGATGCAGGCCCAGATCGAAAGTCAGCGTCCACACGCGTTTCTCCAGGATGTGCCGGATCAGGATGTCAAAGCCCTGCTGGAGGCCTTCGCGCGCTTTGTGAACGCCAAACCATGGCAAAACTTTGCGCCTGACAAACCGGTGCGGGTGAGCTGGACGAACTCGGACGGCACACCTGGCCAGCTGTACGCGACGGTGATGGGCGACCTCGGTGAGGTGTTTGGCCTGGCGCTGTACCCCGACTGGCTGAGGTACAGCAAGCACATCCTGAACAGCTTTAACCCTGAACTGGTGCTGCTGGCCACCGGGGGCCTGGAAAGTCTGACGCTGAGCCAGCGAGAAGAGCTGCAACCGGAGGATTGGGAGAGGTTCCGCGCGGTTGGGTTACCGGCCCGTGCCAAAGCGGCCCCGGCGCTGGTCCGGGTGGGTCTGACCGGGACTCAACCACCCACCGTGCCTCTACCGCCCCTGACCGCCGTACTGACCATTCTGTCCGAGCGTGCGGAGCGCAGAGCAAGCCCAGTAACGTCACTGAAAGCGGCATCGGTCGGGGTCAGCGTGAAGTACCCGGCGGATCCTCGTGATGAGCTGAGCCCTGAGGCTCGGCGGGGGAGTATCGAACTCCGGGTGAAGAGCAGTGCTGGTCCATTCGCGTATGACGGAGAGGTCGTCATAACTGGCCCGCCAGAGATGCTCGTCAGGCAGGCTTTTGCCCAGGCCCGGCGCCTGTTAGATCAGAAGTCCATGCAGGGCAGAACTGTGTACCTCCCATACCACCTGGAGTCCGCTGGCCAAGCTCTGGAGGATGGCGGCCTTTACGGGGATTTGCATGTGCGGGTCTGGGAGAACCGCCTCGGCAGCCCAGCACTCACCTTGGCGCACCTGACGCCCACAGGCCCACTGATCGACGGTGGGCTCGCTACCATTGAGGTCCAGGCTCAAGGGGCGGAGGTCACCGGCTTAACAGTAGAGTTGCAAGCGGTGAATCCCAGGTCAGGTTGACGTGTAGACCCGGCCTGACAGGTGCCAGATTCAGGTGAAACGCACTTCAACTGGACAGGGAAAGATCGTGCTGAGCGAAGAGCCCGCGTGTGGGGATGGGGTGTAACTCAACTAGCTCAGATACTGCATTACAGCCTTGACAGGAGGTTCTGTTCCAGCTCTAGAGTGATGGGAATCCGGATGTGGTCATCAAAATTCCCAGAAGTCTCCTTAGCCGCGCGGAAGGACCCTGGCCGTCAGGCAACACAGACCAGCTGGCTGACTGAGAATTTACTACTGCTGCATGCCTGGAGGCCGGGAAAGGCGGCATGCTGCAGTTCATGGGGACAGTTCTAAACAGTGCCCTCGAAAAAGGCATCAAGAACGGCACGGTCGAGATCATCGAACTCTCGGGCGGAACATCAAGACTACCGACCAAGAAGTAAGTTTGTGGTCCTTGCATGCTAGAGGCGGGAAAGCCCGCCAGAATCGATCAACGTGACCTTTGGAGAACTATGAACAGTGAAAGGCAGTTGGACAATGTTGGGCGGTCCGTGAGTTTATTGCGTGACGCTTTCCGCGCCGCTATAGGACGTTTGATGCAGGATGGCGGTCAGCTTCAGAACGTGAGCCGGGAACAACTTCTCTCTGCAACGGCGGCTGAGAAGGAGAGGCTGGCGTGGTACTTCGAAAACGACAGGGTCACTGAGCATGACCTGGCGTTATACGACGAGGTCATGCTCGACTATTGGAGCAGGCTGATGGATTGCCTGAGCGCCAATCAGGTTGAGACGTCGCTTGACTCATGTTTGCACATGCTCTTGCGGTGACGACAGTTCTATTTGACAACAATCAAGCGGAGAGATAAGGCTGGCCACCGAGCAAGGACGACCTTCTGGGACTGCTGCCGCTGAACCTGGAATGATCAACCGGGTGGCGGCAGGAGCAGCGCACGCGCTGTTCCTGAGCGTGAGGTGTTCGCCTGCCCGTTTGGCATGGTCTACGCTGCGACTGTGTCCGGCTACGTGTATGTCCTGAGCAACGAGAGTCTGCCTGGTGTGATGAAGGTGGGCATGACCAGTCGGGATCCGTTCACCCGGGCAGCGGAACTGACGACGACTGGCCTGCCGATGCCCTTCCGCGTGGAGTTCTGCCTGATGACTGAGCGCCCGGCCGCGCTGGAACTGGCCCTGCATCAGCAGTTCGCAGCGCAACGCGTTCAAGCTGGGCGTGAGTTCTTCCGCGTGTCGAGGCGGCATGCGCCTTGGCTGACTGGCCGACCGGATCATCGGGGGACGTGCAGGTCATTGTCCCCCATCGCCCCTCTCCTGCCGTCGAGTACTCCGTGGTGCGCCAGAGTCTGAACGTGCTTCGGGCGGCGACCGACGCGTCTCCCGTGCCACTGAGCATTGACGGTGCCGCGCGCCTCGGCCACGAGGTTCAACGTGGCGTGGATGGGGCGCTGGACACGCTCCGTGAATATGTCGAGTTAGGGAGTCTGAGCGCCGCGCACGAGCTGCTGGCGTTGGTGATGTCTGATGAAGTGGGTGTCCGTCCTGTCAACTGGCGGCGTGAGCTCTTGAACGGTGATGCCAGGTTGGTCGTGTGGGCAGTGCACGCGCTGCCACACCTCCGCCGATCACTGGCGGAGGGAGCGCTGTCGTTCATGGACGGTGAGGCGACATTCGATGTGCGTCGCATGGGCGGGACGCTGGCAAGCCGCTCATCGTGGGTGCTGCCCAGCACCGTGTTCCTGCTTACGGGTGATCTCGACCCGGCTCGCCTGGCCACCCACCTTCAACAGCACCCGTCGCTGGCAGTCGAAGTCGCCCAGGCCGTGCAGAACGATCTAAGTGCCCCCTGGACCTGGCGCTCATTGCATGTTCCAAACGCTGATTACCTACGGTGCCTGTGCGTCCTACGTGACCTCCTGCAGTTGACGATCATGCCGTCGCGCACCTGGTTGCTGACCGTCAAGGGTTGGCCGGTGCACACTTGGCCACCGGAAGGGCCGTTTCTTGCTACACCCATGGCGCAGCCGAGTTTGTCCGATGTGGTGAAGTACTGGGCTGAGGTGACGATGTGACGGGAAGTGAATGGCGGGTCACCTGACCAGGGCGGAGGCCTGCATTGATCAGGAGATGGCCTTCCTTCAACAGATAGAGGGACGAACTGGCGCCCACCTCCTCTGTGCCGCCCAGGCCAAGAAACCGCAGGGGCGTGGTCACGCGTCCTCTTGCGGTGTCAGGGTGGCCAGCTCCTGCTCCAAGGCCTCAATGCTAGGCAAGCTGCCTTCGAGCTCTGCAGGGAGGCTTTCCGCGAGTTGGTAGGTGCTCACGCCCAGGGGCTTGTCCACGCCGCGCAGGGCATACTCCGCAATAACCTTGTTCTGAGTCCGGCACAGCAGCAGGCCGATGCTGGGCGCGTCCTGCTCATGGCGCAGCAGGTCATCGGCGGCACTCAGGTAGAAATTCATCTTCCCGACGTACTCAGGCCTGAACTCCCCGATTTTCAGCTCCACGATGACGTAACAGCGGAGTTTCAGGTGGTAGAAGAGCAGATCGAGGTAGAAGTCCTCTCCTCCGACTTCCAGGTGATACTGATTGCCCACGAAGGCGAAGCCCACACCTAGTTCAAGCATGAAATCTCTCAGGTGATCGAGCAGGCCTTTCTCAAGATCCCGCTCCAGGGCCTGGGCGTGGAGGGACAGAAAGTCAAAGTTGTAGGGGTCTTTCAGGAGTTGCTGGGCCAGCTCGGATTGTGCAGTGGGGAGCGCACGGTCAAAGTTCGTGCTGGCCTGCCCCTGCCGGTCGATGAGTCGACTGTCAATCTGGTGTTGGAGGACGCTCCGGCTCCAGCCGTGCTGGATGGCCGACCGGGCATACCATTCACGCTGGACCGGGTCTTTCACGGTGTTGAGAAGCGTCACCAGATGCCCCCAGGGCAATTGGTCAACAAGCTGTTGACCACTTTGAAAGTCCGGGTAAGCCTGCGCGAACGAACGCATGTATTTCAGGTTGGTGGGGGAAAAGCCCTTGAGATCAGGAAACTCGGCCCGCAGGTCGCGGGACAGTTGATCAATGACCTTCGCCCCCCACCCCTGTTGAGCCTGCCGGTCCAGGATGCTCTGGCCGATTCGCCAGTACAGCGCCATCAGCTCACGGTTGACGGCCAGAACGGCGCGCGTCTGGGCCTGCCGAATCTGCTGCTTCAGCTCACCCAGCAGCGTGGCGTAGTCCTCGGGCAACTGAAGTGGGATGGTCATGTCCACTCCAGTGTAGAAGGCCCCGTATCCAGTCCATTCCTGGACGACTACGGGCGAAGGACAGACAACAGTGGATGATCCTCCGGTTATTCTGAGCTCAACTTGCCAATCATTTACGACAACATCGAGCGACACCTTCTTCCTGAACTTCAGACCACGCTGTCACAAGCCCTAGGAGCTGATTTCAGCATCGGCTACTTCAATCTCCGAGGGTGGCGAGCTCTGTCCCAGCAAGTCGAGGGGTGGAATGAAGGGTCAGTTTGTCGAATTTTGATTGGGATGCAGCGACCTGAACGCGAAGCACTTGAAACTCTCTTTGGTCTCAAGGGGGAGGAGCCTGTTGATCGGGCAAAGCTACTTCAAGCCCGACGGGAGCTGCTTGAAGAGTTCAGACGACAACTCATAGTGGGCCTCCCTACTTCTAGAGACGAAAAGGCCTTACGTGATTTGATCCGCCACATCCGGCAGGGCAAGGTGCAGGTCAAGCTCTTTCTGCGCCATCCTCTTCACGCCAAGCTGTACCTGGTGCGCCGAGTAGATCGGAAGGCCCCGCTGATTGGCTACGTGGGCAGCTCGAATCTGACCTTCTCTGGCCTGAGCGGGCAGGGCGAACTCAACCTGGATGTGGTGGAGCAAGACACTGCTCTGAAGCTGGAAGCTTGGTTTGCCGACCGCTGGAATGACCGCTTCTGTCTGGAATTGACGGATGACCTCCTGACCATCCTAGAAGAGAGCTGGGCGTCCGAAACCCTGCGTTCTCCCTATCACATCTACCTGAAGATCGCTTATCACCTCTCACGGGAAGCGCGAGCCGGTATCGCGGAGTTTCAGTTGCCACGCAACTTTCCCACACCGCTGTTTGAGTTCCAGGCCGCCGCCGTAAAAATCGCTGCGCACCACTTGGTAAATCGAGGCGGCGTGATGATCGGGGACGTGGTAGGCCTGGGCAAAACCATGATGGCCTCGGCTCTGATTCGCACGATGGAAGACCAGTACTTCGACACGCTGATCCTCTGCCCGGTCAATCTGGTGCCGATGTGGGAGCAGTACCGAAAGGATTACGGCCTGCGGGCGGAAGTCATGGCTCAGAGCCAGGCGCGCAGTAAGCTGCCCGACCTGCGCCGCTACCGCTTGGTGGTGATCGATGAAAGTCATAACCTGCGTAACCGCGAAGGCAAGACCTATGCGGCCATCCGGGACTACATTGCCCGCAACGACAGCCATGTGGTGCTCCTGACTGCTACGCCGTACAACAAGACCTATCTGGACCTGTCCAGCCAGCTTCGGCTGTTCCTTCCCGAAGAACGTGACATCGGCATTCGTCCGGAAGCGTACCTGCGCACCATTTCTGACGGTGAGATCGGATTCGTCCGCAAGCACCAGTGTGCTGTACGTTCCATCCGCGCCTTTGAGCACAGCGGCGACGCCGACGACTGGCGTGACCTGATGCGGCTCTTTCTGGTACGCCGGACCCGGACGTTCATCCAGAACAATTACACCGAATTCGACGAGGCCCGGCAGCGGTCTTATCTGGCCTACCCGAATGGCCAGCGGTATTACTTCCCAGTGCGTCAGCCCCGCACCCTGGCCTTTCCGGTAGATGATCAGTACGCTTCGCTGTACAGCACGCAGGTGGTGGACGTGATTGACGGCCTGCGCCTGCCTCGCTACGGCCTGGGCAACTACGTCACGCCGCTGCTTGAGCACAGTCCCAGCACTGCAGAACTGAACACGCTCAAGGACCTCTCGCGGGCAGGCGAGCGCCTCAAGGGATTCGTCCGTACCAACTTCTTCAAACGCCTGGAAAGCAGTGGCTTTGCCTTCCTGCAATCGGTCGAGCGGCATATCCGTCGTAATGGGGTGCTGCTCCACGCGCTCGCGAATGGCCTGCCTGTACCAGTCGGCTCGCAGGACGCGGCCCTGTTAGATTCCATTGACGAGGACGAGAGCAGCGTGGTCAACGATGTGGGCAACGCGGACGACACCGCGCGGCTAAGTGACGAAGGACAGCAGGTGAGCTATGGGGACGTGTACCAGATGTTCTCCGGTCAGTACCACAACCGCTTCAAGTGGCTCCCTGCCGCGTTGTTCACACCAGCGCTGAGTGAGGATCTTCAGGCCGACAACGACGCTCTGCAAGAGATTTTGTCAGCTGCAGGCCATTGGCAGGCGCAGGCGGACGCGAAGCTGGCGACGCTGCGCACGCTTCTGACCGGGCCACACGCTCAGGACAAGGTACTGATCTTTACGCAGTTTGCCGATACGGCCCGGTACCTGGAACGGGAATTGACAGGCCAAGATGTGACCCGCCTGGCCTCAGTGACGGGCGAGAGCCGCAATCCTACCGAGCTGGCCCGCCGCTTCGCCCCGCGGGGCCAACGTGTGCAGGATGAACTGCGCGTGCTGATCGCCACTGATGTGCTGTCGGAGGGGCAAAACCTGCAAGACGCCTTTGTGGTGGTGAACTATGACTTGCCCTGGGCGATCATCCGCCTGATTCAACGGGCCGGGCGCGTGGACCGCATCGGACAGCAGTCCGATACGGTTTACGCCTACTCGTTTATTCCCTCTGACGGCGTGGAGAAACTGATTGGCTTGCGTGCCCGAGTCAGCAGCCGCCTGCGGGACGCTGGGCAGGTGGTGGGTGGTGACGAGGCATTCTTCGATGACGAGGAGGCCGCCAGCGACCTGCGCGACCTGTACAACGAAAAGGCTGGGATTCTGGACGAGGTAGGTGACGGCGAGGTTGATCTGGCGAGCGAGGCGTACCAGATCTGGAAGAACGCCACCGACGATGATCCTGGCCTGCTCGACCTGATTCCGAAGTTGCCGAGCGTGGTTTACGCCGCCCGGTCGCACGCCGCCACGCCCGCACTGCCAGGTGGGGCCCTGGTGTACCTGCGCACGCCGCAGGGCAATGATGCGCTCGCCTGGCTGGACGAGCAGGGGGCCAGCGTTACTGAAAGCCAGATCGCCATTCTGCGGGCGGCGGCCTGTCACCCAGACATATCCGCCCTACCAGCACTGCCCAATCATCATGACCTTGTGGAGCGTGCTGCCCGCCGGGTGGTGGAAGAGGAAGCGTCTGGCAGTGCCGGGGCACTGGGAACACCTGGCAGCACCCGCCGCAAGCTATACGAGCGTCTCAAGCACATTCAGGATACCCGCGAGGGCTCACTCTTCACGGATCCAGAGCTCAAAGCCGTGCTCGAAGACCTACTGGCTGCCCCTATACAAGAGGGCGCACGAAACACCCTGGGGGGGCATTTCCGCACTCGCATTGGCGACGACGCGTTGATTCAGCTGGTAATTCAACTTCATCAGGAAGGGCGTTTGACCGTGCCAACCGATGACCTGCGTCATTCCGAACCAGAAATTCTTTGCTCACTGGGTCTTATACCGATGTAAAGCATTTTGATGCTGCTCCAACCCACCGTTGATTCCCTGGCCCGGAGGCCTCATGACCGATCAAGCTCCAAGCCCGCAAGCCCTGCGCAAAGCGCTGCAAGCCCCTGACCTGCGTCCCCTGTTCACTGAAGAACTCGGTTGGGACAACCCGCAAGGCGGTTCGATTAGTGAGGAGGCAGACGGGCAGACGTTCACGTTCACGCCCTTGGCCCGCAAGGTCAACTTCGTGGTGTACCGTGCCAGCCCAACCCAGGATGGGAAACTGCCTGGCAGAGACATTATCCGCAAATTAGAACGCAAGCTGGATGCCAAAGCGGCCGAACGTCTGGTGATCTACAGCAACGCGGGTGGGGATCAAGCCCTCTGGGTGCGACACAAGAAGGAGCAGGGTAAGGCGGCCAGCCTCTACACCGTTGAGTACAAGCGCGGCTTGCGCAACGAGGCCCTGATCTATTACTTAAAAAGCCTCTACGTCAGTCTGGACGAGGACCTGAACGGCCTGACCACCATCGATGTGGCCCGGAAAGCGAGCAACATTGAGATTGAGAAGGTCACCAAAAAGTTTTACAAGGAATTTGACCGGATCAGGAGCACGTTCAAAGACCAGATTGCGGGTGTTGAAGGCGAGGACCGGGAACACTACGCAGGCCTGACGTTAAACCGCCTGATGTTCGTGTACTTCATCCAGAAAAAGGAGTACCTCGACGGCGACCTCGATTACCTAAGGAACCGGCTCAAAAAAGTTCAAGCACAGCGCGGTAGCGGGAAGTTTCAGAGCTTCTATCGTGCCTTTTTGCTGCGCCTCTTCCACGAGGGCTTGGGAGCGGTGCCGCATGACCCGGCACTGACCTCCTTAATTGGCAAAGTACCCTACTTGAACGGTGGTCTGTTCGAGGAACACCGCATCGAGCAGGAGAACGGTGCTATTGAGATTCCTGACGCGGCCTTTGAGAAGGTCTTTGCCTTTTTCGAGGGCTGGCGCTGGACCATCGACGAGAGAGCCGAGGCTGAGGCGGACGAGTCCGGCAAGCCGGAGATTAACCCGGATGTGCTGGGCTACATCTTCGAGCAGTACATCAACAATAAGCAGATGGGCGCGTACTACACGAAGGAAGACATCACCGAGTATATCAGCAAAAACACCATCCTGCCCTTCGTGCTGAAACACGCCCGCGAGGACTGCCGAGTAGCGTTCGAGGGTGAGCGTACCGTCTGGGATCTGTTAAAGGAAAACCCTGACCGTTACATCCATGCCGCCATACGCAAGGGCAGCGAGTACGAACTGCCCGAGCACATCAAAGCGGGTCTAGACCCCAACCAACCCGACCTGCTTAAAAAACGTGAGGCGTGGAACAAGAGGGCGGACGATGAGTACGCCCTCCCCACCGAAATCTGGCGAGAAGTGGTGGCCCGGCGCAACCGCTACGCAGAGGTGCGCGGCAAGCTGGAGCGTGGAGAAGTCCAAAGCGTGCCCGAACTTATTACACTCAACTTGGACATCATCACTTTTGCTCAGGATGTGATTCGGTACGCCGAAGGCTCTGAACTGATCCGCGCCATCTGGAAAGCCATCATAACTGTGACAGTGCTGGACCCCGCGTGTGGCAGTGGCGCATTCCTGTTCGCCGCTGCGGGCATTCTGGCCCCGCTATACCACCTCTGCCTGGAACGGATGGCCGGGATGGTGGCTGCCCTGGCCGTAGGCGACAACAAGCTACCTGACTTCCGCGAGGTGCTGGCTGAGCAGACGCATCACGATCCGCAGTACTACGTACTGAAGCAGATCATTATTCGCAACCTGTACGGCGTGGATATCATGGCCGAGGCGGTGGAGATCGCCAAGCTGCGCCTCTTTCTGAAGCTGATGGCCTTCAGTCAGAAGGACGACTACAAGCCCAATATGGGCCTGGAACCCCTGCCAGACATTGACTTCAACATCCGCACGGGCAACACGTTGGTTGGGTACGCTACACGCGAGGAAGCAGAGCACGCCGTACGGGGTGCTCTGCTTAGTACCAGCGCCGTCACCTGGGAGCAGATTGAAGAAAAGGCTGGGGAGATTGACCTTCTGGAAGAGCTGTTCCGCGAGCAGCAGCTCAAGCGCGGAGGCCAGGTTACGCCCGCCAATAAAAAGGAACTGCGCGACCGTCTGGTTGAACTGGAAGCCTTGTTAAACAGCTACCTCGCTGCCGACTACGGCATCGACGAGAAGAAGAAGCCCGGTAGCTTCGAGGCCTGGCGCAAGAGTCACCAGCCCTTCCACTGGTTTATTGAATTTCATCATGTGATGGGCCGGGGCGGATTTGACTGCATTGTAGGGAACCCACCTTACGTCGCCGCATCGTCTGTTGGATATAAGATTCTTGGCAAGAAGTACCCAGATATATATGCCAATGTATCAGAGAGAAGCCTGGCATTATCGAGAAGCGATGGAACTGTGGGTCTCATAGTCCCTATATCACTAATGTTCTCTGATGGCTTCTTTGATCTCAGAAAAAAGATTTCTTCATCAGGATATTCATATTTTAGCACGTTTGACATACTTCCATCTCCTTTATTCACCGGTGCGGCCGTAAGATGCACTATATTTATGGTATCAAAAGGTATCCAACCCGAAACATTATCGACGACTCGAATGTATAGATGGAGGTCTGTATTTCGTCCATATCTAATGGAAGTTATAGAATACGGCATCTATAAAGATAAGGTCTTCAAGCGAAATGAGTTCATTCGATCTAGTAATGGACAGGTACTATCTGTAGTTCTCAAACTTTTTGATGGCAGTACCCAAAGACATGGCGGATCTAAAATCGGCTACGGTAAAGCGGCCCTCAATTTTATTTCTGCTTTTACCACTGCCCCTCCAAATCTTGACTTGGAGACGCTAGAAAGTGTTCCGTCGAATCAAGTGGGATGGCTTAACATACCCTCACGAATAAGTGGAGAGGTGGCCTTGGCAAGTTTAGTAGGTGAATTGTATCTCACCGCTTGGCTAGCGGTAGGTGATGGATTCCACGTTACTTCCGGCTTATTGAACGACTACTTGGCCAACATATCTAAGATGAATTCACGCGCGCTTGATCTTTTAAGAAAGATAGGAATTATCTTAGGCGAAGAAAAAAATCTTGCCCTAAGATTTAAAAGTCATGCTGGATACTATGTAGGGAATTATAATTACAGAAGTCTACATGATTATACACGTAGGGCAGATTTGATAATCTTATCCAACCTTGGTTTAAATTGGCTACAGGCAGTTGAAATTTTCGACAATATACAACGCGTGTTAGCAGTAAATGAGCTTGCAGGCGAGAAGGGCATCCCTACTAAAGTCAAATCTATGTTTCCCATCAGTCTCTCGGATAAGACCAAATCTATTTTAAATGAAGTTGACGCATATATTATGGAGCAATATAATATAGACGAAGACCAATTGAATTATGTATTGTTAGAAGACATAGGTATATGGATGAAAAATTCCTGACTGAGGATTGATTATACTAAGACCCATCCCGAATATCATAGAGACCTTCTTTTATTCCCATCGTTATGCGCAGACAGTAAGCATATAGCCTCATGCCCCATCACAGTCCTAGTAAGCAGCTTTCACAACGGAGATCCCGCATGAGGTCTGGGCGTTGGAACAAGGGGTAGCTGAAGCAGCTGTTGGGATTGATAGGCGGGCAAGGGAGAATGTCACATGACAGGACAGGCAGGAACTGGAGTAGGACCAAGCACCGCACCCCCCCTCTTTGAGCTGGTCAGCTCGGGCGTGCAGGCCACCGGCTTTCCACAGGGCAAAGGGTTCGTGGTCCGGGCAGGCAGTCAGGCGCGGGCAGAGGCGACGCCCTCATTCACTGGGCACAACTACTTTGCGCTGCGCAGCTCACTGATCAGTGAGGGCCGTTTGGTAAAGACCGATGACCTCACACGCCTGATGTATACGCAGGACGTGGTGTTTGACTCCGTGAGTGCGGCAGCAGCGGTCACGTTAGGGCGGGCGCAGAGTGGTCAGGCGGCTTGGAAGGAACAGAGCACTGGGCAGAGCTACAGTGACTGGCGAGCGGGGCTGACGCCAGGGCCTGTGTTTCAGGGCCTGCAGAAGGAACCGGTATTCGAGTGGCCGCCGTTCTTCAAAGCTCTCGCCCACAAACTTTTGGAATTTCATGAGGTGGACCGGCACCCGGCCCTGATCCGGCTGCTGCGGCAGGCGGGAATATCTGTAGGTCACGACGAGGGCGAGGAACTGACGGTCATTGACCCTTTTACCTTCTTCTCGTTGGTACTCAAGCACAAGACGGACGCACGGGTGCAGGAGCTGTTCGCCTTCATCGGGGAGAAACTGGGCATCTCTGAGCCTGCCCCGGCCAGCTTGATCGGCGTGCCTTGGAGCAACCCCATGAACGCCTGGTTCTTTCCCTACCGCAGCAAGCGGAAGCCGGACGACCTGCCAACCCTGTGGGCATTAGCACGGCAGGCGGTGGACGGCACGCTGGAAAAACGAACCTTCGAGCGTGCGTTGGAGATTCAGCAGGTGGGCGTCCCCAAGCTCACGCAAGGCCTATTCTGGCTAAATCCCGACGCGTTCTTGCCGCTCAATGGCATTGTCGTGCCGTACTTGGACGAACTGGGCGTGAGCGGTGCGGCGGAGGTGCGAACGCTTTCGGATTACGAGCAGGTGCTGGAACAGGCCCGCGACCTCGCCTCTGGCTTTCCGGCCCTGTCCTATGGCGCGTGGGTCGCTGCGCAGGAGGAAGGCGAGGTCATTCTCCCGCCTGATGTATCTACACCTGAGGTAAAGTTCCGTGCACCGCCAGGGGTGCCCCTGAACCAGATTCTGTATGGCCCACCCGGCACTGGAAAAACGTACTCAGTCATTGACGAGGCGCTGAAAATTCTGGAACCGTCCTTTGCCTCCTCGCACAGCGAGAAGAACCAGCGTGACGCTCGCAAGGCCCGCTACGATGAGCTGGTGGCAGAGGGCCGCGTGACCTTCATGACCTTCCATCAGTCTTTCGGCTACGAAGACTTTATCGAGGGTCTCAAACCCGTGATGAAGGGCGGTCAACTGACCTACGATCTGGAGGATGGCCTGTTCTTGCGGGCCGTGCGGCAGGCGGGCGGCGCGGTTGGTGATGAGGAGGCCGAGGGCACTCTGCGGGCGCACGTCTTGATCATTGACGAGATCAACCGGGGAAACGTCTCCAAGGTGTTTGGGGAACTGATGACTCTGCTGGAAGAGGGCAAGCGCGCTGGGGCAGCCGAGGCCTTGATGGTGCAGCTTCCACTCAGCAAGCGGAACCTCAGCGTGCCGCAGAGCCTTTACGTGATTGGCACCATGAACACCGCCGACCGGAGTCTGACGCAGTTGGACGCTGCCCTTCGGCGACGTTTCACCTTCAGCGCTGTCTGGCCTGATCCCAGCCTGCTGCCGGACGCCTTAGAACTCGATGGGGGCACACTGAACCTTCAAGCTTTCTTGCGATCCCTCAATGAGCGTATTGAAGAGCGGCTAAGCCGGGATCAGATGATTGGGCACGCATACCTGCTGGGGGTCCAGCCTACGCTGGAGCAGGTGGCAGGCGCGCTGCGCAATAAGATCCTGCCTCTTCTGGAAGAGTACTTCTTCGAGGACTGGAACAGTATCCGCGAGGTACTGGGCGACGACCAAAAAACGGAGGAGGCCGACCAGTTCATTCACGTCCGCAGGCGTGACACTGGCCAGAGTGAGCGCCGCCGCTACAGCTACAACGAGAAAGCCTTTGGGCGCCTGAGCGCCTTCCAGGGCGTCTATTCGTCGCCATGACCTACATTATCGCCCGCGAGTACGACCTCCTCGTGCGCGGCGCTGCCCCTGCGGTGGCCGGGGTACACGCCCTCCCGCCTGAGTCCTTTGATGCTCTGCGGGTCTTTCTTCAGACGCCTATAGAGGGGAACAAGGGTCAGGAAGAGGTGATCGCTCGCCCTACTCTGCGTGGCAACCAGCCCGCACTGCGCCTGCAACAGTGGGTTGGCGTGATCCGCACCCCGGACGGCACGACAGTTGAACTCCTGCCCAAGACCCATGAGCGGGATGGTGAAGCAGACGGAGAAGCTGTCACCCGCAGCCGCTCACTGCTGCTCAGGATGTTGACCGTCGCTGGTGATAACTACCGCGCAGCTCTGCCCGCGGACCTTGACCCCGCGCGGATGCCGCTGTTCGAAGTGGTACTGCGTTACGGCCTGGAAATATTGCGAGCCGCCATCCGCCGAGGCGTCCCCCATGCCTACCAAAAGGTTCGGGAAGAACGGGCGGGATTACGGGGCCGCCTGGATATGCCGCGGCAACTTCGGCAACCGCCCCACCGGGCACATCTACTACATGTGTCCTATGACGAGTTTCTTCCGGATCGTCCGGAGACACGCTTGGTGCGTCTGGCGATCGAGCGCATCGCCCGTATGACTGCTCGAAGCGACAGTCGACGGCTCGCGAGTGAGCTGTTGCACGCCCTAGCGGACGTGCCTGCCAGCCGGGATGTTCGCCGGGACTTCACGCGTTGGAAGCTGGAGCGTGGCTATATCCACTTCACCCCCGCCCTCGACATCTGCCGTCTGATCCTCAATGAGCTCAACCCTTTGACAGCAGGCACAGCTTCACGTGTGACAGCAGTGCTGTTCGATATGAACCGGGTGTATGAAACATACGTAGCGCATCTCCTCCGCCGACAGAATCCTGATTGGCAGATAGAAACGCAAGTCAAGGGGAGACACCTCGGGAGCTTCACATCTCGCCTTTCCAACAAAAGGCGTCCTATTTTCGCCTTACGCCCTGACCTCACAATCTATCCCCCAGGTCAGCCTGTAATTATCGCCGACACCAAATGGAAACAATTAAGGACAGATCGCAGCTTTCCTCATGGAATTAATAATGCTGACGTTTATCAGATGTTGTCCTATAGTGCAGCGTTTCAACACGAAATGGGACATCGAGAGTTATGGCTGATCTATCCCCACCTTCCAGGCTTGCCCGATAATTTTCCCGAAATTGAATTACCTGAACACCGCTATCTGAAAGTAGTAACCGTGAAGTTGCACCAAGAGCTACCTGCCCTCTACCCGCAGCTCTCGCCTGCCTAATCCCTTCGAATCGCCTGAAAAGCAGAATCGCACTTGTAAAAGAGTTTGGTGGATCTATCTATAAGAAAAGGCAACCCAAAGGTTGCCTTGATTTCTCCAATATAGAGCGGTATTCACGCCCTGTCAATTCATGCAGCTGGATCGGCTGCGATCAGTTTCTGCCTGTCCAGAACGCGTTTCACCTGCACGGCGTTCCAGGGGCCACCCTTCCGGGTCCTGAAACCATGAGTCTCCAGGTGGGCTGCAATAGCTCGCAGGCTGAGGCCTTGGGCGCGCAGTGCACCAGCGTAGGCAGCCACAGTCCGCATGTCCTGCACGGCCCTGGTAAATGTGGAGGCGGCCCCAGCCTGTCGGGCGGCTGGCGTCAGGTTCTCGGGCTTCCCAAGTTTGAGACCGCGAGCTTTGCGGGCAGCCAGGGCCGCCTTAGTTCTCGCGGAAATCAGTTGTGCTTCCCGCTCGGCTACAGCGGCCATCACATGGATGGTGAGATTGTCGGCTTCAGGCATATCTACAGCGACGAAGCGGACGCCGGATTCCATCAGGCTGGCGACGACGGCGACGTTGCGGGCAAGACGATCCAACTTAGCGATGAGGAGCACGCCACCGATGCGGCGAGTCTGATCAAGGGCGGCTTCGAGTTGTGGCCGGCGCCGTTTCCGAGTGCCGGTCTCAACCTCAGTGAATTCCAACTCCAGCTCCAGACCCTTGCTCTGAGCATAAGCAAGGACCGCTGCCTGCTGCGCCTCCAGGCCAAGACCACTCTGACCTTGCCGAACAGTCGAAACACGGTAGTAGGCGATGGCCGTCAGTGAGGCTGGAGAAGGCACACGAAAGTGTAACAGGAGCCATCGGACCGTTCAAGAACTGTAACAAGAGTGGATCAACCACCCCTCTACTGGTCAGACTGATAATAAGTTGAATAGTGTTTGACAAAAACTTTTTCAAACTATATAGTCTGG
Organism: Deinococcus arboris; assembly: GCF_009755355.1. Classification (GTDB taxonomy): domain Bacteria; phylum Deinococcota; class Deinococci; order Deinococcales; family Deinococcaceae; genus Deinococcus; species Deinococcus betulae. Next base: position 50,164 of record NZ_WQLB01000016.1, on the reverse strand, counting down.
ATATGACAAAAACCATTCGGATTCACCTACAGCAGGGCGCGCAAACCTTGGCAGACGTGACGCTCTCCACGTCCTTAGACCAAGGCAAGCTTCCTCAGCTCCTTCAGTACATCCATGACTTGACCCAAGACACGATCCCAGCGGCGCCCGGAACGATAAGGGCTCAAGACGCCGCAGCGCTCAAGACTATTGGCAAAAAGTATCTAGCCCTTGCTGAATATTTGGCGCGAATCCAAGACGACACCACAACCCTGACCTTCAATGAAATTGAGCAGCTGCTCGGCGCTCCCCTACCTGCAACTGCCCGGGGCCAGCATGCCCGGGCCTGGTGGGCCAACACCGATACCCATTCCCAAGGCAAAGCGTGGCTGGCGGTCGGCTGGAAAACCATCACTATCAATCCAGAGCAGGAAACCGTGGAATTTCGCCGGAAATAACCAAGGAACATATGAAATCCACTGCCAACAAGCAGCCTCGCCTTCTGCCAGACGTTTCCCTTCCTGAAGGGAAACAACGAACCCAAGGCAGCCTTTGGACCCCTGAAGAATTGTTGGTCACGTTAGCTGCCTATCTTGAGATGCTGCGCCTTGAGCAGCGGGGTGAAGCCTATTCCAAGGCAGAGCACCGAAGAAAGCTTCTGGAGGGCGTGCTCTTAGGCCGCACAGCAGCGTCAGTCGAATTTCGAATGCAGAATATTTCAGCCGTGCTGCTCTCTATAGGCCAGCCCTATCTCAAAGGCTACGCTCCAGCACGAAATGTGGGCGCAAAGGTGATCGCCCAGATCCTGGAATTCCTCGCAGAGTTAGACCCCGAACTGCCAATTGAACTGAGGCGCCAGGCGCCTGCACCTACTGTCCCCCCTCCTGGGAACCCTCACCCGAAAAAAAGAGAGGTCACCCTCAGTACGTATGAGCGCGATCCGGAGGTCGTGGCATTTGTGCTCAACCGCGCACAAGGCATCTGTGAATGCTGCGGCCGGAACGCCCCATTTCTATCGAAGAATGGACAACCGTTTCTTGAAGTGCACCATGTCGAGGCGCTGGCCTTGGACGGCCCTGATACGCCTCAGAACTGCGCGGCCATCTGCCCCAACTGTCACCAAGAAGCCCACTATGGGATGAGGTCAGCAGAGATCCAGAGGGAGTTGCAGGAATTTTTGGCAGCGCTTTACAACCAATCATGAATCGAGGCGAAGGACTCAGGCGTTGGATACGACACCTAACTCCTCCGCCTTCCTTTCAATTTTTCTTTCAAGTAAGATTTCTTTATGGCAGAGGTTATCTCCGTGCTTTCCCGCAAAGGTGGGGTGGGCAAGACGCTCACCGCCATGTATACGGTCGCACTCCTCAAAACCCAAGGCCGCGATGTAGCTGTTCTGGATAAAGACCCCGAAGGCAGCGCTGGGGCATGGGCACGCGCTGCTGGGAATCTCCCTTTCCCGGTCTATCCCGAAGGCAAGCAGGCGCAGGCCATGAAACATGCTGTGGTGGTTGTGGATACGCCGCCTAACGATCCCAAAGCACTCGGAGACGCTGCTCGCATGGCCGCCCGCGTCCTGGTCGTGGCCAAATGCAATGCCTTGGAGGCTGACCGTCTTGTCCCCACACTCGACGCCCTGGCCGCTTCCGGCTTCAGTGGGCCCTGGGGCATCCTCCTGACCCAGGCACGAGGAGGTCTGGGTCGCGAGATGAAAGCAGCCCTGGAGGACGAGGATCTGCCGGTGTACGGCATCATTCCCCACCTCATCAAGTTTGAGCGGGCCTTTGGCACCCTGCCAGATGACCTGACCGAGTACCGCGAGGCTCTGGCAGAGGTGCTGGCATGACGAAAAAAGGCAAGGGCCTAAGCATTGGCGCGGCCATGAAACAGCGGATGCAGGAAACAGATGCCCCTGTCCAGGAGCCACCCCAGGCTGCAGAGAAAGGCATGCCCGATGCTCTGGAGTCATTCAACACCCGCCTACCTACCGGCCTGCATCGCCGTCTGAAAATGCACGCGGCTGCCGAGGGCCGCAAAATTCAGGATGTGGTGCAGGCCGCGCTAATCGAGTACCTCGAAAAGAAAGAATGATTTCTTTCAAGAAAGAAATTGATGACTAAGTTTCCAGCACATCGAGCGGACATGGACCAGGTCAAAGCCCTTCTAGACGGTTTAGAAGAGTACATGGCGAAGGACGATCAAGAGTCCTCAGAGGTAGCTGCCTCGCAGAAACGATATGGACGCCGCGTGTCTTGGAGTCTCGCTCTGCTTGCCGTCGCGTTGGCGGCAACAGGAGTTCAAGCACTTCAGCCTTTTGATGGGTTCACCTTGGTCTACGGTGGATTGGTGCTGATGGCATTGCTGATTGCTGTGGTCGCAAACATTCTCGTGGTGCGAGAACAGGGGAACGTGTTTCAGAGCCTGCGACAGCCCCGGCCTGCCATGATTAGCGCGCTGCAAGAGCGGTTGATAGGAGAAGAAGCAGAGGTCGCCAAGCTACTTTCCTATGGCCTGCCAGAGATACAGTTTGCTCGCGCACGGCTGGCCCAAACCAGTGAGATCCAGAAAGAGAGGTTTGAAGCCGTCTTTGGAGCAGCTGGGCGCTTGGGTATGCTGCCAGCCATTCTGGCGACAGCGGCAGCCACACTTCCTGTCATTAAGGGCGCGCCGCTCTGGTTGCTTATTACTGCTGTTGTGGTGGCCTTCCTAGTCGTGCTGACCCAGAACAAAGCCACCGACGTTCAAATGGCTCTGAGCGATCTCAAGCACATGCTGGGGCTGTTAGATCAAGCCGTGACGATCAAAGAGAAAGCCAAGCAAGATGAGTTGGCCAACCTTGAGCAGACCCAAGGAGTACCTGAATCAGCGCGCATTTGAGCTCACCAGTTCCTGTGTCCCTTCCTATGCTTTGGGTATGGACCGCGCGCTCTTTCTGACCCTGATGGTGTCTCTGGCAGGCCAAACCCTGGCGCAAACACGAGTGCTGTATGACTCGCGCTTGCCGGCTCCAGAACCACGTCTAACAGAGAGCGAGCGTGGCCGCGTTGAGTCCCTGGCTCGGCGAGCAGCCACCCAACAGGTGTGGGACGCTGATGCTGGCATGGACCTCTGCGAGGGTTCCGACTTCAGCATTGAAGGCGCAGCCCCTGGCACGTTCACAGCCAAGGGTCGCCAGCAAACCGCCTACGTGTACACCTTCTGCTTCAACCGCACGGGCAACCTGCAAGGGTTGGTCATCTTGGAAGGTCTGAACGTTGCCGCGCACTACGTCTTCGTCAACCACGTCTCGTCCATGTATGCCCTCAAAGACATCAACCGCAACGGCTTCACAGAACTGGTGCTCGAGGGTGGGTTTAGCGGTCAGGGGTATACAGGGAATTTCCTGGAGATTGTGGAGCTCGGCCCTGTGCGGCGCCTCCTCGGGCGCCTGAACCAGCAGCTTCTGCCACAGCCATACGAAGACAACTGTGGAGTGAGAAGCTCGGGCGGGCAGTGGACCAGCGCTCTAATTCGGGTGACTCCAGGCGTCACATCCAGTTACACCTGGCAGCAGCTCACTGGCAGCCGTGGGAATGAGCGGGTAGCTATAAGCATAGGGCCGGTCAAACCGCTTAAGTTGACTCCCTTCCCTACAGGTTGGGCTAAAGGCCCACTCTGGTGATAGAATGAAAGTAAGAAATTTTTCTTTCTAAATGTCAAAAAACACTGTCAGAAGGAGTAAGGCAAGAACTACGCTAAGACTCGAGCTTCGAAGACAGGAAGACAGTGACGGGTGCATCCGCTGCGCGCTAAAACCCTGAGGCAGCCACTTTTCAGGTAAGTTAGTTCATCACCAGGGTGGCAATCCACAAACAACACCCGCGAGAATTCACTCCCCAGCGCGCACTGACCTGGCCGATCGTATTAACAGTATTGCTTCCTGATAGCAAGCGAGTGGGGCCGTGGCCTGTGCTCTGAAGCTATACGGCAAACAGGATAATTAGTGCTGTTCATAGTCTTCGCTGTACTCCAGCAGATCGCTCACTTCAACATTGCCATTGGTGAGTTCTCGAAGGGCTCGGATCACCTTAGCAAGGGTCTCTCGGTCAATGAGACGAGGGCCATCTGCACGGGTCAGACGGTAGATCGAGTTTCGACCGATACCCGCCTTGAGCTCAACAGAGAGCGCCGACAGATTGTGCTGCTCGATGTATTCCCGAAGCTTCCAACGGATCGCCACACTTTGACTCTAGCAGTTCTGCCTCATGTAGAACTGCTTGATGAGTTCAGGCAGAGGTGCTAGATTCCTGCTGTAAGCACGGGGCAGGATTGACCCCATGGTGTAAGTCGCAGCACCCTGTCCTTGGGCCACTGCATTACCCTTGATGTTTGTGAAAGGCTCAAGGGGCCTGACCCCTTGGTGTCCACTGAAGGAGACCTGTGAACCGATTGACTACCATCTCTCTCTTCTCCGGGGCTATGGGACTTGACCTTGGCTTGGAGGAGGCAGGCTTTCAGACTCTTGCCTGCGTAGAGGTGAATGAGGCCGCATGCGCCACTATTCGCGCCAATCGGCCTGAACTCTCGGTAATTTGCCGCGACATCCGTGAAGTCAGCAGCGCCGAAATTATGGAGGCTGCGGGTGTGGCTCCCGAAGAGGTCACCCTTGTCGTTGGTGGCCCGCCATGCCAACCCTTCAGCACAGCCGGGCGTCGAAAAGGTATCAACGATCCTCGGGGGTCTCTCTTCATGGACTTCGTCCGGGTAATCAACGACACTCGCCCGGCCTTCTTCATCATGGAGAATGTTCGTGGACTGCTCTCACAGGCACTCTCTCACAGGCCACTCAATCAGCGAGGTCCGGGGAACCCTCCGTTGGGAGAGGATGAACAACCTGGTTCCGTGTTGCGCGTGGTGCTTGAGGAGTTCGAACGCATCGGTTACCGGGTCGACTACTTCGCTGTGAATGCCGTGAACCACGGTGCTCCCCAGATCAGAGAGCGGGTATTCTTCATCGGAAATCGACTCAATCTGGCAGTGGACTGGCCTGACCCTTCACATGGCCTCCCGCCCCAAAAGGGGCAACGTCCTTTTGAAACCCTCGGGAGTGTCCTCATGGGCTGGGTAGACCCTGACCCAGTAATTATGGACTTCTCTCCCCGAAAGAAGCACTACTTGTCTCATGTTCCTCCAGGTGGCAACTGGCGGGACTTGCCAGAGGAACTGCAGCGTGAGTCAATGGGAGCAGCCTGGCATGCCAAGGGCGGGCGCTCTGGCTGGTGGCGGCGTTTGTCCTACGAGTACCCTTCCCCCACCATCGTCACCATGCCGAACCACGCCAGCACATCCCTGTGCCACCCAGAGGAGGTCCGCACCTTGACCGTAGGGGAGTGTGCCCGAGTGCAAGGCTTTCCAGAACACTGGCACTTCGTGGGCACTCCCCTGGAGCAATACACCCAAGTGGGAAACGCTGTTCCAGTGCAGCTTGGGAAGTTGGCGGGAGAAGTCGTCCGGCAGGCTCTGGATTCGCCGCAAAATGCGGCTCAACCGATGCTCTTCAACGTCCCTTCCCGTGGGCGCAACGTTCAATCAACTGTACGAACGCGGATGTACCACGTAGGGAGCAAACAGTGGCTGGCTGACCGTATTGGTTGGACGAAACACAAGGAAAAAGTCGAAAGCGACTAGCTCAAGGAGTTGACCCTATCTCCTCAAACACTCCCCGAGCTAACTGTTGCCAGAACTCTGGATCAGTGAGATTTGTAGTTTGCAGCCCGAACCTCGTCTTGGCTGCTATCGAGACCTCGTCAATCTTGGCTTCCAATAGCTCGGGGAGGTCGATGCCATACATCGCCTCAAACCGCTGGTAACCTTCCTGTAGACCCTCAAGTATGACGAGATACATGTCATCGTAACCCGAGACATGTCTCCACAAAGCTTTGCCTACTTTGATCTCTACTTCTGCTCCCCCTTCCTTAACAATGCGGGGTTTATTGGTTAAGTCTACTTCCCGGCCATAAGTCACACCGTAGATAACGCTCTTGATCGTGCTGCCGTCTTTAGTCAGCTCTTGAGTATATCTTCGCTCTTGGAAAGGTCGCTTGAAGTCCTCGATCAGCACCTTAAACTTATTTCGCATTTCAATAGCTGCGCTGTCGTTAATAGTCATCGGACCAGCCTTAAGGCTGATTAAGTCTATCTCGCCCGATGGAGAACGGAAGTACGCATCAATCTCCTTCAAGGGATTTTCACGATGAGTTTCATTTTGGCGGCCTCGTGGCTTGCCTGGAACTACGCGTGACGCAAAGGCAGAGATAAGTGCCTCGCTCATCCATCCATAGGCGGTCTCTTGTCCTGCAACTAGGTGGGCCTCAATCAGGGACTTGATAAGATCACGGAAGGTCTTATGACCGTACACTGGCACAGTAATAGCCTGCAAATATGGATTCGGGAAGAAGTTTTCAATCTGGAGGGAGGCAATCTTCTTGTGGCGACCCAGGTAGAATTTAAAAGACTTACTGGCAAAGAATTCCCTGAATACGAATCTGTCGATACTAGAACGCTGCTCAAGGTCAATGCCGAGACTCTCTATCTGCTGCCGGAGCTGTAGCCAGGGCCGAAGAAGGTGATGTGATTGAACAACATACATCACCTCCTTTTGTTCTTCAGATGTTAAATTTATATTTTGCAGAAGACTGGCGAGATTGGCGAGAATATGGCGTACTCCCTTTTGCGCCAACTCTAGTCTCTCCTTAAGAGCCGGGGACAGTCTGGGTAGGGCAGATATGTCTTGCTCGGCAAGTTCACCGACAGTTCCGAGCCCCCTACTGATGGCTTCATTCACTTTTGCAGCTAATCCCTGAGTGGCTTCTATGTGGACAAGATCGAGATAGAAAGGCCGTTCGCCCTCCAAGAGATCGTAAAGACTGGGATCCTCTACAGAGAGCAGAGGGTCCATGACAGGCTCTTGAGTCACCTAACAACTGTAGCAATAGTGTCTGATGTCTGGGAGTGCCAGTCGACATATCTGTCCTGCCGATGACAGGTGTTCACTCCGCTTTGCCTCTCTCTGACAACAAAAGTTGAGGGAATCTTTCGTGGCCTTACACTATCTTGGAGCTATGCACCCTGACCTTCCCCGTTCCATTCTCCAGCGGGCCTATGAGCTGGATGGGGCCACACTTGATCACCTGGCAGCTGGATATGGGGCAGGCAACTGGGCAGAACTCACTGGCAGCCTGAGCTTTGAGGGCATGGGCATCGGTGGCGGCGGCATGGCTCTGGTGGCGCAGACGTCAGCAGGGCCATGGGTCAGCCTGACAGATGGAGAAACAGATGTACCTGACAGTGACATTGACTTCTGCCTAATCATCGAACCCGAACTCTTTGCAGGCGAGGACTATGCCCTTTTCGTTAACGCTGGTCAGGTCACTGGACGTATGGGTACGCAAGCTGGGCGCTGAAGACCAGATCCGCGTGCATAAGTGGACACTCAGCGCATACCGGGCTATAATGCTCAACATCAAAGACGGCTTCGGCCGTCTTTCTTCTTTTCGGCTTAAGCGCCGTCGCTGTCCCCAAGCACGTTTTCTCAGTTCAGATCCAGTCGATCCTCGTCATCAAGGCCGTGCTGCGCCGTAAACCGGACACGCCGCCCCAGCCACGGATCTGAGCCGTCGTACGGCTGACGCAACCCCAGCACGTCCGCCAGCAGCGGTGCCGGCGGATCAGCAGGCAGCTCGATGGTCCCTTCGCAGACCAAAACCTCGACCCCTTCCAGCTGTGCGACCTCTTCCACGACTTCTGGGCCGTCTGGTCCTTCCGGAAAACGTCGGCGGTTGTGACGACGGTGCAGCGCCTCAATCACCTCCTCAGCCTCGAGGTCACCCTCCACGTACGCCGCGAACAGGTCTTCATCCGGGCCGTACATCGGCAGGCCCGACAAGCGCATCCCATGCCGTGCTGCTTCTAGCGCCGCGTATCGCTGGCCGCGTTCTTCCGGTGTGATTGGTGTCTTGTCCTCTGTCTTCATGTCACCCTCCTGGATCACCTGACCCAGACCCAAGTGCCGTGTAGCGTTGTTGCGAACCCACGTCCTCCCTTCACCTCACCCCATCAAGGGATCAACAGGGAGGGGGGTCAGTAGTCCATGTCCCACTGCACCTGACGCGCCTTCTGGGGCTTCAGGTCTTCCTCGTCCACGTCTAGGAGCCAGCCGCCAGCTGGCTCCTTGCGCTGCTCTCCGTATGGGCTGAGGTGCAGGTCCTGGTCCAGATCCCGCTCCAGCTCAAACGCCTTGCCCTGGAAATGCACCAGGTCGCCTTCCGCTCCCCTCCTCAGGGTGGTGTCCGTTCCGAAGCAGATGTGGACGTGGATGTTGCCCCCCTCCTGTTGATGCACGGCGACCGCGTAGATGTCCGCGTCCGGACGCCGCTCCTGCACCGCCTGTGCGACCACCATGGCGCCACGTCGCTCATCCACCTCAAGTTCCCCTGGCAATTGCGTGGTGAAGGTCAGGTGCTGCTGGTACTTCGTGGTCGTCTCCTGAATCCGTTCAGCAGCCTGCAGTCGGTCCGTCTCCCGCAGCTGGTTCTCCTCGTAGGTGTACAGCTGGGTCTGCTCCTTCTGGTCCATGTACTTCACGGCACTGCTCGCCCTGGCCAATCCACCGGCGCTTGTCTTGGTGTAATTGTTGCCGGAACGGTCGGGGATCGAACGCACCACCCGCTGTGTACTCGTCATGCGTCTGGCCATGGGTTACAACCCGAAGATCCCCTTGCGTTTCGTCCGCAATTCCTCCTCGGTGTCCTCCAGCTTGTTCACCGCTTTGACCACCACGCTTTGCGTCGCTTTGAGCTGCTGTTGCATCGTCGCGAGCACCGTCGTGACTTCCTGCTGTTGCTGCTGAAGCAGCGCCACCTGTTTCGTCAGCTGTTGCACCTGTGCAAGCTGGTGCGTGACCTGGTCTGCGGACGCCCGGACTTTCATCAGCAGTCCCGGGTCGTCGTTCCCCATGCCGGTTGCCAGCTCGTTCAACGCCGCACGCATCGCGGGGGTTGGTTCCTTCAGGGTGTGCACCGCGTGGCCCCACGCCTGCTCTTTGTACTTTTGAGCCTTCTCCTTCCCAAACTCCTTCAACAGCAATATGCCGGTCTCATTGCGAACCGCCATGCTCTCCAGCGCACTTCTCGCCAGGAGATGCCGCACCCGGTTCATCTGCGCGTGGATCTCCGCTCTAAGACCCTCCTGCAGTTGCACACCTTGGGCCTCGAAGAGAGTGCGCACTAGGTCGGACGTCATCACCTGCCGGTCCTGCAGGCTGTACCGCTCTAAGACGTTCGCACAAAACGCGGCCATCTTGACCCCCACCTCGTCCGCCATGAGTTTCAACGCCTCCGCATGCTGCGGATCGAGTGTCACGGTCACCCGCATGGGCTTCTGTTTTGGGCGTCCCGCCGTCTTTGTCATACTCGAGTGTAAATGGAAAAAAGAGGTAGCACTAATTAAATCTAGGCAGTGATCGGGTTTTCTGCCTCTGGGACGATGTCCCAGAGGCAAGATGCACGACAGTGCTAATCTTGCGTAGACGAGATAGCGGAGAGGGAAATGGGCAGGACAGGCGGTCGCTAGACGCACCTACGGGCCGAATTAAAGGGGCTCCCAAGCTCAGAAAAGCGACATTGAAATGGCAGTTAGAGAAGCGGAGAAGTGGATGGAATCTACCGAAGATCAACGGGTGAACCGGAGGTCTCATTGGAACAACGGTGGACCCAGTGGCATGGCTAACCGTGGTGGTCGTGCTAACGATCTTGCTGGTGTCGGCCTGGATGGTGGTGCCCCAGGTCAGGGAATGAATTGATCTCAGCTTCGGCCAAAGCCTCGCCGCCCACCTTTGGGCTTGCTGAGCTTGGGCGCCAGGGTGGACTCCAGCTGGCTCACCAGAGCCCGGGTCCGCTCGTCGGTCCGGAGCCACGTCAGCATCGTCTCTCCATGTGTGCCTGCCCCGGTGTGGTGACCTCATGTGTCATGGCCATGAGCAGCAGTCGCTGTGGCCCCTCCGAGACAGGCAGAAAGCGCTCGATCAGTTCTTCTTCGTTGGTAGGCAGTGTGAAGGTGAAGTCCTGGGCCATGGGCGGAGCCTATCGCGCTTTGTTTTTACGCCCGCCACAGGCTTGAGGGGGTCGCCTGGTGCTCTCCCAGGCGGGCCGCTGAAGGCGAGGACGGGCATTTCACATCAGGGCAGAAATCAATAGGGAGGGGGTGTTCAACTCGTCCCTTCCCCATTGGTGGTTTTGCCGCCGATTTTCACACCAACCATTTAGTGTTGCCGTTCTATCCGGGTAAAAATGGTCATTTTCGGCCACTTTCTGGGGCGATGACTGGCATCATGAGGGGACGTATCCCGGGAGGTCTATGGAGTACGCCCGCAAACGCACATCTTCTCGCAAGACTCAGAGAGAAGGGACACCTCAGCACACCACGTTGCCCCTCGATACAGCCTTGCAACGTCAAGCCCAACTGCGCGCCGACCTCACCCGCTTCACACTGCACTCGCCTGCCCTCCAACGCCAACAGGCGGCCCCAGCGCTGCGCGCCCTGGACCTCCACCGTGCAGAGGTCAGCCGTCTCACAGGTGAGCGCCAGACCCTACAACGCCAGCTGGCTGAATCGGGCCCGATACACCCTGATCAGGTGACCGCCCTCCAGTATCAAACCAAACCAGCCACTCCCCCACCGGCTCGCCCTCAGACCCCAGCAGACTGGGTGGTCGTCATGCAACGTCACGCGGAACAGGTCGAAGGCCAGCGCCTGGATAGCCGCCAGTTCGCGCAACACACTGCCCTGCAACGGCAGGTGGCCCAGCAGCTCACCCAAGGCTTCAAAGCAGACCGTGGCCTAGCCCAGGCCCGGTACGACACCTACGGCAATCATCTGGCGACCCTGCAACGCCATGAGGTCAGCGCGTCGGTCGCCCAGGTGGTTCTGAGTCAGGTGCCCTCAGGCGAACGGCCAGCCTTGCAGCGTGCCATGGATAGTGCCGTGCAGCGTCAGGTGGAACAGCAGGCTCATACGGATCAGACGCTGCGCACAGCCACCCTGCAACGGCAACTCGCAGACCTGGATGCCGAGGCCACTCAGCCCGTATTCCAACGCATCCAGAACCGTCGGGGCGCAGGCAATCCGCTACCTGAAGCGATCCAACGCCACCTCGAACAGGGCTTGAATCACGACCTGAGCCGGGTGCGAATTCATGATGACGCCGAAGCGGATGGGCTGGCCAAAGGTGTGAATGCTCTTGCCTTCACGACCGGCACGGACATCTTCTTTCGGTCCGGCAAGTTCAGCCCAAACACGCAGAGTGGCCTGGAGCTACTGGCCCACGAGGTCACGCACACTGTCCAACAGAGCCAGGGCCGTGTCGGCCCTGGCATTGACCCCGATGCTGGCCTCGAATCGGAGGCACAGCAGATGGGAAGACGGCTGAGCACACAGCTGCTCCCGAGATCAGCATCCCGCGCCCTGGCCAGGCCTGCGCAATCCAGGAAAGTCCTCACCCCTGGCAGCATTCAAAGAAAAACGGCTGACCCCACTGCGAATCTGATCGTGACTGTGAAGTCAATTCAGCGTCAGATAACTGCTGGGCAGATTGATGCTGCCGTCAAAAGCCTTCAAAAGCTGCCCCAGGCTCAGCGGGACACCGTGATCGGGCTACTCGCGGCCATGCGTCTTCCTGCCTGGGAACACATGCGTAAGGCGTTGGTCAAGGCCAAGGTCAGCAGCCCCAGCATTGACTTCTGTCTGGCTGGCCCTACGCTCTACGATCCTCTGAAGGGTCAAGCCCTGGCCACCACCTCTCTGGAGACAGCCGGGCGTTACGTCAACATGCCACTGGCCACCAAACTGGGGAAGGCCATTGAGTACGCGCCGGTCGGTGAAGCGTTCCGTACGCAGTTTCTGAGCATGATTAGTGTTACGGCCATCGCCACAACGGCAGCCATTTTTGTTGCTCTCCAACTGACGCCAGCAGGCTGGATCCTTGATGTTGGGGTCGTGATTATTGCCCTGGCGACTTATGGCCCCGCATCGTTTGCCATTGGGGAGCACCTGGGGGCGTTCTTCCGCATAGCGGACCGGGCCACGAATGACAGCGATCTGAAAATTGCCGGGAATCACTTCGCGCAGGCTGCTGCCATTCTAGGCACCGCTGGACTGGCTGGCCTGATCGGCAAAGCGGCTGGTCGAGCAGCCGGCAAAGGAGTCGTCGCACAGCAGCAGAAAGGGCTTGGCGTTCCCACAGCCCAGCAGCAGACTCTTCCCCTCTGGCAGACGCAGTACTCCGCCGCTATGAAACAGGGACTGACGCAAAAGCAGGCTTCGCTGTCAGCCACCATGAAGGTACAGGCGCCAACAGCCAAGCCTGTACAGCCCTCCAGTGCCATGAACACGGTGTACGAGGGCAGCCGGGCCGCCAATAAGGAGCTAATCCCCCTCACGGATACGCTGGCCCGCCGGTATGGCGCAACATTTCAGACACGGGACGGCCTGAAGGACGTGACCCGCTCCACAGAGAAGGTCCAGGCTGATTACAAGGGGAGCGCCGCACCGCTCCTGGACGTGGCCGGATCGCGGTTGCTGTTCAACAAGCTTGACGATGTGTACCAGGCTCTGGCCTACATCCGTAGTCGATACAACGTAGTTCAAATCAAAGATCGTTTCGTTGAACCGATGGCGACAGGATATAGAGACATTGTCCTAAATATTCGGGCCAGCAACGGTTATGTAGTCGAACTCCGGTTAGAACTCACGAAAATGTCAAACTTTGCCGCTACAGAACATAAAATTTACCAAGAGGTACGGAGTATTCGAGCTAAACTTAGCACTGAGAACCGTCCAGTCACGCCAGCAGAAGAAGCGAGGCTGAATGAGTTGACTCAAATGGCCAAGGATGGCTACAGGAACGTGTGGCAGCAAATTCTAAAGGAAAATAAGTGAAAAGTGTTAATGTAAGCTATTTCGCCGTTGGAGCCAGGCCAATCAAAGTTATTCATTTGGATGACAGGGTTCTTGCCGGCACGCCCTATGCCATGGATTGGATTGATGGAAGTTTTAGGATTGATCACAGTTACATGGACAATATCTGGGGTCCTCCATTAAACGATGATGCCGATACTCAAGAGATGACACAACAAGCTTTTGAGAAAATGGTTCAGCACTACCGTTCAGAAAAAGGGCTGAACGACTGCGACAATTCAGAATTTGAAAATGGTCTCCGGTATTACCGTGATGTCCTTGCGAAAGGCTAAGTAAGCCATTTGAGGATGCCATCCTTTCGAGCTAAGCCACCCACGGAAGGAAGGCTCCACAGCCGGAGCCTGGACTCAATTCCAGCTGTACCGGCGCAGCTTATTGACCACGTTGTGGATTAGCATTGATATTCTTGGGGTATGCCCGGATGGCGGCCTACCCGTTACTCGCGTGCTCAACTTGAAGAGCGCCGCCTCGCGGCGCTTGAATGGATCGCACGTGGGACGTACAAGAATCAAGAGATTGCTGATCACTTCGGGGTCTCGGTGCACACCGTGTACAGCTGGAAAGGTCGGCTCAAACGAAACGGTAGTCTTCAGGCCACGGTGGCCAGCGGTCCAGCCTCGCGGCTGACGGCAGAACAAGGGGAGCAGTTGCGCACCCTCCTGCGGGAGGGTGCGGTGCATCATGGCTTTCGGGATGAAACCTGGACGACCCGGCGTGTCAGTGAATTGATCGGCCGGCACTTCGAAATCTGGTACCACCATGACCATGTCCGGCACATCCTGCGCCGGTTGGGCTTTACCCCGCAGATGCCCGATGGCCGGGCAGCGGAACGCAATAAACTTTGGATTGCTTCCTGGAAAGAAGAGATGGCCCCGGAGTTGGAAAAAAAAGGTCGCTGAGGGCGCCACGCTCGTGTACCTCGATGAGGTGGGCTTTGCGATGAATGGCGTGCGCAGGCAGACCTGGTCCACCAGGGGCGTGACGCCCCTGGTCACCTTGCCAGCCAACTGGGAGAAGCTCTCGACGATTGGGGCGATCACGTCGGGTGGACAGTTCTTGCAAAACACGAAGGTAGGCGCGATCCAGAGTGGGAATGTGGTCCATTTTTTTCAACACCTCCTGCGCCATATCCAGGGAGACATCGTGGTGGGGGGTGTTTTAAGGAAGCTGCTACCAAGTGCAAAGTGAAATGATTTCACAAGCAGGGACCTGAAGAAGTACCTGTTCCAAGCAGTGTCGGCACTTTGCTTCAAGTGCCGCTTGGGCATTTCTGGAGGCAGACCAGGTGGAAAGCGGCTTGCTAGGCCCGAAGTGCCATCTCTCTTGGCCTATTCGGTACTTCCAACTTTCGAGACGAATCATCGCTTACCGCGTCCTACAGAGGAAATTCGCCACTTCGCGCTTCGTGGCAGCTTCCTTAAAATGCTCCCCTCTCGGGCGTGTATCAGGGAAGCTGCGACGAGACGCCACTGACAAAAAATATGTCTCAGCAGAACAGAAGCCTATTTTGCGACTTCATCAGGGAGATGCCGGATACTCTTTTGGAAACGGCACATCAGCCCCGAAATGTTCAATTTCACCCTGTAAGCAAGGTTCTTTGCATACTCAAAGATGCCGACACCAGCCAAAACCGGCACTCTTTGAATCATCTGTTTAGACCGATGGCGTCTCGTCGCAGTTTCCCTGCTGGAGTGCCAACTTATTGAGTTGGAGAAGTCTTCTCAGCTGTATTGACTTCGGTGCCCACTTGCAGAGCGGTGAGCAGACGTTCTGTCCATTCCCGTAGGCGCTGACGTTGCAGCAATTCCAAGGCCAGTTCATGCCGTACCCCGGAAAAATCCCGCGCGTCATCCTGCCAGAATTCCAACTGCGTCACATACAGGAGGCGCGCGTCGCAGACCAGGAGTCGGCTCAGGCTGCCGCCGCCCTCGGCGGGCCTAGTTCTTGTTCCTGCTGTGCGGTGAGGGGTGACGCCTCTGCTCACCGCACGTGGCCTGAGCCGGACACTTGAAACCAGGCGGTGATCACGCGCTGGATCACCCGGTGCCGGTCATGCTTTATGAATGTGCCAGTGGGGTGAGACGAGACGATCTGGTCGACGGATTCCTGAGAGGCAGTGGCCTGGAGATCCTTCCCCGCTGGCGCCTGACCGTGACCAATACGATTCCAACGCTGCGCGACCTGTCAATGCAGTGCCAAGTGCCGCTGATCGCCGCCGGCGTGAAAAAGGCGCTGTATGCTATTCAGTCTGATCCACAACTGGAAAATCGCTTCACTGTGATGAGGCTGCCACCGCTTCAATCAGGAGCACCCTTTGTGCGGATGCTGATGGCCTTTGAGCGGTGGCTCCCGTTGCCAGAGCCATCCCAGCTTCGGCAACCTGCGTTTGCGCAGTATCTCTACGACCTCAGCGGCGGTTGGATCGGTGAACTCAAAGATGTTCTGCACCGTGGCTTGAGATATGCAATCCAGCATCAAACGCCCTGCCTCACCGTTGACCTGATGCAGGCGGCTGGCTGCCTGAGTGCGAAGGAACGCCGAGCTGTCGACATCTGACGGATGCATGTCTTAGCCAAGCTGAGGCTGGATGCATCTGCTGCCTCCTTGACAATCTGACTCAATTCTGATGACAGATAGCGTCGTTGCGCGCAGCTCTGCATCTACTTCTAGACAAAGGATGTAGTTGGTTAATTTGATATCACATAATATTATGTATGCCGCCAGAAGTTAGTCCAGATCATGACGATGCGCGCCTGCTGCTTCACGCCCTACAGCATTACGACCTTGATGTTCTCCTGACACGGCTCGGGCCTTCTTCCACCCATCCACGCGCCGCTGCCCTGCAGTACACCCGTCTCCTCCCCTTCTTTTCTACAGCCCGCTTGGAAGGCATCGATTTCCAACGTCCTCCCGCCTCATTTCATCTCTGGGTCAATCACGTTGCCCTTCTGGGTGAGGGTGGCCGGCCAGTCAAACCCAACACGGCCCGCGCCCGTATCAGCGCACTGCATCTGCTTTACGAGAGCCTGATTGACTGTGGCGTCCTCACAACCAACCCCCTACGTGGGCTGCAGCGGCCACCGCAAGAGCGCACTTCTTCTCCACCACCACCAGCAAGCGAGATTCAAGCTCTTCTTCAAGCCAGTCGCCGGCAACACGCCCTGCACGCGGCTCTGACCCTGCTCTATCATCACGCCTTCCGACTAGAGGAACTCTTGAAACTTCAGTGGCAGGCTATTCGCCTCAATCCTGGCGAAGTCCTCCGGGCCCATACCATCACGCGACTGGATGACTCCAGCGTCCAGAGCCTGCTGCGCTGGCAAGCCCACAGTGGCGGCGTGTTCAGTGACCCTCAGGCGCGGGTATTCCCGTATGAAACGCCAGCAGCACTGCGGCAGGCCGCCTACCTGGCCAGCCTGGACGCTGAGATTCGCCTTTTTCCGCTGCGAGAACTCCGCCGCGCCTCATTGCGGGACTTTCCACATACGTCTGAGTCAGCAGGCTATGCCGATGACCAATCAGGATTTCAGATTGCGCTGGCGCTGGCCCAGGGTGTAACCCAGAGCCTCAGTCCTTCGGAAAAAAAGAGGAAGGACAGTGATAACGCAGGTGACTTAAGGCGCGACACTCCCCCTATATAGAGAGGCCCTGGCATCGCCCGCAGCGTCGTACGCCGCCGATGCCCTGGCGTAACACTCATTCGCCTCCGCTGGGTGCAGGGTCGCTTCAGCCTGATGGGCCGCCTCTACCCACCAGGGAGCCGCTTGCCCCGGCTCAGCGCCTTCCTGCCAGTGACGGGCAACACGCGCCGGGGTGCCGCCCGACTGACTCAGCAGGCCAGCTGCCTGCCGGTGCAGCCGCTGCCAGCTGGAGACAGAAGTGGTGCTGAGCACCGCGTTATAGACGAGATCATGCGCGAAACTCTCACCGCGCACCACCTGGGCCCGCTCCAGTTCTTCCCAGCTGTTCAGCAAGCGGAGGATAGGCCAGCCCAGCATGTCAGCCACCTGCTCCAGCGAGAAGTCACTGCGCAGCACCGCCGCCGCCTGCGCCGCTTCCAGCGCCTCCGGGGAAAGCCGCTCAAGGCGCCCCGTCAGCAGGGCTGGCAAGGTCTGCCCTGCCGCGCGCCTCACACCGTCCAGACTGAAATCCTGCGCCTCGTGCAAGTATTTGACAAGTTCCAGAGTCAGCTGGGGATTCCCGGCCGCAAAGCGCTGAACCTCCCGGGCCAGGCCAGGAACAGCCGGCAGCCCCACCTGAGCCAGAAACGCCAGCGTGTCTTCATCTGCCAGCGGCTGCACCTGCACCGGCCGCACCGCCCCGGAGTCATACATCTGGCGGGACAGCGCTGCGGTGGCCGGACTCAGGGCCCCCTCGCGGTAGCAGAACATGGACCGCAGCGCCGCCCGGCTGTCACCCCAGAACTTGGAATAGACGTAAGCGCCGGCCTCGATAGAGGCGTCATCCATGAAATGCAGGTCGTCCGAGAGCAGCACGACCGGGCCGCGGTCAGCCACCCGCCGCAGCACCTCGTACTTGGCGTCGTAGAAGCGCAGTTTGTCTTCAGCAGACGTGAGGGGCGGCGGCGCGTCCCCCAGCTCGGGGATGATGCGGGTCAGTTCCTGCCGGACCCAGACGGGAAGGGTCGCGGCTAGGTCGGGAAAGGCCGCCAGCGTCTGCCGGTAGGTGCGGGCATGCGTGGCATACGCCACGTCCTGGTCGCCGGGGCGGCCCTGCAAGAGCAGCAGGTGGTGGTCCGGGTGGGCACGGATGAAGTCAAGCGCCAGCCGGGATTTGCCGCTCCCAGAGGGGCCCACCAGGGCCACGCCGACGCCAGCGGCCCAACCCGCCTCCATCTGCGCCCAGGCGTCCTCGCGGGCCACCAGCTGGGGAGGGCGCAGAAAACTGAGGGGCAGGGCTGGCTGCTCGGCGCTGGGGGCAGGTTCTGTGTCAATCAGTCGGGCCAGGCGCGCCGTTTCAGCAGACGGTTCCAGACCCAGCTCCAGGGCAAAGATGGCCCGCAGGCGCTGATACGCCTGAAGTGCGGCGGCGCGGTCGCCGCTGCGGTGGTGCAGCCGCATCAGCTGCTGATGGGCATCCTCATCCAGAGGGTCGCGGGTCACGCGGGCCGCCGCCAGAGCCAGCGCTGCCGCCGGGTCACCCTGAGCAGTCAGTTGCTCGGTTACCTCTCGGCTGGCCTGGGCCTGCGCGGCTTCGCGCTCGGCGCGCTGGGCTGATAGCCAGTCACTAAAAGCAGGACTGATTTCGCTGTCCAGATCGGCCAGCAGCAGGCTTTCGCCGGGGGCAACCGGTCCCTGGAGGTCGGTGGTCAGGTCAGGTGCCAGGGCCAGGATCTGCTGGCCAGACACCAGCACGCGCCCCGCCGCCTGATGCAGCCGCCGTAGCAACTGCACCAGACTGTTGCGGGCCGTGGCGGGTGGGGCGTCCGGCCACAGCAGCGCGGCGCAGGTGCGGCGGGGCTGGGGGCCCTCCGCCGCCAGAAAGGTCAGCAGCGCGGCCGGTTTGCCGTCCAGGCGCAGCTGACCCCCTCCCCCTGACAATGTGGGAGAGCCCAGTAAAGACAGATGCCAGGGAACAGAATTAGACGCCATACCGCACTGTAAGCCGGCAGGGGCAGACTAAGCCGGCTTAACTACACACCCTGAGCATGACGGCCAGCATGGGGTCGGGCCGCGTCAGAGGAATGGGCCTCAAGGCTGCCGACAGGCCGCACAGCCCACGCCGCACCGCCGAATCACCGAGCGTGCTCAGCACTGCGCGGTCTCCGGTGAGGGCTGCACGTTGCATCTGCGTACGCCGCAGCAGGTACACGTCGCCCAGACGCTGTACATGGGCGAGCAGATCGTCCAGCTGAGCCTGAGCCGCTTCTTTCTGGCCCATGCAGCCCAGAAGAGCCGCCAGCAGCGCCTGCTGCTCAACCCGCAGAGGGGGGGGAAAGTCGGGCAGCGCCTGAACCTGCGCCGCCAGGAGGTCAGGCTCACCTGTTCCCTGGGCCACCTCCAGCCAGAGCTGCACCAGATAAAGCGCACTGAGCCAGCCCTGCTCGGTCGGTGTCTCGGCCACCTGATGCTGGTGCTGGCCGAGCAGCTGCCTCACACCCTCCAGGTCACCCAGGGCCCAGCGGGTCAGGGCCTCGCCGTAGGCGTTGATGAGCGCGACCACCCGAAAGCCTTCGGTCGTCCCCAGGTGTTGGCGGGCGCGCAGGTTGTGGGCCAGCGAGGCCTCAAAATCGCCCAGGCGGTAGGCCGCGCGCGACCATTTGGCACAGACCGACGCGGCGAACGGCGGAGCCGAGACGGCCAGGTGCCGCTGCTCTGCGGTGTCCAGCACAGGGCCGGCGCGACGCGGATCAATCATCAGAAGGGCAAAGCCCAGCCCTTCTAACGCGCGGGCCTGAATCTCCAGGCGGCCCAGCCGGGCGGCCAGGGCTTCCAGTTCCTCTAGCAGAGGGGGCGAGGCCCGGTAATCGTGCTGCAGGGCGTAACCCGCCAGAATTTCCAGCAGGGCGACTTCCGTCTCTGTCGCCTGGGCCTGGCGGGCCCACACCAGACCGCGCTGCGCACACTGCACCTGCGCCTCAAACTCCTGAAGGGCGAAGTGGAGGCGGGCCCGGTGCAGGGCGGCGCGGGCCTGCTGCGCTGGGGTCAGGGCTAGGCGCTCCAGCGCGGCCACGGCACCCTGCCACGCTGGCACCTGATCTTCGAGAATAAAGAGGGCCTCTAGCTGTTCAATGCGGACCTCAAAGGCAACCTCTGAGTGCGGGCCAGCCTCCAGCAGGTCGGCGGCTCGCCCAAAAAAACGGCCGGCTTCGCGGTACAGGCCGCTGCCCTGCGCCACCGCACCAGCTTGCCGGAGGGCACTGGCCGCCTCTGCGGGCCGACTTCCCGCTTCCCAGTGCAGGGCCACCTGGGCGGGCGGGGCGCCGGCCTCAGCCAGAGCGCGGGCCGCCGCCCGGTGCAGCAGCGACCGCAGGGGCGGCGGCATCTGTGCGCCCAGGGTTTCCCGGAGAAGGTCGTGGGTAAATTGTCCACCCACAAGCACGCCGGCCTGCCCCAGCGCCTGCCAGGCCGTTTCCAGCTCTGCTGGGGACACCCCCAGCATGGTGGCGAGCAACTCGGGCCGCAGATCGTGGGCCACCACACTGGCAGCCCTGGCCAGCTGCACCTCGACAGGCGACAGCTGTTCCAGGCGGCCGATGAGAAGCTGTTCGGCGCGGCCCGTCCGGGGCAGGCGGCCCAGGTCCAGCGTGCCTTCTGGGGTGAGCAAATGTCGCACCGTTTCTTGCAGGTACAGCGGATTGCCCCCGCTGAAGTGGCTCAGTCCCGGCGCGTGGGCCTCCAGTTCGGGGCCGCCCAGCGCGCACAGCAGGGTGCCCACGGCCTCGGTCGTCAGTGGCGCCAGCGCCAGCTGCGTGGCCCGGCCCCGCCGCACAAGGTCGTCAAGCAGCCCGCTGGCCGCTGGCGGCAGGGCGCCGGTCCGGTAACAGACGGTCACTGCAGCGGATAAGGCCGGCGCGTCCAGCCACGACAGGCACAGGTCCAGCGACGCTGGGTCCATCAGCTGCACATCATCGAGCATCAGGGTTTGAACCTGCGCCGCCGCCAACTGATACAGCTGCGTCAGGGCCGCGTGCAGCGCCGGGCGCACGTCCCCCTCCGGGAGGGCGGCCTCCAGCCGCTCTGGCAGCAGCAGCCCCAGCACCGGCCGGGCCAGCACCTGCTGGTGAAGGTCGGGGTGCGCCTCAAGCAGCAGACGCAGCCCCCGCGTGACCGACGCATAGGGGATAGGGGCGTCGCTTGGGTGACCTCTCAGGGTCAGGGCGGCGCCATGCCTGGCCGCCGACGCCTGGGCCACACTCGTCTTGCCGATGCCCGCCTCGCCGGTCAGGACCACCACCTGGCCAGCCTGCCTCGCCTGGGTGATGGCCTCCAGCACGTCATCCCGCCCGACTAGATGCGCCGGGCCGCTGGACAGGTCTGGGGCCGCCGGGGGGCCCTGGGGCTCAGGAGCGCGCGGGCGGCTGCGTTCGATCTCCTGAGCCAGCGCCTGCGTCTGCGGCATGGGATCGGTCTGCAAGGTGTCACGCAGGCTCTGGCGAAACTGGCCAAAGGTGGCCAGGGCCGCCGCTGAGTCACCAGCCAGATACTGCACGCGCATCAGGGCGCGGGTCGTCTCATCCGACAGGGGCTGAAGAAAGGCCGCCCGCTGAAGCAGCGGCAGGGCTTCTTCTCCCCTGCCCTGCGCCTCCAGGGACCGCGCCGCTGCCCGCGCCGCCCATGCTCCTTCGGCCCGCAGACGCACCCGCTGCTCGCGCAGCCAGGCGTCAAACTCTTCTAACTCTGGATACTGGAGGCCGTCCAGGGGGAGGGCCTGGCCCGCCCCGCCCCCATCCAGCGCCTGAACACGAACGGCACTGGCCAGCGTGAGCACCTGCTCGGTGGTCAGCAGCGGGGCGCCGTAGGTCTGCCCCATGCGCCGCAGCATGATGACCAGATTGTTGCGCCCGGCCTGGCCTGCGTCTGGCCACAGCAGGTCCGCGGCCCGCAGCCGCGTGGCGCGGCCCTCCAGGGCCAGATACACCAGCAGGGCCAGCGGCTTGCCCTCGCAGCGGCGCCGCTGACCTTGCGGGTCAATCAGGCTGGGGGGACCCCAGAGTGTCAGCGTCCAGTGCGCCTCCTGCGGCATCCTCCGCAGACTAGCAGAGGCCCGCCGCACAGAGGGCTCAGCGCCGGGGCGGGGTCACGGGACCGCTGGAGGTCGAGGACGGCGACGTGGAGGTGTCCCGGAGCATGGTCAGGCGGCCCCCGAGCAGCGCTTCCCCATCTGGGGCCGAGGCCTGGAAGGTGCCCTCGTAGCGGTCACCCGAGAACCGGCCGCTGAGCTCCAGGTTCAACTCGTCGTCGCCGCTGCTCAGCCCGATCTTAAACTGCCCTGCCGAGCTGCCCAGAAGCCAGCCGCGCAGGTCGTCGTCACCAGTGCCGCTGCCACTCAGGCCGCCCTCGCCGTCGTCATAGACCGAAAAGCGCATCTCGACCGGGCCGTTGGGGGTGTCAAAGCGGGCTGCCCAGGTGCCAGTGGCCGTCCAGGGTGCCGGGGTAATGAGCGCTGCGGGCGAGACCGGAGCTGCCGCAGGCCGGACTGAGCTGATGGAGGGGGACGGCAGCACAGGGGCCGCCGGTTTGGCCGTCTCAGCCGGGCGGCGGCTGTAGGCCTGCCGGACACTGCGGGCGTTGAGGGTCAGCGTGCCGCCCGCCAGGGTAAAGGTGCCCTGGTAGGGGGCCTGCTTGACCGTTTCGCGCGTGCCTTCAAACCGCTTGCAGCCTGCATTGAGACGGCCCGGCGAGACGCCGATGCGTTTCTGGGCGGCGCCCGGCTGAAAACTGAGTTTGTTACCCGTCACCTGGTATTTGCCGCTCTCGGTGAAGACATTGAGTGTCTCGCAGGTCACGAGGTAGCTGCCGAAATAGCCGGGAATGTAGCTCAGTTGCAAGTCGGTCAGCGCATAGGTGCCGTCCGGGCGCAGCAGGAGGCGGGTGGACGAGGACTGCGCGCCCTCGGCGTCCTTGTCATAGATATTGGCCGGGTAAGCGGTGCCGATCAGCCATTCGCCCGTGAGGGCCGCTGGGGCCGCCGCCAGCGCAGCGGAAGTCAGGGAAAAGAGGGAAAGGAATAGGAACGCAGAATGACGAAGCATAAATCAGTCCTTGGGAGGCGCCCACTGCGTGGCGGGCCAGAGAGGGCCGGGGGTCTGGGAGGAATAAAGACCTCCACAGACCCGATGAAACAAACGGCGAAGGCTCAGCGCAGGAACGCCTGTTTCACGGCGTCCATCAGGGGGTCGCGCTGGCCGGCGGGATTGCTGGGGATATACCCCTCGTTGATGTTCCAGATGATGGCGCCACCCAGACCCTGTGCACGCACGTACTGGCCCTTGAGGGCGATGCTCTGCGGGTCTTCGTAGGAAACGAAGGTGCAGCCCTTGGG
Organism: Deinococcus arboris; assembly: GCF_009755355.1. Lineage (GTDB taxonomy): Bacteria > Deinococcota > Deinococci > Deinococcales > Deinococcaceae > Deinococcus > Deinococcus betulae. The sequence goes on along the minus strand of NZ_WQLB01000016.1, from coordinate 27,169 downwards.
TCCAGTGGGCGAGGCGGCACTCAGGTAAGGCACCCCGGCCGCGCTGTCCCACTGCGCCGTCATCTGGCCCTGGTACTGCGTGACGATGTTGGCGTAACTCATGGCGTTGTCGTCGGCCACCAGCGTCATGCCCGCCGCACTCTGACGGGCACCCGTGACGCCGCTATAGCAGCTGCCAAAAAACCCGATTCCGGCGCCCAGCTTGCCCGCCGGCACCCCCGCCGCCAGGTAGGCCTTCACGCTGGACTCCAGGCTGCTGGGGGTGGTGGAGGCCGCGCCAGTCAGGGCGCCCGAATGCCAGGACTGCCAGCCGCCCCAGACCCCGTTCATGGCGTAGCTCATGATGTTCACGCGGTCAAACTGGGCAGTCAGGTCCGCCGAAATCAGCCTGGCATCCCCTGGAAAATTGGCATTGACCCAGGCCACTGGCAGCGTGAGGATCAGCCCCGGCTGGCCGGCCTTCAACTCGGCGGCCAGCGCCTTCAGGGGGGCGGTGTCCTTGGCCTTGATGGGTTCCCAGTCGAGGTCAATGCCGTCAAAGCCGTAGTCCCGCACCACCTGGAGCAGATTGGCCACAAACCGGGCGCGGTTGGCGTCCGACGCAGCCCCCACGAACGCGGCGTAAGCGCCCGCGCCGCCCAGCATCAGAATGGCCTTCTTGCCTTCCTGGTGGGTCCGGGCCACGACGCCTCCGGCCCACTGCGGGCCAGCCACACTGTCAATGTCAAAGCGGGTGTTGACGGTGCCGTCGGCATTGGGCACGGCGCGGCCCACGACCAGATGGGTCAGGGCGTCCCACTTCACGGCGTCCAGGGGATAGCGGTCGCGCAGGTAGCCCACGTAATAGCCCATCACCCAGGGCTGGCCGGTGGTCGGCGGCACGGGGGTGGGCGGGACAGGACCAGGTGGAATGGGGGTCGGCGGCGTGGGCGCCGGGGTGGAGGTGGCCGCGCCACTGAACGTCAGAGTGCCAGGAGCCAGATTGGCCGTACCCGCTGGATATTTCGCGGTGAAGCCGAACGTCACCTGGCCCCCGGTGGGGATGGCTGCGTTATAGCTGGCGTTCGTGACCTTGACCTGCGCGCCGGTCTGCGTTAGGACACCATTCCAGGAATTGGTGATCACCTGCGCCCCCGGAAAGGTCCATTCTAGCGTCCAGCCTTTGATGGCGGGGCCGGTATTGGTGATGGTGACGCTGCCGGTAAAACCCGTCTTCCAGTCGCTGGAAACGCTGTAGGCGACAGTGGCCGTGGCAGCGGTGGCCTGCGCCGCTACGTTTGGAGTGGCAGCCGGGCTGCTGGGGGCAGCGCAGGCGACGAGAGACAGCAGCAGCAGAGGAGCCAGACCCAGGGGAAAACGCAACATCTCAACCTCCAGTAGAAGACAGGGAAATAGGGGGCTTAGAAGGAGCAGGACGGAGTCCAGGCGTGGAGTGTGCAACTCAGTTCTGTTGCGTTTACAACTCGGAACAGACAGACTCTGTGCCAGGCCGAATCAGGCGGTGATACAGAAACAGCAGGGCGTCGTCGGGTTCCTGAAACTCGTGGTGGGTGCCGTTCATACACTCGATGCGGGCGCGCCAGAGCCGGTGTCCCGGCCTGGCGGGCCAGACCGACAGGCGGTAGCTGGCGCCGCCTGGGGCCTCGGCGGTGAGGTCATTCACGGCCGGCGTCCTAGAGCATTTGTCAAAAAGATGACATCTTTTTGACCGAGTGGAGCGAGTGAATTTCGCAGAGCAGGACGGAGAATGGAGCCGTCTGGGGTGCTCTTCTCCAGACGGCGGAATTCGGAGAACTGCTCTAGCGCCACAGCTCTAACTTCAGCGAGACGTTGGTCATGGGCGGCGTCAGGGTGATGCCGGTCTGCCCTTTGGCCGAAGCGGCGTCCACCCAGTCCCCTTCATCCGGCTCGCCGTTGCCGTTGGTGTCTTCCCAGGCCAGCAGCTCGTAGGGGGTGGCCTCCAGACCATCAATGCTGAAACTCTGCTGGTGGCCTGTGCCCGAGAGCGTCACGAAGCGGATGCTGCCTTCGTCGGCGCAGCCCAGGTCTACGCGGCAGGCAATCACCATGGCGCCCTTGAGGCTGTGGCCCTGCGGCGCGCTCAGCAGGCCTGTCACGCGCCGCTCCTTCTGGTCGGCGGCCGTGCCACCCAGGAGGCGTGGCCGGTTGTAGAGGCTGTCTCTGGCCTCGCCCTTGGGGTCGCCCAGCGAGAGCGTCTCGCCGTTAATTTTCCAGGTAAAGACCGACGGGGTCAGCTTGTGGTTCTCGTACACCTTGCTGGGCGAGCAGTTGTAGCCCTTGTTGTGGGCCGTGGTCGGCGTGAAGGTCAGGATATTGCCCTTCAGGGTGACCTTGCCCTTGCTGGTGGTCAGCAGCTTGGACGTGCAGCCGTAGGTAGACACCACGATGATGCCGTTTCGCTCGTAGCTGCCGTCTGCCTTGATGCGGATGATTTCGCTGGTGCCGCTGCCCTCGGCGTACTTGCCGGTGCTGGGGTCGTAGTACTCGATGGGCGACACGTAGCCGTATTCCCACTGGCCCTGGAGGGCGGCCGGAACGGTGGCTGCGTGGGCCGAGGTGGAGGCGAGGGCGAACAGAAGGGAGAGGCAGAGGTTGGTCTTGGTGTTCATGGTGGGCTCCTTGACTTGGTCGCTTTGACCGTTGCCATCACCTTAGAAAGATCAGAGTGACAGCTGGGTGACAGGGTCAGAACGGAGGCGGCGGGAGCACCGGGAAAGAGCGGGCAGAGGTTTGGCATGGCGGCTAGCAAGCTGCTTAGCGCCACCGTATATGCAGCAGAAGAGCCAGATGAAGGGTTAAGCGCAGAACCTCAGAGCCGCTGAGGCTGTCACCGCTAAGCGGTAGCCTGCTCAGCAGCGCAAGGCTCTGCCTCTCGCGGGCATGCCTCGTGAGCCGACTGCCCGCTGGCCTGCAATCCAAGAATGAATTGGCGGCCTTCCAAGTCGGCCTCAGCCAACTAAGCGGGCTCGTCGCCCCTCCCCTGCCACCCACACTTTCCAGAGCGGCTCCCAAACAGCGCGGAGGGCCTGAGCAACGACGCCTCAGGCCCCCCTTGTCCTCTTGAGTTATTCGGCGGGCCTGTGCCGCCCCTCAGGCTCGCCGTTACGGCGCTTCGATGCGGTGAATCGTCCAGGTGACGGTGCGCGTGGTGGGCAGGCCGTCCACCCGCAGCGTGAAGGTCTGCTGGCCGGTCAGGGTGGTCACGCCGTTTTGGGTACTCGCCTGGCCAGTCACCTTGAAGCCGCCCCAGCTGTGGGTGCGCTCGTTGGGCACGTCGCGGGCGTCGTTGCGGTCGCCGTAAGGGTTGCAGCCGCCCTTGAAATAGGTGGTGGTCCTGATCTGCCCGGGCACCGCCCGGGTCTTAGCCCCATACATGTACGAGAGGTTCAGGGTGTAGCTCCCGCCCGGTTCAAGCGTCAGGCCCAGCCGGTCGTCACCGGCCACCTGGGCGCTGGAATCCTCCTTGGAGGTGTTTTTCTGGATGTTGGTGCGCTGGCTGCCGTTAGCGCATTCCACGGCGTAGGCCGCGTCATAGTTGATGTGGTGGGCGTAGTCGCTCTTGAAGGTTGCCTGCGCGTCCAGGGCGGCATTGTGACTGTGTTCGCTGATGCCGCTGCCGCCCGTGATGGTGTAGACGGCCACCGCGTCGGCAGTTTCCAGATCGGTGCCGGCCGGTTTCTTGGTGGGGTCCAGCAGCACCGTCTCTTCCTTGCGGCGGTCCTGAACCGTGACCTTGCCGGTCCAGCAGGTGTCGCCCTGCACGTCCGAACAGGCCGGCGCCCAGTCCCGCACCTTGAGTGGCAGGGTTGAGGAGATGGGCCACATGCGGTACAGCAGCTCGGCGGGCATCCCCACCAGCCCGCCAAGGCCGCCCAACCCCGTGCCCAGGGCGTCCACCAGGTCAGCGGCCAGGGCCGCACTCTTGATGGTGGCCTGCACGGAGACCTCGCCTGTCTTCTCGACCGCTTTGGGCGCGTCGCCCAGGTCTTCTTTTTGCCGCAGGCCCTCGAAGTGCAGTTCGGCCACACCTCCTGCGTCGGTCTTGTCGTGCATCACTTCCTCGCCAGGGCGCGCGGCGACGACGCTGGTGTGCTGGTCGGCGTAGGAGCCGTCCCCCTGCGCCGCAAACACGCGCCAGCGCAGGTCAGCGCCCTCGACCGCGCCAGCGTTGGGCGCGCTGAAGTCCAGCCCGGCCACGTTAAAGGCCAGGCGAAAACAGTTGGCGTACTGCCAGTTGGCGCTCAGGTCATACCAGACCTTGGCGCGCGCCGTCACCACACCGTCGCCGTCGTGGACCATGCTCTGGGTGCGCTGAAGGGTGTCAGTATCGGTGGTCAGGTCCAGCTGGAAACTCGCAAACGTCAGCGTGAACTTCAGGTAACTGAGCAGGAGGTTCGCGTTGCCCAGCAGCCCAGCGGCGGTGTCCATAGGACTTTCGCCCGGCGCGGCGCTCACCGAGTCCAGATAGCCCAGCAGCTCACCGACCCCGGTGGTGATGACGCTGGCGGCGCCGTCCATGATGGTGCCTTCCGTGCCGCCGAAGGTGCAGGGCGGGGCGGCGTCCTGGGCCCGCAGCAGGGCGGGAGGCTGCGTGGGGACCGTGACGCCCCGGCTCTGGGCCAGACGCGCCAGCCCCCCCGACAGGCGCAGCAGCAGCAGGCTCTGCTGCGCCGCGTTCAGGGGGACCTGCTGCGGGGTCTGGCTGGTCAGCAGGTCGTTCGCCGGGCCGCCCAGGGCCACCACGAACCGCGCCCAGAAGCGCACGGTCGGCACCGCACTGCCCACCCCCGCCCGCAGATCAGCCTGAATGAGCGCCGGGAGCCGCACCGCATCCGCCTGGGGCCAGACCGTCTGAAGGGTCTGCGCCAGGTCGCCCAGCGTGATGGCCCCGCCCTGGGCCTGAAGATGGGCCAGCGCTTCGGGGTCATCGGCCGCCAGGGCTAGACCCAGCGCCGGTTGCGCAGCGGGCCGCACCACCTCACCGTTCAGGCGGCGCACAGCAATGCCCGCTTCGGCCAGGGCGTCGCGCAGCGCCGCCAGGTCACCGCTGGCGGCGCGCAGGGCTAGGGCGGCGGCGCGGCGGTCAAGCGCCGCCAATTCATCTGGCGTGACGACTGGCCCTGTGGGGGGCGTGCCTGGGGCAGGCGTAGGCGGGCCAGCGGGCGCAGACGGCGCCGAGCAGGCCGACAGCAGCAAGAGGGTCAGAAGAGAAATCAGGCGAACAGGCTGATGAAACATAGGTCTACCTCGGCCACGACGCTAATCAGCTGGGGATGACACGCTAGTGACAGGGAGGCCGCAGGCCCGGCGGCGCCGTGAGCGGCTTACAATCCTCATATGGCCCCTTTCAGCCCACCTGCCGGCCGGTGCGCCTGTGCCTGAGCAGGAGGCGCAGCTGTTCGCGGCCATGTTCCGGCGGTCGCCGATTGGCATGGCGCTGGTGTCGCCCGGTGGCCAGTTCATGACGGTCAACGAGGCGCTGTGCCGCATGCTGGGGTATACGGCCGAAGACCTGCTGAACCTGACCTTTCAGGACATCACCTTTCCCGATGACCTGAACAGCGATTTGCAGCTGCTGGGGCAGATGCTGGCCGGCGAGATTGACCAGTACGAGCTGCGCAAGCGCTACTGGCGCCAGGACGGCACCCTGCTGTGGACCCAGCTCAATGTCTCCCTGATTCTGAACGAGGACGGCGCGCCCGCTTTCTTCGTGTCACAGATTCAGGATATTGACGCTCAGGTCAAGGGCGAGACGCAGCTGCACGCCCTGAACGAGCGCCTGCAGCTGGCCCTGGAAGCCACCGAGGACGGTGTCTGGGACTGGCGGCCCCAGACAGGCGACCTGTTCGTGTCTGAACGGTTTGGGCGGATGCTGGGCCCCAGCGAACAGGCGCCGGCGACCCTGGACGCCTGGCTGGCCCGCGTGCATCCCGGCGACCTGCCTGGACTGCTGGCCGCCTACAGGGCTCATCTGGACAGCGGCACGCCCCTGAATACCGAGTACCGGGCGCGGCAGACAGGCGGCGAATGGCGCTGGTTTCAGCTGCGCGGCCGGGTCACCACCCGCGACGCCCAGGGCCGCCCCGAACGGGTCACCGGCACCCAGACCGACGTGACCGAGCGGGTTCGCGTGACCCAAGACCTCCAGATGGTCATGAACAATCTGCCGGCCCTGATCGGGTACTGGGACCGGGAACTGCGAAACCGCTTTGCCAACCCGACCTACACCGACTGGTACGGCTTCGACCCGGCCGAGATGCGGGGGCGGCATATTCAGGAACTGATGAGCCCAGAGATCTACGCGCTCAACCTGCCGCTGATGCAGCTGGCCCTGGGCGGCGAGCCGCAGCGGTTTGAAGGCACGCTCGTCGATGTCAGCGGCCGCCGCCGCACCATCGAACTGTCGCTGGTCCCTGACGGATCAGGCGAGGAAGTGCGCGGCTTTATTGCCCTGGGGATGGACATCACGGCCCGCAAGGCCGCCGAGCAGGCGCTGCTGGAACAGAAGGAACTGGCCAGGGTCACCCTGGCTTCTATCGGCGACGGCGTGGTCACCACAGATCCCCAGGGCCAGGTCACGTTTCTGAATGCCCCCGCCGAGCGCCTGACCGGCTGGACCCTGGCCGAGGCCCACGGCCGGCCCGTCGAAGAGGTCATGACGCTGCTGGAAGAAGACACGCTCACGGCGGTGCCCAATCCACTGCGCCAGGTGCTGCGGGACCACCAGACACTCAGCCTGGCCCGGAACACCAATCTGCGCAGCCGCAGCGGCCAGATGTACAGCGTCGAAGATTCAGCGGCGCCGATTCTGAATGAAGCCGGCCAGCTGCTGGGCGCCGTCCTGGTGTTTCACGACGTTTCAGACACTCGCGCGATGGCCCGGCACATGAGCCACCTGGCGCAGCATGACTCGTTGACCGACCTGCCTAACCGGCTGCTGCTGCGCGACCGGGTGTCGCAGGCCATAGAACGCGCCCGGCGGCAGGGTGGGCGGTTTGCCGTGCTGTTTCTCGATATGGACCACTTCAAGAACGTGAACGATTCTCTGGGTCACCACGTCGGCGACGAGCTGCTGCAGTCCATTGCCGGACGCCTGCGCGCGGCGCTGCGGGCGTCGGATACGGTCAGCCGGCAGGGCGGCGACGAATTTATCGTGATGCTGCCCGACATTCGGGAAACGGCAGATGTTGAAACGGTGCTCGGCAAATTGATGGAGGTCATCAGCGCGCCCTATCACCTGGCTGGCCACCGGGTTGACACCTCGTTCAGCATTGGTGTCGCCCTCTATCCAGAGGACGGCGAGGACACCGACACCCTCCTGCAGCATGCCGACGCCGCGATGTACCGCGCCAAGGATGAGGGCCGGGGCCGCCACCGCTTCTTTTCCCGGTCCATTCATGAGGCCAGCCTGGCCCGTCAACTTCTTCAGGCAGAGCTGCGCCGGGCCCTGGACCAGCGTCAGTTCAGTCTGGTGTATCAGCCCAAAGTGAACCTCTGGACGAGGCAGGTGCTTGGCGTTGAAGCGCTGCTGCGCTGGACGCGCCCGGATGGCCGGCCCATCTCGCCTCTGGAATTCATTCCGCTCGCCGAGGCCAGCGGCCTGATTGTGCCGCTGGGCGCCTGGGTGCTAGAAACAGCCTGCCAGCAGAGCCGCGCCTGGGCGCAGGCTTCAGGCGAGGAACTCGCCGTCTCGGTCAATATCTCAGCGGTTCAGTTTACGGACCCTGGGTTTGTGGACATGGTCGAGCGGTGCCTGCGCAACACGGGCCTGCCCCCCCGGCTGCTGGAACTGGAATTGACCGAAAGCATGCTCATCACCGATATCGCCCGCGTGCAGCAGACCTTGCGGGCGCTGCAGGCCCTGGAGGTGTGCGTTTCGATTGATGATTTCGGCACAGGCTATTCCAGCCTGAGCTACCTGCAGAACTTTCCGGTGCAGACCCTGAAGATAGACCGGTCCTTTCTGAAAACGGTGCCGGACGATCCACAGGCCTCGGCGGTGGTCGAAGCCGTGATTGCGCTGGGCCGCAGCCTGAATCTGGGCGTGATCGCCGAGGGCGTGGAAACCACGGAACAGGCGCGCTGCCTGCTGAATCTGGGGTGCGCGGCCATGCAGGGGTATCTGTTTGGGCGGCCCATGGCGGCGCCAGAACTGCTGGCCTGGGTTCAGGAGTGGCACAGGGGAGGCGACTCGTGGGAAGAGACCTGAGCCGTCTCCCCTCTCGTCAGGCATAAACGTCGTCCCAGATGACTTTCTCAGCTCAAGCTCGGAACGGTAGTTCAGGTATGCGATTGAGGAGTGACGACCTGGGCAAACCCGGTGGATCATGCCTGACGCCCGCACCAGTTGCGGCTCTTCAGGCCAACACCCCAGCGGCCGACCAGGGCCGTGGCACTGAACACGCACGTAGGACAGCTAGACTGGTCTGAAGTTCATTCGTTCGGCAGGGCACCCGTGGCCCTGTTCCTTCCCGCGAGGTGCCCCATGACGCAACTTCAACCCGGCGAGAAACGCAGGCTGTCCGACTTCCTCCCCGACCCGCGCCTGCGCGTTCAGGTCACGCACGACCTGGCCCAGGCCGATGTCAGCCTCTTCGGTCTGGACCGTGAACGAAAGCTCCGCGACGACCGGTATTTCATCTTTTATAACCAGCTTCAGAGCCCTGGGCGCGAGGTTACGCTGAACCTTGAGGGCGGCCGCGCCACCTTCGACCTTGACCTCTCGGCGCTGCCGGCCAGCATTGAGCGGCTGGTGTTCGTGATTTCGCATGACCAGCGGCCCATGAGCCAGCTGGGCCAGCTGCGCCTGAGCGTCCAGACAGCCCAGGGCAGCGAGCAGGCCGTCATTCCCCTGAACGGCACCCTCTTTACCGCCGAGCGGGCCCTGATGATTGCCGAACTCTACCGGCACGCTGGCGAGTGGCGGCTGGGCAGCGTCGCGCAGGGATTCCAGGGCGGCCTGGATTCACTCCTGACCTACTTTGGCGGTCAGGCGGTGGAGAACCAGACACCGCCTCCCCCAGCCCCCTCGGCGCCAGCACCCGCGCCTTCACCCGCTCCGGCGCCAGCCTGGACCGACCCGGCGCCTGTTCCTCCCCCAGCGCCGCCGCCACCCGCGCCAGGCCCCGGAACAGGCGGGTCCAGTGGGGCGGGGGGCCTGGGCACCAGCATCTCGGACTTTCTGCGGGGCAGTGCCGAGCAGGACCGGCCTGGCGACGTGTTCGAGCTGGAGTCAAGCAAGATGCTGGAGGTCAAGGTCAACGGGCGGGTCTGGAGCAAACTCGGGGCGATGATTGCCTATAAGGGCCGCCTCGACTTTCAGCGGGCCAGCACCCTCAGTGACCTGATGGGCGGCATGCGCTCGGGGGGGAACCGCATGGGCGCGCTGCTGGGCGCCGCCATGCGGATGGGCAGCGGCGAGATGGGGCCGCTGGTCAGCATCCAGGGCCAGGGGGTGTGCTACCTCGCCGATCAGGGCAAGGAAATCTCGATCATCCGGCTCCAGGGGGACACCCTGAACATCAACGGCAAGAGCCTGCTGGCGTTTGAAGACACCGTGACCCACGAGATCACCATGCAGCGCTCTATGGCGGGAATGGTGGCGGGGGGCCTCTTTAGCGTGCAGGTGCGCGGCAACGGTCTGGTCGCCATCCTGAGCCACGGGCAGCCCCTGACCCTGCGCGTCACGCCCCAGGAACCGGTGTTCACCGACCCCAACGCCACCATTGCCTGGAGCGACCACCTGCGGCCCGACCTGCGCGTCAGTCAGGACTTGCGGTCAATGTTTGGGCGTGGCGGCGGCGAAACCCTTCAGATGGCCTTTCAGGGCAACGGCTTTGTGGTCGTGCAGCCCTACGAAGAGGCGGCCGCAATGGAACATCTGCCGAATCATTAGCGGCGGAGATGAGGACCGACAGCAGTCCTCTGCCGTTTGTTACAGGCTCTCCGGCGTTTCGACAGAGCCGTGCAGCAACCCCAGAGTGACCTCATTGAGGGGCTCTGGGGTTCGACTTGCGGTTTGGCCAGCGTCTCCCCTCTTGTTCAATTCACTGCTGGCACTTCATGGGCGAGCAGAAGAAATCAACTGGGCCTGGGCTATGGCGTGTAGGCAAAGAGATATAGACAGTTGGCATGCAACCATCAAGGTATGGAGCCTTGGATGGTCACGAGGATTGAGACACTTGAAGGGCAGTACGGCACAGTCCCGCCGCCATGGGTAGTGTTTCCGAATGAGCATCCTTACAGCATGTGCTGGCGGATGGGTGGCGGAGAAGAGTTCATTATGGTGTGGTGGCCGTGGTGGAGAAGCCAAGCACTGGACGAAGCGGCACGAATCGAATATTTTCGGCAGTTTCCACCAGAGCCAAGATGGCTTGATTGGATGTTGGACGCCATCTGGGATCTCCCTTTGCCTGAAGGAGATGACGAGGAGGAACTGTTGGATCGAACGCCCTACTTCTTGAAGGCAGAGACTCTTGGTTTTGGAAGTCGTGAAGCTTACGAGCAAGACTTACAGGACCCTCGCCCCTAACCTTTACCTTTCGCCGTCAAGAACACCCTGGCCCAGCCGCCGAATCAGCGCCCACCGCCACGGCAGGGTGGGCCGCTCATTTACTGGGGCACACGCCGCCGGGCGTGTTGTTCGGCCAGCACCTTCCCGGCTTCCAGCAGTTGACGTTTCAGGGGTTCAAGGTCGTGCACCATCATGGACCGGACGAGGGCCAATTGCTCTCCGCTGAGGTGGGCCTGCACACCTTCTGGGGTGGTCTGGATTCGCCGGGCGCCCAGGCCAGCCAGCAGCCCACTCACCAGCAGCTGCTCTAGCTCGCCCTGCACCCTAAGGAGCCGCTGTGGATGGGTCGCCAGCCACAGCGCTTGCCGCACCGCCTCGTGGGTGCGCGCAGCGATGCTGCCCCCGAAGTCAGACAGAGCGGCAGGCGTCACCTGCGCCGCTGCCCCCAGGTACGCCTGTTCATCAGCTCCGTCCAGGTGGGCCCAGGTGGCGGCGCGGGTCTGGGCCAGCAGGGTCAGGTCCAGAACCTCAACCACCCGGGCGATTTCTGCGGCTGTTAACGACGGATCGTCGACAAGGTGACCCAACGCCTCGTCCTGCTCATCAGTACCGAGTTTTGCCAGATACAGCTGCGCTTCCCGGATACTGGCCAGCACCGACAGGTCCTGCGTGACTGGCAGGCCAGGGTCAATGTCATACAGCGTCAGGTCATGGGTCTGAAGATGGGTCAGCAGCAGGCGGGCCGCATTGCTGCGCTCGCCGCCCACCCCGCGGCGGGCGAGTTGCAGCAGCTTGAGGGCGCGCGTGCGCAGAGGGTGGTCAGCCGCGAGGGTCCGGGTCATCGGGTGGCTTCCAGGGAAATAGGCTTTAGGGGAACCGACCAGAGCAGTGAGCCCGCAATGACGACGTTCAGGCCCAGACCATCAGGGCGCCTCGGTGTGCTTTTGCCTTGCCGAGCTGACCAGAAGACGCCGCCAAGGCCACTGGGGCCATCCCAGCACCAGCCAGCTCCCCTAAGAAACAGCAGGGCCGTCACCCTCTCTACCACAACATCGTCCTCACGTCTCGACAGGCCTCCGCAGGCACAAAAAAAGCCTCTGGGGCCACAGGGGCCTCCAGAGGCAGCATAGCAGTGCGCGCGGCTCAGTCGGCCTGAGGTCGGCCACCATTTTCAAGGGCTTCGCGCCGGTTGGCCCGCAGCGACGAGAAGATAGACCAGACGATGAAGCCCACGCCAATCAGACCCGTGACCACTTCCGGCACATGCAGGTTCCGGTTGGTGCTCAGCAGCATGATGATGGCCAGCGCCAGGATGCCGTAGTGGGCGCCGTGTTCCAGGTAACGGTATTCAGCCAGCGTGCCTTTGTGAACCAGAAACAGCGTCAGCGAACGCACGAACACCGCGCCGATGGCCAGACCCGCCGCGATAATCACGACGACCTTGGTAATGGCGAACGCGCCGATCACGCCGTCCAGAGAGAAGCTGGCGTCCAGCACTTCCAGATACAGGAAGGCCGACAGGCCCGCTGCACCGGCCTTGGCGGCCATGTCGTCGGCATCGAACAGGTTGCCGATGGCGTTCATGGCCAGGTACAGCGCCAGACCAATCAGGCCGGCCATCAGGGCCGTGGTCTGTTCTGCAGGTGCCACCATGAACTTCGTGACCAGCATCAGCGCGATGACCGTCACGACCACCTGAATGGTGTCCAGTTTGCCGATGCCCGCCAGACGACGCTCGAAACCGCCCAGCCAGTGCACGTCCTTTTCCGGGTCGATGAGGTAGTTCAGGGCGACCAGCAGCAGGAAGACGCCGCCGAAGGCGCTGATGGCCACCTCGGCGCGCTCCAGGTATTCCGCGTAGCGTTCCGAATCATTCAGGGCCAGGTTGGCGACTTCACCAAAACCCAGGCCAGAGGTCAGCGCCACGATCAGGATGGGGAAAATAAGGCGCATCCCCACCACGGCAATCAGGATGCCCCAGACCAGAAAGCGGTCCTGCCACTTCTTGGTCATGTTCTTGAGGACCGAGGCGTTAACCACAGCGTTGTCGAAGCTGAGGCTGACTTCCATCACGCCCAGCACGAGCGCGATAAACAGGTAGTTCAGGGCCGTCCCGATGCCGCCGGTCTGAAGGCCGTACACGAAGGCCAGGATCAGAGAGACGAAGGTGACGCCAAAGGCAAAGATAAATTCTCGGTTGATCATGGTGTCCTTTGATAAAGGGGCCTCCCAGTCCCCAGGAGGGGCCGCCGGGAGGCGTGAAGAGTCAGGTGAAAAGAGGGTTAGACGTTCACGCCGTAGCCGCGGGCCATCGGGCCCAGGCCGCCAGCAAAGCCCTGACCCACCGCGCGGAACTTCCACTCGTTGTTGTGGCGGTAGACCTCACCAAAGACGACCGCCGTTTCGGTGCTAAAATCCTCGCCCAGGTCGTAGCGGGTGATCTCGCGGCCCGTGGCTTCGTCCACAATGCGGATAAAGGCGCCGCCCACCTGCCCAAAGTTCTGGCGCCGAGCGTCGGCCTCGTCAATGGTCACGCCCACAACGATCTTGCTGATGTCCTGCGGCACGCGGCTCAGGTCAACCTTGATGGTTTCGTCGTCGCCCTCGCCCTGCCCGGTGCGGTTGTCGCCGGTGTGCTCCACGCTGCCGTCCTGGCTACGCAGCTGGTTGTAGAAGATGAAATCGTGGTCACCGCGCACCCGGCCGCTGGCATTGAGCAAAAAGGCGCTGGCGTCCAGGTCGAACTGCTGACCGTCACTGACGCGTGGGTCCCAACCCAGGCCAACCAGAATGCGGGTGAGGTTCGGGGCTTCCTTGCTCAGCGAGATGTTGCCGCCTTTCGACAGGGAGAGTGCCATAGGGTCCTCCGGGGACAGGAATGAGGCGAAGGGAACTGGGGCGCGCGCAGCAACCAGGGGCTAGAGTTCGGCCCCTGGGCGCTTACAGGTGGGCGCGCATGTCGGGCAGGTTGTCGTGGTAGGTGCGCCCCGAAGCCGGCGCGCCGATGGCCTTGAAGGTCCAGTCCGTGCCTTCACGCTTCAGGCTGGCCATGATCAGGCCGTTGTGGTCCCCCTGTCCGGCGAGTTCGTAGCGGGCCAGTTCCTTTTCGCCCTGCTCGTTGATCAGCCGGCAGTACGCCGTCTCGATGCGGTTAAAGCTCTGGCCGCTGTAGTTGTTGACGCTCAGAATGACCGTCACCACGTTCTGCGGCAGCCGGTTGAGGTGAATGGTGATGGTTTCATCGTCGCCCGCGCCGTCGCCAGTGCGGTTGTCGCCGCTGTGGCGCACCGAGCCGTCCTTGCTCTGCAGCTGGCGAAACCAGACCTGATCCACCAGGGTGCCCGAGGCGTCAAACATCAGGGCGTTGGCATCGAGGTCAACCGCCTCGCGCCCCGCCCCGAAGCCCAGCAGGCCCTTTTTCTTGATGCCTTCCCAGCCCACACCCATTCGGACCGCCGTGAGGGTGGTGCCGCTGGTCTTCGCCAGACTGATTTGCTCGCCTTTTTTCAAACTTAATGCCATATCGCGTCTCCTTGAACAGAATCTACTTGCTGCCGGCCACCCAGTTAAACCCGAAGCCGTAATGCTCGTCACAGTCCTGGTGACCAAAGAAGTACCGCTCCTCTTTGGTCACGCGAATATCGCCGCCGATGTTCTCGATCAGGGCGATGCCGCAGAAGGTGCGCTGAATGTCCGGGTTACTCAGGTGCATCAGGATTTCATTGTCCTGGGTGTCTTTGAGTGACAGCCGGGCTCCCACCTGGGTAAAGTCGTTCGTGCCTTCATAGATGCAGGCAAACACCAGCACGGTATGAATCAGGTCGGGCCGGAAGATGGTGAGGTTCTCCCCGTCGGTGGCCGCGCCGGTGCGGTCGTCTTTGTCCAGCAGGATGTGCGGGGACAGGCGCTCGGACCCAAAGCGGTTGCCCAGGGCCTGAATGACGCTGCGGGTGCCGTCATTGAGGAGGAACATGCAGCCCAGGTCAAGGTCGGCCGACGCTGCTGCCCGCCCCAGCAACCCGCCCCGCTTGCCCCCACGGTCCCAGTTCAGGTTCACGCGAATCGGCTCGGCGTGACCAGACTTCTTGAGCGAAATGCGGGTGCTTTCGCCCTTTTTCTCCAGCGTGACCTTTTTGAGGTTGAGGGATGGAGCGCTGGGGGCGGGCGCCGCTGCCGGCGGCGGTGAGGGCGGCGGCGCGCTGGGCGCTGGGCGGTCCGAGACGGTTCCGCCGTAATGCTTGACCAGCGCGTCCAGGCCCCCATTGAAGCCTTGCCCCACCGCCCCGACCCGCCACATGTCCTTGAAGTAGATGTCAAGTAGCATGACCGCCCGCTCCTGCTGGAAGTCCCGCCCAGTCACGCGGTAGGTGGCCACCGGCTGGCCTCCGGCTGAGAGGGTGATTTCCGCGTGGTCAATCTGCCCAAACGTCCCTGCGTCCACCGAAGCCGTCAGGCTCAGGCGCCGGACGCTGTGGGGCAATCGGGTCAGGTCAATCTGAAAGACCTTTTCGCCCCGCACGCCGCTGTGCATCTGCACGGCCCCTTCCGGGGTGGCCGGCTGGTTATAGAACACCAGATACCGGTCGTCGCTCAGCTTGCCCGCCGGGTCCAGCCCGAACAGGCTCAGGTCGTAGTCGGCCGCTGGCCCAGTCACCCGGACCGACAGGGTCAGGATCTGGTGAGAGGTGAGCTGGTTCAAAGGGGATTTCTGGCCGGTTTGAAAGGTCAGCATGGAGGGCGAAGCACCACCTTGAGAAAGAGGTCGAAGAGCGGCTGAAGGCTGGGGTGAGGCGGGGCCCCGCGTCATCGTAGTGTGCGCGCGGGTCCGGTGTGCCCGATGTTGCCCTAGCGGCGTGAAGGCAGGATGCCCGCGCGCTGGGCGCCGAGCTGCCAGCTGTCCAGTTCGTGAACCAGCAGGTCAAACAGTTCGGCGTCGGGCACGCGGACCGGCGCCCTGACCTTGAAAAAGTCGGCATTGTCCACCGCGCGCCCGGTCAGGTCGTCCAGCTTCTCCAGAAAATCGAAGTTCACGCGGCCCTCTTCGATGCCCATGAACTTCCAGAAAATCGGTTTGCGGGACAGGTCGCGCATGAGCTTCACCACGTTATTCGGGTTGCTGGTGCCGCCGTCGGTGATGAGCAGCACCAGCGTGGGCAGCTCGCCGCCCTCTTTCTGAACATCTTCCTGAATCAGCTTCATGACCGGGCCGTAATGGGTGCCGCCTTCCAGGCGCACCCGCATGTTGGCCACGAAATCCTGGGCATTGTCCAGGCTGAGAGAGCCCTTGCGGTGGGCCTTGATGCCAAAGAGATACACCTCGACCTCACCGTCATCGTCCAGCCGGGCCGCAAGCGCCAGGGCGCGGTTGGCCAGGGCCTGCACGCTGCCGCTGCGGTATTCCTCCTGCATACTCGCGCTGATATCCAGCACCAGTTTGACGCGGTAGCGGGCCTCATCCAGCCCGCGTTTGGCCAGACTGACGGACGCGGCCTTGATCAGACTGACCAGCCCAGGCTGCGTCTGCTCGGCTTTGGCCAGCAGCACCTGCTGACGCTGCTTGACCAGGCTGACGGGCGCAGAGGTGACGGGCACCGGGGGCGCCGGCGCCGTCTCTTCGGCCACTTCCCCGCCAAAATGTTGTACCAGGTCCCCCAGGCCACCGTTAAACCCCTGGGCGACTGTGGCCAGCCGCCAGGCGCCGTCCTTGCGGTAAAAGCGCACGAGCATCACCGCCTTCTCGTCTTTCAGGGCGGGCCGGGCGTCGAAGGCGTGACCCCCCAGGTCTACGCTGAGGGTGGACGCCGCACTCAAGGGGAGGGTGGCGTGCGTGGCGGTCAGGTAGACCTCATCAATGTTCGGTCCCAGCCCCTTCAGATCCAGGGTGAACTGCTGGGAGCTGAGCTGCTTGAGCGCCCCGTCAGGCGACTGCGGCTGGTTGTAAAAAACCATCCAGCGGTCGTCTTTCAGCTGGCCGTCCAGCAGGCCAAACAGGGTGAAATCTGTGTCCGGAAGGTCACAGGTGACCGTCAGGGGGAAAGCGCCGTCCAGGCCCAACTGGGCCAGGGGCAAACGCTGACCGGCAACAAGTGTGGTCATGAACGCTCCTCATAGGGATTTCGCTTCATTTCAGCGGAGTGCCGGGAGACACCGCCTCCGCTTCCATACCGCAAAATCCGTCCTTTCTCCTCCGGTCGGCTGAGCCACAGAAAACTGCCAGGGCTCAGCAGAGGCCGTGTCAAGGACCACAGCGCCGCCAGAGAGGACAAAACGGGCGCTGCGTTCGTGCGACGAATGCAGCGCCCGCTGGAAAGGCAGACAGGTCAGCCGACGTTGACGCCGTAGTTGCCCGCCAGCGCGGCCAGGCCACCGGCGTAGCCCTGTCCGATGGCCTTGAACTTCCAGTCGGCCCCGTTGCGGTACAGCTCTCCGAAGATCATGGCTGTTTCCGTGGAGTAGTCCTCAGACAGGTCGTAGCGGGCAATTTCTTTGTCGTCGGCCGCATTAATCACGCGGATGAAGGCGTTTTGCACCTGCCCGAAGCTCTGCCTGCGGGCGTCAGCCTCGTGGATGGTCACGCCAAAGGCGATGCGCTGCACGTCGGCCGGCACGCCCGCAATCTTGACCTCGACGCTCTCGTCGTCGCCCTCGCCCTGCCCGGAGCGGTTGTCGCCGTTGTGGGTGACGCTGCCGTCTGCGGAGGTTTTGTTGTTGTAGAAGATGAAATCCGAGTCACCGCGCACCTTGCCCTGGTCGTTGAGCAGAAACACGCTGCCGTCCAGGTCGAACTCGGTGCCGTCGGTGACGCGGGGGTCCCACCCCAGGCCGATACGCACGGCGGTGAGGCCGGGGGCTTCTTTGCTGAGGGACACGTTGCCGCCTTTGGAAAGGGATACGGGCATGGCAGAACTCCTTATCGAGAGAAGGTGAAAGGCCGCTGGGCGTCCCCCGAGCTTACAGGTCGAATTCGGCGGGGTCGAGTTTCAGGGCGTGGACCAGTTCGCGCACGACCTTCTGCTCGTGCTCGTCAAAGGTGCCGTCCGCATTGCCGATCACGATGGCCAGCTGAATCACGGCGCGGGCTTCTTCGGGCTTTTTGATCTTGCCAACCACCTGCATGAGTTCGATCTTGCCAAAATCGAAATCGGTATCCAGCTTGCCGCAGTACTCGTCGTAGCGGGTGCGGAGCTTGTTGGTGTCAAACGCCTTGAGCTTGTCGCTGGACATGATGAAACCGGCGGTCTTGCGGCGCTCCTCGGGGCTGACCGAGCCGTCGGCCGCACTGATCAGGGCGCAGGCCGCCATGGTGGCGTCGGCAAACCCGGCATTCTGAAAGCGGGCCACATTCTGCTGCGCCAGGTCCGAGCCGTCTTGAGCCAGCTTCTTGAGTTTGTTCAGGAATCCCATGGTGATGCCTCCTCAGGGGGTGGGCCGCCTGACGGCGACCCGGAGCCTCATTATGTCGGCGTGCTGGTGAGCAGGAGCCACATTTGCTCCGGCCTTTCCGGGCGCCTGGGTCAATGCTTTCTTTAGACCGCGCCGAGCGACGGCAGGTAATGCAGGGCGTCGCCGGGCGTGGGGGGCAGGAGGCCATACAGGGCCGCGCGCTCGGTAATGTCCTGTGCCCAGCGGCGGTGCGTGGCAGGTTCACACATGCGGCCGTTCATCTGAAACACCGCTGGGGCGTCGGGTGCGAGGATTGCCTGCGCCTCCTCTAGCTCCTGGGCCGGCACCCGGTAGCCGCCCAGCACGGTCGGCAGCTGCACCGGGTGAATGATGGTCTTGCCCGACAATCCGTATTCCAGGTCCTGCCGGACCTCGCGGGCCAGCGTAGCGAGGTCACTGAAGACCTCGTACACCGGCGAGGACAGCTGAAATCCGTAAGGGCGGAAGATGCCCAGCAGCATACTGACGCTGCGTTCCAGGGGCCCCTCATAGAGGGTGCGGCCCGGTGTGCGGCGCACGCCCAGCACGTTCATCAGGTCGTTGCCCCCAATCCGCAGGCCCTCGACCTGCCCCTGCCAGGCCTCCTGAAAGATGAGGTCGCGCAGCACCATCATGCGGTGTTCGCTCAGGGCCTCGCGCGTCTCCAGGGTGAGCTGCGCGGCGTGGGTAGAGGGCAGCACGTCCATATACGCGCGCAGGTTGCCGTCGTGGACCTTGGGCAGGATAAAGCCGTGGACGCGCGACAGGTCGTGCCGGACCAGTTCGGCCAGAATCTCGGGTGACCGCACCCGCAGGTACAGGCGGCAGGTAAAGGGCTCTGCATGCTCCAGCTGCCGCAGGATGTTCTGGACAGCGGCGCCGACCTCTGTGTCGCGGATGGCGTCTTCGGTACACCAGACGTGGTTGGTCAGGCCGGGATATTTGCCCGCACTGATGGCCGCCAGCGCCGGATGTGTGGCGGGGGTATACAGGGTGATGCCAAGGTGGGCCATGGGCAGTCCTTATCGAATGAGGGCACAGGCCTGATAGGGCAGGTCGGCGTGGACGTGGACGGGCACAGCGCAGGCGTGGGCATGGGTTTCCAGGTGCTGGGTGTCCGGGTGACCCGTCTGGCGCAGCAGCAGCCCTGCCGGCGCGCGGCGCAGCAGAACGCGGGAAGCCTCACCCACACTGGGCTTAATGCGGTGCGGCTCTGTCACACCATACTGGGCCGCCACGCCCTGTGTGGCCGCAAAGGGGTTCACTGGACGCAGGCCAGGCACTATGGCCACCGGCACAGCCTGACTGACGACGTCCAGATAGGCGCGGGTGCGGTCATGGGGCTGTAGCCCCGCTTCGATCCTGACCGCGTGGCGCCCGTCGCCTTCCAGAAAGGTGCGGGACAGCAGGCCACAGACTGTGGCATTCAGCAGGGCGTGTGGCAGCAAAACGTCCTGAAAGGTCCCCGCGTAGGTGCTGACCCCCGCCGGGTCGCTCAGCACGGCCAGCCGGGCGCCGGGGACGCTGCGGTCCAGCGCTCCTCGGATGCTGCCCTTGCCGGTCCAGCCGTCCACGAAGATGACTTCACGGTCCGGGTGGGCCGCCAGGATTTCGCGGTAGGCCACGAGGTCCAGCCCCTCGTCGCGCATGATGCTGAGGCTGTGGTGCGGCCAGTCGAGCCCCTGCCGGGCGGCTGCGCGGCGCAGGAGTGCTCCGGCGGGGGTGCCGCCGCGCGCCAGCGAGACGAGCAGCGGCCGGCTGTGGTGCGCGGCAATTTGCGCGGTGACGCGGGCCACCAGCCCGGCCGTGCGGGGCGCCAGGAGGGGCAAGAGCTGGTCGAACGCTGCCCCCCAGACGGGCGCCGCCTCCGGGGTCAGGAGCCTGGCGTACGATGTCCCTTCACGCAGCAGCCGCTCTTTTTCAGTCACACTGACGAGCTGAGGCAGACCTTCGTTCAGGTGGAAGACCACGTCCTCCGGCGGAAAAGTATGGTTCACAGGTGGGCTCCGTTCGGGTCAAGGGCGCGGTCCAGCTGCGTGCCGGTGGGGGTCAGCCAGAACTGGCACGTCCGCATGAACGGCAGATCAGAGAGGCTGTCGCCCAGCCCCAGGGTCAGCAGGTGCGCCGGGTAGCGCGCGCGCACGAAGGCCACCGCCGCCGCCTTGGTCACCCCCGCGTGCAACAGGCTGATGTGGGACGGGTTGGCGATCACGGTCAGGCCGGGCAGGCCCAGCGCCCGAACCGCGTGGTATGCCGCCCGCAGGTCCCCCCGCTGGGGGTGCTTGAGGACGTGCATATAGGCCGCCCTGTCTACCTCGTGGGTGCTGAGCGTACAGCCGTGCTGCGCGGCCAGGGTGCCTAGCGCGGCCTGCACCTGGAGAACTGCCCCGTTGGCCAGCAGCGTCTGAATGTGCGCCGCCCACTCGGCACTGACCTGACCGTCCGGCTCCAGAATGGTGGCCCCGTGGTCGCAAATCACCTCTGCCGCAAACGGCAGTTGCACCCTGGCCACGGCGGCGGGCGTGCGGCCCGTGACCGGAATCAGGCAGCCTCCAGCCGCTTGCAAAAAGTCCATGAGCTGCCGCTGCGGGCCGGTCGTGTAGCTCTGGCGGGCCGCCACGGTATGGTGCGCGGCCAGCGCCAGATCGGCGTCCGGGGGGCACTTGGCCTGCGTCTGAAACAGGGTGTCGTCCAGATCACTGAAGGCGAGAAAGGCTGGCGTCACAGCACCACACTCCGGGCGTGTGGGCCGAGGAGTCCCAGCACCTCAGGCACCTCGCAGCCGGGCTCATGCACCACGAGAATGTCGCTGTACTCGGCCGGGTCAACGTTGTAGAGATAATTGGGCATGCCGTCGCCATAGTTGTCGGTGAATGTCAGCTTGTGCCGCATCGCCAGGCCCGGCAGCACCGGCGAGCGGGTGGTGGCGCTGAATACCACGCTGGCCACCTGAGGAGACAGGTGCTGCGCCAGGGCAAACGCCGGGTACTGGTGCTCGCCGGTGCCCAGCACCAGCAGCCGGGCCTGCGGGGTGAGGCCCAGGGCCTCTAGCCTGGGCAGGGTCAGAGGCCGGCTGGCCGTGCGCCTGGACTGCCCCAGATGGGGCCTCACCTGCGAACTGGTGACCTGCACAGGCGGCGTTACAGGCGGCTGCCAGGCCGGGTTCGGGGTGAACTGGTACTGCCCCTGCGTGAGGCTGACGAGCTGAAGCTGCGGGGTCAGGCGCGCCTGCAGGGCCTGGGGGTCTGCCCAGCTGGTCAGGCAGACCAAAATGACCCGCTCGGTCTGTGGGAAGCGCGCGCACCACGCCTGCGCGAGATTGGTCAGCGTGGTGCCGGTGGTGATTTCATCGTCAACCAGGACCAGGTCGCGGGCCGCGCCCGGCTCGCCTTCCGGCTGGTGCAGGATGTGGGCGGGGGCATGCGAATGCGGCTCGTCGAAGCGCAGCAGCACTGGCTCGCCTGTCAGATAGCGGGTGGTGTGCTGATAGGTGCCCGGCTGGTCGGGATGGGCGGCCTGCCAGGCGGCGTAGACCCCCTCGGCCAGCCCAGTGGCCGTTTCGGCCAGGCCAATGAAGTGGGGCCGGCGCAGGGACGGCAGGGCCGCCGCCAGGGCCTGGTGACTCCAGGCCGCCACCTCAGGAGAAACCGGAATGTGCTTGCCCAGCACCTTGCTGACGAAGAGAAAGCCGCGCTTGGGGTTTTCCCGGACGGCGTAGGCGACGAGGTCCGAGAGTGGCCGCTGCTCGTGGTCCAGCGTCAGGTGCAGGGTGCCGCTGGGCAGTGTGATGTGGTGGTCAGAGGACTGGGACATGGTGAAGGGCCTCACGCCCGGCGGGCGCGCTTGTCCTCCCGGACATGAATGGTCTGGGTGGGGGTCAGGACCTCTGGGCGCTGGACACCACTCAGGGCGTCAAACAGCAGCCCCGGAAGGTTGACGCCGGACGCCAGGGCGTTGCGGATGCCGCCCGAGGCGCGGGTGTTGATTTCCAGCAGGTGCGGCGCCCCCGCGCGGTCGTCGCGGGTCTGGAAGTTGAATAGGCCGCTCAGCTGATAGCGGCGCGCCATCTCGCGGGCCACCTCGACCAGATCGGGGCGGGGCTCGATGATCTGTTCCTGCCGGACTTTGCGACGGACCACGCACCCGAGCAGGTCGCCGTTCAGAGCGGCGCAGTCCACGCTGCGCTCGTCACCTTCCAGGGTGTGCATCAGCAGGTATTCGGGCCACGTGTCGGCGGCGGCGATCATTTCCCGGGCGGCGGCTGTACTCATCTCGTACAGCTGGCCCTTGAGAAAACTGTTCACGCGCGGCACGTCATTCAGAATCCGGAAGCCACTGGCGTAAATGCCCTCGGTGGGTTTCATGCACAGCCGCACGCCGTCCTGGGTCAGTGCCGCGCGGCCCGCATCAAATTCGTCCAGGGTCTGGAACATCACCCAGCGCGGCAGCGGGAGAAGGGTCTCGGGCCAGTCGGCCATGAACCGCCCCTTGTTGTTGATCAGGCGCAGGGTCTCTGGGGCCGCCGGCACGACCGCCTGCGGAAACCGCTCTGGCTGCTCGGCGAACTGCTCGGCCAGCTTGCCTGGCAGGAAGGCGTCAATGCGCAGCACGCGCAGCAGGTCTTCAATGTAGTCCAGGTAAGGCTCTGACTCGATATTTTTCGGCTCCAGCAGGGTGGTCATGCCGCATTCGCGCGCAGCGTCCAGCATGGCGTGATGGGGGTCGGTATGCGACACGACGACCTCATGGCCGCTGTACTGAAGCGCGCGCAACTGGTCGGCGGTGCCCGTGAAATTCTTGTTGAAATAAACCTTCATGGTGTCTCCGGAACATAAAACGGCAGGCGAAGGCCTGGGAGGTGAAGACCGACTTCGGGAGAGCCGCCGGCAAGAACGGCTCTCTCCAAGCGGCCCTGGACAGCTGCGCAGCACAGGGGGGCATTCGGCCGCAGAATTAGCACCCCCGTTCTGGGCTGCGGGCCTGACAGACCGAAGCCGTCTGACACGCCCAGGCCGTCCGCTCCCGAGTTGAATTGGCGTTCTGTGCTGGGGAGGGCCTCAGAATACGGCGGCCCTGACGCGACTCAGGCCAGGCTGCCCACGGCGATGTGGGTCGGGGTCAAAAAGACCTGACCGGGGCCGTCCAGGGTGTACACCAGCCCTTCGCCGCTGCGCAGAGAATTCCGCAGGCCGCGCACCAGCGGCCCCAGCCGGGGATTCATGGTGGCGGTGTACATCAGCATCATGTCGCCGTCCACGGTGACGGTTTCACCTGGGGGCACGTCCAGCATCTCGATTTCGTGCACGCTGACCGGGGACTCGATGACCAGGAGGCCACGGCCGTCCAGGCGGGGCTGCATGAGCCCGTTGCCGCTGAGCGCCCCCTGCACTTTGCTGTGCTGGTGGGTGCTGAGCCGCAGCGTGCCCTGCGCGGCGTAGTAGGCCTTATCGTCCACCAGCATGCTGTCGCCACTTTCCATGTTGGCAAAGACGAAGTGCTTGTGGGTGGGTTCCGTCCAGACCTCGCCCGTGCCCGAGACGCGGGTGCCGTAGGCCGATTCACCGGTGCCCGCGCTGCGCATAGCGCGGCCAAGGAAGCCGCCCGCCTGGCCCGGCTGCTGCTGAATCACCTCGAATTTCAGGCGGCCGTGGGCGTACGAGAGAATGCCCGGCTCCAGAACCACACTGTCCTCCTGAAGCGTGAACTTGATCTGGCGCTGGCCGGTGTCGGCGTAAATCTCCCGGAAGGTGGGTTCCTGCCCAGCAGCCCCCTGAATCAGCTGAGAGCTGACCTTGCAGATCGCATACAGTTCGGCCGTCAGACCGCCGTTCTGTTCCTTACTGAGCGCAATGCGGTAACTCATGCCCCTAGAGTAAGTGAGGGTGAGCGGCTTGTGCGGAGATCTGAGCTGCGCCCTACGGTGGGGAAGACCGCAGAGGCCTCAGCACCCGGTTTGAGCAGGCTGATGACCTGTAGGGACAAGCCCTTTGACACTGGCCCACGAGCAGACTCCCTTCTGGCACAAGGCACATGGACCGGACAGGCTGAGTACAGACTTGACTGTGGGAGTTCGTAGTGAGCAGCCAGGTACTGAAGCCTTATCGTCACCGCCCACAGGGGCTCGAATCAAGTTCGTGAATGCAGCACTTTTGACTGGCCAGCGCACGGGACAATCTGAAACCCTTTGTAGCTCTGGGATGTGCAGACCTATAAAGCCTATTTCCCCATATTTGAACGGGGTTAATGAGCAGTTGGTGGGTGATGCTAGTCCCCATCTATTCGGCGAACCCCCACAGTTCAATCCTGTGCCCCGGAGTCCTCGCTACTGCCTATTCTCACCGGCTTAGACGACCCTCCTGAGCAACCGGTCGCCATTCATCAGATACCCACAAAACTAAATTGATGAGGCAAGATGAGGGACCAGCAGCCCACACTTCAAGGAGTGATCTTATGTCTCGTCTCCTTCAGGTCTCACACGGCAGCGCCGCACCCACACGCCACGTTGCGTCCCTAGACGCCCTCCGGGGCCTGGCCGCTTTGGCGGTGGTGTTCTTTCATCTCTCACTGATTGCACAGCAAAGTTTGGATTCTCATCAACAGGGCTTACAGACAGCGTTGCAGACGGCTCGCCTGACTCCCCTGTTTGTCTTTTTTGCTGGATCCGAATCCGTGCTGGTATTTTTTATTCTCAGTGGCTTTGTGCTGTACCTGATGCTTAATAGCCGGGCCATGCCGTACACGGTTTATGTTCGTCGCCGGCTGCTGCGCCTGTATCCGCCGTACCTCGTGGCGGTGCTGATCAGTGTGGTGCTGGTCGGGCTGCTTGGGGGGCACCACGCCCCAGGCTTTGGCAGCTGGGTCAACAGCGTGTGGCAACGGCCGCCGGACTTTATTACGTTGCTGCACCACATCCTGGTGATTGGCAATCCAGACACCGAGCCGTACAACTTCGTGCTGTGGTCTCTGGTGCAGGAAATGCAGATCAGCCTGATCTTTCCTCTGCTCTACGCTGCGGTGCTGCGGTTTAAACCTGCCGGGGTGCTGGCGGGCTGCCTGGGCCTTAGCGTCCTTGCCAACGTTCTGGCCCTCATCCTGGCCCACACGTCACCAGGGCTGGCGTACCTGCTCACCCCTTACCTCGACTCTCTGCATTACCTCATTTTCTTCGCTGCTGGCGCCCTGATGGCCCGGCGCAGCGCCACTCTGGGCCGCTGGTACGGCGCCCTGTCCGTCTGGCGCAAACTGCTGCTAATTGCGGGAGGGCTGGCCTGCTACACCTACGGCCACCTGCTCATGGTTCACTTTGGTATCGCGTCCCGCATCGGAGACCTGCTGATTCTGCCCGGCGCCTTCATGCTGGTGCTGCTGTTTTCGCACTCACAGCGGGTCATTCAGCTGTCCCAGCATCCCGCGCCGCAGTTTCTGGGCCGCATCTCTTACAGCCTGTACCTGTATCACGGCGTCACCCTGCTGGCGGTTGTGTTCGGCCTGGGCCGTCACCTCGCTCTGGTGCCTTTGCTGCTGCTGGCGCTGATCCTGATTCTTCCTGTGTGTACCCTCGCTTACTCCGCCGTCGAACAGCCGGCTATTCAGTGGAGCCGGCGAGGCGCCCGGCGGTCAGTGGTTCCGCCTGCCTCTGATTAAGGAGGTCGCCGCTGTTCTGTGCATACATCAACCCCAGAGGGCTGTGAGAAAGAGCCTTGGAGGAGGCAGAAAAGGTTATGGCGCTTCCCGGATTTGGCAGCCTCAGTCTCTCTAGCCCCGCCCCCCGACGTCTGGTCGGTGCACTGAATGACCGTTGACCAGCTCACCCAGCTCCGCGCAGGCCGTACCTTAAAGCAACAGAGATTGACTGCCCGCCAGGCTTCTCGCTCATCAGGGCCAGCTGTCAAAGGTGCCAACCATGGAACACGACGTCAGTCCCTCTTCACTGGGTTCGGCCCAGCTTCCAGACCTCGCGCCGCCGCTGGCGGCTCTGCCCTCTTCCCCACTGGCCCGGCTGCTTAACAGTCTGGCGGTGCGGCCGGGCCTGGCGCGGGGCCTGTCGGACGGCTTGATTGTGCTGACGGTCTGTCTTGGGGGTCTTGGGGCACTGATCGGATTTCAGAAGCTGTCGTCGGTTCAGCGCCCACCTCTGGCTGGGATGGCCGAACTGCGCGCGCAGCTGCTGGCCTTGCCACCAGAGCCTGACACCACGCAGGACACCACGGTCAGTGTGTCCTCGCCTGGCGTGTCCCTGCTGGTGTCTTCGGGGACGATAAACCGGTCACCAGACCGGGTGAAAGTCAGCACGCCCCGCGCTGAGCCACGCCCCAAAACGGCTGTTCAGGTCAACCAGGCAAGCGTCCGGGCCGCCACCCCCAATACTCCGCTGGCCAGGCCCATGACCGGCGAGGCCAGGACCGTCATCCTGCGCCTGACCCGCGTGGCCGGGTTCATCATTCCTGAGGCGGTGCTGGAACGGCCCACTGGGACCACCGACGTGGCGCGGATGATGGCCACTGTCGGCAGAACCGTCCCTGCGCGCACCCTGCTGGCCCTGCAAAATGCGCCGTCTGACCCACAGGTGATTGCCAACCTGACCCAGCAGCTCCGCAGCCCTATGCCCCCAGTGACTGCCCCACCCCCGGTGCAGGAAAGACCAGCCGCCGCTGCGGCGCCCCGGCCCACGCCACAGCCGAGTGTCTCCAAGGTGCCAGAGTCGGCCGCCAATCTGGTGCAGGTGCCCCAGAAGATCCCCACCGTGATTCTCAGCACCGCCTCCGCCACGCCCACGCAGCTGGAAGTCATCCTGAATGACCCCCTCCCCGTCAACTGGCTTCAGGCCATGACCGAGCAGGCGGTTACGCCACTAACTCCAAGGAATTGAAGACGCGCCTCAGGCAAACAACAGGGCGGGTGCTGTGGCGTGGGGCCGGCGTTGATGAGACCGGCGCGGGGGCACAGGCAGGGTCGGTTTAAGCCCCCTTTACGCTCATTCCTAGCTTTGAAGGCTGCTCTGCTGCTCATCGCCTGTGGGGAAGGTGCCATCAGAATGCCGAGGCTAGAGGCACAGCTGCTTTCTGAACGTCTGGAGCTTTGAGCCGCCACCTAAAGAAGCCCCTGGCAGCTCCGGACTCGCTGTGGGGCGCTGATTCAGTGGCGCGGCAAGCTGCTGACATTGAGAGCTGACGAACCACACATTTTTTGGATCAGGGTTTCTGAGCCTCTCTA
>NZ_WQLB01000015.1 GCF_009755355.1 Deinococcus arboris | reverse complement strand
TCCCATTCAAGCAGGAGAAATTGCATGAGCTGGAAGCCACGTATCATTCTTCCCCACCTCAGCGCCGCGCATCTTCTGCGCAATAAGGCGCAGCGAGTTCTCTTGACTTGCCTGGTTCACCATTATCCCGAACCGGTACTACCCAACCACATCCTGATAGATACGCAGCTCACGCTTGAGCAGTTTTACGGTGCGGTGGATGCCTTGAAAAATCGCGGTTGGCTGGATCACTCATGGACGGCGTACAAGCGTCATCGCCGACGCACTTACCGCCTCACCCAGCGGGGCTACCAGTTAGCACGCGTCATCTGCTTCTTCACACGTGGATCTGTAGACGATCTTCAAGCGCCGCAGCGTAGAGATCGTCTGGACGAGTCTCCGCCGACTCACGTACCTCCGAAACCGGCAGCGGCCACTACGGAGAGTGCTGAGGTCCTGGTCAACGCGGCCCACCGGCGCTTAGAACTGCAACATCAACTGGGACAGATTCTGTCAGAACTGCTCTTGATCAGTGAGGTTGAGCAGAGGCATCGAGAGGGCCACGAAGAGAACCCGTCGGAGCCCGAGCGTGAGCAGCAGTGGAATTGACAGTCAGGTCTGCGACCATCTCATTCCCGAGCTGACTTTAGGCCTGCCACACCTTCCCCGGCAGATTCACTTCATACTGAAAGAGCCAACCTCCTGCACCCACCCCAAGGCTGGTCCCGGCAAGTTCTCTTTCCTGGAGGAAGCTATGCTGACTGCCCGATTCCAGCCTTTTGCCGCCCACCGCCGCCTCTTCCTGTGGGTGGTTGTCGCCCTCACCGCTGCATCACTGGCCCTGTTCGCCCCTATTTGGCTTCCTATGGCCCTGGTGTTGACCGTGGCCGCCATCCTCCCTGTACAGACCGAAGCGCAGCGGGTGGCAGGCATCGTAGGCCTAGGGGTCCTTGCCCTGATGGGGAGCGGCACCCTGGTCATCGGTGCCGTCTGTGCACTGCCCAGTGTCAGCACTCTCGGCTTTCTGGCCGCCACCTCAATTCTCTTGGCACGCAACCGCTAGTCCAGAACCTCATCCCTTCTACAGTCAAGCCATGATGCATGGAGCTCTGGTCGGCCAGGTCACGTCAACACCACTTCCGTTGACAGGCGCTGGCGGCCTTTTTTTTGCGGTGGATGTGAGTGGCTGTTCCTTAGAGATTGTTGTGACGCACGAACTGGCGAACAAAGCCGCTCGGCAGGTGAAACCTGGGAACATGGTGCTGGTACAGGTGCAGGGCGCCGCCACACACCGGCTTGTGGCAAGCGCGTTCGAAGTTCTTGCACCGCACCACGGTTCCATGAACATGTTCAGTGTGTCTGGCACAGTCAGCGCCTGGCCCACGGATCATGACGGTGAGCCACAGGTGCACGTAACAGTGAACGGCCTTACGATGGTCGTGATGGCACCGCACCTTCGGGAGTGGCTGACTTCCCTACGGTGTGGTCACCGCGTCTACGTTATGGGTGCAGTGTCATGCGCTGGAGCAGGCCTGACGCTCCAGGCACACCGGCTTGAGCGCCTCTTGACCTGACACACGGCCAAGCGCTGACGGCGTATAGTTGGGGCAACACTGCAGCGACACCCACTGCGCACAGTGTATTGCCTACCGGCCTTGGTCGGTCTGCTGACCGTCAAGGTCATTGCACAACCTTCGGCACTTCGCATCTCACACGCCTCTGGCGTCGTGAGACGCAGGGGCAGGGGGTTTTTTTGCGTTTGGTTGACCTGGACGTCTTCACGGACGTATTCAGGGCACCCCGACGGGTTCAAGCGGCGCATCTCGATGTGCAGAGCGAAGGAGGGCAGGACCGTCACCGTCTTCTGGTGTACGGTCAGGTGCACAACGTTATCGTTGCGCGCCCTGCTACTACAGCGTTCCGCCCGCAGATGTACCAGAGCAGTGACCATCCCCATGGCCGCCTTCGCAGCGAGCCACGGCCGGTTGTTGCCGTGCCTGAACCCGGAGCCTTCCAGTTGTTTCTAACTGGAGAGGCTTCCCGGGAGTTTCTCTACGCCTATCACCACCAGTGAAGGCAGAAAGACCCTCCATGGTTTGAAGACAGCGCCAGCATTTCTGTTGGCAGCTGACGGATTCATCCATTTGAAGGGGCCTTGAGTTCGTTCAGTTTCGTCGGCGATTCGGAAACGCAGCCTCTCCGCACACTCTGTGCCCTCACCGCTCGCGCGGCTGAGGGACCCCCCACAGCCGCGCGGAAAGGAAATACCCATGACCAGTACCCTGACTTTGCTTGCACCGCTGATGGCCCTCCGCACCCTTCGTAACGCCCTGGCGGACGAAATGGGACGTTCACTCGACCTGCTGGCTGACCTTGTGGCAGCGCAGCGGGTGAAGGTGAATCACCCGGACCGCGCCTTCAAGCACGCGGTGTACACCCTGAGTCTGGAGCATGTGGTGGTGAAGACGTGGATCGAGCGTCTCATCCAGTGCCAGCAGCAGGCTTCTAGCCCTGTCGGTGCTCTGCGTGGAAAGGTGCCGTTTGCCAATAACGACGCCTATCTCATGCGGGTGCGCGACGCTGTCTACGCCACGGTCCGTCTCCTGACTTCAGAACGTGAAGAGGCACTGGGTCCTGTCGGTTCACCGCGGATGACGATGTCCTTCCGGACCCGTCTCGCCCGCCTGACGCCAGCAGACCGTCTGTCTCCCAGTGTCCGTGAACTTCTGGTGGAGTCTTACCAGGTAGATCCGAGATCAGAGGAGGCGCTGGACTGGCTGGATTCCTTAGGTGTCATGCAGGTCATTGACCCGCAAGACGCTGTCGTCAGTAGCCACGACGAAGCATCGCTCATCCCCATGAGCCTGTTTCAACTGGCCGTTCGCGAAGCCCAGCACTTTGGTCTTGTGGACGTATATGACCCGGCTGATCCAGGACACATCATGGAACTGGCTGAGCATCTGGAGCGTGCCTATAACCCGACCCTGGCCTTTCAACTAAGGGCAGCGTTGCAGGTCAGTGGCACTGCACACCAGGCGCGAGCGTACTACCTCCCACACAGTGATATTCGTGTGGCAGAAGAGGTGGCCTGGCATACATCCAGTCACCCCGGTGAGTACGTCGGATCCACGCATCTGCCGTGGAAATCCGCCATGCACTGACGATGTCAGTGTGCGAAAGCAGTTTGCTTTCGCGGCCCTTATTGCCTGAACCGTTTGGTTCTCGCTTTGAGGGTTATTTTTTTGGCCTTTTTGGGGCCAAACCAGGGGTCGCCTACGCTGAATCCATGATTCTTCCCGCCAAATTTGGCAGTATGGTCGACCTGATCGGGTGTGTGGCCCAGATGCCGGAGCCCAGAGGTGACTGCTTGAGCTTCGTGGTAGCCGGCGAGGAACTCGTGACCTTCGCCGACGGCAACACGAAACCGATGGCCTTTTACCAGCGCTGTCTCATTGAACGTTCTCACCTTGACGCGGTGCACGTCATCAAAGGGCAGGCCCTAACTGTGGCCGGCTTTCTACACCAAACCCGCAACACCATCACGCGGGCCCCACGCACAGAGGTCAAGATTCTCAACGTGATGCCGATTGAACGGCACGCCTCGGATCTGGTTCGGGACGTAGGTCAGGGCTTCCGACTGCGAAACGGTTTCCAGCGGGTGGTGTTGAGCGGGCGCGCCGGCGCAGATGCCCAGCGGGGTTTTGTCGACCACACGGCCGTGCTGAACGTCAGTCTAGCCGTCAGTCATCCTGAACGCGCCGAGGTGAACTGGGTGGACGTCTGTAAGTACGGTGACGGGAGTGACGTGACTATCGCTCGGGGGCAGTTGGTGGGTGTCGAAGGACGCATCTGGAACCGAAACAAAATCCTCGCCAGCGGCGCGCGCACGACGTTCACAGCTGTTGAAGCCGCCCATATCTTTGTCGCCCAGGGCAAGGTCAATCGCCGAACAGATCTTCCGGCACTGACGGTGACGCCCTGAGAAGGTCTGCCACAAATGCCTATACCCACCCCCGGCCTTTTCGTTTAAGCTGAATTTGGAAGGAGGCCTTATGTTGACCAACCGTACACGTACCCAGTCGCTCTACGCAGCACTTCGCCCAATGTTCACGCCCTGGGGGCTCTGGGCAGGCGCGCCTGCTCGGTGGCACCGTACGGAAGGCGGCATGAGGCTGCTGCTGGCATGCGGGTATCTCCTGTGCGGGGCACTGGACCTCCTGCGGTATCTCGTGGCGACGGGTGTAGTGATCTTGACGCTGGCTCTGGCCGCAGTCATTGGCGTCGGCTACGTGGCTGTCATGCTGGTGGCCATCGTGGCGATGGGCGTGCTCGGCCTGAACTATTACGCGCCCGAGGGGGGCTACTGCGCGCCAGGCACGCGCCGAGGCGTGCTTTGAAATTATCGATTCAGCGTGAGCGCCTCCTGCGTGAAATGCGCCGCACAGACGTTCCGCATGTGGCACTGCTGCTGGGTCCGTCAGGGTACGGTAAATCGGTGCTTCTGGGCCAAGTGGCGCAGGCCGCGCTGGAAGCTGGCGAAATCGTGGTGCGCCTTGATCTTCGGGAACTCGACAATGACGTGTACTCACTCATTGAAGACCTCGCGCACAGCCTGCAGGGCAGGGCGCCACAGGTCAGTGCCGATATCACGGCCGCCAACGAAACACGTCCGCTCTCTGCGCGTCAATTGGCGAAGCACCTTGCCGCCCTGGAGCGGACGACTTTCTTGCTGGACCATGCCGAACGGCTGAGCGCCGAGAGTGAGGCGTGGCTGGTGGGGTTCATCCGGGCGCTTCCTGAACAGCACCGTCTGCTTATTTCCTCGAGGCAGTTGGATTCGGTCGAGGTGGCCTACTTGGTGGCCACTCAAAGCTTGATGGTTCTGGGGCCGGAGCAGCTGGCCTTCGACGAAGCCGAAGTCGCGCAACTGTCTACGCAAGCTGAGGCGACAGCGGTCAGCGACCTCACCCCTTTGAAAGGGTGGCCGATGGGCGTTGCCCTGACGGTCGCCGGCGCGTACGGCCACTCAGCCCCTGACTTGATCAAAGCCGTGTTGCGGTCGCTTCCTCCGACCCTGCAGCGTGCCCTGCCTCAACTGGCGCCGTACGACACATGGACGTCGTACCTGCCTCATTCGTTGGGGCTGGATTTGCCGGACGACTGGTTGGGGCAGTTAATCCTGCACCGCCTGCCTCTCCTGCATCACTCGGTGGGCGCACAACCACATGATCTGGTGCTGAATGTTCTGAATGAGCAGCTGCGCCAGTCGCCTGACCTGTGGACCGACAGTTACCGCGAAGCCGCGCAGCGGGCCCTCACCGATGAGCGGCCAATCCACGCACTGGATCTCTTGCTGCACGCAAATCTGATAAATGACGCCTTGGACATGGCCGAGCAGGTGATTCCGCCCCTGTTCCGCCGGAGCCAGTTCCTCGTTATTCGGTCCATCTTGGACCGTCTTCCGAGTGAGGCGGTCCAGGCATCGCCTTCCCTGGCGCGCATGTACGGCATCAGTCTCATGGAAACCGAGCAGTTGCAGGCTGGTATGGCCATCCTGCACACCTTGGCAGAACGCCCCGACACCCGGATGACGGTGCTGCCGCCTTTGGCCCACGGTCTGTTCCTTCAGGCCAGAGTGGACGATGCAGCTCAGCTGCTGGACGAAGCCTGGCAGCACTGGAACGCTTATCCAGCCGAACAGCAAGTCATTTTGTTGACCATGGCAGGCAATGTAAGCCGGGAGCGGGGAGACAGCGAAGGAGGCCTTCAAAAGCTCCTTGAAGCGACCAGGCTGGCAGAACAGCACCACCTCGATTACGTCATGGGGGTGGCCTTGATTGGCCTCAACGTGTCCTATCTGCGGCTGGCCCGGCTTGACGAAGCCATGATGGCGGTGCGCCAGGCCCATGTGATTTTCGAGCAGCTGGGCATGACTGCTCGGCTCCCCATTCCCCTTTTGAATGCGGCGATTCTTCACGGCGCCGCAGATGAACTGACTCCAGCCAACGACCTTCTCCAGCGCGCCCTGTGTATTGCCGAGGAGGCGCAGGTCAGAACAACGACCTCCATTCACTTTGCGCTCGGCCACCTGAGGATGAAAGAGGGCAAGTTCGACGAGGCCGTGACCCACCTGATGCAGGCGGTCGAGCGCGCGCGGGCCAGCAGTCGACCAGACCGTCAGTACATGGCTGAGGCCCTCTTGTCTGAGGCTCTCCGTGCGCAGTTTCAGCACGTTGAGGCGGACCGGCGGCTGGCGCTGGCCGAAAGCCTACTGGAAATCCATCCGCAGCTGGCCCAGAGCACTATGTTGGTGGATCTCCTGAAATTTCATCGGGGTCAGCGAGACCTCGCCATGGGCAATCTGGCTGAAGCGCGCGCATGGTTTGAACAGGTGCCGACCGACCTGGGCGAGTTGGCCGAGTGGGCGGTCAGAAGCCGCGCCTACCTTGCTCAAATTCACGCTGAGGAAGGCACCCTGGCTGAGGCGCACATCCGGGATTTCATGACGCTTCATAGCAAGATCAAGTCGCGGCGATACCTCACCCCAGACCTGACCATGGTGCGCCAAGCCCTGCGCGAAGCCGTCAGGCAGGGATGGTATGCAGGGGAGCTGCAGGAGTATGCCTTTGGCCGGTCTGACACCCGGCAGCGGCTGTCGATCCGTACACTGGGCAAGTTAAGTGTCTCGCTGGACGGCAAGCCCTTGCCTCTCAGCGGATCGAATGTCACGCGGGCCCAGGAACTGATCGCCCTGATGGCGCTCTTGCCACCAGCCACTTCCCAAGAACTGCAGCGCACGCTGATTGGCGAGGGTAAAGGCGATCACCGCAACGCCCTTAACACACTGCGGGCCAGCCTGACCAAAGCCACGGGAGTAAACGACGCCATCGTGCAGGACAGCACACGCCGCTATGTGTTTTCCGATGATCTGGACGTGCGGACGGATGTTGACGAGCTGCGGCGGGCGGTACGCACGAACAACCTCTTGCAGATCCGGCAACTCCTGAGTGACGGCACGGATTTTCTGCCTGGCGTCAACAGTGTATGGGCAGCTGACCTCCGCGATACTGAGATCCCAGGCGTCCTTTACAGTGCGTACGGTGTCCTGGGCAAATCAGCGCTGGAGCGGCGCGCCCTCCCCGAGGCGCTGCGGCACTTCGAACATATGCAGCTGCTCGCGCCTACCGAAGACGTGCTGCGCACCATTGTCGAAATCCACCGCAGCATGGGCAACGAACCCCAGTTGGCGCATGCCGAGCGGGACATCCAGCTCCTTTTCGCTCGTTGAATGGTCAATCTGTAGCCGCGGCCTGCCGAACCATCAGCACCTGAATGAAAGGACCGTAGGGTGAATCAGGAGCGACCTGACCGATAAGGCCATGTGGCGGCAACAGGGCGGTGAACGCCTCCAGATCAGATGGAGCTGCATAGGACTGATACACCATCCAGAAGGTGCCCCCCTGATCACGGCAAGGCGCAGCGTGACCCAGATAGACAGCGCGCCACGCTTCAGGCCGACTGTCACGTGCACCTTGTAGCGCACGAGTGACGTTCCGCCGATCTGCCGCCCGGGGGTGGGCATCACGCTGCAACTGCAAAGCGGCCAACGCTGTCTGCTCAGCACTCTCCATTTGCCAGGTAACACTGGAGCGCAGGTCGAGCGCAGCGTGGATCACGTCAGTTCACGGCGAGACAGGAATTGAGAATGGCTCAGGGCTTTCGTCCGGTCCACCTCAAGAGCCAGTCGGCGATTGAGACGGCCAGGCATGAGCATGGTAAGCAGCATAAGACCCTCGGCTTACGTTGTCGTCACAAGCCTACGCTTCAACTAATCACGGCATAGTCAGAACTAAGCAGGCGGGTCTCTAAGGTGCGCGGCATGGGAGTCGCCAGCCTTCAACGCCAAACAGAGCACCGCAGTCTGGTGCTGAATCTCCTGACGACGCATCCGTCCCTCTCACTGGCCGAGATGCGTGAACTCACGAAGTACCCTGCGCCTGTCGGATACGACACACTGGCCGCTGTCACCAAAACGCTGTGTGCCGAAGGCCTGATTGAGCGCCGTGGCGGCAACGGAGGACGCTTCCTTCTGCCGGGACGCCTGGACGAAGCGCAACGCGTTCTGCAAGCGCGTGTGCTCAGCTTTTTACAAAGCCATCCCCATCCAGTTACCTACAACGACATTTACACAGGCTTGCAACTGGACAAAACCTCTCTCACCCTCGCGCTGTCTCAGCTTGTCGAAACGGGCGTGGCCTGGCCCGTGGACAGCACCCTGGGCAAGCGGCTGTATCAGGCGACCTACCTGGAACCGGCAGCGCCGCTGGCGCCAGCCTTCTGCAGTGATCTGGCGCGCCGGATCATCAAAATCCTTCAGCGGCTCCGCAATGCTCTAGCCAGCCACGCTGACTTGACTCGACTGGGCGACCCGGCGGATATCGCTCTCGCACTCCAGCGTCTCGCCGACTACGGTCTGATCGGCCTGCGAACCAGTGATCGTCAGGGGGTCACCTACGCCATCTACAGCGACCTGGCTCACCACAGCAATGTAATCGAGCAGGTGTTGTCACTGATGACCGCTGAACTGAATCAGCCTGCTTCCCCTCTCCCCACCCAGGAGTGCCCCACCCATGACTCAATCTCCAGCGCCGAGCCCATCCAAGCCTCGAACACCCTCTCTTCAGCACCTGTGGTTGAACCTGAAACCTCTGACGGAATCAGCAGAGATGGAGGTAACGGAACTGATCGTGCTGAACGGAGTGGGCCGGAGTTTCCAGTACTGCCTGCCGGCCAATGTGGACCGGGAGACCACCTTGACGGTCGCGTTGATTCAGGCGCTCAAACGGTGCACGGTCAACACGACCGTCAACCTCCACACCCCGCACACCGAATATGTGCGGTTGGCCGACCGGCGCAGCAAGCGACCCCCTCAACTGACCCAACTGCTGAACAGCCGAAACCTCGAATTGTCACTCGCGCGCCGTATCAATGGCGTCGCGCTCTTCGCAGAATACGCGGAGGCGCTGAACGCCCATACCGTACCGCCGCTGCCACCGATGATCGACTACCGGCTGCACACCAGCTGTCTGACCGACGGTCTACAGACCTACGTGGGGGCCGTTCTGGTGGGGGTCAACCGCATTCACACCTGGCGCAACACCGTTAAAGGCGACAGCCTTTTACACTCTGAGCTGCAAGCTGCCCGCTGGGCGTTCAGCGCTCTACCTGACGGCAGCAGTATCGAGTTGCACAACCAAAGTCCGAAAACGCAGCAGCTCTGGCAAGAACCAGAAACCATTCC
The DNA here is from genome assembly GCF_009755355.1 of Deinococcus arboris. GTDB lineage: Bacteria > Deinococcota > Deinococci > Deinococcales > Deinococcaceae > Deinococcus > Deinococcus betulae. The sequence goes on along the minus strand of NZ_WQLB01000015.1, from coordinate 89,728 downwards.
AGACAGCCTGAAACCGTACATGCTCAGAGTCGCGCAATTGATACAGGGAAAGCAGTTGCGCTTTCACACGCCGAAGCAGGTGATGACCACCGGGCTTTACCGGCGGCACGCGTGCCTCTTGGCTGGAACGCAGTTTGCCGATGTGGCGCGAGAGCGGCCATGAGCGGACAGGTAGACCGGGCCCTGACCGTTGAACGCCAGCAGGCCGCCAATGCCTATCAGGCTGTTCATGGTGGGGACTTTCTGGGCGCCCTGGAGGCGACCTTGAGTGCTGATGAGGTGCAGGCGGTCTGGAGCGAGTTGGCCGCCGAGCGCGGATGGACGTTCTATTCAGACCACCGAAGTCTGAGCAGTATTGAAGGCCACCTGCTGAGCCGGAAGCAGGCCCTTCACCTGGGTATCACCCCTCACCGGCAGGAATACACCGATTGCTGCGTTTTGACTCCAGACCCGGACGTGCCACTGGACCCGATCTACGCAGCCCTGGGGCCACAGGTCAAGCTCTGCCTGGTCCCCCCGTCAGTCTATGACCGGGTGTCACAGTTGACCTACCCGACAGCCCTCTGGGGCAGGCTGACTGAAACCGAGGCGCTGGCACTCGCCACTTCCAGGCACATCGGCCTGTACCTCGGGATGACCATTCAAGGGTGTCTGGAGAGCAAAGTCATTACCCATGACCAGGCTGCACGCGCACAAGCGACCGTGCTGCGGCTGCCTTACGCCGATGTGCGCCGGAGCCCACCTGACCCCACCCTACGGGCCCTTCTGCCTCCTGAAACGCAGCGCCACCTCCGGGTCTATCCGTACCAGTTGATAGACGGGACCCTGACGGTCCTTATGGAGCAGCCTGACCCCGGTGCCCTGCGGCTTCTCGCTATGACCATGCAGCGGGAAGTCCGGCCCGTCATCACGGCGGCCACCACCATCCGGGACCTCCTGAAAGAAGACGCAGATGAGGCGGCCCCCACCCACGCCAAGGAGACGGAGCTTGCCCGGACGTGACCTGATGGACGAGGCGTTGGAGGCGCGGGCTGCCGGCTTGTCGGTTATGCCGGTGAATGCAGGCGGCCTCTACGACAAGCGGCCCCATCTGGTGCTGATGGAGACCGGTCACCGCCGACCCAAGGAAGGCGTGCCGGGGCGCTGGGTTCCCGCCTGGCAGCCCCTAATGGATACGCCCGCCACAGACGACATGATTGCAGTGTGGTTCAGGCGGCCGCTGGGGAAAGGACTCGCTTTCGTCACCGGCCGGTGTTCTGAACGCATCGTCATCGATCTGGACGGTCCGGCCGGCGACGCACTCCGGATTCTATGGAACATTCAACCGCATGTCCGGACAGGCAGCGGCGGCTGGCACCTCCATTTGCCTGCACCAGCTTGGCGCGTTCCTACGCTCAATGGCAAAAGTGCACGCGCCCTGGGCCAGGCTTATCCTGGACTGGATATTCGCGGCGACGGCGGCTACGCCATCCTGCCCCCAACGGTCAGCTGCGCTGGGCCTTACAGCTGGGCGCGTCCGTTAGCAGAACTGGATGACCTGGCAGTCTTGCCACTGCCAGCACGCGTCATGCTGGGCCTGATCGAACCCGTGACCAGGCCATCCTCTATCCCCAAACTGTCGCCGCGGCCGCCGGTCATCTCCACCCCCCTCCGTTCAGCCGACTGGGCGCCGGCCATTGACGAAGCTGTCCAGCGCGCCCATGCCGGACTGGGGCGCAACGCGACTGGATTCTGGCTGGCCTGCCGACTGCGAGATCTAGGCGGCCGTGTGGAGGACGTCAAGGCCATTGCGTTTGACCGGCGTGTGCCGCCACACAACACCAAGGGGGAGCCTGAACCCTACACGGCCAGAGAATGGGCGGCGAGCGTGGACAGCGCGTTCACGCAGCCTGCATGGAACCCGCCCCCGAAGCCTGCGCCTGTGAGCGTGATGGAGAGGTTGACACGGCTGTGGCCAACCCTTGGCGATGGGGAGCGGGCCCTGGCAGTGGCATGCATTGTGGCAAGCCGGGGGGTGTCCGCGACGACACTGGCTGAGCTGTCCAGCCTTGGCGTGTCCGCCGATGCCGTAGCGCAGGCAGCGCGGACAGTTGCGGTCCAGCGGCAACTTGGCCTTTTCCCGCCTGGACTCACAGCGCTCGCCAACCGGCTCCTGCCAGCCTGGCAGGGAGTTGACGGCCGCACGACAATCGGTCACACTGAACCCCACCAAAGGGATTAGCTTGCTGAGCCTTTGGAAAACGCACCTCCCACGTGAGTGGGAGGATTTTTTTGTTATGCTGACCGTGCGTTTTCCAAATCTCAGGAGGTTAATATGAAAGACCTAGTGCGTCGGCCCTTTGGTTTTGCTTCTGCTGTTGCAGTGGAGGCTCTTACGTTCACCGTTCAAGGGAACGTGTCCCCTACGTCGGAGCTGGTCGTTCGCGATCAGTTGCAGCTGACGCGGGATGAGATTCGTCGGCAGTACGTCGCCCTGACCCAGACCGATGTGGTGTGGCAAGCCAATGTGATGGCCACCTACAAGGGTGTGCATGACACTTGGTGGAATGTCTGGTCGGCCACGCCGCCTTACTTGCTTTACCTCGCGTGCCTGAACTGGTATCAGCACGTGCAGGCCTGGCACACGGAAGCCCAGGCTGCTGCAGACAACCTCTGGAGGTTTGCAGCGCCGATTGCTTTGAAGCTCAGCGTGGAAGCTGCGCCGCAGTTCTCAGGGTGGTCGGAGGCCTTCAGCTTCATTGCGAGTAACAGCGTGGATATCATTCACCGCTGGAAGCCCGCCGGAGGAATTGCATTCCTGAAGTACTTCGAAGAGGCCAACCGCGCCGAACTGCCGAAGGGGGTTGCATTTCTCAGAGGACGTGGTCAACACCTTGACCAGCGTCTTCGCACCATTTGGGCTGCACGCGCTTCGCTGTTGGCATATGGAGTTGATCAGGCCATGATCACTCCAGATCTGATTCTCAGTGAGATCAGAAGCCAAGCCAAAGCACGTGGAGAGTCTGTGGCGAAGTTCTGGACGCTGGACAATGTTGCCGAACTGCTTGAAGCGCAGTACGAGCCGGTGTGGTCTTTGAACTACAGCGGTGAGGACGACAACAGGATGTACGGTGAAACCCTTCCTGCCAATGCAGACGTCGAGAATGATTTCGAGACGACCAGCATGCATCAGGAAGCCGGACGAGCTGCGCGCGCTTTGGCACGCGAAGGACTCTGGCCTTTGGCGATGTCTCTGCCTCTCAATGAACTGCTGCAGGCAGCGGAAGCAGGCACTCAGCCTCTTTCTGTGTTCTGCCAGCAATTCAACCTGAAGCAAGACGTTGCCCTTGAGATCGTCAGTCACATTGGCCACCTGCGCCTGTGGAGTGACATCTGAGAGACAGCGGCGCTGTCTGACCGTTCCGGTCACCTCATTTGACCAACACGTTGTGTTGCCAGATGAGGTTCTTTTTTTGGCGTGAACCTGCCTCCACCTAGGGTGAAGGTATGAAGAAAATCCTCCTCGGCCTCTGCCTGCTTTCGTCCGCCTCCCTCGCCGTTGCCATCCCTGCGACACCTGCACTGGGGAACAACATCACCAGCACGTTCAACGCGCTGGACCTTAAAGACCGGCCCCTGATGCTTCAGATCCACCAGGGGGAGACTTGGCAGCTTCAGATGCCCGATGCTGTCGCAAAGATCACGTCGGGTCGTGATGACCAGCTTGACGTACAGGTCGACAGCAACGTCATCTTCTTGAAGGCCATTACCAACTCTGGCTGGGGCAGCATGACGGTGCGACTGGCGAACGGTGACCTCATTCAGGTGGTCTACAGCCTGGCCAGCGCCAGTGGCCGCCAAATCCGCCGGGTAGTGGTTGAATATCCGGCTCCTACCGACACCTTGGAGGCGGACGGCGAGATCAGTACGCCGGCGGTGAGCACCAGCGCGGCCACGCCTACGCCGGAAGTGACTGGGCCGCAGACGGCTCCAGACTGGCTGCGCTTCGGTTTCCTGAACGGCACCCGTTCGGGCAATCAAGTCACCTTGGGCTACCGCATCACCAATGCAGGAACCGAAGCCCTGGTGTTCGACCCCAAAAATGTCCGCATGCAAGCGGGCTCGAAGCCCATGAAAGTCAATGTGACAGGCGAACAAAACACCGTCATCCGGATCAACGCCGGACAAACGGTGTACGGCCAGTTGACGATTGACACCACGGGCAGTGAAGTGGGCACGCCAGTGAGCTGGAGTTGGATCGGTGCCACCCTGAACACGGCACAGCAGTACGAAGTAGGTGGGCCCTTGACACTCGTGCTGGCCGGAACAGGCAATGACCGGTAAACATCTGATCCTGCTGGCGGCGGTCCTGAGTGGTGGGGCCGCCGCACAAGGCATCGTGTCACTGATCGACGCGCGCGTCCGGCCAAATGCCCAGGTGTACCGCAATAGGTCCCTGATCGAAGTCATAGACCTGGCGCAGCTGAAGACATGGCGCGACAACAAGTGCGCCCTGGGCAGCAAGGCCAGTTCAAGCTGTCCCACCTTCGAGTTCAGTGTGCCTTTCTTACTTGATCCGACCAATCCGTTGCGTTCCTCCCTCGACGTGAGCCGCGACGTGGCCGGTGCGCTTCAGTATGAATGGCAACGCTTTCAGGACAAGACTCGGTGGGCGGTGAGTGTCGATCTCAACCGCAGCGTCTCGGCGGCCACTGTCTTCCCCCTTCTGCCTTACGCGACTCGGCCCTTGGGGTGCACCCCCATCTTGAACAGCGCTGGGGAACTGGCTATCGCCGCAGCCAAGGTGCTGGCTGGCAATCCGGAAGACATCACCAAGAAACTGGCGACCTATCAGCTCAGCGTGCCCTCAGGCGTGACCCACAAAGACTTCAAGCTGCCAAGCGGCCTTAAGTTCGAGATGAAGGCTGATGGCGTCGAGCTGCCGAACTACGTTTACCCCCGCGTGCCCCGGAGCGAATACTGCGCGGGACGGGAAGCACCCGATCTGATTCCAGACTCGGCATATCCCCTGCCGGGCACCGTCTACATGCCAAGCTCATCGTTCTACGGCATCTCCGGCCCCAATTACCCCATGCCGGCATACTTTAACTGGGATGAGGTGCGCAGCCGCATTCGCAATACCTGCAACGAGGCCGTGAAACAGTACTACCGCGAATACCAGGAAAACGTTCTGAAGCTGTTGGCCACGAAAATGCCTGAGGCGATGCACTGGAACGGCTACACCAACTGGTCAGGCAACAAGAGCGGGATCATTTTTGCCCCGGTGGCTGGACTGATTCCCAACATCACCAAAGTAGCCAGTGTGGCTCAGAAAGCCCAACTTCCTCAGTTCGCCACCTACCTCACGGCCCAAACAGCAGCGTCGCAGCTGATCAGCAATCAGTCGCGTTCAGGCGGCAAGCTGGTGCAGCTGGAGGAACTCAAGCGGTGGCTGGAGGTGGGCTCCTTGGCCGACGCCTCTACCCAAGGAGCTGTCAATCTGTTTCAGACCTGGCAGCAACTTGAACCGATGCTCGACAAGCGGCCACAGACGTTTTTCGCTCATGCCCGCTACTGCACCTTACAGGGGTGCGTGAATGTGCCCGTGCCTATGCTGATGCCAGACACGGTGGTCACCCCTGCCGGCTGCACGGTCTCCCCTGCCAATGGCGGTCTCGGCACCATGACATTCGCCCTGCCCGCCGCGCACTTCGCCTGGGTTGCTGTCCCGGAAGGGATGCCTATTCCGGGGCTGGCAGGCAGCCCCACGCTGAGGGCACCGTGATTCGGTTCCCCCTCGGGGTCCTCCTGGTCGCCAGCATGTGGGCCGCGGTGGCCGGCGCACAGACCTCAACGAACGCGCGGCCACTGACCTCGGCTGAACGCGCCGCCGCCACACAGCTGTCCAAGCAGTACAACGCGCCGCCCCAGAAACTAGCCGTGCAGGCACCGCAACTGTACGCCAGCCTGAGCCGCGTCCAGGGCGAGGTTCTGGTGATCACATATCAGATGCCCCAGGCGCTGGCCGACGCCCTAGTCAAGGCGGCGCGCGGCGGCGCGCGGGTCACCGTCCTGACGGACCAGCGCGGCGCGCCGCTTCTCCTTCCCTTGAAGAAGGCAGGGATTGCGCTTTACAAGACGGCCTCACCTGTTGACCAGGGGGTAGTGGTGTACGGCTCCACCGTCCTGACTGGCACACTGGTCAATAAGGTTGAACGGCAAAGTGCGGCCTACACCTCGGCGACGACCGCAGAAACCTTTCGGGCCACCTGGCCGACCCTCCTCAAAATCAGTGTCAAGCTATAACCATGAAGACTGCGGCCTGGTTCTCCTTCCTCCTCCTGTGCGGCTGTGCCGGAACGCCTGAAGGCCAGACCGGCACGTGCAGGCAGAGTGGTGAGCACGCGGCCCGGCCCAGCGAAGATGACGCCGAATGCGCCATCACGACGTTTTTGACCACGATGTCGACGTGGACGATGGAAGATCTGAAGGCGGCCGTACCGAACGAAACTGAGCCTGGAAAATACGAGGTCATGCTGGCCACGCTCCAGGCTCCTGGTTACCGGGCCACACCCCAAAGGAACAGCGAAGACGGAACGGTCATCGTGGTACACCGCGCACAGGCGTGGCCCCTCCTGAACGCGAGTGGGCGAGCCGCAGCAGCAGCCCGCCTAGGACCAGGAGCCACACCGGAAGCCATCACACTGGAAAAGAACCGGTACGCCAAGGCTCAGATTGAAACTGGGCAAGTCGAGTCTCTCAGTTTCATTCTGGACCACATTCCTTTTTCTTGGGAGGGACAGCAGTGGGCAGTCAAGTCCGGACCAACGCTGATCGGGTCATTGACCCAGCCCTAATTCCCTACACCACCCATTACCGTGACCTGTCACGCCCACCGAGTCGCCCGGTGGGCGATGATCATGTAGCCCTTTTCCGTGAAATTGACCGCTGGTCGGCTGTCAGCATTCGAGATGTGGCGCAGGCCTTGGGGACAGCGGAGACCCGACTGCTGATTCAAGACCACTACCTCCTGCATGCTCCTACCTTGATCGGCGGCGTCGTCACGCTGGGTCCTGCGGCGCAGCGCCATATTCACCCCGAGCAGCGGCCTTGGGTACAGAGCACCACCGAAGCCATCAACCATGTATACGTCCGCGAAGGTGTGAAAGGGCTGCTGGCGCAGGGCCACGCTTACGACCAGGCGGCCGCCCACCACCGACATTGGATGGTGTCGCCAGAGGGGCAGTCACTGCTCGTTATGGGCAAGTGTGTCGGTGGCGGCTTCAGTCCGAGGGCGATCCGGACAGTCCTCACTCAACACCGATCCTACCTACTGTCGAAAGAGGCTCGCCTGCTGGTCCTGACGCCCCAGTTCGTGCGGCTGGGCAAGGTGGCGCAGGCCGAACCACATCTGGTCACACTGGCCCGGCTCTCGGTAGATGAGGTGGCGGCGCAAACGGCCGTCACCCTTGATCCGACCACCAGTTCAAGTGCAGCACCTGAACCCCATGGGCGCCCAGACGGTCCTGGAGGCGGCGGGCCCGCACGCCGCTGGTAACCCCCCAGACCAAACCAGCGTAGTCCCGAGAGAACTGCTCCAGCTTCTGCTCAATGACCCGCGCACGGTACGACCCGGCGTCGTATTCGATGGCCACCCGGTGCTCCCCCAGCAGATACACTGCATCGGGCTTGTTCGACCGGCCGAGGGCCGCCGCGCCAGACTGCCAGTCCTGAGGCGCGGCGGCCAGCTGAAGCCGAATCTCAGCTGTGCCAGCCAGGTGCCCCACCTGCTCTGCACTCAGCCGGCGCTCCATCGACGCTTCCAAGGTAACGAAAGGGACGACAGTCCTAGAACGCACACTGCGGTAGACGGGTTGCAAGGTCGCACTGAACTGGGTGAAGTCTTTTAGGGGCTGCAACTGCGAGGGGCTCAGGTCAAAGTGGCGCTCAAGCTGCGCGCCGCTCAGCACCCGGTCGGTGCGAAGAGCGGCGCGCAGGCGGGCCAATTTGGTGAGCAGGGGGTTACCGGCCCCCATCAAAGCCTACGAACAAGATGTTCAGGGGTGCGCCGCGGTCGATGTGACCCAGAGTGACCACTGACGCCGTGCTTTCCGGCAACTTGAAACTATTGACAGCGCCGCCCAGCAGGGTCATCCAAAACGGGGGGGCTGTTTTACTCACGGTGGTCTGGCCGTTGGCGATCACCGTCGTCCCCGCCTGCAACTGAGCGTTGGCAGCCTGCTGAACTCCGGTCAAAGTCCCACGGACCGCGTCAATGGCCGCCGAGGGAGCAGATGCACGGTAGGACGGCGTCAGGCCGATGGTGCCGTCTGCCGAGACTCCAGTCGCTCGGATCCGAAGGGCCTGCCCGGTAGGGAGGGCCAGTTCGGTGAAGGTCATCTGCACCCGTTTGGTGGCGTCCAGGGTCGCCGTACCTTTCCACACAAAATTGCCCTGCGCGGCTGGGGTGGTCACGAAAAACTCGACCGTTCCGCCTTCAATCAGATCCAAGGCCACCACCATGCGCGCAGGAATCAGTTGGCCCATTTGAAACGGCGCCTCTACGCTTGGTCCAGCCGACGGCTGGGTTCCTGCAGCACTGACCTCCACTGGCGCTGCCTCCCGCGCAGGTGCAGCGGGGGCGGCGCTGAACAGAACCCGGGTGCCGCCCCGTGCCGTGACATTCGGCGCTTCCGGAGTCGAACCGTTCGCCTGCTGCTGAACTTGCCGCGCCTCTGATGGGGCAGCGGTACCCGACTGACCGAGAGATTTGAAGCCAGCACTGGCCTTCGGATCATAGATGACCTTCAAGGCTGTTCCTGTGGCCGGGCGTACCCCGGTCGCACTCGGGGCTGGGGTATTACTTGCCGGAGCTGATGCTTGAGTGGACGGTTCAGCAGCGCCGGCATTCGACGAATCAGCCGACTGCCCTGCGCCACTTGACCAGACGGACATCCGTCCAGTCTTCTGAACCGCTGGTGACGCCGAGGCCGCGTAAACGACGTTGATGCTGGGCTTTGCAGGCGCTGCCACCGCTTCACGGCCTGGCTGAGTGGTCGGCACGGCTGTTGACGGCGCCGCAACTGTGGCAGTGGACGGCTCGGCCACGTGAACGGGTACGCCGGAAGCAGCTGTCTGCCCGTAGATATCGTCCCAGTTCACGGCGGTCTGTGGTGGTGTCGATGTAGAGGACGGAGGGGTCGCCGCCGTTACGGTGACCGGCGCGACCGGATCAGGCATCCGGGCACTTGAAACGTCGTTGTAGCTGCTGTCTGGCACCGCAGCGCTGCTGGGGGGGGGCGTGTAAACGGAAGTGGGCGGGGGCGCATAGGCCGTCGAAGCAGCAGGAGGGGTGTAAGACGAGCTGGAATCATCGTAGGCCGGTGAGGAATAGGACGGTGTGTTCAAGTCAGATGCTGTAGGTGCCACAGCGGACGCCGTAGGCGCGGTGCCCTGCCCCTGTGGAGGTGGCTGGAGTGGACTGGTGGTCTGCGAAGGATACTGCGGTAGTCCAGAGGGTGCTGTCGCGGTCTGACCTGATTCTCCTGAGGGCGTCTCTGCGGTCTGGGGCATAGGTTTCGCGGCGGTCTTTGAAGCCGACTTGGGCAGAAACATCAAGGCACCCAGCCCAAGAATGGCCACGCCCGCGGCGGCTGCCCCGACCATTCGCATATCGACGACTGGCGCGCCATTCGTGGTTTTGCGGGAAAACCGTCTGGTGACACGCTCAATGAAATTCTCCCGGCCCTGAAGCGCGGCCGCCTGTTCCTGAAGCAGCACGGACGAGTGAAGTTCGGCATCGTCTACCCGGGCCAGGGAGGCCTGGATAGCCAGCTGAGGATCACGGCCTTTGAGGGCTTCGATAACCGTTGCGAAGTCCGGGCTGTTGGGATCTTCAGGAAGCTCGAGCCCGTGAGCGGCAATCTGAGGCCGGAGCGTGTTGATCTGCTCCTGGTCGTAAACGAAATGCGGCTGCGTGTCTTCTGTCATACCGGCAGCCTAGGTGCGGCCAAGTTCTGCCCACCGCTCACCCTTCTTCGGCAATAGAGCGGGAGGGTGACGCGGCGGGAACCTGAATCCTCCTACGGTCAGGGAGTTCGCCTCGGGCGCGAACGTGGAGGAAATATGTACGCACACATGGTTCGCAGTCGCTTCACCCAGTTCAGCCAGAAGTTGGGCGTCTCTCCCCTTACCCTCGTCATCTGGCTGGGCATTTTGTCTATCTTGTTGATGGTGTGTGTTGCTGGAGCAAGCAACACTGGGGGGCCCACCAACCCTTTCGACAGCACCTTTGAGTCACAGGGCAAGATCGGCTGTGGCTGGGTCGCGTCTTTCGTCAGCTCAATTCTGGTGCGGATCATCTTCTTCGGGATGGCGATCATCGGCTTCGTGATGGGTCTAGCCCGCATGCGCAACGGCTGGGCCACCTGCGCGGTGGGCATCGTGGGGGGCATTTTGTCACTGCAGGCTATTCCGCTGGGCAAGAACCTCGGCATCGTGCCCCCCCAGTGCGGGCTGTAATTCACCGTAAGTAGAGGGCGTTATGGAATATGACCGGATCTACCGCTTTGATCAGGAGCCCGAATGGCGGTTTGGCATTACCTGGCCCAAACTTGGAAAATCCGCTGGCGTCGGCACGGTGGTCTTCCTGCTGATTGGCGGCGTGGTCCAGGGCATTCCACTGCTGGCTATCCTCCTGGGGGTGGTCGTGGCGACCTATCTCGCCATTGCCACGTATGAGCGGGCCGTGCCCAAACGTTACATCCAGAACCTCTACTACTACATGACGACGCCGATGGTTTTCTCGGTCACCAACGACAGTCATCCCCTGCCACTCGCGGTGCCCAGGCACCTGGCCTCACCTCAGCGCCCCAAGGCGTTGCACCCCGCCCAGCCTTAAGTCCAACAGTGCAGCCGACCCGTTACCAGCAACGGGTCGGCTTTGTTCTTGGGGCCAACCAGAAAGCTCCTACGGTAAATCCATGTCTCTAATTGCGATGCTCCGAAGTCGGCTCGTGCCCCATCGCCCGTCCAGCTGGACTGAGAAGTCCGTCATGCTGGGCATTCATAAGAACGTGCACTTTGCCCGGAACGGTACATCCGAGATTGGCTTTGAGGTGTTCCTGCCGCCATCACTCTTGGTGGACGGTGTTCGGCGTGACGCCATCAAACACACCCTCAACGTGCTGCTCAGCCGGGCGCTCCCCGTAGGTGCACGGGGACGGTTCATTGTGGACAACGCCGATCTGGAGGAGTGGGAACTGAGGCGCTGCACCTTGGCCGTCCCCCAAGACGCCAGCGTCCTGAGCGAAGTGATCGAGGCCGACAATGCGAGCCTTACCCGCGCCCGAAAGGCCGGAGAGCTCAAGGTGCTGCGCTACTACCTTCTGGTCAAGCTCGACCGCAAGATTCCCAAGGGGCGGAGTTTATCGGAACGGGAACGAGACCTGATGACGGACTACGCCAATGCCTTTGCCAATCGTCTGGGCACGGCCTTGGACGCGGCCGGCTGGAGCCCTCTGCGCATGCAGTCCCAAGACATCGCCGACCTCATCTACAAGTACCGCAACCGGCAATTCGGGCGCATGGCAAAGCCGTTCCGGAGTGTGGTCCCCACGGGCGCCCTGGGTGCCCGCGAACTCCAAGGAAATCCCAATCATGACCTGCCGTCGCCCCGACGCCAGATGTCTGAATCTTCGGTCGACAAATCCAATCCCGGATTTCTCGTCGTCGGCAGCCACCTGGTCAATGTGGTCAGTTGGACGGAAATCGAGGACGGTGGCACCCAGAGCGGGATGCTGGAGCACCTGCTGACAGTCATGCGTGAAGTGGATTTCTTCCTCATGATCGACTTCGTGATGGTGAACCCCACCACCAAGAAAGCAGCACTGTCTTACAAGGCAGAAGGCGCCAAAAACAGCATTGAAGATGGCGGCGGATCGGCCAATCAAGCCATCAACGACGAGATGCAGGAAGCGCTCTACAACCTTACGCGTGGTCACGACAAGATGGTGCTGTTTGGCGTGGCTATGGTGATTTACGCCAAGACCATTGAGCAGCTTCACGACAGCACCCGGCGGGCGCGAACTGAAATGGGTCAGGTGGGCGGTGCCATTGCCCGCATTGGCAACGTGGAAAACATCAAACAGTACGAACTTCTGGAGCCATTCAACGGCCAGAACAACCAGTATCTGTTTGACGGACGCACCCTGAACGTCGCAGCGCTGATCCCGCAGGTTGGGTCCTGGATCGGCACAGAAGACCCCCTGGTGGTCTTTCGCAATCGTCAGGGCGGCTTGACTCCAATCAATCAAGCCGTGGGCACGAACAACTCGGGCACGTTCATCCTCGGGGGCGCAGGCAGCGGCAAATCCAACCTCAACATGACGATGCTGCTCAATGTTTGTGCACTCAAGGGCCGAGTCTATATTCTCGACCTCAAAGAGGATTACAAGACGCTGGTACAGGCCGTTGAAGGCGAAGTAATCACCATTCGACCTGGGGCCAAGCTCCCCAACGGCGATCATGTCCGCATCAACATGTTCGACTTGCCTGTTGGCGAGGTGCGGCCGTCATCCGATAAACGCAACCTGCTGATGGGCATGTTCAAAGCCATGCTGATGTCCAGTGGAGGCCTGGGACCTCTGGACTACACCATCCTCACCAGCGCCATTGAATCAGCGTATGCACTGGCCGTGGGCAGCATTCCAGGGATGGAAGAACTGACGGAGTATTACAAGCCTTTTTACCTCTCAGACTTCGTGCGCATCATGCGGAACCTGCCCACTGTGGCCGGCGTCGCACCCGACGACACCATGCAGCAGGCCATCAAAACGCTGGCCGCTCGCCTGGGGGCCTTCACCGGCAATTCGCCTCTGGGCCCTTTCATGGACGGACCGACGACCGTTCGCGTTCAGGCCGACGTCACCTGCTTTGACATCTCGGCCATGCGCGAGGAGTCCGCACGGGAACTCCGGCGAATCGGCATGATTCTGCTGGTTGACCTGATCTGGCGCAGCGGTCTAGAGAGCCCAGGGGTCATCAAGTACCCCGTCTTCGAAGAGCTGGGGGCCATGGCCGAGATCGAAGAGGCCGCCACTTTCGTGGCAAACATGTTCAAAGTCGGCCGTTCGGCTGGCTTCTGGCCAGTTGCCATAACGCAGGAAATCGGCGACCTGATGAAAGTCAAAGGCATCATCAACAACAGTGCCCTGCGCCTGATCGGCAACGTGTCTGAGGAAGAGGCCGAAGAAATTGTCAAGGCCTTGAAACTGAGCCCGGCGACACACGATGCAATCAACAGCCTGGGCGGCGGCCGCGACTTCCGAGAATACGTGGCGCTTCTGGAGTTGAGCAGCGGCGTTCTGGTGGGCGACGTGATTCAGAACCATTTGCACCCTTTCAAATACTGGCTGACAACCACCAAACAGGAAGACACCACCCGGCTGGCCGCGTACGCAGAGCGGCTCGGCGGCAACCGAGTGGCTGCGGCCAAAGCGCTGGCCGGCATCGTGGCCGCCTAAGGAGAAACCCTATGAAAACGACCCGGCTGTTTATGTTGACCGCTGCTCTGCTGGGCAGCTCCGTGCAGGCGACAGGGATTACCCCACCCACACAGATCAGCAACGCCTACGACTTTTACAAGCGGAACAAGGCCTGGCTGACCTCGCTCACTGACCTACAGTCCATCAGCGACCGCATCTTCAACGAAGACAACATGAAAAATATCGCTGGCGTGATGCTCCAGCGCCTGGCCGATCAGGGCTTCAATACCTTGGGCATCAATCCAGATGGCTTTTTAAATGACATGCAGGCCCAGATTGACGCCATCAAGGCAGAAATCAATAAGGGGCAAGCATACATCGCTTCCGGCGCGTTCATGAAACCGGGCACCAAGGATGTCGACACGTCCATCGCCTTCAACCCTACGTTGCAACAGATGAAGCGCGACAGCGCCGTGCAGCGTCTCCAGGCCGATGAACAGACCAAAGTCCAGCTTCAAAACACGGCTGACAGCGCCAAAACTGTGGAAGAGACCCTTAAAACCTCCGAAACACTTCAAGACCGTGCCAAGGACGTGGCCAGTCAATCGCTTGAGCTGGGCAACACCCTGAACGGGGTCGACAGCACCCGTGACGGCGTCCAGGTGCTGGGCCAGATCATCCTGGAAGACATGAACAATCGCGCCATGAGCGACGCGGCCCTGGCCGCTCAATTCGCCCAGCTGGCCCGCAGCATGGACATCACGAACCAGACCATGGGCGCCGTGGTCAGCGACATCATCGCCAAGAAAAAAGGTGAGGCTCAGGCCCGGCAGCAGATCGTCGAGGAGCAGGTAGCGCAGTCGGTGGCCCGCGCTGACCAGACGGCCCAGACCATCGAGTCCACCGGGGTCACCATCAGCAATCTGACAGCGCCTACGACACCAAGTTCCACCTCTGTTGGTGACCTTCTGCGGGGCAACTGATGTCCCGCAGGACAGCGGCGATCCTGGGCCTGCTGCTGGCCATGTGGGCAGGTCAGGCCCATGCAGTCAATGCCACGCCCGGCCTCTCTCTGGATCTCAGTGACTACATTCAGAATCCGGGCGACTGGCTCAGATTGATTGCAGCAGACATCGGGAAATATCACATCTACGGCTCCCTGGCCCTGTTTGGCCAGTACCTAATCGGCGGCTTGGGCCTATACACGATCTTCTTCAAAGGCATCCTGCGCAGCAACTGGGGTGTTGTGGGCATGACCATGATTCGGACCCTGATCGTGCTCGCCCTCATGAGCAGTACCCGCGCTGGCAATGGCCCCGTATGGGCCGCCATCGATCTGTCTTCAAGCGGTTGGGTGGCGATCTACGACAAGGCCTCAGGCCTCGCAAACCCTCTCATTAAAAATGCGATTGAACCTGGAACAGCTGCCATGGCGGAGGCGGCCCACAAGTACCTGATGGCCGCCGGTGCCGCATCTGGTATTGCGGAAGTCATCACCACCGCCCAGTGGCACAATCCCGGCAACCCCCTCGACGACGCGACGGTGCAGAGCCTCGTCACAGCCGAAATGCAGGCCCGCAAAACCTCTCCGGTGGATCAGGCCAGTTGGATCGTGCAACTGGGCTATCTGCTGATTCTGGGCTTCTTCTCCCTTTACGTGGCGATCATCATGGGGTCGGCGCTGACCCTGGTGCTGACCGGGTTCACGCTGGTGCTGGCCGTGGTGGCCTGGGGCATCAGCGACGGCAAGATGCTGAAGTGGACCCTGATGGCCGTACTTGGAACGTGGCTGACCGCCCTCCTGACGCCCTTTGTCATGGTCTTGGCCGCCAAAACGACGGTGCAATTCCCCCAACACGTGCTGACACGTCAGGTCGAAAACCACACGGCGCAGTTGGAAGCTCTGGCCTACCAGTACCGCGACGCCATGGTGCAGTGCATGTCGAATGTCACAGGCACCGGCAACGAGCTGGGGGTTCCGAAATGGCTGGGCGGTGACTACACCTGTAGCGGCATCAAGGCTTTCTTCCTGCAGATCAATTCCGGGTTGCAGAGCTTCTTCAATATGATTCGGGGCTTCATCATCTTCGTGATTTCCCTGATCATCGGCCAGGCGATGGGCGCCATGTTCTTGCGGCGTGTACCGGCGTATTTCGCCACGGCACTCAGTACGGGCATCGACTCAGCGGTCTCCGGCATTCAGGCCGTTGGGGCCGCTGCGGTGGCCCGCGCCATCGGCGGTCCAGCATCGGCAGCGTCCAGACCCGCAATGGCCCTGGCAGCGTCTGGCGGCCGCGGGCTGGTGGGCGCGGCGACTGCGGGCGAGCGCGCCGCGACCGCAGCAGGCGCGGCAGGCCGTAAAGCTTACGGCACTGCCCGTCTGGCCAACGCCATGAGCAACTCGGTGGACAATGCGCCGGGCCGCACGGCCGCTGGCTCCTACTCTGACGCGGCGGCGCGCCTCCACCCCAGCAACGGCCGCCAGACTGGCCCAAAGGCCGCCTACACGGGCAACCAGGGCACGCACGGCGATACCAGGGGCACCACTGCCGCTGTCGGCGCCAAAGCAGGGCAAACCGGCCGGAAGAAATAACCCCAGCGCAGAGAGGCGGGTGGCCTGTAACCAGGGCCCGCCTCCTTGCTTTGAAAGGAGAGGGAGATGCTACAAAAGCGCCACAACGTCGAGAACGTGCTGCTCAAAAACCTGCCAGCGTGGCTGGTCGCCTGCATGATTGCCTGCGTGCTGCTGTTTCTCGGCGGCTTGATCTACAGCTGCGCAGAACTGGTCCGCGCCATGGCAGAAATCGGGAAACAATTGGTGGAGCTGGGCTGGGGACGCACCTACAATGTCACCCACCCCCTCCTGGTATTTGGCGCTTGCCTGGGCGACGGCACCTGCGCGCCGGGCGCCAATAAAGCCCTTGAACGGGCCATTCCCTATGTCCCTTTTCTCGCCAGCGTCATGCCTCTGGCCCTGGCGGCTGGCCTCTTCGGACGTTACGCCACCAACCCCAACGTGAAGATGCCCGGACAGCAGCGCTGGGCCGTGGCCGAAGACGCCAAGATCAAGCTCTACACCGAGGGGGATCAGGAGCGCCCGGAAAACCGGCGCAGTGGCTACATGGGCTATTTCATGGCGCCTGCAGGCCCCGAAAAATTTGACCTTTCCAAGCTGAAAATGATGATGCCGCCGGTTGAAGACCGGTGCACCAACACCATCATCATTTCGGGGGTTGGCGGCGGGAAGACTTCAGGCCTGTTTATTCCTCAGCTGATGACAGACGCGATCCAGGGCAACAGCGTCATCCTGTTCGACCTGAAATACCCGAACAAGCGCGGTTTCTACAACATGATCGCGTTCTGGCACCGGCTGGGGCGCAATATTCAGCTGTTCACCCCATTCAGCGAAGACACGCTCCATATGCCCCTCCTAGACGCGGTGGTGGACCGGAAAACAGCGCTGGAAGTGGCCGAGAGTCTGATCACACCGCCAGAGCACCAAAACGAGGTTGGGGCGCACTACAAGAACGTGGCGCGCGACACGCTGGCGTCCATCATGCTTGCGGTGGCCAATCACCCTGTGCCGTCCAAACGGACCTTCCGCGAAGTGCTGCGCGTGGCCCAGTCCACCAAAACCGAGCTCGAGCACTGGTACAAGCAAGAGAGCGCCAACAACCCAGAAATCAAAGAGGCCATGAAGGGGCTGTTTGACCGGAGTGCGGCTGCCAACGCGGACATGCTCCGCAGTCTGGTGGCTGACTTGAAAATCTTCTTTGACCCCATCTTGGAACGGGCCACCACAAGCAGCGCAGGACGAAATCTCAACCTGCATCAGGTGTTCCGGGAACCCACGCTTCTGTATATCGGGATCGAGCAGGAGCACATTGAAAACGGGTCCGGCGAGGCCCTGATCAAGTTGATCAAGCGCCTGATTGACCGCATAGGGCAGCAGGAGGCGGCGCGGGTGGGCGGCGTACTCCCTATCCATGTCGAATACCTCTTCGACGAGTTTGCATCGTTCGGAAAGATTGGCAACATGCTCCGTTCGACCGGCACAAACCGTGAGCGCAACATCGGTATGACCTTGGGGGTACAGAACAGCAGCCAGGGCCGCCTGGTCTATGGGGAACTCTTGTATGCCGCCATGACCGACAACGTCATGGGCCACACCATCCTGCTTCCCTACGGCATCACCGGGAAAGACGCCATTTACTGGTCGGAGCTTCTAGGGACCACCACCCGCGTAGTCCCGACGGAAGGCGTGACCCGTGACGCCCTGATGCCCAACCCGTTCAACGCCCGGCGGACCCAGGGGGTCAAAGTCGAGAAGCAGGCGTTTTTGCCGCCAGAAGAGTTCGCCACATACACCAAAAACGAGGGCGTTCTGATCATGATGGGGTGCCCGCCAGTCCGCATTAAATTGCCGCGTTACGACGCATTGGAGGTGGTCAAAGGCGGGCGCTGGGGCCGCAAGTCCGTGCCCAACCGCATCGCGCAGGTGTACCGCAACGTGATGGGAGACACTGCACCAGGCGTCCTCACCGATCAGCTTCTGGCCGACCCGACCTTCCGGCTCAAAGGGCGCGCCATGACATCAGAAACGCTACCCGATACACCAGAGGCCATGCTGCACGCCTGGGCCGATGCCGCCTTGGAGCAAGGGGCCAAGGTGCGTCTGGTTCGCGCGTCCACACCCCATAAGGTGTACATAGAAATCGCCTCATTCTCCAGCCCTTTAGCCGAAGACCAAGTGACTTTCCTAGTCGATCAGAGCAAATGGCTGGCTCGGGGGGCTGCAGGCACAGAGTTGCGTATTACAGACACTGGTCAGGCCCTCCTGGGCGAAGCAAAGATGCAGCGGTTCTTGGATTCGGAAGTCGTGGGCCCGATTGTCCGCTGGATGCGCCAGCGGGCTCAGAATATTGAGCACCACCCTGTTCGTGAATCACTTCCAGATGATCAGCGGCAAGAGGCTATGGCCTACTACGAATTTGAAACTCTGGCCATGCCGTCGACCGATCTGCGCGAGCTCTTGGGCGTAGTGCCTGAATTACCCACCCGCAGGGTAGGAACCCGGAACCTTGTGGTGGTACCCCTGAACGATCCTGCGCGCCTGCGAGAAGCCGTGGAAAAAGCCCGAGAGAAGGCGGCGCAACAGAATGCCGGCGAAGCCACCGGATGGGGCAAAACCCGCGAAGTAGCGGCAGCACAACTGCCTCTGCCCAAGCACCGCGTCCTCAACATCAGCAAGGGCAGTGGCAAGAGTCCGAAGGGGAGCAAGCCCAAAAGCAGGGGCGCTACTCTTCTGCAAGAAGCCGCGCACCGTCAGCAGCAGGAGGCCGACGATATCGCCCTGACGGCCGCGCTAGACCAGGCTGCGCCCGTTCCGCCACCAGTCAGCAAGAAGCGGAACAACACTCCTGCAGCACCCTTGACCCTGTTTCTGCCGCTGCCTCAGCTTCAAGCTGAAACACAACCCTTGGTGCCTGAAGCGCCAGCCACTGCGCCGCAAGCCCCTGTCTCCATTCAATCTCTGGAAACCTCCGAAGAGGCAGGAACCGTCAAACGCAGAAGGTCAGGGCCTGCGCCGAAAGGCGACAAACCGAAAGCAGCCAGAAGTCAAAAAAAGGCCTCGAAACCCGCCGACCAAACCACATCTCCCCTACTGTCCAACGAGGGGCCGAGCAGTGAGGCAGTCACCCCTGACCAGGAAGCGGCCGACGCCTTCGATGTGTTCAAAACCCACCGCCTGAGGAGTGAAGAATGAAGCGATTTGGTGTTGTCCTGACCTTGCTGCTGAGTCCTACCGCCAGCGCCCAAACCTCTATGCAGGTTCCCGTTTTGCAGGCTGCCACATTAATTGAACGGGCGCAAAATTCCCTGCTGATCTACGCCCCGACGATGCAGAACAGCGATGTCACTTCGGCATACCGGAAAGCCTTGGTGCGCCAAGTGGCGACCGTCATCATTACGACCCCACAAGCCGTCCAGAAGGGTGGACGGAATGAGCGGGTGGTGCAGGTGGCCTTTGCCGGGTACGACACCCAGGTGGCAAAGTTGTACGCACCTAAGATCACCAATGCAGCTGAGAGTGTGCCCTTTGTCGTAGTGGACGAAGCCTTCGCTCTTGTTGGCACGAACCTGACACAGGTTCCCCTTCCAGGCGACCCGGTCAGCGTCAGCCTGGTTCGTGATCCCAAGGTGGTGGCTTCGCTGGCTCAGTGGGTCAAGAGCAACGCGCGGGCCAACCCGCCTGTAGACCTCCAGCAGTGGCTGGCGCAGCGCTTGAAACGCCCATGAAGGCGCCTGGGCGGAACCAGGAACCGCCTACGGTGAAAGCGAGGTGATGCAATGAAACGAAGATTTTATCTGGCAGACGTCTTCTGCGCCCTATGCGTGGTCCTTGCCTTTCTGGCCGCTTTTTCAGGTGGAGCGCTGGGGGTCCTGATCGGGATGGTGGTGCTGGGCACAGGATTGGGTCTAAGTGTCGCTCACCGCATCTTGGTCGGGGTGCGGCTCCTGAATATGCCGGCACCGCATATGTCGGCTTTGTCTGGAGACCCCTCCTTGCGTACAGCACGCTCACCCCGAACTGTGCTGACCTCGGATGACCACGGGTAAGGTTCCCGTACGCCTGAGCAGGGCACTGGTCGCGCTCCTGACCAGTGCCCTGTGCGCGTCTGCGTCGGCCTGTGGTGTGGTTCCAGAAACGCTGCACCGCATGACCGTTTTCCAGGCCAGGGCCTTTGGCCTGGATCCGGATTTACTGGTCAGCCTGATCTGGGTCGAGAGCCAGTACTGCGCCCGCGCAGTGAGCGAAGACGGCGCACTCGGGTTAGGCCAGCTGATGCCCGCGACCGCCCAGGAAATGGGGGTGCAGGAGCCCTTCGACCCCAATCAGAATCTCTACGGCGCCGCGCGCTATCTCCGCCTCCAGTGGGACACCTTTCACGACTGGAATTTGGCCCTCGCTGCCTACAACGCAGGACCTGGCCGCGTTCGTCAAGCTGGTGGAGTTCCACCCATTCCCGAAACTCAGACCTACGTCGCCAAGGTGCTAGGCACCTACACCGCACTCAAACGAACCCCACTGCGGTTCTGATTTACCGAGGCCATTTATGACAGTGCTTGACCTGACCACACCGCGCGAATATCAGATGATTCTCGACGCCTTGCCTGATGAACTTAAGCCCTACCTTCAGGGCCGAATGCACTTGGTGGATGACATAGCGCTTGATGTGGGACAACACTTTGCCGTCCTGATGGACGACTTGAGCGTGACCTTTGACCGGGTGATTACGGCACCAGATATCGAGCTGGTGCTGAACAACGTGGGGCGCCCAAGAGCCGATGGACGGCAGGGGATCGGTGGTACCCTGCACCGGTTCAGTGCGGCTACCAACGCAGGGGGCGAGTACACCTCTATTTCCATCCGTGTAGGCCGGTATCTCATGGGTATGCTGGAGCCGCTGCGGCCTGTCATCAGGCAGGCCAGAGGTGTAGCTATTGTCGGTGAGCCGTTCAAGGGTAAGACGGCCACCCTCCGTGACCTGATGCGTCTGCGAGCTGAACTTCAAGGCAAGCGGCTTTCTGTGGTGGATACCAGCGACGAATTGCTGGGGCCAGATGTCAAACCTCACCCCTGCGTGGGCGCTGCTAAGCGGGTGTCAGTCGGTGACCCGGCGCGGCAGAAATCCATGATCGCTTACGCGCTCCAAAACAACAGCCCACGGGAATTGTTGACGGATGAGATCGGGCCTCGCGACGATGTGCCACTGGTGGTGGAATATGCGAACAAAGGCGTGTTCATGAATGCAACTCTCCACGCCCGGGACGCTGGCCAGGCGTTCGCTAACCTCACCTACCGTCCTCTCTGGGGCCTTGATGCCCAGCGGCAACAAACTGGTCTGCCCATTTTCAGCATGATCATTGAAGTGGTGGACAAAGGGGTCTACAACGTCATTGAAAACGTGCCAAAAGCGGTCACATCATGGCTGGAAGGGGAACCCATTGAGCACTACTGTGTCGACACGCGTACGCCTCAAATTACCCCCAGATCGGCCTAATCTTGCCAGCCACAGAGCCGCCCGTCCTGGGCGGTTTTGTCATGGTTTGAGAGACCAGCATTCAGCGGAATAGCGCAGCACGTTGCGTGATTTAAGCGAAGTGTTCGCACAGCAACCCGACTCATCTCTATCTCATTTTAAGCGAATGCGGCTAGAGGCGGGGATGCGAGGCCAGAATGCGAGTTTTACATTTAAGCGCTAATCCTAGAACTCAAGAGATACATGGACTGCACCGACACCGCGCCTGTGCATGCCCTCTTCACTCCACTTTCCATTTCACTTCGCCAATCAGTTGACTTTATAAAGCTTTATCTCTCATGGCTTGCTCATCGCCAGACGATCCTGAGCGCTCGACCATTGGGAAGAACCACGTCCAACGTACTGTCAGGCCATGAAGATTGACGGCAAAGACTATGTGCGGCTGAGTGAAGTGCTGCAACCAGTGAAGAGTGACGCTGGACGGGTCAAGCGCCTGCTCTCGGCCTACGACGAGGCATACCGGAGCAAGGTGTTCGAAGCAGTGTATCTGCGGGACGCACTGCCCAGCGCACAGGGCGGGCGCCGTGACGAGCTGATTGAAGTGACGCCTGGCTTCACCCTGTGGCGCAGCAGGGCCGTCGCCGTGGTCAACGACGAGGGGCCGCATTCAGAGTTGGCCGCTTCTGTCGATGAGTTGACATCCGGCGCGGTCAGATTCGAGCAACTGTGTAAGGCAAGGCGGGCTGGTGGTCACGCTGCCCGCACCACTGGAAGGTCCCCCCGAAGCCGAAAATCGAAAGGGGAGCCTAGCGCTCCGGAAGTGTAAGCAGCGCGCCGGCCTCACCAGAGGTCGGCGCCCTCCATTCAGGGTCGCGCGCTCCGCGCGCGGAGTAGGACTATGCGGAAACAGTTCGAAGTGCAGTACGCCACAGGACGCTCCATCACAGTTCATGACCCCCTGGCCCTGGCAGGCGCGGTGTTTCGGCAAGCGCCCGAGCGGGTGCTGGTGTACTGCGGCTCCACTGGCGAGGTGCTGGAAGAATTGGACGGTCGCCTGCGCTGTGTGTGGTCGGCGCAGCAAGCCCCTGCCCTTGAAGTTGTAGCCAGTCTCTTGAACGGCGTGGCCCTCTTGTCGCCCAGCGCCGACGTTCAGCTGACTTGGGCCGAAGGGGTCACGCTGCTCATGCTGCTCTCGGTCCCAGACAGCGGCCGCCGCGACCGCTTGGCCCAGGGCACGCTGGAAGTGGCGACCAGCGACCAATGTGTCACCCTCACGCTCCACGGCGGCCGCGACACCCTCTTCCTCAGCGCACCTGAAGTGCGGGCGATAACGCGCGCGCTCCGCACCGTCCTTCAGGACTCGGCGACTGGCGCAGCGCTGCTTCAGTCCGCACAGACCCCCCTGGGCTCCTGGGAATACAAGTTGCCCTCGCCCTTTGCCCGGCGCAGTGCGCCGGCGAACAGCTCGGTCGGCGCCGGGCACTACGTGCGGCCGGAACGCAACCGTGGCCGGGTCGGGCGGCGGTGAAGCCAGCAGAGGTCGGACGCGTACCGCGTCCAAGGGCGGAGAGAGGGTGGGCAGCAGCTCACCCCAGGAGGTCATCATGGTGGGACTGAATCGAGTGACATTGGCCGGGCGGTTGACACAGGACGTTGAGATTCACGAGACCCCAGGCGGCCTGACGATCTTGCGGGGCACCATTCACGGGCAGGAGGATCTCTTCACGGAGGCCGGGCCGCGCACCGTGGAGTGGTACCACCGGTTCGAGTTGGCCGGTGGCGCCGCCAAATACGCGGCTCAACGCGCCTGCGGTGCGGGGACAGCCGTGATGCTGGACGGCATGCTCGACTATCAGGAGTGGCCGACGGCAGAGGGCATCCGGCGGGCGCTCCGGGTCAAGGGCCTTCAGCTCTCGGTCCTAGACGTCACGCCGGACGGCCCGTTCGGTATGAACCAGGTCATGGTGGCCGGTCACCTGGGCCGCAACGCGCAGATGCGGGGGCAGGGTGAGCCGGTGACGGAACTCCGACTCGGCGTGTCTGACCGGTTCACCAACAGGCAGGGGCAGGCCCAGTCGCAGACGCACTGGGTCAATGTCACCTTGTGGCGGCAACTGGCCCGCCGCTTCCAGCACCTGCAGAAGGGAGCAGGCGTGGTCGTCACCGGCAAGCTGGTCAACGCCAGTTGGGAGGGAAGTAGCGGTCAGCGTCAGACCGAAACCAAGGTGGAGGCGCAGCGGGTGATGCCCCTGGCGGCCAACCGACAAAACGCCGTGGCCTCGAGCGAAGGCAACCTCGCTCGCGTGTCGTGAAGCGGCGCTGGACAATGACACCAGGGGCAGCGCTCCACCAGGTGTCTTCAGGACTGGAGGTCACGTGACGACAGCGAAAGTGTTCCACTCCGAGCAGCCCGGAGCCGTATGGCCCGCAGGGTTCCGGCAGGTGGCAGAAATTGAGGCGTGTCTCGATGCTGACATGGCATTTCGCCTGACGCAGCACGGCGCACTTGGCCTGCGCCATTGGGCAGAGCAGCCTGGGGTGCACTGCCTGGTCTCTAAGGAACAGGTGCGCAGCACCCGCACTGGCGATGTGGTGGTGCTGGGTGACCAGGCCCTGCAGTGTCTCAGCTTCACGGAAGGCTGGGCAGTTCTGGGCTGAGAGCGCGTCAAGGGGTCCTCCGCGCAGAAAGTCGCGCACAAGGTGCGCTTCAGGTGGGCATGATTCACGACGAGCCCGAGCAGGTTATCGCTGCCTTTCGCGGCACGGACTTTCGCCTCACGCATTCCAACCCCAACTTCCACGAAACGCATTACCGCATCGTCGGCCGCCCCAACACCATGGTGGCGGCCGTCGACGTGCGGTTCAACACACTGGCCGAAGTGCGTGACCTGGTATGGGAGAGTCCGGCACACGCCCTCATGCCGGGTGTCCTGCACTACGCCACCCAGCACCGGGTGTTCAACGGCGGTGTGCTAGGGGGATACGCCGCCGTGCAGACCTACTTCCGGCGCAAATGGTGGGGCATCCGCCGCCTCAATGTACTGGCCCTCTGCCGAGAACTGGACATCGCACCGGACCAGCGCAGCGCCTGGCTTGAAGGTGCACGCGCCTATATCGCGCTGTTCTGGCAGACCTGCGAACACCGAAGCGCGTCGGCCGCGGACTGACGGCAGAGGGCGCGGCGGACGGGGCCGCCGCAGGGGCCGCGCGAGGAGGTGAAGATATGTGGACGTGGCTTAACTGGATGCCCTTCTGGTCGCCGCCCTCCGAGCTGAACATCGGCTCGGAATGGCAGATGCTCTAAGCGCCCGAGGCCTACAACAGTGGGCCTCTCTTTTTTTGAGGTGCGCATGCGCGGAATGTTGAAGTTTTATCGGTTCCTCCTGGCACTGCTGCTGTGCAGCGGCCTGGGCCTGATCGGTCTGGCAGTGTGGCAACTCCATGCGGGGCCGGCCAATGTCGAGTTGATGCTAGGCAAATTCGCAGGCGGCATGGCCCTGGTGCATGTTTGGGCGCTGGGCGTGCCGGTCGTGAAGCGGTTCGAAGGTCGCGCCGTCCCGGCGCAGAGGTAGTGCAGGAGGCGTAGATGCAACCACTGTTTGTCCAGTCCGGCGAGCGGCACCTCTGCACGGTGCCGCTCGCCGACATTGAGCCCCCGCCGCTGCGGGGCACGCGGAACCCCATCGGGCCGAGTGTCAAAGAATTCGGCATCCTCACGCCACTGGAACTCTACGCGGCTCCTCCTGACTGCGCCTTCCGGTACCGCGTCTCCGCGGGGACACGCCGCTTCCATACGGCGGTGGCCGCTGGCTTGGAGACAGTACCTGCTTTCGTCAGCACCGATGCCCAGACCGCGGCCGACATCACCGGCATCGAGAACCTCGGCCGCTCCAACAATCCAGTTGCAGAAGCCCTGGCGCTGCGGGAGAAGCTGGCCCAGGGCTATGACCTGAAGGCGGTGGCGCGGCTATGGGGCGCGCCGCAAGGCACCTTGAAGAAACGGGCGAAGCTCTTGGAGTTGCCAGACTGGGTGCTCCTGGCGGTGGGCGAGCAGGTGGCGGTCAGTGTGGTGGAGGCTCTGGCGGCTATGCGAGAGCCCTACCGGACCGAGGCCGTCGAAGCGTTGCAGCGGAAGCTGGCCGACCCCAGCGCCCAGTTCACGGCTGATGATCTGAAAGCCACCCGCGTCGCCGAGGAACAGGACTTGAGTGCACTCCTCGGCACGGCGCTGCTGGACGCGCCGGCCCCGTTGGTCCAGGTGAATGCCGCCGCCGATCTGGCTGCCCGCGTCCAGGCCATGGCCCGCAACGAGGGCGTTGCACTTGAAGACTTGCTGCTGGCGCTGCGCCCCAGCCCCCCAGTGCCAGAACCGGAAGGGGTGAAAACTCCTCTCCCGAGCACCCTCACTGTAGGCGGGCCGCCGTCACGCATTCGGATGAACCGCCCAGGCGCGGCGTAGGGGCCAGGAAGGGGCCTGGGCGCGTCTGGCCCCTCCCTGCCCGCCGGGCACCATTCTTCCGCCTCTTCCTGACCCGCACAGGCGGCGCCAGTGACCGCACCGGAGCTCTGCATGACCGGACCTTCCCAACTTCCAGTAGAAGCGCACGTAGACCTGCTCAGCGGCCCGCTGGCGACCCTACTGGCGACTGTGGCCGCGCTGCCCATCTCTGCCCGTCCAGGGCTGACCCTGACTCTGCACGGGGCGTGCCTGAGCTGGCAGCAGACGCCGACCCACAGATCGCCGTGGGTGATGATGACCTACCTCAATGCGGACGAGGCCGTCAGCGCGGTGCTCGCAGCCCGGCCACCAGAGGTCTGCGCCACGTGGTCACACCGGTTTGAACCTCCGGGGCTCGCCGCGCTGCGCCGCGCTTCAGCTCTCCGCCAGCTGCTCGGGCCCTGGGCGGCGGTTGAACTGCGAGGCGACCTGGCGTACCACCGTCTCATCCGTGGCCCCTGTTCCGTCCACAGAACCCTCTTGCCCACACTGAGGTTGGACCGGGCACCACGAGGCCCAGTCGCCGCCCTTCACTGGTGCGACTGATCTCGGCCAGGGTCGCGCGCCCAGCGCGCTCGTGAAGCGCCGGAGGGCGACATGAACGGACAGGCTCAAGGCGGACGGCGGCTGTGTGGCCAGGGACGAATTCTCGGAGGCTGGTACCTGGAGTGCGCGGTGAGCCGCAGCGGCACGCACCCACTGGATCACTTTCTGGTGGACTTCCCCACCCTGGTGCCGGCGAATCTCCATATCAGTCCCCTGGGCGTGACCCTCTGGACAGATGCCCAGAACGTCACGCATGTGATCGACGTGGTCGGTGAGCAGCACTATCCCTTTGTGCCGGATTTCTGGGAAGAAGCGCGGCGCATGGGCTTTTCCCGGAAGGTCTCGCCGACTCTTCAGGTGGGCAAACTCAGTGCAGCCAGCCGGTTCCTCTTCATCCATGCCAAGGCCCTGATCGCCAATCCAGAGGACTTAGCACCTTACCTGGACGGCACCCACCTGTGTCCCACCCACAAAGGGCACGCCCACGACACCAGCTGCACTGGGCTTCATTGGCAGGTCACACCTGGTGCGGGGACAGACGGCCGCACCCGGTTCCTGGCGGAGGGCGAATACACCCTCCGCGGACAATTGCGGGCCGGGGCACCTGCCCCCCGGTATGCCCGCGCCATCTTTGCCTCGGTGCCCATCACCGGTATCAGCCATGTGGTCGGCCAGTCGGGCCTTCAGGGCGCCCACCAGGGACAGTTTGCGGCGGCGCAGCACAGTGGCCTCCCGGTCTACGCGGTGCCGGTATGACGCTGACCTCCATGGCGGCGCTGCGCCTCACCGCAAGCACGCTTCGGCAGGAGGGCGCCCGGCCAGACAGCCAGCGGCTCAGCGCCTTTGTGCAGGAACTCAGTGCGTTCTTCCACAACGCGCCGCTGGACGAGCTGGCCGCCGCCGCCTGGCCAGCGGTCGGTGATTCGGTGGCCTCCTTGGGCGAGGTCCTGCAGCACACGCCCGAGCCCGAGGCCCAGCAGCGCGCTCTCCGAACCGAAGCGCGGCAACGGATCTTGCACGAGCTTCTTCCGCTCCCCTGACCGGGAGTGCGCCTTCACAGGAGGCGCGCCCAGTGGGCGCGGCGTCACCGCATGCCCTTACACACTGACGCGGCCACTGCACCACCAACCTCATCCCCACAAGCCGCGCGGTCCTGCCGCAGCTGTGGCGGGGCGCAGGACTACTCCTTTGACCTGTGTGAGGTCTGTGCCGAGCAGGCGTACGAGGCCGAAACCTGGCGCCTGCTGGACGAGTATCAGGCGCAGCTGGACAGACGGAGCGAACCGTGACGGTGGATGGTCTCACCCGATTTGACCGCGCGTTTGACGCGGCCGCGGCCGTCTGTGTCGCTGTCAGGGTGCCGCTTGCCAGGGAAGGCGTTTGGCTCGAGGCCCTGCGCGCCAGTGGACTCTCCGCCGAGCAGTCGGAAGCTGACGACACACACCTGACCTGTTACGTCCGGCCCAACATCGCATCCCACCTCATGACGGCGCTGCTGTTCCTGGGCACCCACCACGGCACTGTAACTCTCCCGAACACCGAGCGGGGCCAGCAAATTGCCGCTTGGTTGCCCCGCTCTCAGTTGAGTCGCCAGGCCGTCAGCCAGATCCTGTCGCCCTCACCCCATGGCCAGAGAAGTCGCGCCTGACGGCGCGGCCTGAAGGCAACAGGAGGATGTTATGTCTGAATCAGCGCTGTCCGTCTCCACTGCACCCGCTTTCGTCCTGGTCACCCCGCACACCACCTACCTCGCCCACTGCGCCACCGAGGGCCTGGCCGAACGCGCCGCCGCGGTGCTCAACACGCACTACGGGCCCGGCAGCGTTTTGGTGCAACCCGCAACAGGCCAGGAGCGTGACGCTCAGGGCTGCGCGCTGGAGCTGCTCTCCCGTGACCAGGACACGGAGCTGGTGGTGGCCGCCCAGGCCACGCTGGACGTCCACGCGGCCGTCTTCGTGCGCAACGTTCATACCTTGCGCGGCCTGGTCTGGGACGGCCTTCGATTGATTCAGGGCATTCCCGTCGCCTCTACCCTGTGTGCTGAGAAAACACTGGCCCTGATGGAGCAGTACTTGCCCTTCTGACCCCAGAGTCGCCCCTGACGGGGCAGGGGACGGCCATGATGTATCTGGCCGCCACGTCCAGCAGTCTGCACGGGGCTCACCCCCGGATTCACGTCATGACCGGGCCACGCACGGGCGGCCTGCGCCCACTGGGAGAAGGCCGCCTCTGGGCCTCGGATAACGATGCCTACAGCGGCCGCTTCTGCCCTGAGCGCTTTGGGCGTCACCTGCAGCGGCTGCTGCCCCATGCCCAGCGGTGCCTGTTTGTCGCGGCCCCCGACTTTCCGGGTGACCCGGACAGCACCCTGGCCTGCTGGCGGGCCTGCATGCCCCACCTGGCCCTTGAGTTCCCATATCCCTTTGCGTTCGTGGCCCAGACCGGCTGCGTGCCCGAGGATATTCCAGGCGACGCAGGCGCCCTGTTTCTGGCAGGCCACGACGCCTGGCGAGAAGGCCAGGCTGGCGCCGACTTGATCCAGCACGCCCGCGAGGCGCTGGGGCTCCACGTTCACATCGGGCGGGTCAACAGCGCCTCGCGACTGCGCCACTTTGCTGGTCTCGGGGCGCACAGTGCAGACGGCACGTACTTGAGCTACCAGGGCGTCACGCGCGGCCTGGCCGTCATTGGCCGGTGGCTCGATCAGACGCCAGGCGTCGCCCCCTGACGGGGGCACCCGGGCAGGCGGAGGAACTTCATGACCAATTTCTGGGGTGCCGTGACCCGTATCGCCTACAGCCACACCAAATCGCAGGCCGTCTGGCCCTCGCTCGCGCATCAGGCCCCGATTCCAGACGCGTGCCACTCCAGGTTGAAAGACACGGACCAGCCCAGTGTGGTCGGCTTGGGCGTGGTTGTGGGCATCTGTGCCCTGCTGCGGGGCGAGGTGTTCCTCAGCCAGGCTGCCGATGAGGTCACCGTCTGCTACATGTCAACGGCAGCGTCGTCGGCCACCAGGCGCCGGATGCGCGCACACCTGGCGCGGCCCTCCGGCCTGCACCTGCAAGGTGGCGTCGGGCGCACCGGCCCTTTCGTGCTGGCCGTGGCCACCGCGGTGCTGGCCCAGCCCCCGGCCCTCCAGGAGATCACTGAACGCTGGTGGGCCCTGATCGGCGAACTGACGCGCGTGCGCGGCGCTCGCACCACTGCCGAGCCGAGCTTCAGCGCCGCCGACCTGCGGCACGCCAGCAACGATCCTCAGGCCACACAGGCCTTGATGGCCCTGGTGGACAGCGTTTACTACGGCCTGAAGGCCGTCTATATGGCGGGCGATCTCACGCACGAGGACAGCGAGCCCCCTGCACCCATCACCGAGGAGCCACTCGGCCGCCTGACGGTGCTCGGCGTCCCTGCGCCGTCTGGTGGGCGCACCCTGGTGCCGGGGAACACCATCACTGAGCAGCTGCAACGGGCCGCGCGCCGGGGTGGCCGCGTGCTGCTGGTGGGGCCGACTGGCACCTTCAAGACGGAGACGGCCAAAGCCACCGCCGTGGCGCTGGCGCGGCCCATGTTCGTGGTCAAAGGCAGTCCGGACATGGAGGACCGCGACTTTCTGGGGGGCTACCAGATGCTCGACGGCGCGCCGCAGTGGGTCGACGGTCCCTTCACCCAGGCCTTCGTCCGTGCCCAGCAGGAAGGGGTGGTGCTTCTGTTCGACGAGCTGCTCCGAACCGACCCGATCAACCTTTCCAGCGCCGTGGGCTACTTGGATCATGTCAGCGCCCAGGAAGCCGCCCTGATGGGCGTCTCCGGACTGCCGGACGGGCGGTACTACGTGCTGCGCCTCAAAAACGGTGAGCTGGTCTGGGCCCCTGTCGTCAACGTCCTCCTGATCGCCACCACCAACCTCGGGGACGGCTACCTGCAGGCCGGCCAAGGCATTGATTCGGCGCTGTTGGGACGCTTCTCCCGCATCATCGATATGGAGTACGCCGAAGCCGACGTGGCCCTGGCCCTGTACGGGCGGTTGTTCGGAGACGCCGCGCTGGTGGCCAGTGCCTACGCGGTCGAACTGGACACGCGGGAAAACCATGTCAGCCGCTCAGGCCTGCTGGAGCGCGAGGCCAACCCGCGTGTGGTGATCAGCTGGCTCGAACTCGTGCAGGCCCTGATGGAAGATGGGTGGCCCCGGCACGAGGCCTTCCGTCTCGCCGCCGAATCCACCCTGATGCCGTTTTGCGTGGCCCGCGATCCAGGCGGCCGCCTGGATCCGTCGGCCCTCGCCGATCTGCGCCGGGTGGTGGACGCCCAGGCGCTGCCCCTGGTCTAAGCGCGGGTGCCGGGCGCGCGGTCCGGCACCTGTAAGGCGATCAACACCCACAGCCCCACCAAGCCCAGCAGCCGGGCCAGAACCGCTGGCACCACGGGCACGCTGACCTGAAGAAGCTCGGCTGTCAGGGCCAGCCCACCCACCCCTGCCGCCAGCAGGGCAGGCACGGTGTGCTCCGAGTGCCGCTGAAAGGACTTTCCCGCGCGCCAGAAGTACGCCAAGGCGCTCAAGCTGATCAGGAGATCCAGCACCAGGCGACCAACCGGCGCGCCCAGCGGGGCCAGGACGGCCACTTCCCAGATGTAACTGACGGAGAGGCCCGCCAGACCGATCACACCCAGGACGCGAAACGCGGCGTCCTGCCAGGCCTGCGTGAAGAAGTTCTGCATCCCTTCAGGCTAGGGGGCCTCTGGTTGCCGCCAGCAGGGGCGCGCCGGTCGGGGCCGGCGCAGCAGGGGGCCATCAGGAGGCGTCATGCGTGTACCCCAGAGTTCCAGTTCCCTGCCCTGGCCCCAGCAGAGCCGGTGGCGAAGCTTCGTCAACGATCTGTTCCGCTTCTACAGCCGCCGCAGCACCTACGCCGTGATGATGACCACGCAGTACGGCACGGCGGCCGTCGATCCGCAGCACCAGGTGGTCTACCTCAGTCCGGAGCTGCTGCCCACCGCCCCACCTGGCACCGTGCGCCACGAGCCGGATGACGAGTTAGGGGTGCGCGCCCTGCTCATCCGGGGCCTCATGGCCCATGAGGCCGGGCACGTCCAGTTCAGCCTCGACAAACCGGCCGCCCTCTTGGGGCAGCTGTGGAACGCGCTGGAAGACGAGCGCATGGAGCGGCTCATGGCGCTGCGGTACCCCGAGCTGGAGGCGGCCTTTGCCTTCCTGGGCGACACGCTGGCTGAAAAGGTGTCCAGGGACTGGACCGGCTCTTCACTGGAAGGGTGCCTGGCCATGCGCTTCGAACACGACCGGCCGGAGCCCAAGTGGCACCCCGCCCAGCCTGACGAGTGGGCCGACGTCTGGCCGCTGGTTCAGGCGGCGTGGACCGCGCCAGACAGCGACCGCGTGGTCTGGATTTCCCGCTGCATCCTGGGGCTGCTGAGCAAGGCCGAGGACGCCGACGAGCAGCCATTTCCCCTGATCCTGCGTGCCGATGGCGCGGGCGATCAGTCGGCTGAGCCCAGCGGCGCGGGTGGCCCCCCCGGTGCAGGCCCAGCCGGGGCACCCGCGGACCCCGCCCCGCCTGCGCCCCCTGCTTCCACGGTCCAGGCCGATATTGAAGGCCCGGCCCGCGTCCTGGCCAGCGTGCTGCGCGAGCAGACGAAACTCGCCCGGAGCCGCGCCCACGACTCGAGGGGCCATCTGGACTTTCACCGCTATCTCGAAGGTCGCCAGCGGCTCTTCCGGCAGAAGGAGGTGCCGGAGCAGGCCCGCACCGTGCAGGTCACCTGGATTGTGGACCGCAGCGGCAGCATGGACCATGAGGGCCGCATGCAGAGTGCGGTGCAGGCGCTGCGCATGGGCGTGCGGGCCGCGCAGCTCGCGCAGGTGCCCACGCGGGTGCTGGCCTTCGATGACCAGGTCGAGGACGTCGTGACTCTGCGGTGCCGGCCCGAGCAGGCCATGACCCAGGTGGGCCAGCTCTCTGCCCGGGGCTCGACCCTGCTGGCGCCCGCCTTGAAGCAGGCGCTGAGCACGCCGCGGTTTCCCGGCGATCAACACGTCCACATCGTCATCTGTGACGGTGGCCTGGAACCGTCCGACATGCAGGCCTGCGGGCGACTCATCCGGGGACATCCAGACGTCACGGTCCTGCCGGTGCTGATCGGCGACGCGACAGAACCGGAATTGCTTGAGCAGTGGCGGCGCACCTTCGGCGTGCTGCTGGCCGCCCACGACCACACCCAACTGGCGCCGGTGATCCGCGCCCGACTCCGCGCCCTGCGGCGCTGACCCCTTTGGAGGATGTATGCAGCCATCTGTACTTAGGCACGACCACCTGGACGCCGACGTTCTGAGCCGACTGCGGCACGTCAACGCCCGCCTGACGGACTACCACGGTCTGCGGCTCACCGGCGCGGAGTACATGCGCCTGTGCCGCCTGATCACCCAGCGCCGCATTCCCTACCAGGTGCTGCGCCGTGACCACCAGAACCGGCAGATTCTGCGGCTGCGCTGGCGCGGCGTCACCCTGCTCCTGGTGTACTCCCCCGCGCGCGGCCTGCTGCACACCGCGCTGCACCCCCTGCGGGGCCTGAGCCCCAAACGTCGGCCCACCGGCCCGCAGGCCCGCCAGGTCGGCCGCGGGCACGCGTTCGCCCGGCGAGACCGTGCCGGGCGGCAGCGCCACGCAGACGCCAACATCGCCCTGATTCAGGTGGCGCGCCCTGCGGGCGCACAGGGAACGTGGAGGTCGAAATGACGCACATGAACGTGTCCAAGAGCAATTTCGGGAACTTCTTCAAGGCCACTCCCGCCCCGGTGGCGCCCGCGCCGGTCCTGTCAGCCCCTGTGCCGGTGCCCGCGCCGATAGCCCCCGCCGCGCCGCCAGAACCCGTGGCGGCCCCGACCACGGCTGTCATGACCTCACCAGAGATCACGACCACGCCTGTGCCGGTCCCCGTGGCCGCCCCCGCCCTGCCCCCAGCGGCTCTGCCCGCACAGGACGCCGCAGTGGTGCTCACACCACTGGCGGTGCCCACGCCTCCCGCCGAACCGGAGGCCGACGAGGACGAGCCTGGCGAAGATGACACCCAGGAAGAGCTGGATGAAAGCCCCGAACCCCCAGCCCTGCCGGTGGAGGAGCCTACGGAGACGCCTCTTCCTGCTGCGGCGGACGTGGAGCTGCCGGAGCCGACCGGTGAGGTGTTCGGGCACCTCGCCAGCCTGATGGCGCCGGGCAGTGCCCTGGCGTTCACGCTCAGCCTGCACGCGGACGGGCAGCTGACCGCCCAGGTCAAACCCCTCAACCTCCCAGCCCTGCCTGAACTGACCCTCACCGGCACGGTGGCGGAGTTCGATTCAGCAGAGTTCCTGCACTCGCTGCGGGATTACCGTCCTGCCGTTCAGGGCGGGCTGCGCGCCCAGGCCCAGCAGCAGCGCACAGCCGCCCAGAAGGCTCCCCCGGCGCCCGCTGCCGCTCCCGCCAAGCCCGCCAGCAGCGCGGCCACGCGCAACAAAGGCAGCCTGAAGATTACGGCGGATGTACCGGACGCCACCGTGAAAGGGCTGCTCGCCGGGCACCATGCGCCGCTGACCCTCGGAACCCAGGACCTGGATGCGGGCAAGTACAGCGTGGAAGTCTCGGCGCCCGGCTTCAAAACCGTCAAGCAGACCGTGCGGGTCGAACGCGGCAAGTCGGCCGAGCTGACCTTCACCCTGGGCGGCCGCCTGGACGTGCAGGCGCCCGAGGGAGCCGTCACCACCGTATTCGACGCGGCGGGACAGCCCGTCAACCCGGCCGGCCCCCTGCCCGAGGGCAGCTACAAGGTGATGGTCGAAGCTGAAGGCAAGAAGCCCTACACCTGGCACGGTTCCGTCAAAGGTGGCGTGGTGACCGTCACCGCCGCCCTGGAGGCGCTGCCACCCAGTCTGTTCACGTGAGGCGTCGGAGGGGCGCGGCCCCTCCAGCATGCCCAGCCACATTCGTTCCTTCAGGAGGACCACCATGGAAGCGCAAGCCATCAAACGCCAATTCGTGTATGACGATCTCAACGGCGGCACCCCCGTCGCCGACCCCATGCCGAGCGGCAGCCCCGACGACGTGCGCAAGCTGCTGGCCGTGCAGACGCCGTCCTTGACCAACGCCACCATTGAAGGCCCTGAAGTGAGCGGGGCCGTGCACACCTACCGGTTTCGCCGGGCCGTGGGCACCAAGGGCTGACGCACTGGGCCTGAGTGTCTCAGGCCCTTCTCCCTTTCGAGGTTTGCATGCTTGTTCACGCCGCGCCGGCCACCGTCCACACCCACCTGTCGCGCGAAGCGCTGAGCCTGAACGTCCGGCCATTGGCGGCCGCCCTTGCGCAGCGCGATCTGATGGGCACGACCACCACCGTTCTGGAGTACGTGCTGTCGGCGGTCCAGGCCTCGCTGCGCGCGCTCCCCTACGAGTTGGAAGCCGTGCTGGATCTCTACGACCACGGCGGCCAGTCCACCCTGCGCCTCCAGCTCCATTACGACCCTCAGCAGACGTTCACCGCCCTGTCGCTGGGCCCCGTCCGCAAGCGGCTTCACCGCATTCACCCGCAGGTCTTGCCCGCCTTCCTGCGGCGCGCGTCCTTGGTGGGTCTCCATGGCCTGCCCCTGTTCACCCCCACGGAGGCCCTCGGTCTGTACTCGCAAAACCACCTGTGCGGGGCAGAATCCGACGACGACTTTGCGGACAACATCACGGACTTCGGTATATGGGACGCGCCCCCGGACCTGCCGCGCGAGGAGGCCCTCGCCCTGGCCCGCCAGAAAGGCCTGCGAACGTTCGACGACGTGCAGCGCCTGGTGCCCGCGTTCGACCTGCACCTGAGCCCCGAGATGCCCGGCGTGACCTTGCCGACCGACGTGCAGGCGCTTCACGACCAGCTCTGCCGACTTGAAGCGCAGGTCAAAGCCCTGCCCCCATACACCGACGCCGAGTGCGAAGCGTCCTGTGAGCCTCTCTGGCCATACTTCCGCGAGAGCCTGCTGGTCGACCCCTTTCCCACGGCCACCCCGCGCCTCAGCTTTACCCGCGAGATGCAGGGAGAACTGGGGTACTTCGAAGGCGACTGTGTGCCCGTCCGCACTTTTCTGCTGGCAGACAGTGCCGATCTGGACCGCCTGGACCAGTACCTCCAGGCAGTCCCCGACCTTCAGCGCGGCCTGCGCCAGTGGCTGACCGACCTGAGCCGGCTGAGGAAGGCCACGTGAGGCTGCATGCCGCCCCGGCTCACCTTCAACTTGGCGGCACCAGCCACCTCCGGGAGCTGGGGGCGCTGTGTCTTGAGGGAGGCGTGCCCGTCAAGCGCCCGCCCACGCCCCAAGACACCCCGGACGCCTACATCCGAGCGGAAATCCTGCCCGAAGTGCACGCCCTCAAACTCCCTCTGAGCCTGGGCCTCCTGCGGCACGACGGCGGCCTGGCGGCCTACGTGATGGCCGACGATTCGAAAGGGCCAGAAACCGTGCGGCTGGCGGGCGCGGTCCAGCGCTGGGGCGCCCCCTTCCTGGCCGGGGTGCTGCCGCACCTGCACCGCGTCGCCCGGCCTGTCTTCCCCCTGCTCTCGCCCCTCACGGCAGGCGACCAGCTGCTCGGCATGTACGGCAACGTCAGCGCCCCTGCGGAACATCCAGAGATCGTCGAAGGCCTGGCCGATTGGCATGGCCTGGCGTTCACCACCCTGGACGACACCCAGACCCTCCTGGAAGGCGCCGGAAAGCCCACGCCGCGCGCCCTGCTGCGGGAATTCGGGCCGTTCCTGGGCCACACCGTCGCCCTGAGAGACCTGGCCGATCAGGCGCGCGCCCTGGACCACGCGGCGGTCGCCCTCATCCGTGACCTGATGGAGGGCGACACCCTCTTGGGCCGGTGGCCACTCATCACGCCGGACCACTGGCCCGATCTCCTGCACGCCCCCTGCAGCGTCGACGGTGAAGACCCGGTCGCCGCCCTGCTCGATCC
The DNA here is from genome assembly GCF_009755355.1 of Deinococcus arboris. GTDB lineage: Bacteria > Deinococcota > Deinococci > Deinococcales > Deinococcaceae > Deinococcus > Deinococcus betulae. The sequence goes on along the minus strand of NZ_WQLB01000015.1, from coordinate 53,193 downwards.
GGCAGCCACACCGACGGACGTCAGCTGGTGCGCCCACGCCCTGCACGAGTGGCAAGACCAGACCAACGAATGTGGGACTCGTCCCCTGCATGCCTGGGACCTGACCGAGCCCGACCACCGGGCCAGTGCACTGGCATTTCTGCGGGTCGCCCCGGGGCTCACCCGTCATGTGCGCCGGGCCCTCCGTACCCTGCACCACGTCTATTAAAGACCAGACGAGTGGAGACCAGCTCTGGTCTATCATCTGGCGCCCTGACTCGCAGTGTTAAATTCGCACAACCCTTCAATCCCCCTTGACCTATCGCGTCCTCAATGGACTATGCAAAGATCAGCAGATCATCAATCCAATTTCCTGCGCACTTGCACAGGAGATTGGGTTTCTTCATCTATTACTACTTGGTAATTTTGAAAATTTGCCATTCTTACGTATGGGTGATCTTGACCGGGCATATTCTTTCGTACTAGATCCATAAGGATGAAAGGATCTCCACCGTTAAAATCTTCCCATTGAATCTGCTCTCCCAAAATGGGCCAGATACAGGCTGCATAACTTCTTGGTGGAGTACCGCCCATGCCCCTTGACACAACTCCACAGACACGACCTTGAGGATTACGCACAGGACCGCCGCTCATTCCTGGCATAAAATCGGCTTCCACATCGAAGTATGGAAAGGGACGCAACGAACCAAAGCCTTGCTCGTTGACTTCTTTTACGTTACCGCAGGCCTCTCTTGGATCATGAGCAAGCACAAACAAACCTTCAGTCAAGCCGTCATGAGCCAAAGAAGCAGCATAACCAAATGCTCTCATTCTCTCATTGATAGAAGGCGGGTTGGCTTCCAGTGAAGCAAACTCAATGGGAGTAGTTACTGGCACATCTTCATCACGCCAGACGCGTAATATGGCTATGTCATTACTGAAGCTTGATCGGTGTATCTGCCGCACGTTACGCCGCAAGCCATAACCACCTTTGATAAATTGTAATACAGAAATGGTCATAAAGTCTAAGTTTTCTGATTCGGGCCACTTAAAGGAATCTCGTTCAACATCAGGGTTATCTACAATTTTTGCAATAAGTGACGGAATATTATGCCAAGCAGTTAATAATATATCAGGAGCAATGAAAAAAGCAGTACCCACAGCATGACGCTTCTGGGTTTCATTATCTGTAGCAATTAAAGGTACAACCCAGTGCGTTTCAGGGGCGTCAAGGGCAGCAGGAACATTCACAGGACGGGTCAGCATTCTTTTCCTTGCCTTCTCCACCTTGCGTTTCCTGGCAGCCTTCAAAACCGCCTTAGTTTTTTTGGGCTTTGGCACAGTTCAGATTCTATTGGTACAGACCAGCTCTCCTCCGTCGTTTGGCGCCCTAAAGCACGGGCGTGGATCCACGCAGGTCCTCAATCCACCTTGGACTTACACCGCTTTCGATAGGGGTCGCCCGCCCTGCGGGGCGGGCAGCCGGCCCGCATGCAGATTCACCAGGCCGCCTCCAGGTTCACCACTCCCCGCCCGGTGCCTCTGTGCGGCATCGACCATCTCCTTCAGGCGGGGGCCCCCGCGAGCGCGCCCCAGCCCGGCGACACGCCTGCCGGCTGGGCGGTGACTGGGCTCCTGCGTCCCAGCCTCATGCCCCTGGTCCCGCTGGACTGCACCTGCCGCGTCTACCGCGCCGACTCGGCCGCCGACACCCTCTCGGTCAGTTTTGAGCGCGACACCTACGGCGTGCGCAAACGCCACATCGGCCACCTGCCCGACCTGTACGCTGGTCTCCCGCCCGACACCCTGGGCAGCGTGCTGCACCACCTCAACGCGGCGTCCATGCGGGTGTGGCCCATCTTCACCCCCGAAGACGCCCTGCACTACCTGCACCCCATGGCCGACCTCTGGACCGTGCACGGCCAGGCCGACGCCGTGCGGCAGGTCGCCTGGGATTACGGCCTGGAAGGTGAAGACGTGGACGACCTGGAAGCGGGCCTGGCCGACGAAGGGGTTACTTCGCCCCGCGCCACCGCCCAGACCCTGCGGCCCTACTGCGCGCCTGAACCCCTCAGCCTGGCGGCCCTCATGCGGCTGGGCCAGGACCACGCCCATCTGGGCCGGGTCCTGCGGCCGCTGCAGACCCTGGTGGCGCTGGACGCGCAGCTGCCCACCATGACCTGGGCCGACCGGGAGGCGGCCGAAGCGGGGCCGCACACCTCTGCGACCGTGGTCGGCGCCACCACCCTGCTGGCACTCAGCAACCCCGGTGATGAGGCCTTGTGCACAGTCGAGCACGCCCTGTCCGAACTGGGCGATCAGGGCATCAACACCAGCTTCGCCCCGCACTGGGCGGTGCACCTGAACAGCCTGGCCGCCGCCGAGCGCCTGCTCACGTACATCAGGGTCGCGCCGCGCGTGGCCCGCGCGGCCCAGGCGGTCGTCACCCAACTTACCTGGAGGCCTTCATGACCCAAGCTGAACTGCTCCGCTGGCTCCGCTCCGCCCCCGCCAATCCTCAGGAAGCCGGAGCCAAGCTCCTGACTGAAGACCGCTCGCCTCAACACCAGCACCTCGCCAAAGCGGTGGGGAACCTCACCCATGCCGGGCCACCTCTGCACCGCCCCCTGGCCGAGGACGCCGAGCTGCTGCCATGAAATTGCACGGCGCCGTGCCCCAGTGGCGGAGCGACCTGCCCGCCGTCCAACGGGACGCCTTGCGGCTGCTGGCCCGGCGCGGCCTCCTGCCCGGCCAGCCCGAGCCGGGTGACACCCTGCCCACCTTTCTGGAAGCGGCGCTCCAGCGCCGCCTGACATCCCGGTTCCCGGCCGCGGCCTGTCCCCGGCTACACCTCTCCATGGGCGCTGTGCACGCCACCTTGACGGTGACCTACGAAGCCCCGCTGGACTTCCGCACCATCTCTCAGGCCATGCAGGCCGCCACACCCCTGCCCTGGCTGCACAGCGCCCTGGCCCATCTCAGTGTCACCAGCTGGCTCGCCCAGGCGGTCTGGACGCCGTACGACACCTGGCACCACTACTTGCGCCACTGGGGCGACGTCGCCAGTTTCCGGCAGAACTGCGCTGCAGAGCTTCAGGTCGCGCCGAGCAGCTTGAGTGACACCGAGGTCGAGGCCTGGGCCGAGACCCACAGCCTCCTGCACCCCTGGGCCGTCGCCCGCCAGTTGCGCCTGGACCCCGACGCCCAGGTGCTCAGTCTCCCCACCCTGGCTGCACAGGCCCCGTCGCCCCTGCACCGCCGCATCGTAGAGGGGCTGACCACCCTCAAGGCCCTCGACCGCCGGGTGCCGGCCCGCTTCAGTCCCCCCCACCGGCCCCTGCCCCAGGTGATCCTGGCCCTGGACGGCGACGAAGACCTGACCCTGGAGCTGGCCAGCGAATTCGTGGAGTACGGCCGCCCCCTCTCCCCCACCCTCAGCGTGGCCGTGGAAGGGCACCCCCTGCGCGTCTTCACCACCTACGTCCGGTCGGCCCATGAGCTGTTCCGGACCACCGACGACCTGCTCACGCAGTTCCAAGACTTATAGGTCGCGCCTCTTCTGCTCACGCAGTTTCAAGACCTGTAGGTCGCGCCCCTTCAGGGCGCAGGGGCCCGGCAGGAGGACCTCATGCACGTTGATATCCAGATTGATGCCGGCCGCGACTACCAGCCCCACAGCGCCATCCTGGTCTACCGCGACCGGCAGTCCGGGCACACCATCGCCGAAGCCCACCCCGCCTACCGCCAGGGCACCGAGTTCCACGTGGCCGAAGCCCATCCCCTCACCAGCGGCGACGTCGTCGACCTGCTCAGCCAGCTCGGGGCCACCGCCCTGCAATTTGTGCCCGCGCACGCGGTGGCCGCCAGCGCCCTGGCGGTCGCCTGGTGGGTCCCCGCCCAACCCCGCGCCCTCTTCTTCCTCAGCCACACCGACGAAGCGGTCAACGCCCTCAGCGGTCAGGTCTTCCCCCAGCCGCCCCTGCTGTTCATCGCCCGCCAGGGCCACCTCTCGGTCTACGCCCTGGCTGAAGATGAACGGCCAGGCCCCGACACGCCGCTGATGGCCGCCCCTTACTTCAACATCTTCACGGGCCACGGGGTCTGCAAGGGCAGCACGCCTTACCCCGGGCATGTGGACGCCACCCGCACCGCCGAGTGGGAACAGGCCTTCTTCGGCTCGAACTTCACCCACCACGCCTCCGGTACCCGGAAGATCACCCGCTTCGGGGGCTCGCACGCGGAACTGTGGCAGGCGGCCGCTCAGGCGGGCCGCTTTGACCCAGCCTGGCTGGTGGCCACCGGCACCACCCTCAAGGAGGCCCTCGGATGACCCGACGCTACCTGCCCAACCTCAAGACCCCCCTCCGCATCGCGGTCGTCGGCTGCGGCGGTACCGGCAGCCATGTCCTGTCGGGCCTCACCCACCTGCACCACGCCCTGCTGGCCCTGGGCGGCGCAGGCCTCGACGTGGTGGCCTACGACCCCGACACCGTGGAGAGTCACAACGTCGTGCGCCAGCGCTTCTACCCCAGCGACGTCGGCCGGGTCAAAAGCGAGGTCCTGATCACCCGCATCAACCGCGCGCACGGCCTCCAGTGGCGCTCGGTGCCCCGCACCTTCGCCGAGGGACCCAATCACCGCAAATGGGAGGTCGTCATCGGGTGCGTCGATTCGCGGGCCGGGCGCGCCGAGATCCGGCGCCTGGTCACGTCGGGTCCCTGTGACCACACCCGCTTCTGGCTCGACATCGGCAACGCCCGCTTTCCCGATGGCCGCTTCGGGGGCCAGGTGGTCCTGGGCGAGCCCTGCAACAACCGCAACTGGCGCTCCCGGCGCGCGGGGCGTCTGCCCATCGCCAGCGAACTGTACCCCGAGCTGGTCAATACCCGCCTGCCGGAGGACGACCAGCCCTCGTGCAGCGCCCTGGAGAGTCTGAAGCGCCAGGACCTCTTCCTGAACGCCCTGCTCGCCCAGCACGCCCTGAACATCCTGTGGCGGGTCCTGCTCGACCGCCGGCTCGATGTCACGGGGGTGTTCCTAGACGCCAGCAGCCACGTGGTCATGCCCGTGCGGGCGCCCACCGCTGAGGCACTCGCTGAAGCAAGTTGACCTCGGCCAATCACTGGAGAGGCCGCCTGGCCTCTCCCCTGCTCTGGCGGGAACCAGATTCCAGCCACCGTGAGGTCATCCATGACTGTCCTGCCTTCTGCCTGGGTGCTCGGCACCCCCAGCGGCCCCCTGGCCGTCAGCCCGTCCAAGGCCCTCGCCGAGGAGGCGGCCCACCACCTGTCGAGCTGCGCGCACCTCGACTTCACCGTCACGCCCTTGCGCGGCGCGGCCACCGATGCTTGGGACCATCCACTGCCCTACCTGACCAGCACCACAGCCCTCACGCCCATCTTGGCGGTGCAGGTGACCTTCGACTTAGAAGACCGGCAGCGCCACACCGAACTGGTCTGGCGGCTGCCCCTCCTGATCTGGGAGGACGCGCGGCTGTGGGGCACCACCCTGCGCGCCATGTCCCAGTGCCGCGTGCACGCCATGCAGCTGCTCGACACCCACCTGCCCTTGCTCCAGGCCAACCTCAAGCACGGCCAGTAGCAGAGGGCGCGGCCCGCGGGGCCGCAGGGGAAGTGGCGGAGGTTTCACATGACTCAACACGCCCCCGAGAAAGCCGCCGCCCTGCTGCGCCGCCGCGCCGCTGGCCTAGAAACCCGCGCCGCCCGCAAGGAAGAACCCCGGTACGTGGGCCAGAACATGACCCGCCGGCGCGCCGCCGAAGCCGACAGTGTGGCCGCCGATGCCCGGAAACTCCGGCTCCTGCAAGGCGCGTATCTCGCCGTCGCCCAGGGGCTGGAACAAGGCACCCTGCCCGAGGGTCTGCACGGCGTCACCGCCCCGCCCCTCATCGAGCGCCTGATCAGCCGCCGCCCGGACCTGGCCGCCGACCTGCTGGAGGTCCTGGTGTCCAACGAGGAGCTGGCCGCGCTCCAGGCGCAGTGCCCAGGTGAAGAAGTCCTGCACGACATCGAGGCGCAGCCCACCCAGTACGGGTGGCGGCGCGCGGTACCGCTGTCCCTCATTCCAGAGCTGCTCGCCCTGGTGGATGGGCTGACCGACCCCTTCGCCGGGCTTCCGCCCCATCAACCGTGCCTGCTGCCAACCCTGGTGACCTGGCGTCAGGTCACCGACGCGGGGCTGACCACGCCCGCGCATTTAGTGCTGGCCGCCGAATGCCTGCATGACCTGAGTCAAGGCCGCCTGAACCCAGTCACCGCCCAGCGGCAGCACCTCGCGGCCCTGGAGCGGGGTTTGATCGGGGTGCGGCTGCCGGGCTTCTTCCCCACGCCACCTGCGCTGGCCACCCAGATGGTGCGATGGGCCGAGCTCCACCCTGGCCTGACCCTTTTGGAGCCGCAGGCGGGCAAGGGCGACCTGGTCGACGCCGCACTGGCGGCCGAACCTACCCTGCAAGTCACCGTCTGTGAGCGGTCAGGCCAGCTGCGCGACATCTTGAGCGCCAAGGGCTATGCCCCGGTGGGTGACGATTCGATGGCGCTCCGGGGCCGCTGGGAGCGTATCCTGATGAATCCCCCTTTTGAGCAGTTGGCGGATATTGACCACATCCGGCACGCCGCTTCCCTGCTGGCGCCGGACGGCCTCCTCGTGGCGGTGGTCAGCGAGAGTCCGTTCTTCCGGCGCGAGACGAAGGCCCAGGCCTTCCGAGACTGGCTGACGGCCTCCCAGGCGGACGTGATCCAGAACGACCCGGACGCCTTCCGGGTCTGCACCACCGGCCACAGTGCAGGGGTTCAGACGCGCTTGATTCGCCTGCGCGCTACGCAGCTGCCTCTATGAAGGGCAGCCCAATCGGCCAACCGGAGGAAGGGCGCCCTGGTGACCTGGTGGAAGCAGAGGGGACAGATCAGCACGCAGTGGCCCCTGCTCTGCCTTCAGATCCAGAGTTGGAGCGGCAGGTCTTCCACCACCTGGCCCAGGCGCTGCGCGAGGTCGCCCCCGATCTCTGAGGACTCCAGAGGTCGCGCAGGCGCACAGAGGGCAGGCATGACCTCAATCACGCCTCCCCTGACCCGCCTGGACATCATCCACGGGGCCTTTCGCCTGCAGGCTGAGCCAGGCGCGGACGGCCTCGACACCATCACGGTGACCCACGTCGCCTCTGGCCTGACGGCCACCCCAGCCGAGGCCAAGCTGCGCCGCGTGGCGTTCCTCTGCGGCCCGGACGGCTGGCGGCGGGTCCCCCGCGCCACCACCCTCGACATTGAAGCCACGCTGCTGGCCTTCAATGGCCGGCCCACCACAATGGCCGACCGCCTCCGGATGGACGCCATTTTGATGCCATAGGGCAAGGGTCGCGCGCTTCGCGCGCGGCAGGGGGCACCATGAGCGCACCGCAACGGTTCAACCCCGCCCTGTGGCAACGCCCGGTGCCGGACACGCCTACGCCCCCCCCAGCGGCCCCTGTGGCGGTCTCTGTCCCGCCGGCCCCCGCACCGCTAGACGCTCCACCTGCCCCCGCACCTGAGCCGCTGCCGCGCGCCGCCTGGGCGCCCCCTGTCACCCCCAAGCCAGCTGGTGGCCGTGAGTACCCGGTCAAGTTGGCCCTGCCGCCCGACATGACCCGGGCGCAGTGCGAAGCGGCCTATCTCCAGCTCAGTGATGAGATTCGGGCGCGCTTCCCTGGGGCCTACTCCGCCCAGGTGATGGCCCAGCCGGGTCGCCACGGGCGGCCGGGCAGTGACCATCTGCTGATTCGCAACCGGCACGGGTACCCCCTGGTGCTAGAGCGGGGCGACGGTGCGCTGCCCTTCGATCTGCTGGACCGCCTGCTGCACCTCACGGGGCATGGCGACTGGGTGCTGGCTACCCACGACTAAAACCCCCCCCAGTGCCGCCCTGGAAGGGATGGACTCTCTAAGGGTCGCGCCGGGCGGCGCGGCGGATGAAGCGGAGGTTGCCCCCATGACCCAGACCCCCCTCTGGCTGAAGAAGGTCCAAGCCCTGGAACACCATCACGGCGACGTGTTCCGCGATTTCGTTCGAATGGCCGCGTGCGTGTGCAGTTGCGGCGAGCGCGAAGACGAGTACCGCCGCACGGTGCAGCGCTATCCCCGTGCGGAACTGGAGACGCTCTGCGAGGCCTTTGGCGATGTGCTGGGCCACAAGCTGCGGAACCCCTTTGACGACATCTTCGGCGAGACGTACATGGCCCGCGTCAGCCCCACGACCCGGCAGCGCCTGGGCGAGGTCTACACCCCGAGCGCCGTGGCCATGCTCATGGCCCGGATGAGCGTGCACCCACCCGAGCCTGGCCGCACCTTGACGGTCGCAGAGCCCGCCTGCGGAAGCGGCATCCTGGTCCTCGGCTTTGCCGAAGCGCTGGAAGGGCTGGGCGTCAGTAGGCTGCACCTTCAAGTCCAGGCCACTGATCTGAACCCACTGGCCGCCGATATGGCGCTAATCAACCTGGGCCTCGCGGGCATTCCGGCCATCGTGAGGCACGGCAACACGCTGACGAACGAGGTGTTCCACGCCCACCAGACACCTGCCTGGCGTTTCGCCCGCCCCTACAGTGGCGAGCCGCAGCTGGAGCAGCTGTCGGGTGGAGACCTGCTGACGATGCTCCGCGTCACCGTGCCCCCTCCGACACGCCTGGCAAGCTGAACGCTGCTCCTGGCAAGGCGGTTAGAGATGAAGTCTCTAGCCCTCTCAAAGCGCGGCGGGTGCCCAAAGCACCAGGACACGGTGAGTCGCCCACAGGAAAACGCGCGCATCCTTTTGAGGCCTTAGAGATGAAGTCTCTAACTCAACAGGACGCACAAGGTTCACAGGGCATCGTGCAGAGAAAGGGGAGAACACTATCCACAAAGACAGGGCTCAGCAGCGGTGATCGGAGACGAAGAGGTTAGAGATCAACTCTCTAACCGCTCTGGTCTGGACCATCTCCTCTCTAGGCCATGCGGAAGAGATACCAAATGCGCCGACGAGGAAGCGACACTCAGCTGGAAAGGGCAGCCTGTCCGCCCAACACACTCCTGAGCTTGTCCTCCAATCCAACCTGGGAGAAAGTTGACAATGTTTTAAACATTTCAGTACGCTGCCGAACATGCCGCCCAAGCCCGCGCCGGGAACCACACAGGTCACCAGCGCCGAATTGCGGTCCCGCTTCCCCGAGCTCCTGGAGCAGCTGGGGCAAGGCACCCGCGTGGTCGTCACGCATTACCGCCGGCCCATCGGCGCACTCGTCAACCTGGATGATCTCCAGCGGCTGCGACGTGCCGATGTGACCGAGGCCCACACCGGGCAGGGGAGACCTATGCAGATCATTGGCACGCACAACCAGTCCGGCGGGGTGGGCAAGACCACTTGCGTCGCGGAACTGGGCTACGACCTCAGCACGCGCCTCAATCCACGCACCGGGCAGCGCAACCGGGTGCTGCTGGTCGACACCGATCCGCAGGCCTCCTTGACCAAGCGCTTCGGGCTGCACGACGACCCCGCGTCTCCTGCCCACCTCATCACCAGCACCCTGTTCATGAGTGTCATGGACCCCCAACTGCCCCTGCCGGCGCCGCTCCCATCACCTACGGTGCCGGAGCTGCACCTGATCCCCTCCAACCAGCACTTGATTCGCCTGGACGCCCTGCTGTACAGCGACGACGCCCTGCTGCCCCATCTCGGCCAGGTGCTGCGCCGCTACGACACCTACGATTACATCCTGATCGACACCCCGCCCAGCCGGGGCATGATCACCCGCGCGGCCCTCATTGCCAGCGATCACGTCATCATCCCCGTGAACAGCAGTCTGAAGGCCATGGAGAATTTCGACAGCGTCTCGGAAATCATCGGTCAGTCCCAGCGGCACAACCCCGCGCTGCGGGTGGCCATGTTCCTGCTCACCCATTTCCAGAAGAACACGCTCCATGACCAGGACGTGCAGCGCATCCTGCACACGCAGTACGCCGGGATTGCCCCCACCAGCAGTCCACTCCCTCACCGCAAGGCCCTGTTCAATGACGCGGGCCTCGCCCGCCTGCCGGTGGCGCTGTACCGGCCCAAGGACCCGGTGAATGCGGATCTGCGCCGCATCACGGACGAGTTGCTCGCCTACATCGGTGAGCCGGTGGTGGCATGACCCGTGGACGGCCCAGCATGGCGGCGCGGACCCCAGCGCCCGCGACCGTCCTGGGCAACCTCGATCTCCAGCGGGCCCGTGTCATTCCCTGCGCACAGATCCAGGTCATGGACCGGCACAATCCCAGGGGCCGCTACTCGAAGGACCAGGCCTTCACCGACGAGGGCCTGCAGGCGCTGGCCGCCTCAATCCGGGAGCGGGGCGTCTTGCAACCGGTGCTGCTGCGCCTGGCGGCCGACGGCCGTTACGAGCTGGTGGCGGGCGAGCGCCGCTTCCGCGCCGCCCAGCTGGCTGGTCTCAGTGGAGTTCCAGCCATCGTGGAACAGGTGGCCGACGCGGACCTGCTGGAATACGCCTTGATTGAAAACCTCCAGCGGGAGGCCATGAATCCGGTCGATCAGACCTTCGGCATGCTGGAGTTGCTCAGCCAGCGCACCGGGCATCCCCTGCGCGACCTGCCGCCGTACCTCAACCGTCTGCGCAACGGCACAGAGGCCGACGAGCACCGCGTGGAAGAGACCCTTCAGCAGGTGGGCGGCTGGACCCTGCTCACGTTCGCCACCCGCAACGTCAAGTTCCTGAGCCTGAACGACGCCGAGTTGGAGGCCGTCGCGGCCGGCCGACTGACCAGCACCGCCGCCTTTGAACTGTTGCCGCTGGGCGAGCATGAGGAGCGCGCCGCCTTGCTCGACACCACCATTCGGGAAGGCTGGACCGCAAAAGAGGTGCGTCATCAGGTCAAGCAACTCCTCCAGGCCACGGACGCCCCCTCCGAGGCCAAGATGCTGGTGGACCGCGTGAAAACCGCCTTGACCGAGCGGCGGGTCGGCGACCTGAGCGCCGAAACCCGGCACCAGCTGGCCCAACTGGTCGAGCAGATGGAAACGCTGTTGAGCACCCAACAGGAGGCGCGCGCACCGCGCCGGGGTCGACGCGGCAAGGGAGAAGCTCCGGCCTCTTGATCTGGCTCATACCTGAGGGCAGATCAACAGGGGAGGGGAGAGGCCACGCGGTTTCTCCCTTTTCCTTGGCGGGAACCTGAATCCTGGCAGGCTGGCGGCATGTTCAGCCTGCTGCTCGCGCTGCCCCTGCTGCCCGCCGCGCCTCCGCCTCTTCACCGCCTGATCGCCATTGGGGAAGCCGCCGCCTGGCCCCAGGCCGGGGCGGCCACACTGGAACTTCAAGTCCACCAGGCCGGCGTGGTGACGCTCACCGTGGACCAGCCCGGTTTCAATGGCGCGGCCTACGCCGCCCGGCGCCCCGGCGTGATCGGGGACGAGCAGTACCGCGCCGGCACCCCCAACACCAGCTATGTGCTGCGTGACGCGCAGGGCACGGTGCTCTTCACCCGCATGTTCGCCCCAGGGGTGCTGGGCCAGACCACGCTCTTTTCCGGGCCGCTGACCCCTGGCCGCTACACCCTCAGCATGACCGTAGCGAGCTTCGCCAAACGCACGTCCGGCGTGCGGATCAGCGGGCCCGTGGCCGTCCAGGCGACGAGCGTGAACACCACGGTCCAGGGTTCGGGCTGGCGGCCGGCAGGCACCTTCACGTTGGCGCGGCCCGCCACCCTGCGCCTGTTCAACGGCGACGCGCCAAGTGAACTGGAGCTGCGCCTGCGGTACCAGGACGGCCGCGTAGTGGCGCTGCCGTCCGGCACACGCGCCCAGTGGACGCAGACAGCGGTCGCGGCGGGGCAGGGTCGGGTCGAGGCCCGGCAGGGGGTGAAGGCCAAGCAGTGGAGCAAGACCTTCACCCTGGCCTTCCTGGACGGCCTCACGCCCCTGCCCCAGGTGCTCCAGGCCTGGACTCCACCCGCCTCGCCGATGGCCCTGCCCAGGCCACAGATCGTGGAGATCCGCGACCAGCCTGTCCTGGTCCCCCAGCCGCCACAGACGGTCGAGGTACAGGACACCCGGCGCCAGGCCCAGGCGGTCACCGTTCAGCCGGTCACACAGACGCCCGTGGCCACCCCAGAGGTCAGCAGGGTGCCCCAACCGGGAGACCCTGACTTCATCGGGCCGCTGCTCCCTGACGTCCAGGCCCGGGCGACGCCCCCCCAGCTGACCCTGCTTCCAGCCCTCCAGCCTGCTGCACAGGGCACCCGTCTCCAGCCCTGACAGCGGGCCTGACGGCCAAGAAGGCGACACAGACACTGTGCCGAAAAGGTCAGACAGCACCCACCAACCCGCCACCCGTGGTCAAGTGACGCCTCGCCCGCCCACCTGGTCCAGTACAGTCCGAACGCCACGCCCTGTGGCGCCACAAGGAGGTGAAATCCACCATGTCCATCTGGCACCTGCTCCTGACGCTGCTGTTCCCCAGCCAGGCGACCGCCCAGCACGCCGCTGAGCGGTCGTCGGCCCCCCCAGCCGCGCCGGGGATCGGCTCCGAAATTATGTAGCGCCCCCTGGTCCGCCTGCCCCTGCCCACCCGGCAGAGGCAGGCGTTGTCTATGATCAAGTCCTCTCACCCGCCCGCTGGGCCAGGAGCTGCCATGACCTTCACCGAACTGCTTGCCGCGTACACCCAGGCCATCGACACCATGAAAGCGGCCATTCAGGACAGCCCCCTGCAGCCTGTGATCTTCGCCCTGAACGTCGAAGCGCTGCGCCCGCACAGCGCGCCGCGCCTGCACGTGGTGCTCGACGGCCACCTGCCCGTGGCCGCCCTGCTGGCGGACCCGCTGTTCCGCGACCGCCTGGCGCCGCTGCTGACGCCCGCCGACGTGGAGCGCGCGCAGCTGCACTTCACCGCGGACCCCGCCACGCTGGCCACCACCGTCGAGGTGCTGGGGACCGACCTGGGGACAGCGTCACTGCTGGAGCCTCTGACGCTGGACTACGTGCGTGCGCGGCGCTTCCTGGCGGAGCAGCTCGCAGGCCTGCACCCCAAGGCGCAGCACACCGAAGCGGAGATTGCCGCGAGCAGCCCGCTCAACCGGCAGTGGCGGCCGCCGACTTTCGTGGGCGACGCCATCGTGCACCAGCGCCGTTGAGTCGAGGCGCACCCACTGATCCAGAACTGTTGGCACAGGACAAGGCTGATGCCATCAGAGCTTAACCAGACCCAGTCGGTGAGGGCCCGGATAATCTGATCGCTGACCTGAGGTGTTATTCCAACAAGTGGAAAGCCCCAACGTCATCTTCAGAGGTCGCACTAAACAAGGAACAGAAATTGGCCTCAAGTGAGAGTAGGAACAGAAACTTACCCTAAGAGGAAAAACAGCGTCTTAGACGAAGAATTGCGCTTACCGTACAATTTTGCGCCAATCGTGAATTCGAGTCGAAAAGACCGTGTGCGAAGAAGAGAGCCACCGCCATCGCGGGTGTCAAGTTGACATCCAGATATCCCCTGACACCTGTCAGATTGACCGAAAGGGGACCCTAACTTGACACCTCAATACCCTGTTCATCAGCGCGCTGCCGTGTGGGGCTGGGGTATACCCCAACTGGACACGTCGACCCTTAGGGTAAGTTCCTGTTCCTACTCTCACTTGACCCCAAATTCCAGCCTTGAATAGTTCTCCCGTTAAGGTCTCAAATCGATGTGCGCGTCTAGAGTCCTCAAGTCCACCTGTCCTGAGTCAGCTCCGCGTCGTCATCATGGCGGCGGGCCTCCTGTTCGTACATTTGAGCCAACTCCCGTAGACACTGCGCTGTACGGGGCCAGCGCGCCTCTACAGTTTGCGCCTGCTGCTGATATTGGGCCACCAGTTCCCTTTCCAGATCACCGCCAGAGTCGAGGTCGCGATTGGTGCCTCCCCTGAGGTTGTACCGACCCAGCCGAAAGCCGTCCTCTAACGCTTCACTTTTGGCGAACTCAATCAAGGTGCACACCACTGGTGGCGGCCATTGCCCATCTTGTGCGGGCGCAGTGGCCAGCAATTGCCCAATCTGGCTGTCGCCTATGCGGCCTCGGTCTTGCGCTTTGAGCCGTGCCTGCACTGCGGTGTACCACGCGTGCAGGGTGGCCTCATCGGGAAGCTGACCGTTGGCTGTGCCTGGCACGCCCCGAAGCATCCAGAGCAAATGTGCGGCCCGTTCTCGGCGCTTTTTCCCCTCCTGATCTTCGTCGCTTTGTCCAGCTGCGCCAGGAAACGCGGTAAGGAATATCGTGGCGTACAGCTCTGGATCCGCGAGCAAAGCTTGATTGAGCGCGGCAGGAGCTTGGCTGTAGCCGTATAGGGGAAGGTACGCCCATGCTGTTTGGGCCAGTTTCGATTGGTCCACGTCAGTCCGCTCGGCTAACTCTTCCAGCAGCTCGCGAATGTGGTGGGCCTGATCTCGGACGAAGGCAGCGTCTTGCTCCTCGAAGGCCTCCAATAAGCTCAGCCATTCATGCCCCGGTAGATCGAGGGACCGCAGCTGAGCTAAATAGAAGGCAGTCGTGTGCTGTTCGTAGGTTCGGAATTGGCGGTAAGCCTCTTCAGCCGCTTCTGTCGACTCGCGGCCGACCTCAAAGACAGAGACTTGCTGCCAGTAAGCCTGCGCCACCTCCCCGCCAAGGCTCTGAACGAGTGACCACGTCTCTGTGTCAGCGGGCAACGCCTGAAGCAAGAAAGCCTGCTCCGCCGCTGCTCTGGCAGTGAATTCAGGTCGAGTGAGCAGCGCCGTGATCTCTTTTCGACGTTGCGAAAAACGCCAAGCCAGGAGCAGGCCTGCGGCAAAGCCTGCGCCCTGTGGACTGGTCTGAATGAAGGTCAACAGGCTCTGTGGGTCATTGAACAGGGTATGAGGTAGTCGGCCAACGGCCTGGCCGATGGCTTGCGCCGCACTAGGGTCGCTGTTCTCCAACAGGCTCTGAATGCCGTCTGCTTGTGCGCTGGCCAAGACATCGGCAACAGCTGTCGTTTGTGCCTGCATCCACAGCTCGTGGTGCTTGCCAAAATCTATGGGATGAGTTTGAAGACCTAGTGTCGGGGATTGACTGAAGACCCACTTGTTCTTGGCGATCACATCCGTTGGTTGGAGTTGGTCCCGCAACTGTTCCAGTTTCTGCAGTGGCCCGCCGGTTATAGCCCAATGCGCCGTTGGAAATTCATACTGAGAGGCGACAAATTCCCGAAGTGCCTCCCAAATGACTGTCTGGGCGTCTGGGGCTTGGGCTGCCGTGTGAATGGCCTGGCAGAGAGTGTCTTGCTGGAGGGGGTCGAAATGCCGATACTCCTGAAGCAATCCCAACAGCCGGTCACTGCAACCCCCAGCATCTTGCAGAAGTCGGTTTCTGATTTCGGCAAGCATCTCGATGATCTGTTCTTCCGGGAGTTGCCACGGCAGATCCTGTCCCCAATCACGCCAATTCGGCGTCCTGGTTCGACCACTCACCCCGTCAGTGACCACCAGGGCCAGCATGAGGCGCCAGCCAACGTCTGGCAGTTGTTCGCGCAGGACATCTACCCCTCTCAATTTGTCTGCGACTCCTACATCCGTGTTTCTGAGCCAGGGACTGAATACCTCGGCCAGGCTGTTGGACGGCCGATTGAGGGTTTGGCCTCCTGGGTCCAAGTCACTCAAGCGGCCGAGGAGCAACGTCGCGCGGCTGAAAAAGGTTGGCAACCAAGCGAGCCCTTCTAACGCCAACAGCAAGAAAATGTGTGGCGAAGAATGGCCGAAGACTTGCGATTTGGCATCTTGAAAGAGGTCGACCAAAGAGGGCGTGCCTGAAGCCAGCGCCTGCTCAACAGCCGTCAAAAACACGTCTGGAGCGGCCTCGGCCAATTGAGGGAAAGCCGGCGCCAGGGAAGTCCAGGCATCCGTTGTACGGGTGCTCAGGAGGGAGCGAACAATCTGATCCACGTAGGTTTGAGGCGATTCGAGAAGGTACCAGGACGTGTCAGCGGAGCGGGCCCCCATCAAAGCGAGCGTGTCGGCCAACTCTTCTCGCAGCAACTCCGAGTAAGGATGAACCTTCCCATAGAGCGCCGCCATAGGTCGTTGTTCAGCAGGCAGAGCCAATGCTGGGTCAACAGTGCCTAAGACGGTCTGGACAACGTTTACGAGGCGGTTGAGGTTGGCTTCCATCAGGGTAGGTGCCAGAAGGGTCCAGGCGTCCTCCTTGGATGTCAGGAGCCAACTTGAACCGGTGCGCCGGAGCGGGGGCTCATTCTGCTGTGCCAGGCCGATGACCGCTCGCTGAACTGCCGCGTAGTCTTGCTCACCCGCCAGTTGTGCCAGGGCCTGCTGGTCGCCGGATTGTGTATCGATCCAAGCGCCAGCCAGCATAGGGGCGACTAGGTTTTGGCCGGCCCAGGGAGGGGTATGAACCGCTTCAAGATGGGCCAAGCGCCGCCGAAGGGCCAGGAGGCTTCGGCGGCCGAGTGTGGCGAGGGATTCGAGTTGAGTTTCAGGCACCCCCATACGGACAAGCGCCTCTCGAAGGACACGCCGCTGTTGACGGCTAAGCACGATCACCTGCCTGATACTGCCGTCACGCCGTCCAAGCGGCACGAGGACATGATGGCCCTGGTGAACCGCAGAGGTAACGTGCGAGCGCTGGGGAAAGAGAGGCACCAGGATAGAGGATTTACCCTGGACGACGGCATTTGTCCATGCGCTTTCCTGACCGACGAACAGCGTACGGGCACGGACCTGTTCACCTTCAACACCAGGCCACGCCATGAGGGTGGCGGCGATGAAGGCCTCGGCCATCTGGGGCGATTCGCCTGATAGGCCGCGCGCACCAGGCTCAGCCGCGAGAAATGTGCGCAGTGTAGACACTGGGTCGTCTTTCCAGCCGACAGTCAGGACTTCTGGGGTAAAAGGCGGGTTGGTGGCCTCGGACCATTGAGACCAGAACTGCTCGACCGTACTGACACCGACCGTCAGGTGACCGACCAAAGGGGCCAGCCAGGTGTCAACGGCTGGCGCGGTGCTGAGCCAGCTCTCAAGATCGTCAGCGTCGAGGACGCGCACGTCGCGCCAGACGTTTTCCGCAAGTCGGCGCTGAATCCATTCCCCTTTCTCTGGCCACCGTCTTGGAGTCACAAAAACGAAGGTGGTTTCCGCCGGGGTGACCGTTAATGGCTTATCCGTGCGGGTTCTGTAGTCGCCATTAGCTTTTCGGAGAGGATCAGCGTTGACGCCCATTTCCCAGACCGAGTCACCTTGAGGAATAAAAGAGTGCGGCGTATCAAGGTGGACGATACCGTCAAAGCCCACTTCGCGAACGCCGTCGCCAGCACGCATACTCACCTGCGCGCGACTCGTGGCCAAGATGAGTCTGCGCACCAGCTCAGGAAGTTGAGTCGTTGCGGCTTGGCCACCAGCCCAAGTGACGAGGTCTGTGCCTGAAACACCCATGCTCTGGTGTACCACGTTCAGCGAAGCAAACGCCCTGTAGCCCTGCAAGATAGGACGGCCTTTTTTGGGTGGCTGGCGGGAACCTGACCTTTCCTAAGCTGCGTCGTGCGCCCCACAGCCTTGGGGCGCGCGACGTTGCTCTGGAGGCGCCCCCATGTCCACCCCACACCCCCGTGTGCTTGCCTTTGACGGTCTCCGCGGCCTGCTGGCGCTCGCCGTGGTGCTCAGCCACGTCGCCGCCCTCACCTTTCTGCCTGGGCGCACCCAGCCCAGCTCGTTCGACTATCTGCTGTGGCACTTCGGAGCCCCTGCCGTCGACGTCTTTTTCGTCCTGAGCGGCCTGGTCGTCGCCCGCAGTTATGTGCGCCGGCCGGCTCTGTGGCCCTACCTGGCCGCCCGCCTGCGCCGCCTGGCCCCCCTGGGCCTGCTGGGTGCTGTGCTTGGCCTCGGCCTGGCCCGGCCGCTCGCCGCCAGTCTGCCCGCTGATCTGGCCCCGCACGGGCTCTTGCCCATCCTGACCGAGCCCCTAACCGGCCTAGACCTCCAGGGCGTGCTGACGCTCGGCCTGGGGGGCTGGTTCGAGGCCAACCGCGTCAACCCCCCCCTATGGACCCTGGCCATCGAGCTCTACGCCAGTGCGCTGCTGCCCCTGATGGTCTGGGCGGCGCGCCGCTGGGGCTGGACCGCCCTGCTCATCAGCCTGCCTTTGGCGTTCGGCATGGTCTTCGTGTTCTGGCCCCTGATGGTCATGCCCCTGTTTCTGTTGGGGGTGCTATTGGCCCTCCAGCCGCCTCAAGTGCCGGCCCGGCTCCTGCCGCTGGTGGGTGTGTTGGGTGCAGGCGTGCTCCTGTGCCGGCATGTCCTGGGCAGTGACGATGCGTATTTGCGCTGGCTGACCGCGCTTGGGGCCGCTGGAGTGCTGCTGGCCCTTGAAGGCCTCCAACCTGCCTTCTTCCAGCAGCGCTGGGCCCAATGGCTGGGGGAGCGCAGTTACGCCCTGTATGCCACCCATTTTCCCGTGATGGTGGCTGCTGTGTGGCTGGGCTGGAACTCTATTGGAGTCACCGGAAGTGGCCTGCTGGCGGTGCCCGTCTGTTTGCTGGTGGCCCACCTGGCCCATCACCTGACCCAGGGCCGGTCGGCCCAGCGGGTCCCTCGACTGCTACCTGAGGTGTCTCATGACTGATCCACAGTGGACTGACCGCCCTACGCTTGACCAGAACGTGCCACGCTTCTCGCCTCAACTCTACGGACAGAGTCCGTGGGGCACGATCCTGGAAGTGGAAGCAGTGCAGCCGGGCGTGACCTTTGTGGTGACGGGCCGCCACGGCGGGTATCACTTGACGCCGGCGGCGAACGAGGCCATTCCGGTCTCGGTTCGTCACGAGGACGGCTGGTATGAACGGGATGTGGCTGCGGCGCTCTGCGCGCGCTTCGTGCCCTTTCCCGATGCCGATCCGGCGTATGTCGCCCTGGTGCTGGAACGCTACTACCCGGACCTGGACGTCAATCCGTCAGCGGAATGTACGGCGCCTGTGGAGAAAACGACACGCGCCGTACAGTGACTGCATGCCTGCCTCGTTCGCCCAGCGCCTGTGCCTGACCTTCGGGCTTGCCACCGCGGCTTTCATCGCGGATGGGCTTCTGGGGCACCCGCCTGTGCTTACACCCCTGGTGCTGAGCGTCAGCGCGGCGCTGCTGGGCGCCCTGGGCTGGCGCGACGGCCACCTGCGTATCCGGACACTGGACGCTTCCACTCCTCTCGATCAGGGCGTCGCGGCGGTGCTGTGTGGGGCCGGTGGGGCCTTGTGTGCACTGGCTGCCCAGCACAGCGTGGCTCTGATAGCTCTTCAGTCGCAGTGGCCGGCTTCCACTCAGATTGAAGGAGTCAGCTGGTCAATGGTGGGCGCAACGCTGCTGTGTGCGGCAGGCATCGCTGGCATGGTCGGCGTCCGTCCAGCGGCATCTAGTCAACAAGGAGATTGAGATGTACGCCTGGCGAGAGCTGAGTTGGTGGAGCCTCACACTGACGGGAGGCTGGATGTGGGGTTGGCAGACGCCCGTAACGACCGTAATGCCAGGAGCAGCCCAGGTTGGCGTCTGCCTGCTTCATTACCGTCTGCCGCTCTTCGCCTTGGTCTGGCTCTGACTTGGCGGAGCGCTCTGATCCCGCAGGTGCAAATGCCTGTTCATCCTCTCTGGACCGTCTTGCCCATCAGCGCCCTGGTCTTCGGGCTGGGGATTGCCGGTGGCCTGGCCCTGAATGTGGTGTTCAGCGCTGGGCTTTGAACCGTCAGCGCAGGAGGTGCTCGCGCAACGTGTTGATGAAGCCCTCGCGATCCAACCGGCTGACGGCGGCGAGGGCCTCTGTGGCCACCTCCCCTGCATTCAGACGCTCACACACGACGGCATGCCGCAGCGCATCAAAGTCCGAGGGAAGCAGCAACCGGCGGTAATGGGGACTGAGGTAGCTGATCAGGCGTTCCGCTGCGGCTTCTGGCGTCAGATCTGCGAACTGGGCCGCGGCATCCACAGACCCTGGCTCATCCACAGGAAGCCGTGCTGCAGGCTTGGGGCGCTCCGGCGGCGTGTTGGGGTAAGGATATTCATCTGGATGCTGCAACAGATACATCAGGGCCGCGGCCTTGGTCTTTTTGACCACCAGGAGCTTCGTTCGAACGAGTTCGTCAAAGCGGTCCATCTCTTTCATCAAGGTGACGCGGCTGTGCGTCTGAGACAGACGGCGAATCCCACCATCGGTAATGCCGTACCCCTTGAGCCGCCGGGCCACCGCTGGATCGATGGGCACAAATTCCCGCGCGAATTCATACCGCAGACGCTGGTCGCGCCCTCGGCCGGTGATCTCCACGGCACGCAAGTAGCCACGTTTGGTCAGCTCTTCATGGGGTCCTTTCAGAGCCTTGATGACCCGCCAGGCTTCCCCCTGCGAAGGAATCTTGCACTGATCTGCCCAGGCCAGCACATTGACATCCAGGGTGTCGTGGGAGGCGCCCACCCGCTCCAGTTGAAATCGTGCAGCGTCCAGCACCCGGTAGAGCACGCGTGTGCGGGGGCGCTTGAGCTTACCCATGAATGTGGTATCGAGCGGTTTGACGTAGCCGCTGCGCAGGCTGTAAAGGATGTCTTCGGCCAGGCGCAGCGTGATCATCGACCGGAGGTCAAAATTGGAAGCTTCATCAGCCGTGGAAAACCCCAGGCGCTCAATGAAATGAAAACTGGCGTGCGCCCACCGGCGATTTGGCTCATCGCGCCACCCACCAGAAATGGTGAATGAACTGGTGTGCAGCCGGCGCAGGGAGGTCTTCAGGGCAGAGATATACCGGCCGTTGTTGTGCCAACCGCACAGTTTCAAAAGCTGAGACACACTGATGACCAGCACACCGTCATCGGGTTCGCCCTGCTCGAAGAACAGGTTGATCAGGGCGGTTGTGACATCGTTGTCCAGGCCATGTGGCACCTGGTATTGCGGCATGGCCTCACAACTGACCTTCACCACCCGGCCCGCCTGCTCGGTGGTGATGGACCAGTAGGTCATTTCCACAGCATCAAGCGCAACGATCAGGTTGAGACCTGCGAGGTTCAGGTCGTCGTACCGGGAGGGGGGGGAGGACGGGCTGCTGATGGTGACAGTCTACCGTCCCTAACAGCAAAAAGAACTGTTTTAAAAATTGAATGTCATCATCAAGGGAAAATGGAGAACATCGGCCCAGACGTATTTTTTAGTCTAAAGCCTCCCAGTGTGTCGTGCGGTTTCCTCCCAGTGTGTCGTCGGCCAGCGCCCTGAAATCTCCTGGTGTATCGCTCAGGGTGTTCAACACCCTCCCAGTGTGTCGCCAGCAATCCTTCTGGATGATCGTTCGCAAACCTCCTGGTGTGTCGTTCGCGTACCCTATAAGCCTCCCAGTGTGTCGCTGGAGAAGAACCGGTTTTCCTCTCAGTGTGTCGCTCGATTTCGACAGCTTTCCTCCCAGTGTGTCGTCCACTTCCTCCCAGTGTGTCGCTCCAACACAGTTCACAGTCATTCTTCTAAGCTGGATGGTGGGTCTGCAGGCACGCCGTAAGCCAGAGGGTATTTCTCAGCCAGCCAAGTGTCCTCTCCGCGTTGCCAAGTGAGGGCCTGGCCGGCGTGGTCAGCGGCGGCGAGCCGCGCGTTACGGGCCGATTCGTACGGCCCGAGATGAGCCACGACCTCCCCTGTCTCCACGTGCGAAATGGTCACCGTGACGTTCATGCGCGGAACCCAGTCAGCGGAGGCCGCAGCACCGTCTGCCGCTGTGCTGTGACGCCCATCCGGTCCCCAATGACCAGCTCTGGAGGAAGGGCGTCGCAGTGCCACGTCTCCACACGGGTCTCCGGCAGCCGAACGGTTGCCAAACCGCCCGTAAGCGCCAGGACTTCTCTGACCTCCATCTCGCCGTCACGCATGACGGCACTTTGGCATGTCGATTCCAGACCTGGCAGGGGAGCGGGTTCACCGTTTCGCTGGGCTTTGGGGTGCCTACGATGCTTGCGCAGGTCTCTGGCACGTGTACTCCGTCGCAAATTTCGCCATCGGCACGGGGGCCAGGCCGTCCAAATAGACCAGCGTGGGCGTCCAGCGCTCGATGCGGACCAGGTGCCCCGTCCGGTCCCGCCAGATCGCGCCCGGCTGGAGATCGCCGGCCGCTTCGACCGGTGCCACCACGGCTGGCCCGGCCACGGCCTGCAGGGTTGCCAGCTGGGTCTGGGCGGTGCGGTCGACGTACACGTCCTCGTCATGGGCCAGGCGAATGGTGTAGCGGGTGGAGGAGACTTTCAGGACCACGCCCGGCTGCCCCTTGACGGTGCACGGTGCGCCCTCGCGCAGGCCTGGATCCATGACCGTTCCTGCGCCGCCTTCCTGGGGCCCAGCACCGATCAAGCGGTCGAGGGCGCGGTAGAAGAGGGTCTGCACATTGCTCATGGTGCGCTCGGCTTCTCGCTCCGCCGTGCGGCCGGCGTGGTGGATCTCGCCCAGCGTGAGGCGCAGCCACCCGTCCGCGCGCGGCAGATTGCCGGTGCGGGTTTTCTCCTGGATGGCTTTGCGAAGCAGATCGCCGCCGTAGGACACCAGCAGGTCAAAAGCCGGGCTGCGTTGGCCGGCCAGGGGCCGAGCGGCCAGTTCGGCCCGCGGCACGGGGCGCAGCTCCGCGACGGCCGCCGCGCCGCCCGGAACCTCTTCAAGGCCATGGACGTGTTCGGGTGGACGTGTGGGGAACGAAGGTTGTTCCTGGACAGGATCAGCCTCCCCGCTGGCCGCGTGAGCGGCCCCGCCGACAGGCGGCACCACCCCTGCAGGCCCAGGACCTGGAGTGTCATGGGCGGCCGCCGTTGAAGTTCGCGCAGCGACTTCTGAGGAGGAGTCCAGCGAAACTGAAAGGGCGCTCTCTCCTTCTCCTCTTTTCTGTTCTGTCTTTTCTATGTCTTTGAGTGTGGCGACACGTGACACAGGCCTGTGGCGGGTGTCGCCACACCCCTGTGGCGCGTGTCGAAACAGGGTTTCGGCCCCGGCGGCCAGGAACTGCGAAAACCCTGTGTTGGGTGTCGCCACAGGGTTTTCGGGGCTGGAAATACCTGTGGCGGGTGTCGCTACAGGTTTTTTCGGCCGCCCTGGCCCCCGGCGCTGGGCCTGTTCTGCGCGCACTTCTTGCAGGTAAGTGGCATGCCGCAGGCTCAGTTGGTCGAAGTCCACGAACCAGGTTTCCGGGCGACTGGTGGGCGCATCCCCAGGCAGGTGGTCGAAGACATCGGGCCAGGCCGCCAGCAGCGCCGCCTTGGCGTCTTTGAGGCGTTTGGGTGACCAACGGGTGAGGCCTTTGATGTAGCGTGCGGACAGGCGAGCGCCCCGGGTTCCTTCCGCGGCCCAGGACAGGATCAAGTAGGCCAGGGTGCAGGCGTCAGTGCCGGCCTGGGGCATGAGGCGGTCGCGTAGGACGTTGGGGAGGATGGTGAAGCCGTAGGCGTAGTGACCCTTGGATTGAATGCGGACCGAGGGGTCTGGGGCAGGCGGAACCGTCACGAGGGGACTCCTGCGCGGGATTCAGGGGGGAAACCCTGGGGGCTCCGGTCGAGGGGCTGTGTTGACCGGGGGTGTTCAGCCGCGTACCATGAACACAGACGAAGGCCTGCGGGCCGGGTCGACCCACAACACCGAGTTTGTCCGCTCACACCCTTTCTGCGACGAAGTTTGGCGACTCTCAGACGCAGGGGGGTGTGCCCTTTTGGCTGTACATGTCGGGCCAGCCTCCGGGGTAGATGCAGCATAGCGGAATGGAGCAGCAAGGGAGCACAGCTTTCGAGGGTCAGCGCCGTCCCTTGGCCGCTGGGAGGCTGGCCAGGACTTGCTGCCCAGCGGGGGTGAGCTGACGGTCACGGGTCCACCAGCCACGGCGGATGAAGAGCCAGGCTTCATCGGGCGCAGCCTTGTACTTCTGGGCCGTGACGTCCGCGAGAATCTTGGCGAGCCCCGCGTCGCGTTGATGATTGATGCGGGGCAGCATAAAGCGGGCGATGAGGGTGATGCCGCCGACCATGCCGCCCAGGGAGAGGATGAATACCGTCTGATCGGCCGAGAGCCAGCCTTTGAGGAGGGCGGTGATGACGGCCACCAGGAAGAGGAGGGTGGCGGCGACGAAGATCAGGGAGTGGATGAAGAAGCGCCGCAGGCGTGATCGCCAAGCAGGGTGTGGAGGGGATGGAGGCATGGGGGGCAGTGTGAGGGAAAGCAGGTTTCGGCCAACTGCCTGTTCAGTACATGAAAATGGATACGAGAGCTACCTCACCAATTCTCTTCGCTTCAGCAGCCCTTTTCTACGGACACCAAGCATCCTTTGCCTTTCCAGGCGTAGGGTGCGAAATGGTGTTGCGCCTAATTGACTGGCCGAGCCCATTGGATGCGCTGTCCATCCCGGGTGATCAGTGTCAGGTGTGGACCACTCAGTTCCAGACGCGTGACCTGCTCAAGCTGCCCCAGCACCCGCATTTCCTGCGCCTGCTGCGCCGAGGTCGCGCAGGCCCGGCGCGTCGTGACCAGTGGGCCCACCGACAGCGCCAGGTCATCCACGGTGTAGCGGCCCATAAACGTATTGCAGCCACTGAACCCGCTCACCCGGCCATCGGCGGTGAAGCTCAGGGTCACTGGGGGCTCGCCCTGGCCCCCTACCAGCCTCCAGGTGGTCACCAACTGCCGCGACGCCTCACTGCCGTACACGAAGATCGCCTGGGCACGTCCAGTGGTGAGCGTCAGGGTCGTGCCCTGGCGCACATACACCCGCGCACCCTGAAGCACCTGAAGATAGCGCTGCTCCAGCGCTAACTGCGGCGCCGGGCAGGCCCGGCGCGTCGTGATCAGCGGGCGGAGTTTCAGGGTCTGGGCCGTGAAGATCGCCGTGGTCTTGAACGTATTGCAGCCGGTCGACCCCGACACTTGCGTCCCCTCGTCCGTGCTGATTCCCGTTCCCAGCAGCCGCAGGGTCGGCGCGTCCAAGCCGCCGAACGATTGGGTGCCGGATGCGTCGCGGAGTTCGCGCAGGGTCCAGGTGCCGTCGGCGATCTGACCACTCTGGGCCAGGGCAGGTGAAGTGAGCAGGGAGGTAAGGGCGGTCAGCAGGACGGGCCAGGCACGAAAACGGTTCATAGATCACCTCGGTGAAGAGAGAGGACGCACAGAAGGAAGACGAGGAAATCAGCGTCAATCGGGTGTCGTGATCGCTTGGGTACGGTGTAAGTGTAGGGGCAGCGGGCGCGCTGAAGGCGCTGTGGTATACCCGAACTCGCTGGCAGCCCCGAGCTGCTGATGCGTTCTTCTGGAGGTGGTGCCATGAAAGCCGCGCTCGTTACCCTCACTCTGCTCCTCACGGCCTGCACGCCCGCCCTGTCTAACACCCCCCGCCCGGACGCCACGCCCTTTACCCGTTATGTGGCGATGGGCGACAGCATCACTGCGGGGTTCCAGTCTGGTGGTCTGACCGCCGAGTCTCAGAATGCGTCCTACGCTCACCTGCTGGGGCAGCGGGGCGGCCTCGAGACGCCCATGCCTGAGGTGCTTGCCCCAGGGTGCCCCCCACCCATTGGTGTCAGCGGTGTCAAGAACTGCCAGCGGGCACACCCGGACGTTCAGGCGATGGTCGTGGCCGTGCCCGGTGCCAAGGTGGGCGACGTGCTGAGAAGCACTGATACGCAGGTCAAGGACCCCGACCCCCTGCTCTATGACGCCGACCTGTACCGCGCAGTCCTGGGCCCAGGCACCACGCAACTAGAGGCCGCCCTCAAGCTGCGACCGCAGTTCGTCACCGTGTGGATTGGGAACAACGACGCGCTGCTGCCCACCCTACGCGGGCAACCTGATCAGGCCACCCCGCTGGCTCAATTCCGGGCAGACTACGCTGAACTGATCACCCGTCTCCTGGACGGTGGGGTGGAGCACCTGGTGCTGATGACGCTGCCGGACATGACGCGGGTACCAGCCCTGGTGCCGGTTCGGCTGCTGCGCTTGGGTGGCCTGGTGGATGCCAGTTGCCAGGGGCAGGAAACGTACTTTGGGACCTTGACTGTGGCCAAGGCCAGTAAGGAGAAGCCTCTGTCCTGTACCAGTCCAGACGCGCTGACGGCTACGGAGTACACCCAGGCGCAGCAGATCGTGCAGGGATACAACCAGGCAATCCGGGAACTGGCGGCGGCCAACTCCATTCCAGTCTTTGATGTCAATACGGTGCTGGACAGCTTGCCGGGGCGGCCGTTGATTCCGACGGCGGCGGCTCCGTTCGGGCGGAGCTTCAGCCTGGACGGGATTCATCCCAGCAGCTTCGCGCATCAGCGGTTCGCGCAGGCCCTGGCCATCTTCCTGAATCAGCAATTTGGCACGGACCTCAACACCCGGCCGTAATGGCGGGATGTCAGTGCACTAAGAGTCCTCAGAGGGTGGTGCGCATGTAGCGATCAGTGGCAGTGAATCTGCCACTGGTCTAACGGAAGGAATGGGGACGAGGCGGTTTATGGAGGTACTTTGTGCGTGCATCAACGGCGTGAAGATGTGCTAGACGAGGGAACGAGAGTTGAATTGCTCATATCCGTTATCAGATAATGCTTCATGCCTGAGGAACTCTCCACCGACGAACTCGCCCGCAAAGTCACCCAGGCCCTGCACGAGTTGGAGCTCGACACTTTGATTTCCGCCCTCCACGAACGTGACCGCCTCCCCGGCCGAGCCCCCCAGCTGATCAGCAACCTGCGTCCCATCTTTGAAGCCGCCCGCCGCGACCACGTGTCGCTGCTGCGGCCACCGGCGGACTTCCAGCCCTGGCTTCAACGGGTCATCCTCACCAACATCGACGGCACCGAGGCTAAAGGCAACACGCGCATCAGCCGGGTCACCGCCCTCCGCGCCCTCTACCGCGCCCTGCGAAAGCTGGAATTGCTACACGGTGACCCCCTGGTGGACTTCCAACTCCCCTCGGTTGAACTCCGGAGCGACCCGCTGCCGCCCAAAGCGGCCATCGAAAAGCTGCTCAAGGCTGCCAAAAGCGATCCCAACCTCTTCGCTGCCCTGCTGTTGGTCTGGCACCATGCGCTGCCCATGACCACCCTGCTGCGTCTGAAGTGGAGTGCCTTCAATCCAGAGAAGCGGACCCTCCTGCGCGACGACGTGGTCACGCCGCTCACCGCCCAGGCTGCCGCTGCCCTGGAGCGGCTGCTCCACCAGGCTGGGTATGACCCTCTCTATCCAGAGACGTTGGCCGGCACCCAGAGCAAACGAATGTTCCCCTATGACACGCTCGATGCCCTGCGGCTGCGGGTGCTTCAGACCTGCACCAAGGCGAACCTGAAATTCATTCCGCCGGGCCTAATTAAAAAGTGCGCACTGCGTGACCATGCACGCAGCGCAGCACATTTAGGCTACCGAGTGAACAAGCATTACAAGAAAGTGATAGCGCTGGCGCAAGGCATAAGCGTCAACGACGCCAAGTAAAGCCAGCCCACCAGTCCATTATCCGCTCTCCGTGAGTGATACGAATAATATGGCCCAGAAAGAACAACGGGAAGACTTTTAACCACCAAGGGGCCGTAAGCAGCAAAAGAATCAAGCCAAAAATGCCAATCTTAAGCATGAAGACCTGTCGAGACTTCACTAAACGAGGAAGGTTAAAGCCGTAAGGATCGCTCGACCATCCGGAATACATCGTTGGGGACATGCTGACCAAGACCAGCAGGGCGGCAAACCAAGCCAAGTATCCATGGATTACATCGTTGACGGCCAACGAGGTCACCACGAGAATATTCAATGTGTAGTAGGCACGGGCACCTAAACTAATGAGAGAGTATCTGTGCCTCTCGCTCAGATCGGGCCAACGACGGAGTTCCCAAATGGTGTGCAGTAGGATGCCCACACCATATTGGAATGGTGTTTGCTCCCCCCTTTCCAATATGAGCTCATCAACTTCGTTATCCCAATTTTGTCGCAAGCTCTTTGCGAAGTCGGGATCGCTGAGTATAGTCGACAAGTATAAAGTAGAAGTAGCCCGTTTCATATCAGTTTTCCTCTCAGAGCAGGCGATGTCAGGGCCTGCAAATTGGTTTGGTAGCCAGTAATTCCAGTTTCTGTGAGGCGAAAATATTTGCGAGCTGGGCGTCCAGCACTGACTGGATCAATATCCTCCCAGCGAGCCACGACCCATCCCATCCGTTCCAAGCGGGCCAAAGAGGTGTAAAGGGCCGCGGTGCTCAGGCCCGACTTACGACCGAGTGCCAGCCCGTAGTGCTCAGCCTCCAGATCGTCATACAGGTGGCGCACCAACTTCATGTCGTTCAGTGTTGCCCGCTCAGTACCCATACTCCATATCTTATATAGGGGTGTCCTGTGCGTCAAGGTGAGAGTGAGCTTCCTGCCGCACCCTCACCAAAATGACCGCTACGGACGCTGGGGCAACTGCGTTGTCATGAAAATGGACGGCGCCCAACGGTCACTGAGCAACGTGGCGCCTCCAGGCAACTCGCGCAGACTTTCCACATCCTGTGCGTAGGCGCCGACGATGACCTGGACCTCACGGGCCGCCAGTTCCACGATGGCGCGGGCATGGGCCTCCTGCACCGCATCGTCATACATCACCTGGGTTTCCACGATGGCCACCGTGCGGCGACCAGCGCGGGGTGACAAGGTGCGCAGCGCTGCCCCGAAATCGTCTGCTACCACGCGCCGAATGCCTTGGAGGCCTGGGCCCGGTGCTGCTCCTGCACCCGTCAGACCACCTGTCCATTCGAACGTGTGCACGTCGGCACCCTGTTCCAATGCGGTCCGCGCCACATCGCGCAGGCGCGGCCCCAGATAATCGTGGGAGGGGCCAATGATCACTGCATGGCCAGCAGGCCCTAAACGCTGATAGAGCGTGCGACCCACGCGGCCATGGTCATGGTTGAAATACAGGGTCAGTTTGTCGGGTGCGATGTCAGCCCCCCGAGCGATCAGGAAGGTGCCCGGCAAGCCGGCGCGCTCCTCATGCAGCCCACCAAGCCCCTCCACCATGTCATCAATGTCCCAGGCTGTCACCCGTTCTGGACTTAAGTCCAGCGCCGGGCGACCCAGTCGCGTGAGGGACAGAGGGCGGTGCTCATCGACAATCAGTCGGTCAAAACCAGAAAGCGGCAGAGGACAGTCCTGCCAGCGGGCTGGCAGGATCTGCCGCAAGGCCGTCTCAGCGTCCAGGCCAGGCTCACAACACAGCACGTCGTCAGGGATCAGCAGGGGATCAATCCGGTGGTGCAGCTCCGCCAACCGGGTCACGGCGGCCGCGCGGGCCTGAGACAGCGGGAGCACAGGGTGGTCAGGGGCAGCCCGCAGAGCCGCCCAGCGATAAACGCCGTGTGCAGCAGCAATGGCTTCCAGAGCGTGGCTGCGGGTGAGCGCTGGAGACTGTAGATGCAGGCAGGCGTGGAGTCGCGTCGCGCGACGCTTGTGCAGTGCGAGTATGTTCATAGACCGTCCTCAGGCGACGGGCGGTGCTCCCCGGTTCCACCACCCCTCAGCTGAGAGCGGGCGATTGTATGAGCTGTACCTCATGGCCTTCACCGGGCGTCGGGGAGGGTGGGTGACCACGGACCGGCCGTCAGCATAGGACCACTGCTCCAGCAAGGTCAAGGGGAGCGCATCCCCTCCTTGACCCCCCAACCTGAATTTGAAGGGCCTTCCTGGGCCTCCTGTGCGGTCGTCAGTTTTACGCAACTTGAGCGCGTTTTACGCAATTGCTTCTTTGAAGGCCTCTTCGCTCCAGATTGACTGAAACCCGTAAGCCCTGATAGCAACGGATAAAGTCTCACCATCTGGTCCCATCACTCCTAATGAATAAAATTAATATTTTACGTAATACGAAACTGATTGTGATATTCTGCCAATAGAGAAGGAGGTGATCGCCCATGAAGGAACAGACCGAACTGATGCTCAACGCGATGGCCGAGATGTTGGAGCGCTGCGGCCATTCCCCCGATGAAGCCCGTCTGATCGCCGCCGAGATGCTCCGCCGCCAGGCTGACGTTGTGGCCGGCTGCTCCTGGGGTGGCGTCCACGCCGAGTTCCTGGCGCAGCTGTGGGCGCAGGCCACCCACGGCGGCAACAAACGCCGACTGCTGCTGGAGGTCACGGCGGAAGGCGACACCTCCGACGAGTACCACGGGCGCATCCGCGTTGAAGTCAAAGAAGCTCAGACCTGGGCGGACTTCGAGCGCGAGCAGCGCGAAGTCCGCGACCGGGCGGTGAACTGAGATGCCGGTGCTCCAGCAAGACGACCTCACCCTGTCCTATGGCTGGGACGCCCCACTTGGCTACTATTTCCTCATCGTGGAGCAGGAAGGCAAGCTGGTGTACAGCAACCTCGATGATCCGCAGGCTCTGGCCGGCCCCTACGGCGGCGGGCTGACCCTAATGCACCTCCAAGCCAAGCTTCAGGGGTTCGGTGTCGTTCTGGATCTTCCCGAGCTGGATGCTCTCGCCGGCCACACGCCCGCCTCTTCCCCCCGTGCGCCGGCGCTGACTCAGTTGCTCGACGCCTTGAACCGACCCGCCCCCGAGGCGACCGACCCGGAGCCCACATGACCCGTACCGCAGACACCTGGCACGCGCTGCCCCAAGTCACCCGCCACTTGGCCCACAGTATTGCCTCCCTGACAGACCAGCTGTCCCGCGCGCCCAGCGCGGAGGAACTCAGCGAGACCCTGTCCGATCCCCCCGACCTGCCCACGACGATGGTCCATCTTCAGTCCCTCATGGACGGGCACTTCGTGCAGCACAGTTGCGGCAGCTACCAGGTGCATCCGGAGACGCTGCGCCTCCTCGCCAGCGAACCGTGGCCGTCGCCGCCTCTCCCCGTGCTGAAAAACAACCGGCCACATGAGGGGCACTCCACCGAGCTGGTGCCGTGGTGGTATGGCGATACAGTCCGCATTATTCAAGACACCGATGACTTCCAGGTGCTCGGGGCGGTTGCCGGCGACATCGTAGTCCTCAGAACCGTACAGGACGGAGCGGAGGGCTGCTTCACCCAGGCGTTCCACTATCCGGAGGGCGGCTCAACCCTCAAGCCCTGGACGGCCGACCGCACCAACTTCGATCTGGTGGTTCTGATCGTGGCGCACCTTCGGCCGCTCCACACGGCACCCTGACCCAGTCTGATGGCCGAGCCTCTGAACGACCGACAACGCCAGTACCTGCTGGCCGCGCTGGAGGTGGACCAGCATCAGGAGCGCTGGCACAAATTGGCCTTCGGGCGCGGCGACTTTGACGAGTCCCGCCGACCGGCGAGCGACTGGCGGGCCCTGCCGTTCGGGGTGCTGCACGGGTTGGGCGGCCCCATCCCGACCATGCTCAGAACCGAGTGCCAAGGCGCCGACGAGGGCAGCGGGTCCACCTGGTCTGCCCTGGCCCGGCGCGGCCTGCTGACCGTGCAGCACCGGCCGACCTACCGCCACCCCGATCAGCCCTTGCCCCACATCACCCTGACCGCTGCAGGCCGGAAGCACGCCCGCGAGTTGAAGGGCGAGAAGCCCGCGCCCAAGCCCAAAGGCGCGCTGTCACGGGCGACGTGGAAGGCCCTGGCCGCTGGCTATCGGGCGGGGGACCAGGGCCTCTGGGACG
The DNA here is from genome assembly GCF_009755355.1 of Deinococcus arboris. Lineage (GTDB taxonomy): Bacteria > Deinococcota > Deinococci > Deinococcales > Deinococcaceae > Deinococcus > Deinococcus betulae. Next base: position 21,599 of record NZ_WQLB01000015.1, on the reverse strand, counting down.
AGCGAGGCGGCAGCTGGTACGGCGGGGTCAGCTGGGACATGTGGCTGCTGCTACTGCGCTTCCGAGGGTCGCGCCCCCGGTGGTTTGAGGAGGTCTCGCGGCTCTTGACCGAGGAGGAACGGCGGAGCGCGCTAGTCCTGGGCCACCGGCTGCACGGCGTCCAGATCACCGAGGAGGGCCGCTGGAAATACGAGCAGGCGTGGGCCGTCAACCACCAACTGCACCCGGACATTGAGGCCCCCAACCCGAACGCTTCTGTACCATCAGCAAAAGGGGGAAATGCCGCTGAGTCTGTTTGATGCTTTACCCGCCTTTGAGGGTTACCTGCTGCACGAGGAGGCCCTGAGCCCGGCCACCGTGCGGCAGTACCGCGCGGATACGGAAAAGCTCGCCAACTGGCTCCTGACCGAGTACGAGCACCTGACCGGGTGGGAGCAGATCGGGGCACGCGAACTGCGGGTCTACATGCAGCAGGGCCGCCCCGCCCCAGCGCGGGCCCGGCGACTGGTCAGCAGCTGGAAGAAACTGTGGCGTTACCTGGAAGACGTGGAGAAGCTGGCGATGCAGCGCGGGCCAGCGGAACTCAAGAGTCCCAAGCTCCCATCGAAGTTGCCACAGCCGCTCAGCCAAGAGGAATTGTCTCGCCTCCTGAACGCCGCCCGCGAGAACGCCAACGACGACAAGGGCCTGAGAGACTGGGCGATCCTGGCCTTTCTGTACGGCACCGGCCTGCGAATCAGCGAGGCCCTGAACCTGAAGCTGAGCGACGTGGAGCACCAGGGCGGCGACCCCCTGCCGACGGCGGTGCGGGTGGTGGCCAAGGGGAACGAGGAGCGGCTGATTCCCCTCAGTGCCACGGCGCAGCGGGCGCTCTACCAGTGGCTCCGGGTGCGGAAGATTCAGGCCAGAGGGCATAGTCCGCTGGTATTTGTGCATCTATCGAATGGCAAAGCGATTCCGGTTCGCACGGTGCAGGCGATGATGCACCGGGTGGCGGTGCGGGCGAATGTGCCGGCGGCGCGGGCCACCCCTCACAAGCTGCGCCACACCTTCGCCACGAATCTGGTGAATGTGGGCCGCTCCCTGGAGGAAGTGCAGGAAGCCCTGGGCCACAAGAACAGCAACGTCACGCGCCGGTACGCCAAACTGAACCGTTCTCGATTGAAGGCGGCCGCTGACGCTTTGCCAGATGTGGATTGATAGCCCTCTGGAAGGAAAACGCTCTGACCCTCTCGTTCAGACGACGTTGACACTCAACATAGATCCTTCGACCCTCTCCAGTACAGTTGAGGTACAAAATGGAACTCAAGGAATACACTTTTGAATTGCACGAGAGAACCACGCAGATTATTTACGGTCTTGCACTGACATGCGACGTAAGCCCTTCTCGCGCACTTGAAATGCTCTTGCTTGCCAACAACAACAGGCGATCAAAGGAAGAATGGGAGGTTTGGCGTCGCATCGCAGAAGCTGCGCCTCAAGCAGCACAATACGAAGAGGAGAAGGGCGGTGAAGATTTGGACTATGGGGAGGAGGCGGCCATTGCTGATCTTCCGATTGAAGATTTCACGATGGCTTTTGAAACAACGATTGTGTGGCCTTGGCCCCGTGCGGCGGGCGACACCATTACCGTTCTTGACGCCACTTCCGAAATCATGCTGGAGTCGTAAAGCGCGTCATTCCTGTCTGTGAACGGCTGCTTGTCATTTGAGAGGCGTAAATCTCCCGATCAGTCGGGCATCTAAGTCAAAAGGAAGCCCGCAATGACCAGGGCCCAAAGCCGCTGACGCAGCTGGTGGCCACCGAAGTCCTGAGCCTGGCGGCCGAGCTGAGAGCCGTTCATGGCTAAGCACGCGCAGGCCTTCACGCTGGTCGGGATTCAAGACACAAGGGCCCTCCGCTGACCTCAACGCTTGACGCGGAACCTGCCCAGCGCCACGCTGAAGGCATGACTGTTCGAGGCGCCGCCCCATACCCCACCGCCTCTGTGCACAACCAGCAGACCTTCGAGACCTGCATCGCCACCACCCTGCGCGTCCTGGCCTGCATCGAGTTCAACCCCGTCGTCGGGGAAGCGCCCCTGAACCAGGCACTGCTGCTGGCCACCGCCGACCAGATCGAGCGCCATGCCCAGGATTTGGCCGTCCTGGCGGGCTTTCCCCACACCGACGTGGTGGGCTACGGTCAAGACTGGTATGCGGAAGTCAGTCGTGCGCGCAAGGCCCCGCTGCAAGCCGCTTACCATGCCCTGCACTCGGCGGCCTGGCTGGGCCTGGAGCAGGGCGCCACCACGGCGGGGATGCTGGCGGGCGTGGCGGCCGCCGTGCGCGACCTCGCCGGTCCGGTGGGCCGCGTGACCCATTAGGTGGCGGCCACGTCCGCCCTTGATCCTCTGGTGTTCGGGTCCGACCCGACGCCCGGTATCGTGTCGGTCCATGCCGACCTGTCTGGGCGTGCGCTGATTTGGCGCCGAGACGGTTCCCAGGTTCGGCTGGAGCGCGCGCGGTTCCGCCCCTGGCTGTATGCCCGCGATCTGGCCGACATCGAGCATCTGGGAAAGAGACTGACAGACGATGATCAAGCCGCCTTCAGTGCACGGGAGGTGCCTGGCCCGGAAGGCAGCCTGCGGTACCTCCTCAGTGCTCAGGATGGCCGAGCATTGCGACAAGCGGTGCTGAACGGGGCGCAGCGGCGTTTGGGACGGCGGGTGACCAGCCTGCACGATCTCTCTGGCTATTACACGGTGGGCGCGACCGAGCAGTACCTGATGGCCTCCGGGCGCACCTCCTTCAAGGGCCTGACCTTTGACGATGTGCACAGGCTGCAATTCGATTTGGAGACGACCAGTCTCACACCAGAGACGGGCCGCATCTTCATGGTGGCGGTGCGCGACAACCGAGGCTTTGAACAGGTGCTTGAGGCCGCGCGGCCAGAGGACGAGCCAGGGTTGATTCAGACGCTCATGGCCGTCATCACCACCCGCGACCCGGACGTCATCGAGAACCACAACCTCATGCGATTCGACCTGCCTTACCTGCTGGGGCGGGCCGCAGTTCATGGGCTGACGCTCAACTTCAGCCGGCCTGGTGGTCCAGCAGGGCTCTGGCAAGTCCAAGACGGCCGCTCTTCGCCGCACTGGGCCTGCGTGGGGCGGGAAATCGTGGACACCCTGGACGCCGTGCGCCGACTTGATCTGCCCTCCATGGGCCTGAAGGCCGTGGCCCAGCATCTGGGGATTGCGCCACCTGACCGTGTGTACCTCGAAGGTGCGCAGATTGCACAGACCTATGAGGCCGATCCTGACCTCGTGCGGCGCTACGCCTTGCAGGATGTAGAAGAAGTCGACGCCCTGGCCCGCCGAGTCCTGGCGCCCTCGTTCGCCTTGGCCCAGATGGCCCCGCGCCCCTACCACCGCTTGCCGTACGCCGGCACCGCGACTGGGATGCTCGAACCCATGCTGGTCCGGGCGTATCTCCAAGCCGGGCACGCCCTCCCGGGGTCGCCCGAACGGACCTCCACGCCTCATCAGGGCGGCTCGGTGCAGCTCTTTGCGGAAGGGGTGCTCACGAACGTCGTCAAGGCCGACGTCGCCAGCATGTACCCCAGCATCATTCGCCAGGACCGCATCGGGTCGGCCGCCGATCCACTCGGCGTGTTCCTCCACCTGATGGACCATTTGACGGCGCTGCGCCTGCATCACAAAGGGGCGGCGAAACGGGGTGACCCTGGTGAACACGACGCGATCCAGAGCGCTATGAAGCTCGTGGTGAACTCTGGTTACGGGTACTTGGGCGCCGGGCGCCTAGCCCTGTTTGGCGATCAGGCCGCGGCCGACCAGATCACCGCCCGGGGCCGCCAGCTGCTGGCCGAAGTGGTGCAGGCCTTGCGGAAACGGGGCGTCACCCTGATCGAGGCCGACACGGACGGCGTGTTCTTTGCCACCCCAGGGCCCTGGACGGAGTCGCAAGCGCGACACCTGATTGCCGAAGTGGACACCCTGTTGCCCGAAGGCATCTCGCTGGAATTTGACGGCCGCGCACAGGCGATGCTCAGCCACGAGATCAAGAACTACGTTCTGCTGCGCCACAACGGCCGACTTGAACTGCGTGGCGCCTCGTTCGAGTCCAGCCGCACGGAGGCGTATGGCCGGGCGTTCTTGTGGGCCGCGCTGCGGTGTCTTCTCTCCGGCGACGTGCCTGGCGTGCGGCAGGCTTACCTGGAGGCCCTGCACGCGTTAGAAGCACGCACCTGCACCAATGCCGATGTGGCGAGTCGGGTGCGCCTGACCAAAACGCCCGAGCAGTACGTGAGCACGCGGGTGACGCGTAAAGAAGCGGCCTACGAAGCGATGGTCGGGCGGAGCTGGCAAGCCGGCGAACGGGTGACGCTGTACCACCGCCAGGGACGGGGTCTCTCGCCGCTGGACGATCCAGACGCCCGTGACTACGATGTGCGGCACTATGCGGGCGCGCTGGTCAGCGCCTACGCGACGCGGCTACGCAAGGGCCTGAGCCCAGAGGACTTTCGGCAAGTGTTCGACCACGCCGCCCAACCTGGGCTCTTTGACCGGCCCTTTGAAGACATGCAGCCCCGCTGGGCTCAGCTCTCGCCCCCTGAGCGCGTCGAGTGAGCCTGGCGGGTCGCTGAGCAGCCAATCTGACCATCTGGCGTAGTGCGGTGCCCCGCCACCTGGCCGATGCCCCAGCGCATGGCCTCCCATAGACTGCCAGGCATGAACACGACCTGCCCCCTCCATCCCCATCTCGCGCCGCATCCTGCGGGCCGCGTGGAGGATCTGGACCGGCTGCGCGTGTGCCCCCCAGAGCGCGGCGACCATCCAGGTCCAGCCCGAGATCCGCGAGAACCGCTGCTCTGAGCCTGCCCCTGTGCGGCTCTGGCTGCCCTAACCATCAGTTCTGGCAACGTCTGGTTGCCACCCCTTGGCCTCATGGTGGAGTGGTTCAACACGTCTGACTTTCACTCAGAAGAGCGCCGGTTCGAATCCGGCTGAGGTCACCACACGGTTCCGTAGCGCAGTGGAAGCGCACCCGGTTGTCAGCCGGACGGTCGCGGGTTCGAATCCCGTCGGGACCGCCAACTTTCTCGAAACGTGGCGCAACTGGTAGACGCGCATGATTAAGGATCATGTCGTTGAGGGTTCGAGTCCCTCCGTTTCGACCAAAGGAAAGGCTGAGCCTTTCCGTGTATGGTGGTCATCGTCCAGCGGCAGGACGCCTGATCGTGTCTCACGAGTCTGGTTGATCACCCTAAGCATCGGGAAGTAGCGCAGGCCGGTAGCGCACCTGGTTTGGGACCAGGGGGTCGCAGGTTCGAATCCTGTCTTCCCGACCATCAGATGCAAGAAGCGCGTCCCTGTAGGGCGCGCTTCTCTTAATCTGCCGCCTGCGCTTCGCCATCCGGCCGCAGCGGCAGTTCGGCCAGCCGGTCCACTCGCAGCGTCACCGCCCGCCCCTGCCGCGTCACGGGCCCCTGCACAATCAGCGCCCGCGCGTCCCGCAACAGGACGCGGTGGACTTCCCAGAGATCAGGGCTGATCACCGCCTGGAGCCGCCCAGTCGCATCTTCGAGCACGTAGAAGGCAAAGCCCTTCGCGGTCGGCGGCCGCTGCCTCGCCACGATCAGCCCCGCAGCCCAGCTGGTCGCCCCCTGTTTCAGCCCCGCCAAGGCCTCACAGCCCAGGTCGCGCAGCCTCGCCCGGTGCGCGTCTAGTGGATGCCGTCCCGTTTCGCTCAGCCCTTTGGTCTCCAGGTCCAGCGCTGCCAGGGCCTCAGGCGACAGGTCCGGCAGCGCCGGCGGCTCCAGCGCAGGGGTCAGCAGCGCGCGTGTCCCTGGCGGCCGGGCCTGCATCAGAGTGGTCAGCTCATAGAAAGCCTGCCGACGAGTGCGGTCCAGGCCGTCGAAGGCGCCCGCGCGCACCAACCGGTCAAAGCGGTCCTGGGGCAGTGCCAGCCGGTCATAAGCATCGGCCACCCCTTGAAACTTGCCCGTCATCAGCCGTTCCTGCACGATCTGACGCGCGGCGTCCTCACTGATCCCCTCCACGGCGCGCAGAGGCACACGGACAACTTGCGCCGTTTCGGCCCGGTAGGCCAGCCCCGACCGGTTCAGGCACACAGGAGCCAGCCGCACGCCACGCCGCCGAGCTTCCTGCGCCGCAGTGTGGGCCGGCCACAGGCCCGGGGCCTCACTGAGAAAGCCCGCGAAGTATGCCGCCGGATGGTGACGCCGCATCCAGGCGCTCGCGTAACTGTGCGCGGCAAACGCCCAGGCGTGGGACTCGGCGAACCCATAGCCCCGGAAGGCCGCGCACTGGTCAAACACGGCCTCCGCTTCCCAGGGAAACGCGCCGCACGTCTGGGCCGCGCCGCTCACGAAGGTCTGCTTCAGTGCCGCCCGCTCGGCCTCATCTTCAACCCGGCTCAGCGCCGAGCGGAACCGGTCGGCCGCCGGCCAGTCGAGCCCTGCGTACTGCACCGCCAGCCGCAGAATCTGCTCCTGAAACAGGAGGGTGCCGTGGGTCGGAGCCAGGATGGCGGCCAGAGGTTCAGGCAACTCGGGGACAGGTTCCTCTCCCCTGGCCCGGCGCACATAGGGATGCACCGTCCCGCTCTGAATCGGCCCTGGGCGGATCAGGGCGATCTGGTGGGCCAGATGCGTCATGGTCCTGGGCTGCAAGCGCGCGGCCAGCTGGGTCTGGGCTGGACTTTCAATCTGAAACAGGCCCAGGGTGTCGCCCGTACCGATCTCTCGCCACACGGCCAGGTCATCGGGCAGCTCGCCGTACGGCACCCACTGCCCGGTCAGCCGCAGGACCTCTTCCCGCGCCCGCTCCAGTGCCGACAGCATCCGCAGGCCCAGCAGGTCCAGCTTGATTAGCCCCAGCGCCTCGACATCATCCTTGTCAAAGGTCAGCATCCGGATGCCGCCGCTGGACCGCGTCAGGGGGCTGTATGTGGTCAAATCCTCACCGCTGAGCACGACCCCCCCACTGTGCGGCGCAAGGTGCCGCACGAAGCCTGGCTCGATCCGCTCCAGCAGGCCCAGCAGGGCTTCTTTCACCGGGGCCTCGCCCAGCACTTCGCCGAAGACGGCCGCCGCGTCCCGGACACGGTGAGGCCGCAGGTGCCCAAAATCTCGGCCCAGCGCTCGGCTCAGACGGTCTCGCAGCTCCGGCGGCAAGCCCAGGGCGCGTCCGAGATCCTGAAGGGCACTCTTCAGGCGGTAGGTCATGCGGTTGGCCACCATGGCCTCGCCCGCGCCCGTCAAGCCCCAGCGCGCTTCAACCCAGGCCAGCACCTGGTCGCGGCGACTGGAGGCAATATCGATGTCCACGTCCGGCATGCTGGTCCGGCCGGTGTGCAGAAAACGTTCAAACAGCAGGTCATGCCGAAGAGGGTCTGACAGCGTAATGCCCAGCAGGTAACACAAGACGCTGCCCGCTGCACTGCCCCGGCCCGCCGCCAGAATCCCATGCTGCCGGCAGTAATCGGTGACTTCGGCGGCCGTCAGGAAAAACCCGGCCAGGTCCAGTTCAGCCACCGTGCTCAGCTCGGCCGTCAACCGGGTCAGCGCGGCGGCCTGTTGACTGCCGGGGTACTGGGCAGCCACGGCGGCCCTGGCCCGGTCCTCCAGAGCCCCCTGTGCGGTTTGGAAGGGGCGCAGTCTGGGCACGGGGCTGTGCAGCCGTTCCGGCAAGAGGGGCCAGGTGCAGGCCTGCGCGAGGCGCGCCGCGTTCAGCGCCCCATCGGGAAAGGGCAGGAGGCCACCCCAATGGGCTGGGGTCTCCACGCTCAGGGCGTCATTGCGGGGCCGCTCAGGGTGGGGCGTGTGCACATCAATGCCCAGCCGGGCACAGGTCAGGGCGTCCAGCAGCGGGTAATCGGCCCGGTGGGCCAAGCGCACCTCCGGGGCGGCCACCACCGGCAGGTCGAGGTCTCGCGCCAGCCCGCGCAAAGAAGCCAGTCGGCGGCGTTCCTGGGGGGCCTCGCCGTGGTACAGCTGCACGTAGAGCTGAAATGGAAAGATCTGGCGCAGTTGGCGCAGGTACAGCGCCGCCCGCGCCAGATCACGCTGTTCACCCAGCACCGTAGGAAAGCCCTCGCGGCCCCCAGTCAGGCAGACCAGGTGCTCCTGGGCCTGCCCCCCGACTTCTCGGAGGAGGTTCAGCGGCACGCCCTCAGGGTGTTGAAGGTTCACAGCCGTGATCAGCTCGCACAGGGTGGCGTAGCCGGTTCTGGACTGGGCCAGCAGCACCAGAGGGAAGACCTGAACCGGGGTAGATGAGCGGGGTGGGCTGGGAAATTGCACCGGCAGGGTCACCCCGATGATGGGCGTCAGACCAGCCGCGCGCGCGGCGGTACTCAGCTCAACGGCTCCAGCGACACTGCACCAGTCCACGAGACCAACCCCCGTGAACCCCGCCGCATGGGCCACCTGCACCAGGCGCCGCGGCGAGACGGTGGACCGCCCCTCACTGAAGAAGCTTTGCGTGGTCAGCAGCACAGAGAGTGGGGGCATGGGTCAGTCCTGCAGCCGGGCCAGCCACCAGCGGCCAGGTGACGCGGCCTCCTGATGCAGTTCCAGAGTGAGAGTCCCTGCTTGCACGAGAAAGCAGGCGCGCGGCTGCTCACCCAGCCACCAACGGCCACCGGCCCGCCAGCGGTCGAGAACAGCCTGTACGCGGTAGGGCCGCCCCTGCCAGGTCAGCTGCACTGGCATCCCAGTCTCACTGCTCACCACGGTCACCTCCTGCTGAACTGCTTTCATGGCGACACCCCGTCGAAAAAGGCCAAGACCTGTGCAACCGCCTGCTGGCGGCGCTGCGCGGGATGGGCCGGCCAGACCAGCCGGGGGGTGAGGGCGGTGACCCTCACCTCGCCGGTGTGCCAGTCAATCCATTCGTACTGCTGGTCTGCGGTGTAGGCCCAGGGGTCCAGCCAACGGACTCGCACCAAGGCGTCAGGGAAGCGCGAGAGCACGGTTTTGGTCACCTCCAGTTCAGCGAGCCCAGCCCACAGACCGACCATCCGACCAGGCGTTGCCAAGCCGCCCAGCTGGACAGTCAGGCGGTCGATGCCCAGTGGCAGGGCGCGGGCATCGGCTAGAGCCAGCCCAGCCACCCGCACGAGGGCCGCCTCATCCAGAGGCCATTTCAGGGGTCGGGTCGCCTGCAGGGTGCCGCCAATGGTCTCGGCCTGCACGGTCAGGGTAGCCGCGAGGCGGCCGCGCAACTCGACCACCAGTCCCGGCAGCAAGTCGCGGAGGGCCGCGCCGGCCTGAGCCGGTTCGGCCAGGGGCGCGTCAAACACCAGGCTGGCCGTCAAGAGCGGGCCGGGGTGATACCGCTCGACGCTGCGGGTGCGTTCGCCCCTGAGAAAGCGGTTGAGCCGTTTGCCGACATCCACGCCCAAGAACTGTTGTCGCTGGGCGGCGCTCCAGTCCATCAGCCCACCCAGATCGCGTACCCCCAAAAATTGCAGGCGTTCAGCCGCTCCGGGCGGCACACTGAGCGCGCCCAGATGGGCCAGCGGCGCCAGCATCAGGAACGCCTGCTCCGCACTGGTGCTGACTTCATGCACTTCGCCGGGAACCGCTCGCAGCGCGGCCAGGTGCGCCAGTTCACGGCTGGCTGCCAGGCCCACGGGCGCATGCAGCGCGGCCGCCAGGTCACGCGCCGCTGGAGCCGACAGGACCAGAAAGGCCGTGCCCAGGGTCTGCCCCTCAACCCGGTCGCTGTACCGCGCGTAGAGCTGATCCAGCACCTCAGCCCACGCCGCGCGTGCTTCGGCGGCGGGGACGAGGGTGGTGTGCAGGTCTGGACAGCGACTGAGTGCAGCCCCCTCGCGCATCCCGAGATGTATGCCAGCGCCCTGAGCCAGGGGACACGCTTGGATCACCCGTCTGGTGTCACCCAGCAGGGCGACCGGCACGCCGGGATGTTGCCGCTGCACCTGCACCAGTGGCCAGGGGGACAGCAGGACGCAGGCGATGAGACTCGGCGCGCGTCCAGGCGGCATCGTCAGCCTCGGCCCTTGGCTGGCAGGCTCGCTCGGCCAGGCACCATGCCCAGGCGCCCCACCATCCGGCCCTGCACCTGAATGTCGGCCGCCGAATAGCTCTGACGGGGATGCTCTGGATTCTCACTGAGGAGGACCACTTCATCATGCAAGTGGTACAGGCGCTTGAGGGTCGCCGCATTGTCACCCGGCACCAGCACGACCGCCACTTCCCCATCGGTGACGGTGGTGGCCGGACGCACGAGTACCCAGTCCCCGTTCATGACCCCGATGCCGATCATGGAGTCGCCGCGCACTTCCAGGAGGAAGTCCCCCTCGCGCACACCCAGAAGCGCGTCCAGGCTGGGGGTGGTGTGGTCGGGTTCCTGTTCAGCCAGAATCGGTCGCCCGGCGGCAATCTGGCCGTAGATCGGAATACCCAGGCCCAGACTGACCTTGGCCCGTTCGGTCAGGACCAGTGAGGCAAAGCGGCTGTCGGGTGGTTCAAGGTAGCCCAGATTCCGCAGGATCTTCACTTGCAGGCGCACAGCTTCATGGCTGAGGTGAACTTTCTGGGCCACGGCGCGCAGGGTAGCGCCGGCCCCGAGGGTGAGGGCGGCACTGAGAATGCGGGTCCGGGTAGGGGTGAGGTCTGGGGGCATGGGCTCCTCGGTGCTCTTGGCTCTTGGGACGCTCCAAGAGTGTGCCTTAGATTGCGCTGTAGGCTTGGAATGTGTCAAGATTCCTGGGAGGTGAAATGGAATGATGGAATCCGCTCAGGACGTAACCGAAGCGCCCTCGTCCCCATTCGTGCGTCAAATCGAGATTCGGCTGGCCCAGCCCACGCCCCGCGTCCGCTACGAGAAGGGCAAGCCGATTAAGGAGCCGGCGCCGGACATGAACCGGGTCATTCGCGCGCTAGAGGACGAGGTCACGGCGGCCGTTCAGCAGTTGTACGGTCCGCAGACCGAAGTGACCTTCGCAGCCGCCAAGGCAGGTGACATTCGGTTTGCTGGAGCGTTCACCGAGAAACCAGGCGTCATGCGCGAAAGGGTGAGCGAGATCCTGGGAATAGCGTTCGACAACCTTGACCTGAGTGGGGAAGAGACCTGACCCCCAACCCTGCTGGCGGGTTAGGGTGAGGAGGTGAGCGACCTCAACACGGCCGCAGGGTCACCGCTGATACCGGATGTGGCCCTGCGGTTTATGCGTCTTCAAGAGCAGGCAGAGAGCGTCCAAGGCTGGCTTAGTGCCGAAGACAACGCTCAACGCCTTTCACTTCTCGCCACGGCGCCCGGCATTTGGCGGGGGTTTACCCCAGCTGTGCAATTCACGGTGATGCAGATCGAGCAGAGGATTGGACCTGATCCCTTACTGCACTTTCTGGCGGCCGCTGGGCAGCCACCCACCCTGGTTGATGACTGGCCAAGCCACTTGATGCCAGAAGCGGGCTATGTGGTGACCCGCCGTTGGCTCAATCCAGAGCGGTCGATTGGGCTGTATCACACCTACCGCGCAGCGGTCGAGCGAATCCACCGTTCGACCAACCAACCTGAGCCCATCTAGGGACGGAAAACCTTGGGTGCTGAGGGAGAGCGGGTGGCCAGGCCTAGGTCCATTCCATCCGAGCGGACCAGCAGCACCAGCGGATGCTGGTCGTCAGGATCACGGGGCACGAGCTGTGCGAACCGGTGGAACTCACGGGTGCCGTCCGGCCTCTGACAGGTCGCCGTGACCTGAACAACCTCTCCGCCGACCAGGAAGGTGCCACCAGTACGTTCATAGGGCGCTTCTGATAGCTGGAGCGGTGAAAGCGTCAAGTTCAATACACGGCCCAAGGCCGGTCCCGAACCATCCAAATGCACCGAGGCGCAGTAGGTGCCAGTCATCTGGGTGTACCAATACTCGAAGGTCACCAGATCCGTCGACTGGAGCGGTGGCTTAGACGCCCCATCACAGGCATTTAAGGGCAGGAGTAACGCGAGAGCCATGGAACACAGACGAATCATGCCAATGACCCTATGGAAGTTGAACTTCACGCCACTGCTGAGGCGACGGCATCAAGCAGATTCAGCTTGACTGCTCGACAAGGCCTGAAGCATTGGGCGTGCGCGACCGAGGGAGCAGGTCTCTACCTCAAGCGTCTTGAATCACTGATCGCCAGTGGGCTCAGGATGCGAAGTTAGGAGGATCGACAGACCATTCGCTCCCGAGGCTGTCGCACGGGGGAAAGGCTGTGCCTGTGCTGGCAGGCAAGGTGAACTGACGCATGCCTCTAGCATCAGGTCTAGGGACTGCGCTGCGGTCAACATGGGGGTGACAGACCGCGAACAAAACTGCAACATTTGTGCGACAAGTCAGCAACGCCGTGATAAATTTCATACTCAGCACGGATGGAAAACAGCGGTGGCATCGCCAATTTGCTGTAAAGCCGTGTCGACCCGGAGGTCGGAAATGAAGAAAATCCTGATGTTGGCGATGACCCTACTGATCACAGCAGCCTCGGCTGCCCCATCCCTTCCTGGCAACCAGCCCGACTCAATGTGGGACTGCCGCGTGCGTTGCCCTGATCCTGACGCTTGAGCGATTTGAGGAATTTCTTTCGGCCTTACACCACGGTTTAACTCATGAACAGGCTGCGCGAATCGCTTGATAGAGGATCAGGTGGTTCGCGCAAACTCTATATGGAGGGAATCATGCAGATCCTGACTGACGAAACTTTTAACGCCAGCATTCAGCAAGGTGTGTGGGTGGTTCACTTCACCTCACCCACTTGTGCACCCTGCAAAGCCGTTTACCCAATCTTGGAGGAGATGGAACGTGAGCAAGGGCGAACCATCTCTTTCGGCGTAGTAAATACGAGGGAAGAGTTTGCTACAGCCATCAGTAACCGCGTAACCTCAAATCCAACTGTCATCATATACAAAGATTCCGAACCGATGAATATTATTAATGGCGCATACAAAAAGACTGTTTATGAAGAAGCAGTCCAACAGGTACTCGCCCTTTAATGAGGTGAACACAGCTTATGACTTCACGTACCACGATTACAGAAGAGCAACTCTACTCTCCCGAAGCGTGGAACGCATGGCGGCGGCAAGAGGCGCTTGACGGCTTTACACATCTTCAGTCGGCCGAGTACGTCCTAGCTTATGATTCGGACATTGCTCATCTCAGAGCATCCCTCGTTCTATATTACGCAGAACAACTTCCCGATGGCCTACCTAGTTTACGCCGCTGCCTAAAAAGCAAAGATGTTTCTATCCGAGCCTGTGCGATGGCGATTTTGGTTCATAACGAGTGGGGAGCCAGAAGTCATGTCGTTGACGTCAAAGTTGACCGCTTTCACCCTGCCATCGACTCACTCAATGAACAGCTCAAGCTAGTTCGAGAATCCGATAATCGATCAGACTTCTCTCTAGAGGTGGAAGTTTGGATCCTCTATGGATTGGCGAATCTGTTTTACGGACTAAAAGTCTATCATAACGCTGTGAAGTACGCAGCAGAAGCAATTTACCTCAGCATTCCTCTTAGCATTCCGGCACTTACACTTTCGGCACGAATGCTCTATGGTTTAGCTTCTACTATGATGGGCAATATTAAGCAAGCGCTTAATGAATATCAAAGTGTACTTGACGAGCCCACAAGAAACAATAGGCAAGCGCTACTTTCTTCGCTGAACATGTGCACCATTTATTTTATGCAGGGAAACTTCAAGAAAGCACTAGCCATGGGTGAATCTGTTTGCGAGGAATATCCAACGAGCATCCAGGCGACACTTACTCTTCAAAATATTAGGGCCATGTGCGGCATGCTGGTTGAAGACGACTTTGTCAAAGGTCCATATCCAGAGCTCGAAATTACGCATGGCGCCCTACTACGGCTTAGCGAGTGCGTGCGCAACAACAAAACAGAAGAAATCGGCGACATTCTCTCATCACTGAGTGGTGTCGTCACAACCGACGAGCATAATGAAGCAACAGTGAGTTGGATTCGGGCCTACATCTTACTGAAGACAGGCAAATCTTACTTAGCAGCGCAACGCCTCTACAAAGACCCCGCTTTTCCACTTCTATCCATTCTGACCAGCTGCTTAAAGCTGGAAATCTGTCTGGATGGGAATGGTTTTGAAATTGAATCTACAGCCCAACTCTGTAGCGAGATTCGAAGTGCCTTTGAAAAGCTGCCGACTAGAGATGACCGAATGGGTATGGCCGAATTGATCAGCTTTTGGCATCCGCTGGCAGCTGCATTCATCGCCGTTTGTCCTCAGACAATTTCTGAGCTTATGGACGTTGCCCTGCCAGCCATTTTTACCGACGATAAACCCATCACAGTTCATGGACGCGGTGTGTCAACCCGAGTTCCATTCGTTCAGATCACGTTAGAAAGCTTTGGAATAGACGCCACGGTTTCTAGAAATCAGCATACAGAACAGATGCGGTTACGGTCGGCCCTGCTCTCCGATTGGGGAAAAACGCAGCGAATCCTGCCAGTGATTGCGCCCGCTGTGATTATTTTCCATCTCCTCCGTGTCTCTGAAGAACAAGGTGCCATGTGGCGCATGGCAGCTCTGAACCTTGCCAAGTCCAATGGGGTCATTCCACGGACCACGACAGGGGAGAACCTACGCGCAGAACGTCTTGTGTTGGCTAAAATGCTTGACGATTACTTGGCCCGTCGCCTCACTTCGCAGGGATTCAAAGACCAGTTGGAGGACGTAAAGATGGGGAAACTCACCGCATGACGCAAGTTCGCTTTGCACGCCATCTGGCAGCTCTAGATCAGCTTGAACCCGACGCTACCCCCAGTGAGCAGAGCTACTACCGTTCTTTGAGAGAGCAGTACACCAGCGCCCCACCACGGTCAGCGGCGTCAGATTTAGGGGAAGCGACGTTGGAAGAACGAGCAAGCACCATTGATGAAGGTCATGATGGCCTTCACTACTGGCAATATGAATTAACAAAGCCGGATTTGGACCCCATCTGGAAAGGCTGGCTTCAAGACCGCTTTGACGAGCGGCAGGCCATTCTCAACCAGATGATCACCGAACTGACTGAAGAGGGGTACAAGTATGAACCCCCAGCCTTTGATCTCGACAAGCAACGGCGCATCACGGAGCTTGACCACCTTCAATCAAGAGCGGCGAGCCTTAAAGATTTGATTTTTCTGAAGCAAGCTTGGGCAGAACGCCATGGCAAGACTGATCAACTCGCCACTCTCACAGCACCCTATACTGCCGAGCTTGAAGAGGTCGAGGCTCAACTAAAGGCGCTGGAATAAAATCCCAATCTTCCTAGGCGCGTGCCGGCAACGGCACGCGCCTGCCTTTTGCCGTTTCTCTAGGCACAGTGATGGCGGGAAGCAGACCCCCACCACACTGCGGCTATGAACGGTCTGCCTCGTCCACCGGACGCCACCCCCGCACCACACGTCAGCCGTGACTTCGTTCATTGCTCTGCCGGGCCGGGGGCAGAAGAGCCGAGTTGGTGGGAAACCCGATTGTTGGACGGCACTTGGTCCTCTCGGAGCGCCGCGCCAGTCCTGGTACAAGACAAGTCTGCTTGGCACCGCCAGTTGCCCCGAGGTGTTTCTCCGCTGGCGTGCAGCCAAGCTCACGGCGGCCTGGTGCTCTGGACAGACGGCGTCGTGTTGTCTGCTCCCCCGGTCCCCGGACTTCAGCTGCTCAGCGACACCTGGCTGAACACGTTGGCTGCTCTTCAGGATCCAAGGACGGGCACGGCACCAGACAATCAGCGCCTCAGACACGCCCTGCTCGCTGTGGCGGCAGCCGAGCCCGAGCCCACTTGGTCAGCCCCCTGGCGCTCAGACGGATATCTCTTTGAGACGGCAACGGTCCGGGACTGGACACTCTTCCGGGGCAGTGGAGCGGCAGGCCGACAAGTGGTGTACCCGATGACCGTGCCGCATTGGGCCTATGAAGACCTGACGCTCTGTCCTGTCCGGCTGTGGGCTCTTGAGGAGCGTGCTCTTCCGTACGAGGCCGCACCTGTCGTGTTTTGGCCCGTAGACCGACCACTGTCGGCCCTGCTGACCATCATCCACGGTCTTCCCCCCGCAAACCGGCACAGTCTGCTTCAGATCGGTCAGTGGCTTGAAGAGCAGGGCGAACCTCTTGTTGCCGAACACCCAGCACTGATTGAGACCCCAGACGTTCTCTGCGTGGTGCTGTGTCCTCCAGACGCACCTCACGCCACACACCGGAGTGCCACATGAACACGCCTGCCGCTCTGCTTGACGTCTCACGCCGCTTGTCTCTTCAGACCAAGGTTCAAGTCCTGACCCTCACCTACGACCACCCACAACTGACCACCCGAGTGGCCCTGGCAGGGGATCACGTCTGCGGCGTCCAAGGACCGGTTACACCAAGCTGGCAAACCACTTTGCGGCATCACGGCGTCCATCCAGCTGAATTGCAGAGAGCACAGCAACAAGCCCAGTCTCTGGACGAAGCCCTGGCCCATCTGCTGAAGCGGGGCGTTGTCAGCGCGCAGGAATTGCAGGGCCTGGCCCGCGACCGACTGATTCACGCCCTCATACCGCTGACGCATCACCGAGTGAGACCGGCCCTCCAGCCAGATTCAGTGGGGCAGCAGGTGCCACCGGCGACCCCATGCGTTCCACTGCGGGACAGCGTGTCAGCAGTAATGCGTCTGTCGGACAGAAGCACAGTGCCCTTGTCTCAGGCCTACGCCGCCTCGCCAGCCCACGTGCCCACTGGCCCAGACGAGAGTTTTGAATTGATGGTGTATCGGGCTGCCTTGCAAGGGCAAACCCTTCAGACCATGGCACAGCGTCTGCCGCTGCGCTTCGATCAGCTCTGCCAGGTTCTGACCACCCTTGAGGCAGGCGCCTACATCTGGCCCACCAGTGAGCAAGCCCCGTCCCTGCTCACTTCGCGGCCTCAGCTCCAAGTCGGAGACTATGCCCCCGACTTCCTCCTCCCTGCTCTGGGCGGGGGAGAGGTTCGCCTTTCCGCATTGCATGGGCAACGCATCTGGCTCAGCCTGAACAGGCAGTCAACCTGCGCCATTTGCAACCCGCGGCATGCAGAAGTCATCGCCGTCCAAGATCAGCTGGTGCCGCTGGGCGTTCAGACCGTCAGCATCTGGGGCAGTACCCTAGACGACCTGGCACGCGGTATTGGCAAACAGCGTCCTCCCTATGCTGTTTTGGCTGATCCAGACGACACGACCTACACGCGCTATGGGCTTTCATTCAGCCTGTCGGGCACTTTGGATCCCCGGAATCTAGGCACCATGCTGCGCGGCTTCCGGATGATGGGTGCGGCGGCGCTCAAGTCGGACGGAGAACTCTTCAGAATGCCGGCCGAGTTCCTGATTGGTCGAGATGGCCGCATCGAGCGTGTACGCTACGCGACCTATGGGGCAGACTTTCTCGCTGTAGAAGAGGTCCTGGCATGGGCGCGGCGACCCTAAGACGGTGGTGGCGCCGACATGACACCCGACGCCGAACCCAGGCGTTGGGTTTGACACAGATTCAGGGACTTTCCAACCTGGCTTGGGACGATCTGGGCACCGTTTTGCAAGACTGGGAAGGGTTGCACGCCCTCTTAAAAGAACCAGTAGACGACCTGTGGCGATGGTGGGCAGGGCTGGGGCCGCCACATCACCAACTCCCTGCCCTGCGTCTGGCTGCACTCGGTCCTCGGCTGACGGACGTGAGACCCGACACCCTGTACGTCCTGTGGCGGGCGCTCCTGCTCACGGATCTGCTGCTGCTGCGGTACTGGGTGACTGGTCCCCATGTCCTTCAAGGTCGCCAAGCTGTGCTCGGCGGCATCGCACTCGGTCTGCGGGAGCGGAGCAACCTGCACGCCCCAACATTCGGTCAGCTGTTTGACGCCACGGCGGCCAGCGACGATGTGCTGCACCAAGAGGGGCGCCGGCTGGCCGAGGCCCTCGCCTACTGCGGCGCTGATTTGAGTGTTATCCGGCGCAAGGTGCCAGCTCTCATCCCTTTACTGGACCACCCATGACCACAACTCGACTTCCAGCAGCCTGGTTGACCACTGTCTATACCCTCCGCCCTGCTGGGCTGCCGACCGGAGAGGCGCCGCCCATCGACGTGAACAGCGTGTTGGCCGACCTACAACCTCTGCTCACCGTTCGCATGGGGTGGGAAGTGTTGCAGGCTCAGGCCCGGCAAGAAGCGCTTCCGCACACTGCTGCCCAGTTGCGCCGTACGCAGGAGATGGTACGCCAGACCCTCCGCCGTGCTCAACGGCAGCTGCGGTGGGCGGCCCAGAACCGACCAGAGGGTGAAACGCTGTGGGCGTGGGCTGCGGTGCCTAGAGTCGTCTCAGTGCCTGACAGCGACCACTCCTGGGCACTCTTGGTGAATGCGTTTCAAGGCGGTGAACGCCTAGCCCTGCGCACCGTCCAACTAGCGCCAGGGCGCTGGGCCCTGTACCGGAGTGAGGCCGCTCCATACACCTTCCGAAACGTCACACTGCCAGTTGGCGCCGCCCTGACAGTTGACCAAACAGCCACGCGCCTGGGGCTGACCCCGGCCCAACTGGAAGCAGTTTGGCCATTCACCGGCGTACAGCGGCTTCAGAATGGCCAGTACGTCAGCGCCTTGACCCACTGGTCTAGCGCCCATTGGTTGAATCTCCTGATTACGGCTCTCGACCAGGCCGGGGTCTGCGCGTGGGATGAAGTACTTCTCTTCAGGGCCTACCGAGCCTTGCCGAGCGCACCTGACGTTCTGGATGACACGTTGCGAGCGGGCCTGCGCCGCTCACCTCATGTGGTCAAAGGACCTCATGCTGGCCTCTGGGTCGCGGCTCACACGC
The DNA here is from genome assembly GCF_009755355.1 of Deinococcus arboris. GTDB lineage: Bacteria > Deinococcota > Deinococci > Deinococcales > Deinococcaceae > Deinococcus > Deinococcus betulae. Next base: position 2,744 of record NZ_WQLB01000015.1, on the reverse strand, counting down.
GACCTGTAAAGCAGCGGGCCTCTGATCGTGTCGAGACCATGACCCCGCGACCCATTCCACCCAGTGCGCCACTCCTGCTGTCGCGCAGGAGGCTCAGATGACGGCGCCACCACTGGACGCCACTCGACCACCGCTGACGCTGGCGCCGTTCCACCAGGAGTGGCGACATCCGCGCTGGTTGGAGACGCGGTGACACCCTCTTGGCTGCACCGTCTCCACGCTCTTTTTGGGCAGTCAGGCGTCGTCACCTCGGCCCCGTCCGACGCCGTAGTCGACCCGTGCTCCACCGATCAGGCGGCGCCTGAGAGTGGGCTCTTGGATTTTCATCTCAGTCCCCACCTGTTGCGCCTACTCATTGATCATCAGGCCACCAGCCTGCCACGCGCCGTGGCCGAGTGCGTCATGAACAGCGTGGACGCTGGCGCTGGCCGCATCGACGTCACCCTGCACACCGACCAGCATCACCGGATGCACGCCCTGACCGTTCAAGATGACGGCCGCGGCTTCACCACCCGCCAGGATGTCGAGCAGTATTTCCGCACCTTCGGCTTCGACCACGACACCGACGCTGAACGCGGCCGGCGCCAATACGGCCGGTTCGGCATCGGGCGCGCGCAGCTCTGGGCCTTCGGCGCCGTCCAGTGGCGCACCGGCCCCTTTGAGCTCGGCGTCAATACCCAAGAGCACGGCGTCGCCTTCACCTTGACAGCGGACCTGCCCCAGCAGGCCGGCACCCAGATCCACGCCACCCTCTTCAAGCACGCCCCCACCTTTACCCTTCAGGAGCATCTCGAAGACCATCTGCGCTATGTCGACGTTCCCCTGTTCGTGAATGGCGCCCAGATCAACCAGCCGCCCAGCCAGGCGCAGTGGACCTTTGAAGATGAGGACGCGTATTACGACCTGCGGCCCGGCGGTGGCGTCCACCTCTACAACCTGGGCGTCCTGATCGGCGAGGTGGACGAGAAATTTGCCGGCGGCGGCGTGATCGTGAGCAAGAAGGCCCTCCGCCTCAACTTGACCCGCACGCGCACGATTGAACGGGACGAGCTGGGCACCCGCATCCTGGCCACCATGCACCGCTTGGTCCTGGCGCATGTCAAAGCGCAGGCCAAGCTCTCGGAAGGTGAGCGGGCCTTCCTCGCGCGCGCGTATCTGAAGGGTGAAGTGGCGTGGGCCGAGGTGCAGGGCCTCAAGCTCATCACCACGGTTGACGACCGCGACCACACCCTGAGCGCCTTTGCCCATCTGGTCGCGCAGCGGGGGCTGGTGGGGGCCGCCACGCGGGGCGAGGCGCTGGCGGACAAGGCCTCCCAGCACGGGCTGGCGGTGGTGCTCGCCGAGCGCACCCTCACCCGGTGGGGCGTGTCCAACGTGACCGGATTCAAAACCGCTCTATGCCGCGCCGTTCTCCCCAACGACGAGGCCACCCTGGCTGACCAGTGGGACGCGAGGGACGCAGCCGAGCAGGACTTCTTTGAGGCCATCCAGCACGGCGTCTGGACGGAGGACCTCGCTCAGCACGTGGATGACCGCGTGTTCCGGCACGCCCAGGTGCCCCGCGGAGAGTGGACCGTCGAAGAGCGCGCCGTGCTGGCGGGCTTGCAGAAAATCGTGCCGCGCGCGGCCCAGGCGCTGCGGCTCCGGAACGGCAAGCGCAAGGTGGTCCTGGGCGACAGCACGGGCGCTCAGGCCTGGACCGACGGCCGAAGCTTTATCGCCCTGGACCGGCGCCTGGTCCCGCTCGCCCAGCGAGGCTTGCCCGGCTTCACCCGCTTAGCTTTGCTGATCCTGCACGAGATGACGCACGCGCAGGAAAACATGGGCAGCGACGTGCACGACGCGGCCTTCTACGCGGCTTATCACGACGCGGCCTTCTACGCGGCTTATCACGACGCGAGCCTGACGGACACGTTTGGCCCCGCACCGCAAGACGCCCTGGACGTGTACGTCACCCGGCTACTGGACAAGCGGCTGCCGCTGAGTCGGGCCGCTCTCCAGACCTCCAGCTTGCAGTACAGAGTGCGGAGCCTCCCCGACTGGCTGGCGCAGCATGAGCGGAGGAACCGTCCCTGGGCCTGCACCGTGCGGCACCACACTTGGGCGGGACGGGTCCTAATGATTCACGAGTTGCGCCGAACCGAGGAACGGCGCTGGTGGGGGCAAGCGTCTCTGGTGCGTGGCACGTTGTATGCCCAGGATGGGGCCTGCCTGGGCGAGCTCATCTTGACCGAGGAGGTGGACCTGGCCGTCTGGGTTGAAGAGTCACCGCCCAAGACGCTTCAACCAACACCGCCAGTCCACCTGCCGAAGGCGCTGTCTAGGGCGGTGCAGGGGCGGCTCAGGACGTACACCCAGGGGAGAACTGGACCTGTGGAGGTGCACGTCAGCTGCAAGGTCCAGGGCGCCGGTCCCCGCTTCCGGGTGGGCCTGCACATTCCCTCCGCCCGGGACGCGTACTGGAGCGTGACCCCGACCCACCTGACGGCCGCGCCGACTCTCGCGGCGGCTGAACGCCTCGCTGAACTGGCCCGGGCGTGGCTACACGCGCAGGGCCGTGACGCGGCAACCGCTGACCCAGAACCGCTAGAAGAAACGCCGCTGCTGGGTCAAGACGACCCACCACCGCAGAACCTGGCCCAGATCGATACCTCACCACCCTCTTCGACAGAAATTCTCGCATAGGCGAGAACCTAAATACCCCACCCAGCTGGAAGTCATTCTGGACCGACACACGATCCGCG
>NZ_WQLB01000014.1 GCF_009755355.1 Deinococcus arboris | reverse complement strand
TGGTTCTTTTGGGTTCACACCCCATCTTGGGGCCAAAAGTGCGTTCCAGACGTCCTTTCCCAAAACTGCAAGATGTCAGTATAGGTTTTTGTCAACAGCTTTGAGGTCTGCTTTGCTACAGGCTCGGATGGCACCATTTGCAAAAGCGGATGACTGGTTTGGAGAGTTGAGAAGCAAATCAGGCAGGACCTAAACGTCTGCTAGGCATGGACCAACCAGCCCTTCTTGCCTATGAGGGCAATACGGCGAAGTCCTACGGGTCGTGGGCATGCCAGAGGGGAGGTCATCTGATCACACAACCTCCTCTGCTCGATCAGCGCTGCCGAGCACCTCTCGCTCTAAATTCGCCTCGCTTCTCTGCGGTACTGGCCGGCCTTAAGCCCCTAATTGCGGTTGTACAAAGCAGGGAGACTCAACAATTCAGGTGCGGTGGGACGGGCAATCAGGTAGCCCTGAATCAGGTCGCAGCCCCAGGTCTGGAGGTCTTCGAGCTGTTCGGGGTGCTCCACGCCCTCGGCCACCACGCGCAGGCCCGCCTCGTGGGCGAAGGTAATCAGGGCGCGCACAATCGGCCGCGCTGGGCGCACGCTGCTGCCCGCCGAGCCCTCAGCCTGAATCAGCGAGCGGTCAATCTTGAGCCACTGCGCCGGCAATTGGTGCAGGCGGCTGATGCTGGAATATCCGGTGCCGAAGTCGTCCAGCGCCAGGGTCAGGCCGGTGTGGCCCATTGCCGCTTCATGGGGCACGCCGCCCTCGTCCATCACGGCGCCCTCGGTGACCTCCAGAATCAGGGCGTCGGCAGGCAGGCCAGCGTCGGCCAGCAGGGTCAGCACCTGCTCGGCAAACCCAGGCTGCGCGAACTGGCGCGGCGCCACATTCACCGTCATGCGCAGGGCAGGCCACTGCGCGCGCCAGAGGGTCAGCTGACGGCACGCCTCGCGCAGCACCCAGTCACCCAGCGCCACAATCAGGTCGCTGCTCTCGGCCACTGGGATAAAGCGGCCAGGGGGCAGCAGGCCCAGCGCTGGGTGCTGCCAGCGCACCAGGGCTTCCAGGGCCACTGGCGTCAGGGTCTGGGCGTCCACGATGGGTTGGTAATGAAGCCGCAATTCGTCCCGGTCAATGCCCGCCCGCAGCGCCTGCTCCAGTTCCAGCCGTTCCAGCGCCGCAGTGCTCAGGGCGGCCTGAAACCGGCGAACGGTGTGGCGCTCGCGCTTGGCCAGGTACATGGCCAGGTCAGCATTCTTTTGCAGCGAGGTCACATCGGTGCCGTCGTCGGGGGACACGGCCACCCCAATCGAGGCCGTGACGGTCAGGGTGCGCCCGGCCAGTTCGGTGGGGGCACTCAGGGCCGCCAGGATGCGGCCTGCGGCGGCTTCAGCTTCCTCATGGGAGCGCACGCGCCGCAGCAGCACGGTAAATTCATCGCCGCCCTGGCGGGCCACCAGGTCGCCGTCACGCACAGAACGCTGCAGCCGCTCGGCCACCTGAATCAGCAGCTGGTCGCCCACATCGTGCCCCAGGGTGTCGTTGACCTGTTTGAAGTGGTCGAGGTCGATAAACAGCACGCCCATCGTCTCGCGCGCCTGAATGGCGCCCTGAAGCGCCGCCTCAAAGGCCGCGCGGTTCATCAGTCCTGTCAGGGCGTCGTGCTGGGCCTGATAGGCCAGGCGTTCCTGGGCCACCTGAAGCGCCGCGTTGGCGTGCGACAGTTCCTGGTTGCGCAGCCGCTCTTCCTCGGCTCGGTGTTCCAGGCGCTCGACCTTGAGCTGGGTGGCCAGCACCTGTGACTTCTGCCGCAGCACATCGGCGGTCACGGCCTGCTCGGCGGCGGCGGCCTGGCGGGCGTGGTGCAGCGCTTCGGGGTAGGCCCCCAGCTGCTCCAGCACCGCCGACAGGTGCAGGTGGGCCTCGGCCTGCCGCAGGGTCAGATTCAGCTCATCGGCCAGCGCCGCTGCCCGCTGCAGGACGTCGCGGGCGCTGGGCCACTCGCCCTTGCCAGCCAGCACCCGCCCCTGCGTAATCAGCACGTCACACAGGTTCTCCCGGTCCCCCAGCTCCTCAGAGCCGCTGACCCCCTGCACGGTGAGGGCCAGGGCCTCGTCCAGCCGGCCCAGTGCCAGTAGGTTGACCGACATGTTGGCCAGCAGCAGGTCCTCGTGCTGGCGGTAGCCAGCGGCGCGGGCGCGCGCCAGGGTCTGCTGGTTGAGCGTCAGCGCCTCGTCAAATCGCCCCAGTTCCTGATAATCCAGCGCCGCATTGATCGACGCGCTGGAAATCAGGATGGAGTGCCCGATGGCGGTGGCCAGTTCCAGCGCCTCAAGGTGATAGGGCAGCGCCGTCTCGTAGTCTTTGAGGTCCAGATAGAGGTTGCCAATGTTGTTCAGGGCGCGTGCCTGGCCCTGGGCATCGCCAATCGACTGCACCATTCGCAGGCAGCGCAGGTGGTATTCCAGCGCCTGCCCCAGTTGGCCAGTCTTGACCGCCGTGATGGCCAGGCCGTTCAGGTTGCGCGCTTCCAGGGCGGTTAGACCCAGCGCCGCTGCCAGCGCTGCGCTTTCTTCAAAGGCCGCGCAGGCTTCAGGGTAATTGGCCAGATAAAAGTGCCCGTAGCCAATCAGCATGCGGGCGCGGGCCATGCCCGCTTCGTAGCCGGTCTGCTGCGCAAGGTCCAGGGCGCGCGCTGCCAGCTCCTGCGCGCGCTGCATGGACAGCATCAGTACGGCGTCGGCCTCGTCGTTCAACTGGTCCACGCTGCGCCACGCCGCGTTGGCGGGGGGCAGGGCAGCGGTGGCGGGGTAAAACGACATGGAAACCTCCTGGGACAGTGGGGCGGGAATAAGCCAGAAGATAGCGGCGCCCGGCTGACAGGCTTCTGAATACCGCTCCACCCCCGGTCATCTTCATCTGCCCTTGACCGGCTGCCGTCAGAGGTGGGGCGGAATGCGGCTGGAGGCGGGAAAATGCAAGCTATAGACGACGTTTTCTGGTCAATGTGTTCACGTGCTCTTTGGAATCAAAGTCACACTGGCCTGCCAGAACCAGCGGTGCCGCTTAGTCTGATTTCGCACAGAGTTCTGACGCGGCGGCACGGTGGGCTGTCACGCCTCTGGCAAGACTCTGCATCAAGCGAGCCGTGAAAAGGGCAATCTGGCGGCTCTGAACTCGATAAATGGCCTGCGAAAAGAGTCCGACGCTGAGCCAGAGCTTCACCCGGTCAGGGAGATGAGGGCCGATGGCTGAGACACCTTCCAGCTGTGTTGTTGGCTTCTCAGAACAGAACTGAATTGCCAGCCGCTGCCCACCTTCCTGCTTGCATCGCGGCTGGGTCACTTGACTCGGATTGAGTTTTGGACAAAACAAGGAGGTCGAAGGCCGGCTTACTCCTCAAGCGGCGCCCTTTCAATGCTTGAGTGCTCCGGACGGCTCTCCGTCTTAATGGCCCGGCTGCATGCCGGTGTCCACTCCCACCTGCGCCGTGTCCAGCAGTAGCTGAGGCCGGAAGCGCAGGCCGTCGGCAGCCACCAGTTGCGCCGGAATCCCGTTCACGTGGCGCATAGCCCGTTCGGGTGCCACGCCATGCAGGTGCCCGTAGACAATCTGGTCGGGGCGCGCGGCCTCAATCACGCGGGTCAGCGGGTTGGGCAGATAAGGTGGCGAGGCCGGCGGGTAATGCAGCATCATCAGCAGGTGGTCGCCGGGTTGGCGCAGGGCCTGGGCTGCCCGCACGCTCAGGGTCAGGCGCTCGGCCTCGCGGGCCAGCAGCCGCTCGTCGTCGGCGCCCAGCGGCTCGTGGCCTGGGGTGACCCAGCCGCGCGTACCGCAGACCACCACATTGCCCACCCGCACGGCGTCATTGACCACCGCCAGCATGCCCGGCGGCAGCGCGGCGCGCAGCTTGCCCGCCGTGGGCCACCAGTAATCGTGGTTGCCGCGCAGCAGCACCTTGGTGCCGGGCAGCGCCGCGACAGGGGCCAGGTCCTGCAGCGCCTCGGGCAGCCGCATGGCCCACGACAGGTCGCCGGGCAGCAGTACCAGGTCATCTGGGTGCACCGCTGCCTGCCAGTGGTCAAAAATGGCCTGGGGGTGCCCCGCCCACTGCGGCCCGAACACGGTCATGGGCTTGGGGGTGGTCAGGGCCAGATGCAGGTCGGCGATGGCGTATACGCGCATGAAGGCTCCGGGGAAGAGAAAAACACCCTCCCAGCTGCGGGAGGGCGAATCTGTGGTCGGCTCGCTTGGTCGGGGCGAGAGGATTCGAACCTCCGACCCCTTCGTCCCGAACGAAGTGCGCTACCAGGCTGCGCTACGCCCCGAAAGAAGCCGACCAAAGCCCGGCGGGTGGCTGGGCAGGGGGTAGTCTACGCGCGGGCCTGGGGGGTGTCAAGCGCGTGCCTGGGCGTTATTCCCAGTCTTCCGGGGCGTCTGGCAGAGGGGCGCCAGTGTCCTGCTCTGCCACAAAAGCGCGAATGGCGGGCCAGATCACGCTGCCCGGATAGCCCCGGCGGGCCAGAAAGGCAAAGGCGCTGGCCTGGGGGTCACGCTTGCGGGCAAACGAGGGCCAGCGCCGGGCCAGCAGCTCGGCCACAGCCTCGGCGTCGCTGCCAGGGTCACGGGCCTCCAGGGTGTCCTGAATCAGTTCGTCGGCCACGCCCCGCCGTTTAAGGGTCTGGCGCACCCGCATGACCCCCACGCCCCGGCGCGCATTTTCCACCCGCGCCACCTGGGTGTCGTTCTGGTAACCCAGTTCCTGCACGCGGGCCAGCACCTCGTCAATCAGGGCGGCGTTCTCACTGCGTTTTTCCAGCCGGCTGCGCAGTTCCTGGGCACTCAGGGCGCGCTGGCCCAGCGCGCGAAAAGCGTAGGCCAGAAGCGCGTCGCGTTCCTCGGCGGGGGTGCGGGCGGGGCGCGGCTTTGGCGTCTGGTTCCCGTCCGGGGCAGCTCTGGAGCGTCGGCCGTACATGCCCCGCAGTATGCCGCTTGCCGCCGCGCCCGGAGGCGGGTATAGTCACGAGGTTGCCTTCACGGCAGCCGGGCGCCCTAGGCGCCGCGCGCCGGCCCACCCGCCGGACGCTCGTGTTCCCTAGGAGGGAACCGCCCCGCACCGCCAGACCGGCGGCGGGAGAACAAGGAGAAAGACACATGGCCCTTCGTCATAAATCCGCCCAGAAACGTCACCGCCAGAGCCTCAAGCGCCGCCTGATCAACCGCAGCCGCAAGAGCACCATCAAGACCTTCACCAAGAAGGCCGTGGTGGCTGCCCAGACCGGCGCCGAAGACCTGGCCACGCTGCAAAGCCGCGCCGAGAGCCTGATTGACAAGGCTGCTAAGGGCAGCACCCTGCACAAGAACACCGCGGCCCGCAAGAAGAGCCGCCTGGCCAAGGCCATCAACAAGGCCAAAGCCGCACAGCAGGGCTAAGCCAGCAGCACCGCGCGCACCGATGAAACGTCGGTGCGCGTTTTGTTGGGTGAAGCAGGCCAGCTGAATGGACATGCCGCGCGGGCTGTTACGAGTGGCCTTCTCAAGATGATGGGCCACTCATCTCCCCAAAGGAAAACAGACAAAGCCGCCGCAGAGGACGTTTCATTCCTCTGCGGCGGCTCTCTGAACTTCTGGGGTTACTTCACCACGGCGCGGATGGCGCAGCGGCCCTGGCTGGACGCCTTGAGCAGCGGCACCTGCCAGCGCACGTTGGTGTATTCGCTGGGTTTGACCTCAACCTGGCGCTGGACCTGCTGACCGTTTTCGGTGACCGTTACCGTCTTTTTCAGCGGCGCGGCGCCAAAGGTTTTGCCGTCAATGCTGTACAGCGTGACCACACCGGCCACCGTGCAGGCCGCGCTACGGAATGTGGTTGCTGGGTCCACCTTCATATCGAGCTTCAGGCCGCGCAGGTCGGTCGCAGAGACGTTTTGCATGGTGTGGGCCATGTCGAGCAGGACGCCAGGCACGACAGCAACCTTGCTGGCATCCGTCAGGACTTCAGTGGTTTTGCCGTTCTGGGTGGTCTGAGTAACCACCGAGGTGCCGGAGGTCAGCTTCAGGGGACTGGGGGTCTGGGCGGCGGCCCAGGACAGCAGGGCCGGAGCAAGCAGAGCAGAGACGGCGTATTTCATGGACAGAGAACCTCCAGGCAGAGAGCGGGAACGCAGGGGCATGGGCTCCAGTTGGCCGCGTGCGGGTGACCTCAGTCTGATGGTCGCGCGCCGGGCGGGCCAGTGGCCGCTGTTGTACCGCGCCGCCGCATGAGGGGTGTGGGAGCCGGGACGGGGACTGCGGCCTTTACGCTTGCGCGCCCCGCGCCTCAACCACGCCGGCCAGGACGCGGGCGATTTCATGAATCTCGGCGGCGTCCTGGCCCTCGACCATCACGCGAATCAGGTTCTCGGTGCCGCTGGGGCGCAGGTTCACGCGGCCCTTGCCGTGCAGCTGCGCCTCGGCCTGGGCCACCGCCGCCTGCACCTCTGGGTCGGCCGCAATGGCCTTTTTGTCAGCCACCCGGACATTGACCAGGGTTTGCGGGTACATCACGAGGTCATCGTGCAGGGCGTCCAGTGTGGTGTTCAGCGCCTTCATGCTCCCCAGGGTCAGCAGGGCGGTGAGGACGCCGTCGCCCGTCGGCGAGACATCCAGAAACAGGATATGCCCGCTCTGCTCGCCGCCCAGCCGCAGCCCATCTCCGTGCAGCCGTTCGTGGACATAGCGGTCCCCCACTGCTGTCCGCTCCAGGGGAATCCCGGCTTCGGCCAGTTTCACTTCCAGGGCCATGTTCGCCATGATGGTCGTGACCACCCGCCCCTCGCCGCGGGCGCGGGCATTGAGCAGCAGCATGTGGTCGCCGTGAATCACATTGCCCCGGCTGTCCACGAACAGGGCGCGGTCGGCGTCGCCGTCAAAGGCCACCCCAAGGTCGTACTGCCCTTCACGCACAATGCGCTGAAGGTGATCCAGATGGGTGCTGCCGCAGTCGCGGTTGATGTTGCGGCCGTCCGGCGTGGTGTAGACCGCAAACACGTCCGCACCCGCCGCCTGAAACACCTTGGGCCCCACCCGGTAGGCGGCCCCGTTGGCGCAGTCCATTGCAATCCGCAGGCCGCTGAGGTCGGGGGCGTGGCCCCGCAGATAACCCATGTACAGCCGCTCGGCTTCAGAGTAGTTGGTGACCCCGCCCAGGTTCACGCCCGTCACGGGGGGCAACTCGTGCAGACTGTCCAGCGCGGCCTCTATGTCCAGTTCGGTGGTGTCACTCAGTTTCTGGCCGTCGGCGCCGAAAAACTTGATGCCGTTGTCCTGATAGGGGTTGTGCGACGCGCTGATCACCACGCCCGCATCGGCCTTGAGGTGACGGGTCAGGTAGCTGACGCCGGGGGTAGGCAGCACGCCCACATGAATGACATTCACGCCCCGGCTGGTCAGGCCGGCGGCCAGGGCCGCTTCCAGCATGTCGCCGCTCTGGCGGGTGTCCTTGCCGATGACCACCGCCGCCTGATCGCGTCCAGCTTTCAAGATTTCACCGGCGGCGGCGCCCAGCTCCATGACCCAGGCGGCGGTCAGTGGATGGGCACCCGCCACAGCACGCACCCCATCGGTGCCGAAGTATTTACGTTCGCTCATATCTTGGCCGCATGATACGCCGGCGAGTGTCATGCTCACGGCACGCCCAATTGAACCCGGTCAAAACATGGCAACCCTGGCGCTCCCCACCGCGTACCGTGGGGCATGAGCGGATTCTCAGTCGGATCGTTCTCGTTCAGCCGCAGCGGTCACAGAGGCGGCTTTATGCGCCACAGCAGCCACAGCAGTCACAAGCGGCATCACTACGGTTACGGCGGGCACCACCGTCAGGTGCGCCGTTCGGGCTGCCTGGGGATGTTCGTGGTGGCGGCCCTGGCGGCGGGTGGGTCGCTGGCGGGGCTCGTCTCGCTGCTGGCCTGAGGCTTGCTGCGGCGCGCCTTCGCCTTTGTCGCTGACCAGGCGGCCACCCGGCGCGGTCAGGCCCCAGCGTGCAGTGTGCGGGCGTGGCCACCGGAGCTGCGCGCCGCCTTTCCTGGGGCGCGGCCCGTCGAAAGCTGGACGGGGGAGGGGGCCGCCTTTGCCCGGTACCGCAGCGGGCGCGGCCCCCTGTTTCTGAAATACATTCCGGCGGGCTGGCGCGATGCCCGAGCGGCCGAGCGGCTGCGCCGCGAGGCTGCTTACCTGCGGGACCTAGCTCCTCTGGCGCCGGTGGCCCACGCGCCGCACCTGCACGACGCGGCCAGCCAGGCGCGGCCTCTGGCCCACCTGCTGACCCGCGACCTGACCGACGAGACCACCGGCTGGGGCTGGTTTCAGACCGATGCCCAGCGGGAACAGGGCCTGCACGATGTGGTGCGGTTACTGGCGCAGCTGCATGCGTTCTGGGCGGGGCCGGGGCAGGTGCATCTGCGTGGCCCCTGGGTCTGGCAGCCCGCGTCCGTGGTCCGGAGGCAGCCCCAGACAGACGGCCTGCCTGAAGCGGTGCGGGGGGCTGTGCTGGCGGCCGCACGTGACCTGCCTGCGCTGCTGGAGCGCGCCCCCGTCTGGACACTGGTTCACGGGGACATTCACGCTGGGCAGGTGCTGTGGCCGCGTGGTGGCGCCCCCGCTGTCCTGATTGACTACGGCCAGGTGCATCCCAGCCTGCCCGGCGAGGACCTCGCGCATCTGCTGGCGCTGCGGCTGGACCCGGCCGAACGCGCTCGCCTGGGGCCAGAACTGCGGGACGCTTACCAGGCGGCGCTGGCCGAAGCCGGGCTGCCGCTGAGCCGCACCGAACTGGCCGCACAGGAACGGGCGGGCTTGGCCATCAACGTGCTGTCTACGGCGCGGCAGGCGCGGCGCCGACAGAGCAGCGGTGTGCAGCAGGCGCTTGAAGCCGCCGCTCAAGCGTGGTGGGAAGGGGAGGCGTAAGGAGCGAGCAGAGCTGTGGGGGCAGACTCTGGCAAACATTGACCGTAATGCACTTCAGGTCAGGCAACTTCAGAGGAACGCCTCGGCTCCCCGAAGCACAAAGGCAGTGAGAAGTTGCTGGTCGAGTGGGTGATCATAGGAAAGCTGTGCGACTGAGCGAATGAACGCCACCTGCGACAGATTCTGGAGAAGTCATTCAGGTCAGGCAGGCGGGTTTGGCGGCAGAAGAGGAGCTAGAGGTGATGAGAATGCAATTGACGGCCCAGATGACAGTCGTATCAATCGCTGGCCCGCGCGTTGGTGTCTGAGCAGCGGAGGTGATGCAGCGCTTCTGTTGTGGTCATTGAAGCCAGCGGAAGGCTCCTCGCCGCTTTCAGGGAAACCAATCAGAAACGGCTTAGGCCAGCTCACCCAGCAGTTCACGCGCATGGTGCAGCGCGGCCTCGCTGGTGTTGCCACTGAGCATCCGGGCGATCTCTTCCAGGCGTTCGGAGGCGTCCAGCAGGCGCACGCGGCTGACAGTGCGGCCTCCCTCAACGTGTTTTTCCACCTTGTAATGGTGGTCGGCCTGGGCCGCAATCTGGGCCAGGTGCGTGACCACCAGCACCTGCCGGGTGCGCGCCAGTTGGCGCAGTTGCGCGGCCACCGCGTGTGCAGCGCTGCCGCCAATCCCGGCGTCCACCTCGTCAAAGACCACGGCGGGTGTGTCGGCGCCCAGCACGGTGCTGATGGCCAGCATCACGCGCGAGAGTTCGCCGCCCGAGGCCACGTCGGCCAGGGGAGCCAGCTCTTCGCCAGGGTTGGCGGTGAAGTGCAGCGTCACGTCGCTCAGGCCTGAAGACGCCGGCTCGGTGTGGGGTGTCAGGTGAAAGGTCAAGCGCGCGTGTGGCATGCCCAGCTGCCGAATGACGGCCAGCAGCGCCTCGGCCAGCGGCGGCCCCTGTTCGGCGCGGGCCTCATCCAGCGTGCGGCCCGCCGCCAGCAGGTCGGCGTGCAGGCGCTCTACATCGGCGTCCAGGGTGCCGGCGTCCTGCTCGTCCTGGGTCAGAGTGGCCAGCTCGGTCTCGACCTGGGCATGAAAGGTGAGCACGTCGTCCAGGGTCGGGCCGTACTTGGCACGCAGCTTGCTCAGGGCGCCCAGGCGGCCTTCCACGCGCGCCAGTTCCTCGGGGTCAGGGGCCTGATCCTCGGCCACGCCGCGCAACTCGCCGACCACAGCCTGAATACTGCTCAGGGCGTCTTTGAGTTCGCGCTGGAGCTGGGCACTGGTCTCGTCGTAGCGGGCGCTGGTGTTCAGGGCGCGGGCGGCCTCGTTGAGAAAGCCGAGGGCGTTCTCGTCGCCGTCGCTCAGCAGGTTCAGGGCGGCGGCGGCGCTCTGGGCAATGGTGTCGAGGTTGGACAGCCGTGTCAGGTCCGCCTGGAGGGGGTCTTCCTCGCCGGGCTGTGGGGCCACCTCAGCAATCTCGCGGGCCTGAAACTGCAGGAGGTCCAGCTGCCGGGCGCGGTCGCGCTCGCTGGCGCGCAGGGCCTCCAGGCGGGCGCGGGCGTCGGTCCAGGCGCGGTAGGCGCCGGCATAGGCAGCGGCCTGGGCCGGGAGCTGCCGGTCCAGCAGCGCCCGCTGGTTGGCTGGGGTTAAGAGGCTGACTGCGCTGTGCTGCCAGTGAATGGTCAGGCGGCGCTGCGCCCAGTCCTGAAGTTCGCGCAGGCTGACGACCTCGCCGTCCAGCCGCGCCGTGCTGCGGCCCTGGGTGGTCACGCGGCGGCTGGCCACGTCGTCGGCCCAGAAGCCGGTCACCAGCAGGTCGTTTTCCCCGCTGCGAATCAGGTCGGTGTTGGTGCGCGCGCCCAGCAGCAGCCCCAGGGCGTCCACGATAATGCTCTTGCCGGCGCCGGTTTCTCCGGTAAAGACGCTCAGGCCAGCGCCGAAGTCCAGTTCCAGCGCCTCAATGGTGGCCAGATGCCGCACCTCCAACCGCGACAGCGGCAGAGAAGGAGGCGGAATGAGGGCGGCCGCTGGGGACGGCGGAGCCTCGGCAGGGGCGGTGGCGCGCGCGCGGGCCTTACGGGTCACGCCCCCGAGTCTACCCCGCGCGCCTGGACCCCGATTGGAATGGAGTGGGGAAAAACAGGAGAGGGGGTGCAGCCACCTGAGCAGCCCCTCTATGGAGGAAGTGATAGAAGAGGCGGCCTGAGTGCGCCTTATTCGGCTACGCCCGACCTGAGCCATAAGACCCAGGCGACGCCCCACGGCACGCACGCCGAACGCAGAACATGAAACCGCCGTTACAGTCCCCCCATATTTCGCTGCCGCGTGCGGCAGACAATGGCGGCACTGTTCACCTGTCCATCCCCGGAGTGGCTGGGAGGGCGCGGTGAAAAAGGAGTGACCCTATGACCCATGAATCGACTGGCGGCGTGAGCAAGCGCAGCCTGCTGCTGCTGGGGGGCCTGGCGGCCCTGGCCCTGAACAAAGACACGCGCCGCGCCCTGGTGGACGGCAGCCGCAATGCCTGGACCGGTACTCAGGACACCCTGAGCGGGACCGTGGCCCCGGCCCTGCTGACGGCCGCCGCCCACGCCCGTGACGCCGCCCTGCAAGGCGCGCACCAGGTCTCGGACGTGGTCAGTCACACGGCCCAGACTCTGCGGGAGGAAGGCCTGCCGCGCGCCAGCGCCCTGCTGGGCAGTGCAGTGGAAGGTGCCGGTGTGCTGGCGGGCAGTGCCCAGGAACGCGCCCTGCACCTGGCCGGCGAAGCAGGCGAGGCCACGCGCCAGGCCGCCACGCTTGGCGGTCACCGGGCGCAGCAGGTGTGGCAGGCGGCGCAGGCCGGCGCCGGACACACCATTCAGGACGCCCAGAGCGCCGGGCGCGAGCTGCTGGCGACCGTTCAAGACCGTGTGGGGCACGCCCTGCACGAAGCCGCCGACGGCGCCGAGACCCGCAAACGCCGCGCCGAGCGCACCCTGCGCCAGGCCCGCCGCGACGCGCTGCGCGAGTTACAAAGTGGCCGTAAAGTGCTGAAGAGTCACCAGCTGGAAAAAGCCGTGGCCAAGCGCGTCGCGCCACTGGAAAAGAAATTGACCCAGGAGCTCAAGCTGCTGGACAAGCAGGCCAGGCATGCTCGCCGCGATGACCGGCACGGTTCGGGTGTGGGCGGCGGTCTGGTGGCCCTGGCCCTGCTGGGGACTGGCATCGTGGTGCTGGCGCGGGTGCCTGCGGCCCGTCAGGGCATCTTGAACGCCGTCGAAGGTGTGAATCCCGACGCCGCCGAAGCCCTGCGCAAGGCCGGCCGCGACGCCCGGAACCTCATTGGCACCGCCTGGCTGGAGCGGATTGAGGAAGAGAAGGTGACCCCGGCCCCCGGCGCGGCGCGCAGCACCCAGGCCGCCACGACCGGCGCCACCTGGGGCGGGGCTGTGGCACCTGACGCCCCAGCAGCCGCCAAAACAGTGGCGGAAACCGAGAAAGCCAATCCAGAACCGGCCCAGGATAAGAAGGACGACGCTCCCAAAGCTGACGCCAAAGGCACCAAGCCCGCCACCCCCACAAACTAAGCGAGCGTTCTCATGCGCCGTCTGCCCAGTCCGGGCGGCGGCGCTTTTGCGTTTCCGGTAGCAAAGGACACGGCTTATTCGTTCATCCTGGCTGGACACCCTGTCTGGCAGATGTGTCTTCTGTGTGGCTTTGGGTTAGCAGAGGACAGGCGAGAACGTTGTCTAGCTGGCTCTTGTCAGGTTTCGGCCATTCTAGGTCAGTCCACTGCCTTTGTTCCCTGAGATGTGACACCACTAAAGTTGGTGTGGAACCGTTTCCTGAGCGACAATTCCGGGAACGCTTCGCACACGAACTCCTGTCTTTCCCGGTCCACAGAGGCCGCGCCCCGGAGGTTTCCATGAGCCTGACTGCCCCGAATCCCCTCGCTGACCTCGGTATCAAGGCCACCGTTCACCTCAACCCTGGCGTGGACGAGCTGTACGCCCACGCGACCCGCCTGAATGAAGGCGTACAGGCCGCCACTGGCCCCCTGACGGTCCGCACTAACAAGACGGGCCGCAGCCCCAAAGACCGCTTTATCGTCGAAGACGAACAGACGAAGAACAGCGTGTGGTGGGGCGGTTTTAACACACCCGTTTCTCCAGAGGTCTTTGACCGCCTGCTGGACAAGATGACCCGCTATGCCCAGGGCCGCGAGCTGTTTGTGCAGCAGGTGTACGCCGGCACCGATCCCCGTTACCGCATTGGGGCGCGGATGGTCACGGAAATGGCGTATCACTCGCTGTTTATTCGCAACATGTTCGTGCGCCCCACGGCCGATGAACTGGCCGCCTTTCAGGAAGACTGGACCGTCCTGAACATTCCGTCCTTCAAGGCAGACCCCGAAACGGACGGCGTACGCAGCGACACCTTTATCCTGGTCAACTTCACCAAGAAGATGATCCTGGTGGGCGGCACCCAGTACGCCGGCGAGAACAAGAAGGGCATCTTTGGCGTCCTGAACTTCCTACTGCCAGCCCAGGGCGTCATGCCCATGCACTGCTCGGCCAACGTGGGCGAGGACGGCGATGTGGCGCTGTTTTTCGGTCTGAGCGGCACCGGCAAGACCACCCTGAGCGCTGACCCCAGCCGCAAGCTGATTGGCGACGACGAGCACGGCTGGACCGACACGGGCGTCTTCAACTTTGAAGGCGGCTGCTATGCCAAGGTCATCAACCTGAATCCTGAGGCCGAGCCGGCCATCTACCAGACCACCCGCACCTACGGGACCGTGCTGGAGAATGTGGTGCTGGACAGCCAGGGTATCCCTGACCTGGACGACGGCAGCCTGACCGAAAACACCCGCAGCGCCTACCCCATTGACCAGATTGCCAACATTCAACCTGGGAGCCTGGCCGGGCACCCGCGCAACATCGTCTTCCTGACTGCCGACGCCTACGGGGTGCTGCCGCCCATCAGCCGCCTGAGCCGCGAGCAGACCATGTACCAGTTCATCAGCGGCTTTACCGCCAAGATTCCGGGCACCGAAGACGGCGTGACCGAGCCCAGTCCGACCTTCAGCACCTGCTTTGGCGCGCCCTTCATGCCCCGGCACCCCGGCGAATACGCGCGCCTGCTGGCCCAGAAGGTGCAGGAGAGCGGCGCCCGCGTGTGGCTGGTCAACACCGGCTGGAGTGGCGGTCAGTACGGCACCGGCAAGCGCATGAGCATTGCCCACACCCGCGCCATGATTAACGCGGCGCTGTCCGGCGCGCTGGACGACGTGAACTTTGAGCAGGAGCCGTTTTTCAACCTGGAGATTCCGACCGAGGTGCCGGGTGTCCCGGCCCAGGTCCTCAACCCCCGCGACGCCTGGGCCGACCCCGCCGCCTACGACGAGGCCGCCCGCAAACTGGCCCGCATGTTCCGCGAGAACTTCAAGCGCTTTGAAGAGGGCGTGGACCCGGCCGTGACCGCCAGCATGCCCAATCACGACCAGAACTGAGCAAAGAGAGGGGAGAGGCGTCAGGGGAGCACTCCCTTGACGCCTTTCTTGTACAGGGGTCGCTGAGAGAACGGTGCCCCTGTGAAGAGTGGCTGATGCCGGGCCGCGAGTGGGGCGCCGTGCTGGTTGACCCCTCTGGTCGTCAGCCGCGTCGCCCTTCCTGCCGTGTCCTTTCAAAACAAAAAACAGACCTCAGGGCATCATCCTGAGGTCTGTCTTGAAGGAGAACGATCTGTCGGCTGAGGCTTACTCTTTCACGCCCCCGGCCACGGCGCCGCCCACAAAGAAATTCTGGAAGGCGTAGAACAGCGCAATAATCGGCAGGGCGCCCAGCGTGGCGGCGGCGGCAAACACGCCCCATTTGGTGCTGAATTGCCCGGTCGAGAACGAGCGCAGCATCACGCCGACCGTCCACTGCTCCACGCCGGTCAGCAGGACGTTGGCCAGAATGAATTCGGCGTAGGTGCCGATGAACTGGTTCAGGAAGATAAAGACCATGATGCCGCCGGACAGAGGCAAAACCACGCGCAGGAACGTCTGCCAGCGGGTGGCGCCGTCCACCATGGCCGCTTCCTCCAGCGACTCGGGCAGGCTTTCCACATAGCCCTTGAAAATCCAGGTGTTAAAGGCGATGGCGCCGCCCGAGTAGGCCAGAATCAGGCCGGTGAAGGTGTTGGCCAGCCCCAGGTCGGTCAGCAGTTTGTAGACCGCCACCAACGCCAGAAAGACCGGGAACATCTGAATAAAGATGAAAAACAGCAGGGTCTGGAAGCGGCCAGGAAAGCGCAGCCGCGCCATCGCGTAGCCCGCCGTGGTGGACAGCAAGATGGCCAGAATGCCTGTGATCCCCGAGACCAGCAGCGTGTTGCGCACCGACAGGACGAACTTACTTTCGTTGGTCTGGCCCGTGAACTGCGCCGGGGTCATGAACACCACGATCAGCAGCAGGGCGCCGACCAGCACCCAGCCAGCCCAGCGGGCCAGACGCGCTGGTCCTTCGGGGTTGGCGCTTAGGCGACCGACGAGCTTCAGGATGAGCAGCGCGGCGGCGGCGGCCCCACCCGCGACGGCCAGCACCAGCTGCCAGCCAGGCACTGTAAAGCCCTCAAACAGCTTGGCAAAGTTCTCGTAACTCAGCACCTGCAAGTTGGGCAGCAGGCCCGAGCGGTACAGGATATTGGGGTTACCGGTGTCTGGAAAGGCAAAGAGGCTGTTGCGCGGGTCAAAGGCGGCAATCAGCACGTACAGCAGGGGGTAGATGGCCACCAGCACCACCAGAATCAGGAAGAGGTGGGTCAGCTGCGTGCCAAACACGGCCCAGTAGTCAACGCGCCGCCCGGTGCGGGCCATGCCGAGGCGCTGGCCCAGAAAACTGGTCAGGGCCAGCACGCCCGTGGCGGCCAGCAGAAACAGCAGGAAATTGACCCAGCCATTCTTGACGAAATAGATGGTGAAAGCAGGTGCCTTGCCTTCCAGCGTTTGCGCCAGGCGGAAGCCCAGGTAGCCCAGGCCGGCGAGCACCACCGCCAGCACCAGCCAGGGCAGTAAGCGGCGCAGCAGGGACGGCTCGCGGTGAACATAGCCGCCGGGCGGCAGGGGGGCGCCGGGGGCAGGTTTGGTGGCGGTCACTTGCGGGCCTCCTTGAACACCCCAGCGGCCCTGAAATTCACCAGGCTAATGGCCAGGGTCAGGAAAAAGATGATCAGGGCAATGGCGCTGGCCAGCGCGAAATTCTGACCGCCGCTGGAGACAAACGCCGTGTTGTAGCCCCACGACAGCAGGATGTCGGTGCTGCGCGCCGTACTTTCGCGGCCCGCCTGATCCGGCCCGCCGGCCGTGAGCAGGTAGATGATCCCGAAGTTGTTGAAGTTGAACGCAAAGCCCGACAGCAAAATGGGCGTAAACGAGGTGCGCAGCAGCGGCAGGGTAATGCCCGTAATCTGCTGCCAGCGGCTGGCGCCGTCAATGCTGGCGGCCTCGTACAGGTCGTCACTGATGGTGCTCAGGGCGCTGATGGTGGCGGTCATCATGTAAGGAAAGCCCAGCCACAAGTTGACCAGCAAAATGCTGATTTTGGCCCACAGCGGGTCGTTCAGCCACGGAATCGCCACGATCCCCAGCAGACCCAGCGCCTTGTTCACCACGCCGTAGGGCTGGTTCAGCAGCGCCACCCACATCTGTACGCTGATCACGGCTGGGATGGCCCAGGGCAGAAACAGCAGCGTGCGGTAGATGTTACGGCCCTTGAGGTTCTTGTTGTACAGCAGGATGCCCAGAATCAGGCCGGCCAGCGCGTTGATGATGACCGTGCTGAAGGCAAACACCACCGTCCACAAAAACACCGGCCACAGGGCGCGGCTGGCCTTGCTGAAAATCTCCTGAAAGTTGGCCAGCCCGACGTAGCCGAACGTATTGATGCGCGTGGCCGCCGCGACCGTCTCCAGCGTGGCCGGAACAGGCGCGCTCAGGGTAACCTGGGGGCCTGACACCGATTCGACTTTTTGCCGCAGAGGACTGGAGGCCTCTTCGTCGTACAGCACGAGGGAAGCGCCCTGGCAGCTGGGCTGGGCACAACCCAGGTACTCGGCCACCGTCTGCTCGCCCAGTTCGGAGAGGGTCACCACCCGGCGGTCTGCGCTGAGGGTGGCGGCTGTGCGGCTGGCGCTGTCGGGGCTGCCGCTGTTCTGCCCGCTGTAATTGGTAAAGGCGTAATTGACCGTCAGAATCACCGGCAGCACGGTAAACGCCAGGACAAACACCAGCGCCGGCAGCAGATAAAACCAGTCGGTGATCCAGGGAAAGGCGCGGTAGGTCAGCGGCGCCAGGACCAGCAGCGCCAGCCCTGCCCACACCAGGATCAGATACGCCGGCGCTCCGGGCACCACCTGGGCGGTGAGGAGCGATAAGCCCCAACCAATCAGGGCGCTGAGCCCCAGCAGCGCCCCCAGAATCAGCAGGGCCAGCAAAAAGCCCCGCGTGCCCTGGGGAGGCACGGCGGGGCGCTTGAGGGTAGGAGCAGGCAATGTGTTGGTCATGTGGCGTCGAGACCTCCCTGGCGTAAGTGCCGGCGTGGAACGAAAAGGAAGTGAACCGCCGTGTCAAGAATGGGTGTCTGTACGGTACTCCACAGGATGCCCAGACACGTCAGGTTAAGGAAGTCACCGTTCATCTTCTGGTGAACAGAGGAAAAAAGACGCGGCAGCAGAACTGGAGCGGTTCCGGCACTTTTCTGCCAACGCGGAATGTGCGCCGCCACGTCCTGAAGGGCCAGCACAAGGCCCTGGGCCGGGGCCGCACAAAAATGTCCGGCGGCGGCAGGGACCGCCGGGCCGGACAACCGGGGGAACACGCCGGGCATGTTCCCCCAGAGAGGCATTACTTGATGTTGCTGTTAATTTCCTGCACGGCCTTGTCCAGAATCTGCGAGTAGTTCTGATTGGCCTTTTGCACGCTCTGGGCGATGGCGCTGCTCCAGGGGCTCCAGACGGCGCCCATCTGGGGCACGTTGGGCATGGGGGTGCCGGCGCTGATGCTCTTGCCGAAGCCCACGACCACAGGGTCGGTCTTCAGCTTGGTGCGGGCCGAGAGGCTGACCGGGATGCGGCCGCCCGCCTTGTTAAAGGCCACCTGCGCGTCGCTGGCAGAGATCTGCTTGGCAAACTGGGCCGCCACGGCCTTCTGCTTGCTGTAGGCGTTCATCATGGTGCCCTGCACGCCCACGAAGGGGCTCCATTTGCCGCTGGCGCCAGGAGGGGTGGGGAAGGTGGCGATGCCGTAGTCAATGCCCGCCTTCTTGATGTCTCCCATGTCCCAGGGGCCGGTCAGGAACATCGCCAGGCGGCCGTCCACGAAGGCGCTCTTGGCGGCGCCGCCGTCCACACCTTCAGGAACGAGGTTGTACTTGTAGCGCAGGTCGTTCAGGAACGCGCTGGCCTTGTCGGCGCCCGTGTTGGCCAGGCCCACGTCCTTGACGTTCAGGGTGCCGCTGTTGTTCTTGAACACGTAGCCGCCGTAGGCGCTGATGATGCCGTACTGCATGTAGGCGTTGCTCAGGTCGGCCAGGTAACCGAACTTGCCGCTGCCCGTGTTCTTCTGGGCCGCCGCCAGGAACTGCGTCCAGTTGGTCGGCGCCGTGGCCACCAGTTTCTTGTTGTACACCACGGCCACGGCTTCGGCGAACATGGGGATACCGAACAGTTTGCCCTGGTAAGTCATGGCGTTCAGACCGGTCTTGTCGTAGTCGGTGCGCGAGGTCACGTACTTGTCCATCGGCTCAATGACGCCGGCGGCGGCCAGCTGGCCCAGGCGGTCCTGGGGCAGGGTGGTCACGAGGTCAGGGCCTTGGCCCTTGGGGGCGCTCTGAATGAGCTTGTCAGGAATCTGATCAAACGGCACCGTCACCAGATTGACCGTGTGGCCGGTCTTGGCCTTGAACTGAGCGGCCTGTGTGCGCAGCCAGCCCAGCTCGGCGTCCCCGAAGTGCGACCAGACCGTGATGGTCGCGGCGCTGGCTTGACCCAGCAGAGCAAGAGACAGAACCGTCAGTGCTTTTTTCATAGGGCTCCTTTGTGGGCAGCGATTGTGAATCGCTTCCAATTGGACATTCCAATTCCCAGGGGCCTTCCACTGTAGGGGGCCACCTGGCGTGCCGAGGTGAGCGCCTCGGCGGGGGAGTGTATTCCGGTTGCTCAGAAAATAGTATAGACCTCTGATTCCCGCTTGACAATGTGCTGAGACCACAGCTTTTTCACGTCCTAGTCAGTCCTGAGTCACCTTTGACGGGGATAGAGAAGCGGCATGGCCTCTTGCTACAAAAGCCAGGAGTCCACTTATGGCCGAACCGAACGGGAGAAAACAGTTTGAGATGCAGTTGCTCTGGTCTGAAACTGTTTTGCAAGCTTTCTTTCAAGGGGTGTGGCCGGCCAGGCCAGGGGGCGTCTGGCCCATGCGGGGGCGCGTACACTGCCCGGATGACTGACGCCTCTCGCCTGTCCCGTGACCGACCGGGGCCTTTCAATCCTGCGCGTGAACTGTCGGTGCGTGTGCTGCTGCGGGTGCTGTCGGGCGACACCTTTGCCGCGCCCGCACTGGACGCGGCGCTGTCTCAGGCCCGGCTGCCCGGCCGGGACGCTGGCCTGGCCACCCATATCGTGTACGGCACGCTGCGGCACCTGCCCAGCCTGAGTGCAGCCCTCTTGCCGCTGCTGCGCGGCGAGACCCACCCAAAGGCGCGTGCCCTGCTGCTGGCCGGCGCTTTCGAGAAACTGTATCTGGAGACGCCGCCGCACGCGGTGGTCAGCGAATACGTGAATCTGGCCCGCACCGCGCGCCTGGCGCCGCCGGGTCTGGTCAATGCGGTGCTGCGCCGCGTGGAACGCGCGGCCGACGCTGAAAACCAGGAGTTACCAGCCTGGCTGGCGGCGGTGTACCGAGACGCTTACGGCGAGGCAGCTGGGCGCGTGATGGCCGACCTGCTTCAGCCTCAGCCCCTGTGGCTGAGCCTGTCGGACGCCGGGGTCAGGGCGCTGGAAGAGGAAGGGAGCGTGGTGGAAAGCGGGCCGCAGGGGGTTGACCGCGTGAGCCTGGACCGGCCCTTGCGCCAGACCGCGGCCTTTGCCCAGGGGCAGGCTCAGCCGATTAACCCGGCCAGCCGCGCCTGCGTGGATGCCCTGGGCGACGTGCGGGGCGCGCGGGTACTGGACCTGGCGGGCGGCGCGGGCGTGAAGGCCGCCATGCTGGCCACTGAGGGCGCGCAGGTGACCAGTGTCGACATCGAGCCGCGCAAGCACGAGGCGGCGCGCAAGAACCTGCGCCGCCTGGGCCTGAAGGCCGAGTTCATCTCGCACGACCTGACGCAGCCTCTGCCGCTCGCCCCGGCGCCCTTCGTGCTGCTGGACGCCCCCTGCACGGGCAGTGGCACCCTGCGCAGTCACCCGGAAATCAAGTTGCGCCTGACCCCGGAGGCGGTGGAGGAGATGGCGCAGCTGCAGGCCCAGATGCTGCCCAGCGCCGCCGCTCTGGTGCAGCCGGGGGGAACACTGGTGTATTCAGTGTGCAGCGTAACGCCCCAGGAGGGGCCAGAGGTGGTGGCGGCGTTCCTGAACACCCACCCCGATTTTGAGGCGCAGGCCGTGCCGAACCTGGAAGTCCCCAGCGTGCCGGCCGGCCCCGGCGTGCTGACGGTGCCCGAAGGCGGGATAGATGGCTTCTTTATCGCGCGGCTGCGGCGTAGAGCGCAGGGCTAACCGGTCCAATGGGGTTCTGAAGTGGGAAGATGCAAAGTCTGCCGGGCCAGCTGGTCAAAGAACCCTCTGTCCAGCTGAACGGCCCAGCATTGGCCCCAGGGCAGAGAGAACAGCACGGCTTGCAGCAGAACAGTGCGGCCCGGCGCGTCCAGCCGTGCGGCGCTCAGCCCGTCGCCGAAAAGGGGCGCCCCGGTGATCCAGCCCTGGCCGGCCGCTTCGGTCAGCCAGTGGGCAAAGGCGGCGTGAATGTTGCTGCCGGATGCCAGCAGCACCGTAGACTCACTGTTTTCATTTGACCAGTGCAGGCCGGTGGGGCAGGTCAGGTTCAGGCCTGGCCCCAGGTCGGCGGTGTAGTGTGCCGCCCTGAACAGGCTCAGCCCCAGCGGGCCAGTGGACCAGGGCGGCATGACGTGCAGCAGCCACTCGGGGTTCAGGGTGTAGAGCGGTGGAAACTGTGCGAAGCCAGAGCCGGCCTCGGCAGGCGGCAGCCCCGACGCCACCAGGGCCGCCTGAACTTCCCTGAACAGCTGAGCGCGCGCCGGAAAGTCATCCGCTGGCAGGTGCAGCAGCGCCACCCGTTCATCCCGGCGAGAGCGGTAGACGCCCAGCGGCGTCACGCCCGGCGGCCACTTCACCCCCTGCAACTCTGGCGGCAGGTCGCCCAGACGTTTCATGCGGCGCGGGTTGGGTGGCTGCTGAATGGGTGGCAACAGCACCCTCAGCGCAAAGTTCAGGCGCGTCAGCCAATGCCAGCGCTGCGGCACGTCCACCGCCACCTCGCTTATCTGAGCCAGGGCAGCGGTCTTCGGCCTGCGGCGGTGCATTGCCCCCACCGGATACAGGAATGTCCATCCCTCCTTTCTCTTGCGCCCCATGCCCACACAATAAAACCGGGCCATACGCGGCGGCCCGGCACATCAGCAAAACCTGTGGATCAAGTCCGTCTGTTCCGCTGAACAATCGGGACAGACGCGAGTTGCCAACGCCTCGACTGGAGGGGCACCTTGCTTCTGCTTCGTCGCCTGACCAGTCGCCCTACTCGGATTTACTCGCCCAGCGCCGCGTCCAGGGCGATTTCAATCATGGCGTTAAAGGTCAGCTGGCGCTCCTCGGCGGTGGTTTCCTCGTGGGTGACGAGGTGGTCACTGATGGTCAGGACCGTCAGCGCCCTGACGCCGTGCTTAGCGGCCAGGGTGTACAGGCCCGCCGCTTCCATCTCTACGGCCAGCACGCCGTACTGCGCCCAGAGTTTGTACTGGTCAAAATCGTCGTGGTAAAAGGTGTCGCTGCTCATGATGTTGCCGACGTGCGTGGCGTGGCCGCGCTCTTTGGCAATCTGATAAGCGCGCATCAGCAGTTCAAAGTCGGCAATAGGCGCAAAGTTCTTCTGCCCAAACCGGATGTTGTTGATGTTGCTGTCGGTGCAGGCGGCCTGTGCCAGGACGATGTCGCGCACATGCACGTCTGCCTGATAACTGCCGGCTGTGCCCACCCGGACCAGGTTCTTGCAGCCGTAGCTGGCAATCAGTTCGTGGACATAGATCATGCTGGACGCGATGCCCATGCCGGTGCCCTGCACGCTGACGCGCTTGCCTTTGTAGGTGCCGGTGTAGCCGTGCATGCCGCGCACGGTGTTGTGCAGCACGGGGTCTGTAAAAAAGGTTTCGGCGATGTGCTTGGCGCGCAGGGGGTCGCCCGGCAGCAGCACGGTTTCGGCGATCTGGCCGGGTTCAGCGTTCAGGTGAATACTCATGCGCTACAGGCTAGCAGGGGGCCGGGGACGGGCGTCCCGGTCCATCAGGGCGTGGAGGGAGCGGCCCTAAAAGATGCGGAGTCCAGCGGGAAGGCCCACGCACCGCAACAGCACCGGCCCCTTGTGGCTCCCGCCGCCCGGATTCCACCGTTGGTGCAAAGAGGCCGCGTCTGGCTCGTCAGGCCGGGAGGTACGCCAGCGCGGCTTCCAGAAAGGCGGCCGGGTCTGCTGTGCCCCCCTGGGCCAGGTCAGGGCGGCCCCCACCCTTGCCGCCCGTCTGGACCAGCGCGGCTTTCAGGACTGCGGCGGCGCTCACGTCAGGCGCGCTGCTGCCCACCCCGCAGCGGCCCCCAGCGGTCACGGCCAGCACCACGGTGGCCGGGGACAGGTCGCTTAGGGCAGCTTGCAGGCCGGCGGCGTCTGGCAGACGCACCGTTTTGATGGTCAGGTCACCGCGCAGCTGAGCGGGTGCTGCGTCGCGCAGGGTCCGGGCGTGGCTGGCGTGCAGGGCGTCCAGTTGTGCCTGAAGGGCCACGTGGCTAGTGCTCAGGGCCTCGACCCGTTCCAGCAGGCGCTCGACGGGCACGCTAAATCCCTGGGCCAGCGCTCGAGTGCTGGCGTAGACCTCGCTCAGGTACGCGCTCGCCTCTTCGCCCGCCATGAAGGTGACGCGGGTCACGCCGCCTTTAATCCGCTCGGTGCGCAGCACCACCACCGGCGCGGCCAGGCTCGCGCGCGGCACATGGGTGCCGCCGCAGGCGCTGACATCAAAGGGGTGGCCAGCCTCGTCCCGGAAAATCACCAGCCGCACCTCGCCGCGCACCTGTGTCTCCCGGCGCAGCGGATAGCGGCCCAGGTCGGCCTCGGGGACCACGGGCGTCTCCAGGGTCAGGTCGGTGCGGCCGAGGGTCTCGCGCAGCAGCGTTTCAGCGGCGCGCACGTGCAGCTCTGCCGGGTCGCCCAGCAGGTCCAGGGTGCATTCGGGGCTGGCCATGTTCACGGCGGCCACCGTAAAGGCGGGGTTCACCCGCAAGAACGCCTGCGCCAGCAGGTGCTCGCCGCTGTGGCGCTGCATGTGGCGCCAGCGGCGCGCGGCGTCCACCTCGCCTGTCACGTCGGCGCCCACCGGGGGCAGGTCGCCTGTCAGGCGGTGCCACACCTGCCCCGTGGCCTTGTCCTTGCGGCTGCCTGTCACCGCCGCTTCTGCGCCCGCCCAGCGCAGCGTGCCGGTGTCGGCGGCTTGACCCCCAGCTTCCGGGTACAGGGCGGTGGCGTCCAGGGTGACCTCCTGGCCCTGCACGGCCTGAACCTGCGCGGCAAACGTCAGCTGGGTGCTGTGGTGGTACAGGGGACGGGTCATGCGGGCCAGGGTAGCGCCCACCCGCTTCCGGCGCGCTGTCTTCAGCCCAGCTCCCAAAGAGAGAGGAAGCCTTCGTGTAAGCTCAGCTCTGTATGAACGTTATTGGGAAAGTCACGGTGCTGCCTCAGCTGCCCGGCAGCATCGCCCGGCTCTCGGAGCTGGCATATAACCTCTACTGGTCGTGGACCCCACACGCCCAGGCACTGTACGAGACCCTGGACCCCTCTCTTTGGGAGCGCTTCCAACGCAACCCGGTGCGGACGCTGCTTGAGGTGCCGCAGGCCCGCTTGCAGGCGGTGGCCGCCGACCCCGCTTATCTGGCCCGCTACGCGCAGGTCATGAAAGACTTTGACGCCTACATGGGCAAGGCAGACACCTGGGCCAGCCGGAAGGCGCCGGGCCTGAAGCCGGTGGCGTATTTCAGTATGGAATACGGCTTCCATGAGTCGCTGCCCATTTACTCGGGCGGGCTGGGGGTGCTGGCCGGCGACCACTGCAAGAGTGCCTCGGACCTGGGGCTGCCGTTTACGGCGGTGGGGATGCTGTTTCACCAGGGCTATTTCCGGCAACTGTTTGATAAGGACGGCTGGCAGAACGAGGCCTACGACGAACTGGACCTGACCACCTTGCCCATCACCCCCGCCCGCACCGCCGGCGGCGAGGAAGCGCGCGTGCAGGTCCGCATTGGCGACCGCGAGGTGCAGGTGCGGGTGTGGAACCTGAACGTGGGCCGCATTCGGGTGCTGCTGCTGGACACCAATGTCCCTGAAAACAGCGAGGACGACCGCAAGCTCACGGCCCGCCTGTACGGCGGCAACCAGGAGTTGCGCGTGCAGCAGTACGTGCTGCTGGGCGTGGCCGGCATCCGCGCGCTGCGGGCGCTGAACATCCCCGGCGAGGTCTACCACATGAACGAGGGCCACGCCGCGCTGCTGGGCCTGGAGCGGATGCGCGAATACGTGGCGCAGGGCCTGGAGTTCCGCACGGCGGTGGAGACCGTGGCGGCCAGCACGCTGTTTACCACCCATACGCCCGTTCCGGCTGGCAACGACGCCTTCGGCTATGACCTGATGGACCGCTACCTGGGCAAGTGGCCGGGCCTCTTGAACACGACCCGCGACGAGTTGTACGCACTGGCCAGGCACGAGCAGCTGTGGGACGGCCACCTCGTCCCCACCTTTTCCATGACCGTGTTCGCTCTCAACATGAGCCGCGCGGCCAACGGTGTCTCCGAACTGCACGGGGAAGTCAGCCGCGACATGTGGAAGTTCCTGTACGAGGGCGCCGAACCCGAGGAAGTGCCCATCGGTCACGTCACCAACGGGGCGCACAACCTCACTTTTACTAGCCAGGCCATGCGCGACCTGCTGTCCACGGTGTTGCCTGCCGACTGGACCGAGCGCCTGGAAGACGAGGCGATGTGGGCCGCCGTGGAAGGCCTGAGTGACGAGCAGCTGCGCGACGTGCAGCGCGACATGAAACGCGAGATGATTGCCTTCGTGCGCGCCCGCGTGCGTGAGCAGAAACTGCGCAATGGGGCCTCGGCCGCCGATGTGGCCGCCACCGGCACCCTGCTGGATGAAAACACCGTCACTATCGGGTTTGCGCGCCGCTTTGCCACCTACAAGCGCGCCACGCTACTGTTCCGCGACCGCGAGCGCCTGAGCCGCATCGTGAACCACCCTGAGCGCCCGGTGCAGTTTGTATTTGCCGGTAAGGCCCACCCCGCTGATAACCCCGGCAAGGCGTTTATTCAGGAAATTTACCGCATGAGCCAGGAGCCCGAATTCCGGGGCAAGATTGTCATTCTGGAAAATTACGACATGAACGTGGCCCGTCACCTCGTGCAGGGCGTGGACATCTGGCTGAACAACCCCCGGCGGCCCCTGGAGGCCTCGGGCACCAGCGGCATGAAGGCCAGCTTTAACGGCAGCCCCAACTTCAGCGTGCTGGACGGCTGGTGGCGCGAAGGCTACGACGGCACCAACGGCTGGCCGATTGGCGAGGAACGTGAATACGCTGACCTGAACGTGCAGGACGACGCCGACGCCTATAGCCTCTACCAGACGCTGGAAACCGAGATCGCGCCGCGCTACTACGGCACCCCGACCGGCGAGAATTCCTGGGCCGATACGGTGCGCCGCGCCATTCAGACGGTCAGCCCGCGCTTTTCCATGCAGCGTCAGGTGATTGATTACGTGCAGGGCTACTACCTGCCGATTGGCGAACGCGGCGCCGAACTGGCCGAGAACAGCAGCGCCCGCGCCCGTGAGATTGCGGGCTGGAAAGGCTGGGTGCGCCAGCAGTGGAACTACACGACCCTGACGGCCCAGGCCCAGTTGCCCGCCACCACCCAGCCGGGGCAGACGGTGCCGGTCAGCGCGCAGGTCAATCCGGCTGGCATCAACCTCAACGAGCTGCGCGTAGAGGCGGTGCTCAACCGGGGCGGCCACCTGACCCGCTTTCCCCTGAAAAGCCAGGGCGACGGCCGCTTCAGCGCCGATGTGCCGCTGAATGAAAGTGGCCTGTATTCCGTGGGTGTGCGGATGCTGCCGGTTATCGAGGGCCTGAGCAACGACCTCGAAGCGGGCCTGATGAAGTGGGCCTGAGCTAGAGCCGCTTGAGGGCCGCCCAGCGCAGTGCCGGGCGGCCCTCGTCGTGGGGCTAGAAGAAAGGAGCTTGGCGAGAGGAGGACAGGGGAGAGTCATCAGGTGAGGCCTCAGGGCCGGGCTTGTCAGAGGCTCTCAGCGTCAGTCAGCTCTGTTTGACCCCTTGCTGCAGCTCTTTGCTGAGTCCACACAGATCAGCGCCGCCCGGTGATGCCCCTGGGCGGCGCTGCTCTCTGTGCTTTTACTTGTTCTGAGACAGGCGTTCCAGCACCAGACGGCTGACCGTCTTCAGGGTTTCAAAGACGCCCACACCCTTGTCGGACATGGCTTCAAACAGTTGCAGTTCCTGCTTGGGGTCAATGACCGCGCGGATCATGGCGGTGGGCAGGGCGTCGGGCAGGTCGCGCTTGTTGATTTGCAGCACGATGGGCACGTCGCGCACGTCAATGCCGTGTTCCTGCAGGTTCTCGCGCAGGTTGCGCATGCTCTCGGCGTTGGCGCGCAGGCGGTTGGGGGCGCTGTCAGCCACGAACACGATGCCGTCCACGCCGCGCAGAATCAGCTTGCGGCTGGCGTTGTAAAACACCTGGCCGGGCACGGTGTACAGGTGAAAGCGGGTCTTGAAGCCCTGCACGCTGCCGAGGTCCAGCGGCAGAAAGTCGAAGAACAGGGTGCGCTCGTCTTCGGTGGCCAGAGACACCATCTCGCCGCGCAGGTGGCCGGGGACCTTGGAAAAGACGTGCTTGAGGTTGGTGGTCTTGCCACTCATACCGGGGCCGTAATACACAATCTTGCAGTTGATTTCACGCGCAGCGAAGTTGATGGTACTCATGGAAGTCCTCCTGGGGCAGGGAAGAAGGGGTTAACCGAGCAGGTCGTCAAGGAGCGAAGCCGCGCCCTGGCTGAAGTCGTCGCCCAGTTGCACCGGGGGAATGTCCTTGAGTTCTTCGAGGATGGCCGCAATCTGCGTGATGGTCTTCTTGGCATACACCTTGACCTTGCCCAGCGGCACGCTGGCGTCAAAAATCAGGGTCAGCAGCGAGTCGGTCCCCACCGATTCCACGTACAGGGTGCCGTTCTCGCCCTGGTGAATCTGCTCGCTGAAGGTGCGCTCGCCCAGCATGTTGGCCAGGGCGGCGGTGGCGGCGGCGTTGCTGGCCACCAGGGTCGCCACGCTGTCCAGCGCCGGGGGGCGGGGCGCCCACAGCGCTTCTTTGTGAGACAGCACGAAGCCCTTGCGGTCCACGAGCAGGCCGTAGCGTACACCCGTGGTTTCCAGAAGCTCTTGAATATGCCCGTCTACACGCTCGAAGGCGTCGCCGTACAGTGCCAGTGAGGGTTCAATCATATGCCCGCCAGTGTAAGTGCGCTTTTCATACAAGAGCCTGACTGAAGGTGAGACGTGTACCGAATGCGGCTGTTGCCTCTGTTGTAACGGCGCGGCTGCCCGGCGACTGAGGCTGAGCGCCGCCGCACTCTGGCGGCCAGTGGGCGTGGTGAAGCGGGAAAAAGCCCTGCTGCTCAGGAGCCCGAAGCTGACGAAGCGCTCACCCGCCGCGCCGGGCGCCGCATTACACTCGCCCGCGTGACATGGCACAGGCGCAGGGTGGGGACTAGAAGGCTTTCTCTGGCTCTGCTTGGGGCGTTGCTGACGGGGCTGGCCGGGGCGCGCCCGGTGGCGATTGGTGGGCTGGTGCAGAGCAGCGCCGTGGACACCCGCGTCTTTGTGGGCGGCGAGGCGCTGCCCGTGTGGACCCTGCCGCGCCTGGGGGTGGCGGTGCGCAACGACCCGCAGGACGTGCGCCTGCAACTGGGCACGCGGGAACTGCGCTACAGCCCCGCCGCCGGCTGGCGCGCCATTGGCTTGCCGCTGCCCACCCGCCTGCCCGTACCCGAATTGGCTGGCGGCAGCCTGTATGTGCCGCTGGCGGCGCTGACCGCGCTGGGCGTGCTGGTGCTGGCCGATACGCCCTCGCTGCTGGATTTTGCCGCGCCGGTCAGCGTGCCCCTGGAGACGCTGCCGCCCTCGCCTGTTGCTGTCGCCTCGGCCCCTGCGCCCACGCCTGCCCCTGTGCCGGGGCCAACGCCAGGGCCGACCCCACCGGCGCCGACCCTGCCCAGCGCCACCCTCACCACCCTGCGCGTCAGCCGTACCCTGCACCGCACCGTGGAGGTGCAGCGGGTCGTGGTGGAACTGAGCGGCTCGGTCGCGCACACCGTGACCCGCGAGGCACATGGCCTGGTGGTGGGCCTGCCGGGTGTGACCGCCGCCCCTAGCACCCAGACCCTGGAATCGGGGGATACGCTCAGTGTCCTGAGCAGCCCTCAGGGCACCACGGTTCGGCTGGGCACCGGCGGTGGCCGCAGCGAGATTTTTACGCTGGACAACCCCCCCCGCGTCGTGATTGACACCACCACCTATACCGACAGCCGCGTGCCGCCCCCCGTCAACCCCGACACGCTGCCCGAAGGCGTGACCTACCGCGCGGTGGGCAAGCTGCACCTCCTGAGTTTTGACCCGGCGCGCTATCAGCCGCGCGTGGTGAGCGCTCCGGCTGGCAAGGCCAGCGGCGTGGCTGACCTGGTGCGTTCGGTGGGCGGCGTGGCGGGTGTGAACGGCGGGTACTTTGACCCGGCCAGCAACCTGCCGGTGGATCTGGTGGCGGTGGGCGGCCTGATGACCGCCGGCAGCCTGGAAAAACGCGCCACCCTGGGCTTTACGGCGCAGGGCGAGGCGCTCTTTGGCTATCCCAAGCCCCGCTACGTCCTCAGTGGCCCCGAGTTCAGTGTGACGGTGAACAGCATTCGCAGTCGGCCGGACGGGACGCTGCTGACCGCCTTTGTAGGCGACGGAACGACGCGGGTGGGGGCCGACCTGCTGACCACAGTGTTTGTCGCTCCAGGCGCCGGCAGTGTGGCCCGAGCCCTGACTGGCGTGGTCGTGCCGCCGGAAGGCACGCTGGCCTTTACCTTTGACCCGGCCCGCTTTCCGCAGCTGCCGCGCACCGCCGGGGCCCCTCTGACGGTCGGCCTGAACTGGCGCGCCGCCGACGCCCCCTGGGAGACCGCCCTGGACGCCCTGAGCGCCGGGCCGCTGCTGGTGCAGGGCGGGCGCGTGGCCATCAATGCGCAGCGCGAGGGCTTTAACACGGCGGCCAACATCTGGCGCCCCACCCGGCAGGTGGCGCTGGGGACGCTGGGGGCTCAGCCCACCATCGCCTACTTTGAACACGGCACCCCCGAAGCCTTCGCCGCCGCGCTGGCCGCAGCGGGCGTGCGCGACGCGG
The DNA here is from genome assembly GCF_009755355.1 of Deinococcus arboris. Taxonomy (GTDB): domain Bacteria; phylum Deinococcota; class Deinococci; order Deinococcales; family Deinococcaceae; genus Deinococcus; species Deinococcus betulae. The sequence goes on along the minus strand of NZ_WQLB01000014.1, from coordinate 70,751 downwards.
TGCGGCTCGACAGCGGCAGTAGTGCCACGGCTTACCTGACCGGCGGGTATGCCAGCCTGGGCGGCTACCTCAACACGGTCTGGAGCCGCACGGTGCCCAACGCGGTCGTGTTCGTGCCGCGTGCCCCTGATGCCCGTAAGTAGGCCCAGTTAGACGACGGCCTGTTAAGTCCACCTAGCTGGAGGGCTTCACAGCCGGAACCCGCATTCGGTTGCTTCTTTGTTTCTCTGAACCGTCCTGACCGGTGTTTCGGGCAGAGGCGGTCTTACGCGGGTGTGCTTAGCCGCTCCATCAAGCGCAGGTAGGCCTGGGCGGTCACCTGCACGTCACCGTAGCTGCGGTGGCGCCCACCTGGGGCAAAATTCAGGCCCAGCCGGTCGGCCACCGCATTCAGGTTGTGGGCGCGCTCCTTCGGGAAAGCGCGGCGCGAAAGCTGCACGGTGCAGTGTTCAGCCGCAGGCTGCCAGGTCAGCCCCTGCCGCCGGGCATTGACCCGCATAAATGAACCGTCAAAGCCAATGTTGTGCGCCACCACCGGCCAGCCGTTCACGAACTCCAAAAACTCAGGCAGGACCTCGGCAATGGCCGGGGCGCGGCGCACCATCTCGTTGCTGATGCCGTGGACCTGCTCGGCGCGCCAGGGAATCAGCAGGGCCTGGCCCCCTTCGCCTGTGGGCCGCACCAGGGTCTCGTACTTCTGCGATTCGTCCACCTGGCCGTCCACAATCCGCACGGCGCCAATTTCCACAATGCCGTCCCGTTCGGGCGACAGGCCAGTGGTTTCCAGGTCGAACACGACGACGTTCACGCCCCGCAGGGTAGCGCATAGGCGAAGCCGCGGCGCTGCTGAGTGGCTAACGGGCCGTTTGGAACCTCTCTGAGGGGGTCACTGTCTTCTTGAGGTTGGATAGGCGGAATCCATGACTCAACGCCGGGTCGGCATCTCTTGAGAATGTTGCCGAGCTGCAGTGGTCTCACGCCCTTTGCGGCTAACGTCTGCAGAGATCAGGAGGGGAAAGGCGTCTGGATGTGGAGGGATTTTTCCCCTGTCGGTCAGTGCGAAAAATGCCTTGACGCTGCCTGAGGGAGTGAGGACACCTTTCAAGGCCCTCAGGGGTTGGCTCTCACAGCGCCTGAGCCAGCTTCGTTCTGTGATCCACTCGCGCTTCAGCGTACCAGCAGCGGCTCATAGGCGGTTTTGACTGCGCCGTTGGCAAACGTCAGCTTGGCAATGGTGTTCAGGCTGGTCACCTGCCGCCCCAGGACGCTCTTGACCGCCAGGCTGATGTTGGCCGTCACCGTGCGGCCCTGCTGGGTCACGCGGGGGTCCAGGGCGCCAGGGGTGCGGCCCGGTAGCCACAGTTCCTTCTCTGGCAGCAGTTTTTTCACGTATTGACCGTTTTGCACGTACTCGATCTCGTACTGAAATTCGGCGCGCACCACGGCGCTCTGCGCGCCTTTAGTTTCAATCACCAGATCGCAGCGGGCGGCCTGGCCCGACTGCAGGTAGGTGTTCACGCCGACCGCCGACTTGCACGAGCGGAAGGACCAGACATTCAGCTTGGTGGGACCGCCGGTCAGGGTGACGGCGCTGGGCGCGGTGCGGGTCAGGTAGTTGCGGTCAGCCTCAATAACAAATCGCGTGTAGGCCGGGTCCCAGTCGCAGTAGATGCGTGCGGTACGTTCGTCGGGGCTGGTGGCCAGCACGCGGTAGTTGCTGCCGTCCAGGGCGTAACAGGGGTCCAGGCGGCCCGTGTTGGACACGAAGCCCATCGCCATCTGCTGCACGGCGGCAAAGGTGCTGCGGTCCAGGTCGGCGTTCACGTCCTCATTGGCGCTGTGGAGGCTCACGGCCGTGATACGGCTGCTGGGTTCGCTGGATTCCCGCTCGACCTCTAGCAACTGCGAGCCGGCCACCCGCAGGCGGTAGGTCCAGGTGCGGCCCCACTGCTCATTCAGTTCGCAGCGGTACTGCTGGCAAAAGGCGCTGGTCGAGACGGCGCCGCTGGTGCCCAGCAGACCAGCAGCGCTGGCTGGCGTGGCCAGCAGAAAGGCAGCAATCAAGGCCGTGTGGCGCAGAGGACTCATAATTCAAGGGTACGGGTCAGGGCTCTACCTTGCATGCCAGATTGACCAGGCGTCACCTTGGGCTGGTCTTGAGCTTGCAGGTGGTGTGCAGCAGGGACAGCGGGGCAAGAAGTTTTCAGGCTTCTGATAGAGCCCAGCAGCCTGAATAGAAAGGTAGGACCTAGAGTCTTTGAAAGCTACAGGTCTAGAGGCTCTGAAGCAAGTGGACTTTCCGGGCCACTCCGCTAGGCGAGTCGCCGCATCCAGACAGTTCCTCAATACGAAGCGGTTGCTGCCCTTTCCCTACCGATAGCACAGAGGTCCACCGTCAGACCTGGCCGGGTGTCTGTTCAGCGGGCTTCTGCACCTTTCTTTGTGCAGAAGCCCGCTGCTCAGTGCAGATTGAAAGCCGTCATCACGCGGGTGGCCAGGTCGCTGGGGCTGTCCTGCAGGCTGACGTGCAGGGTCAACACATCCAGTTCGCTGGGATCGGGCGTTTCCAGCGCCTCTAATTGAGACGGCAGCAGGCTGGGGCCAGCAAAGTGATCCGGGCGGTGGTTCAGGCGCTCTCTGACCAGCGCGGCCGGCACGTCCAGATAGACAAAGCGGGTGCCGGGCAGACGTAGGATGTCGCGGTAGCGGCGCTTGAGGGCCGAGCAGGCCAGGATAACTTCCGGGCGTTCGCCCAGCGCGCGGCGCAGCGCCAGCAGCCAGGGGCGGCGGTCATCGTCGGACATGGGGGTGCCGGTGGCCATCTGGGCGCGCGCCTGCGCCGAGTGGTAGTCGTCGGCGTCCAGAAAGGGCCAGTGCAGCTGCGCTGCCAGCGTCCGGCCCAGCTCGGTCTTGCCGCTGCCAATCACCCCCATGACCACCACGCGCATGGGTCCAGTGTGCAGTGCGCCTGGCCCACCGGGCTTTAGGTGACATTGAGCGTTGCGGCCTGCGCCATCAGGGCGCCCACGGCCTCTTCCTTGCCCTTGGCTTCAACCTCGATCCAGGGCACGTCGGCGTAGGCACTGGGCAGCTGCGTAATCAGGTAGCTGTGGCGGCGGTCGCCGGGGCCTTCCAGGCCGTTACTCAGGTGAACCACCTGCCACTCTGGGGGTTGCCAGGTGCGCCGGGCCGCCAGCACCCACTCGCGCACGCTGGGATGTTCCTGGTCGGGCAGCTTGTCGTAGACCACATGGTGGTGGGCGTCAAAGACCAGAGGCGTTCCCGTGGCCTCGCACACCGGCAACAGGTCGGCGGGACCATAGGCGCGCTCGTCGTTTTCCAGACCCAGCCGCAGCCGCGCGCCGTCGGGCAGGTCAGGAATGATGGCGGTCAGTTCGGCGGCCCGTCCACCTTTGCCGCCGTGCAGCAGCAGCAGCGCCCAGTGGCTGCGCGGCAAGCCCAGGCCGTCCAGCACGCGGGCGTGGCTGCCCAGCGCGGCGGCGCTGGCTGCACGCACTTCGGGGCGGTCACTGTTGAGGACGATGAATTGCTCGGGGTGCATAAGCACGCGAATCCCGGCGTCCACGAAGGCCTGCCCAGCAGCCAGGAGCTGCGGTGCCAGAGCATCTAACACGGCCCCGCCCGTGTCGTCACCGGCCAGGTCCAGCATGGGAAAGAGACTGGAACTCAGGCGGTAAAGGCGAATGCCGCGCGCCGCGCAGAAGTCGGCGGCCCGCTGCACCCGCGAGATGTTCTCGGCGTACAGGTCAAGCAGCGCCGCTTCCCGCGCCTCTGGGCTCAGGGCGCGGTAGCGCGTCAGGGTGATGGTGCGGAAGTGGATTTCTGGCCCCACCGTCATGCACACCAGGCCGTAGGCCGGGCTGGGCGCGCTCACGGCGTCTGCCCTGCGGCGGGTGCGGCCCGGCCCGCTTTGCGGCAGCGGTCCGAGCAGTAGCGCACCTGCTCCCAGTCGCGTTCCCACTTTTTGCGCCAGGTAAACGGCAGGCCGCACGCCGCGCAGAGTTTGGTGGGGCGCTGACTGGGTGGCCGGCCTTTGCCGAATGAAGCTTGAGCAGACATCCGCTGCATCATGCGCCGGGGCCGGGGCCGCGCGACAGAGGCGCCGCTTGGCGCTTTCTTGCGGGTTGGGCGAGGAGGACGGGCGGCGCCTAATGGACACCCCTTTTTGAAAACGCATTCATACGGCCGGGAATCAGAATGGCCGATACCAAAGGAAAGACGACCGGTTTCTAGAAAAGGGTCGCTTGTCTGGCTTGACAGCGTTTTCAAGAGCCTTTACGCTCGGGGTAAGCAGCTCTTTTTTGCCCCACCTGACCGCAGGAGGCCACTTTCCGTCTGACGCCCATGTGTGCGCCCAGGCGGCACAGTCGGACTTGCCCTGCCGTTCCTCAGGCTGCCCGGAGGCTTTCATGTTCCAGCGCCGCGCCCGCACCTACGCCGCCCTGTCTCTGGTCACGCTGATGCTGGCCAGCTGCGCCCGCACCGCTGTCACCGAGCCGCAGCCGGTGTGGCAGGAAGAATTTACTGGTTCTGGCCTCAGCACGGCCCGCTGGAGCCATCAGCTTGGCAACGGTTTCATGAATGGCAGTGAGTACATTTCAGGCTGGGGCAACAACGAGCTGGAATATTACACCGACCGCCCTGAAAACCTGCGCCTGGAGAACGGCGAACTGGTCATTACCGCCCGCAAGGAAAGCTACAAGGATGCCCAGGGCGCCACCTTTCCCTGGACCTCGGCCCGCATCCGCACGGCGGGCAAGTTCAGCCGCACCTACGGCCGCTTTGAGATTCGCGCCAAGTTTCCGAAAGGCAAGGGGCTGTGGCCTGCCATCTGGATGCTGCCCGAGGAACCCAATCCCTACGGTGTCTGGGCGGCCAACGGCGAACTCGATATCGCCGAAGGCTGGGGCAGCAAGCCGACCGAGGTAGGGCAGACCATCCATTACGGCGGCGTGTGGCCCAACAACGTCTACAAGGGGCAGACCGTCAACTACCCTAACGCGGGCACGATGGACGAGTGGCACGTGTACACCGTCGAGTGGACGCCCGGCAAGATTCAGTGGTTCATTGACGGCCAGCTGACCTCTGAGAAGACCGAGTGGTGGAGCGCCAAGGGCGTGCCCCCCAGCAGTGACAGTGATCTGTATGCCTGGCCGGCACCTTTTGACCAGCCGTTCTACTTGCTGCTGAACCTGGCGGTGGGCGGTAACTTTGACGGCAACCCCGACGCGACGACGCCCAGCACCGCCGAGATGCGCGTGGATTACGTGCGCGTGTACGGCCTGGAAGCCGAAAAGAAACCCGCCCGCGAGCGCCCCAAGATGACCTATCCCTGGACACCAGTGCCCGGCCGCCCCGCCCTGCAGGACGGCAACCTGGTCTATAACTCGTCCTTTGACTGGGCCGACACCGACCCGCGCGTGACGCCGGGCGCCACCCATCTGGACGGCGTGACCAATTCGGCCTTCTGGACGCTGTACACCAGCGACGGCAAAGTGAATCTGAGCAACGACGCGGCGCAGGGCAGCGCCCTGAAGGCCGACATCACAGCCCCTGGTAACGTCAATTACGCCGTGCAGGTGCGTCAGGACGGCCTGAACGTGGAAAGCGGCGGCAAGTACGAGGTCAGCTTTGATGTCTGGGCGGCGCAGGCCCGGCCCATGATGGTCAAGGTGGGCGGCGGCCCTGACCGGGGCTACGCGGCTTATTCCGGTGAGCAGACCGTCAACATCGGAACCACGAAGGAACGCAAGACGCTGACCTTTGACATGAAGGCCGTCACCGACGCGGCCGCGCGCCTGGAATTCAACCTGGGAGCGGCGGGCGCTGGCCCCGTGTGGCTGGACAATGTGGTGGTCAAGCGGGTGGGCGACGCGGCGGGCGCGCGGCCCCCAGCCCCGGACGGCAACCTGCTGTACAACGCCGCCTTTACTCAGAACAGCGCGGCCCACCCCGGCATTGCGGGCGTGCCCGGCACCGCCTACTGGTCCACCTGGGATAGCGGCGCGAACGGCCTGACCACCGCCGTCAGTGGCGGTGAGGTGACCCTGAACGTGGCCCATGTGGACCCGGCCAACAACTGGCATGTGCAGCTCAACCAGACCGACGTGCCACTGGTGGGGGGCCAGAGTTACACCCTGACCTTTACTGGCCGCGCCAGCAGTGCCCGTGAGGTGGCGGTTGTGGTAGGCGAGAACGGTGGCAGCTACGCCCGCTACCTGGACACCAAAGCCGCCTTGACCCCCACAGCTAAGGGCTTCACCTACACTTTTACTGCTCCCACGACCAACGTGGCGGCGCAGCTTCAGGTGCTGGGGGCGGTCGGCACACCGGGCGACGCCTACAGCCTGTCGTTCAAGGACTTCAAGCTGGTGCCGAACAAGTAAGGCGGCATGGGGGAGGATTCGGCAACAGACCGCCGAATCCTCCAGGTGGGCTGGTCAAGCGGCACAGCAGCAGCGGTAGAAGGGGGACCGGAAGGCCTCTGGTGAGCTGTGTCATTGGAGCAACCCGGTAGGTAGAGTGTTTCGGCGGTGGGGTGGCTTCCTCGTGATGAACGGGGTGCCGCCCCACCGCTGTCTATCTGACGTCCAGCGTTCGGAGGCGGGAAGACGCTGGTTTATCAGCACGTCAGTTAAAGGTGCTGGGCTGAGCCGTGTGGGAATTCATCGGGGGTCTTCGCTCTGTCAACCGCATGACAGGTGAGTGCTGAATTTAGATGAGCGACAGAGAGGGCCGTGCGCTCTGGCACCTGTGACGCTCCGGCAGGCCCTGCCGACTGTTCAGTAGGCTGTGCCCACGCCGTGCTGCTGACCTGCTTGTTAAGCGTTGGGCTTGAGCAGGTGGGTCAGGCAGTGGCCGTAGCTCACGCCCTGCTGGGTATCGGCCACCAGGTCGTTCACGCTGAATTCTTGCAGCACCCCCAGCATGGCGTCGCGCATACGAGTGTAGACCGTGTTGCGGGCGTGGCAGCGCGCTTCTTCCACACACGGCTCGTGCCAGTTGAGGCTGATGCACGACAGCGGCGCCACCGGGCCGTCAATGGCGCGCACCACCTCGCACAGACTGATGAGATGAGGTTTGCGGGCCAGCGCGTAGCCGCCGCCAATTCCCTTTTTGCTTTTCACGACGCCCTTGGCGCTCAGGGCCGCCAGAATCCTGACCAGGTACGGGCGGTGAACGCCGGTCGCCTCACTGATTTCCTCACTGGACACCCAGCGGTCCAGCGGCTGGGCGCCCAGAAAGCCCAGGGCCTGAAAAGCGTAGACATCGGTGGCCGAAAGCCGCATGGGCCGCAGTGTACCCTGGGATGCGGCCGGTTTACGCCTGTGGCTCTGCGGCGTGCGCCGAGACGGCCAGAAGGGCATTGTCAGGCACTGACAGCAGAGGAGTGTTGCCCTGGACGTAGCGATGGTGACAGGCTGAAAAGAGTCGCGTCTGCCCAGCACTGTCGCCCTTCTCATGCGGGCTCCTGCCTGACGCAGAGCCCACCACCTCTGACCGGTCATCACAGTGAATGGCCCGACCTGCACACCCCCTCTCGTCTCCCTTGCACCCGTGTCAGCGGCGCTTTCGCTGCTGGGTCTGAAAGGCCGCCAGGCGGGCCGCCGAGACCTCCCCCGCCTGCACGGCGGCCCGCACAGCGCAGCCCGGTTCAGTGGTATGGGTGCACTTGCGGAACCGGCACTGGGCGGCCAGGTCCTCCAGATCGTCAAAATCAGCGGCCGCCGCGTCCCACACCGCGATGTCGCGTAGGCCCGGATTGTCAATTAGCAGCCCACCGCCCGGCACCAGATACAGCGTGCGGGTGGTCGTGGTGTGGCGGCCCTGGCTATCACTGGCCCGCACCGCCCCCGTCTGTGCGGCCTCGCGGCGCAGCAGGGCATTGGTGAGGGTGGACTTGCCCACACCCGACGAGCCGATCAGGGCCAGCGTGACACCTTCGGTCAGCAGGGCCTGAAGTGCGTCTAAGTCCTGCCCATCCGCCGCTGAAACGGCGTGTACCTCCAGCTCAGCGCCAAGACTTTGCAACTCGTTCAGATACCAGCCCACATCTGGGCGCAGATCGGCCTTGTTGAGCACCAGCACGGGCCGCGCCCCGCTGGCCTGCACGGCCTGAACGTAGCGTTCCAGCCGGTCCAGGTCGAAGTCGGCGTCCGGGGCCGTGACAATCAGGACGACATCGACGTTGGCGGCGATAACCTGCTGGCGCACGGCCTGGGGCCGGCGGCCCTCGTCGGCGCCCAGGGCGCGTGAGAAGGTGGTGCGGCGGGGCAGCACCTGGAGCAGGCGGCCAGGCCCTGTGCCTGCGCCCTCCAGAACGGCCCAGTCGCCAATGGCGGGGGCGACCTGTTCCTGGCGGAGGGTGCCCGCCAGCCGGGCCTCGGTGTCGCCGTGGGCGCCGCGCACGTGGACGATCTGGCGGCCCGTGCCCACAACGCGCACCGGCTGCACCTGAGGCTGCGCCTCGGGCGTGAGCGTCTGGCAAAACGCCTGGTAGTCACTCTCAAAATCGGCCCCCCAGCCCAGGGCCCTTAGCTCAGGCAACATATGGCCCCTACTCTGCCACGCGGGCACCCTGGACCACCGCAGGCGAGGGCTGACGAGCGTGGCCCGTGCGCCCTCTGGACACTGTTCAGGCCCTCGTAGGGTCTGACACTCAACGCCTTTTTCAGCTGGCCTGAGCGCCTTTTGATCATTGCTGGCAATTCGCCATCTTTTTGTGGTACTCTGCCAGTGGTTCCTATGCCATTGAAACCCCCCTCCCGAGTTCATTCGCTGATTCGTCACGCGCTGGAAGAACAGGCGGCGCGTGGGCACCAGGGTGACCTGCCCGACGGCAAGGTGACGCTGCGCCTGCAAGCCGCCGACTTTTTCTGGCTGACTCAGCTGGCCGAGCTGATGGACGCCACCCGCACCCGCGCCGCCGGGCAACTGCTCTCAGCGGCCATCCGCGACGCCGTTCAGGCCGCTGGCCTGCCCACCCAGGGCGAGGAGTTCCAGGCCGCCTTTCAGGCGTTTCTGGCACAGGAGTTTCCCCACGAGACCTCGCCCCCCGCTGCCGACCCCACCCCCTAAGGAGCCGACATGCCTCACCACACCGAACTGATTGCCGCCCTGGCCGTGGGCCTCACCCTCGCGTTTTTTGGCGGTCTGCTGGCCACCCGCCTGCGGTTGCCCCCCCTGGTGGGCTATCTGCTGGCGGGGGTTGCCGTTGGCCCCTTTACCCCCGGCTTTGTGGCCGACTCGCGCATTGCCGCGCAGCTGTCCGAGATTGGCGTGATTCTGCTGATGTTCGGGGTGGGCCTGCACTTCTCGTTTGGGGACCTGCTGGCGGTGCGCCGCATCGCTGTGCCAGGCGCGCTGCTGCGCATGCTGGCGGTGACGCTGCTGGGCATTGGCATGACGCAGCTGTGGGGCTGGTCGGTGGGGGAGGGCCTGATTTTCGGCCTGGCGCTGGCGGTGGCCAGCACGGTGGTGCTACTGCGCGCCCTGGAGGAACGCGGCACCCTGAACACCGAGAAGGGCAAGATTGCGGTGGGGTGGCTGATTGTCGAGGACCTGGTGATGGTGCTGGCGCTGGTGCTGCTGCCCGCCTTTGCGCCGCTGCTGACGGGTCAGACCGAGGGTGGCCTGAATGTGGGCACGCTGCTGACCACCCTAGCCCTGACCGTGGGCAAGGTCGTGGTGTTCGTGGCGCTGATGATGGTGGGGGGCCGCCGCGTCATTCCCTGGGTGCTGGCCCGCGTGGCCCGGCTGGGGTCGCGCGAACTGTTTACGCTGGCCGTGCTGGGCACAGCGCTGGGCATCGCCTACGGGGCCGGCATCCTGTTTGACGTGTCGTTTGCGCTGGGGGCCTTCTTTGCCGGCGTGGTGGTGAGCGAGAGCAAGTTCAGCCAGCAGGCGGCCGAGGATGCGCTGCCATTTCAAGACGCCTTTGCGGTGCTGTTCTTCGTGTCGGTGGGCATGCTGTTTGACCCGTCCATTCTGCTCAGCGCGCCGCTGCTGGTACTGGCCACGGCCCTGCTGATTATGCTGGGCAAGGCGCTGCTGACCTTTGTGCTGGTGCTGTGGCGCGGCTACCCGGTGGGCACGGCGCTGGCGGTGGGCGTGTCGCTGGCGCAGATCGGCGAGTTCTCGTTCATTCTGGCCACCCTGGGCCGCGACCTGAACCTCCTGAGCGCCCAGGGCCAGAACCTGATTCTGGCGGGGGCCATCATCTCGATTTCTCTGAACCCCTTCCTGTTCCGGCTGATTGAGCCGCTGCAGCGTGCCCTGGGCGGGCGCGGGAAGGCCGTGACCAGCGCCGCTGTCCCAGAGCAGACCCCGACGGTACTGCGCGACCACGCCGTGCTGGTGGGCTACGGCCGCGTGGGCCGGCTGGTGGGCGAGGCCCTGACCGCACAAGGACAACCCTTTGTGGTGGTGGAGCAGGATGACGCTCTGGCCGACGACCTGCGTACCCAGGGCCATCAGGTCATCCTGGGCGACGCCGCCCGAACCCAGGTGCTGCGCCAGGCCGGGCTGCCCGAGGCCGCGCTGGTGGTGATTGCCGTGCCAGACGCCATTCAGGCCCAGCTGATGACCGAGCATGTCCGGCGTGTGAACCCCGGCGTTCCGCTGATTGCCCGTGCCCACGACGAGCACACCCAGCTGGCCCTTCAGGAACTGGGCGCCACCGAGGTACTATTTGCCGAGCAGGAACTAGGGCAAGCTATCGGCGTGCAGGCCGTAGAGATGATGGCGGCCCGAAGCTAGCCGCAGGCCAGAACCCAGCACAGGAGAGGCACAGCCCAGGAAACGCGGCTGTGCCTCTTCTCTTGAGGAGTCTTTTCTAGGTCAGGCTGCCTAGAGCGGTCTTCAGGGACTTTCGACAAGCGCAGGGCGGAGCAACTCGCTGGTGTGAACGGCGGTTGTGCGCGGCAGGAAGGGGTGAGCAGGCTTCCCTAAATCGCTGTCAGTAGTCACAAGACGCGCCCCGCTCAGACGAATTTCGTCTCCGGCGCTCCTACACCAGCACAGCACCGGTTGGCCCACGTACAGCCAGAACCTCTCATCCTGTTCGCTTTCCTCTGAACCGTCATCCCACGGCGCTTTGATGCACATGGTGAGGTCAGTGTGCCTCTCACGTCATATCGAGAGGAACGCCTTGTTCCGCACGGTCCTCCAGGCAAAGCTTCAGGTCTTTCGGAGGAATTACGTCAGCAAGGAGGCGCGCACGTTTCTTTTTTTTGCCTGTTTGTGGTGATACATCCGCTGGTCGGCCTCGTCAAAGGTGCTGACTTTTGGCGCGGCGCTGGTGTGCGCCACCCCGAAGCTGACCCCCGACGACGGGTGGTTGGTCTGCATGGCACGCTCGATGTCCTGCAGGCGCCCAGTCAATTCGGCCTCGGTTTCCAGGGGGGCCAGGAGGGCAAATTCATCGCCGCCCAGGCGGTAGGCGGTCACCCCCTCACGCTCCAGGTCCCGGAGGTGCTTCGAGAAGGTGCGCAGCAGTTCGTCGCCACTGGTGTGCCCCTGCTGGTCGTTGACGCCTTTCAGGCCGTCCAGGTCCATCACGATCAGCAGGCGCGCGCTGTCTTCGGCATTAAAGACCTGCTCGAAGGCGTAGCGGTTGTGCAGGCCTGTCAGGTTGTCGGTGCGGGCCAGGTGCAGGGCGCGCTGCAACTGAACAATGGACGCCTGATTCTGACGGCTGAGCAGCCGGATCATGTCGGCCAGAGCAAAGGCCAGCAGCAGGCCGTCCAGCGTGCCGCCCAGCAGCGTGAACAGTTCCGAGTTAAACGGCACGTCGGGGGACAGGCCCACGTTGCCCGGCAGGATCACGGCCGCCGGGATCAGCAGGGCCAGCAGGCCCAGCACGAAAAATCGGGCGGGGGCAAAGCCCTGGCGCCAGCTGACCACCCCTGACACCAGCGCCAGCACCAGCCACAAAGAGATCACGGCGGTGGCCAGCACATGTGCGTAGGCCAACAGGAAAAACGAGGTGGGCAGCAGCGCCAGCGCCAGCCAGACCACCCACCGGCTCAGGCGGGCCAGCAGCGGCACCCGGCTCTCCAGCTGCAAAAAGTGCAGGTAAAACAGCGTGTTCAGGACTGGCAGCAGGAAAAACCACAGGTAATGCAGCCGCAGGTTGCGCAGCCCAAACACGTCGGCCGGCAGGTGAAAGGTAAAGGCCCAGCCGGCGCAGTACGTCAGCATGTAGGCCGCGTAGAACAGAAACGAGCGGTTGTGCGTGCCCGCGTAGATAAACAGGTTGTAAAACGACAGCGTGACCAGCGCGCCCAGCGCCATCAGAATCAGGAAGTTTTCAAACGACACCGTGCGGCGGTAGTCGGCCCGGCTGGGCACCGAGAACTCGGGCTGCGAGGCATAGAAAGGGCTGCTGAGCCGCGCCACCAGCCACGCGCGCTCGCCGGGCGGCACTGTAATGTCCACGCCGTAATGCAGCATATAGGCGTGGTCGGCCTGATAGCCGGTCTGAAAGGGTTGTGGAGGCTGGCCCTCGCGGTACAGCCGGGCGTCCACCCGCTCGATCAGGCTGCCGTGGGGACTAAACACCCAGTCGGCGTTGGCGCTGCGGTTGGTCAGCTCCATGACCAGCCACGACTCGTCGCCAGTGAACCTGACGCGCGGGGTGGCCGTCAGGGTGGCGGCCCAGCCGGAGACCTCGGGGCCGGAAGCCGGAAAGGCCTGGTCAGCTGCGTGGTAAAGCCCAGAGCGCACCGTCAGGCCGGTCTCCGTCAAGCCAGTCTCGGGGGTCTGCGCGTGAACGCCTGCCCCGGTCAGCAGGCCCCACAGGGCCAGCAGCAGAGCGGCCAGCGGCCAGACCAGACGGTTCAGGGTAGGGTGGTTCATCGCGCACTCCCTTGTTCAAGAATAAACACAGTATAAAGAGAACTGCCTCTCAGGTCACATTGAGGACAGTCTGACGGACAGGCTGCCCTGCTTGCTGCCGGGGCGCTGTGCCGGTGGTCTGCCGCCCGCTGTGTGTCGCTCGTCTGCGTCCTGCCGCGTGGCCCAGCCGCCGGGCAGGGGGCCAATTTCCTGGACAGGCCGCCAAGACCCACCCGCTGGGGGCCCCGGAGGCCTCCTTCACTTTTCCGCCTCTTCGACTCAAGGTGAACGATGTCCAGACCCGAATACATTTACCTGCCTGGTTCCGTCAATATGCACGCGCCGCTGGCCCTCAAACAGGCCGACATGCGCGGCTTTTTTGTCAAGGGCGACCTGACGCGGCTTCAGGCCACCGTGGACGCGGGCCTGAACCGCGCTGCACAGGGCTGCGCCACCTTCCGGGTGCTGTCGCCCTACGTCATGCTGACCTTTACGCGGGTGGGCCACGCCAATTCCACGTACCCCAGCGACGAGGCCAAGGGCTGGATTACCGAGACCGACATCATCACCTGGATTCCGGTGGGGCAACTGGACGCGCGAGGCCGCTTGCAACACCTGTACTTCTATCCGGCGCACATCTGGGTGGACGACACGATGGCCCTGATTAACGGCCGCGAGTTGTACGGCTACCCCAAATACGACTGCCAATACGAGATGCCCGCTGCCGGTCAGGCCGGCGACTTTCATCTGAGCGTCAAGGGCTTCGAGCCATTTGCCCCGGACACGCAGATTGCTTGGCACCCGCTGCTGGACGTGACCTCAGATTCAGGGCTGCTCCACGGGCGCGGGCATCCGGTTGAGTCGTTGGCCGAACTGGTCACGGGCGCCTACGCCGAACTGCGTCATCTGCCCGACTTTCTGGTGCCGGACCTGGCCGGCTGGGAAGACCTGCTCTCGCTGCTGACCAACCCCCGCACCGACCAGCTGTTTCTCAAGCAGTTTCCAGATGGCGCCGGCGACAGGGCTGTGTATCAGGCCGTGGTGGCGGCGCCCGCCGTGGTGGAGAAGGTGCATGGGGGGCGCCTGGTGGGGGGCCGCGCCACCTGCACGCTGCACGAGGTCGCCAGTTTTCCGCTGGCGCAGACGCTGGGCTGGGCGCCCGGCGCGCAGGACGCCCACCTGCCCTTCGAGCTGCAATTTGACTTCACGGTGACAGAGGCGCAGGAGGTGACTCCGCCGGCCCGCACGCCCCCAGAAAAGATCGTGATTCTGGGCGGCGGCGTGGGCGCCATCAGCGCGGCGTACCACCTGACCCAGGAGCCCGACTGGCAGGAGAAATACGACATCACCCTGTACCAGATGGGCTGGCGGCTGGGGGGCAAGGGGGCCAGCGGACGCAATGCCGCCGCTGGGCAGCGCATAGAGGAACACGGCCTGCACCTCTGGTTTGGTTTCTACGAGAACGCCTTTCGCATGATTCAGGGGGTCTACGGCGAGCTGAACCGGCCTGCCGCCGCGCCGCTGGCGACCTGGCAGGACGCCTTCAAGCCTCATGACTACATCGTCCTGAGCGAACATATCGGAGACACCTGGCGCCCCTGGCCGCTGATGTTCCCGCACAAGGCCAGCACGCCCGGCGACGGGGATGCCCACCCGACCCTGTGGGAAGCCGCCGAGACCCTGCTGGGCCACGTCAAGGGCTGGCTGGCTGAGGTCTGCCACACCCACCTGCCTGCCCCGGTGCCGGTGCCCAAAACCGAGACCGGCGAGCATCCGGGCTGGCTGCGCCACCTGGCGAGCACCATCTGCGCGGACGTGGACTATCTGGCGACCAGCGCCCTGCACACGCTGGAAGGGGCCTGTCAGTGGCTCGCGGCCCTGCCCGCACACCTGCGCGAGGATGAGAACGGCGGCGGGCTGCTGGCCCGCACCCTGGAAGGCCTGCGTGAGTGGCTGAACCACATGCTCTGCGACCTGCTGGACCGCGACGACAAGCTGCGGCGCCTGTATATCTGCCTGGACCTGGGCGTGACCACCCTGCTGGGCCTGCTGCGCGATGGGGTGCTGACGCGCGGCTTTGACGTGATCAACGACATTGACCTGCGCGACTGGCTGCTCAAGCACGGGGCCAACGAGCGCTACAGCGTGAACAGCGCGGTCATTCGTGGCTTTTACGACCTCATCTTTGCCTACGACGGCGGCGACTACGACCGCCCCAACGCCGAAGCCGGCACGCTGCTGCGCGCCATGATGAAAATCGGGCTGGCCTACAAGGGCAGCATCATGTACAAGATGCAGGCCGGGATGGGCGACACCATCTTCTCGCCGGCCTATCAGGTCCTGAAAGCCCGTGGGGTGAAGTTCCGGTTCTTCCATAAGGTTGAAGAACTGACGCCCGACGGGGGCGAGGTGGGCACCATCCGCCTGACCCAGCAGGCCACGCCGACCAGCGGGGCCGACCACTACGACCCCTTTGTGTACGTCAAGGGGCTGGCCTGCTGGCCCAGCACGCCGAACCTTGACCAGCTGCTGCCTGAGGAAGCCGAGCTGCTGCGCCAGAGCGGCGCGAACCTGGAAAGCCACTGGAGCGACTGGCCGCAGGTCTACGCCCAGGCGACGGGCCAGCCGCTGCCCGAGCTGACCCTAAGGCGTGGCGTGGACTTTGACCGGGTCATTCTGGGCCTGTCGGTGGCCTCGGTGCCGCTGGTGGCGCCTGACCTGGTGGCGGGCAGCGAGGCGCTCAGGAACACGACCACCTTTGTCAAAAGCATTCCGACCCAGGCCTATCAGCTGTGGTTCAGGGACGACCTGGCAGAGCTAGGCTGGACCGCGCAGCCTGATGGGCAGGAGCCGGTGCTCAGCGGCTTTACCGAGCCGTACGACACCTGGGCACCGATGGACCAACTGCTGCGGCGTGAAGACTGGCCAGACACCCCAGGCGCGCCGCGCAACGTGTCGTATTTCTGCTCGGTCTTTCCCGATGAGGGTCTGCCGCCCAGCAGCGAGACCGCTTTCCCAGGCCGCTGCGCGGACCAGGCCAAAGCCGGGGCGCTGCATCAGGTGACCCAGCAGCTGACGGCCCTGCTCCCCGCAGTTGGCCCGGCAGGCGAGTTCAACTGGGCCCTCCTGAGTGCCCCCGACGCGGCGCAGGGCGAGGCGCGATTTGACGCCCAGTACTGGCGTGCGAACGTAGATCCCTCTGAGCGCTATGTCATGAGCGTGGTGGGCAGCACGAGGCACCGCCTCAGGGCCGATGAATCGGGCTACCGCAACCTCATCCTGACGGGCGACTGGCTGAAAACAGGGCTGAACGCGGGCTGTGTGGAGGCGGCGGTGATGGCCGGGATGCAGGCCGCCCAGGCCGTTACGGGCGTGAAGGCGCCTATTCCGGGCGAGCGCGACGAATAGGGCAGAGGGAGGCCGCTGGGCAGGGGGCTCCTCCCTGCTCAGCTTTTTTGTTCGTCGTGAACAGGGAAGAACAGGTCGCGGAGGTACGGCTGGGCTATGGGCAAGGTGGTCAGGACGGCCTCCACCTCGGTCTGTTGCGCCGCCGTTAGGCTCGGCGTGCGGGCGTACACATCCAGCCCGGCTGGCGTGAAGGGGGTGCGCGCAAACACGGTAATGGCCCAGCTATCCGCCGCGTGGGCCACCTGCCACCGGCTAGGCGTGAACCGGGTGAGCAGACTGATCCCGCGCCATTCCCAGCCGCCCCCCGGCAGCGGCCGGTCCAGGCCGACAATCAGGCCCGGCCGCCCGCGCTGCGTAAAGCGCACCGTGTCCACCACGCGCCCGTCTGGCAGCGGCGCGTAAGTCACGCTGGGGTTTTGCCGCGTGCGCCACAGCGGCAGGCTGGTCTGCACGACAAACCAGGTGCCGCTCAGGACAGCAGGATTGCCGGGCGTCACTGCGGCCACTCCAGGGTCAGCAGGGCGTCCACGGTGTCGTCCAGCGTCAGGTGGCTGCTGTCCACCACGGCCCAGCCTGCTTCGGCATACAGTTCGGGCGGCATTTGCGGGTACAGGCCATCAATGAGAGGCGCGAGGCGGGCAGTGTCGTAGGTTTTGTTCGTGCGCGTTCGGTTGCGGTGGTGGGCGACCTCTAAGGTGGTCAGCAGCCGCACCGGGTGCACATCCAGCCCGGCCCAGTGGGCGCTCATGGGGGCCAGGTCGGCGGGCCACAGCACGTCGTCGACCGCCACCGTGAACCCGGCCTCGGCGTAGAGGCGGGCGTGGTGGGCGGCGGCCGTGCGGGCCAGGGCAAACTGCCGTACCGCCTCGGGGGGGTGGTCCAGGCTGGGGTGGGCCAGTCCTGAGACCACCAGTTCGCGCAGGTCGTCAATGGGCAGGTGCAGGCCCAGCGCAGAGCGGGCTAGCAGCGCCTGCGACACGCTGGTCTTGCCCGCACCAGGGCTGCCGCTGAGCACCCAGATGGGGCCAGGAGAAGGGGTCATGTCAGGAATGCTAGCGGGCAGAGGCCAGGCCATGCGCTGCTTGCGTGCCATCGCTCTCTTGAGGCTGGCCGTACAGCTGGGTTGGGGACGGCACAGGCCACATGATCAGTACAGTCTGGAGACTGGTGAAAACGGCCAGCACCTGCCCGTCGGGTTGCCGGAATCCTGGCGCGCTGGTCATCAGCCCCACGCGCAGGACACACAGCGTCAGTGAGATGAGCGGCCTCAGGGTCATGGCACTGGCGTGCCGGCCAGCCTGCTCGGCCCAGCCACAACCTCAGACGGCGAAGATCGACCCTCCGTCGCCCAGCTCTGAAATCCAGCAGCAGGCGGCTCTGTTCCAGTTCAGCTGGACCTGCGCATGATTTAGTACCAGTAGCACCAGCGTGTGCAGCAGGGTGGTGGCAGTGCTCACCAGGAGGCACCACAGCGTTACCGGCTCAAACTGAAGAGCGTCAACGCCTTCACGGGAAGCGCCCAGCTCGCCTGCTGTTGCTCTACAAGGACTCCAGAGTGGTGGAATGAAGGGCCACCTCAACCGCTCTGGGGCGAACGATGTGAATGAACAACAGAGGCTGCCGCTGTCAGATCAAAAACTGTCCATTCTCCTGCACGACCTCGCCGTCCAGGCTCAGGCGCCCGCCTGTGCGGAGGTCGGTAATCAGGTCCCAGTGAACGGCGCTGGCGTTGACGCCGCCGGTTTCGGGGTAGCTCTTGCCAATGGCCAGGTGAACGGTGCCGCCAATCTTCTCGTCAAACAGGATGTTGCCGGTGGGCACCTGAATACCGCTGTTGGTGCCAACTCCCAGCTCGCCCAGGCGGCGGGCGCCGGGGTCGGTGTCGAGCGCGGCGTGCAATACGGCCTCGCCTTCCTCGGCGCTGGCGTCCACGACCAGCCCACCTCTGAACTCCAGCCGCGCCCCGCGCACCACCTGGCCCTGGTACTCGGCGGCCACCGTGAACGTCACCACGCCCTCGGCGCTGTCCTCAAGCGGACCGGTAAAGACCTCGCCGCTGGGCATATTGCGCCGCCCATCGCTGTTGGCCCAGGTCCGGCCGCCCACGCGCAGGGTCAGGTCGGTGCCGGGGGCTTCAAGCCTCACCACGTCGGCGCGGCTCAGGCGCTCAATGATCCGGGCCTGCATGGCGCGCACCTCGCCCCAGGCGGCCACCGGGTCGGGCCGGTCCAGAAACATGGCGCGCATGACGAAATCACCAAACCCTTCGGGCGTCATGCCGGCCTGCGCGGCGGCGTGGGCGGTGGGGTAGAGGGTGAGGCTCCACTTCTTGCGGGCGCGGGCCGCGGCCACGGGCGCGCGGGCGGCCATCAGGCGGGCGCGTCGGGCCGCATCAACGGCGTGGCCCGGCATAGGAGTCAGCACGCGCAGGCTGCCGTCCAGGGCGTCCACGTCTGCCAGGTCTGCGGCGTGGGCGGCGTCCAGTACGGCGTCCGACGCCAGCTCGGCAAAATCTTCGTCCTGGCCAGGGTAATCCACACGGGGCACCGGGCGCGCGCCGCGCGTCAGCAAGGCGCGGGTGACGGCGCGCAGCAGCGGCGTGGCCTCCTGGCCGCCGGCCACCAGGAGCCGCTCGCCTTCCCCGGCCATCAGGCAGTAGTCCGCCAGCAGCGCCGCGTGAAGGTCCGGGTCATACGCCAGAAGGGAGGGTGTCTGCACGCCTGCGAGGCTATCACTGGGCTGAGGCAGGGCAGGGTGTGACGGCAGGCAGCAGGGGAGCAAACACGCCAGTTCCATTGCGGGGTGTGGAAGTGCCCGGCACAGTGTCCGTCTGATAATGATTCCGTCTGTTCCGTTTTCAAATCGGGAGAGAACCGATTGGCCAACTCCACGCCCGGAACCCGCTTTGCTCCTTCCTCCCTCCAGTCGGATGTCATCGTTTTTGTAAGCGATTCAATCGGAGTCGGTGTGAGACGGATTCCACCTGTTCCGTTTTCAAATTGGGCAGGCGCCGATTTGAAAACACCACGCCCGTCAACCCACTTTTCCTCTTTCTCGCACGGCTTGAATCAGCCCGTTTGCGCAAACGAGTTGCCGGAAACTACAGAGGGCTGGGCCCTTCCATCTGGGCAGGGCGAGTCAGTCTGACCCAGGCGCAGGGTATCCTCGCCGGATGACGGCTCCCGCTTCCGCCCTTTCCGCGCCCACCTCACTGGACCCCCAGAACACGGCTGTCCTGACCATCTCCTGCCCAGATCGGGGCGGCATTGTGGCGGCGGTGTCGCAGTTTCTGCACAACCACGGCGCCAATATCATCCACAGCGATCAGCACAGCACCGACCCCCAGGGCGGCATCTTCTTTATGCGGATGGAGTTTCACCTCTCGGGCCTGGACCTGGCGCGTGAACCGTTCGAGCGGGCCTTTGCCAGTGTGGTGGCCGCGCCGTTTGGCATGACCTGGCGCGTCAATTACACGTCGCAGCCTAAGCGGATGGCCGTGTTGGTCAGCCGGTACGATCACTGCTTTCTGGACCTGCTGTGGCGCAAACGCCGAGGCGAACTGCACGTCGAGATTCCGCTGATTATCAGCAACCATGAGGACCTGCGCCGCGACGCTGACATGTTTGGCATTCCCTTTCATGTCGTGCCCGTGACCAAGGAGAATAAGGCTGAAGCCGAGGCCGAGCAGGTGCGTCTGATGCACGAGGCCGGGGCTGATTTCGCTGTGCTGGCGCGCTACATGCAGATTCTCTCGGGCGATTTCCTGGGCCACTTTGGCCGGCCCGTCATCAACATTCACCACTCATTTTTGCCGGCCTTCGTGGGGGCCAACCCCTACCGCGCGGCCTTTAACCGGGGCGTCAAGCTAATTGGCGCCACCAGCCACTACGTCACCGAGGAACTGGACGCCGGCCCCATCATTGCCCAGGACGTGATTCCCGTAACCCACCGCGAAACGCCCGATACCCTGATGCGGCTGGGCCGCGATGTGGAGCGGCAGGTGCTGGCCCGCGCGGTCAAGGCGCATGTTGATGACCGCGTGCTGGTGTACGGCAACAAGACGGTGGTGTTCTGACAGCTTGATTTAGAAGAACGGAGGGGCGCCCTCTGAAAGCGGGCGAACTGGTTAGGCGACGACGCAGAGCAAGTCACCACTACAGCCAGCAGCTAACGTGAGATTGAGGGGACTCTCTTGAGCTGACCGCTCGGTCAAATTAGGCTAAGGGCCATGGCCTTTCTTTACGCTGCGCTGCTGACCATTCATAACCTCAACCGCTGGGTCGTTCTCCTGACCGGCGTGTGGGCGCTGGTGGCCAGCCTGCGCGGGCGCTCGGCGGGGCGGCCCTTTGGCCCGGCGGCCCGTCGGACCGTCGTGGCCTTTATGGGCAGCCTGCACCTTCAGGTCGTGCTGGGGCTGATGCTGTTCGCCTTTCTGGGCATGCAGAATGTGCCTGTCTTTGCCGGGGCGCCGCGCGCCAGCTTTCAGTGGGAGCACCTGGGGCTGGGCTTGCTGGCAGCCGTCTTCGCTACCCTGGCGAGTAGCCAGTCCCGCAAGGCCACCACGGACACGGCCCGTTTTCAGGCAGCGGCCCTCTGGAGCGGCCTGGCGCTGCTGACGGTGCTGCTGGCTATTCCCTGGTGGCGCCCCCTGCTGCGGTTCTTTGGGGTGTAAAGACAGCGGCTGTCGGTTGAGCCCATACGGCAGAGCGGGGTATCACCTCCAAGACCGGAACCGGCACAGCTCACCAATCCGATTGGCTTGAACCGTTGACGCAACCGCAGGGGGGGGCCAGCTCCGTCTCAGGCCTAGCCTTTTTTCGCCTGCGTCACAATCTCGGGCAGGTGTTCGGGCAAGCGCCGCATGGGCAGGTCAAACACGGTGCGGGCCGGCTCGTTGGGCGCCGTATTGCCTTCTTTCAGCATGGCGTACTGGTCGCGGGTGATGGGCGGGTGGGGCAGCAGACCCATCAGGGGCACCGCCAGATTCATCAGGGGCAGGGGCACAGGCACAATCGGCTTGCGCTTGCCCAGCGCCCCCAGTTCCAGTTCCAGCAGTTGCCGGAAGGTGTATTCGTCGGGGCCTGTCAGGCGAAAGGTTTCGCCCACCCCTGTCTCCGACCCGGCGGCGGTGGCGAAGGCGCGCGCCACGTCCTGCACACTGACGGGCCGAAATGGAAATGAGCCGTCGCCAATCTGCGGCACGATGGGGGCCGTGCTGACCAGTTCGCGCAGCACCCGGCCAAAAAAGTCGTCGCCGACCCCAAAAATCAGGCTGGGCTGAAAGATCGTCCAGCGCAGGCCGCTGGCCCGCACCAGGCCCTCCGCGCGGGCTTTAGAGCTGGAATACCCGCTGCCGCTGTCCCCGCGCGCGCCCAGGGCGCTCATGTGAACGTAACGGGCGTGCCGGGGCGTGGCGGCCAGCACATGCCGGGTGCCGCCGACATGCACCCCCTCAAAGGTCTGGTCTTTAGTCTCGGCAATGATGCCCACCAGATGCACCACGGCCTCGGGGTCGGCCTGGCCCACGGCGCGCTGCACGCTGCCGGGGTCCGTCACGTCCAGCTTCAGGCCGTGGGCGCCGGCCACCGCTTCGCCCCTGCGGCTGCCGGCCCAGACGGTATGCCCGCGCGCGCGTAACTCGGCCACGACGGCCCGCCCCACAAAGCCGCTGGCCCCGGTCACCAGAATGTTCATGCTTCGCATTGTGCGGGCGCAGGCCCCCGGCAGAACGTAGCCGCGCGCCCAGGTCGGGGCATCTGCCGGGTGGGGGCGGCGCGTACACTGCGGGCCGTGAGCCGCCTGCCCGCCCGCGCCTGGCCTGCCTACCTGCCCCTACGGCGGGTGCTGGTGGTGTCGCGCCCGGCCCTGTGGGTCAATACCGTGGGCACCCTGGTGACGGGCGTATGGCTCAGCGGGGAGCTGTATACCCTGCACCCCGGCGTGCTGGCTCTGCTGGTCTACCTGACCCTGCCGTTTAACCTGCTGATTTACGGCCTGAACGATCTCTTTGACCGCGAAGAAGACGCCCGCAGCAGCCGCAAAGGAGGCTGGCAGGGCGCGCGCCTGGCCAGCTATGAGGCCGCGCCCCTGCTGCGCGCCACCGCATGGCTGAATGTGCCCGCCCTATTGCTCCTGACCCTGGCCCTCCCCCCAGCCGCTACGGCTGTGCTGGCCGTGTCGGCGGCGCTGTTTGTGGCCTACAGCCTGCCGCCCCTGCGCCTCAAGGCCCGGCCCTTTCTGGACGGCCTGAGTAACGTGGCCTACGCGCTGCCCCTGGCGCTGCCCGCGCTGGTGCTGGGCAAGGGCATGCCCTGGGCGCCGCTGCTGGCCCTGATGGCGTATTCGGTGGGCAAACACGCCTTTGACGCCGCGCAGGACATTCCCGCCGACCGCCTGGCCGGCACGCGCACGGTGGCGACCACGCTGGGCGCCGGGGGCACCGCCCTGTATGCCCTGGCCTGGTTCTGTCTGGCGGCGGCGCTGCTGTGGCCGGTGTCGCGCTTGACCGCGCTCGCCCTGCTACTGACCTGCGGCGGCATGAGCTTGGCCCTGCGCCGCCGCCCCACCCCCGAGCAGGCTGCGCGGCTGTATCCCCTCAGCATCGTCACGCCCTGGATCGTGGGCGCGGTGGCCGGGGTGCAGCTGGTCTACCTGCTGGCGCGCGGCTTGTGGCCATAGGCCGCTCGGTTGGGATTCTGGGCGGCGGCCTGGCGGGGCTGGCGCTCTCGGCGCTGCTGGCGGCGCGGGGCCACCACGTCACCGTGTATGAGCGCGATCAGCTGGGCGGCAAACTGCGGCGCCTGGAGGTGGGCGGCCTGACCTTCGACACTGGCCCCAGTCTCTTCACTGTTCCTCAGGTCTGGCGCGCGTACCTGGACCGGCTGGGCGAGCCTGACCCCCTGAACCTTCAGCCGCTGCCGGGTGGACTGGGGCAGTACCACACGCCGCACGGCCCGGTGCCGCTGCCGGTGCCGCCGGGGCACGCCCTGTTTGCCGACTGGCAGCGCTACGTGCGGATGGCCGCGCCGCTGGCGCCGCACCTGCTGACCCTGCTGACCACCCCGCCGCGCCTCACCGACCCGGCTTTCCTGCGGGCCAGCGCGGCCCTGTTCCGGGTGACCGGGCCTCACCTGACGGCGGCGGCCTGGCTGCGCGCCCGGCACTTTCCGCCTGCCCTGAGCCACGCCCTCGCCACGCAGGCCTTGAATGCAGGCCTGGCCCCGCAGGACGCCCCGGCCCTGTACGCCCTGCTGCCGGCCCTGGTGGGCGCCGAGGTGATGCGGCCAGCGCGGGGGATGGGCGCGCTGCTGGAGGCCCTGAAAGACAGTGCGGCCGCGCGGGGTGTGGTGCTGCGCGAGGGTGAAGCGGTGACGCGAATCAGCGGCACCGCGCTGATGTTGAACGGGACAGAGGCTGTTCGTCATGACCTCCTCGTCAGCGCCCTGGACCCGGTGCGTCTGGCGGCCTTGCGGGGCCAGCGGGCGCCCTCGCCCCTGGCCAGGCGGACGGTCAGTGGCGTGGCGCTCTATGCCGCGCTGCCTGAGCCGACCTCTCTACCAGCCACGAGCGTCCTTCCGCCTGACGATTTCCGGGCGTTCCGAGCCGCAGTGCGGGCCGGTGAATGGCCTTCTTCCACCCTGGCCCTGGTCCATGCCGAGGGCCGGCGCCTGAGCGTGCTTCTGGCGGCGCCGGCCACGGGCGCCGCCGTGACGCCAGAGCATCCCTGGGTGCAGGCGCAGTTGAGGCGGATAGAGGAGACGCTGGGGGTGCCGGGCCTGCTGGCCTCTGCTCAGGCGGTCACGGCGCTGCCGCCTGCCCATTACGCCGCTGGGGGCCATCCGGGCGGCGCGCTGTATGGGGCCGCGGTGCCGCCCTGGCGCGGAGGCCCGCTGCATCCTCAGCCCTACCGCGTGGCGCCGGGGCTGTGGCAGGTGGGCGCGGGCGTGCATCCGGGCGGCGGCCTGCCAGCCATTCTGGGCGGCGCGCTGCTGGTGGACACGCTGCTGGCCGGGACGAACGGGCGGTAAAACGTTCTCATGATTCCGATTGAACCGAGCAGAATGCCGGGTGGAATCCAAGCGGACCTGGGAAGCGGCGCCGCAGACTTGACAAGCTCCGCAAGAGAGTAAGAAGGAAAAGGTACGGATTTTGCGCTCTGCAGGCGCAGACGGTGCCTTCTCAGCTGTGCTGTCATGAAGTGGTGAAGTGGAATCTGTGGAGAGCAGGTCTTGGGTGAGCCACCCAACCTGCTGGTCAGGCCTTGAGGCAGCGTCAGCTCTCCTGGCCTACTCTCGGGCTATGCGTGCTTTCCTCCTTGCGGCTCTGCTGGCGTCAGTGGCTTCGGCCGCCTCTAGTCCCCACACCATCACGCTGCCTGGGCACGGCGCCGGGTCATTCGGTTCGCCCAACGACCCTATCGGCGCCCTAGCGGGGGGCGTGGCCTGGCGCAGTGACCAGGAGGTCTATACCCTGGACACCACCCGCGTCCTGAAGCGCTGGAGCGTGGCCAGCGGCGCCCTGCTGGCCACGCAAACCCTCTCACCGCTGGCGGCAGTGCTCGGCGGCACCCTGACGCTGGAAGACCGCGCGCCGGACGGGGGTCTGCTGCTGCAAGGGCAGGGGTACAGGGGGGCCAAACCCGTGGGGCTGCGCGCTCGCCTGAACCTTCAGACCGGCAAGGCCCAGCCCGAGGCCGCCTGCACCGCCAGTGCCGTGACCCTGAACCGCTGCACGCCCGACGGGCAGACCCGCGCCTGGGTGCAGGGCGGGGCGCTGCGGGTCCAGGGGCGGGGGACGGGCCGGACCTGGACGCTGCCAAAGGGACTGAAGCCCGCCGTGCTGGGCCTTAGTCCTGATGGGCGGCGCGCGGCCCTGCTGGTCCTGACCCCAGTGGCCGACTGGGGGGACCACGGGCGCGGCACCCTGTACATCTGGAACGACCTGAGCCGCTCTGCCGCGCCCCAGCGGCTGGACCTGAAGGCACCTCTTCTGTTGCCGGGCGGCACCCTGCGTCCAGCCGGCCAGGGTTGGCTACTGGCAGCCACGGTGTACAACACAGGCGACCGCACCAGTGGGGGCGGGGCGCGGGAAGGGCAGTGGCTGGCCCTCTTTGACCTGGCGGGGCGGGTGGCCTGGCAAGTGCCAGCCACGGTGGGATTACGGGGGGCGTGGCCCTCACCCGATGGCCGCCGCTTCGTGACCCTGCGCGGGGGCAGCGTGCCCGAAGTGCGCCGCACCGCCGACGGCACGCTGCTGCGTGGTCTGGGCGAGGCCGTGCAGGCGGCCGTGCCTCTAGCCCGCGGGCACGCCCTGGTCGCCCTGCACGGGGGAGGCGGCGCAGGGCGGCTGGCGCTGGTGGACCGCTCAGGGGTCCGGACGCTGGCGCCTGTCCGGGCCGCCGTGCTGGCCGCCACGCCAACTGGCACCCTCTTTGCCTCGGCACAGGGGCGGCTGGTGCGGTTGCACGGGGCGCGCGGCGAGGTGAAAGGGAGTTGGAACGCAGCGGGCGAGGTTGCCGCGCTGGCCTTTTCCCCAGACAGTCAGGTGCTGAGCGCGTGGGTTTCGACAAGAACCGGAACGCTGGTTCAGGCCTGGACCCTGGCAGGCAAACCTCTGAATCTGCCGGCCGGGGCCACCTTCCCGGTGCAATCGGTGGTGTTCACCACGGCAGATGACAAGAATGGCCCAGAGCAGGGCTACCGCGAGCGCCTGAGTGTCCTGACCCTGAGCGGCAAAGTTCTGTGGCAGACGCCGTGGACGCGCGGCGGCCTCTCGGTGCAGCCGTCGGCGGATGGCCGGGCCGCCGTGCTGTCAGGCCTGGACCCACAGGCCACCGGAGACCCCGTGGCCCGGCGGTTCTGGCGGGTCAATACCCAGACGGGCCGCCCTGGTCCGGTGCTGGTCATGAAACCCACCACCCAGGACCCCAACTCGGGCTGGCAGCTCCGGGCGCTCAACGGCACCGGGCGCCTGGCCCTGCTGGGCGAGGGCAGCGGCGACGGCTGCGGTTGGGGCCTGCTGGGCTACCGGTTGGCCGACGTGCAGACAGGGCGCCTGCTGCCCACACCGGCCCGTCTGGCCCAGGGCTATAACCGTACGGGTGGCTGCGGGTTCAACGTCCCCTTTCTGCGGGCCGCCTTTGCCCCAGATGGCCACCTGCTCATTCAGGACGGCAACCGCCTGGACTGGTGGAGTATTCCGGGTTTCAGCCTTCAGGCGGTGCCAACTGGTCAGGACGTGCGCTGACACGGGCCTCCTTTGAGTCCAAAACATTGTTCCATTGGTGGAGTACCGTCTTTTTTCATGTTCGCTCTGCGAGGCCGCTCACCTCACCTGAGTTCCGTGGAGCAGAAGTGCCTTCCCTTGGGCCCAGACCGCAAAACCCCCGGCATTTACCGGGGGCTTGCTGTGGGGTTTCTGTTTACCAGCGCTCGGTGACGGTCTTGAGCTGCATGAAGTTGGCCAGGTAGTCCGGGCCGCCCGCCTTGGAATCGGTGCCGCTCATGTTGTAGCCGCCGAACGGCTGCACGCCCACGATGGCCCCCGTAATTTTGCGGTTGAAGTACAGGTTGCCCACCTCGAACTCCTGCCGGGCCTGCTCCAGACGCTCGCGGCTGGAGCTGCACACGCCCCCTGTCAGGCCGTATTCCGTGGAGTTGGCGATATCCAGGGCGTCCTGCCAGTCCTTGGCGCGGATGACCGATATGACTGGCCCGAAGATTTCCTCCTGAGCCAGGCGAGAGTCGCGTTGCACGTCGCCCACGATGGTCGGCTGAATGTAGTAGCCCTGCTTGCCGCCGTACTCGCCGGGGGCCTGGCCGCCCAGCAGCACTGTGCCTTCTTGCGGCGCCAGATCCAGGTAGCTTTTGATCTTGTCAAAGCTCATCTGGTTGACCACGGCGGTCACGTTGGCGTTCTCCTCGCCGGTACCGACCTTCAGCGCGCGGGCGCGTTCCACGAACTGGCCTACCACCTCGTCGTACACGCTGTCCACCACGATCAGGCGGCTCATGGCGCTGCACTTCTGACCGTTAAAGCCAAACGCGCCCTGCACGGCGGCAGTTACGGCGTTGTCCAGATCGGCGGTCTCGTCCACGATCAGGCCGTCTTTGCCGCCCAGTTCCATAATCACGCGCTTGATCCATTTCTGCCCCGGCTGCACCTTGGCCGCCACCTCGTTGATGTGCAGGCCCACGGCGCGGCTGCCGGTGAAGGTGATAAAGCGGGTTCTGGCGTGCGTGGTCAGGTATTCGCCGACCTCTTTGCCCACACCCGGCAGGAACTGCAGCACCCCAGCGGGCAGTCCGGCCTCCAGCATGATGTCCACCATAAAGCCGGCGATCAGGCCGGCGTCTTCGGCGGGTTTCACGATCACGCAGTTGCCCACCACGATGGGCGCCGCTGCCATACCAATAAAGATGGCGCAGGGAAAGTTCCAGGGGCTGATGCTGACGCCCACGCCCAAAGGAATGCTCATCAGGCCGTTTTCCTCGCCTTCAAACCAGGTGGTTTCGCTGCTGCCAAAGCCAGCGTACTTCATGGCGCTGCGGGCGTAGTACTCCAGAAAGTCAATGGCTTCGGCCACTTCCACGTCGGCTTCAGCGTAGTTTTTGCCCACCTCAATGCTCATCAGGGCGCAGGCTTCCAGGCGGCGGCGCTTCAGGATCGCGCTGGCCTTGAGCAGAATGCGGGCGCGGGCGTCCATGTCCCACTTCTTCCAGCTCTCGAAGGCTTGCCAGGCGCCTTGCAGGGCGCGCTCGGCGTCCTGGATGGTCGCCTTGGCGGTGGTGCCCACCAGTTCGGCGGTGTCGCAGGGGTTGCGGCTTTCAATCTTCCCTTCGGTGTCCACGCGCTCGCCGTCAAGGACCAGCGGATAATGCTTGCCCACCAGCTCGGCGCGCACCTTGTTCAGCGCGGCCTGGTACGCGGCCACGTTTTCGGGCTGGGTAAAGTCAATGAAGCTCTGGGGGCGGTAGTCCTGAACTTTAATCATGGGGTGTCTCCTTGCAGTAGGGGGGCGAGGTCGCGGGCAAAGTCAGCGGGGGTGCGGGCCGGGCGGCCCAGCAGCCGGGGGAGGTCGTCCGAAACATGGGCGGCCAGCCCAAAGCGGGCGGTGGCATAAATGGCTTCCATGACCAGAATCTGTGCCGCCGGGACGCCCTGGCGCCGCAGGTGCTGGAAAAAAGCCAGTGGCGAGGGGTTGGTCGAGTGGATGGGGCGGCCCAGCGCCGCCGTGAAGGTGGCTGCCAATTCGTCGTAGGTCAGCGCCTGCGCGCCGGTCAGTTCGTAGGCCTTGTCCTCGTGCCCGGCCTCGGTCAGAACGGTGGCGGCGGCCTCAGCCACATCGCGCACGTCCACGAAGCTGGTGCGGCCCTGTCCGGCGGGCACGGCCAGGACGCCGCGCTTCAGATCGCTCAGGTGGGTGGTCGTCAGGTTTTGCAGGAAGAAGCCGGGGCGCAGGAAGGTCCAGGCCGCGCCTGTGCCGCGCAGGTACGCTTCAAGCTGCGCGTGGGGCGTTATGGGCAGGCGCTCAGCCCCTTGCAGAGACAGCAGGACAAAGTGCCGCACCCCTGCGCCCAGGGCCACGTCCAGCGCGGGCACCAGGTCGCGGGTCACACGGCTCAGTTGCGGGGGCCGCAGCACGAACAGCTGTTCCAGGCCCTGCATGGCGTGGGCGTAGGTGGGCCGCTCGCCAAAGGTCAGGGCACGGAACTCGACCTGGCCCGCCACGTCGGCCAGGGCCTCGCGGGCAGCCTCCGGGCGGCGGGCCAGCACCCGCACCTGCGCGCCCCGGCGCAGCAACGCCCTGACCAGCGGCGTGCCCACGTTGCCGGGGGCGCCAGTGACCCCGATC
The DNA here is from genome assembly GCF_009755355.1 of Deinococcus arboris. Classification (GTDB taxonomy): domain Bacteria; phylum Deinococcota; class Deinococci; order Deinococcales; family Deinococcaceae; genus Deinococcus; species Deinococcus betulae. The sequence continues at coordinate 41,632 of NZ_WQLB01000014.1, read as the reverse complement.
AGACCAGGCATCAGCCCTTGAGCATGCCGCGCAGCACGAACATCACGTTCGCAGGGCGCTCGGCGATGCGGCGGCTGAAATACGGATACCAGTCGCGGCCATAGGGGATATAGGCGCGCACCCGGTAGCCCGCTGCGGCCAGGCTCTTTTGCAGGTCGCGGCGAATGCCGTACAGCATCTGAAACTCGTAGGCGTCTTTAGCGATCCCGTGCGCCAGCGCAAACATCTTCACGTCCTCCACGATGCTTTCGTCGTGCGTGGCCACGTTGACGTAATTCCCGGCCTTCATGTGGGCGTACACCAGCTGGCGGTAGGCCGCGTCCACATCGGCCTTGACGGGCATCGCCACTGTCTCGGGTTCCAGGTACGCGCCCTTGACGATGCGGAGGTTCGGCTTCAGGTCGTCCAGGCTGGCACGGTCAGCCTCGCTGCGGTACAGGTAGCTTTGCAGCACGGTGCCCACATGGTCATGGCCGTACTCGCCGACCAGCGTGCGGAACTGCGCCAGGGTCTGTTCCACGCGTGGGTGGTCCTCCATATCCAGGCACACGAAGCCGCCGTACCCGGTGGCCCGCCCGATGATGCGCCGCGCGTTTGTCAGGCCTAGGTCCTCGCCATTCACCGTCTTGCCCTGGCCGACACTGGAGAGCTTGATGCTCACGTACGGCGTCACGCCGGCAGCGTGCGCAGCTTCAATGACCTTGAGCACGTTGTCGGCAAAAGCCGTGCACTGCTCGGGCGACTCGATAAATTCGCCCAGCAGGTCCAGATTGGCCAGGATGCCGTCTCTGGCCAGTTCCTGCACGGCGGCGATGGCGGTATCGGGGCCTTCACCGGCGACGAACCGCTGGGCCATGCCCCACCCACGCGCACGCACAAGGTTCTCGATGGTTTTCTGGCCGGCCACCGTCAGCACGGCTTTGCGGTACAGCTGGTTGAAGTCGGTCATAGAGCCTCCTGGGGAATAGTCAGGTCGTGCAGCACGAGGGCGGCAAATGTGCGGACATGGTGCCGGGCGGCGGCGCGGGCGGCGCGGGCGTCCCGGGCCAGCACCGCCCGCAGCAGCGCGGCGTGCTGTTCATCGGTCTGGGGGTGGGCGTTGTAGGTGCGGGTCTGGTGCTTAATGAGCGCCACACGCTGCTCCAGGTCGCGGGCCAGGTCAGTCAGGGCCGCGTTGTGGGCCGCGTGGGTCAGGGCGCGGTGGTAGGCAAGGTCCAGGCGGGTCTGCTCGCGGTAGTCGCTGCCTGGCGCGGCGTTCAGGGCGGCCAGGGCGCGGCGCAGGGCCTCGGCGTCGGCGGGGGTATGGTGCTGGGCAGCCAGGGCGGCGGCCAGGCCGTCCAGCTCCTCGCGTACCACGTAGGTGTCACGGGCCTCAGCGGCCGTCAGGGTCCGCACCCGTACCCCCTTGTTCGCCTCGGCTACCAGCAGGCCGTCCTGGGTCAGCCGCATCAGCGCCTCACGGATAGGCGTGCGCGAGACCCCAAACTGCTGTCCCAATTCGACCTCCCCCAGCCGCTCGCCGGGGGCCAGTTCGCCGTCCAGCACGGCGCGCCGCAGGTGGTCATAGACCCCATCGCGCACCAGACTGGGCCGCTCGAAACTTGCCATGTTGGATATTGTATACAATTTTTGGGCACGAAGAGCAGGCCTGAAACGCCTGAAAACGGTGCCGGCTTAGGCAAAAGGAAAAGACTCGGCGGAGGTCTTCTTAACTCCATGTGCCGCCCTGATTCGACCCTCTGTTGAGAACAAGCTCCTGAGAGAGCGGTAGACGACTTCACCTAAAGCGGCGTGGGGGCGACTCAGGACGCTCTTTAAGCCAACGGCCCTGTCTTACTCGCCCTCATCTTGGGTCAGGCGTTGCAGGGGGCGCAGTACAAATAGAAACAGCAGCGTTGCGCCGGCGGCAAAGACGTACAGATGAAGGCCGCAGGCCACCCCCACCCCAGCGGTGGCCAGCAGGCTGGCGGCGGTGGTCAGGCCGCGTGTCCTTTCGCCCTTGCCCGAAGAAAAGATGGTGCCGGCCCCCAGGAAGCTCACGCCACTGACCACAGCGGCCAGCACCCCCACGAGGTCAAAACGCACCGCCGGATTGTCGTTGCCAAACTGCCGAATCAGCTGCTCGGCCAGCACCACGAACAGCGCCGCGCTGATGCCCACCAGCATATGGGTGCGTAGGCCTGCCCCGGCGCGGTGGGCTTCTCGCTCCCAGCCAATCAGGCCGCTCAGCAGCGCCGCGACCAGCAGCCCTATCATCAGGTGCAGCTGCGTGATCAGTGGGGTCCAGACCTCCATGTGCCCCGACGCTACGGGCTCTCCGGTCAGCTCACAAGCCGGCAGCCTTTACCATTGATTGGTCTGCCGTCTGTCAGAGCGACGTAAAGTAACCCAGAGCACGTTTGCGGGGGGCGTCTCCCCCCTACACTGCACTCATAGTTTCCTGGGTACGCACATTGGGTAAGAGGCGCACAGGCAGATTCTGTGCGTCTCCCATGTTCTATGGAAGCTAAGGAGTGGATTATGGCAGTAGGGAAAGTTAAGTGGTTCAACGCAGAAAAGGGTTACGGCTTCATTCAGACCGAAGGCAGCCCTGACGTCTTCGCGCACTTCAGCGCCATCCAGGCCAGCGGCTTCAAGAAGCTGAACGAAGGCGACGAGGTCGAATTCGAAATCGAAGAAGGCCAGCGCGGCAAAGGCCCCCAGGCCAAGAACATTGTGGTGACCAAAGCGGCCCCCGTCAGCGAATACGGCGGCGGCAGCAATGGCGGCGGCGCCCGCCGCAACGACCGCTGGTAAGCCACACTTTCCAGCTGAAGAAGGCATCCAATCTGGGTGCCTTCTTCTTTTGGTCGAGGGTCAAGGGGATTGCGTGAGGGTGTCCCTGCTCACCGCCAAGAATGCTGTCAGGCAACTGAACTGCTGCTGTCAGCGCTCGCCTGGGCCGTAGGGTTCAATGGGAAAAATCCGCTCGGCCAGGGCCAGCAGGCCGCGTTCGCCCGCGCGGCCCTGACACGGCGCGGTGTGAGTGCAGAGGGTGACGTACCGGGTGCGCCGGGCCGCCACATGTACGCGGTACACGGACGCCTCGGTGCGGCTGCGGGTGTGGTGGCACAGGTCGCAGTGCAAAGCCCCCCGGTGCTTGGGGTCAAGCGGTGTAAATTCGGCCAGCTGGTCACCGTGCACCAGGGCCAGTCGGCCGTCGGCCACCGGGTACAGGCCCAGCGTGGGCGGCGCGTCCCCGGTGGCCGTTCCAAATAATTCGCGGTGCGTCTCTGGAAAAAGTTCGCGCAGCAGGTCCTGTACGCTGTGCGATTCCTGGTCCTTACGCTGAGGGTCGTTCATTGGTTTGCAGTGTAGGCGAGGCCCTGGGACCCGAAGGTGGACAGAGGCACAGCCCGCCGCTGGGCTCCGGCGCTACACTGCCTGGCGATGAGGTCGCGTACCGCCAACCGCAGCGGCATTGTGCTCCGGCGGCGCGTGACGCCTGCCGGGGACATTCTGGTCACCCTGCTGACCCCGCAGGGCAAATTAAAGGCCATTGCGCGTGGTGGGGTGCGCGGGCCGCTGTCCAGCCGCCTGAACCTTTTTCACCATGTGGGCGTGCAAATCTACCAGACGCCGCAGAATGACCTGGCCACTGTCAAACAGGCGGTGCTTGAGGGTGCGCTGCCGTCGCTGGCGCAGCCGGGCCGCTACGCCTTTGCTCACCTGATGGCCGAATTTGCTGACGCCCTATTTCAAGAAGGCGAATTTAGCGAGCAGGCGTTTGACCTGTTTGCCGGCGCGCTGCGCGGCGTGGCCCACCAGCCTGACCCCGAGTGGGTGGCGCTGGTCATGAGTTACAAACTACTGGCCCTGGCCGGTTTTGTGACGCAGACGGCGCGCTGTGTCCGCTGCGGCGCCCCCGAGCCGGAGCATCCAGACCCGCTGGGCGGACAGGTGCTGTGCCGCGCCTGCGCCGCGCTGCCGCCCTATCCGCCTGAGTCGCTGGCGTTTTTACAGGGGGCCGTGCGCCGCACCGTGCGCGAAAGCATGGCCCAGCCCCTGCCCACCGACCAGCGTCCGGCCCTGTGGCGCGCGTTGGAACGGTTCGTCACGGTGCAGGTGGGCAACGTGCAGTCCTGGCGTCAGCTGGTGCCCACGGCTGTCAGCGCGATGCAAGACACGCTCCGCACGTCTGACGTGGCCTGAGTGAAGGAGCTGGGAGCGCCGTCTGGCTCTTTCTTATGGACGCCGATCCGACCATTTGCGAAAACGACGAAATTCGATCAGGGCGAAGAAGAAAAACGGGTTCCGGGCGTGGTGTTGGTAAATCGCTGCCCGCCTGATAGACGGAAGCCGTAGCCGTTCAACCGCTGTTCATCAGCCATTGGCTCTGGTGCAGAACCCTGCTGGGGCGCTCATTCGAGAACTTTTGAAAACTGAGCCCTGAGGGCTCTGGCTGCTGCGTGGACGGCCAGAGTCGTGACCCTTCCCAGCTCAGAAGCGCGCTGTAATGAGGGTTTTACTTCTGGCAAGGGCAGCAGCTCTGCTTACTCACCCAGCGCGGCGATGGCGCCCAGCAGGGCCACTGGCGCGGTCTCGGCACGCAGGATGCGTGGTCCCAGGGTCACGGCCTGCGCGCCGCGCGACACCAGGGCGGCCACCTCGGCGTCGGTCAGGCCGCCTTCGGGGCCAGTGATCACCGTCACGGGGGCAGTCCAGCGCAGCACCTCGGCCACCCGCAGCACTGACCCCGGCTGCGCGACCAGCACTTGCCCCTGGGGGGCAAAGGTGGCCAGAGGGACAGGCGCATGCACCACAGGCACCACGGCGCGGCGCGACTGCTTGCTGGCTTCCTGCGCCACACGGCCGAGCCGCGTCAGTTTCTGGTCGCCTATCTCGCGCACGTCGGCGCGGGCCGTGACCAGCAGGCGAATCTCGGCCACGCCCAGTTCGGTGGCGGCGCGCACCACATCGGCCAGCTTGTCGGCCTTCAGCAGGGCGGCGGCCAGGGTCAGGGGAAACGGCGTTTCGGCGGCGCCGCTGACCGCCTCGCCCAGGGTCAGCACCGCGCTGCCGGCATCCAACTCCAGCAGGGTGGCCCGCGCCTCGTGGCCCTGGCCGTCAAAGACGCGGACCTCGTCGCCTGCTTGTAGCCGCAGGACATGTAGGTGGCGAGCCTCGGCAGGCCCCAGCGTCATGGTAGCCGCCAGTTCGGGGACCCGCAGGCGGTGGCGAGGCAGGGTCATGCGCCGGCGCGGGCCGTTACCAGTGCCCACTCGCCGTCTTCGCGCACCTGCACAGCGGTAAAGCCTTCACGGTCCAGGGCCTCCAGCACGAGCGGCAGCTTGCTGGTCAGAATGCCGGTCAGCACCAGGGGACCGCCGGGGCGCAGGTGACTGACATATTCCCCAGCCAGCAGGTCGTGCAGTTCGGCGTACAGATTGGCTACTAGCACGTCATACACGCCGTCCGGCACCACGTCGCCGGGCAGGTCGTCGCCCAGGGTGCCTTCTAAAAACACGGCCCGGCCCGTGGGCACCCCATTCAGTTCGGCGTTTTCCTGCGCAATCGGAATGGTGATGGGGTCAATGTCCACTCCCAGCGCGTAGGGCGCGCCCAGCAGCGCCGCTGCGATGGCCAGGACGCCGCTGCCGGTGCCGACATCCAGCACGGTTTGTGCCGTCAGGTCCAGGTCGCTCAGCGCCTCAACCGCCATGCGCGTGGTGGCGTGATGGCCAGTCCCGAACGCCATGCCCGGCTCAATGACCAGCGCGGTCTGCTCCGCCAGCACCTCGGCGCGCAGCCAGGGCGGCACGATGGTGACCCGGCCCGCCTGCACCGGGCGCAGGTTGGCCTTGAACTCGGCCAGCCAGTCCTGGTCGGCTTCACGGCGCCACTCGCCGTCGCGGATGTCGGCAGCCAGCTCGGTTTCCTCGTCAAAATAGGCCCGAATGACGCCCGTCCGTTCCTCCAGGCCCGTGGCCCCGGCCTGCCACAGCAGGTCCAGGTGGGCTTCGCGCGTCTCGAACGTTCCGGGGAGGTGGTACACCAGCATCCCGCCAGTCTAGGGCATGGCGTGGGCGGGGTCAGAACGTGCGGGGAAGCGCACCTATACTGACCAGGATGAAGCTCGCAATCGTTGGTGTGGGAAAACTGGGCCTGGCTCTGCTGGAGGGCGTGACGGCACGCGGGGTCATCCCGGCAAACGAGATTGGCCTGCTGGACACCAACGCGCCCCGCGCCCAGGAGATTGCGGCCCGCAGCGGGGCGCGCGTGCTGGTACCGGGTGACCTGGCGCGCGCCGAGCGCATCCTGATCAGCCTGCAACCGCGCGTGTTCCCCGAAGCCGCCGAGTGGCTGGCCCAGGAAAATGCCGGCTACATCTCCACGATGGCGGGCGTGAGCGTCACGGCGCTGACGCGGCGCCTGGGCACCAAGCGTGTGGTGCGCGTGATGCCCAATCTGGCGGCTACCATTGGCCTGAGTCAGACTGCCATCACCGGCCCGCGTGAGGCCGGAGACGCTGGGGACCTGGCTTTTGCCCGCACCCTCTTTGGCGCGGTGGGCGACACCTACGAATTGCCGGAACACCTGTTCAACGCCTTTACCGGCATGAGCGCTTCTGGCCCCGCTTACGCCGCTGTGGTGGCCGAGGCTCTGGCCGACGGCGGCGTGCGCATGGGCCTGCCCCGACCGCTGGCCAACGAACTCGCCGCCAAGCTGCTCGTGGGGGCCGGCGAACTGCTGCAGCGCCGCGCCCACCCAGGGCTGCTCAAAGATGAGGTTGCCAGTCCGGGCGGCACCACGATTGCGGGCCTGGCGGCGCTCGAAGCGTCTGGCGTGCGCGGCGGCCTGATTGAGGCGGTGGTGCAGGCCACCCGCCGGGGCACGGAGCTGGGCAAAGATCAGGACTGAGGTCCAGCAGGAGGGGAGCGCGGCTTCCCTCCCGCCTCCTGTCAGTAGGGGTGGCTTGCGATGTTTTTCAAAGTCGCTGACTCGGAAAGGCTAGGACAGTAAGACTCTGGACGCCTTTCCACGCGGCTGTTGCCCACTTTCTTTGACTGTGCCCAAAAAGCGGACCTATGAAAGCGCTTTCAGGTATGCTGTGGCATGCCTTCAGCCTTCTTTGCTCCGGCCCGCCGGAGGGCCACGCGCCGTTCATGACCCGCGCCGTGACCCTCAGTGAAGTGGCGCGGGAGGCGGGGGTCTCGCCCAGCACGGTCTCGCGCATTTTGAATGGTACGGCCCGCGTCAATGACGACAAGGCGCGGCAGGTGCGCCAGGCCATCGAGAAACTGGGCTATACCCGCAACGCCTTTGCACGTAGCCTGGCCACCGGATCGTCGGGCATCGTTGGCGTCCTTACACCGGATATCGCCAGTCCCTTTTACAACGATGCCCTCAGCGGCATCGAGCGCGGCCTGATGGGCAGTGGCTTTTCGCCCCTGATTATCAGCGGACACTGGCGCACGGGTGAGGAAGAGCATGCCGTGAGCCTGCTGCTCAACCGCCGGGTCGAAGGGCTGATTATTCTGGGCGGCCAGATGCCCGACCACGAGATTCGGGAGGTGGCGGCCCGGCTGCCGGTGGGCGTGCTGGGCCGCGAGGTGGACCTGAAGGACTGGGGCGGCGTGGCGCTGACCATGGACAACCGCCAATCGGCGCGCGACCTCGTGACCTATCTGGTGGGCCGGGGCCACCGGGTGATTGGGCACATCAGCGGCCCGCAGGACCACACCGACGCCCGTGACCGCCTGCGCGGCTACCGCGAAGCGCTGGAGGAATGCGGCCTGCGCTTTCAGCCGTCGCTGGTGGTGCAGGGGGACTTTCAGGAGCCGTCTGGTCTGATCGGGATGCAGCGTCTGCTCAACCGCCACGCCGACCTGACGGCCATTTTCGCGGCCAACGACCAGATGGCCTACGGCGCCCGGCTGGCCCTGCACCGCCTGGGCCTGCGCGTGCCCGAGGATATGTCTCTGATCGGTTTTGACGACCTGCCGGGGTCGTCGTACACCACGCCGCCGCTGTCGTCGGTGCGCCAGCCAATGGCCGAGATGGGGCAGTGGCTGGCGCGGTACGTGCTGGGGCGCCTGCGCGGCGAAACCCCCGAACCGTTCGCGCCCCGCCAGGAGCTGATGCTGCGAGAATCGGTCGCCAGCCGCCGGGGCACCCACTGATGGATAGGGGAGGAGGTACAGATCTGGAGGCGCCGGCCTTGAGGGAGGCTCAAGCCTCTTCAGGGCACGGCGCGGAGCAGGCTCTGACCTGCTCAGTGGTTTCACGATAGGTGTTCCAGGCCTGTCTTGCCGGAGCACAGTAAGCGCCTCGGGCGAGATGGCAGATGGAGAGAACGAATTCTTGCCGGCTTCTAAAGCAGCGCGGGCTTGAGTTGGCGCTCAATTGCACGCTCGCCGGGCGAATTCAGCCCTCAGTCAGTCTCCAGACGACGGAATAAAGCAGCAGGCTGCGGGTCATTTCAGCCTCTCCTGCGCAGCCCTGCAAGTCGGCAGAGTCTGAGGCAATTGCTCCATTTGCACCCAAACATAGAACTGTCACGGTCAAGTGCGGCCTTGACGTTGCCATCGGTCCACACGCCCGGCTCGCTCTCACCGCAGCCCCTTAGGCTCGGCGGGTCACCTGTTCACGAATGGCCTGCTGAACGGCTTTGGCATACAGCTGACCGGCCTCGTCCGGCGGATAGCCGCTGTGCCGCTCCCGCCGCAGCTCGAAAAAGAGGCAGGTCCGCAGCACGTCCAGGTCGGTGGGCAGCGCGCCCGTCCTGGTGTATTGGCTCAGGGTCGTGTTGGCAATGTCGGCACAGCGCTCAAAGCTATTCCAGTGCGTGTATCCGTCGAAACTTGAAGCGAAGACTCGCCACTCCTGGTCATCCGTTGGCAGGTGCTCTGGACGCAAATCGGCCGAGGCGATCACTGGTGACATGGGTCAACCTATCGCAGGCGCGTGTTCATTGCCCCTGAGGTGCCGGCATTGCTGAGGTGCTGACGGCGGCGCTATCAGGGGGAAAGACCTTCAATCTCCCGGTTTGCACTTGACTTCACCCGCTTCGCGTCCGCTCTGGGATAGGTGTGACACGTTGAGCGGAAGGAGAGAGGCCAGCCCTCGTACACCCGGTTGTAGTTGAGGTTGACGCTGATGTCGTCGCGCTGCATGGTGACATTTTCCTTGACCTGGGTGACATCGGTGAAGCCGGCGGCGGCCACAGCTGACCGGATGGCTTCGAGCTGACCGGCGATATTACCTTTCGGGGCCTTCATGCTGCCACCACCGACGTACCGCTGACCGATGCCGCCTGGGCACGAGGCCCAGCGGCCTATGGCCTTCAGATCGGTGCCCCTCAGCGCTCTGGCGGCCGCAAGCATGGCGTCGCGGGCAGCATCAACCGCGGCCTGCTCGGTGGCCTGGGCTGAGCGCTCGTCACGCCCTAACGAGCAGGCCGCGAGCAGCGCCGCGAGGCCCAGCAGGGTCAGGGATGGGCGGGCACGTTGAAAGCGGAACGCCAGCATAGCCGCATCATAGGCGCGAAGCGGCCTGCTTCAGTCCTGGCCGCCTCAGGCGCCCTCTTGATACGGTGGCATGGTGCCGTTTCGACCACTTGAAGAAGACCAGCCGAATGTCAGGGTCTCCTGCCGCGCCTGTCAGTGGCGGTGGACCATCTATATGCAGCAACTGGGGCTTTCCTTGCCGTGCCCGTCATGCGGTGCAGTCGCGCCGCCACGCTATGAGGGAACCACGGCGGCAGGCAGTGGAGGCCAGGTGACGTTCAGCACCTTTAAGCAGCTGCTCAGTCAGCCGGGCACTTCAGCAGAGTTCATTGGCCTGGTCGAACATCTGCTAAACCTTCGGCCTGAGGCTGACCTGCGGTTTGTGGATGCCGCTGGACACGCTGTTGAGCTTGAGGAAGTGCATTACCGCATTCAGGGTCAGGCGGCGTGGCAGGCCACGCTGTACAACCGTGCGATGAACCACATTCGTTGACACAGTGCAGGCGAACCTTGTTCACCACTCTAGGCTGGTGCGGCGAGTGCAGCGTAGCCGAGGACAAAGGTGGTCGCACAATCTGATGCCGTCCTGGGCCGATGCAGGTTGGTAACCACATTTCATGCTGAGTGCGGCGTCATCTTAATCTCCAGAAGTCTTATGAGCGTCAGGGGATGCTAGGGAGCGACTCCGTTGTAAGCTCTGTCCTTCTGCCACGAGTGGCCTTAGAAAGCTGATGCCTCAGCGTCCATGCGGATACTTGGCCACCAATGAATTCTTTCGCACATCGCTGGCCCTGTCAGCCGCTAGGCTAGGCGCCGATGACCGCGCGCCGTGCCCGACTGCTGCTTGCCTGCCTCCTGCTGCCCGCAGGGGCGCAGGCCCTGGCTCCAGATGCCAACTATTATCCACGCCGACCAGGAATGCGCTGGGTGTACAGCAGCGGCGAAACGCAAGTGGCTGGGGCGCCAGTCGTTCACCGGGGCGTCACCGTGACCCCAGTCAGTCACCAGTACGGCGCCACCACCTTTTCACAGGATCTGTTAGAACATCGCGCCGACGGCAGCGTGTGGCTGCGCGGCGTGAATACGGGGGGGCGCCTGACGTGGTACACGCCGCCTCTGAACATCTACCCACCCGGACCCTTGCGCCCTGGCATGACCTGGCAAAGCGCCGCCGCTGGGGTCACTCAGCGCTCGCTCGTGACGGGCGTGGCGCCGCTGACCACGCCTGCGGGCGCCTTTAACGCCCTGAAAATCCGCACCGAAACCACAGCCGGCGGCAAGGTCAGTGCCCAGACCACCTACTTTGTGCCCACGGTGGGTGTGGTGCGTTTTGACACAGCCGACGGCAGCGTGATTCAGCTGGTGAAATAACGCCTGGCAAGGCTGACGGGCAGCGGCGGCTCATTTACCCTGAGGCTAGCCACACCCCACATGACTGTTGGCACCGCTGTCTGTTTCGGCCACTCTTCGCCCCAGTACGGTTGAAGAGTGATGCTCTCAACTGCTCTGAGGGCCTGTAAAGGCGGCTGGTAAGTGGGGTTGAGCAGGGCGGCCATACATAGGTGTGCATCACAACTGGAGGGAGCAGAAGCTCCTGGTCCGCTCACTGCACTTTGCAACCTGCTCTATTTGGGGCGGCGAGCGCGGTAGGTTAGCAGGGCGGCATACATCTTGGTGCGGGCCTGGGCACCGCGCCAGAAGCCGCGCTTCTTTTCCTTGACCACCTGGGCCACGTTGGGGAGCGCCATATACGCCCACCGCGCCCCGGTGACCTTGAGGTGGCGGGTAATGGCCGGTTCAGGCCAGCGCTCGGCGCCCAGATCGGGCACGCCCAGCAGCCACGCGCGGCGGCAGGCCCGCTGGCCGCTCAGGTGGGGGGTCAGCTTGTTGCCCCAGTCAGTTACAAAACCGCCGCCCTCGAATACCCCGATGCTCATGTCCAGGGCGCCGCTTAGCACAGGCCCGCACAGGCGCTGCAGGTGGTCCAGGGTCAGGCCGGTCAGGTCGGCGTCCAGCAGCACTACGGTCTCGGCGGTGGCCGCCTGCAACCCGGCCAGCAGCGCCGCGCCCTTGCCGCCGTTCTCGGGCAACTCCACCACCTGCGCGCCCGCCTCGCGGGCGGCCTGGGCGGTGCCGTCGCAGCTGCCGTCCGACGCCACCACCACCTGCGGCGTCAGTTCCAGGGCCACGCGCACCACGGCGCCCACGGTGTCGGCCTCGTTGTAAGCGGGGATCACCACCGCCAGAGACGGGGCAGAGGAAGCGGCCATCGGCATGCCGCCTATGGTAAGGGATGAGAAACGGCCTGAGCTCTGAGGCCACGCTGTCACAGAGTCTCTGGTCCCCTCTCGCAGATGGAGGTCTAGGGCTCTTTATGATCATTCAGCAGACCGGAGGCAAGTAGGCTAACCACACTCAGCCGGCCTCTGCCCCTGGAGAGGAGCTTTCGTCGAACGGCTGGTGGCGCTCCACTGTTAGGAGAACCTGCTCTAGATTGATCTCTCAGCGGCCCTGAGGTCAGCGGATTCAAAGCGGCACGGAACAGAGCCCCTGAATGACCTGAAGGCCAGCGTTTGCCTGCCATCAAAACAAGACGGTGCAAAGCTGCTCTCAGTGCGCAGTGATGTCCCCGGTTTCCAGCTCGGCCAGGCGCAGGGTGGGCACCGGCTCGTCGCGGCCCACGGTGGCGGCCAGCCAGGTGCCGTGGCGCACCAGCAGCAGGTGCAGGTCCGGCACGCGCACCACCAGCAGGTCGTGCAGAATCATGGGGGCCAGACCCGGCAGCACCGCCACCAGTTCGCCCTTGTAGTCGTAGCGCAGGGTGACGCCGCGCGGCCCAGCTTCCAGGGTGAGGGGGTCATCGGTCAGCTGCACACTGAGAAAGCCCTCGTCGGTCAGGGTGAATCGCTCGCCCTGACGCGGCTCGGGCAGCGGCTCGGGGCGGTGCAGCGCGGCGTGCAGCGCGCCGTGGAGCCGCTCGGCGGCGCGGGGGTGGAGCCCCAAGGCGGCGGCAGCCTCCTGAAACGCCCCGGCAGCCTGCTCCGGGGCCGTGCGCCCCAGACGGGCCGAGAGGTTGTCCACCCCCTTGCGGGCAAAGGCCAGCAGCACGTCCGGCGTGGCGGCGTGGTATTTGCGGGCGCTGTCTGGCCCCAGGCTGTCCAGCTGTAGGGGGCCGCCGCGCAGCAGGCCAGCGGCGGCGCGCGCCAGGCGCAGGTAGGCAAACTGTTCCTGGCTGTCCAGCAGCAGCGAAACTGCGCGGGCCAGCGACGCCCGGCGGCCCAGTTCGACCGCCGCCTGACTGTCGATGTGCAGCATCAGGTAGGCGCCGCTGACAAAGAGGCGCAGGTGAGTGCCGGGCAGCGCCACGGTCTGGGTTCGGTCGGCGGGACTCAGGCCAGGGCGCAGCAGCGTGACCTGGCCGTCCACCTGAAGCTGCCAGTTGGGGCCGATAGGCTGCCAGCGCAGTTCCAGACCGCGCCAGCGGGCCGCCTGGGCGCCGCGCAGATGCACAATCAGCCGGTCGGCGCCGTCATCGGGCACGCGCATGGCGCTGGCGGGATGCTGAGCGTACAGCACGCTGCCGTGCGGCACCGCCCCCAGGGTGCGGCTGGGGGCACTGTCCAGTAGTGGCTCCAGCTGGTCGGCGACCTCGCGGGCCGCCACCCGGATGACCGAGCGCTCGCGCGGGTCGCGCGGCAGGGGATACTCGGCCTTCAGGGCCACGATCAGGCGCTCTCTGGCTTCGGGGGCCATCGGCTCGCGCTCGGCGGCGGCCAGCCGGGCGGCCAGCACGTCCTCGTCGGGGTGGCGCGGAAACGGCTCGGCCTGCACCTCCGACAGGGCGGTGCGCACCTGACTGCGGCCCGCCTCGGTCAGCAGCAGGGTGCTCAGGGCGCCCGCAATGGCCTGGTTGACTTCGGGGTCGTGCAGGTCCATCAGGGGGTCGTTGGCAGCGGGCACCGGCACGGGCTTGTACCCCGGCCCCACGGCCCGCTCGGCATTTTCTACGACGGTGTACAGCACCCGCAGGCGCTGCAAGGTGGCGTCGCGCTGCCAGTGCCCGGCCAGTTCCTGCAGGGTGCGGGCAGCGCGGTGGTGCCACAACAGGGTGTGCAGTTCTTCCCAGGCGCGCGTTTCGTCCGAGTCGGCGGTGGCGGGCGCCTCCCAGGCCGCGTGAGGCAGCGGGGCGGGGCGGCCCCGGTGGGGTAGGGGGACCTGGCCTCCCTGCTGTCCCCGGAACATCCGGTCACTTTCCATGACCCGCCGCAGCAGGGCGGGTTCCAGGGGGGCCCCCAGCAACTCCTCGCGCAGCTCGGTCAGGGAGCGCCGGCCCCCGCGCGGCACCCGGCCCTCCAGCACATCGGTGACCTTGTATTCAAACAGCTCAACCAGTTCGGCCCAGTACGGCATCACGCGGCCTCTGGCGCCGCACAGCCGACCCTACACGCCAACGAGCAGAAGAAAACAGCAGGAAGAAAGTGGCGGTAACCCATGTGCAGGCGGCCTCCCCAGCCGGTGAAGGGCCGCGCCGACCCCTGAACCAGAGGGCAAGTGGCCACAGCAGGCGCGGTCATGCCCACAGTATGCCCCGAAGCCCTGCTCCTGCCCTACACCAGACGGGGTGACTGCCCGCAGGAGGAACCAGGGAGGCAGACGCCTAGATTTGCTCGCCTGTAAGGGCGGCGCAAGTTCTGTTTTGTATAACTAGGAATCATGAAGCCGACCCCTCTTTCTCTTGAGCCGGGCGGCGCGGCGTGACGCCGCTGCTGCTGGGCGCGCTGTTCATTGTGGGGTTGCTGCTCTCGGTGCGGGCGCCCGAGCGCGTGCTGGGGTTTGTGTCGGCCGGCGTGGTGGCCGTGCTGGCGCTGGTGCTGGCCGGGCTGGCCCTGGGCGTCGGCGGCCCGCAGGGCGCGCCCCTGGCCTTTGCCGAACTGGGCCGCGCCCAGGGCGCGCTGTGCCTGGCGGCCTTCCTGCTGGCCACGGCCGCCTTCCGGCTGGGCCGGGTGCTCACGCCCAGCATCCACCGTGGTCCGCGTGACGCGCGCGGCCGCCCGGTGCGGGTGCAGCGCACCGCCACCCCCATGCCGCCCTCGCGCCGCAACACGCTGGCGCAGACGGCCATTGACCTGCGCTTTCAGGATTACGAGGTCCTGGAGCGCATCGGCATTGGGGGCATGGGCAGCGTGTACCGCGCCCGGCGCCGCCAGGACGGCCGCGTGGTGGCCCTTAAGGTGCCGCAGGACAAGTACCTGGCCGACGCCAAGTTCGTCAAGCGTTTTTACCGTGAGGCCGAGGTCCTCAAGCGCTTTAACCACCCCAACATCGTGCGCGTGTACGACTACCGCATGCAGGACCCCGAGCACTACATCGCCATGGAATTTCTGGACGGCGAGAGCCTGGAAGGCCTGCTGGAAAACCGCAGCCTGAGCTTCAGTGAAGGCTCGCAGCTGATTCGCGCGCTGGCCGACGCCCTGCGGCACATCCACATGCAGAATGTGGTGCACCGCGACATCAAGCCCGCCAACGTGATGGTCCTGAAAAATGCCTTCACCGACGGCGTGCTGCGCGAGGGCGGGGTTAAACTCATGGACTTCGGGATTGCGGTGGGCAAAGTCCTGACCCGGCTCACCATGACCGGCGCCCGCGTGGGCACGCCCATCTACATGGCCCCCGAACAGGCCAAGGGCAACCGCGTAGATGCCCGTAGCGACGTGTATTCCCTGGGCCTGCTGGCCTACGAGATGGTGACGGGCCAGACTGCCTTCAAGGGCAGTTACGAGGCAGTGGTGCACCAGCAGGTCTTCGAGTCGCCCAAGCCGCCCAAGCAGGTGCGCCTGGAGGTGCCGGGCAAGCTCAATGACCTGATTCTGCACATGATTGAAAAAGACCCTGCCCAGCGCCCCACCCTGGACGAGGTGATTGCGCGCATTGACGCGGGTGTCCTGAGTGACGAGGCCTTTAACGACCCCGTGGCCCTGGCCCTGAGCGTGCAGGAAAAGCGTGGCACGGTGCGGCTACTGGACCTGAAGTGCAAGCTGCGTGCCAGCCTGCGCGACCAGTCGGGCGGCGACAAGGGCATGCCCGGCGCGCCCAATGCCATGAGCAGTGACGGGCAGGGCCACATGTACGTGACGCTGCTGGACTACCGCCAGGGCAAGGCGGGCGCCCTGGTCCGCAAGCTCGACGCTGAGGGCCAGGAACTCCTGAGCTTTGGGCCCTACGGCCTGAACGACGGCGAATTGCTACAACCGGTGGCGATTGCCGCCACCGACGCGTTGGTGTTCGTGCTGGACGCCGAGGCGCACCACGTGGTCGTGTTTGACCCGCAGGGCCGCTTCGTGCGGCGCTTTGGCGGCAAGGGCCAGGGGCTGGGGCGTTTCGAGAAGCCACGCTCTATCGTGGCCTCGGCAGACGGACACGTTTACGTCCTGGACACCGGTAACAACGAGGTGCAGCGCTTTACGGCGCAGGGCGAGTATCTCAGCCGCTACGCTTTCCGCCTGGACCGCAACAGTGACAGCCTGCGGTCGCTGGACGGCCTGGCAGTAGATCACTACGGGGCCGTGTACATCGTGGACGCCGTTGCCCGGAAAGTGCGCAAGATCGAAGCTGACGGCTCGCCGGGCCTGACGTTTGCCCTGGAAACCCTGGTCGGCGAACCCACCGAGTCGCCGTGGCTGCTGCAGGTCGGCCCCGACGGCCAGCTGTACGCGGTGCGTCAGGGCGGTCAGGTGCTGCGCACCTACTCGGGTGCGGGCGACCTGCTCAGCCAGTGCGACATGTACGCCCCGGTGCAGGCCATGACCATCCTGACGCGGCCTCAGGTGCTGCAGCCCGCCTGAGCCGTGGCTCTGCCTCTGCTGACCCTGTATCACCGCCCCGGCTGCCACCTGTGTGAGCAGGCCGGGGCCCATCTGGACGCCCTGAACTTCCGTTACGAGTGGGTAAATGTAGACGCCGACCCTGGCCTGCGCGCCCGCTACGGCGACGACGTGCCGGTCCTGGCGTGCGGAGAGCGGGTGCTGGGCAAGGGGGCCTTCAGCCGGGGCCGCCTGAGCCAGGTGAAGGTGCTGCTGCTGCGGGAGGCGGCGGGGCGGTCATAATGCCTGGTCCGTGGGCGCTATGGTGAAGCCATGATGACCCTGTTGTCCCGCCGGCCCGGAGCCTGCGTATGAGCTGGTTGGAGCGGCTGCGCGACGGCCTGAGCAAGACCCGCAAACAAATCAACGACACCGCCGGTTTTCTGGGCACCGATGTGCGCGACGTTTTTAATGGCCGCCTGGAAACCATTGAGGACCTGGAATACGCCCTGATTGCCGCCGACGTGGGCCGCGCCGCCACCGAGGAAATTCTGGAAGACATCCGCGCCAGCGAGGGCAAGAACTTGCAGCAGGCCCTGATGGACGCCCTGACCCTGCAACTCGAACCCGACAGCCGCCGCGCCGAGTTTCGCAAGCTGGGCTTTACCCCCGACGCCCGGCGCAGCAGCGTGGACCCCAAGGGCCATGTGGTGATGGTGATTGGCGTCAACGGCGTGGGCAAAACCACCACGATTGCCAAGCTGGGCCAGTATTACCGGGGTCGGGGCAAGAGCGTGATGTTCGCCGCTGGCGATACCTTCCGCGCGGCGGCTGGGGCACAGCTGGGCGTCTGGGGTGAGCGCCTGGGCATTCCGGTGGTGCAGGGCGTGGACGGCGGCGACCCGGCCGCTGTGGCCTTTGACGGCGCGAGCGCCCGCGTGGCGCGCGGCACGGACCTGCTGTTCGTGGACACCGCCGGCCGCCTGCACAACAAGCACAACCTGATGGAAGAGCTGAAAAAGGTGCGCCGCGTGATTGACAAGGCCGACCCGAACGAACCCGCCGAGGTCTGGCTGGTGCTGGACGCCGTGACGGGCCAGAACGGCCTGCAACAGGCCAAGAAGTTCCACGAGGCCACGCCCCTGACCGGCGTGATTGTCACCAAGCTGGATGGCACAGCCAAAGGCGGCATTCTCGTGCCGATTGTGCGGGAGCTGGGCGTGCCCATCAAATTTATCGGGGTGGGGGAGGGTGCCGACGACCTGCAACCCTTCGACAGCCGTGAATTTGTACGCGCCTTATTTGATGTGAATATCCCGCGCGAGTAAGAGTAAGCAGCAGAGGGCAGGTTAGGGAGCCGGCGGTGAGCGCTGGCTTTCTGCTGGCGGTGGAGGTCACTTGTGCCGCTCGGTTCAGGGGGTGATTTCGGGTCTGTCCAATCAGCACCCAGTTCCACTGAATAGATCTAGCCCCCAGGATGGCTGGGGAGAACAGCGCGGGTCTTGACAGCTCAGCAGCAGTTGAAGTGACGAGGCTTTCTCACCCTCAATGCCACGGAGAACCACCATCAGTCACACTTCATCCAGCAGAAACCTCACCACATCGTCGCGCATTCGCTGGCTGGTGTAATGGGCCACGCCGGGGTAGGTGCGCGCCTGAAAGTGCTGGGGCTGCCCGACTTGGGCGTAGGCGGCCCGGTAGGCCTGCGCGGTCGGTTCGTGGTGCGCTGCCAGCGGAAAGGTCGGGTCGGCCTCGCCGCTGGCCAGCAGCAGCGGCTTTGGGGCCAGGTCGCCTGCATGGGTCAGGGGGCGGTGGGCTTCTAGAAAGGCCTGCGTTTCGGGGCGCCGCACCTCAGGCTCTTGCCAGACACCGGACGTGATCAGGGCCGCGACCTTTGCCACCCGCTGTTCCAGGCGGCCCAGGGTCTGCGCCACGTAGCCGCCCATGCTGGAGCCGACCACCCAGACGGGCACGGGGCCATAGGTCGCCTGCGCCGCGTCCAGCAGCGCCGGAGCTTCGGCCACTGTGCGGCGCACGCTGTCCCAGACGTACTCGCGGGCGTTCAGGCCGGGTGGGGTATCGCCCAGGCGCTCGCCGTGCAGGGCGCTGTCGGGCAGCATAGCCGCCACCCCCGCCGCCGTGAGGGCGCTGTAGACGCCCAGCTTACCTTCCTTGGTGGCCCAGGCGCCGTGATAGACCACGCATAGGGCGCGGATGGGCTGGCCTTCGGGGGGCCGCTCGACCAGACAGGGCACCCCAGCGAGGACGCGCCGCTCTATCTGGTAGGGCTTCCCCGCAGCGTTGGGCGTGGCGTGGGGATCGGTCATGGCTGAGCGTCCTGACCGCGCAGCAAACGGCGAATCAGCCGAATCTGGCCCCGGTGGCTGACCTCGTCTTCCATGACATGAAACCAGGCCCAGTGATGGTTCATGCGGGGGTCGGCGGGCACAGGCTCAGAGAGCCAGGCATCGTCCCTGGTGGCCAGCTGACGCAGGGTGTCGGTCAGGGTCGCCTCCAGGTCGGCTTCGTACCACGCGAGGTCGTGGCCGCGCACGCTGAGCCGCGCCGCTTCGCCCAGGTCCAGGGCAGGGCGGTGGGCGGCAAAGGCCTCATCGTCGTAAGGGTCGTGGCCCTCAAAGGTCATGGTCTGGTAGATCCGGTGAACCGCCGCCAGGTGCGCCAGCAGCATGCCCACCGAATTGGTGAGGCCTGGAGGTACCGCGTCCAGTTCAGCCTGGGTCATGCCGGCTGCGGCCTGTAGCGTGGTCAGCCGGGCGTAGGTCAGCATATCCACCAGCGCAGCCACTAGCGGTGTTAGGGGAGAGCGGCCTACCGTGACGATCTCGCAGGCGCGGTCATCTTTGAGGGTGGTGGCCAAGCCGGGCAGGGTCATACGTCAGCCTAGCCTGACCGCGGCTGGCCGCTCCACTCTGAGGAAAACGGCCCGCCTTTCGTGTCCACTTCTGCTGCCGCTCTTGGCCGTCACTTCCTGCGTCCGCTCTGGGGTGAAGTGAGCGTGGACCAGACCCGCACATCTGGATTCGTCAGGGCCGCCCACTCTGCGTAGGTCAGCCCCAGGGCCAGCGCCATCAGGTTCCCGTGGGTCACCACCACGGTCACGCCGCTCGGGTCTCGGGCGTCGGCCAGGGCCGCAAGGCTGCGCGCCCGCGCCCGGCGCCCCGATTCGCCGCCTGGAAACCGCAGGGCCGGCACGCGGAAACTCCAGCGGAGGCTGGCCCTCCACCAGCCCACTGGCTGGCCGGTCAGGACCCGCTCGGTCAGGCGCTCGTCGGTGTGGATGGTCAGGGTCAGCCTCTCGGCCAGTGGCTGCGCCGTCTGCACAGCCCGCCGCCAGGGACTGCTGACGATCCGGGTCAGCGGCAGGTGGGCCAGAGCCCGCGCCAGGTTCTGCGCGGCGGTCTCACCGTCTGGGGTCAAGGCCGCGTCTGGGGCCTGTCCCTCGGCTCTGGCATGCCGCACCAGCAGGACTGTCCCAGGCGGCAGCTGTTCAGGCAGCTTCATGGTTTCTCCCTGCGGACGTTTACTGCGAGCGGCCGCGCAGGCCACTGGTGGCGCGGTCGCTCTGCCGCTTGTCGGAGGCCATTGTCATCCAGCAGGCCCGCGGCCAGAAGGTTCATAGAGGTCATCCTGCCACGGTCCGACTGCACCGGGCCACAAAAAAACCAGCGCCCGCTGGGGGGCACTGGTTAGGGAAGGCTCAGGCGTTAGTGACCGTCGCCGTCCTGGGCCTCACGCTTGCCTTCGTTGTATTCCGCGTGGGCCTGGGTGTTGTGGAGTTCCGCTTTGGCGCGGTCTTCCAGCGCTTCGGCCTTGTGGTGGGCGTCGCCGGTCACGGCGTGGGCCACGTTGTGTCCGGCCTCGCGGGCGCGGTCAGCGGCTTCATTCACTTTGGCCTTGGCGGCGTCCACCATATTCTCTGCGGTGCTTTTATCACTCATGGGTCAGAGTCCTCCTGCGCGTGGATTCCCGGATGGGTCTTTCCAGAGTGCCGCGCGGCGGTGGGCGGCAGGTGAGCGGCCCTTGAGGAGAACTGGAGCGTTCTCCCTGATTCTCCTTTAGGTCCTTTAGGCACTCCCCGAAGTGAAGACAGAGTGTATCCGTGGTGGCCAGTGGGGTGGTCTCTCCGAAAGTGGCGTGACGACCTCTCGGCGTCTGGCGGGAGAGGGGATCACTCTCCTCTGAGCAGCCTCACCTTTTGAACTGCGTCTAAACCCTTCGGGTAACACGGACACCAAAGTCAGGATTGGGCCGCGTGGAGTACAGTAGGGCCGACATGGATAAGCACATCAAGGTGCCCACGCAGGGCGAGAAGATTACGATGCAGGGCGGCAAGCTGTCCGTTCCCAACCACCCCATCATTCCGTTTGTGGAAGGCGACGGCACCGGCCCCGACATCTGGAAGGCCTCGGTGCGGGTGCTGGACGCTGCGGTTGAAGTGGCTTACGGCGGCGAGAAGAAAATCGAGTGGATGGAAGTCTACGCCGGTGAAAAGAGCCTGGAAGTCTACGGCGAAAACGAGTGGCTGCCCCAGAGCACGGTCAATGCCTTCAATGAATACCTGTTCGGCATCAAGGGGCCGCTGACCACGCCCGTGGGCACCGGCATCCGCTCGATTAACGTGGCGCTGCGCCAGGAGCTTGACCTGTACGCCTGCGTGCGCCCCGTGCAGTACTTCGACGGCGTGCCCAGCCCGGTCAAGCGCCCCCAGGACGTGGACATGGTGATTTTCCGTGAAAACACCGAGGACATCTACGCAGGCATTGAGTACAAGGCCGGCACCGATGAGGCCGACAAGATGCGCGGCTTCCTGACCCGCGAGATGGGCGTCAAGAAGATCCGTTTCCCCGAAAGCAGCTCCTTTGGCATCAAGCCCGTGTCCAAAGAAGGTACCGAGCGGCTGGTGCGCGCCGCGATTCAGTACGCCGTGGAGAACGGCCGCAAGAGCGTGGCGCTGGTGCACAAGGGCAACATCATGAAGTTCACCGAAGGCGGCTTCCGCGACTGGGGCTATGAACTGGCCAAGCGTGAATTCGGCGCCGTGGAACTGGACGGCGGCCCCTGGCTGCAGCTGCCGAACGGCATCGTCATCAAGGACGTGATTGCCGACAACTTCCTCCAGCAGATTCTGCTGCGCCCCACCGACTACGACGTGATTGCCACGCTGAACCTGAACGGCGACTACATCAGCGACGCGCTGGCCGCGCAGGTCGGCGGCATCGGCATCGCGCCCGGCGCCAACATCAACTACGTGACGGGCCACGCGATCTTTGAGGCCACCCACGGCACCGCGCCCAAGTACGCGGGCAAGAACGTCATCAACCCCTCCTCGGTCATCCTGTCGGGCGAGATGATGCTGCGCTACATGGGCTGGACCGAGGCCGCCGACCTGATTCTGAAGGGGCTGGACGCCACCATTCAGCAAAAGGCTGTGACCTACGACTTCGCCCGCAGCATGGAAGGCGCCACCGAAGTGAAGACCAGCGAGTTTGCCGACCGCATCATCGAGAACATGAAGGCTGCAAAGGCGTAAGCCAGAAAAGCTGATTGAGCGGGCGGGGGCGTCAAAGCCTCCGCCCGTTTTTGCTGACCACTTGCCGCAAGTGCGGTCACAGGCCGCTGTACCGCGCGCTACGGTGGCCCTGATGTGTGCATTCGCAGCGGGGATTGCTCTGGTGGCGCTGGGCCTCTTTGTGGGTGCCCTGGGTTTGCTGCTGTCTGACTTGGGCCAGCAGGCCGCTGACTTCGAAACCAGTGTGTCGGTCATTCGCGTCTTTGGAGCGTTGTTTGGCGGAACAGAAACGCTGATGTTGTTGCTGTTGCCCGGCGCGCTGCTGGTGCTGCTGGGTATCGGCTTACTGGTGGTGGGGTGGCCTGCTCTGCAAATGCCCAGGCAGGAGGCCGAGGACTAGCACGGCTGTCTATGATCTTGTTGCCCAGAGCAGTTCAAGTAGAAGAGGAGCAACACGTGTTCCACAGCGGCTGCCAGTTCCATCCTAGGGCCAACAACGCCCCTGGGTTCCTGTCTGCCGTGGACACTCACTTCGTTCGTCTCAAAGCGGTTGAGGGAGAAGCACCCAACCGCTCTGGGTGGTGAGATCAGGCCAGACCAGGCAGCGCAGTCGGCACGTCCAGGTTGCCTTTCTGCCTCTTCAGCCTTTTAGCCAATCGCCAGCATGCGCTCAATCGGTTTCAGGGCCTGCGCGCGAATGTCCTCGGGCACGGTCACGCGCGGCTGCAAGTTCAGCAGGCTGTCGCGGATGTTCTCCAGGGTAATCATTTTCATGTACTCGCAGCAGGCGGTGCGGCTGACCGGAATAAAGGTTTTGTCCGGCACATCGTGCTCAAGGCGGGTCACCATGCCCGTTTCGGTAACCACAATGAATTCCTGCGCGGCGCTGGTCTTAGCGCGGCCAATCATGCCCTCGGTGGAGTACAGCTGGAGGTCTGGAATAGCGCTGAGAATCCGGCTGGAGCAGCCGCATTCGGGGTGAATCAGCAGCTCGGCGTCTGGATAGGCGGCCTGCTGGCCCTGCACGTCTTCAGGGCGAATGGCCTCGTGAACGTGGCAGGCCCCGTCCCACACGTCCATCTGCCGCCCGGTTTCGCGGATGACATGCGCCGCCAGAAACCGGTCTGGGGCGAACAGGATGGGCACGCCCTCTGGCAGGCTCTGCACGATCTGCACCGCATTGCCGCTGGTGCAGCAGTAGTCCGAAACGGCTTTTACATCGGCGGTGGTGTTCACGTAGGTCACGACCAAACCGCCGGGGTTCTTGGCCTTCCAGTCGCGGATGCCCTGTGCCGTCACAGTGTCGGCCAGCGAGCAGCCTGCGCGCAGATCGGGCAGCAGCACCGTTTTCTCCGGATTCAGGATGGCGGCGGTTTCAGCCATAAAGTGCACGCCTGCAAAAACAATCACGTCGGCGTCGGTCCTGGCGGCCATCCGCGAGAGGCCCAGCGAATCGCCCACGAAGTCGGCAATGCCCTGCACCTCGGGCCGCTGGTAGTTGTGAGCCAGGATCACCGCGTTGTTCTCGGCCCGCAGCCGGACAATATCGGCGCGCAGTTCGGCCTCATCGGGCAGCACAGTCAGCTGAAGCAGGTCGCGGTGCGGCACCTGGGGGCGCGGCACCACCGGAGCAGAAGAGGGGGGGGTTGGTTCGGTCGGGTTGCTCATCGTTGGTCCTCAGGCAGAAAGTTCAGGCTGATGTCCAGGGCCGGCGCCGAATGGGTCAGGGCGCCGGCGCTGACGTAATCCACGCCGCTCCGGGCCACGCTCGGCAGGCGTTCCAGGGTCATGTTGCCGCTGGCTTCCAGGGTGACGTGGGGGGCCAAGCTGCCGCGCAGGGCCACCGCCTCGGCCAGCAGCGCGTCGTCCATGTTGTCCAGCAGCACACGGTCAGCGCCGGCCCGCAGGGCTTCTTCTAGGCCAGAGAGGTCCGGCACCTCGCATTCCACTTTCAAAAGGTAAGCGTGGTCGCGGGCGCGGCGAATAGCCTCGGCGATGCCGCCAGCAGCAGCCACATGGTTGTCTTTGATGAGAAGGCCGTCGTCCAGGCCCGCGCGGTGGTTCAGGCCCCCGCCGTGCCGGACGGCCTGCTTTTCCAGATCGCGCCACAGCGGCGTGGTCTTGCGGGTGTCCAGTAAGCGTGTCCGGCCAGGCCCCAGCGCCTCCACGTAGCGCCGCGTCTGGGTGGCGACGCCGCTTAAGCGCTGCAGCAGGTTCAGGGCCAGCCGCTCGCCGGTCAGCAGGCTGCGTGCCGGGCCGCTCAGGGTGCCGATGACGCCGCGCCCCCGCCGCTCGCCGTCCTGGGCGGTCCAGTGCACGGTCACCCGCTCGTCTACCAGCGCAAACACGCGGGCAGCCACCATTAAGCCGCTCAGCACGCCGTCCTCTTTCAGCAGGAATTCGGCGCGGGCCTGCTGGCCCTCGGCAATCGTGGCCAGCGTGGTGGCGTCGCCGCGCCCGATGTCCTCGGCCAGGGCGGCGCGCAGGCGCTCGTCCAGACTCAACATGCCAGGCACGGGGACAGAGGGGCAAAGTTTGTGCGGGAAATCACGCGCTGAACCCTAGCGCATTTGTTCGGCGCCTGTTCAGAACTTGGGAACGGCGGCCGCTGGGTCACGGTTGCTGGCCCACCAGGACGGTGGCTTGCACCGGGACCGGTACAAGGCTGACCGAGCCGTCAGGGCGGCGCTGCGCCACCGTGTGCTGCGGGGGTCCTTCGGCTGGGAAGTCGCTGCGGTGGTGCCCGCCGCGCGACTCCTGGCGGGCCAGGGCCGAGCGCAGCAGCAGGCCCCCGATGGTCGCCAGGTGACCAGCCTCCAGACTGGCGCGGGTGGTTTCGGGGCTGGCCGGCCAGCCCCAGGCGTCCAGCGCCCGCTGCAGGCCCGGCGCGGTGCGGTGCAGGCCGGCGGCCGAGTCCATCACGGCGCGCAGGCGGGGCAAAGCCGAGGGGTTGACAGTGGGCATGGCTGGAGCCTCTCCCTCGGTGTGCGGGGTTTTCAGTTCGGCCAGGGCCGCTCTGGCCGCGCGCGCGCCAAACACCAGTCCCTCCGAGAGGCTGTTGCTGGCCAGCCGGTTGGCGCCGTGCAGACCGCTGGAAGCCACTTCACCCGCCGCATACAGCCCCGGCACGCTGGCGCGGCCCTGCACGTCGGTCAGGACGCCGCCCATCGTGTAATGCACGGCGGGCTGC
Source organism: Deinococcus arboris (assembly GCF_009755355.1). Taxonomy (GTDB): domain Bacteria; phylum Deinococcota; class Deinococci; order Deinococcales; family Deinococcaceae; genus Deinococcus; species Deinococcus betulae. The sequence continues at coordinate 16,624 of NZ_WQLB01000014.1, read as the reverse complement.
ACCGGAATGAGGTCGCGGCCCAGATCCAGCCCCCAGGGCCGCAGCGCCCCCGTGACGGTGGGAAAGCGCGCGTGGACAAAGGCCTCACCCAGGTGGCGCAGGTCCAGGAAGACGGCGCCCGTCGCGGCGCGCTCGGCGGCGATGGCGCGGGCCACCACGTCGCGCGGGGCCAGTTCCAGCGCCTCGTCATAGCGGGCCATAAAGCGCTCGCCGGAAGCACTGAGCAGATGACCGCCCTCGCCGCGCGCTGCCTCGGTGACCAGCCGGGCCTCGTCGCCGCGCACCACGGCGGTCGGGTGAAACTGCACGAATTCCAGGTCGCGCAGCGCCGCGCCGACCGCCCAGGCCAGCCCCAGGCCGTCGCCAGTGCCTTCGGGCGGGGCCGTGGTCACGCCGAACAGGCGCCCAAAGCCGCCAGTGGCCAGCAGCACGGCGCCGGCCCGGACGCGCAGCGGCCCCTGTGGCGTCAGCAGGTCGGCGCCGACGACGCGGCCGCCCGCCTGCCGCAAGCTCTGCACAAAGGCGCCTTCTTGGAGATTCAGGGCGGGGCCGTGGCCAGCGCGCAGCGCCTGACTGAGCGCCAGGCTAACCGCGTGGCCAGTGGCGTCGCCCGTGTGCCGGATGCGGGGGCGGCTGTGCCCCCCTTCCAGCGTGCGGTGCGGCGAAAAGCTCACACCCAGGTCACGCAGGGTGTCCACATGGGCCTGAGCCTCTTTGACGAAGGTCGTGACAGTCTCCGGCTCGCACAGGCCGCGTCCGGCGGTCATGGTGTCAGCGGCGTGCGCGGCCTCGTCGTACAGGCCCAGGGGCGCCGCAATACCGCCCTGCGCCCACCGGGTCGAGCCGCCCACCAGCGCGCCCTTGCAGGCCAGCAGCACGTCGGCACCGTAACTGCGGGCTGTCAGCGCGGCGTAGGCCCCTGCCACCCCGCCGCCCACCACCAAGAGTTCGGTTTCCAGCGTCTTCACAGCTGTTCAGGGTAAAGCAGGGCCAGCGGCCAGAGGTGTCACTGGCCGGCAAGCAGCGGTGCAGGCCGTCAGGCAGGGGCGGCCCGCTGCTAGACTGCGCCCCATGACCTGCCCCCCTCTTGCCACCCAGGCTGGGTGCGCGGCGTGACCCGCCTGCTGCTGGCCCTGGCGGGGGTGGTGCTGCTGGCGGTCACGGCGCTGGCGGCCGTGTGGTTGGTGGGGCAACTGCTGACCGGCCTGGGTGCCTTTATCGTGGGCACGGCGGGGGTGCTGGGGCGCCTGTTATGGTTTCTGCTGGTGGCCGGAGGGCTGTCCGGCCTGGTGTTTTTCGTGGCGAGTGCGTGGCGCCCGGCAGGTCGCTTGCCTGCGGCGCGCCGGGGGGTGGCCCCTGTCACCCGGCCCTCTCCGCCGCCGACTGCGGTCACTGTGGCCCCGGCGTCTGTCCCCGCTGCGCGCGTGCCAGAGACCTCCGCATGAGCCACGCTGACCGCTTCGATGGCCGCGCCGCCGCCTACGCCCAGGGCCGCCCCGGTTACCCGGCGGCTCTGGGGGCCTGGCTGCGGGGCACAGGCCTGTTGCGCCGCCCGGTGGCCGACCTGGGTGCCGGTACGGGTCTGTTTACCCGCGTGCTCTTGGCCGGCGGGGCCACGGTGACGGCCATTGAACCCAACGCGGGGATGCGCGCTGTCTTGCAGACCAGCCTGGAGGACGCGGTGACCGAGGGCCGCCTGCGCGTGCAGGCCGGTACCTCCGAGGCGATGGGACTACCGGATGCCTCGGTAGCACTCATCACGGCTGCCCAGGCCGCACACTGGTTTGACCCGGTGCCGACAGTGCAGGAGTGGCGGCGTGTGCTGCGGCCCGGTGGGCAGGTGCTGCTGGTCTGGAATGACTGGCGCGGGCTGGAAGAGGGCTTTAACCCGGCCTACGGCGCGGTGGTGCGCCCCTTTCTGGCGGCGGGCACCCCCGACACCGCTAACCGCGTCCCCGAGGACCGGCTGCCCGCGCTGCTGCCCGGCGGCTTTGACACCCAGGTGTTCGAGCAGGCCCATGCGCTGACCCGGGAGCGCCTGCACGCGCTGGCCGGCAGCGTCAGTTATCTGCCGGCCCCTGACTCGCCTGACTTTCCAGCCCTGACGGCGGCCCTGGACGCGGCCTTTGATGCACACGCGCAGGCTGGCGAGGTCACACTGATCTACCGCACGTACGCCTACCTGGGCCGCCTGGACTAAGCTGGGCACGGCCTCTAGTGATTTGCGACCACGGCTTTCTCTACACAGGGCAAAGAGTACGTCCTTCCAAGGCTGAAATTGGAGATTCAGAGAAAGCCAGAACGGCCGTGCCAGCAGCGGCTGTGTTACGCTGAGGACAGAAGGGAGGGCCCAGGCCATGACCATCGCCATCGACAATCCGCAGCGCACCGGGTACGCCGCCGAGGTGGTGGCGAACGCCTTTCTGAGTCTGGCCCGTCAGGAGGGCCGCGCCCTGACCCAGATGCAGGTACACAAGCTGGTCTTTATCGCCCACGGGTTTACCCTGGCGCTGCTGGGCCGGCCCCTCATGTACAACACGGTGCATGCGTGGCGGGGTGGGCCGGTGGTGCGGCGGCTGTGGCAGCTGTGGGGCGAACGCGGCACCCGGCCCATTGAGGAGGCGCTGCCCGTGGCGCCGGGCGAGCCAGACCTGGGCGGCGACCCCGAAGCCAGCGACGTGATTCGTAGCGTCTGGGAGGCGTATGGCCGCATGGACGGTCTGGAACTTTCTCGCCTGACGCACCGCAGCGGTAGCCCGTGGTCTCAGGTGTACGGCCAGCCCACCGACCTGATTCCTGATCAGGTCACGCGCGAGTACTACACGGCCCTGGCCCGCAGCGCCTGAACCCTGCCCTGTGACCGACCCTGCGCCGCCCACTGACTCCGCGCCGAGCCCAGCGGCCACCACCATTGCGCGCACCGTGCAGCACAGCCTGGAAGCCGAGCGGCGCGACCTGCCCACCCAGGCCGAATTGGAACGCCGCACCCGTGAACTGCGGTACCGCGAGGCTGTGGATCAGCGTTGGCTACGCCTGGGGGTGGGGGCCATCGTGTTTCTGCTGTCGGCGGGGTGGCTGGCGGCCGACATCGTGCTGACGCTGGCGGCCGGCTGGGGGGAGCTGGGTGGGCGTCCGTTCAAGCTCGACAGCACGGTGATCGTCGCTTTTCTGACCACCAGCACGGCCACGGTAATTGGCCTTTTCCTCGTTTTCCTGCGCTGGCTCTATCCGCAGGTGACTCCGCCCAGTTAGACCCCGTGGTGGGCCGTTCATGCAGGTACTGGATGGGATGAAGGGCGTATCTGTAGGCCAATCTCAGCCTCATCGTGTGTGAGCAGGTTATCCCGAGCGGCCTTGAAGAGCGGTGCCTCAGAAGAGAGCCGCTTTGCAGGGCGGATTCCGGGCGGACAGTTGTCACACCAATCCTGATTTGTGGACGTGACAGCTGTAAGCCGTATCAATCGGCTCTCTAGAGGGGCATGCTGCGCTGCGCCTCCCAGCTTCGGCGTAACCCGCGCTTCAGTTGGGCGGCGAAAATCCGTTAGAATCGCAGATTGTGACGCGCGCCGCCGCCTGAGGTTCAGCTTCTTCCGCTGCTTTTCACGGCCTTCCTTCCCGGCGCGGGCCACGCCCCACCGGAGGCCTTTTGAGTTACTGGCGCACTGCAATTAAACCCCTGCTGGAGGCCGAAACCGGCACCCTCTTTAAACAGGCCCCCATCCGCGTGACGCTGGCCTTTCCCAACCGGTACTCGGTGGGGATGGCGTCTTTGGGCTATCAGGTCATCTACCGCATGTTCAATCAGGAAGAAGGGGTGGCCTGCGAGCGCGCCTTTCTTCCTGACGATGTCGAGGCTTTCGAGCGTACTGGCCAGGCGCTGCCCACCGTCGAAACCGGGCGCGACGCTGGCGACTGCGAACTCTTCGCCCTGAGCGTGTCGTTTGAGCTGGACCTGACCAACATCATCCGCACGCTGGATGTGGCGGGCCTGCGGCCCCTGCGTGAAGAACGGAGCGATTCTGACGCGCTGGTCATGATTGGCGGGCCGTTTACCTCGTCCAACCCTTACCCGCTGACCCCATTTGCCGACATCATCATCATCGGGGACGGCGAACAGATTGTGCCGGTCATCAGCGAGGCGCTGCGCGAAGCGACCTCCCGCGAGGACTTTTACGACCTCGTGGACGGAATGCCCGGTGTTTTCTTGCCGGCGCGGCACGCCCATGAACCCAAGTGGGCCACCGCGCCCAAGGAACTGCTGCCGGCCTACAGCCAGATTGTCACGCCGCACAGCGAGCTGAGCAACATGTTTCTGGTGGAAGCCCAGCGCGGCTGCCCGCGCCCCTGCACCTTTTGCCTGGCCCGCACCATGTACGGCCCCAACCGCAACAACCAAGCTCAGGAACTGCTGGACACCATTCCCGATTGGGTCGAAAAGGTGGGGCTGGTGGGCGCGGCCTTGTCGGACTTCCCTCACACCAAGTACGTGGGCCGCACCCTGACCGAGCGCGGCATCAAGCTGGGCGTGTCCAGCATCCGCGCCGATACCGTGGACGCCGAACTGGCCGAGATTCTCAAGGCGGGCGGCCTGCGCACCTTCACGGTCGCCAGCGACGCCCCCAGTGAACGTCTGCGCCGCTGGCTGAAGAAGGGCATTACCACCGAGGACCTGCTCAAGACCGCGCACATCAGCCGGAACCTGGGCTTTAAGGGCATCAAGGTCTACATGATGATTGGCCTGGGACCAGAAACCGACGACGACATTACCGAGCTGATCTCGTTCACGAAGGAACTGGCCGGCATCAACCGGATTGCGCTGGGCATCAGTCCCTTCGTGCCCAAGCGCCACACGCCCCACTTTGCCGACCCCTTTGCAGGCGTGCAGACCATCGAAAAGCGCATGAAGCGCATTCAGAAGGAGCTGCGCACCACCGCCGAACTGCGCAACGTGTCGGCCAAATGGGCCTGGGTCGAAAGCGTGATTGCGCGCGGCGGTCCCGAAGTGGGGATGGCCGCCTACCAGATTTACCGCAGCGAGAGTATCGGCGCCTGGAAAAAGGCGCTGGCTGAGGTGGGCTGGAATGATGAGTTCGAGGCGAACATGCCCACCATTGGCCTGCCGCCGGGGCAGTACGAGAGTAAAGAGGTCAGCGCCCACGCGCAGGGCCTGGCGATTTAGACAAAGAGTAGAAGAGGGCGGGCACCGGCGTGAAAGGGGCCCGCCTGCTCTTGGTGCTGGTCCGGTCTCCTCACCTTGGGGCGGCAGAATGCAGCCGTGCTAACCCTGACTGTCTGGAAGCGCCTCAGCCTTATGGGCGTGGTTGGCGGGCTGCTGGTCGGTGGTCAGGCGGAGGCGGTCACTACGGCCAACCGGCCTGCGCTGGTGCAGGTGTTTATTCCTGGTGTCGTGGAGCCTGGCGCCCAGGACTCCCTCCTGACCGTTAAGGTCAAAGGCCTGGAAAGCCCAGGCCGGTTCTTGCTCACCGGCATCTGCCAGGTGCGCTACACCGTCTTTGACCGGCAGGGCAGGGCGCTGATGATGTACCCCAACCAACAGACTTTCTGTGCTGATGTAGGGCTGAGTGTAAACACCGCGCGCGGCACCTGGCAGACGTTCAAGAGTCCGCTGTCACCCATTCGAGAGGCCGGGCTGCCACCGGGGAAATACCTGCTGTTGGTGCAGATCGTTCTCATTGACACCGCTTCTGGTCGGGCGTTAGATCTGCCAGCCATAGTGTCTAACACCGCCAATCTTTGGGTGAGGTAGCGCCCCTGATTACCTGGAGCGCAGCATCGGCACTTCGGTCGGCGCCGGGGTTCGGGCTTCCAGGCGTCCAAAGAAGGCCGCCAGGTGGGCACCCAGTTCTGGCGTAAAGCGGTTCCCGCCCAGGTGAGCGCCGCTGACACGCAGTTGCACACTGTCGGGGTGCCGCCCAAAGACCTCGAACAGCCGCGCGCTGTTAGTGGCGTGGGGTACGGTCTGGTCTTCCTCGCTAAACACCGTCAGGAGGGGCTGGCGCGGCGCCGTCTGGGCGGCCACCAGCGGATTCAGGGCCGCTGGCAGGGCGCCGCTGACTGTGTAGGCCGTCTGAATCTCGGTGCGGCGCGTTACGGCCGTTCCGTAGGCCTGATCCAGGTCCACCCAGGCGTCAATCAGGGCCAGGCCGCTCACCGGATAGGGCGCGCCAGGCAGGGCGCTGCGCAGCGCCATCAGGCCGCCCATACTCAGGCCCAGGGCGAAGGTGCGGCCATTCCAGGCAAAGCGGCGCGTGGCCGCCGCGTGGGTGGCCCCCAGTTCGCTCAGGGCTGCTGGGCTGCCCCAGGTGGCGGGTCCGCCGTCGCTGCTCAGGAGCACCGCAAAGCCGCCCTGCAGCAGCGTGCTGGTGAGCACGCCCACCTGCGGGCTGTCACGCAGCCGCTCGGCGCTCTGGCCGCGCGGGTGCGACACGACCACCAGCGAGCAGGGCCGCGCCGCGCAGGTGGCCGGCGCCTGAAGCCATGACGGCGCGTCCGGGGCGCCCAGCGACACCCATGCGGGCGGGGTGGCTGGAATATCCAGAGACGGGGGGGGTGGGGTCAGGGCGCCCGCAGAAACACTGGCAGCGCACAGCACAGAGAACAGGAGGACGGCAGCACGCTTCACTTCGCGGCACTGTAGCGTCTCAAGCTGACCGGAGGCTGTGACAGGCTGGACGGGTGCAGTCTGGATGTCAACAAATCGGGCAAGTGCCAGCAGGTCCAGTCCATGTTTGGAGTCCCTGTTGCTATAAGACGACGCCTTACCAGGCGACTCCAACGGGCACTGTTCTTCCTCACGCTGAGGTAGGCGATTGGTTCACAGCGGTCTTCCAGTGGAGTGAAGATGGACAGTTCCACCATTTATTCCACGAAGCCTGCCGGCTCAATGCAGCGACTCGCCCTCTGACTCGATCTCACAAGGCCGCGGGTCCAGAATCATAGCGAGCGCCTTTGACGCTTGTTCTCAGAGGGGAGGCCAACACGGTTGAGGGGCTCCTCGACTGCTCCGGGGCGAACGAAGTGAGTGTCTATAAAAGTGGGCGGCCCCAACGGAATTGAGGGGCGTCTTCGGCCACAAGGCATCAGATGTCTTGCCGCTCAGCGGCCAAACAGCAGCGTGCCCAGGCGTGTGTTCAGAAGTGCGCGGCCCAGCAGTGCGGGCACGACCAGCGCCACCACAAAGTAGGCGGCCACCGTGACCGCCACGCGCCAGGGCGGGCCGTCGGGCGGCATGTATTTTTCCAGGGCCTGCAGCAGCGCTGGGTGAATCAGGTAGACCTGAAGGCTCACCGTGCCCAGCAGGCCCACCCCCGTGCGCAGCCAGGGAACGCGGGTGCTGCGGGCCAGGCGGTAGGCCAGCCCCAGCAGGGTCAGGGCGGTCAGGCTGGTGTACACCCAGCTCAGGCCGCTGTAGACCACGGGCGTGACGGCCTCGCCCCGGGCGTAAGCCAGTGCGGTGGGCAGGTACACCAGATAGGCCCCGATCAGAAAGGGCAGCAGAGTCCAGCGCCGCCGCTGCCACCAGACCGTGAACTCGTCCAGGCGGGCGCCCACGGCCATGCCCAGCACCACTGGCAGCATGTACCACAGCACCGTGCTGGCCGGAAAGGGAAGGCGCAGCACCTCACGGTTCAGAAAGTACAGCCCCAGTTGCAGGGCCAGTCCCGCCAGCAGCGCCGCCGTGATGCTGGGCCGCCGCCTCGCCAGGGGCAGCAGCAGGGGCAGCACCAAATAGACTTCCAGCGCCACCAGCAGGAAGTACAGGTGATAGCTGGCCTTGCCGTACATGAGCCAGTCGCGCCAGCGGTCCCAGTCGGTCAGGGTGTCGGGCGCGCGTTGGCCAGTCCAGACGTACCAGGCGATGTACAGCGCGCTCCAGAGCAGGTATGGCCAGCCGCCGCGCGTCAGGCGCCGCCAGAAGTACCGGCCCGGCTCGAACTTTTTCAGCAGGCTGCGCGTCAGCACCACCGCCGACAGGAACACGAAGGCCGGCACGGCAAAGTGCAGGGTGCGGTTCACCAGCAGCGCGGCTAGGTGGGCGGCGGTGTCCGGCTGAAACCAGCGCAGCGCCACGCCGCTCGTGTGGTGCCCCACCACTTCCAGAATGGTCAGGCCGCGAAACAGGTCAATGGCTGAAAGGCGCGTGGCTGGTGCGGGCCTGGCCTCAAGCGGCGGCGTCTCCGGCGCCTGATCCGAGGGGGCTGGGTCAGGAACGGGGACAGAAGCCGCGTTGGGAGGAGGGGAGAGTGGGAGCGGGTCAGCCATCAACCCCTCACGCTACCGCGTCGGGGGCCAGGCAGGGTGAATGGGCGCCTCATCTTTTGTCGCCGTGTGAGGGTGGAGACAGAGACCTGCATCAGCCGCTGCGCGCGGGGCAGCCCTCTGCCTCCAAGGCCCTGGGTGCTCAGCCCCGGCCCCGTACCTCAAAACCCGCCGCATTCAGGATGCTGGCCGCGTGCGTCACGTCGTCAGGGCTCTCTAAGCCCAGGCGGATAGCGCCGCCGTCCTCACGGATGGCCAGCACCTCAATGTCCTTGATATTCACCCCCGCCGCGCCCAGGGCCTGCGTCACGGCGCCAATCTGGTTGGGACGGTCGGGCACTGCCACCACGAGGTCATGGCGCTGGGGCAGCAGGCTGCGGCGCACCACCGGCAGGCTGTCACGGGTGCGTTTGCCTTCGGCGGCGGCGGCCAGCAGTTCCTCGGGTTCGTCAAGGTCGGCTTCCAGGCGCTCAAGTTGCCGACGGAAGCGGCCCAGGGCGTCCTTGAGGGCCGCGCGGTTTTCCACCACCATATCGCGGCTCATGCGGGGGTCGCCGCTGGCCACGCGCGTCAGGTCACGGAAGCCGCCGGCCGCCAGCAGGCTCAGGCGTTCGTCGCGCGCCACCATATGCGTCAGGGCCAGGCTGGCCAGGTAGGGCAGGTGACTGACCGTCGCCACCAGCGCGTCGTGGGCGTCAGGCGGCATGACCATGGGGGCGGCGCCCAGTTCCTCGACCAGCGTGCGGGCGCGGCTCAGGGCGGTCAGGGGGGTGTGGTCGGTGGGGGTCAGCACCCACACGGCGTTTTCTAGCAGCGCGGCGCGGGCGTGTGTCACCCCGCCGCGCTCGCTGCCCGCCATCGGGTGCCCGGCCACGAAGCCCCGCACGCCCAGACGCTCCATCTCGGCGGCAATTCCGGCCTTCACGCTGCCCACGTCGGTAACCAGCGCGGCTGGATTCAGGTAGGGGGCCAGGTCGGCGGCCAGAGGGGCCAGGGCGCGCATAGGGGCGGCCAGCACCACCAGGTCGGCCCCGCGCAGCCACTCGCCCGGTGCGGCCCGCACCTCGTCCACCACGCCCAGCGCCTCGGCCTCACGCAGCACGTCCATGCTGGCGTCCAGGCCAATCACCCGCCGCGCCAGCAGCCGCTGACGCAGTCCCAGCGCCACGCTGCCGCCAATCAGGCCCACGCCCGCCACCACAGCGGTGTCAAACAGGGGCGGGGCAGGGGGGGCGGCGCGGTCTGGGCGGGCAGTCATGGGGGCGAGGCTAGCACGGCCCCTTCCGCTGGCGCCCACCCGCGCTACAGTGCCCGGCGTGCCTGGTCCCGAAGTGCTGCTTTACGGCCTGCCTCTGGCCTTTCTCGCCGGTTTTCTGGACGCAGTGGCTGGCGGCGGCGGCACCATCACGCTGCCCACCCTTTTCCTGATGGGCCTCAGCCCCGCGCAGGTGGTCGCCACCAACAAGCTGCTGGCTATTTTTGGGTCTGGCAGCGCCACCTGGCAGTACTGGAAAGGCGGACATGTCGAGCGGCCTCTGGTGCTGCGGCTGATTCCGCTGGCCCTCCTTGGCAGCGCGCTGGGCGCCTTTCTGGTGCGTTTTGTGGACCCGGCGGTGTTCCGTACGCTGGTGGGCGTGGTCATCCTGGGGGTCGGCGCCCTGGTGCTGGCCAACAAGCGCTTTGGCCTGGAAGACCGCTACCCCGGCCTGACCGCCCGGACCCTGGCCCTGACCCTGCCGGGCACGCTGGTGATTGGTCTCTATGACGGCTTTCTGGGTCCCGGCACCGGCACCTTTGCCATGTTTCTGTTCTCGCTGGCTGGTTTTAACCTCGTGCGCTCCAGCGGCAACGCGCGTACCCTGAATTTTGCCACCAACCTGGGTGCCTTTTTCCTGTTTCTGGTGGGTGGGCAGATGGTCTGGTGGATTGGCCTGCCGATGGGCGCCGCCAACGCCCTGGGCGCCTATGTGGGTGCGCGCATGGCCATGTTGCGCGGCAGCGCCTTCGTGAAGTGGATGTACGGCATCATCGTGGTCCTGGTGGCCGCCCGGCTGTTTTTTGGGCGATAGGACGGATTCCGCTTCATGACGGCACAGCGAAGGAGAGCGGCAGTCCGTCCCCTCGCCTCCTTGCTCTTCTACGAAGCTCTTCAAGCCTACGGCGCAGCTTGCCAAGTCTGCTCGGATACCATCCTGCATGCTGTTCGATTCAATCGGAGTTTGTATAAAGACTCCAGGTGTGTTCAGTAGGTCAGCACCAATGAAGATGCTGCCTTGATCTCACCATGCCTTTTGCCTTCGACCTCGGACGCACGGCAAGGGCGGCGAGCATGACCCCTCTTCTCTTCACCTTGACCTGGCGTTTAGACCGTGCCCCTGCTTCCCGTCGTGTGCAGGCCCGCGCGGCATCATGCTCCCCATGACCAACCCGACCACCCACTCCCAGACGCAACAGGCCATTCTTGCTGGAGGCTGCTTCTGGTGTACCGAAGCTGTGCTCAAAGACGTGCGCGGCGTGCAGAAGATTGAAAGCGGCTACATCGGCGGTCACACGCCTAACCCTGATTACCGCAGCGTGTGCAGCGGCCAGACGGGCCACGCTGAGGCCGTGCGCGTGACCTTTGACCCGGCACAGGTCAGCTATAAGGACCTGCTGGGCCTCTTTTTTGCCACCCATGACCCCACAACCCTCAATCGGCAGGGCGCGGACACGGGCACCCAGTACCGCAGCGCCGTGTTTCCCCAGACCCCCGAGCAAGAAGCCCAGACCCGCGAGGTGATTGCCGACCTGACCGCGCAGAACGTCTTCGGCCAGCCGATTGTCACCACCGTCGAGCCCGCCAGCGAGTTCTTCGTGGCCGAGGACTACCACCAGGACTACTACGCCAATAACCCGCGCCAGCCCTACTGCGCGGCTGTGATTGCGCCCAAAGTCGCCAAGATGCGCCAGTATTACGCTGACCGTTTGCGGGCCTAAGTGGATAGAGGGAGCGCGCCAGAGTTATCTTCTGGCGCGCTTTATCGTGTCCAGCAGGGTTAACCGAGTTTGCTCAGCCGACTTTCAAGGTCGCGCCGGGTCCGTACGGCGACCGGGAAGGTCAGCCAGGTTTCTAGAGTGTCGCGTGCGGTGTCCCGGTCCCCCACATACAGGTCGAACAGCTCGCCAATGGTCGGCGCGGCGGGGTCGCCAGGGGTATAGGTCACGGCGTCACCGGCGCCTACAGTGCCTTCCTGCAGGACGCGCAGGTACAGGCCGGGGCGGCGCATCCTGGCAAATCGTTTGACGAATGAGCCCTCGCGCACATGGGCCGCGAGCGTGCCGCAGGGAATGCGCGGCGCGGTGACTTCTAGCACGGCGTCGCCGCCTGTGCCGTGCAGCGTCAGGCGGTCACCTACGCGCAGCTCGGCGGAGGCCAGGCCACTCAGGGTCAGGTTCTCGCCAAACAGGCCGGGGCGGGGCGGGGGAGACAGCTCGGCTGCCCAGGCCGCGTAATCCGTCTGGGTGTAGGCGTACACCGCCTGATCGGGGCCGCCGTGGTGTTTGCGGTTCAGCACGTGGTCGCCGTCCAGCCCTGCTTGCCGGACCGCCACGTGGCCCGGCAGTGGGTGCTTGTCGATGCCCGTGATGGTGGCCCGGCCGCCCACTTTCAGGGCCGTTGGCTGTCCCACACACACGGCCGTCACCCTCAATTCACTCATGGCTGCAGCCTAGAGCATTTGGTGAAAGAAGAGGGTGGCAGGAGTTGGCTGGGCGCCAGAGGCTGCGTGCGGCGCCTGGGACCCTAGTGCCTCATGTTGCCGGGGAGAAAGATCTGATGCTGGCACCTGCCTTCTCTCAGGTGTAGGGCCGCTGAGGACCGGAGGGGACTGCTAGAAATGGGCGTCTAGCAGTCCTTTAGTCTGTGACACCCACACGCCAGAAGGTTGCTGCTTGGCCAGCTCCATGCCCTGAACCTATTTCGCTTTCCTGCGAGGCTATGCCAGGTCGATTGAATGGAAATGTTGTGGCACATCGTGGGGCCAAAGTGGACTTGACTGCGGGAGCCGAGATTGAAAGCTTCGCCCGCACGAGGAAGGGCTACAGGGGTTGGCTACTTTCCAGCCTCCTCGCTCCAGTGTGATTCCTGTCCTCGCCCGCGCCGCGCCCATGTGCTGAAATACCGGCTGTGACCCCTCCTCTTTCGCCTTCTCCACTGGTCGCGGCGGGCCGCCCCCTAACCCTGGCCGTCCTGTGGGGCCTGTTCATGCTGACCAGTCTGCCGCTGCTGGCGGGGCTGGTGCAGGGCCAGGCGACCGGCGTAGAGAGGCAGGTGCTGTACGCCTGCGCCACCGCCTTTTTGCTGGGGATGGTCTGGCGCGGCAGCATCTGGGCCTGGCGCCTGACGGTTAGTTTCGGCATGGTGGCCGGCTTTCTGGTGTTCATCCTGGGCATGCTGTCGGGCACCTGGGTCATCAGTGGGGTGGGGCTGGGGTATCTGGTGCTGGCCACTGCGCTGGTGGGCACGGCCAGCATCCGCGCCTTTCTGGACAGCCGCTGGGCCGCGCGCTCTGGGCGGCGCCTATGAGCGGTGAGCGGCGTTTTACCGTGCAGGGCACCAACAACGCCTTCGCCTGCGGTTACTGCGGCGCCCAGGTGTTACCGCTACGCAACGGCAGCGTGCGAAACCACTGCCCCCACTGCCTGCACAGCAAGCATGTGGATGTCTTGCCCGGCGACCGCGCCTGCGAGTGTCACGGCCTGATGGCCCCCGTGGGGGTGGAACAGAGCGGCAAGAAGGGCTGGGTGCTGGTTCACCGCTGCCAGACCTGCGGCTTTCAGGGCCGCAACCGCGCCGCGCTGGACGACCCCGAACAGCCAGACAGCTGGGACGCCATCGTGGCCTTAAGCGCCCGCACAGAGCAGGGGCGCTAAAGAGCAGCGGCTGCCAGCAATCTGAGGAAGTGAGAAATTGGGGCACGACCTCCCCCACCGTCTGGGCCGGTGTTTCACAGAGAGGAGGGAAGACTCAGAATCCGGCGAACCCAAAGCTCTGCTATATGAATGACGACAGGCATCCACAACAGTGAAGTGGCAGCCCTATCACTTCAGCACAAGCGTCGTACCTAATGGTTCCGTTCGTGATCAGCTTGCGAAGCTCTCGCTGTGCGGGCGTCTCTTCGCAGGTTTTGCTCCTGCAGTCCTGCTTTGCTGACCGTACGAACAAAAGTCCTGCCAGAGGCCGTCCTAAATGTTTGGTCCTGTACAGCTGCGGTCAGATTCCCTCCGTATGGTGAAAGACATGACAGCTGCGCCCCTCCCCTCTGATGAGTACCGCCGGCTTCTGGACCTGGCCCGCTATCAGATTCTAGATACAGTGCCAGAAGAAGACTTTGACCGGATTACCCGGTTGGCGGCGCGGGTGCTCAATGTTCCGGTGGCAGTGCTGAACCTGGTTGACCAGCACCGCCAGTGGGGCAAGTCGGCGTTTGGACTGGGCGACACGACGGCGCCCCGCAAAGACTCGTTCTGTGCCTGGACCATTCTGGACGACTCGCCCCTGGTGGTGCCGGACGCCAGGACCGACCCCCGTTTTCAGCAGAACCCGATGGTCACGGGCGATCCGCACATCTATATGTACGCGGGGGCGCCTCTGATTACCCCCGCTGGGCACCGCATCGGCACGCTGTGCGTCACCGACGACCAGCCGCATCCTCTGGGCACGGCAGACCTTCAGGCCCTGCAAGACCTGGCCGTCTTGGCCATGAGGGTGCTGGAACTGCGCCGGCAATCGCTGGAAGCCCAGCAGGAGGCCGGCGCGCAGCGGCAGCAAGCCGCAGAACTGCGGCGCACCCTGGAGCAGGCGCGCATTCTGGAAGGTGTCAGCAGCCTGATGGACCTTGAGCTTGACCCCGATCAGGCCACTCTGACGGCTGCCGCCCTGATCAGTGAAGCCATTGAGGCCGATTACACGGCGCTGTTGACCTGGCAGGAGGAGGGCTTTGCAGTGCAGGTCGCCCATGCGCCTTCTCTGCAATCGCCGGAGTTGCTAGCCCTGACGGACCAATTGCCCAGCCTGAAGGGCGTAGTCCATACCCTTCGTGATCTCCAGCAGCCGGTCTACCTGAGTCAGTACGCGGCCCATCCTCAGGCCCACCCGCACATCGTGGCGGCTGGCGTCACGCAGGTAGCGTGGCTGCCGCTAGGTGACGCGGGTGACCAGCCCACGCTCTTGGTGGCCGCCCGACTGAGAGGGCACGCCTTGGAGGATTGGCGTTCGGGTGACCGCACCTTGCTGGAAGCAGCGGGACGGACCATCCGGCACGCTTTGCAGCGGCACGCGGTGCTGGAACAGGCGCAGCAGCAGGCGCGGCAGGACCCCCTGACTGGCCTGCTGAACCGCCGGGCTTTTGATGAGGAGTTGGTCGGGCGTGTGGCCACGGGCGACCCGTTTACGCTGGCCCTGATTGACCTCGATGGCCTGAAGGCTGTTAATGACAGCGAGGGTCATGCCCAGGGCGACAAGCTGCTGCAAGTCTTTGGTCAGGCGCTGGACGCCGAATTGGATGAGAGTGCGGCGGCCTACCGGCTCGGGGGCGATGAATTTGCCGTGCTGCTGCCTCAGTGCACGGAAGACGACCTGCTTGAACACATCGACCTGGCCATGAGTGCTGCGCAGGCGGTTGCTGTGCAGCGCACTGGAGCCAGTACCGGGGTCGTGCAGTCAGCTGAAGCGGGGCATGTGGCGGCGCTCCTTGCTCTGGCCGATGAGCGTATGTATGCCGTCAAGCGCCGCCGTCAGCGGGCCGCGTCTGCGGCGGTGGAGTGAAAAGCCTCTCCTCACTCTGGTGGGTCGCTGGGATGGGGAGATGCCCGTCGCTCTGATATGTCTCTACCCTGGGCTAAAAGGTGCAGTCCCGCTGAGTGGCTTGCCTGGTGGCCTCACAGAGACTGGTATGCCTCCAGACCTCATCTGAGTCGCGCATATCTCGCTCATATAAGAACGCCCAACAAGGTTTGGGATGCAGAGAGAAAGCGAAACGGAAAAGGCAATCCCTGAGAGCTGAAATTTTCTGAAGAAGTGCGTCTCTTGCAACTAGGGCCCCAGCATTTTTGGAGGGGGGGCGGAGTAATTTCTTGTGTGAGCATTACTGCGCGTTGAAGTTCCGAGGCCAGGTAATGAGGCCTATGGCGGCCCACACCACCGCAAGGGTGATTAGGAACCAGCGGCGTGGATAGGAAACGTATAGCCACCCGCCGATTAATGCGAGCTTCAGCAGCTCAAAGGCGTAATTGGCTCCTCGCCACTCCTGCCCACCGGGAATCAAGAACCAGTCCATGAGGTAGGCACCCAAGGCGGCGATCAGCAAGGACAAGTGCCATCTTTGCAGTGGGCGGCTGGGTTCGGGCGTCATGCCCTTCGTCCTATCACGCCCGGCTGACGTATGTCCGTGCTAATGGATCAGGGACATGCGATTGCTCTCCCAATACCTTGAGTAGCTTAGAGGGTGCCAAGAACGCTAGGCAAAAAGAGGCTTCAAGTTGTTGCAGAGCAGAACGCAGGCGGCGAGGACGTGGAAGCCGACCAGGGTGGTGGGCAAGCGTTCCAGATCACGTCCGAGGCGTCTGAAGCGCGACAACCACGCCAGTGAGCGCTCCACGACCCAGCGTTTGGGCAACAGGACGAACCCCTTGATGGCTTCGGGGCGCTTGACGACGATCAATTCAACCCCGGCCTGGGTGGCATCAAAAGCGGTCTGGGTGCTGATCGGCGAAGGCGACTTGGACCGTCACACCTGTAGCTTCCTGCACGTCTAGGCACAGGTCAAAGACCTGTGCTCGGTCTTGCTCATTGGCCGGTGTGGTGAGCACCGCCAGGACGTGCCCTAGGGTGTCGACGGCCAGATGGACTTTGGTGCCCCTGCGCTTCTTCGCGCCGTCAAAGCCGGCACGGTGGCCGCTCTCTGGTGTGCTCTGGAGTGTACGACTGTCGATGATGATCGCCGTTGGCTCACCATGCCGGCTCTTCTCCACGCGGGACAGCAACCGCAAATCATGTGCCGCGCTCTGAAAACACTCGGCCACAAACCAGCGGTGCGCCTGTTGGCGCACCGTCTCTGCCGGGGGAAAGTCATGAGGCAAATACGCCCACTGTGCCCCCGTGCGCGCGACCCAAAGTAGAGCGTTCAATACGTCTCGGATGGAATATTTCCGTTGTCTGGCGTCTTCAGGACTGAGCAGCAGATATGGGAGCAGAAAGAAATACGTGTCGTCATCGACGTCACTCGGGTACCTTCGGCGCGTCACCGACCCATTCTGCTCGTTACGAAGTCGCTACCGCGAACTTCAAACCTGTGCTTGGCACCCT
>NZ_WQLB01000013.1 GCF_009755355.1 Deinococcus arboris | reverse complement strand
CAAGTTCGAAGCGAGCGTGTACGTGCTGAGCAAGGATGAAGGCGGGCGTCACAGCGCGTTCTTCGGCGGGTACCGTCCCCAGTTCTACTTCCGCACGACGGACGTGACCGGTGTGGTGGAACTGCCTGAAGGCGTGGAAATGGTGATGCCGGGCGACAACATCACGTTCATCGTGGAACTGATCAAGCCCATCGCCATGGAAGAAGGCCTGCGCTTCGCCATCCGCGAAGGTGGCCGCACCGTCGGCGCTGGCGTCGTTGCCAAAGTCATCGAATAAGACTCTAGTACCCAGAGAGGCCCCTTCGAGGGGCCTCTTTTTTGATGCCCTGTACCCTGGAGTATGGCAAAGCAACTGCCGGCCATCAGTGACCACCTGCGCGCCTTTATAGAAGCGCAGCCTCTCTTTTTTGTGGGGACGGCTGCGCCAGACGGGCGGGTGAACGTCTCGCCCAAGGGCCTCGACAGCCTGCGGGTGCTGGGGCCAACCCAGGTGGTCTGGCTCAACGTGACCGGCAGCGGCAACGAAACGGCGGCGCACCTCCTGCAAACCCCGCGTATGACCCTGATGTTCTGCGCGTTTCAGGGACCACCACTGATCTTGCGGCTGTATGGGCAAGCACAGATGCTCCAGCCGGGGGATGACGGCTGGGACACGCTGCTGGCCCTCTTTCCTGCCCTGCCGGGCACGCGGCAACTCTTTGTGCTTGAGGTCGACCTCGTGCAGACCTCCTGTGGAATGGCCGTGCCCCTGATGACCATAGAAGGCCAACGCGAGGACCTCAACCGCTGGGCAGAGCGCCAGACCCCTGAAGACCTTACCGCGTACCGGGAGCGCAAAAACACGCTGAGTATCGACGGTTTTCCCACCGGCCTGCCCCGCCGGTAGACACCTGCCGCCCGCGTGCCTATAATTCGAATGTTG
Source organism: Deinococcus arboris (assembly GCF_009755355.1). Taxonomy (GTDB): domain Bacteria; phylum Deinococcota; class Deinococci; order Deinococcales; family Deinococcaceae; genus Deinococcus; species Deinococcus betulae. The sequence continues at coordinate 112,921 of NZ_WQLB01000013.1, read as the reverse complement.
CCCGCCCCAAGGCGGGCTTTTACCAGCGTGCCAGACACACCCGTTGACGGCCCCGCCCACTCAGGGACGCTGGGAGCAGAGGGCCCCCCGCGGGGCCGTTTGCGAAGGAGCAGCTCATGGCGAAAGACGGCCCCCGTATCATCGTGAAAATGGAAAGCAGCGCCGGCACCGGCTTCTACTACACGACCACCAAGAACCGCCGCAACACGCAGGCCAAGATGGAACTGCGCAAGTACGACCCCGTGGCCAAAAAGCACGTGGTCTTCAAAGAGAAGAAGGTCTGATGCCCGCCGCCGGGCTTCAGCCCCGGCGCAGGCGGCCCACCTTTCCTCTCGTCTTGTCGCAGGTGAACGCATGAACTTGATTCAGTACTTCCGGGATTCGCGCGCTGAACTCTCGCGGGTCTCGTGGCCCAGCCGGGCGCAGGTGCTCGAAGGCACGCAGGCCGTGCTGATTTTCGTCGTGGCCCTGACCCTGATTGTCTATGCCATGGACGTCGTGTTCAGAAACCTGATTCAGCTGGTGCTGCCATGAGTATCGAGTGGTACGCCGTGCACACCTACGTGGGTCAGGAAGACCGCGTCGAGCAGCACCTGATGGAGCGTGCGACCAAACTGGGCATGCGCGGCACGAAAATCTTCCAGGTCATTCAGCCTGAAGAAAAGGCTGTCGAACTTCAGGAAGGCGGCAAGAAGGTCGAGGTCACGCGCAAGCTGTTTCCCGGCTACGTCTTCGTGCAGATGGACGTGGAAGATGACGACGCGCCCGGCGAACTGGGCGAGTCCTGGGAAGTGGTGCGCGGCACGAACGGCGTGACCGGCTTCGTGGGCACCGCCACCCGCCCCGTCCCACTGTCGTTTGATGAAGTGCAGCGCCTGCTCGCCTCGGTGGGCGTCGCTGCCCAGCCGGTGGCGGCCGAGGCGCCCCGCGTCAAGGTGGACTTCAAGGCAGGCGACATGGTGCGCGTGACCGGCGGCCCCTTTGCGGACTTCAGCGGCCTCATCAGCGAGGTCAACATTCCGCAGTCGAAGGTCAAGGTGCTCGTCAGCATCTTTGGCCGCGAGACGCCGGTCGAACTCGACTTTAGCCAGGTGGCCAAGTAAGACACACCTGCCCCGGCCGCTTGGCAAACAGGCGGCGGACAGGTAAAGTAGAAAAGTTGCTGTCTTGTTCTGCCCCTAGAGGCGAACGGCACAGAACTTAGCGTCAGCACCCCAGCCCGGCCCAGGCCAGGCGCGGGGGAGCTAAGGAGGAATCTCAATGAAGAAAGTCGCAGGCTTAGTCAAACTGCAACTCCCGGCGGGCAAGGCCACCCCGGCCCCCCCCGTGGGTCCCGCGCTGGGGCAGTACGGCGCGAACATCATGGAGTTCACGAAGGCGTTCAACGCGCAGACGGCCGACAAGGGTGACGCGATCATCCCCGTCGAGATCACCATCTACGCGGACCGCTCGTTTACCTTCATCACCAAAACCCCTCCCATGAGCTACCTGATTCGCAAGGCCGCCGGCCTGCAAAAGGGCAGCGCGACCCCCAACAAGGCCAAGGTCGGCAAGCTCAACTGGGATCAGGTTCTGGAAATCGCCAAGACCAAGATGCCCGACCTGAACGCGGGCAGCGTGGAAGCCGCCGCCAACACCGTGGCCGGCACCGCCCGCTCCATGGGCGTGACCATCGAGGGGGCCCCCAATGCCTAAGCGTGGCAAGCGCTACGAAGCGCTGGCGGCCAAAGTGGACCGCAACAAGCAGTACACCATTGACGAAGCCGCCGCGCTGGTCAAGGACATCGCCACGGCGAAGTTCGACGAGACCGTGGAAGTGCACTTCCGTCTGGGCATTGACCCCCGCAAGAGCGACCAGAACGTGCGCGGCACTGTAGCTCTGCCTCACGGCACCGGCCGCAGCGTGCGCGTGGCCGTGATCACCAAGGGCGACAACGTGCAGGCTGCTGAAGCGGCGGGCGCCGATGTCGTCGGCAGCGAGGACCTCATCGAGCGGATCGCCGGCGGCTTCATGGACTTTGACGCTGTCGTGGCGACCCCCGACATGATGGCCCAGGTGGGTCAGAAGCTCGCCCGTCTGCTCGGGCCGCGCGGCCTGCTGCCCAACCCCAAGAGCGGCACCGTCGGCCCCGACGTGACCGGCATGGTGCGCGGCCTCAAGGCTGGCCGTATCGAATTCCGCAACGACAAGACCGGCGTGGTGCACGCCCCGATTGGCAAGGCCAGCTTCGACCCCAGTAACCTCAGCGCCAACTACAGCGCGCTGATCGGTGCGCTGGAGGCCGCCAAGCCCGGCAGCGCCAAGGGCGTGTTCCTGCGCAGCGCGTTCCTGACCACCACGATGGGCCCCAGCATCGAGCTGACCCTGAGCGGCGGCAGCGCCTAAGCGGCGCGGTGATGGCCGAAGGTTGATAGAAAAACCATCAACTGGCACCCATCACCCTCTTTTTTGGCACCCCGGTGCGCTTTCGCACCTCCCCAATCCGTTTTCATTCCGGCACCAAAGACAGCGGGGACCCTTGCCAGGTTTAAACAGCCCGCCGAGTTGCCAGGGGCGCGACCGTGCACCTGGACTCGTTCCCACCAAGGAGGTACTGCGTGGCGAACGAAAAGAACCAGCAGACCCTTAGCACCCTGACGGGCAGCCTCTCGGGCATCGACTCGTTTTACGTGGTTGATTACCAGGGCCTGACCGCCGGTCAGCTGAGCAAACTGCGCAAAGACATCCGCGAGAAGGGTGGGCAGCTGATTGTTGCCAAGAACACCCTGATTCACCTGGCCCTGCAGGGCAGCGGCCGCGATTTCAGCGACGCCCTGAAGGGTCCCAGCGCCATCGTGGTGGCCCAGGACGACCCCGCCGGGGTAGCCAAGGCCCTCAGCGACGCCGCCAAAGGCAACGACAAGGGCATCCCTGCCGTTAAGGCCGGCTTTGTCGAAGGCAACCGCGTTGACGTGAAAGTCGTCGAGCGTCTGGCCAGCCTGGGCAGCAAGCAGAGCCTGCAAGGCGAACTGGTCGGCGTCCTCAGCGCCCACCTCAGCAACTTCGTGGGCATCCTCGAAGCGTACAAAGAAAAACTCGAAGGCCAGGGCGCTTAACGCACCGGCCTTGCCCCCTGACCGGGGCGCCCCCAACTTCATCCTCCGGAGGAATACATCATGGCTTACGACAAACAAGCGCTTATTGACCAACTCGGCCAGCTCACCATCATGGAACTCGCCGACCTGATTGACGGCCTGAAAGAGACCTGGGGCGTGACCGCCGCTGTGGCCTCTGGCCCCGCTGCTGGCCCCGCCGCCGCTGTGGAAGAGAAGACCGAATTTGACGTGGTGCTGGTGGACGCCGGCGCGAGCAAGATCAACGTCATTAAGGAAATCCGCGCCATCACCGGCCTGGGCCTGAAGGAAGCCAAGGACATGAGCGAGAAGGGCGGCGTGCTGAAAGAAGGCGCGAACAAGGACGACGCCGAGAAGATCAAGGCCCAGCTGGAAGCCGCTGGCGCCAAGGTCGAACTCAAGTAAATCCTGCCCCAACCGGGTGTGCAGCCCCCAGCCCCAGCGGCTGGGGGTTTTTCGTTTTTAGCAGACGGGAAGCCCCTCCCGTTGCTTTCAGGCAGGCAAGTCTGCCCCATTCAAAGGCTCTGCTTGAGCAGCGGCCTCACGGTTCACGGCTACCCCCACGGCAACGCACAGAGAGTAATCAGCCACACCGCCAGCGCGGTCTGCTGGGCACGCGCCAGGACCTGCCTCACAAAGGGCGATGGGTCAGCCGCCAGTTGCCCCGCCACGGGGGCCGGCAGGTTGGCGCGCGAGGCGATGTACATCCGCACCCCGTAGTCGGCGTCGGCGGCCAGATGCTCTATCCAGCGGGCCGACAACTCGGGCCGGGCCGCAATGCGGGCGCGCACCTGCCAGGCGGGATGACGCGCCAGCCACTCGACCTGCCGTTCATTCAGGGCAGGGTGCGCCGCCGCCGCTGCCTGAATTTCTATAGCGGAGGCAATGAGCGCGTGCCGCAACAGCCACGCCGGGGCGTCCAGTTGTGCCAGCAGCCTCAGCAGGACATGCAGGGGCACGTCCAGCAGCAGCCGGGGGTGGGCTAGGCGCAGCAGCGGCAGGGCCGGGTTCCCCAGCACCTCGGCCGGGTGGTCAGCCGCCAGCCGCTCCAGCAGGGCCGGCGGGGTGTTGGGATGGGCGGCAATCAGGGCGCGGGTCGGCTTCTCTGCTGTTTCAGCCAGCTGTTCTAACTGGGCGGCCGTCAGACCTGGGGCCAGGGTCAGTACCGCTGGCCCGCCGGAAGGTTCAATTTCTCTTCCCATAACGCAAGCAACTCCTTGAGGTCGTCTAGTGGCTCGTCGCCGGGGTGCTGGGGCTGAAGGTCATCAAGCACCTCGAAGCGGAACTGTGCCGGGCCATCCGCTGCCCAGTCCCGCTGCATCTGGGCGTGACGGTGCCCTCCCAGTTCCAGCTGAAAGCGAATGCGGTTGAGCAGGCCTTCGACATGCACGCTGCTGCCCAGCAAGGTGCGGCCAGACGGCAGATGGGTAATGCGGTAGACGCCCATGCGGGGCGTGAACCCACGGTAATGGCGTGGGGAGGCTTCTGTCATTGAGCTTGACCGAATGCAGGGGCCGCCAGGTACAGCGCGTGCAGCCGAATGTCTTCGGGCCAGGGGGCCAGCGCCGCCTCAAACGCCCCCCAGTCAGCGGCGTAGAGGGCGCGGCTGGCGTCCTCGGCGCCCGGCAGGTCGCCGGCCATCACCGTGAGAAAGCGGTCGGCCGCCAGACTGGCCACGCGGCGGCGCTCGCCTTCGGGGTCAGCTTTGCGGGCCTCATCAATCAGGCGGCGCAGCGCGGCCGAGGCGCCGTTCGGGTGACTTTCCAGCCAGTCCCAGTGCCGGGGCAGCAGGCTGACCTCCCGCGACACCACGCCCAGCTTCGGGCGACCTGGACCAGTTCTGGACGGCGCTGGCGCATGGCGGGCCAGCACCTCCTCCAGAGTGCCGCGCCAGTCAAAGTCGGCGGGGCGGCCCGTTTCATCGTTAAAGACGATCAGCGGTTGGGTGCGGGGACCAGGCAGGGCATCCAGAGCCGTCTTAACGGCGGTGAGGGTGTCGGACAGTGGCCCGGTGGCCAGGCGACGAGTGCCCAAAAAGGCGCTGTAGGTCGGGGCTTCTGACATAGATGCATATTACCCGGATGAAATATCAGACCGCAATATCTTCCGGGTAATATAATTGGCTTAGACCACATTGGCGCAGGAGGATGCAGAAGAAGCCACCGAACCTTAGGTGGCCCAGAGGGTCTGCGCCCGGATCTCACTAGCAGCTTTCAGCCTCAGTCATTCATCCAACTGGCGAGAACCAGGAGATTGTGGCGACCACAGTGTGGGCAGGAGTGTACAACCCTCCCCCTGTTCTCTCATACAGACTCCGATTGAATCGTTTACAAAAACGATGAAATCCGAGCGGAGCGAGAAAGAGGAAAACGGTTTCCGGACGTGGAGTTGGCAAATCGGCGTTTTCCCGATTTGTTAACGAAACAAACGGAATCCGTATCAGTCCCGCACAAACTGGATGGAGCCAACGCTGGAAGAGACTTTGCACGGTCACCACCAGACCGCGATAACCAAGCCGTGTTCTGCGAACGATTCGCGGGCCGCGAGATCAAATTTCCTAGCCGCCGGACCTCACAGACCGCCGCAGAACTGCACGCCACCCAGCCCCAGGCAACCCCGAACGGCTCTTACCGTCTGATCTAAGGCCACCTGCAAACTTGAGTCAGTTGCTCAGCCCACCGTCAGACCCAGCGAGAAACCCGTATCGCGCTCACTTCAATTCTTTTCTCAGATCACGTCCCTGCTGAAACCACTCCCGCTCTTGACGGCGGTACAGCGCCGTGGCCCGGCGTTCGGTCTTCTCCAGGGCGTCCAGCAGGGCACGGGCCTCATCTCCCCTGCCCCGCCGCAGCAGGTAGGCAGCGTAGCGGGCGCGGGGTTCTTCCGTGGTGGCGGCCGTCATGGCCTCCCGGTAGGTCGCGTCGGCTTCCGAATGCCCCTGGGCGTCCTGCGCCTGGGCCAGCAGAGTTAAAGTACGGGTGCGCGTGGCGGCACTGGCTTTCAGGTCTACCCGCCGGAGTTTTTCCTCGGCGGGCGCAGGCTGGTCCCGCACCAGGTCCAGCTCGGCGCTCGTCAGCAGCACCACCGGGTCGTCGGCGTAGATGCCACTCAGCAGCGGCTGCAAGGTGGCCTGCGCCTCATCGGGCCGCCCTGCGCGGGCTTGCAGCGCGGCCAGGTCAGCGCGCCGCTGCAAGGTGTCGCTCTCGGCCAGGTCAGCCTGGGCTTCGCGGATGCGCAGGTCCAGGGGCTTAAGCGCCTCTACCCCGCGCGCCACGGCCTGACCCGCCACGCGGCTACTCCCCCTGAGCGCCGGAATGAGCACCATGAAGGTGTACACCGCCGCAAACGCCAGCCCAAACAGGCCGCCAAACAGCGCCCCAAACACCAGCATGACGATCCAGTACACCTGCTGCCGCGTCACCACCGCATGAATGAGGCCAATCACTGCCAGGGCGCGCAGGACGTTGTAGATCAGAGGAAGGTAGGGTTGCAGGGCGTCCACCCGCTTATGCTAAAGCGCCGCAGTGGGCTGCCGCCGCAGGTTCGCCCGCTTTTCATGAAGAACCGGACTTGACGGCGGCCCTGCCTGTTCGGCAAACTGCCCGTCACAGCTTCTCCTAGAGGCCGCTTTCGCGCGCCGTTTGACTGCACTGCCCGCACAGGTGTAGACTCTTCTGTGCTGACCATGATGGGTCGGGCAGGAGTTCTTTGCGAGAAGCGGCTCGGCAAAGCTAAGCACAACGAATGGGAACGCGGCTGTCAGAGGCTGCGCGTCCCAGCTGCGCCTTTTCATGCCCCGAGAGAGGCCGCAGTGATCCCAGGGTGCCCCCGAGGTGGATATGAGTTTGAAGAACAAAGGGCCGCGCATTGAGCGGTTTGGTGATATTGCGGACGTGATTCCGCTCCCCAACCTGACCGAGATTCAGGTGAATTCCTTCCGGGCCTTCCTGCAAGAGGACCGGGCGCCCGATGCCCGTGACTACACAGGGTTGCAAAGCGCCTTCAAAGAAGTCTTCCCCATTGACGAGACCGAGAAGGGCCGCTCCACGGGCTTGGTGCTGGACTTCCTGGAGTACCGTCTGGGCGAGCCGCCTTACACGCCTGAAGAGTGCCGTGAAAAGGACGTGACCTACCAGGCGCCCATGTACGCCAAGCTCCAGCTGATTCACAAGGACAGCGGCCTCATCAAGGAAGACCAGGTGTTCCTGGGCGACCTGCCCCTGATGACCGAGGACGGTTCTTTCGTCATCAACGGCGCCGACCGCGTCATTATTTCGCAGATTCACCGCAGCCCCGGCGTGTACTTCACCAGCTCCTACAAGGGCATCAAGAAGATGTACACGGGCGCCATCATCCCCATGCCCAAGCGCGGCCCCTGGATTGAACTGGAGTTTGCGGGCGGCATTCTGGAAATGAAGGTGAACAAGCGCAAGTTCCCCGTGGCGATGCTGCTGCGGGTACTGGGCTACGACGACGCTTCTCTGAAGTCGCTGTTCACGGAATTCGAGCCGGACATGGAACTGCCCGAAGACAAGAGCGCGGGCATGGGCGCCGACGAGGCCCTGCTGCGCCTGTTCACGGTGCTGCGCCCCGGCGACCCACCCAAGCGCGACAAGGCCATTCAGTACCTGTACGGCCTGCTGGCCGACCCCCGCCGCTACGACCTGGGCGAGCCGGGCCGCTTCAAGATGAACACCAAGCTGGGCGTCAACCGCCCCGAGCGCACCCTGCTGACCTTCCAGGACGGCAAGTTCAGTGACGCGGGCCTGGTGGACACCATTCGCTACCTGATGGCGCTGCAGTATGGCCGCGAGACCGTGGGCATGGCTGACGCCGACGGCGTAATCAATGATGTGCCCGTGGGCGAGGACGACATTGACCACCTCGGCAACCGCCGCGTGCGCACCGTGGGCGAGCTGCTGGCCGACCAGTTGCGCGTGGGCATGGGCCGTATGGCGCGCGGCGTGCGCGAACGCATGCTGCTGGGCAACCCCGACGCCGCGACCCCCACCAAACTGGTGAACAACCGCCCCATCGTGGCGGCCATGCGCGAGTTCTTCGGGCGCAGCCAGCTCTCGCAGTTCAAGGACCAGACCAATCCCCTGTCGGACCTGCGCCACAAGCGCCGCATCTCGGCCCTGGGGCCAGGCGGCCTGACCCGCGAGCGCGCCGGCTTCGACGTGCGCGACGTGCACCGCACGCACTACGGGCGCATCTGCCCGATTGAAACGCCCGAAGGCGCCAACATCGGCCTGATCTCCTCGCTGGCCTCGTACGCCAAGGTGAACGACCTGGGCTTTATCGAAGCGCCTTACCGCAAGGTGGCGGGCGGCCAGGTCTCCGACGACGTGGTCTACATGACCGCCGACATTGAAGACCGGTACACCGTGGCGCAGGCGAACAGCCCCCTGAACAGTGACGGCACCTTCAGCGACGAGCGCGTGCTGGCCCGCCGCAAGGGCGATCCCCTCTGGTACACGCCTGAAGAAGTCGATTACATGGACGTGTCGCCCAAGCAGATCGTGTCTATCAACACGTCGCTGATTCCCTTCCTGGAGCACGACGACGCCAACCGCGCGCTGATGGGCTCGAACATGCAGTCGCAGGCCGTGCCGCTCGTGCGCGCTGACAGCCCCGCCGTGGGCACGGGCGTGGAGCGCCGCGTCGTGACCGACAGCGGCACTAGCGTCGTCAGTGATGTGACGGGCCGCGTGACCTACGTGGACGCCCGCGTGATTCAGGTGACCCTGACCGAGGACGCCCCCGCCGCTGGCATGAACCAGGGCAACGTGCGCACCTTTGAACTCGTGCGCTTTACCCGCTCCAACCAGGGCACCAACCTCGACCAGCACCCCATCGTGGACATTGGCGACACCGTGACTGCCGGGCAGGTTATCGCCGACGGTCCCGCCTCTGACCTGGGCCGCCTGGCGCTGGGCCAGAACATCACCATTGCCATCATGCCGTTTGACGGCTTCAACTTCGAAGACGCCATCTGCATCTCCGAAGGCCTGGTGCGCAAGGACTTCTACACCTCGGTCCACATTGAAAAGGACGAGATCGAAGCCCGCGACACCAAGCTGGGGCCAGAAAAGATCACCCGCGACATTCCGGGCCTCAGTGAAGCTGCGCTGCGCGACCTCGACGAAGACGGCATCGTGCGCGTGGGCGCCGAAGTCAAGCCGGGCGACATTCTGGTCGGCAAGACCTCCTTCAAGGGCGAGTCTGAGCCTACCCCCGAAGAGAGATTGCTGCGTTCGATCTTCGGCGAGAAGGCCCGCGAAGTGAAGGACACCTCACTGCGCGTGCAGTCCGGTCAGGGCGGCATCGTGGTGAAGACCGTGCGCTTCCGCCGCGGCGACGAAGGCGTGGACCTGAAGCCCGGCGTGCGCGAGATGGTGCGCGTGTACGTGGCCCAGAAGCGTCAGTTGCAGGTGGGGGACAAGGTCGCCAACCGCCACGGCAACAAGGGCGTGGTCTCCAAGATCATGGCCCCCGAAGACATGCCTTACCTGGAAGACGGCACGCCCGTGGACCTGGTGTTCAACCCGCTGGGCGTGCCCAGCCGCATGAACCTGGGCCAGATTCTGGAAACCCACCTGGGTGAAGTGGCGCGCCTGACCGGCCAGAAATTCGAGACCCCGGTGTTCGACTCGGTGACCGAAGCGACCATCAAGGAAATGCTGGAAGTGGCCGCCGCCGAGCGCATCCAGAAGAACAAGGACGACGGCCTCGAACTCGACAAGCGCGAGCAGGAAGTGCTGGACCGCGCCGCCAAGCTGGGGGTCATCACCGACACCCAGGGCGACTACGAGAAGTCGCAGATGGAACTGAGCCGCACCGGCAAGAGCGTGCTGTACGACGGCCGCACTGGCGAGCCCATCAGTGGCCCCGTGGTGGTCGGCACCATGTACGTCATGAAGCTGTACCACATGGTGGAAGACAAGCTGCACGCGCGCTCCACTGGGCCGTACAGCCTCATCACCCAGCAGCCGCTGGGCGGCAAGGCGCAGTTCGGCGGTCAGCGCTTCGGGGAAATGGAAGTGTGGGCGCTGGAAGCCTACGGCGCCGCGCACACCCTGCAGGAAATGCTGACCATCAAGTCCGACGACATTGATGGCCGTGACGCCGCCTACCAGAGCATCGTCAAGGGCGAGGAAGTTTCGGGCAGCACCATCCCCGAGTCCTTCAAGGTGCTCGTTAAGGAGCTGCACTCGCTGGGCCTGGACGTGGAAGTCCTCGACAACGGCGACCGCGCCGTGGACATCTTCGAAGGGATGATGCCCAAGCGCTGAACCCGGTTTCCTGGGGAGGGCCGCGCCGCTCTCCCTTACCTCACTCCACCTGCAAGCCTCTCTCACAGGAGAAGCCGTGAAAGATTTCAACAAAGTCCGTATCGCCATTGCCAGCCCGGAAAAGATCCGCGAGTGGAGCTTCGGCGAGGTCGAAAAGCCCGAAACCATCAACTACCGCACCCTCAAGCCCGAGCGCGAAGGTCTCTTCGACGAGCGCATCTTTGGGCCCCAGAAGGACTACGAGTGTGCCTGCGGCAAATACAAGCGCCAGCGCTACGAGGGCAAGGTCTGCGAGCGCTGCGGCGTGGAAGTCACCAGCTCCAAGGTGCGCCGCTACCGCATGGGTCACATTGACCTGGCGACCCCGGCCGCCCACATCTGGTACGTCAAGGACACGCCCAGCAAGATCGGTACGCTGCTGGACCTGTCCGCCGGCCAGCTGGAAAAGGTGCTGTACTTCAGCTCCTTCCTGGTCACTGATCCCCGCAACGCCCAGAAAGACGGCCGCCCCCTCAAGCGCGGCGAACTGCTGAGCGACGATGAGTACCGTGAGCTGCGCTTTGGCCGTCAGGAAACCTACTCGCTGACGGGCGGCGTGGAAGCCGAGATCCGCGACGGCGAGTACGTGACGCGCGGGCAGATCCTGGGCGGCAACGTGGTCTCCAAGATGGACGGCCTGGCCCAGTACCGCTTCCCCCGCCGCGCCCTGATTGCCTACGCCGAGGAAGTCGAGGCAACTCTGCCGCTGCCCGCTGAAGCGCTGGTGGAGCAGGACACCTTCCGTGCCGGTGAGATTCTGGCCGAGCTGGAAAGTGACGTGCAGATCACGGCCCCGGTAGACGGCACCATCGTGCTGCACGAACTGGGCGAAGACTCCGTGATGGTCGAGCTGCGTGAAGGCGTGGACGAGGAAGGCACCCCCAGTGGGGAAGTCCTGGCCCGCGTGTACGTGCCCCACGGCCTGAACGTGCAGGTCGTCCACGGCGAGATCGTGGAAGCCGGCGCGGTGCTGGCCGACGCCTCGGCCGGCACCCGCCTGCGTGTGAGCCGCGACAGCCGCCTCTCAGGCGTGACCTTCCCCAAGAAGAAGGGCGACGTGGCCGTCAAGGCCCACTGGACCCGCCGCGCCGAGTACCCCATCAACCCCACCATGCACGTGCTGGTCGGCGACGGCAGCGAGGTCAAGAAGGGCCAGAAGGTTATCGGCGCTATTGACGTTGAGGAGCAGGTCACGGCCGAGGCCGACGGCGTCATCACCCTTCACAACCCCGCCAGCATCATCGTGTCCAAGGCCAAGGTCTACACCTACGAGGATGAGCCCCTGGTCGTGAACGGTGACCGCGTGGAGCCGGGTGACGAGCTGGCCGACAGCGGCGAGCTGCGCAGCGACATCTCGGGCCGCATCGAGATTGACCTGGTGCGCAAGCAGGTGCGCGTCATTGAGTCCTACGACTTCGAGGCCAAGATGGGCGCCGAAGCCGTCAAGGAACTGCTGGACGACCTGGATCTGGACATCCTAGAAGCCGAGCTGAACGAGATGATGAAAGACAGCTCGCGCCACAAGCGCGCCAAGGCCCGCAAGCGCCTGGAAGTGACCCGCGCATTCAAGCGCAGCGGCAACCACCCCAGCTGGATGATTCTGAACACCGTTCCCGTCATGCCGCCTGACCTGCGCCCGATGGTGCAGGTCGACGGGGGCCGCTTTGCGACCTCAGACCTGAACGACCTGTACCGCCGCCTGATCAACCGCAACAACCGCCTCAAGAAGCTGATGGGGCAGGGCGCCCCGGACATGATCATCCGCAACGAGAAGCGCATGCTGCAAGAAGCCGTGGACGCGCTGATCGACAACGGCCGCCGGGGCAGCCCGGTGACCAACCCCGGCTCTGACCGCAGCCTGCGCTCCCTGACCGACCTGCTGGGCGGCAAGCAGGGCCGCTTCCGCCAGAACCTGCTGGGCAAGCGCGTGGACTACTCGGGCCGCTCGGTGATCGTGGTGGGCCCGCAGCTTAAGCTCCACCAGTGCGGGGTGCCCAAGCGCATGGCCCTCGAACTCTTCAAGCCCTTCCTGTTCAAGGTGCTCGAAGAGAAGGGCGAAGTCACCAACATCAAGCAGGCCCGCAAGATGCTGGAGCGTTACCGCGACACCCGCGACAGCGTGTGGGACGCCCTGGAAGAAGTGATTGAAGACAAGGTCGTGCTGCTCAACCGCGCGCCGACCCTGCACCGTCTGGGCATTCAGGCCTTTGAGCCGGTCCTGGTGGAAGGCCAGTCCATCCAGCTGCACCCCCTGGTCTGTGAAGCCTTCAACGCCGACTTTGACGGCGACCAGATGGCGATTCACGTCCCCCTCAGCGCCCAGGCACAGGCCGAAGCGCGCATTCAGATGCTCAGCGCCCATAACCTGCTCTCGCCGGCCAACGGCGAGCCGAACGTGAAGCCCAGCCGCGACATCATCCTCGGGATCTTCACGCTGACCCTGCTGCGCACCGACAACCTGGGCGCCGGTAGCGAGTACGCAGGCCCGCAGGAGGCGCTGGCCGCCTTTGAGGCTGGAAAAATCGCCCTGAACAGCGCCATCAAGGTGGCCGGTCAGGACACCAGCCCCGGCCGCCTCAAGTACGTCTTCTCGACGCCCGACGAGGCCATCATGGCCGTGGAGCGCGGCGAGATCGACCATCAGGACCACGTCCGGATTCGCCTCAACGGCGTGACCTACGACACCAGCGCGGGCCGCGTGATGTTCCGCCGCATTGTTCAGGAAGCCCTGGGGCACCAGGCCAGCCTGGTGGATACCCTCGTGAATCTGGAAACGGCGTACGAGAAAGACCACCTCAAGGACATGGTCATGGCGTGCTTCAAGCACCTCGGGATCGAGGCCACCGCTGGCCTGCTGGACGGCCTGAAGGACGCAGGCTTCAAGCTCTCCACAACCTCGGGCATCACGATCGGCATTGACGACATCGTGATTCCGCCCGCCAAAACCGAGATTCTGGCCGAAGCCGACGCCAAGGTGGCGGAAATCGAGCAGAACTTCGAGTTCGGTTTCATGACCGAAGAAGAGCGCTACAAGCAGGTCGTGCAGCTCTGGAACGACACGAAGGACGAAGTCAAGAACGCCATGTTCGACAACTTTGGCAAGAACTACCCCTTCAACCCGCTGTGGATCATGAGCCTGTCGGGCGCGCGTGGTAACGCCCAGCAGATCACGCAGCTGGCCGGGATGCGCGGCCTCATGGCCCGCCCCGACGGCAGCACGATCGAGGTGCCGATCCGGGCGTCGTTCCGTGAAGGCCTGTCGGTGCTGGAATACTTCATCTCGACCCACGGCGCCCGCAAGGGTGGGGCCGACACCGCGCTCCGCACCGCCGACTCGGGCTACCTGACCCGCAAGCTGGTGGACGTGGCCCACGAAGTCGTCGTGCGCGACGTGGACTGCGGCACCACCGATTACACCTCTATGCCGCTGGGTGCGCAAGATGAGCGCACCGGCGAGTGGCGCACCCGCAAGGCCAGCGAGATCGAAACCAGCATCTATGGCCGCACCCTGGCCGACTCTGTGGAAGTCGAGGGCCGCACCATCGAAGCCGGCGAGATGCTGAGCCTGGAAGACGTGAAGGCGATCACCCGCAGCGCCAAGACCCTGCAAAGCGTCTTCGTGCGCACCCCGCTGAACTGCCGCGTGAAGAGTGGCGTGTGCCAGAAGTGCTACGGCTACGACCTCTCGCAGGCCAAGCCGGTCAGCATGGGTGAAGCCGTGGGCGTGGTGGCCGCCGAATCCATCGGCGAGCCCGGCACACAGCTGACCATGCGCACCTTCCACACCGGGGGCGTGGCCGGCAGCGGCGGCGGTGACATCACGATGGGTCTGCCCCGCGTGATCGAGCTGTTCGAGGCCCGCAAGCCCAAGACCAGCGCGGCTGTGGCGGACCGCGACGGCACCGTGCGGATTGAGGAAGAGGAAGAGCGTTACCTCGTGCGAATTGAGGCCGACGACGACCAGTACAGCTCCAAGACCGCCACCAAGATCAGCAAGAGCCTGCGCATGATCGTGCGCGACGGCGACCGCGTGGAAGCTGGCCAGGCCCTGACGCGCGGCGCCATCAACCCCCACGATCTGCTGCTGTACAAGGACACCGACGCCGCCCAGCGCTACCTGGTGGAAGAAGTGCAGCGGGTGTACCGCAGCCAGGGCGTGAAGGTGCACGACAAGCACATTGAAATCATCGTGCGCCAGATGCTGCGCTGGGTCGAAGTGACCGACGGCGGCAACACCGAACTGCTCGAAGGCCAGACCGTCGAGCGCTGGGAAGTGGACCAGGCCAACGACGCGCTGGGTGAAGACACCACCCCGGCCAGCTGGAAGCCGGTGCTGCTGGGCATCACCAAGAGCAGCCTGACCACCAAGTCGTGGCTGTCGGCGGCGAGCTTCCAGCACACCACCCACGTGTTGACCGAAGCCAGCATGAAGGGTCAGGTCGACGACCTGATCGGCCTGAAGGAAAACGTCATCCTGGGCAAGCTGATTCCCGCCGGCACGGGTCTGATGACCGTCCGCGAGATGCAGGTGGCCGACGACCGCACGCTGGAGAAGTACGGCGAGGGCAGCACCAGCACCGACGCTGTAACGGGCAACCGCTCCTACGACGACACCCGCCCCGGCACCGTGAACGACAACGTGACATACACGAGCTAAGCGCAGATGCCTGATGGCAAAGAGCCATAGGTAAACAGAGAAGCCCCCACCTGAAAACGGGTGGGGGCTTCTCTGTGCTGGTTTTAGGGAGTGACGGTAAGAAGGTAGCTGACCCGGCCCACAACCTGGCCATTCTGAAAGAAAGTTAGGGTCAGAGGGTCGGAAAACCCAGCCAGCCTCGCGTCTGCCGTCAAGGTCAATGAAGTTGTGACGGCCTGGACCCCCAAAGTCTGTCCGGTCAGCGCCGGCAGATTGAGCGTATCTGGCGTGACGGACACGCCAGGGAGGCTGCTGGTCACCGTCACTGGGCCGCTGACGCCGCCGTCCTGGAACAGCTGGAACGGCACAGCCAGCGGCTGACCGGCGCGGAGGTTCAGTTCGCTACCAAACTCGGGCGAGCCGACCCTGACCCATGGGCCAGACTGAACAAAGCGCAGGCGAGTGCGTGCCCCACTGGGCAGAGATTGGTAGCGGATGATAAAGTTCTCCCCCACACGGCGCTGTGTCTCAGTGATCAGATTCCAGCCTGGTTGCAGGGTGAGGTCGTATTCAAAACTTATCTCGGGCAGGCTTTGGCAGGGCGCTGTGCCCTTGACCCGCAGGGGCGCATCAGCATATAGGCGGCGCACTGGCTTGTTGGTTGTGTCCACCTCCCGCACCTGACCCAGTCGGTCGCCCTGCGCGCTGTAGACAGCCAGATAAGGCCAGGCCACATGGAGGTTCGGGGCAGATTGCTCGCCCTGCACAGGGCAGTCAGCATCTAGGAATGGGAACAGTTGGCTGGTTTCCTGACCTTGCAGAGACAGGTCAACGCTCCCTATTGCCGCAACCGGAACGGTGCGCCGCCTGACCCACCCAGACTCAGCCATGTACTCCTCGCTGAGCTCATAGCCTGCGCCCCTCGTCCAGCCCTGTAGGGTGCCGCGCACCACCGCCGGGTCGGCGGGCAGGCCCACCTCACTGCCCGTCACATCCTGTGCGGCGGTGAACATCAGACTGAAGCTGAACGCCTGCCCACGGGTATTGCTGCGGTCTATCGGCAGGTCCACGGCAAAGGTCACCGGCACGGTGGCCCCCGGCGCCAGCGTCTCTGCGGCCAGCCAGCCCTGATTCTGTACCGTCATGCTCAGGCCAGCGGGTGGGGTGGCCCCCAGACTCGCCACGTTCAGGCCCGACAAGAACAGGGTCGCCGCCAGGTTATCGGTGCTCTCGCCCGTCTGCACATTGACCTGCTGTCCCTGCACAGGACGGATAGAGGCGGCCTGACCTGAGGCGTCGCTGCCGTCAAACAGGCGCACGCTGCGAAAGGGTGTCCCCACCACCGTGGGCGCGGTGGCGTTGTTCTCCGGGTCGCCGTCGGTGTCGGTCAAAACAACTGGCAGCAAGGTCAGATTCTGCAGCGCCGAAGCCGTCACATTGGTCGCCGCAAAGGTCGTGCTGATGTGCCGGATATCCGCGCCGTTCTTCCGCGTGGTGAAGGTCTGGGTGGTGATGGCCTGCGCGCCCAGTTGCACCGGGTCGCCAGCAGCGGTGAGTGCCTGGCCGCTCAGCAGGCCGCCGGGGTCCACGTGGCGCAAGCTGGCCTGCCCCACGCCCTGATCGGTCACGCGCAGTTGAAGTTCGTACAGGCCCGCTGGGTGAGGAGCGGCCGGGGTGGGGGCAGCAGGAAGAGGCGCAGGGGCACAGGCCGCGAGCAGCGCCGTCAAGCCGGTCAGCAACATACGTTTGGTCATAGGGGTCCTCAGGAAAGGTGGAGCAGAAAGAAAAACAGACGCCTCCACCCTAGCCCAGCGGCCAGGGCCGGGCACGCCAGTTTGCCAAGCGCCGCCAGTGGGGGTGCCTACGCCCCTCTCCCCTCTTGCCCGATCTGCTCACTGACCTCGCGCAGCAGGCGTTCGTCATACAGACCGGCGTAGTGGCCACCCAGCGTCACCAGAAACTTCATCTCTTCCCGGGTGGTGCGGGCCGAGAGCCGGGTTTCAAAACTCAGCAGCAGGGCGCCGTAGGCCAGAGCGGCGGCTCCGGCAATCGCCAGGACCACCGGCACCGGCCCGGCCTCCTGATGAAGCAGGGCGCTGCCGCCGATCAGGATGCTGGTCAGCACCAGCAGGGCCACCGCGAGATACAGCGCGGTCATCGCCTGCACGATGATGCGGCTGCGGCGGGCCAGGCGCGGCAACTGCTCGACAATCAGGCGCTTTTCCTCGCGGGCCAGCGCCTCCTGCCGCCCCTCTTCAGTCACCAGCACCTTGAAGCGGGCCGTGAGGTGGCGCACGCGGTCAGTCACGCGGCCCAGGCGGCTGCTGGTGCTCATCAGGAGGGTGCCGGCCCCGCTGATCAGAACCGCTGGCGTAATCATGGCGGTCAGAACCGCAGGGGCGTCGGCCATGTCCCCAGGCTACTGGGCCCAGGGACACCACACCGGTCGTCGGCAGCATTGAGCGCGGGACAGCGTTATCAGCCAGTCTTTTTCACCCATCCCTGACGGCCATCCCCCACTCTGCGGCGCCTTGCACCTCCACCCGGTCCAGGGACCACTCCTCAGAGAGGCTTCGAGAAATCTGCATATACCCTGCAAAGCCTCTACACAGCCGGGCCGCATCCTCTGGGCAGGAAAGGGCAGCGGCCACAGCGCCGCACCCCGGAACAAAGGAGAACCCCATGAAAAAGCTGCTGCTGACCGCCATCACCCTGCTGAGCTTCACCGTTTCGACCGCCTCGGCCACCCGCGCCTACGCCACGGACGGCAACGGCATGCAGTACGAAGGGCTGTACACCGAATCGAGCTGGCTGGCCATCGAAGTGCCGCTGACCGCCATGAACGGCACACTGCCAGACGACCTGACGATTGCCGTGAGTGGTCTGCGTGACGGCACCACCATCACGCTGGACAGCGTGGAGCGCCAGGGCGACACGGCCCTGCTGTACGTGACGGTGGCCCGCGACGACACCAGCGTCCTGGTCAACGAGGTGGCCAGCATTGCGGTCAAGTCCGGCGAGCAGGTGCTGACCACCGTGAATATTCCGGTGTACGGCGGCGTGGACATGGGCAATTAAAGACAGCACCGACGCGCAGCGCCCCAGCCTTCTGGCCTGGGGCGCTGATTCGTGCGGGCCATGCTCTACCCTGAGCAGCATGTGGGCTTCACAGCGGGCAGGAGCGGTGCCGGGCAGCGTCTTCGCACTCATGGACGCGGCCAAAGCGCGGGCGCGGGCAGCAGGCCGGGCCATCATTGACCTGAGTATCGGCAGCAGCGACCTGCGGCCCCCGGCCCCGGTGCTGGACGCGCTGCGCGAGGCCACACACGACCCGCTGAACGACCGTTATCCCCTCTTCAGCGATACGGCCCCGCTGAGGCAGGCGGCGGCGGCTTACCTGGCCCGGCGCTTTGGGGTGACGGTCAACCCCGACACCGAGGTGCTCCCGCTGATTGGCGCGCAGGAAGGGCTGGCCCACCTGCTGCTGGCCGTCACCGACCCCGGCGACACGCTGCTGCTGCCCGACCCTGGTTACCCCCCCTATCTGGGCGCGGCGGCCGTCGCCGGCCTGAAGGTGGTGCCGCTGCCGCTCCATGCCGGGAACAGCTTTTTACCTGACCTGAACGCCGTGCCCGCCAGCGTGCGCCCCCGCGCCCTGCTGCTGAATTACCCCAACAACCCGACTTCAGCGGTGGTGGACCCGGCCTTTTTTCCGGCCGTGGCCGCGTGGTGCCGTGAGCGCGGTACGCTGCTAATTCATGACCACCCCTACGCCGAGCTGACCTTTGGTGCTTACCGTGCGCCCAGCGCCCTGCAAGCCGGGCTGACCGGCGTCGTTGAGCTGCATTCCCTGAGCAAGACGCACCACATGGGCGGCTTCCGGGTGGGCTTTGCGGCCGGGGACGCGGGCGCCATCGCCGCCCTGGCCCGCGTGAAGGGCAGCGTGGATTTTCACCCGTACCTGGGCATTCAGCGCGCGGCGGCCTGCGCCCTGACCTTGCCGGACGAGGTGGGCCGCGCGGGCGCCGCCGTGTTCGAGGCCCGGCGCGACGCACTGGTGCCGGCCCTGCGTGACCTGGGCTGGGCAGTGGCCAGGCCCCAGGCGAGCATGTACGCCTGGGCGCGCGTGCCCGGCCTGACCGACAGCGTGACGTTTGCCGTGCGCGCCGCTGAAGACACCGGCGTGGCCGTCAGTCCCGGCGCCGCCTTTGGCCGTCAGGGCGAGGGCTTCGTGCGGTTTGCCCTGGTGCAGCCGCCCGAGGTGCTGATTGAGGCAGCGGGGCGCTTAAGGGAAGTGGGCAGTGGGCAGTGGTAAGTGGAGGAAAAGCCCTGCCCACTCACCACTGCCCACGCTCCACTCCCTATTTATCGAACTTCCCGTACCCCGCCGCACTCCGGCGCTGGGCGCCGCGGGCGTAGTCCATCTGCATCTCGACGGTGTCGTGCTTGCCCTCGGTAAAGGTGCTGTCGTGAATCCAGTAGTTCAGGCGGTCGTCGCCCAGCTGCACCCAGAGCTTGTGGGCGTCTTCGGCGTCACGCCAGAAGACCACATGCTCGAAGGCGTTGAGCTGCGCCCAGGCCTGAATGTCGCTCAGGACGCGGGCCGCCTTGGGATGGGTCATCTCGAATTCCTGACCGTCACTCTCGTTGCGGAACTTGATCTCGACCATAGTGGCCGCAGCGTAACAGACCCCCCAGGCGCCGCATCTCTATGTTTCCTGAAGACATCCTCAGGAGGAGGTGAAGGTCCGGCGCACCCTGCTCTATGCTGCTCCCCTGCCATGACACAGGCCGCGACACTCAAGGTCACCACCCTAAATCTCAATGGGCTGCGCAGCGCGCTGCGCCGGGGCCTGCGCGACTGGCTGACCCAGGAAGCGCCGGACGTGCTGCTCCTTCAGGAGGTGCGCGCCGACCCCATGCCGGACGCCCTGGCGGACCTGGGCTACAGCGGGGCGTGGTTTCCGGCGCAGAAGGCCGGTTACAGCGGCGTGGCAATCCTGGCTCGTCAGCCGCTCAGTGACGTGCGTGTGGGGCTGCCCCACGCCGAACTGGACGCCGAGGGCCGCGTGCTGAGTGCGGTGGTGAGGGGCGTGCGCTTTGCCAGCGTCTACCTGCCCAGCGGCAGCAGCCGCCCTGAGCGGCAGGGCTTCAAGGAGCGCATTCTGGAGGACTACCAGGCCTGGACGGCCGCCCTGCTGGCCGAGGGGCGGCCTCTCATTCTTGGCGGCGACTATAACATTGCCCACCAGAACCTCGACCTCAAGAACTGGCGCAGCAACGGCAAAAGCAGCGGCTTTCTGCCGCAGGAACGGGAGTGGATGACCCGTCACCTGGCCTGCGGCCTGACCGACACCCACCGCGCCTGCCTGGGCGAGGCAGCCGCATATACCTGGTGGAGCAACCGCGCAGGCGCTTACGCCAACGATGTCGGCTGGCGCATTGATTACCTGCTGGGCGCGGGCGTAGAGGTCAGCGGCGTTCAGGCGCACCGGGACGCCCGCCTGAGTGACCACGCGCCGCTGAGCGGCTGGGTCCACCTGCCTGAAGCGTAAACTTCACGTCAGACCTGCCCAGGGCACTCATGTTATGCTGAGCGGGCTGCCGGGTTCAGGACAGCGCCCCCAGACAACACGCGCGCAGACAGCGCCTGTTGCCGGGCCGGGCGCCACCCGAGGAAGCGAAAACACCAGTCCCCGTGGGCGGATGGCGCGCGCCAGATGCCGGGTAAAGGCCCAGCAGGCCGCGCAAAGGTCACCCTCACGGGCACGTCTCTGAAGTACCAGGAACGTTCATGCCGAAACCGAAAAAAGCGGAAACGGTGCCGGGCACCGCGAATACCGGCACCGAGCAGAGTCAAACCACCCAGAAGCGGCGCAAGGCCGCGTCCTCCGCAGCAGATGCTGCCCCCACCCCGGCCAAGCGCCGGAAAACACCGGTCCAGCCGGCCGAAGTCGAGCAGACGGCCCCAACCCGCACCCCCCGCGCGCCGCGCCGGACCACGAAACAGCCTGAGCCGGAGGCCGAAGGCCTTGCAGCAGCGCCGGCCGAGACGCCCCCTATGGTGACCGAGCCGGCCCCGACCCCACGGGTCAGCCCGCGCCGCGCCAAGCAAAAGACCGCTGTGGCCGAAGTGCAGCAGGTTGAACCTGTCGCCGAAGCCCAGCCTGAACCCCAGGCCGTGCTGCCCACGCCGGAATCCACTGAGCCGGAGCCGACCTCAACCCCTACCCCCCGCAAAACTCGGGGGCGGAAAGCAGCCCAGGCGGCTTCTGAGCCAGTGACGTTGATAGATACGGAACCGGCCGTGCTGACTGAGCCAGACCCAGCGCCGCCAGTAGCTCTGCCTTTGACCCCACCAGCGCGCCGGGGCCGCCGCAAGGCCGCCGACCTGGTGGCCGCCGCGCCAGCGGCGGAGACCCACCCAGACGCGGCCGAGCCTCCCCAGGCCGAGGCCCCCAGCATCACCGAGGCGCTGGAGCCGCCGCCCGTGCCTGACCCCGTCATTCTGGCGGTGCCCAAGCGGCGCGGTGGGCGCAGGCCCAAGGCGGCCCTGCCCGACGCCCCGCTGGACGAGGTGCTCAGCGGCGTCGAAGCCGTCACTCCTGAGGCCGAGGCCCGCACAGAACCCGTCGTGGACACGGTCGCCGTAACGCCCCCAGACCCCGAGCCCGTCATCACGCTGCCCACCAAGCCGCGCCGGGGCCGCCGCAAGGCTGCTGAGGCGGCCCCAGACG
Organism: Deinococcus arboris; assembly: GCF_009755355.1. Classification (GTDB taxonomy): domain Bacteria; phylum Deinococcota; class Deinococci; order Deinococcales; family Deinococcaceae; genus Deinococcus; species Deinococcus betulae. The sequence continues at coordinate 91,100 of NZ_WQLB01000013.1, read as the reverse complement.
TGGCCGAAGTCCCCGCCCTGCCGACCGTCGAATCAGCGCCTCCCGAACCGCAGACCGACGAGCCTGCTAGCGCCGCCGAGGCCTCGGACGAGACCACCGCCAACCCCGAGCGCGACATCGTAGTGGCGCAGCTGCGCAAACTGGGACGACCAGTACACGTGCGCGACCTGGAACGCACCTTTACTCGCCAGACCATTCAGCGCCTGGGCAATTGGCGCGACCTGACCGACTTGCTGGAAAGCCTAGTGGACAGCGGCGAGGTCATCCGCACTCGCAAGAAGACTTACGGGCTCCCCGAGGCCATGAGCCTGGTGCGCGGGCGCTTTCAGTCGTCGGCGGCGGGCTTTGGCTTCGTGGTGCCGGACAGCGGCGGCGAGGACTTTTATATTCCCGCTGAGCAAACGCTGGAAGCCTGGAACGGCGACATCGTGCTGGTCCGCATGGAAGGGCGCGGCGACAGCCGGGATGACCGGGGCCGAGGCAGTTCCCGCCGGGGCCAGCGCGGTGACGGTAACCCGCGCGCCAGCGTGGTGCGCATCGTGCAGCGCGCCTACAAACAGCTGGTGGGTACCCTGGAGTACCACCACGGCCACCCTATCCTGAAACCCGACGACCACCGCGCCCGCCACCGCATTCTGGTGCTGCCCGAGGGCCTGGACGGCCTGGACGCTGGCGCCCGCGTGGTCACCGAGCTGTTCTGGCCGGAGAACACTGGCGAGGACGAGGTCTTTGGCCAGGTCACGCGCGTACTGGGCGAGCAGGACGACCCGGTCACCGAAACCGAGGCCGTGATCGTGAAGTTTGGCCTGCGCGGCGACTTCCCGGATGAAGTCGTGGAGCAAGCAGGCGCCATCCCCACCCAGATTCCCGAAGAAGCCCTAGTGGGCCGCCTGGACCTGCGCGGGTTCAACATCTTCACAGTGGACGGTCGCGACGCCAAGGACTTTGACGACGCCATTCATATTCAGCCCACGCCCGAAGGCACCTTTGTGGTCGGCGTGCATATCGCGGATGTCAGCCATTACGTGCAGGAAGGCACGCCGCTGGACGCCGAGGCCTATGCCCGCGCCACCAGCGTCTATCTGCCGGGCCGCGTGCTGCCCATGCTGCCCGAACACCTGAGCAACGGCGTGTGCAGCCTGGTGCCCTACGAGGACCGCCTGACCATGACCGCCATGGTCGAGCTGTCCGCCGAGGGCGAGATTCTGAAGGTGCAGCTGGCCCCCAGCGTCATCAATTCCAAGGCGCGGCTGACCTACGACGAGGTGCAGGCCTACAGCGAGGCCACCGCCACGCTGCCCGACCACGCCCGCCACCTTGAAGGCGACCTGCACCTGCTGCTGAAAATCACTACCAAGCTGCGCCAGAAGCGGCTGCGCGAAGGCGCGCTGGACTTCAAGCTGCGGGAAGTCAAGGTAGACGTGGGCCCAGACGGCCGCATGGAGCTTATTCCCATCCGCGAGGAAACGGCGCGCGGCATGATTGAGGACCTGATGCTGCTGGCCAACAAGGTCGTGGCCCACGAACTCCTCCAGCGCGAGATTCCGGCGCTGTTCCGCATCCACGAAGAGCCCACCCTGCAACGCTTTCAGGAAGTCAGCGGCGCCATCGGCCGGCTGGGCCTGGCCTTTCCGGGCGGCGAACCGACCCCGCAGGCCTACCAGGCAGTGCTCAAGCAGGTGCGCGGCACCCCCCGCGAGAGCGTGGTGAACACGCTGCTGCTGCGCTCGATGCAGCAGGCGAAGTACGCCGGAGAGAACCTGGGGCACTTCGGGCTGGCGTTTGAGGAGTACCTGCACTTCACCTCGCCCATTCGCCGTTATCCCGACTTGCTGGTTCACCGTGTCCTGAAAGGGATGCTGGGCGGCGAACTGAAAGCGGGAGGCCGCGAAGTCGCGCAGCTTCAGGCCCGCCTGCCCGGCATGGGCGACCACACCAGTGAGCGCGAGCGCGCCGCCAGCGAAGCCGAGCGCGACCTGACCAAGTACTACCAGGCCAAGTGGGCGCAGGAACACCTGGGCGAGTCGTTCTTCGGCAACGTGTCGGGTGTGGTCGCCAGCGGCCTGTTCGTAGCTCTGGACAACGGCGTTGAAGGCAAGCTGCACATTTCCCATCTGGACGACGATTACTACGTGTACCTGGAAGACGCGCAGATTCTGCGTGGGCGCAGCCGGGGCCGCAGTTACCGTCTGGGCGACCCGGTTCACGTCACCATTCACGCCGTCAACCCCCTGGCCCGGCAAACCGACTTCACCCTGGCCGACCCCGAGAGCCCGGACTTCCGCCCCGGCGACATTCATCAGGAGACCGATATGGATTCACCCGTTAAGCCGCGCGCCCGCCGCCGCGAGGACCGCGAGCAGGAAAAGCGCGAGAAGTTGCAGAGCGTGCCCGTCAGCGAGCCCAAGAAATTCACGCTGGACGACCCCTCACCCCGGCCCACCCTGTCGCCCTCAGCTGGCGGCACGCGGCCCAGCCGGGGCCGCACCCAGGGGCAAGGGCAGGGCGGCGCCGGCCAGGGTCAGGGGGGCCGCCCACAGGGCCGCACCTTCGGCGGGGTCGGCATGGGCGGAGGCCGGGGGCCCAGGCGCGTGATTACCCTGGAGCGCCCACGCAACGAACACCTGCGTCCAGTGAACATCACTGTGCAGCGCATGTACTTTGGGGACTGGACTCTGGAGAACATGCCGCCCGAGGAAGGTCAGGGCGGCGGAGGCTACAGCCGCAGTGGGGGCCGGCCCCTGAGCAGCCGCCCCGAACGCGGTGGCCGGGGCTACACGCGTGGCGGCAGTGACCGGGGCGCCGCAGGCCGGGTGAACGGGCGCACCCCGAACAGTGGAGGCCGGCCCCAGCAGGCCAACCGTGAGGAAGTGCGTGACGAGGGCCGCGCCCCCGTGCGCGAAGCCGCCGCCCCGCAGGACAGCGCCGCCCAGGCCAGCAGCGAGGACGCCAAGCGCCGCCGCCGCCGCCGGGGCCGCCGGGGCAACACCAGCCAGGGCTAAAGAGATGGTGTGGGCGCCCACTCCCAGTTGGGGGTGGGCGTTTTTGTGATTTAGCCTGGTGAGGAGTGGCCCGGCGCTCTGTCCAGAAGTTTGCTAGATGCGACTTCATCTGAACTGGCCGCCTGAAGCGAAACCTGGTGGAAGCCGAACCCTCCAGAGCAAACTTGGTCAGGCCCCCACCTCTACCACGTTGCCGAACGAACCTCCCGTCTCGGCTGTCGGCAGGCACTGCGCCACAACAGGCGGTTCCCTCGCGTTTCGGCGGAGCCCTCTGCGCCTGAATGGCCGTTCTCTAGGTACTTTTCCGCTGCCAGACGAGGCGTCTTTGCATGTGCAGCACGGAACGGCTTCGCCTGAGCTGAACTGTCCATATCTCTCAGCGCTGTGGCCTCCCTATCTTGAGGCTGTTCTCACAGGGAAACCGGGCCTGTTCCTTACCCTGACAGGGTTGCTGTGCCGACAGGTGCAGCGGTTCAAGAAGGGGGCTTCATGACGACCTCAGAGGTGCCGAACACGGCGAGGCAACGCTCCCGGTTGGGCGCACAGTTACTGCCAGATAAACACAGCACGCGCTTTCGGGTGTGGAGTACAAGGGCCAAGGACGTGCAGGTGCGCGTCGGCGGCCAGGATCATCCTCTACAGGCGCTGCCGGACCACATGTTCGAGGCCGTTCTGCCCGTGGGGGCCGGTACCCGCTACCTCTTTGTGCTGGACGGCCTGGCCCTGCCCGACCCCTACGCCCGCTTTCTGCCGGACGGGGTTCACGGCGAGGCCGAGGTGGTGGACCTGGATGCCTACGCCTGGCAGCACCCCAACTGGACCGGCCCGGAACTGGGCGACTGCGTGTTCTACGAACTGCATGTGGGCACCTTTACCCCGCAGGGCACCCTCCGGGCGGCGCAGGACCGCCTGCCCTATCTGCGTGACCTGGGCATAACGGCGGTGCAGGTGATGCCGGTCGCCGCCTTTCCAGGCGGGCGCGGCTGGGGCTACGACGGCGTGGCCATGTATGCGCCCTACGCGCCTTACGGCCGCCCGGAAGACCTGATGGCCTTTGTGGACGCCGCGCACGGCCTGGGGCTGGCAGTGTTTTTAGACGTGGTGTACAACCACTTTGGCCCGGACGGCAATTACCTGAGCGCCTACAGCCCTTCATATTTTACCGACCGCTTTCACACGGCCTGGGGCCAGGGCCTGGACTACGCCGAGGCCCACATGCGCCGCTACATCACCGGCAACGCGCGGATGTGGCTTCAGGATTACCGCTTTGACGGCCTGCGGCTGGACGCCACCGCCAGCATGCAGGACGACAGCCCCGAGCACATCCTCTCGGAACTGGCCCGCGAGGTGCATGCGCTGGGCGGCCACCACCTGATGCTGGCCGAGGACCACCGCAACCTCCCTGGGCTGGTGACCGACTCTGGCCTGGACGGCATCTGGGTGGACGACTTTCACCATGAAGTGCGCGTGACCCTGACCGGCGAACATGAGGGGTACTACGGCGGCTACCGGGGCGGCGCGGCCGAACTGGCCCAGCTGCTCAACCGGGGCTGGCTGTACGAGGGCCAGTTCTGGAACGTCACGGGTGAGGAACACGACCGGGGCCGCCCGGCTGACGGACTGGAAGCCCCCAGCTTCGTGTACTGCATTCAGAACCACGACCAGATTGGCAACCGCGCCCTGGGCGACCGCCTGCAAGACCACGAGGGCGTCACCGTAGCCGAGGTGCGCGGGGCCAGCACGCTGCTGCTGTCGCTGCCCATGACGCCGCTGCTGTTTCAGGGCCAGGAATGGATGGCGGGCACCCCCTTTCCCTTTTTCAGCGACCACCACGGCGAACTGGGCCACATGGTCTCGGAGGGCCGCCGCAAGGAGTTCGCGTATTTCTCGGGGTTCAGCACCCTGGACGTGCCCGACCCGCAGCAGGAGGCCACCTTTGTCAGCGCCAAGCTGAACTGGGCCGAGCGGGAGGAAGGTGACCACGCCCGCACCCTGGCGCTCTACCGCACGCTGCTGCGGCTGCGGCGCGAGGACCCGGTGCTGGCCTGGCGCTCGCGGCGGGGCCTGTCGGCCGGCACCTTTGGCGTCAGCGGCGCCGAGGCGCAGGGCCTGTGGGTGCGCTGGCAGACCCCGCAGGGCGAGCGGGTCCTGGCCTGGAACCTCACGCCTCAGGCCGTCCCCGCCCACCTGCTGGCGCTGCCGTTTGACCTGCCGGCCGGGGTGCTGCTGCACTCGGAAGGCGACCCGGCCAGGCCCACGCCCCTGAGTGACCTGACGCTGCAGCCCGGTGAGGCGGCGCTGTTCGCATGACCAGCCCTGCACCGCACATCCCGCAGGCCACCTACCGCCTGCAACTGCATGCCGGGTTTGACTTCGCGGCGGCGCGCCGGGTTCTGCCGTACCTGAGGCGCCTGGGCATCACGGACATCTACCTCTCGCCCATCTGGACCAGCACGCCGGGGAGTCCCCACGGCTACGACGTCACCGACCACTCGCAAATTAACCCCGAGCTGGGCGGGCTGGCCGGGCTGCGGCGCCTGTCTGCGCGGGCGCGCGAGCTGGGCCTGGGCCTGATTGTGGACTTCGTGCCCAACCACATGGGCATTCAGGGCGGGCACAATCCCTACTGGGAAGACGTGCTGCGCCACGGGCAGGCCAGCCGTTACGCGCATTTCTTCGATATCTCCTGGCACCCCCTTAAGCGGGCGCTGGACGGCAAGGTGCTGCTGCCGGTGCTGGGCGACCAGTACGGCCGGATTCTGGAGCGCGGCGAATTGACACTGGAGCGGTCCGGCGGCATCTTCTCTCTGCGCTACTGGGAGCGGCGGCTTCCACTGTCACCGCGCAGTGTGGCGCTGCTGCTGGCCTGGGTGCAGGCGGCGCTGGACCCCAGTGTGGAGACCGCCACGCTGGGCGAACTTGCCAGTATTCGCCGCTCGGTGGACAACCTGCCGCGCAGCACCGAGCCGGGCCTGACCGACACCGACCGCGCCATCCGCGCCCAGGAGGTCGAGGTGATGACCCGGCGTGTGGACGCGCTGCTGGCCAGCAGCCCCGCAGTGCGCGCCGCCGCCGACCGAATGATGGAGGGCGTGAACAGCGACCAGACGCGGCTGGACGCCCTGGTCAGCGAGCAGAACTACCGCCTGGCCTCGTGGAAGGTGGCCGCCGAAGAGATCAATTACCGGCGCTTTTTCGACATCAATGACCTCGCCGCGCTGCGGGTGGAAGACCCGCGCGTCTTTGCCTGGGCGCACGCTACCCTGTTTGACCTGCTGCGCCAGGGCCTCGTGCAGGGGGTGCGGCTGGACCACACCGACGGCCTGTACGACCCCGCCGGTTACTTCCGGGCGCTTCAGGCGGGGGCGGCGCACGCGCTGGGCGTGGACCCCGCCGTGACCCTCACGGGCGAGCGGCCCCTGTACGTGGTGGCCGAGAAGATTCTGGAGCCCGGCGAGACACTGCCCGCCAGCTGGGCCGTTCACGGCACCACCGGCTACGACTTTCTGGCGCAGCTGGGCGGCACCTTTGTGGACCAGAACAGCGAGGAAGACTTGAGCGCCATCTACCGCCGCTTTACCGGCGACCGCACCAGTTACGGCGAGCACCTGTACCGGGGCAAGCACCTGATTCAGCGCGTCAGCCTGCCCGGCGAAGTCAACGTGCTGGCCGAACACCTGGAGCGCCTTTCGGAAGCCGACCTGCGTGCCCGCGACTTCACCCTCAGCACGCTGCGGGCGGCCATTCGCGAGGTCATCGCCAGCTTTCCGGTGTACCGCACCTACCTGCGGCCCGACGGCAGCCGTGAAAGCGGGGACAACGCCAAGATTGAGCACGCCATCCGCGACGCCGCCGCCCACAACCGCCAGGAGGGCGCCGCGCTGGACCCCAGCGTCTTTGAGTATCTGCAAGCCGTGCTGACCCTGGACGCCCCCGATGAGGCCACCCGCGCCGCCTACGCCGAGTTTGCCCTGAAGTTTCAGCAGCTGACTGGCCCTGTGACGGCCAAAGGCGCCGAGGACACGGCCTTTTACCGCTACAGCCGCCTGGTCGCACTGAACGAGGTGGGCGGCGACCCCGCGCTGTACGGCACGCCGCTGCCCACCTTTCACCAGGCCGCCCAGGCCCGTGCCCGCCACTGGCCACACGCCATGCTGGGCGGCAGCACCCACGACACCAAGCGCGGCGAGGACACCCGCGCCCGGATTTGCGTGCTGTCCGAGATGCCCCAGACCTGGGCGGCCTACCTGAGCCGCTGGTCGCCCCTGATTCGCAGCCTGGAAACCGACCTGGACCTGGGCCGGGCACCCACCTCTCTGGACACCTACACGCTGCTGCAAAACGCCCTGGGCGCGTACCCGCTGCGTGGTGACCTGGGGGGCTTTGCCGACCGCCTGAGCGCCTACATGCTCAAAGCGGCCCGCGAAGCCAAGCTGCGCACCAGCTGGGCCGCCCCGGACAGCGAGTACGAGGCCGCGCTGGAACAGCTGGTGCAGGGCCTACTGGAACACAGTGACTTTCTGGCCTCGCTGCGCGAACTTCATGACCGCATCAGCCCATATGGCGCGCACAATGGCCTCTCGGCGGCGCTGGTACGCCTCACCGCCCCCGGCGTGCCCGACACCTATCAGGGCAGTGAAGGCTGGAACCAGAGCCTGGTGGACCCCGACAACCGCCGCCCCGTGGACTACCCGGCCCTGAGCCGCACCCTGGGCCGACTGGAACGCGGCGCCGCCCCGGCGCGGTTGCTGGCCGCCTACCCAACCGGCGACGTGAAGGTCATGGTGACGCGCGCCGCCCTGCACGCCCGCGCCGAGCAGCCCGAGCTGTTCCGGCACGGTAGTTACGCGCCGCTGGGCGGAGGCCGGCACATGCTGGGCTTCGTGCGCGAACACGCGGGCCAGCGGGCCATCACGGTCGCTCCTCGCCTGACCCTGACCCTGACCCGCGAGCGGGTGCCCTGGGCGGTGGGCGACGTGTGGGGCAACCGGCAACTGAGCCTGCCAGCCGGCACCTACCGCAACGCCCTGACCGGACAGCGCCTGCGTGTGCGCGGCGACAAGACCCCGCTGGCCAAGATTCTGGAGGATTTTCCACTGGCTCTGCTGCTGAGCGAGTAGTCCCGAGTTCTCCGCCCCCGACACGGCGCCCCAGGACTTCAGAATCTTGAGCAAATTTGGGGAACGCGCTGTCGTCTCACCCCGTATTCTGAGGTGTATGCAAACGTACCCCACCACTGCCCATACGACGGACATCGTCCGGACGTTCATGGCCCGCACCTATTCGTGGATGGCGGCCGGCCTGGCGCTGACGGCCGGCGTCGCCTTCCTGACGGCGCAGAACGACGCCCTGGCCTATCAGGTTTACCAGCTGCGGATGCCACTGTTTCTGGCCCAGCTGGCACTGGTATTTGTGCTGAGCCTGTTTTCCGCCCGGCTGAACAGCGCGGTGGCCGGCGCCCTGTTTATCGGGTACGCCGCACTAACTGGCCTGACCTTCTCGGGTCTGCTGCTGGCCTACGACGCCAGTGCGGTCACGGCGGCGTTTGCCACCACAGCCGGCACCTTCGGCCTGATGAGCGTGGCCGGCTTTGTGATCAAGAAGGACCTGAGTGCGATGGGCCGCTTTTTCATGTTCGCGGTGCTGGGCCTGTTCGTGGCCATGATCGTCAATCTGTTTGTGGCCAGCACGGGCCTGACGCTGATCATCAGCATCGTGGGCGTCCTGCTGTTCGCTGGCCTGACCGCCTACGACACCCAGATGCTGCGCAACATGGCCCTCAGCGGCATTCAGGGCGAGATGGCCGAGCGCGCCGCGATTAACGGCGCCCTGGCGCTGTACCTGGACTTCATCAATATGTTCCTGTTCATCCTGCGCCTGTTCGGGATCGGCAGCAGCCGCGACTGAGCGGTTACCCATAGCCCGCCCCGTGAGCCCAGCGCTCGCGGGGTTCTTTCTTTGCCGTGGCTGGCTCCCGTCTGTCACCCCAACACAGCGGAACAGGACTGGAGGACACCCTCTACGCCCGTCAGCCCGCTGTCTCTTCCCTTCGCTTCGTTGGAAGCAAACCGCTGCCCCCAGGTGATTGAACCCGAGTCTTATCTGGCGTACAGACTCTGGGCATAGACCGACGCCATGTTGGCCTCGGCGCGCAGGGTGGCGTAGGGCAGGGTGGCCGTCTCAGCGCACGCCGCCACCACATGCGGCAGGCCCGAGGGGGTCAGGGCCAGGCCAGTCGCGGTCAGGTGGGCCGTGAAGGATGGGCCGGCACCTTGCAGCACCTCCAGACATTCAGGGTCCAGGCGACTGTTCAGGGCCTTCAGGTGCAGCACCTTTTGCCGGGCCGGGGTCAACTTGGGCCAGATGGCGCTGACAGGCACCGGCTGTCCAGTGGCGCGGTCCAGAATCAGCCCTTCGGTGTAGGCATCAGGATAGGCGCCGCCACAGTAGTACGACACCGACTCCTGCACGCTGACCAGCCGCGCGCCCTGTAGCGTCACGGCCGCCCCAAAGTCATAGCCCTCGGTGATTTGCAGGTCTTCGGGCAAGGCGGCGCGGCAGGCCAGGGCCGCCGCCGCGTGCTTTAACTGCCGGTCTTGCAGGGCGGCATTCAGCCCCGCGCTGGCGCCGGGCAGGCGCGGGTAGGTCAGGCGGCTCAGGGGCTCACGGACGCTGCGGCCATCCGCTGATTTCACCCACGCGCGGTTCAGCTTCAAGAACGCCAGCGGGTCCTCGGCGCGCAGGGCCAGCAATCCAGGCGAGCTGGGCAGGTTGAGGGGCACCTTGCTCAGGTCTGCGCGCGTCAGCCTGACGAGAAGGGCCGCCTTGCCCGGCGCGCGCCAGGTGCCCTGCAAACCGCCAGCTGTGGGGGTCAGGGCAAAGCAGCCCGTGACCACGGCCGGCTCGGCCAGGGCCCGGCGCACCGTTTCTTCCAGTATCAGGGTGGCGCCGCTGCGGCGCACCTCCAGCCACAGGTCGAGGTTTCGGCGCTCGTAGAAATACCCACTCTCGCCTGCTGGATTCAGGTGCAGCGCCACGGGCAGACCGCCCACCGTGCCCCGGAAGACGCCTGGCTTGACGCCACTAGGCAGGCCCTCTGTTCCGCCGCAGGTCTGCGCCCCGGCCCACCCCAGGGCCATGACCGTTGCCACCGCCGCCCACTGCCGCATTCGCATGGTCCCAGCGTAGCGCGCTTAGCCCGCAGCCTCACCGTCCCCGCGCCCGTCCATCGTGCCGGTGCGCAGCAACTTCGCCTCGCCCTCGCCAAAGGGGGTGTGGGCGCAGGACCAGGCCACCGCCGCTTCAATGTCATAGGCCACCGCGTGAAAACTGATCTGCCAGGCGCCGCCCACCTGGTCCAGCCGGGTCCAGCGGGCGCGGGGGTCGCCGTCCACCTGATCGCTGACGGCGCCCGCATTGACGACCAGGGTGTCGCCGACCCGTGTCGCCCCGGCGCGGTGGGTGTGCCCGCACAGCACGACCTCAGCACCTAGAGGCTCAACCAGTGCGCGCAGGTCTCGCGGTTCGCGGGCGCGGTAGAAGCCAGCCGGGTCCCAGACCCACAGCAGGCTTTCCCAGGCACTGTGCGGCGTGCCGTGACAGGCGTAGACAGCGCCGTCCAGGGCGCGGGCTTCTAACGGCAGGCCCGCGATACGGGTCAGGGCTCCGGGCGGCGTCTGAGCAGCCAGCCACGCCCCGTAAGCCAGAGAAAGCGGCGAGCGCCGCCCGCCCGGCCACAGTTTCTCCTCGTTGTTGCCGCGGACCTCTAGGGCGCCCCCGGCCGCCAGCTCGGCCTGCAGAGCCAGGGCGCGGGCAGGGTCGGCGCTGCCCTCGGCCTGGTCGCCCAGATTGACGGTCAGGTCGGGCGCATGGCGCTGAATGTCAGCCAGCACTGCTGCCAGGGCAAAAGCGTTGCCATGCACGTCTCCCAGAATCGCCAGCCGCATCAACGAGCAGCGTAGCGCACCCCCGCAAACCTCGGAGAGAACCTAAGGGTCAATGGCCCTGACCTGGCACCAGTCACCCCAGTTCTCACCACAGCCACTTTGCATCGGGGCCGCCTGCTGGACTCTGAAACCCCCCAGCCCCAGGAGAACAGAGGGGCTAGAGTGGCCGGGTGGTCTCCTCTGCCCTGACCCTGCGCCCCCGGCAAGACAGTGACCTGCCTGCACTCGTGGCGGCCCTGCGCGCCGTACACGAAGCCCAGAGCTACCCCTCCCTGTGGCCAGATGACCCGCAGACCTTTGTGGCCGGGCGCGGCGACGGCTGGGTGGCGTGCCTGGGCGGGCAAAGCGTGGGGCAGGTGGTGCTTTCTCCTCTGAGCAGTCCGGCCCCCGACTGGCTGGCGGCCGTCACCGTGCCGGGGCCGTATCTGGAGGTCAAGCGGCTGTTCGTCACGCCAGCCGCTCAGGGGCTGGGGGTGGCCCGCGCGCTGCTGGGGCACGCGGCGGCGCAGGCCCGGCAGGCCGGCGCCCAGGCCATCTTGCAGGTCAACGAGCGCAGCGCCCCAGCCATTGCCCTGTACCGGCGCGGGGGCTGGAGGCAGCTGGGCAGCGCCCAGGGCGGCTGGCGGGAAGCAGACGGCACCTCGCCGCGCGTGCTGGTGTTCGCCGCGCCCGCTTGAGGCTCGCTTCATCTCTGAACGGCTGTTTACGTCCTTCCGGGGTTTCTGTGTGGCCCGCCTGTCAGCCTGAAGCCATGCCAGACAAAGACGACAAGAACAAGGGCCACACCAGCCAGCCCCAGGACTATGACCGCAACAAGAAGGAAGTCCACGAGATCGAGCACGACAACCAGCCTTCGTTCAAAAGCGCCAACGACCGCGAGGCAATGGCCCCCCGCAACAATGACGACGGCCTGAGCGACAAGGAACTGCGCGACCGCGAAGAAGCGCGCCAGGTTCCAGCCACCAAGCAGGGCTAACCTGAGCAGAAAGGAGAAGGAGCCGGTGCGCTCCTTCTTTTTTGGTCTAGCAGAGGGATTCGGTCCAGGCCACGCCGTCTCAAGCGCTTGCTCGTTGCCTCTCTGGGCTCCTCTCCGTTGGTGCGCCTCTCCACGAGTTCAGCGGACCTGAAGACCACCTAGAAGAGCAGTAGAGGCTCGCCAGAGCCCGCGTTGGCCAGCAATCTCCCGCCTGGGTCACGGAACCGAGGCCCCTCGTGTGACAGGTTGAGCGGCATGAACGCCCGCCAAGTCCCCCCTGCGGTGCTGCTGCTGGCCACCGTTTTTATCGTGGCTGGAACGCTGCACTTTCTGGCCCCAAAGCCCTTTGACCGGATCGTGCCGCCGTGGGTGCCCCTCGGGCCACGCGCCGCCACGCTGCTGAGCGGCGCGGCCGAGATTCTGGGCGGGCTGGGGCTGCTGCACCCGGCGACCCGGCCAGCGGCCCGATGGTGGCTGCTGGCCCTGCTGGTCGCGGTGTTTCCGGCCAACGTCTACATGGCGCAGCACAGCGACCGGTTTCAGGTCAGCCCGGCGGTGGCCTGGGGCCGCCTGCCCCTGCAACCGCTGCTGATGTGGGCTGTCTGGCGGGCGGGCCGGCGGTCACCAGGCCAGTACACCCCGCTCGTGCCTAACGCCCGTTAGACTCCGGGCATGAGCAAACTGGTGATTGTGGCGGCGCGGCGCACGCCGATTGGCAACTTTATGGGCAGTCTGAAGGACGTGTCGGCCGCTGACCTGGGCGTCACAGCAGCTAGGGCGGTGCTGGAGGGCGTGGACGGCGCAGACATTGCCGACGTGATTGTGGGCAACGTCCTTCAGGCGGGGCAGGGCATGAACGTGGCCCGCCAGATTGGCATTGGCGCGGGTCTGCCCCACGACGTGCCGGGCCTGACGGTCAACCGGGTGTGTGGCAGCGGCCTGCAAGCCGTGGTCAGCGCGGCGCAGGGCATCCGGGCCGGAGACGGGCAGCTGTATCTGGCCGGCGGCACCGAATCCATGAGCCGCGCGCCGTACCTGCTGCCCCGCGCCCGCGAGGGCTACCGTCTGGGCCACGCCCAGGCCCTGGATTCCATCATCAGTGACGGCCTGACCGATGTGTTCGGCGGCTACCACATGGGCATCACTGCCGAGACCATCGCCGCGCAGTGGCAGCTGAGCCGCGAGGACCAAGACGCTTTCGCCCTGGAGAGTCAGACCCGCGCCGCCGCCGCCCTGGCCGGCAACTTCTTTGCCGATGAACTGGTCAGCGTGGAAGTGCCGGGCAAGAAAGGCCCCACGACTTTTGCCAGCGACGAGTACCCCCGCGCCACCTCGGCCGAAGCGCTGGCAAAGCTGAAACCCGCCTTTAAAAAAGACGGCACCGTGACGGCCGGCAATGCCAGCGGCATCAACGACGGCGCGGCCATGCTGCTGATTGCCAGCGAGGCCTACGCCCAGGCCCACGGCCTGCCGGTGCTGGCTGAGGTCGCCAGTTACGCCGCCATCGGCGTGGACCCCGCCGTCATGGGCATTGGACCCGCTAAGGCGGTGCCGATTGCCCTGGACCGCGCCGGCCTGAGCGTCAGCGACGTGGACCTGTTCGAGCTGAACGAGGCCTTCGCCGCCCAGTCGCTGGCCGTGGTGCGCGACCTGGGGGCCGACCCCGCGCGGGTGAACGTGACGGGCGGCGCCGTGGCGCTGGGGCACCCCATCGGTGCCAGCGGGGCGCGCGTGCTGGTCACCCTGATTCACCAGCTGCGGCGCCTGGGCAAAGAAACCGGCGTGGCCAGCCTGTGCATCGGCGGCGGCATGGGCATTGCCGTGGTGGTGCGCGCCCAGTAACCCTGTATGGCCAGGGCGGCCCCGCTTGGTCTTGACCGGGCGGGCCGTTAGCCTTGGTCCATGACTGACCACGCCCCCACCGACCAGGAAGCGGCCCTGTTTCTGGCCATCAAGACGCAGGACGCCGCGCTGCTGCGCGAGCTGGTGCGCGCTGACCCGGCGCTGCTGACAGCCCCCAGCCCCATGGGCGTCTCGCCGGTCCTGTTCGCCACCTATTACGGCCGCCACGAGATGGCGCTGGTGCTGCTGGATGAAGGCGCCCCGCTGACGGTGTTCGAGGCGGCGGCGGTGGGCAACGTCCCGGCGCTGCAAAACGCCCTGGACGTCGACCCCGAGGCCGCCCACCGGGTCAGTCCCGACGGCTTTTCGCCGCTGGGGCTGGCCGCGTTTTTTGGCCGCGCCGAGGCCGCCGAACTGCTGCTGATGCGCGGCGCTGACATAAACGCTGTCAGTCAGAACGCCATGCGGGTCCAGCCGCTGCATTCGGCGGTGGCGGGACGCCACGCCGCCCTGGCCCGCGCGCTCGTCATGGCCGGGGCCGACGTGAACGCCGCGCAGCAGGACGACTTCACGCCCCTGATGGCCGCTGCCCAGAACGGGGACAGTGAGCTGGTGGCCTTCTTGCAGTCACACGGGGCCGACGCTGGGGTCACCACCGCCGATGGCCGCCGGGCCGCCGATTTTGCGCGCGAGGAAGGGCACGCGGCCCTGGCCGGGCGCCTGGCAGATTCCTGAAGATTCCTGCCGGAGTGCCTCAAGAAAGCCCGAAGGCAGGGGCAAGCGCCACAGGCGCACACTGAACGCATGAGCAACGACCGCCACGATCCCCCAAGCGAGCTGGCTGTCACGAACGTGCAGACCGGCTTCGAGACCCCCGACCCCAAGGACCATGCCCAGACGGTCTACACCACCACGCCGGCTGACGACCATGTCAGTAGCGCAGACGAGGGCAAGTACGTGCCCGTGGAGGTGCCCAGCGCGCGTGAAGTCACGGGGCAATTTGACCACCTCGCCACGCGCGACGTAGTGGCTATGGAACACGAACCCCAGGACGCCGAATTTGCCGGCGCCCAGACGGTTGCAGGCCTCGGCGGCGAGCATCTGGACGCCCTGGTGCCTTCCTCTGGCCTGGGCATCAACGCTTCGACCGCCACGGCCACCGAAGCCCGCCTGAGCAGCATTGACCCCAACCCTGGCTACACGCCCCCCAGCGAGAAAGGCCCGCCCCACGTCAGCCAGCGCCCCGGCGACCTGCCCTCCGGCGAGACCAGCGAATTACAGCATCAGGTGCACGGCGACGGTGACCGGAGCTTCTGAAGCTAAAACAGGACAGCCGCGCCCAGCTCGATCACTGGACGCGGCTTTCTTGGTCCTTACACCCGCTTGAACAGCAGGGCCGCGTTCTGGCCGCCAAAGGCAAACGAGTTGCTTAGGGCGTACTCCACCTGGGCCTCGCGGGCCCCCTCGGGGATGTAATCCAGGTCCAACGCGGGGTCTGGGTCGGTCAGGTTAATGGTGGGCGGCAGAATGCCTTCCTTGAGTGCCTGCGCCACCGCAATCGCCTCAATGGCTCCTGCCGCGCCCAGCAGGTGCCCGGTCATGCTCTTGGTAGAGCTGATGGCCAGCTTGGCCGCCTGGTCGCCAAACACCGCCTTGATGCCCTGGGTTTCGTGCAGGTCGTTAAAGTACGTGCTGGTGCCGTGCGCGTTGATGTAACCCACCTGATCAGGGTTTACGCCAGCGGTGGCCAGGGCCATGCGCATGGCGACCTGGGCCCCCCGGCCTTCGGGCGCCGGCATGGTGATGTGATGGGCGTCCGCGCTGGTGCCGTAGCCCACCACCTCGGCGTAGATGGTCGCGCCGCGCGCCTTGGCCTTCTCGTACTCTTCAAGGATCACCACGCCCGCACCTTCGCCCAGCACGAAACCGTCGCGGGTGGCAGAAAAGGGCCGGCTGGCAAGTTCGGGTTCGTCGTTACGGGTGGACAGGGCCTTCATGTTGGAAAAGCCGCCGATGGCAATCGGCGTGATGGCCGCCTCGCTGCCGCCCGCAATCATGGTGTCGGCCAGGCCCAGCTGGATGTAGCGCGCCGCGTCGCCAATCGCGCCCGTGCCCGTGGCGCAGGCCGTCACCACCGTGCTGCTGGGGCCAGTGGCGCCGTACTGCATCGCCACATGCCCGGTCGCCATGTTGGCAATCTGCATGGGGATGAACATCGGGCTGATGCGCCCCGCGCCACGCGAATGCAGAATCCCGGCCTGGTCTTCAAAGGTCTTGACGCCGCCAATACCGCTGCCCAGCAGGGTACCGGTGCGTTCACCGCGCAGTTCTTCTTCACTGAGCCCACTGTCCTGCACTGCCAGCGCCGCGCCGGCCAGAGCGAGCTGCACGTAGCGGTCAAGCTTACGGGCCTCGCGGGGGTCGACATAGGCCGCCAGGTCACCCTTGACCTCTCCGGCAATCTTGCTGGCCACGTCGGCCGGGTCAAAGCGCGTGATGGTCGCAATGCCGCTTTGGCCCGCGCGCTGGGCCTCTGCAAAGGCGCCTGCCCCCACCCCAATGGGCGTGACCGGTCCCAGCCCTGTAATCACCACCCGCTTGAGTCCTGAAACGCCCATCTGTGTGCCTCCTGATGAATCGGAGGCGGGAAACGGCACCCAAGCGCCGCGTCCCGCCTCACGTCCTCGCTGCTTGTCCCTGTTCAGGGAAAACAGGCGGGTTTACTGCTTGCTTTCGATGTACTCGACGGCTTTTTGCACCGTACGGATGCCCTCGGCGTCCTCGTCACTGATCGTGATCCCGAACTTGTCTTCCAGGCCCATGATCAGTTCCACGGTTTCCAGGCTGTCGGCGCCCAGGTCTTCCACAAAGCGCGCCTCGGGGCTCACCTTGTCGGCGTCCACACCCAGCTTGTCCACAATCACGTCTTTCACATCGTCAAAAGTCGCCATAAATTCATACCTCCTGCGTGCTGAAGTCTGCGCCAGTCTACACGCGGCGCGCCAAAAGGGGCCGGGGCTTTGAACGGAGTTCAAGGGAAGAGGGGTCAACAGGAAGAGGCGGTGGCTGGTCCTGCCCGGCCCTGACGGCCAATCCCGGTACACCAGAGGGCTTTCTGGGCGTCCTCGACGTAGTTTTGAGCTGTTAGGACGGCAAAGGTTATCTTTGAAGCCGTCCTCTGGCCCTTCTCCATCAATCCTTCACTGTTCAGACTGCTCAGTGAGGATTCAGGCCACCGTCTACCCCGATCGTCTGCCCCGTGATGTACGCGGCGCCGTCACTGGCCAGAAAGGCCACCAGAGACGCGACCTCTTCAGGCTGACCAAAGCGGGACAGGGGAATACTGCCCAGGTACGCCTGCTGCACGTTGTCTGGCAGTTGCGCCGTCATGTCGCTCTGGATAAAGCCAGGGGCGATGGCGTTCACAGTAATGCCGCGCCCGCCGTACTCCTTGGCGAGTGCCTTGGTCAGGCCAATCAGGCCCGCCTTGCTGGCCACGTAGTTGGCCTGTCCCGGATTGCCCGTCAGGCCCACCACCGACGCCACGTTGATAATCCGCCCGGCCCGTGCCCGCATCATGTGTTTAATGGCGGCGCGGCAGGCCACAAAGGCGCTGGAGAGGTTGGTCTGCAGCACCACGTCCCAGTCCTCGTCTTTCATGCGAATGGCCAGCGTATCGCGGGTGATGCCGGCGTTGTTGACCAGCACGTCCAGTCGGCCCATCTCCTTGATCACCGTTTCTACCAGTGTTCCGGCGTTGGCGGGGACGGTCAGGTCGGCGCCGTAGACCTCGGCGCGGGCGCCACTCTGACGGGCCTCGGCGGCCACCGCCTCGGCCTCGGCGGCATTGCGGCCGTAATGCACGGCCACGTCAAAGCCGGCGCGGGCCAGGCCCAGGGCCATAGCGCGGCCAAGCCCCCGGCTGCTGCCCGTGACCAGGGCGACTTTGCGGGAAGGCGGGGTAGACAGGTCGGTCATAGGGGCTCCTGTGCGGTCAGGCCGCGAAGATGATGTTCGTTGTGGTACAGCGTAAAGAGGAGCAGCTCACGCACACTCAGCTCTCCCAGGACCGGGTGGGGCAGGGTGGCCGTGTCCAGTTCAGCCTCGTTCACATAGGCCATAAGGTGATGAGTCAGCAAGTCGACGGACTGGCGGTACTGGTCTAGCTGCTCATGCGGCGCGCCATGCGGCTCCGGCACAAAGCGGCCTGTGGCCTTGACGCCCTGCTCACGCAAGCGCCGCAGATACTCGTTTCTGAGGGCGTCGTAGGCTTGCCCTGGCGTTCCTACCGGGCGGGTCCCCCACCCAAAACGGTCCCGCGGCATGGACAGCGCCATCGCCAGCACTTTGTGCGACCGGGTCAGGTGGTCCAGGTGATGAGCGGGCGACCACTGCTCAGCGCTCCCACGGGAGAAAGCCTCCGTCTCCAGGGCTTCAACAACCGCGGCCACTTCCTCGGTGCGCGCCGCCAGAGCCTGCCGCAGCTCGTCGCGGCTCACAGAGAAAAGCTCTGGACCTGCTCCACTGTGCCCACGTTGAGGGTGCGGGCGCCCGGCAGGATGCGCCCCACCAGACCAGTCAGCACCTTACCCGGGCCAAACTCGATAAAGACCTCGGCACCGGTCGCCGCCAGCGCCTCAATCGTCTCGACCCAGCGCACGGCACCCGTGATTTGCCGGGTCAGCAGGTCCGGCAGCGGGGCCGCGTCGGTGGTGGGCTGAGCGGTCACGTTGGCGTACACCGGAAAAGCCGGCGGCGCGTACCGGACGGTGTGCAGGGCGGGCGCCAGGCCCTGCGCTGCCGGGTCCATCAGGGCGCAGTGAAAGGGCGCGCTGACCTTGAGCGGAATGGCCTTCAGGCCGCGCGCCTTCAGCTCGGCGCCGGCCGCCTCGACCGCCGCCCGAGTTCCCGAAATCACGGTCTGGGTGGGGGCATTGAAGTTGGCAGGCTGCACCCCAGCGTGTGCGGCGCAGACCTCCTGCACCACAGCCGGGTCGCCCATCACGGCGCTCATGGCGCCCTCGCCCACGGGCACCGCCGCCTGCATCAGCTCGCCTCGCTGACGGGTCAGGCGCAGGGCGTCTCCCAGGCTCAGGGCGTCGGCTGCCACCAGCGCGGAGTATTCACCCAGCGAGTGCCCCGCCGCGAAGGCGGGGGTCAGGCCGGTGTGGGCCCGCCACGCCCGGTAGGCCGCCACCGACGCCGCCACCAGGGCCGGCTGCTGGTTGGCGGTCAGGGTCAGGTCGTCCAGCGGCCCGGTTTCTATCAGGGCGCGCAGGCCGGGCAGCACCGCGTCAGCCTGGGCGTAGACCTCGGCCGCCTCGGGGAAGGTGGCCGCCAGGTCAGCCCCCATACCCACGGCGTGCGACCCCTGGCCTGGAAAGAGGGCGGCGATTTTTACGTCTGGCGTCATGCCCAGGCCCCCACTTCTTCAGGGGTGCGGGAATGCAGGCTGGGCGCCCCTGCCCACCACTTCATAGTGCCGGCCACCCACGACAGGCCGCCGCCAAAGGCAATCAGCAGCAGCTGCTGGCCATCCTGAATGCGGCCGTCGTCAATGGCCTCACGCATCACCAGCGGCACCGTGGCCGAACTGGTGTTGCCGTAGCGGTCCAGGTTCACGGTGGCCTTGCTCATGGGCAGGCCAAAACGCTCCATCGCGGCCTCGATAATGCGCACGTTGGCCTGATGAGGAATCACCCAGTCCACGTCGGCACTCGTCAGGCCGCTCTTGGCCAGCGCCTGGGTGCCGCTTTCACCCAGCACCCGCACGGCGAACTTGAACACCTCACGGCCATTCATGCCGACCGACTGGGACATCTCAAAGCCGCCTGGCAGGCGCGGCGCCACGCAGCGCAGGTACAGGCTGGCGCCCCCATTGCCGTCGGCGCCCAGCACAAATTCCTGAAAGCCGTAGCCGTCGGGCACCGGCCCGACCACCGCCGCGCCCGCGCCGTCCCCAAACAGAATGGCGGTGTTGCGGTCGTTCGGGTCCACGATTTTACTCAGGGCCTCGGCGCCCACCACCAGGACGCGCCGGGCGCTGCCCGCCAGGATCAGGCCCTGGGCCACGCTCAGGCCGTACACAAAGCCGCTGCACGCAGTGCTCAGGTCAAAGGCCGCCGCACCCACCAGGCCCACCTGCATGGCAATGAGGGCGGCCGTAGAGGGCATCAGGGCGTCGGGGCTGACGGTGGCGCAGATCACGGCGTCCACCTCGCGCAGGGCGTCCGGGTCGCGCCGCAGCAGGTCGCGCACGGCCAGCACACCCAGGTCGCTGGTGTACTGGTCGGGCCCAGCAAAGCGACGCTCGCGGATGCCGGTGCGCGACTCGATCCACTCGGCCGTCGTGTCCATGCGGGTTTCAAATTCACTGTTGGGCACCACGCGTTCGGGGGCGTAGGTGCCCAGCGCCGTGACGCCCAGGCTGGGCCGGGCCGTCAGGGCCGCGACAGAAGGATCACTCATGTCACCCACCGTAACATTCTTTGAACGCCCGTTCAATGAATCGAGTCCAGAGTTTGTGGCAAGGACCAAAAGAAACCGGGGAAGCGCCACCTGCACGCTTCCCCGGTCCGGCCACAGCCGCTTAGCTTTCGGTGATGTCCGCCTGCTCGGTCGCCTCGGTGCCGGCCGATTCAGGTGCGGCTGGCTCCGCACTCGCTTCAGCCGTGTTGGCTTCGGCGGTGCTGGCCTGCTCGCTCTGGCCACCGGCCAGCTGCGTCATGGCCTGCTGAAGGCCCTTCTCGCGGGTCAGGCTGATGTAGTACGAGTTGATGCCGTTCGGCCCCAGCTGCTTGCTCAGCTCGGCGGCGCTCAGGCCGTTGGCCTGAGCCAGCGCGTTCATGGTCTGGTTGAACTCGGCGTCGCTGACCTGCACTTTCAGGTCCTCGGCCAGGCGCTCCAGCACCAGGTCGCGCTTCACGCGGGTCTCGGCGTTCTTGCTCAGGTCAGCCAGGAAGTCGTCCAGCTTGCCCTGCTCCTGCATGAAGCTCTCGTACTCGTCCCACTTGACGCCCTGGCGGCCCAGGTCGTCCTTGATTTCTTCCATCATGGACTCGCGGCGGCGGTCCAGCAGCGCCTGGGGAATATCGGCTTCCATGCCGTCCACCAGCGCCGTGATGAACTCTTCGCGGCGGCCGGCGTCGCCTTCCTGCTGCGCGCGGCGCTCCAGTTCGGCTTTCAGGTCGGTGCGCAGACGCTCCAGCGAATCAAAGTTCAGGCTGCTGGCGAACTCGTCGTTCAGCTCCTGCAGCTGCTTGGTCTTCACGTCCACCACCGTGACCGTGACGGTGTGCTCGGGGTGTTCATGGTCGCCGTGGCTGTGCGCGGGCACCGTGATGGTCACGGTGTCGCCCTTGGTCTTGCCCAGCAGGGCGTCACGCACATGGGCCTCGGCCACGTCGAGGTAGACGGGGTAGCTGCCGCCGTCCTCGCCCTCTTCTTCGATGGTGACCTGATCGCTGGCCTCGATGGGGCGCTCGGCGCTCTCGAAGGTGGCGTTGCGCTCGCGCAGGTCGCTGAGGGTGCGCTCCAGCACCTCGTCCGTGATTTCGGGTGCGGCGGCGCTGAGCTGCAGCCCGCTCCAGTCGGCCAGTTTGACTTCAGGGTAGGTTTCGCCCTTGACCATGAATTCAAAGGACTGCCCACTTTGCAGGGTCTGGGGGTCAATGGTGGCGTCCACCAGGCTCAGCTTCAGTTCGCGGGCGGCCTGGGTGTAGTGGGTCTGCAGCAGGCGGTCACGCACTTCCTGCTCGACGTAGCCCTTGCCCACACGGCCTTCGATGACCTTGCGCGGCGCCTTGCCGGGGCGGAAGCCAGGCACGCGCACGTCGCGCGCCAGGCCGGCCCACACCTGGTCATATGCACGGTTCACTTCGGCGGCGGGCACCGTGACCTTGAATTCCACCTTGTTGCCTTCTCTGCTCATCAGCTCTGCCATTGGGTCTCCCGTCTGCGCCGCGTTCCGGCTGCCCAGACCCTCCTCCAGCTCGACGGAGGGCACCAGGCAGGGCCGGCAGGCGCATTACCTCTTGATTCTTCTGCCGTGCCGCGGCCGTGCCCAGGGGAGGGACAGGCGCGCGGCATGCCGCCGAGCATCATAGTGCATTTGCAGCGGCAGGCGCAGACAGAGGCGCGGCCCTGAACAAAGGAGTTCAGGGCCGCCTCTTTTGCTGTGTGGTGCGAGGAAAGGGACTTGAACCCTCACTCCCTACGGGAACCAGATCCTAAGTCTGGTGCGTCTACCAATTCCGCCATCCCCGCACACGGTTGCCTGCCTGACACTTGTGGGTGCCTGCTGAAGAAAGCGCCGGCCCCAGGCGCGAAACCTGGGGCCGGGCGGCTGGGGTGGATTATGGGATTTGAACCCACGACCTCCGCTTCCACAGAGCGGCGCTCTAACCGACTGAGCTAAACCCACCGCGCGCCCACGTCTTGCAGGCCCACACAGCTTAATGGGGAGGGCGCAGGGTGTCAATGGCTGCCGGCCTGCGGCGCCGGCCAGCAGGTCTACACTGGGCCGCACATGGACTTCGAGCTGCCCAGCGACCTGCGCGAGTTGCAGGCGACCATCCGCGACTTCATGCTGCGCCGGGTCGAGGCCCGCGCCCACGAGATTGAGGCCGACAACCGCGTGCCGCAGGATCTGCTGCGCGAGGCCGCCGCACTGGGCCTGTTTGGCCTGAGCATTCCAGAAGAGTACGGAGGAGCCGGCCTGAACACCCTGGGCCGCTGCGCCGCCTACGAGGCGCTGGGCCAGGGCCACATGGGCTTTGGTGGGGTTATTAGCGCGCATGCCAGCATCGGCACGGGCGGGCTGGTACGGCTGGGGACGCCAGAGCAAAAAGCGCGGTTTTTGCCCCGCATGGCCAGTGGCGAGTGCCTTGCCGGCTTTGCCCTCACAGAGCCCAGCAGCGGCTCGGACGCCGCCAGCATCCGCACCCGCGCCCAGAAGCGGGGCGACACCTACGTCCTGAACGGCACCAAGCACTACATCAGCAACGCGCCTATTGCGGGTCTGCTGACCGTTATCGCCGTCACAGACCCCGACCAGGGCACACGCGGCATGAGTGCCTTCCTGGTCGAGCCGCACGCCACGCCGGGGGTCAGCATCGGCAAAATTGACGAGAAGATGGGCCAGAAAGGCGCCCTGAGCGCCGAGGTCATCTTTCAGGACGCTGAGGTCCCGGCCGCCAACCTGCTGGGCCCCGAACACCAGGGCTACCGTGAGGCACTGGGCATCCTGACCGCTGGCCGGGTGGGCATTGCCGCGCGCGCCACCGGAGCCATGGCGCGCCTGCTCGACCTCTCGGTGGCCCATGCCCAGACCCGCGAACAGTTTGGCCAGCCGATTGCCAACTTTCAGGCGGTGCAGTTCATGCTGGCCGAGATGGACATCGCCGTGCAGACCAGCCGCGTGCTGTGGCAGAAGGTGGCCTGGCTGGCCGACCAGGGCCAGGACGTGCGCCGCATGGCGAGCGTGGCCAAGTACCACGCCACCGAGGCCCTGTCGAAGGTGGCCGATCAGGCGGTGCAGGTGGCCGGCGGCATGGGCTACATGAAGGACTCGCCCATAGAGCGCTTTTACCGCGACCAGCGCCTGCTGCGCATCTACGAGGGCACCAGCGAGATTCAGAAGCTGATTATCGCCCGCGACCTGCTGGCGTGAGGCCTTAAAGCAGCCGGTCCTCGCCTGAGCGCTGTGCCGGGTCAGGGGTTGCCACCGGCACGCCGTGGGCGTTTAGGGCCTCACGCAATGTGGGGATGTTCTTCAGGGCGTGGCCTTTGGTGGTGTTCTCGAAAAAGATGTACAGCTCCGAGAGGTCCTCGGCCACCAGGGCAATCTTTTGCGCCCACTCGTCCAGTTCAGCGCGGCTGTAGCGGTAGTCGTGGCGCTCAGCGGCGCTTTGCCCTTCCCACCAGCTGCCGGCGTTGCGGCCGTGCAGGCGCAAGTAGCCCACGTCGCCCGTGGCATGCAGCTGCGGCTCGGGCAGGCCGCCCGCTGGCGGGTAATCGGGGCTGACCCACAGCAGGCCGTGTTCGGCCATGCCTTCACGCACCTCAGGTTTGTCCCATTCGGTGTGCCGGAACTCGACGGCCAGTTCGTGCCCGGCAAAGCGCTCGGCCAGGCCCAGCAGATATTTACGGTTGGCGGCCGTGCGGTGAAAGGAATACGGAAACTGGGCCAGATACGGCCCCATAAGCCCGGCCTCGCGCAGCGGCTCGGGGCTTTGCAGCATCCGGTCAAAGTCGGCGTCGGTGGGGGCGCGGTCGTGGGTAAAGACCTTGTTCAACTTTACGGCAAAGCGGGTGTGACCGCCACTTTTGCGCGCCATGCCCTCAAAGGCCTTCAGGCCCGGAATGGCGTAAAAAGGACTGTTCAGCTCCACGGCGTCAAAGTGCGCGGCGTAGGTCGCCAGATAGTCGTCCTTGCGCACGCCCTCGTACAGCAGGCCAGGCGCGGCCCAGTCCTCGTTGCTGTATCCTCCACAGCCGATATACACACGCATAGGGTCAGGGTACGGGGTGGCGCCGGCAGACTGCCGGAAGTCTGAATGTTTGGTCAGGAGGGCCGGGGCACGCGGTTGAGCGTGGTCCAGAACGCCTGAATGGTGCGCAGGGCCTCCCGAAACTGCGTGAAGTCCAGCGGCTTGACCACGTAACCGCTGGCGCCGTGGGCATACGACTCGCGGATGTCGCGGCCCTCGCCGCTGGTCGTGAGCATCACCACAGGCAGCGTTTCCAGGCCCGGTTCAGCGCGGATGGCGTCAAGCACCGCCAGGCCGTCCATCTGGGGCATCTTCAGGTCCAGCAGCACGAGGTCGGGCAGGGCGCCCTCGGTGCGGGCTCTGCGCAGCAGGCTCAGGGCTTCCTGGCCCCCCAGGGCCACACTCACCTGTGCGGGCGCCGTCTCCGTGTCCCCCAGGGCCGTCAGGGCCAGCTCGACATCGTTGGCGTTGTCGTCAATCAGCAGAATATGGCGGCTCACAAAACCCCCCAAACAACAGCTTTGAGTTGGAGCGG
The DNA here is from genome assembly GCF_009755355.1 of Deinococcus arboris. Taxonomy (GTDB): domain Bacteria; phylum Deinococcota; class Deinococci; order Deinococcales; family Deinococcaceae; genus Deinococcus; species Deinococcus betulae. Next base: position 66,309 of record NZ_WQLB01000013.1, on the reverse strand, counting down.
AATGCGCCGCCGACCAGGCAGAAGACGAGCGCAGTATCCACCGCAGAGAAGAAGAAAAGGAAAATGGTGGTGGCGTGAACAGCGGCAGGTCCACAAGGGAAGGCGGCCTGTGACCCAGAGTCTAGCAAAGACCATGAGGAAGCGTTAAAGATTGTTTAAGAAAGAGTGGTCCAGCGCTGGTGGATTCACACTGGACGAAGGGGCGTCCTCTTGACAGGCCCGGTCCGGGGCGCCGCCGCGCCGCGTAGACTGGCCCGCATGCTGACCAAGCGCATTATCCCCTGCCTGGACGTGCAAAACGGGCGGGTGGTCAAGAATGTCCGTTTTTTTGAGAACCACCGCGACGCCGGGGACCCCCTGGCGCTGGCTCAGGCCTACGAGGCGCAGCAGGCCGACGAACTGGTCTTCTACGACATCACCGCCACCCATGAGGGCCGCAGCCTGATGCTGGACGTGGCCGCGCGGGTCGCCGAGCAGGTCATGATGCCGCTGACGGTGGGCGGCGGCGTGAACCACCTCTCGGACTTCCGGCAGTTGCTCCTGGCCGGGGCCGACAAAATCAGCGTGAACAGCGGGGCCATCACCCGCCCCGACCTCATTCGGGAAGCCAGCGACCACCACGGCGCGCAGTGCGTGATGCTGAGTATTGACGCTAAGCGGCGTCCCGGCGGCGGCTGGAACGTCTACCGCGCGGGCGGACGGGTGGATACGGGGCTGGACCTGCTGGAGTGGGCCGCGCGTGGGCAGGCGCTGGGCGCGGGCGAGCTGTGCCTGAACATCATGGACGCCGACGGCACCCGCGCCGGCTTTGACCTGGAGGCCACCCGCGCCGTGGCCCGCGCCGTAGACATTCCTGTGATTGCCTCGGGCGGGGCAGGCCGCCTGGAGGACTTCCGGGATGTGCTGAGCGGCGGCCTAGCGGGCGGCCACGCCGACGCCGCCCTGGCCGCCAGCGTCTTTCATTTCGGCGAGCTGACAGTGCCGCAGGTCAAGACGTACCTGAAGGGCGAGGGGCTGGCTGTACGCCCGGAATGGCGAGAACGGAGTGGTCAATGGTGAGTGGGCGGAGGCTGTTGGCTTTCCCTCACTGCTCACTCTTTACTCCCTGCCCGGAGGGCACCCCATGACTGCTGAACTCCTTTCGCCTGACACCCTGACCTTTGACCCTCAGAGCGGCCTGATTCCGGTCGTGACCCAAGACGCCCACAGCGGCGCCGTGCTGATGCAGGCCTGGGCTGACCGCGCTGCCGTGGAACGCACACTGGCGACCCGCGAAGCCACCTACTACTCCCGCTCGCGCCAGGAACAGTGGGTCAAGGGCGCGACCAGCGGGCACACCCAGCAGGTCGTGTCCGTGCAAACCGACTGCGACGGCGACAGTCTGCTCTACCGCGTGCAGCAAAGCGGCCCCGCCTGCCACACCGGGGCGTACTCCTGCTTTCACCGGCCGCTGCTGGAGGGCCGCACCCCGGACACTGGCCTGGACGGCACCCTGGAGCGCATCTACGCCACCATCACCGAGCGCCTGGCCACTCTGCCCAAACAGAGCTACGTGACCCGGCTGCACGCCGGCGGCCTAGACCGCGTGCTGAAAAAAATCAGCGAGGAGGCGGGCGAGGTGCTGCTGGCCGCCAAGAATGGGGACCGCGCCGAGCTGGCGACCGAGGCCGCCGACCTGCTGTTTCACACGCTGTTTGCCCTGGCTGAAGTGGGAGTCACGCCTGCTGATGTGGCGGCGGTCCTGCAGGCCCGCGAAGGCAAAACCGGCCTTAAAGGCCCCAAAGAAGTGGGGTAGGGTCCGCCAACCATGAAGAAGAAATGAACAGGAGCCGCAATCTAATGAGCTCCGGCCAGCTTAACTGTCTGCAGAGGAGCGCTCCGGTCGTCTGAGAAAAGGCTTGAGCATCCACCATCCCAGGAGGATTGAAAAATGAAAAAAACTGCTCTGTTGGCCCTGGTTTCGGCCCTCGCTCTGGCATCCTGCACGCGCACCCCTACTCCTGTTGCGCCCGTCGCCCCTATCGGTCAATTGGTCTACGGCCTCACCGCAAGCGGCCAGCTGGTCACCTTCGGCCTGGACAACGCCAACGCCAGTCTGACCACTGTGAGTGTGTCGGGGATAGGCAACGGCGAAACACTGGTCGATCTGGACGTTCGCAATACTGACAACCGACTGTACGGCTTCAGCAACACGGGTACGGTGTACAGGTTCAACGTCACCGCTGGTACGACCACCGTGACCGGCACGGCCGTCGACGACAGCACCGTCGCTCTGAGCGGCGCCACCGTGGTCGCCGCCGACTTCAACCCCGTGGCCAACCGCCTGCGCGTGGTGGGGACCAGCGATCTGAACTTCCGTCATACGGTGTCCAGCGCGCCTGTGAATGCGACTGGCGGCACCACGGCGGACGGCACCTTCGCTTTCGTGGACACCAACGCAGCCAAGAATCCCAACATTGCGGCGGCGGCCTACACCAACTCGTTTAACAACAGTGCCAACCAGGCGGTCAATGCCGGCACCACGACTGACCTCTACACGGTCGACGCCGACCTGGACGTGCTGGTCAAGCACAGCGTTGGCCCGCAGTTCAACGCCATGACGTCTGTGGGTGCCCTGGGCCAGGATGTTTCGGTCGGCTCAACCGGCTTTGACATCGCCGGCGCCAGTGCCGCCTATCTGAGCTCCAACGCAGGTAGCAACACCACTTTCTACACGGTCAACCTGACCACTGGCGCCGCCACCCTGAAGACCACCGTCAGCGGCGTGAGCCTCAAGAGCTTTGCCCTGGGCCTGGCCACTCAGTAATCTTCCCTTTCTTAAATCGCGCGCTCTGGCTGTCATGGCCGGGCGCGCGATTTTCTGGAGACGGCTCGCACCGGGCCTTCTGGGCTGGCACAATGCAGCTACGTTCCTGCCGACTCGTGGCCTGCCCTGTAGGCCCATCTCCCCCGTTTCGCCCCTGTCCGAGGTGTTCCGCCATGCTTCTTGCCCAGCTCAGTGACCCCCATGTGGACCGTACCCGGCCGCACAAGGCCGCCGCCCTGCGCCGCGCGGTGGCGTTCGTGGCGACTTTGCCTCAGCCTCCCGACGCCGTGCTGATCACGGGCGACTGCACAGACCACGGCCACCCCGACGAGTACGACGAATTCGAGGCGGCATTAGAGCCGCTCCCCATGCCAGTCTTCGTGGTGCCGGGCAACCATGATGACCGCGCTGAATTGCTGTCGCGCCGACCCCCACCCGGCGAAGCCTGCGAGAGCTTTATGCAGTACGTCGTCGAGAACTTTCCGCTGCGTCTGATCGGCCTGGATACCCAGTGGCCCGGTCACGGCGGCGGCGAGCTATGCGCCCAGCGCCTGGCCTGGTTGGACGAGGTGCTGTCCCAGGCACCGGCGCGCCCCACGCTGCTGTTCATGCACCACCCACCGGTTCAGACGGGTCTGCAGGTGCTGGACGACATCGGGCTGCGGGGGCACGCCGAGTTCTGCGCGGTGGTGGCGCACCATCCCCAGGTGGTGCGGGTGGTGGCCGGCCACGTTCATCTGCCACTGACCGCCAGTTTTGCCCACACCACCGTGATGACCTGCCCCGGCACCGACGCCACCTTTCAGCCGGCCTGGGCACAACCAGACAAGCTGGTGATTCAGTACCAGCCGCCGCTGGCGCTGCTGCACCGCTGGACCGCAGAGGGCGGCCTGACCTCCTTCACGGCCGTGCCGGAGGCAGCCCCCTGGGTCACGCTGCATGACGGGCAGAGGTGGGCCGACTGAGCGCTTCAGTGGTCCCTATCACCAAAGCCGAGTGGCGGGCCTGGGCCAGGCAGGTCCGCGCGGCGCAGCCAGACGTGTCGGCCACTATCACGGGTCACCTCCGCACTTTTCTGCACGCCCACGGGGCCCGGCGGGTGCTGGCCTACCGTGCCCTAAGCGGCGAGCCGGATGTGGCGGGGCTGGCCGACGACTTTGACCTGCTCACCACCCGCGCCCGCTTTCGGCCGCAGCCACACCTGACCCTGCACCCCTGGGACACCGCCACCGAACTCAGCCGCTTTGGCGCCTGGCAACCGCCGGCCGACGCGCCGCAGGTGCCATTGGCCAGCGTGGACGCGGTGCTGCTGCCCGCCCTGGCTTATGACCGGCGCGGCGTGCGCCTGGGCTACGGCGGCGGGTTCTACGACCGCCTGCTGCCCAACTTTGCTGGTCTGAAGGTGGGGGTTATTCCCACTGCGCTGCTGGTGCCCACACTGCCGGCCGAGCCACATGACCGCCCAGCCACGTGGCTGGCCACCGAGCACGGCGTGCAGGCAGCTCAGGGACTCTCCCCATGACCAGCTGGCCCTTTCGCCTCAGTGCGGCCGCCACCGTGGCGGCGGGTGCACTCGACAACCCGCGCGCCCATCAGGCGGCCGAGGTCAGCCTGATCTTGACTCTGGCCGCCGAGGTGCTGGCCCGTGCCCCTGAGCGACACCCCCGCGACACCGCCCTGCTGCTAGGCGCCCTGGGGGCGTCGGGGCTGGGCGGGTTCCAGATCGCCACGGCCACCCATCTGCCGGACCCGCAGGGCCACCCAGCCGGTTTCCAGCGCGGCGCGGCGTGGTACGCGCTGGCCCAGGCCCTGTATATCGGTCTGCTGTGGGGGCGCGGCGCCCGGCCACACACAGGGCACTGGCCCCTGCGAGGAGCAGCAGCGGGGGTCGGTCTGGCCCTCCTGTGGCGCCATGACCGCGCCAGCCTGCCGGTTCTTAGCGGCTACGGCGCCCTGCTCTCACTGATGGCGCTGCTGGCCGCTGACCCGCGCCTTCCTCCAGAGGCGAGCCGCCACCTGCGCGCGGGCGGCTGGATGTTTGTGGCCTCGGACCTGCTGATTCTGGTGCGGCGCTACCTGCGGAGAGGCAGCCTGAGTCGCGCCCTGACCGAGGCGCTGATGCTGTCCCTCTACGCCGCCGCCCAGCGCCGTCTGGTGGACGGCCTGCTGACTCTGACGCGCCAGGAACAGACCGCTTAGGCGTCCACCCGCAGTTCAGTCTGGGGCGGCCCCACGCGGTCGGCCACGATGGCCTGGGCCACGGCGGCCGGGGCCAGTGCTCCTTTAGGCACGCGGCCCACCTGCGCCCACAACTCCGTGTCCACCGCTGAGGGCAGCACCAGCGTGAAGCCCAGGCTACGGTGTTCCAGCCGCGACACATCGGCGGCGCGGGCCAGGGCCGCCTTGCTGGCGGCGTACTGGGCAAAGCCGCGCGCCGTGATCAGTTCGGGGCGGGCGCCCAGAAGGTACACGCGCCCGCCAGTGTTCAGATGCCGCAGCCCATGCTTGAGCACCCACAGCGCTCCAAAGTAATTGGCATTCCAGACGGCGCGCACCTGGGCAGGGTCAGCCTCGGCCAGCGGGCCGGGCCGGGCGGCGCCCGCCGCGTAGACCAGCGTGTCCAGCGGGGCGGGTAACCCTTCAAATAGAGCGCGCACGTGGCTTTCGTAGCTCAGGTCGGCGGCCCTGGCCTGCGCCCCCAGCTCGCGGCCGAGGGCCAGCAGGCGCGCTTCATTCCGCCCTGAGAGAAAGAGGGTGTCCCCCGCCGCAAACGCGCGGGCGGTTGCCGCGCCGATTCCACCCGTTGCCCCCAGCACCATGACCGTCATGCGGTCAGTCAAGACCAGACTGGCCTGAGAAACGGTACGCCTGCGCTCAGTCCACGTCCACCCCCAGCGCCGGATTCTGGGCCAGCGTGACGGCGCGGCGCACTTGCTCCGGCAGGTTGCGGCTCAGGCTCAGAGGCGGCAGGGCGTCCAGCGGAAAAAACCCGCTGTCGGTGGTTTCAAGGTTGGCCTGATGCACGCCGGCCCCGGCGCCCACCAGCTCGCAGTGCAGGAACAATTTGTACACAGCCCACTGGTCCGGCGGGTGCGGATGCTTGGCCTTGTCCACGACAGACAGCAGCCGCAGAGCCTGGACCTCGCGGCCCGTTTCCTCGCGGACCTCGCGCACCGCTATTTCACGGGGACTCTCGCCGGGGTCGGCCCAGCCGCCCGGTAAACTCCAGCGCCCGTCCGAAGCCTCACGGGTCAGCAGCACCTCGCCTCGTTCGTTGAGTACGACGGCCCGAACATCCACCTGGGTGTGAGATACCCCTCCTCAACCTCCAGCAGGCCCGCCACCGTCGCTGGAGATTGCCCCGTCTGCTCGGCCAGCAAGTCAGCGGTCAGGTCGCGCAGGCGCGCAAAGCGTTCGCGGTCGTAGGGATCGCGGGTGTAGGTCAGCCCCGCCTGGGCGATGCTCTGGAATTCTCTCAGCTGGGCCAGGGTGGGCATAGACGCGACTTTACCCGCCGCCCAGCGGCCACGCCTCCACCTGAAGATAGACGGCGCCCAGCCCAGCCTTACGCAGCCAGACCAACTCAGAGGCGGTCCAGGTCAGTGGCGCCGCCGCCAGATCGGCAAACTCGCGCTGAGCAGCCATGAACAGCGAATTGAGGTCCACGCCCCGCCGGCCCAGTGCCAGCGTCAGGTGGGGCGTCATGCCTGTGCCCTCTGAACTGAATTGCTGCTCGGGCTTCAAGGCGGCCAGCAGCGCCAGGTGTAAGGCCAAGGCACTGGGACTCTGCACTGTCAGATACAACGCGCGTTCACCCCGAACAGCTTCGGTCCGCCGAAGGTTAGGGACACCGGCGCGGTCTCGGCGGCCACGGCACGCGCCAGACCCAGCCAACTTGGAGGATCGTCCAACCCGCTACGGGCCTTGACCGTCACGTGCGGCACCGCCGCTGCGTCCTGAATCCCCTGTGCGGCGCGGAATGTCTTCACCCGCCCGGCTAGTTCGGTCGGGGGCAGCAGCGCCAGGAGGTGTGAGGCTGTCACGGGTGAGACTGAAGAGCGCCCAGCACAATCAGGGCGCGCACCACATCCAGCACGCCGTTGTGATTGGCGCGGGTGATGCCCCTCTCTGCTTGCACTGCGGCCCACCAGCCCCTCTTGTCGTTCAGCAGGTCTGGATGGGCCTCTTGCGTCTGTACCGCAGCCAGGGCGTGCCGACCATTCAGGCGCATGGCGTTAGGCGGACGTTGCGGAGTTACACCCGCCACATGCCCGCCCTGCACCAAGGATATGAAGGCAGCCCGTGGGCACCCCTTCGTCAGCGTGGATGGCCGGCCCGCAACCTGGGCTTGCGCCTGCGCCCAGGCCTCCTGCGGCGTAAGCCCCGCGCGCAGACCAGCCACAGCCCATTCCGTCAGCCGTTCGTACACCGTGCCCAGAACCACAGATTGCCGCGCTGAGACGTCATCTAGAGCAGATTGCATAGGCCAGCTTACTCTACTGTACGTCCAGACCGCCCGGACGCCCAACCACCTCTTCCGGTACGATTTTCCCATGACCGACACCCCCCAAGAGCCGCTGAAGCGGACGCCTCTGCACGCCGCGCACCTGCGCGCCGGGGCCCGCATGGTGCCCTTTGGCGGCTGGGATATGCCGGTGCAGTACAGCGGCCTGAAAGCCGAACATGACGCCGTCCGGACCGGCGCGGGCGTCTTTGACGTGTCCCACATGGGCGAGTTCCGCGTTACCGGCGAAGGCGCCCTGGCCTTCTTGCAGAGCGTGACCACCAACGACGTCAGCAAACTGAAAGCTGGCCGCGCCCAGTACAACTGGCTGCCAGGCGTACAGGGCGGCCTGGTGGACGACATCTACATCTACATGGTGCGGGACGGCGAGTACCTGATGGTGGTCAATGCGGGCAACATTGCCAAGGACTGGGCGCACCTAAACGCCCACACCCAGGGCTTTGACGTCACCCTGACCGATGAAAGCGACCGCTGGGGCCTGCTGGCGGTGCAGGGACCGAAGACCGCTGAACTGCTGCAACCCCACACCGACACCGACCTGGGCGCCAAAAAGAAGAATGCCTTCTTTCAGACCAAGCTGTTTGGCTTTGACGTCTGGCTGGCTCGCACCGGCTACACCGGCGAGGACGGCTTTGAGGTCTTTGCCGACGCGAGCGAGGCCGAAACCGTCTGGGACAAGCTGCTGGCCATCGGTCTGACCCCGGCTGGCCTGGGCGCACGCGACACCCTGCGTCTGGAAGCGGGCTTTCCGCTGTACGGCCACGAGTTCAGTGACACCATTCATCCCCTGTCGAGTACCTACGCCTGGGTGGTCAAGGATAAGGCCCATGTGGGCCGGGATCACATCAGTCTGGCGCCGGCGCAGAAGCTAGTCGGGTTGAAACTGGAGCGCGTGCCAGTGCGCGAAGGCTACCCCGTCAAGGTGGCGGGGCAGGTCGTGGGCCACGTGACCAGCGGCACCAGCAGCCCCACCCTGGGCCACCCGATTGCCATGGCGCTGGTCGAAGCCGCCTACGCCACCGCCGAGACCTTTGAAGTCGAGGTGCGCGGCAAGGACCACTCGGCGACGCGCATGGAATTGCCGTTTTATAAGGCGTAGTGGAGTGCGGGAGGCGGTCCGCGCTCAACACTCTGCGTCCCGCCTCTCCGATTCCTGCGCGCCCTTTCCCACACATTTCCCCTCCCAAACCCCGGAGAATACACACCATGACGAACACCCCCTCTGACCTGAAATACGCCGCCTCGCACGAATGGCTCTCTGCAGACGGCACCGTGGGCATCACCGACTTCGCGCAGGAACAGCTGGGCGACGTGGTGTATGTCGAGCTGCCCGAAGTTGGCCGCGTCATTGAAGCCGGCGAGACCATTGCGGTTGTGGAGAGCGTGAAGACGGCCAGCGATATCTATGCCCCCGCCAGCGGCACCGTGGTCGCCGTGAACGAGGACCTGAGCGGCACCCCCGAACTGGTCAACAGCGCGCCCTACGAAGGCGGCTGGCTGTTCAAGCTGGACGTAACGGGCGAAGGCGACCTGATGGACGCTGACGCCTACACCAGCGCGAATAACTGAACGCCTGGGGGAGGCGCGCCGGCCGCGCGCTGGCCACCCTTTCCCTCAGCCTGGCCCTCCCCTTTAGAGCTCTTCGCCCCGTGGGAGGGCACATTCTCCTATTGCCCGCCGGGTCTCTGGTGGGCCACCCACCCCAGGAGTCCCCATGACCCCCAATCTTCAGAGAACCAGCCTGACCGACCTGCTGCAAACCGCCGACTTTACGGACCGCCACATTGGCCCCACCGACGCCGAACAGGCCGAGATGCTTCAGGGGCTGGGGGTGGCCAGCCTGGATGAACTGAGCGACTCCACCCTGCCCGAAAGCATCCGCTTTGACGGCGAGCTGCAGGTGGGCGGCCCCGTCACCGAAGCCCAGGCGCTGGCCGACCTGAAGGCTGTGGCGCAGAAGAATAAGGTGTTCCGCAGCTATATCGGCATGGGCTACCACGGCACGCACACGCCGGGCGTCGTGCTGCGCAACCTGCTGGAAAACCCCGGCTGGTACACCGCCTACACCCCCTATCAGGCCGAGATTTCGCAGGGCCGCCTGGAAATGCTGCTGAACTTCCAGCAGGCCATCATGGACCTGACGGCCATGCCGGTGTGCAATGCCAGCCTGCTGGACGAGGCCACCGCCGCCGCCGAGGCCATGACCCTGGCCAAGCGCGCGGGCAAGAGCAAGGGCAACACGCTGTACGTGGCGCAGGACGTGCACCCACAGACGCTGGATGTCATCAAGACCCGCGCTGAATACTTTGGCTACGACATCGTGACCGGCCCCGCCGACGCTGAGCTGCCCGAGGGCACCTTCGCCGCGCTGGTGCAGACCCCCGGTACTTACGGCGACCTGCACGACCTCTTCCCCATTGCCGAGCGGGTGCATGCGGCGGGCGGCCTGCTGATTGCCGCCACCGACCTGCTGGCGAGCGCAGCGGTCAAGCCCGTGGGCGAGATGGGCGCCGACATCGTGATTGGCAGCGCCCAGCGCTTCGGCGTGCCTATGGGCTTTGGTGGGCCACACGCGGCATTCCTGGCCTGCCAGAAGAGCTTTGAGCGCTCTATGCCTGGCCGCGTGATCGGCGTGAGCAAGGACGCGCGCGGCCATACCGCCTACCGCATGGCGATGCAGACCCGCGAGCAGCATATCCGCCGCGAGAAGGCCACCAGCAACATCTGCACTGCGCAGGCCCTGCTGGCCAACATGGCTGCCGCCTACGCCGTGTATCACGGGCCGAAGGGCATCGGGACGATTGCCGAGCGCGTCAGCCGCCTGACCGGCATTCTGGCCAAGGCACTGACCGACGCGGGCCTGACGGTGAACGCCGCCTTCTTCGACACCCTGAGCTTTGAAGGCGACGCGGCCAGCATCCGCGAGCGTGCTGCGGCCAAGGGCCTGAATCTGCGCTACGAGGACGGCCGCATCTCGGTCAGCCTGGACGAGACCGTGACAGTGGCCGACCTGAGCGACCTGATCGAAGCTATTACCGGGCAGCAAGCTGACGTGCTGGCGCTGGACGCGCAGGCAGTGGACGGCATTCCTGGGGACCTCAAGCGCACCACGGACTACCTCACCCACCCCGTCTTCAACACCCACCACAGCGAACACGGGATGCTGCGCTACCTCAAGTCCCTGGAGAACAAGGACTACAGCCTGACGCACGGCATGATTCCGCTGGGCTCCTGCACCATGAAGTTGAACGCCACCACGGAAATGATTCCCGTGACCTGGCCGGAGTTTGGGCAGCTGCACCCCTTTGCCCCCGCCGACCAGACCGAGGGCTACGCCGAGATGCTGGCGGAACTGGAAGCGTGGCTGGCCGACATTACCGGCTACGACGCTGTGTCCCTGCAGCCCAACAGCGGCGCCCAGGGCGAGTACGCGGGTCTGCTGGTTATTCGCAAGTACCACGAGGCGCGCGGTGAGAGCCACCGCACCGTCTGCCTGATTCCGGCCAGCGCCCACGGCACCAACCCTGCCAGTGCCGCCATGATGGGCATGCAGGTGGTCGTCGTGAAGACCGACGCCGACGGCAACATCGACATGGACGACCTGAAGGCGCAGGCCGAGAAACACAGCGCCAACCTGGGCGCCCTGATGATCACCTACCCCAGCACCCACGGCGTGTACGAGGAGCGCGTGACGGAAGCCTGCGAGCTGATTCACCAGCACGGCGGGCAGGTGTACCTGGACGGCGCCAACATGAACGCCCAGGTGGGCCTGACCAAGCCCGGCCTGATCGGTAGCGACGTGAGCCACCTGAACCTGCACAAGACGTTTGCCATTCCCCACGGCGGCGGCGGCCCCGGCATGGGCCCCATTGGCGTAAAGGCGCATCTAGCCCCCTACCTGCCCAACCACGTCGTGCGCGCCGTGAACGAGAGCGAGACGGGGGCCGTGAGTGCTGCGCCCTATGGCAGCGCCAGCATCCTGCCTATCTCGTACCTGTACATTCGCCTGCTGGGCGCGCAGGGGCTGAAGAAGGCCACGCAGGTGGCCCTGCTGAACGCCAACTACATTGCCCAGGGGCTCAAGGGCGCCTACCCCGTGCTGTACACCGGGCGCAACGAGCGCGTGGCGCACGAGTGCATCATTGACCTGCGCCCGCTGAAGCAGGCCACGGGTGTGACCGAAGAAGACGTGGCCAAGCGCCTGATGGACTACGGCTTCCACGCCCCCACCATGAGCTTCCCGGTGCCCGGCACGCTGATGATCGAGCCCACCGAGAGCGAGCCGAAGGCCGAGCTAGACCGCTTTATTCAGGCCATGCTGGGTATTCGCCGCGAGATTCAGGATGTGCAGGACGAGCTGATTACGGCTGGGGACAGCCCGCTGAAGCACGCGCCCCACACCCAGGCCGACCTGATCGCGGAGAACTGGAACCGCGCGTACAGCCGCGAAACGGCGGCCTACCCCACGAGCACGCAGAAGGCGTGGAAATACTGGCCGGCCGTGAACCGCGTGGACAACGTGTATGGCGATAGGAATTTTGTGTGCTCTTGCCCGCCCGTGGAGGATTACGTCGAGGCGTAAATCACCTCACGATTCCAGACCTGCAACGGCTCCCAGATGGAAGCCGTTGTTTTTCGTTGTGGCCCAGCCCATTTCAGGCCGCAGCATTTAACGGACTGTGAGCGTTTTCTCGCATTGCAGTCAGTTGATTGAGGACGCAAGCGATCTAGCCTCACTCCGTCTTTCACCCGCTACACCAGTCAGGCTCTATGAAGACGCCATATCCCACGACCGCCCTGAACCGCTTCACTAAAATTCCTGGGCTGCCCCAGCCTGGGCCTGGGCGGGCCGGACTCCAATAACGAGCTGAGCCCGTTCTAAACTGAAGTCGTGACGCACCTCTCCGACGATTTCCGTGACTTTTTGGAAGCGCTGAATGGGCGTCAAGTGCGGTACCTGGTAGCAGGCGCATTTGCCTTAGCTGCCCACGGCCACCCGCGATACACCAAAGACTTGGACATCTGGTTAGAGATCAGCGTGGATAACGCACAGAGACTTGTAGCAGCTCTGCGTGACTTCGGTTTCAGTAGCCTGGGCCTGACTGAGCAGGACTTTCTGACAGAAAACATCGTGGTTCAACTCGGTTATGAACCGAACCGCATTGACCTCTTGACCTCCCTGGATGGCGTGACATTTAGCGAGGCCTACCCGCGTCGCGTGATGCTCTCGCTGGCAGGTTATTCAGCCCCTGTGCTGGATATAGAGACACTCAAGACGAACAAACGCGCCACAGGCCGCTTGCGCGATCTGGCCGACATAGAAGAACTGGGAGATTCATGACCCGCAAAGCCACCGTCAAGATTTACCAGAAGGGCGCCGAGCCCCCGGCTTCAGCCGAATGGCGTGACCGCACGCCAGAGGAACGGGTCATGGAAGTATTCCGCCTGCGCGCTATGTGGGGTGCCGACAAAGAGCCGATGGAGCGCGTCGTGACCATTCGTCCTTTGAAGAAGGAGATAGCCGTTCAAAGGTAAACTCGTACAAAATAAAAAACCCGCCTTCTTCGGCGGTGATAAAACCAAGATAGCCCGATATGCACCCAGTGTCAACTCTCACGCATTCAACTGATTCACAGCGTCCAGCACAGCATTTCCAAACTGCCTCAATCTCATGTATGCAAGGGAGAGGCGGGCGCTGCGGCCCGCCTCTCCCCTTCTACCGTTTGCTGCTGTGATCCCCCTCTTGAAATTCCTCAATCATTTTCTCAATAAATGCAGGAATATCGTCCGGCTTCCGACTGGTCACGATGCCCCGGTCCACGACAACTTCCTTGTCCACCCACTCGGCACCCGCCAGCTCCAGCTCGTGCTTCAGGCTGGGCCAACTGGTCATTTTCAGCCCTTTGGCGATCCCCGTTTCGCTCAGGCTCCAGGGCCCGTGGCAGATCGCGGCCATAGGCTGCCCGTGGTCATAAAAGGCGCGCACAAACTGCATGGCGTAGGCGTCCAGCCGCAGCTTGTCGGGGTTGACGGTGCCGCCGGGTAGCAGCAGGCCGTCGTAGTCGCTGGGGTTGGCCTGCGTGACCGTGTGGTCCACGTCGTATTTGTCTTTGGGCGTGATGTCGCCTTCCATACTCTGAATCTGGCCTGGCTTCAGGCTGATCAGGTGGGTGGTGGCCCCGGCAGCTTCCAGCGCCTCTCTGGGTTTCACCAGTTCCACCTGCTCCACTCCATCGGCGGCGAGAATGGCAATCACTTTGCCGGCCAGCGGCTTCCCTGTCTGGTCGCTCATGCGCCTTAGCGTGCCGGGAAAGGGCTCAGGCGGGGTGACGGCGCCCTGAAGGCAAGTTCATGAGGGCTTGGGCAAGAAAGAGCGCCGCCCCAGCGGTGGGCTGAGCGGCGCCTGGACTCCAGTGCGTTTACTTCTCGGTGGGCGGGCTGGTGACTTCCACGGCCGTCAGCGTTTCCAGAATGCGGTAGGCGTGCGGCGCGTTCATAGGCACGCGGTAGGAATCGCCGGGCGCCAGCGCAATGGTCTGGCCGTCCACGGTCAGCTCGGCGCGGCCTTCGATGACGTAGCCCAGCGTCTCGTACTCGTTCATGGTTTCGGGCTTCTCGCCGCTGGGCTCCTCGCGGTGCCACAGGCGCATGCTGCTCTGCTCGCCGCGAATCAGGTGGTGCTCGCCTTCGGGGCCGTGGGTCGTGTCGCTCTGGCTGACTTTGTAGCTGCTGGTCATGTGCCCAGCCTCGCCTGTCCGGTTTCCGGGGGGATGAGGGACACCTTCAGACGCGGTTATGTGGACTAAAGGGGGCGGGAGACCGTTCAGGCCGGCCTCCCCGTCTCTCATGCTTTTTTTGCTGTCCCAGAGGTCATTTTCTGGCTCTAGCGGGAACACGCAGAGGCAGAGTACACTGGCCGTCTATCGGGCCGCTGAGCCCAGGGGGGTGAGGACACATCGGCACCAAGGAGGACGTTCGTTCGCGGCTGAACATCGCGGACGTGGTGGGCGAATACGTGCGCCTTACCCCAGCAGGTAAGGGCCGCCTGAAGGGCCTGTGCCCCTTCCACAAGGAAAAGAGCCCCAGCTTTCAGGTGGACACCGAGCAGGGCTATTTCTACTGCTTTGGCTGCAAGGCGGGCGGCGACGTGTTCGCCTTCGTGCAGCGCACTGAGAACCTAAGTTTCGGGGACGCCCTGCGCAAACTGGCCGAGAAGGCGGGCGTGCAGGTAGAAGCCAAGTACGGCGAGCGCAGCAGCCGCGACCTGTACGACGTGAACGCCTTTGCCCTGGGCTATTTCCGCGACAGCCTGGCCGGTCCTCTGGGCGCAGCGCCCCGCGACTACCTGGCCCGGCGTGGCCTGACCCCGGCGACCATTGACGCCTTTGAACTGGGCTTCGCACCCGACGGCTGGGACGGCCTGCTCAAGCACGCCCGCGTGAAGGGCGTCAGCGAACGGCAACTGCTAGAGGCCGGTCTGTTGACCGAGAACCCGGAATCTGGCCGCGTGTACGACCGCTTCCGTGCCCGCGTGATGTTTCCTATCCGCGACCATCTGGGCCGCCTGGTGGGCTTTGGGGGCCGCGTGCTGGACGACAGCAAGCCCAAGTACCTGAACACGCCAGAAACCGAGGCGTTCCGCAAGGGCGAACTGCTGTATGGGCTGGACAAGGCTCGGGGTGGTCTGAGCAGCGGCGCCGATCTGGTGGTGGTCGAAGGCTACATGGACGTGATTACCATGCACCAGCACGGCTTTACGGGGGCTGTGGCGTCCCTGGGCACCGCCCTGACCGCCGAACACGCCGCGCTGCTGGAACGCCTGGGCGCCCAGAGCCTCGTGCTGCTGTTTGACCGCGACGAGGCGGGGCTGAAAGCCACCCTCTCGGGGCTGGACCAAGTGCTAGGGGCCAAGTTCCGGGTGCGAGCAACCAGTGTGCCCAGCGGCAAAGACCCCGCCGACACCCTGCTGGCCGGCGATGACGAGAGCCTGCGCCGCGCGCTGGCCAGTGGCCTGGATGAAGTGCGCTACCGCGTGCAGGCCGCCATTGAAAAACACGGCACCGCCACCAGCGAGGGCAAGCGCCGCATCTTGATGGAACTGCTGCCCCGTATGCAGAACCTCGACCCCCTGGACGAGATTGCCGAGGGTGTGCGCGCCGCCGCCTGCGAAACGCTGGGCATCAAGCCTGACGCCCTGATGGAATGGATTGCCAGCAAGGCCAAGCGCCGCACGCTGACCGATACCCACCTGGCGGGCATGAGCACCGCCCGGGCCGAGGAAGACCGCGAGCTGGCACTGCTCAAACAGCTTTTGGTAGATCCCAGCCTGCTGGCCAAGCTGGACGGTTCCATGCCGTGGCGCAACGA
This sequence comes from Deinococcus arboris, assembly GCF_009755355.1. GTDB lineage: Bacteria > Deinococcota > Deinococci > Deinococcales > Deinococcaceae > Deinococcus > Deinococcus betulae. Next base: position 50,611 of record NZ_WQLB01000013.1, on the reverse strand, counting down.
GGCCGTTCGCAAGGTCATGCTGGCGGCACGCGGCGCCCAGAGTCCTGACGATATTCTGGAAGTGTTCCGGGGACAGCCTGAGGAACAGCTCCTCATTCGCCTGATGTTCGAGGGCCGCGACGCGGGCACGATTGGGCGGGAGAACAGTCAGCAGTACGAGCAGAAGGTGGGGGCGTATGCCGCTGCTGCTGTAGACGACATTCAGGTGGGCCTGAGCATTGACGCGCTGCGGGCTGAGGTGGATCTACTGAAGGCGCAGGTGGCAGGGGCGGCGCCCACCGAGCAGCTCGGGCTGCTGCGGCAGATTCAGGATTTGCAGCGGGCGATTGAGGCGGAGAAGCGGATGCGGCGGGGGAGTGCTTAAGGGCGGAGAAGGCTGGTTGGACGCGCTCGTTTGCCCGGATTGCCCCACCCCCCAGCCCCCTCCCCCAGAGGGGCAGGGGGAGCAGCGCTGCGCTAGGCAGGGATAAGTGGCGCGGCGGAAAGGCCAGGCCTCTCAGCGCTGTGGACGCCGTGGCATACCTGCCGCCCATCGTCTCACGCCCGCGCGCTGCGCGCACGACGGCTTCCGTTGCTTGCCTTGTAAAAGTGGCAGGCAGGAACGCTTCAAACACGAGGTTCTACTTTTCAAAGGCAAGCGCACAAGAGCAACGGCGCCTTCTGTCTTTTCAAAAGTAGAACCTACCGAACGCACCAAGCCTTCCTGCCCCCTATCGCCCAGGTCCAGGCGAGGCCATTGTGCGCGCAGCGCGCAGGCCCTTCCGGTGCGGCGAAGGATGGCGTCGAAGCCGGACACGTTACCGAATGGAGCAATCCCGCCAACTCCAGTCAAAACTCTTGCCCAGTGCCAACGTCTGCTCCCCCTACCCCTCTGGGGAAGGAGGCTGGGGGGTGGGGCAATCGGGGAAACATACATCTACATAACCCCCCTTCACCCCACCCGCGCCTCCTTCAACACCTCCGAAAGCCGAGACAAACACCGGCTGTACTTCTTCGCATACGCCCCATGCCGGTACGTATCGATAAACAGCCCCCCCAGACTCTGCCCCGTAAACGCCGCCGGCAGCCCCAGGTCATACAACTTGTCAATAAAATGCACGAACCTCAGCGCCACGTTCTGGTCAGGCATGGCCGCCAGGTCCGTGACCCCCACCGCCCCCACCCCCTGCAGCAACTGCGCAAACCGGCTGGGATGCACCTGCAGCAGATGCCGGCTCAGGTCCCGGTGACTGATCCGGGCCAATGTGACCGGATTCTGGCGCGCTTCCCAGGCGGCGTATTCTCCGGCGCTCAGGGTGTCCTCGGGCCGCACACCGCGCTGCCGGTAGTCGGGGCCGTCAATACGCCAGGTGTCAAAGCGGCTGGCAATGCCCTGAATCTGCCGCTGAAAGTCGGTGGCGTTAAAGCGGCCCTGCCCCAGCGCGCCGGGTTCAGTGTTGCTGGTGGCGATGACGCTGGTGCCGCCCGGCATCAACTGGCCTAAGAAGGTATTGGCCATGTGCGTATTGCCCGGATCATCCAGCTCAAACTCGTCAATCAGCAGCAGGTCATGCTGCCGGAAGGCGTCCACCGCGCGGATCATGCCCAGGGCGCCGATGATGTACATCAGGTCTTGAAAGCTCATCAGGGCGGCGGTGCCCTGCGCGGCGTGCCAGGCGCTGGCCAGCAGGTGGGTTTTACCCACGCCGAAGCCGCCGTCCAGATACAGCCCTCGGCCCTCGGGCTTGGCGCGGCGAAACAGCCGAAACCCGCCGGGCCGCACCTGCGCGCCCTTCAAAAATGCCTGGAGGGCCGTGCGGGCCGCCGCCTGGCTGGGGTAATCGGGGTTGGGGTGGTAGGTCTCAAAGCGCACCTGCCGGTAGCGCGGACTGGGCACCAGTTCGGCCGTCAGGTCGCTGGGGTTGGGCACCGGATTGCGCGCGGTCAGGTCAATCACGGTTACTTGTGGACGTCCAGTTCGACCTTGTAATTGCCGCGCCGGGTTTCGTTGACCACCCGTTTGAAATCAATGCGGCCCAGGCCGTCAGCACTCAGAGAGTCGCCTTCCCGGATCTCGCTGCTGGCCCGCGCCGGGGCCCCGTTCAGGCGCACCTTGCCGCCGTCAATGCCCTGCTGAAAGTACGCGCGGCTGACCCCAAAGCCCTTGGCGCCCACCACGTCCACCCGCATGGACGGCACCACGACCTCGCGCAGCTTGCTGCCTTTGCCGGCGCTCTCGCCGACCTCTTCGACCTCCACCGGGCGGCCGCCCAATTCGCTTAGAGCACTCAGGGCCTGCGCGGCCTTGCCCGTGGCCGCCAGCAGAAAGCCGCCGCGTTCCTCACGCAGGTCACCCAGCTGGTCTTCATTCAGGCCCAGGCGCCGCAGCTGCACGCTGAAGTCCTGCAGGTCCCAGGGCGGGCCGCCCTCATCTGGGGTCACGCGGTAGACGGTCACGCCGCTGTCCACTTCGGGAATATGGGCGGGGTACAGGGTCAGGACCACCCGGCGGGCGTCGGGAAAGCCGCCGGCCAGCTTGTGTTTCAGGTCGTCGCCACTCAGCAGGCGGCGGTCTATGTCGTCGGCGTTCAGAAACGGCGTGCGGACGACCCGGCCGCCCCGTGCCTGGGCGATAAGGGTGGGAAGGGGGGCGCTCATGCCGCCCAGAATAGTGCGCGCCCAGGGGCACAGGGCTATGCTGCACCCATGAACATTACAGAGCCGCTGGGCGTGGGCGGCGCCCCACAGGAATCGTGGGCCGCGGTCCAGGCGCGCTTTGGGAGCGCTCACCTCTCGGGCGGGCAGCTGATTCTGGTCACCGACCGGCAGGGCGAACGCGAGGGCGCGGCTTACGGCGCGCTGCTGCACCTGCCGGGCGAAACGGTCGTGCTGGCCCGCGCCTTCGGGCCACGCTTTGGCCCGGCGGGCCGGCGCGCCCTGACGGAGCTGGTGCACTGGGGCGCCTCGGCAGGGCTGGCCTTGCGAGAAGCGGTGGTGGGCGCCCCCGAGGCCGCTGAACTGCTGACCGAACCGGACGCGGCCCGTGTGGCGCGGGTGGTGGCGGCCAGCGCCCCGGTTGACCCTGGAATCTTTGGCGGGCGGTAGGGCCGCCGCCCCCGCCCCAGTGTCCGGAGTTTGCACGAAGGCGGTAAGACTTGGCGTGACACGATGCCAGATGTGCGCCCTGTCTGCGTTTTCTCACTCCCCGCGCCGCTGCGCGGCCTGAACCGAGGTTTAGCATGAGTCCTGCGGCAACCTTTTCTGCCGTGCAGTCGGCCCTGAGTGACCTGCTGCGCGTTCACGCCCCCCACGCCGTCCTGCTGGCCTCGCTGGGCGAGGAGGTGCTGCGCGTCCAGGCCGGCGCTCCGGCCCAGAATGCTGGCCCCGACCTCGTGCCCCCCGACGAGTGGTTCGAGCGCGGTGAGATGACCTGGCTGACCCGCGACGGCGCGCTGCTGGGCCTGCTGTGGTCCGATGGCCCGGCCGTCCCCGACGCCGCCGCGCAGGTGCTGACCATGCTGCTGGCCGCCGCGCGGGTGGACAGTCAGGGCCGCGAGACCGAGGTGCTGGTCACGCAGCTGCCGGTGGCGACCGCCTGGCTGACGGGCGACCTGGCGTTTCGCAAGGTCAGCCGGCCTTTTCTGGAACTGTTTGGGATCAGCGAAGCCGAGGTCACGGGCCGCCCCGCCACCGAGGTCTTTCAGGACCGGCCCGGCTGGCTGAGTGCCCTGGCGCAAGCGGGGGCGGGGCGGTCGGTGCGCCTCCCCGACGAACAGCTGGAACAGGGTGGACAGGCCCTATGGGTGCGCGGCGAGGCGAGACCCTACTACGGCGCGGCCTCCGCCGGGGTCATGCTCACCCTGCAGGATGTCAGCGGGGAATACGAACGCGCCGCGCGGGTCTCGGCGCTGCTGGACACCGAAACCCCAGCGGCGCTGCTGTCCGAATCGGGGGCGGTCTTGCAGGCCAGCCACGGCCTGACCGAACTGCTGCCAGCGGCGGCGCCCGTGACGACCGGGGCGCCGCTGTGGGTGTGGCCCTGCTTTGCCAACGTGCCGTCCGAGCCGGTGCGCGACCTCGTGCGGCTGGCGGCGATGGGCGGCGCAGCCCGTTCGGACGTCGAGCTGGCGGCGGGCGGCACTCTCAGCCTCAGCGTGCGCCGGACCTCGGAAGCGGGCCTGCTGGTCGCGCAGGGCGAGCTGAGCAGCCAGGCCGGGCGCGCGCCGCTGGGCGTGATGAATCAGGTGCTGTCGCTCTCGGAGGACGCCACGATTCTGGTGGATCACGCCGGCCGTGCCCAGCTGGTCAGCGAGCGGGCCGCCGGCCTGCTAGGCGTGGACGCCGCGCGGCTGGTGGGCCTGGCGGTGTCGCGGGTCATGAGTGAGCTGGGCGTGCGCCTCTTTACGCCGGACGGCGAGCCGCTGACAGTGCCCGAATGGCGCGACCTGAAGCTGCCGCTGCGCCGCGAAATTCTGCTGGCCCTGCCCGACGGCACCGTGCGCCAGATGGAACTGCGCGCGGCGGGCGTGGGCGGCGAGGCCGGCGGGTCGCGCGGCAGCGTGCTGCTGACCCTGCGGGACTTGACGGCGCTGCGCCGCGCCCAGGCCAAGATTCGCCACGACGCCCGCCATGACGCCCTGACCGGCCTGCTCAACCGCACCGGCCTGCGTGAAGCGCTGGGTGGCGCGCAGCCCGCAGGCGAAGGCGCCACGGTGGTTTGCCTGGACCTGGACGGCTTCACTGAACTGAACGCGGCGCTGGGCCGCACCGCCTGCGACCGCCTGCTGATTCAGGTGGCCGCGCGCCTCAATGACCTGGCCGCCGAGACGCAGGGCCAGGCAGCCCGACTGGCCGACGACTCGTTTGCCGTGCTGCTGCCCGGCCTGGACGAGGCGGCGGCGCTGGCCCGCGTGCAGAGCGCGCTGGAGGTGCCGCTGCGTGCGGGGTCCCGCGACGTGGCCATCACGGGGGCGCTGGGGGCCGCCAGCCGGGTGGCGGGCGCCGCCGGGGACACGCCGCTGGCCGACGCTGAGGTGGCCATGCAGCACGCCAAGCGGCAGGGCCGCGACCAGCACAGCGTCTTTAATCCGGCCCTGCGCGCCCAGGTGGCCCGCGCCTTCGAGATGGAAGAGGCGCTGCGCGGCGCGCTGGACAAGGGCCAGTTCACGCTGCTTTACCAACCGGCCGTGTCGCTGCGCAGCGGGCGGGCGCTCAGCGCCGAGGCCCTGCTGCGCTGGAATCACCCCACACTGGGGATGCTGAGCCCCAGCACCTTTCTGGACCTGGCCAGCCGCAGCGAACTGATTACCCATATCAGCGAGTGGGTCGTGCAGGAAGCCGTGCTGGGCCGCCAGGCCGTGCGCGGCGCCCTGGCAGGGGCCTACAGCGAGTGGGCGGTCAGCGTGAACCTGGGCCTGGAGGAACTGCGCCGCAGCGCGGGCCTGCGCCGGCTGCTGCCGCTGCTCTCGGCCGAGGGGGCGCCCGACATCGAGGTGGCGGCCGGCAGCCTGCTTGACCACAGTCAGGAAACCCTGGGGCTGCTCGAACAGTTGCGTTCTCTGGGCGCCCGCCTGAGCGTGGACGATTTCGGCGAGGGCGCCAGCAGTCTGACCGCCCTGACCCGCTTTCCCCTGAGTGCCGTCAAGCTGCACCCCACCCTGACCGCCCGCCTGCCCGGCGACGAGAAATCGCTGACGCTGACCCAGGCCACCATCGACCTGGCGCACCGCCTGGGCCTGCAGGTGGTGGCGGTGGGGGTGGAGACCCAGGAGCAACTTGACGTGCTGCGCGACCTAGGCTGCGACGCCGCGCAGGGGTACGCGATCACCCCGCCGCTGGCCGAGCCCGAGCTGCTGGCCTGGCTGCGCGCACACTGAGGCCGCCAGTCCTGAATTTGACGCTGATTCGGCTACAGACTTTTGTCAGTTCAGTCCACCTGACTTAGCTCTCTTCAAGACCTAATCGCAGCCCGCATGAGCTGAGGGTCAAGCAAGCCTGAAGGTCCTCAGGCAGAAAAGGCAGGCCCAGCAACACCTTGACGGTAGCCGGGCCATTTAACGTGAAGGCGTCCGACTTGCCGCCTGCCGCCGCCTTTCTTCTGGAGGTTTTCTGTCATGGCCCCTGACCCCGCTGCGCCCGCCCTTCCTGATCTTCAGCCCAACGCCCGCCGCGACACCCTGCGGCTGCTGGGAGCGGCTGGGGCCGTCCTGGCCGCCGCGCCGCTGGCCCGCGCCCAGACGGCGCCCGCCACCCCGGCGACACCCGCCACGCCCGCTGCGCCGGCCACCCCTGCCCTGCCCATGAACGGCAACGGCTTTTACCGGCAAAAGATTGGGGACATGACCCTCACAGTGGTCAGTGACGGCGCCGCACCCTTACCGGCGTTGCTGCCCACATGGGGCGCCAATCCTGAGCGCCAGGCCGAGTTTGCCGCCACCCTGGCCGAGTACAGCGTGGCCGCTGCGAACACGGTGAACCACTTCAATCCGGTGGTGCTGGACATGGGCACGCAGCGCATTCTGGTGGACACCGGGCGCGGCGGCACGGGCGGGCAGCTGGCGGCCAATCTGGGCCGGGCAGGCATCGAACCAGGCAGCATCACGGCCGTCTTTATCACGCACGGCCACGGCGACCACATCGGCGGGTTAACCACGAACGGCTCGCCCACCTTCGCCAACGCCCAGCACCTCATGGGGGAAGCCGAATACAACTTCTGGGCAACTCAGGCCAGCCCCAGCGCCGCCGTGCAGGCCAACCTGATTGCCCTGAAAGACAAGTTCACCCTGGTGCAGCCAGGACAGACCATCCTGCCAGGCCTGACCACGGTGGCCACGCCGGGCCACACCGCCGGGCACCTGAGCCTGCTGGCAGGCAGCGGCCCCAGCGGCGTCATGGTGCTGGGCGACGCCGGCGGGCATTTCCTGCTGTCTCTGAAGCACGAAGGGGCGTACGTCAGCTTCGACACCGACGGCGCGCTGGCGGCCCGCACCCGGCAGACTATCTTTGACCGGATTGTCACTGAAGGGCTCTGGGTCACGGGCTACCACTTCCCCTTCCAGGCCCTCGGCCACCTGCGCCGCCTGGGCGCCGGGTCGTATGAGTACGAGCCGACCGTGTGGAACTGGAGTTAAACCGCAGCAGAAGGGGGCCGCTCAGCATCACGCTGGCGGCCCCTTGTCTTGCCCGGCTTAGACAGATGGCGCTTTGTAACGGTCAAGAAGGGGACTGCCTACGCCTCTCTCACGGCAATCCTTTTCCTGCCCACCCTGCCCAGAGTTCACCGGGCCTCCTGCTTAAGGCCGGTCGGAGGCCGGCTTAAATGCTCTGCACGTCGAACGTCAGGCCCAGGTCCTGCACACCCGTGTCCTCGTTGGGGTCGCGGCCGGTGACCACGCCGTAAGCGGCGCGCTCTGGGGTCAGCCAGGCGGCCATGACGCGGCGCAGGTCGGCCAGGGTGACGGCCAGCAGGCGGGCCTTGTACGCCGCCTGCACGTCGGGGGTGTAGCCGGCACTGTCGCTGAAGACCCGCGCCGAGCCCGCCGTGTCCGGGCTGGTCAGCGGGTCCAGCACCTTGCTGGCCGAGAGAATCGCCTCGGTCAGTTCACGGTCGCCCAGTTCGGTGTTCAGGAAGTCGCGGGCCGCCGCAAACACGCCGAAGGTGCGGGCAATGTGGGGATCACGGTAGCTGCTCATGGCAAAAAGGCCGGTGCGGGGTTCAAAGCTGGCGCCGCCCCCGTAGGCCCCGCCCTTTTCCCGGATTTCCGAGAGCAGGTATTCGCCGCGCAGCAGCCGCGACAGCACCAGCAGCGCCGGACTGTCCGGGTGGGTGTAGGGCACCGTGGGCCAGGCCAGCGCGTTGTATGACACGGGCGTGTCGGTGGTGCGGGCCTGCGGCTGCCGGGGGGCCAACGCCGGGGCAGGCCGACCGACTGGGGCGCCGCCGGTCAGGGGCTCTGTCAGGGCGCTCACGTCCAGCCTCAGGTCGGCCTCGGTGGCGGTGACCGTCAGCAGGGCCTCACTGCTGAGCAGCAACGCCTGTAAGCGGGCGAACTGCAGCAGCAAGGTCTCCAGGCCGTCCTCTTCTACAGTGCGCTGCAGAGTGGCCAGCGCCGAGAGGCCGCCAAAGCGCTCGCTCAGCGCTCCCGACAGGCTGACCTGCGCGGTCGCCAAGCGCTCGGCGTACACGTTGCCACTGCTCACCACATTGGCTTTAAAGCCTGCCAGGCGCTGCTTGAGCAGCTGCTCCAGACGCTCGCGGGTAAACTCGGGGGCCACGAGCAGATCGCGCAGCACACCCACCAGTTCGGGAGCGTTGCGGGACAGGGCTTTGCCGCTCAGGGTCACGGCCAGGCGCAGGGCGTCCACATCGTCCGGCGGGTTGCCCACGCCCACACTCGCGCTGACGCCGCCGGTCACGGCCTCAATGCGGCGGGCCAGCGCGGCGTAGTCCTGACCGGCCGCGCCGCTGCGCGTGAGGGCGTAGGTGTACAGGGGCAGCGCGTCCAGCAGGTCATCCGGCAGGGCTGGCAGGCGCAGGCGCAGGTCCAGATAGGTCAGGCCGCCGGTGGGCTGCGGCGCGCGGGCCACCTGAACGTGGGCCTCTCCCTGGGTGATATACGGCGCGGCCGGCACCTGAGCGGGCACATCGGCCAAGGTGAGGGTGGGCAGGATATTCGGGTCGCTGGGCTGGCCCTGCACCTCCTTCAGGCGGGCGCTGTCGGCCAGGATGCGCGCGCGGTCCTCGGGGGTAAAGTCGGCGCTCAGGCGGGCCACCATCGCGGCCTCGTCGGCTTCTACCTGGGCGGCCAGGGCAGGGTCAGGCACCAATTCCAGGGTGACGCGGTGGGGGTTGTCCAGCAGGGCGCGCAGCAGCGGCTCGAAGACGGGGCCTGCCGCCAGGTCGGCGCGCAGGGCGTCCAGGGCGTCGTCCAGGCGCAGGCCCGTCACGGGATCGCCGCCGTGCAGCCACGGTCCCAGCAGCCGGAACATCACCTGCAGGCCGTAGGGCTGCCCGCTGTTGCTGACCTCTTTTTGCATGATTTCAAACTGGTGCAGGCTGCTGCTAATCAGCTCGGGGTCCAGGCCCGCCCCGGCAATCTCGCGCAGGGTGTCCAGCACCAGGGTTTCCACCTCGGCGGCTTTGCCGGCGGGCAGGCCCTTGAGGCCCGCCGCAAAGGCGCCCTCGCGGAAGGAATCGCGGTAGCCGCTCAGGTCACTCAGGGCGCTGCCCAGGCCCGACTCGATCAGGGGGCGCGTCAGGGGCGCCGCCGGGTTGCCCAGCAGCACGTCGCTCAGCACACTCCAGCGCAGGTTCAGGTGCGGGTCGCTGCTGTGACCAAGTTTCCAGCCCACCAGCACCTGCGCGCCGCGCTCGGTGTCGCTGCTGGGGTAGCGCACGGCCTCGCGCTGGGGCGCCGAGAATGGGGCCTGGTCAGGAATGCTGACATCCAGCACCTGCGGCGAGAAGCGGGACATGACGTGCGCTTCAATCTCCGCCAGGATGCGCTCCAGGGGCAGGGCGCCGTAGGTGTAGAAAAAGGCGTTGCCGGGGTGATAGTGCGCGGCGTGAAAGGCCCGCAGCGCGTCGTAGGTCAGGCCCGGAATATCGCCCGGCGCGCCGCCCGAGTTGTTGGCGTAGGTCAGGTCCGGGTACAGCGCCTTGCCAAACGCCCGCCACATCACCGAACTGGGGCTGGCCATCGCGCCCTTCATCTCGTTGTAGACGACGCCCTGCATCTTCAGCGGCGTGGTGGGGTCGTCGGGCGTCTCGAATTCAAAGCGGTGGCCGTCCTGCCGGAAGCTCTCGTAGCGCATCAGCGGAAAGAACGCCGCGTCCAGATACACCGAGAGCAGGTTGAAAAAGTCCTTTTCGTTGCGGGTGGAAAAGGGATAGGTGGTCCAGTCGCTGGCCGTCATGGCGTTCATGAAGGTGTTCAGCGAGCGCGGAATCATGGAAAAAAATGGGTCCGGGACAGGAAAGCGCTGGCTGCCCATCAGGACGACGTGCTCCAGGATGTGCGCCACGCCCGTGCTGTCCCTGGGTACTGTGGGAAAGGTGACGCCAAAGGTGGTGTTGTCGTCGGCGCGAATGACGTGGGCGTGCCGGGCACCCAGGTCGTGGGTCAGCAGCACCAGCGTGCCGCTCATCTCGGGCAGAGGTTCCACGCGCTGCACGGTGTAGCGGCCCAGGCGCTCGCCCACGCGGGGCGGGGCGGGAAGTGTCATGGTCATGGCGGGCAGTGTAATGCGGCTGGGGACCGCTCAACTCTGTCAAAAGACTCAGAACATGGCCTGAGGGGTCGTGACCAACCTAGAACAGCCCTGGACCGCCGTGCCCAGCGGATGCCCGAACCGCAAGCTGACCCACTGCCCCTGGCCTGAGTTCACCCCTGATCCCCGTGGCTGCCGGCCCAGAGGACGCCGCCGAGTCTCCCCCTGGCCCGCCCACATGCAGACCTCACCGCAGCAGGGCGGGGACGCGGGTAAACTGCTGTGCATATGGCACTCTCCCGTTCGACGGGCCGCGCGGGTGCGTGGCTGCTGGGCGCCCTGCTGGCCGGCGCGCTGGCTGGCTGCGGCCAGGAAATCACCGGCACCTCGGCCACCACCGGGCGCGACGCCCTGGCGTTTGTCGAGGCGCCGTCCGGGCTGCCCCCGGTGTACCTGAACGAGCCGTACACGGCCCCAGTGACCGTGGCGGGCGGGGCCGGACCGTACACCGTGCGCGCGACGGGCGGCACCCTGCCGCCGGGCATCAACCTCAAAGGGCAGCAGCTGGTGGGCACCCCCACCAAGACCGGCACCTACACCTTCACGCTGGAAGTCACCGATTCGACCCTCAGCACGAGGTCGAAAACCGTCACGCTGACGGTGCAGGACCTGCCGCCCCTGAGCCTGGCCCTGAACCTGCCGGCCGGACAGATTCGCGGCGAGACCCGCATCCCACTGACCATCAACGCGCCGCGCGCCGTTCGGGCCGCGCGCTTTGGCTGGGAGCTGCCAGCCGGCGTGACCGTCACGCGCGTGCAACCCGAGGGAAGCAACGTGGTGTTCTGGCGCCAGGAGGGGCGGCGCGTGCTGGTGGACATCGGCTTCAAAGCGGTGCCGCGCACTGCCGCGCGGGTAGCGCTGCTGACCGTCAAACCCACTGCCATGGTGACCCTCGCCAGCCCCGTCCTGGCCTACGAGGGCCGCGACGGCGAGGGCAAGTTGCTGGCCCAGAAGCTCTTTCCCGACGAGGAAAAGAAGCTGGCAGAGCAGAAGGCAGCGGAACAAAAAGCCGCAGAACAGAAGGCCGCAGAGCAAAAAGCAGCCGAGCAGCAGGCAGCGCCGGCAGTGACACCCACGACCACCCCAACCGGGACGTCAGGAACGACCCCGGCGGCGCCAGCCCCAACCACACCAGCGCCGACTGTCCCAGTCACCTCCCCAGCCCCAGTAACGCCCCCGCCGGCGGCACCCGGAGACCAGAAATGAGGGCCATCCTCCGCACCGCCCTGACCGGCGCGGCCCTGCTGACTTCGCTGGCCGTGGCCACCACCGCCCCCACCCTGACCCTGGCCCAGCAGGCCAAGAAGGCCGAGGTGATTGTGCGCGCCAAGCTGGGCACCAGCGTGGAAGTCAAAGATGGCGCCGTGACCTACCTGGTTTACCCGCTGACGGTCACCGAAACCATCGCAGGCGACCCCGCGCAGTTGCCGAAGCAGGAGGGCGCCCCGGCCCTGTTCGTGCTCAAAGACTTGGCCGACGTGCCGGCCCTGCGGCCGGGGCTGGAGGTAGTGGCGCTGCTGTACACGGCGCGGCTGGACAGTCCCTTTGTGGGCTTTAACCAGGGCTTTTATCCGGTGACCGACGGGCGTGTGGAAGCCGGCACTATTACCGACCCGGTCAAGCTGCGTGAGGCCCTGGTGGCCGCGCGGGGAACGCCATGAAGCGGGTGCTGCTGGCCCTGCTGCTGCTGGCCCCTCTAGCCAGTGGCGCCCAGGCCGCCACCGTCAAACTGCGGCCCCAGGGCGACGAGCTGACCAGGGCGGTGCAGGCGGCCCTGACGGCCCTGAGCAGCCCCGACCTGCCGGTTACGTTGGACACCAAGAGCGGCGTGGTGCTGGCCCTGGGCGGCGCGGCGCCCTTTAACCCGGATGTGGCGGCGCGGGTGGTCACCGTCAACGGTGAGCGGCGCATCGAGTTCAACCCGCGGGGGCCGCTGCCGCTGCAAGACGCCCTGCGCACGGAGCTGGCGCGCGAACTGCGCCTGACCGACTGGACGCCCGCCTCTGCCCGCACCCGCCTGAGCGGCGCCGACCTGAACGGCGACGGCAAGATTGACCTGGCCGACCTGGCCGTGCTGATGAACAACCACGGCAAGACGACCCCCGTGGGCGACCTGAGTGGCGACGGCAAGGTGGACGACGCCGACGTGAGATTGTTTGCCGCGCAGTACAAACCCTGAGGGCAAGCCTCGATTGACCGCACGATTCCCGCACTGCACGGGGCCGGTCAGGGCTGAGGGACCGGCCCCTCACGGTTCCGGGCGGCCCAACCCTGTTACGCTGCCCGGCATGACGAATGAACAGGACACCATGGACCTTCAGGATTTCCTGAAACTGCGCGGGCTGGTCGAGACAGGCGGCGAGGCCAAGTTCCGGGTGCAGGGCGGCGAGGTGCGCCTGAACGGCGACATTGAAACGCGCCGCCGCAAGAAGCTGCGCCGGGGTGACGTGGTGGAATACGCCGGGCAGCGCGTGAAGGTGGACTGGTAAGCGTGACCGCCTACGCGGACGCCCTGCTGGACTTTCGCCGCCGCAAGGATGAGCATTTTGCCGCTGGCAACGGCCCCGTAAACACGGGGACCTTTCGCGGCCTGAGCTACTTTGCGCCCGATGAAGCGTGGGCGTTTACCCTGCCGCTGACCCGGCTCCCCCAGGACGCCAGCGCCGAGTTTCCGCTGGAGACCAATACCGGTGAGGTGCGCGTGATGGCCCGCTACGGCGAGGTCACGGTGCCGCTGCCCGGCGGTCAGCACACCCTGCTGGTGTTCACCCCCCTGGGTGAGGAAGTGCCGGCGCGCGTCTTCCTGCCATTCCGGGACACCACCAGTGGCGCTGAGACCTATGGCGCCGGGCGCTATCTGGACGCCCCGCTGGACCAGCAACTGGGCGGCGACGGCCCCCTGATCCGGGTGGATTTCAATTTGGCCTACCACCCATACTGCGCCTACAGCCCGCAGTGGACCTGTCCCCTGCCACCCCGCGAGAACTGGCTCAGTGAAGCCGTACCAGTCGGGGAAAAACTGTAGGCAGAAGGCGGTGCGCGGGAACTCACCGCGCACCGCCTCTTCATCTGGCCACCACAGCCATATACACAGCGGGGACGCCGGCCACCCGCAGCACTTCCTGGCAAGCCAGGCCAGTCTGACCGGTGGTAAACACATCGTCCACCAAGAGCACCGCGCCTGGCGGCAACACGGCAGAACCCCGCTCAAAAGCCCCCCGGAGGTCTTCCCGTTCGGCGGCGCGGCGGCGGGCCTGCTGGGCGCCTGCCTGCGTGCGGCGCAGGGCGTTCACGCACGGCACCCCCAGCCCCGTGGCCAGGGCACGGGCCAGCAGTTCAGCCTGGTTAAAGCCGCGCTCACGCTGACGGCTGGGATGCAGCGGCACCGGTATCACCGCCTGCACCGCCCACTCGGCGGGCACGCCAGCAGCCAGGGCGGACCCCAGCACCCCGGCCAGCTCGCGCACCTGGGCGTATTTCAGTGCCCTCACCGCGCGCCGGCGGGCCCCCGAATACGGCCCCAGCGTCAGTAGATGCGCCTCGGGACGTGGGCGCAGGGGGCTGAAGTGTTCCACACGTGCGCGCAGGTCTACGCGGCACGCTGCACAGAGGCCGACCTGCGTTCCCAGTTGCGCGCCGCAGCCGGGGCAGGGGCGGGGCAGCAAGGCGCGGCCCAGTTGCCCCAGCCGGGCCAGCAGTGGCCCACTCATCCGCTCAGCTCGTCCAGAAACAGGGGCGGACGGGTGGCCTCAACGCGCTGCCAGGCCGTGTTCAGGCCGTCGGGGTCCAGCATGGGCGCGGCCAGCGCAAAACAGGCAAGGTGGTGGGCGCACACCTGCGCCACCCCGGCTTCGCCCAGCCGGGCACGTTCTCCCGGCGTCAGCAGGGCCGCAAACGCTGCCGGTTCGCCCAGCGCCGGGTGACTGCCCTCACGGATGGCCGCCCGCAAAAAGGCCGCCACCTCGGCCGGATTCAGCCAGAAGCCAAACATCAGCTGGTCCGACAGGCTGTCCAGGCGCCGCATCCACACCGCGTCCAGGCCCTCCCGGACCAGGCGGCGGGCCAGGTCCTGCCGTTCCAGCCGCACGGCCGCGTAGCCGGCCAGGGTCAGTTGGTCCCCCGGCGGCGCCACCCGGCCCCCCACAGCGCGGCGCAGGCGGTAGGCCAGCACATACCCCTGATATTCCTGCAACAGTTCGGACACGGGGGCCGTCACACGGGCAGTGTAGGCCAGAGGCGGCGGCCATACTGCCAGTTTGAGCGGCGCAACCGATGGCACTGTGCTAGCGGAGGCTGTTCTCTTCCAGGTACAGGCGCCAGGCTGGCCCCTGCGGTGAGAATGACCGGTTGACCAGGGCGGTGGCAGACCGCTAGTGAGAGAGAAGCCTTGCCAGTGGAGGCACACCCAGCCTGAAAGCGCCTCCCGTATGAGCGCCCCCAGACCAGACACACCCCTTTTTCACGCCCGTCCAACAGAGCTCGGTCATGCTGCGCCCATCAGCAAGAACACCCCGGCGGGGGGGACAAAGGCCACCAGGCCACCCCGTAAGCTTGAAGGCGAACCTCAAGCCGTGCCCCGCTGTCCACACTGTCCCGGACACTGCTGTCGTCTGCCGTTTTCTTCGCCGCTTTCCCCTTCCAAGGAGCCAAGACCTATGCACCTGCTGCGCCGCGCCCACGCTTTCGAGTACCGCGCCCCCACTGGCGATGACCGCCTGGGGACGGCCGATATCTGGACGAACGCCGGCGCCACACGCGCCGTGGTGGTCTTGCAAGGGATTCCGGCCAGCGACAGCGCCCGCGCCCTGTCGGCACTACATGACTCGGCGCTGCCGTACCTGCTGCGCCCCGACACGCGCCTGCTGGTCCTGAACCTGCGCCCGCGCGCCCAGGGCGAGAAGGCTCGGGCAACCGTCCTTCCCCTGAGCGCGTAAGGCAGCGCCGGGCAGGCATAGGGTGGCGTCGGTCTCCCCAGCAGTGCTCAAGGGGCAGCGGGGGAACCGACACGCCAACAGACGACGATGGCCCCACTGATACCGGCGGGGCCATTCAAGTGGCTGGAGAGAGCAGCGCCGTCAGGCGGGCAGATGCAGAAACGAGGCGGGCGCGATTCCGCTTAGTGAGCGCGCTAGACAGCGGGCTGTGTCAGCGGAGTCGCTAAGAACGGGTGACGAGGTCAACTGCGCCCCCGCCCCCGTTGCAGACCGGCGTTTGCGTGTAAAGGCCTGCTGATTCCCTCTGAACGGCCGTCGCCCCTCCCTCTTCCCTACTCCAGCACGAAGCGCACGCCCGGTTCAAAGGTCACCTCGGCCACCCTGGCGCGCGGCAACACGGCGTTACGGCGCCAGGGCATCCAGTCGGTCTGCCCCTGAGCGCTGCGCAGAAAGCCGCGCACGCCGACCTCCACATAGCGGGCCGGGCCAACCAGCAGCGCAGCCAGAGCCGCGCGGACGACTTCCGGGTCGCGCAGGGGACCGGTCAGGCGGGCTGAAGGCACACCTGCGTCCGCGTCCAGGCTTGCCTCCTCCCCTTCCCGGCGCAGGGCCGCCGGATGCGGGCGGTAGAGGTCCAGCGTGAAGCCCTCCAGCATCAGCAGCGCCGCGCGGGCCTGGGCTTCGGGGAGAGGCTGGGCAAAGGCCACATGCAGGTCCAGCTCAAAGCCGCGCACCCCCTTGTCGGTGCGGGTCTGGGCGGGCAGCGTCACGCGCTGGCACTCCGTTCCAGGGCGCGGCGGTGCTGGTACAGGTGGGCAGTCACCATCCGCACCCAGTCCAGGGCGTCCAGCTCTCCAAAAAAGGGATGCCAGAGGGTGCGGCCCGGCGTGGCGCGCAGGTCAGCAGTCACCGTGTCCAGCGCGGCGCGGCCCTGTGCCCAGCGGTCTGGCCACTCGGCCCAGGCCACGCCGGCTTCACTGGGACGGGTGTGGGGAGGCGCCACGCGGCGGCCGTCCGGCGTCAGTTCGCCGGGGGTCTGGGGACCGGGGCGCACCTCGCGGTCAGACAGCAGCAGGCCAATGCCGCGCGCAATCCCGCTGTTAATCAGCAGGACGTGTTCGGTCTCCTGGGCCGGGGTCCAGTCGCGGCCCGGCTGCACCTGCGTCCAGTCGGCCTGCCGGCCCTGCAGGTGGGCTTCCAGGCGGTCAAATTCGCGGTTCAGGCGCTCGCGGGTGGCCTCGGGCGTGTCGCCAAACGCCGCCAGCACCGCGCGGTCAAAGGGAGAGGTGGACATGGGCGCAGTGTACGCTGGCCCTTACCCTGTGGACTGGTGAACACCGAGAGAGAATGCGAACTGGCCCAGAGACCGGAGGTGCGCGTGCTGGGGCTGGGCGAACCCACCCACGGCAGCGCCGAAGCCTTTACCTGGAAAGGGCAGGTGCTGCTGTCCCTGGCCCAGACGGGCCGGCTGCGTGTGCTGGCCTGGGAATGCGGCTTTGCCTCTGGCCGGCGCCTGGACGCCGCCCTGCGCGGTCACAGCCAGGAACCACTGGCCAGTGCGCTGCGGGCCCAGGGCTTCTGGTGCTGGAACACCGAAGAGATTCTGGCGGGCCTGCGCGACTTGCAAAGCTGGAATGCGGCCCAGCCTCCGGCCGAGCGGGTGCGTTTTGTGGGCGTGGATGTGCAGCCGCCGCACGTGGGGGTGCAGCTGCTGGTAGATGCCGGCCACGAGGCGCCGGTGCTGCGGGAGCTGTGTCTACGGATTCCGCTTAATTGCAGCACAGCCGGAAAAGCACCGTCTGCGCTTCCATAACGCAAAATCCGTATCTGTTCCTGCTCGCTCCGCTCGGATTTCATCGAGCATTCTGCTCGATTCAATCGGAGTTTGTATCAGGCCGGCAAACTTGAACCCGGCTACCCACGCGCCCACGACGCCCTGCGGGCCCTGCGCCAGATCGAGACGGTAGACACCGACCCCCAGCGGTAAGCCCTGGCCCGCAACGCCGCGCGTTTTGTGGATGCCTACCTGCTGGAAGCAGATCATGCCCGGCTGGGCTTACGCGACACTTTCATGGCCCAGACCCTGCTGGAGGAGGCGCTGGAGCCCAGGGGCTCACGGTCTTCTGGGCCCACAACGAACACATCGCCGTGAACCCCGATTTTGCCGGTTCCCCCGCCGCCGGCTGGGTGCTGCGTGAGGCGCTGGGACAGGGGTACAGCGCGGTTGGGGCCCTGACAGGCCAGGGAACCTTCCGCGCCCGCACACTGGAAGGGGCCGGACGGCCTGTTACGGCTCTGTCCCTGGGTAGGCCTCAGCCTTACCAGACCGACACCTTGTTTCTGGGTCAGTCAGCAGGTCTCTTTCACACTCAGGACCATCCACACCCTGGCCCCCGGCGCTTCCTGGGCGGGTTTTACGGCACGCAGCGGGCCGCAGCCCAACCGGAACTTTTTGAGATGAACCGGCCGCTGAGCGACTTTGACCAGATGCGCTGGTTTCCGCAGACGACAGCCGCTCGGGGACTGCCAGAATGACGCCCAGAGCCGCACAGGCTTCCGCCTGGAGAGAGTTGACCGGCTCCAGCCCAGACCGCTATCAGCCCCCCAGACCCGCTGCGAAGTCCAGCTCCGCCGCCCACTCCGGGTGGTCAATCAGCGGGTTGCGGTTGCCCTGCGCGGCAAAAATCGTGGCGTTCCGGTGGCGTTCCCAGTCACCCGGAGGCTGCGCCGCATGCCAGGCCAGCAGGGTTGCCAGGTGGCGGGGCGCGTACTGACGCACCACGCCGGGGTAGCGCAGCAGGAAATACAGCGTGGCCCGCGCCGCCGCACCCTTGCCCGCCGCCGGCTCGAATTCGCCCGGTTCACGCCGGCCACACTCGCTGCGCAGCGCCTCGCCGAAATCGGGAAAGTCGAAGTACGGCGTGTTGCCCCGGAATGAGTTGCAGTCTGGCTCGCAGGCAAACAGGTGGTGCAGGTCACCGCGCATGGGCTCGCGCGCCCCAAACCAACTTTGCGGCACCACATGCTCGCAGTTGTAGGGAAAAGCTGCTTCCAGGGTGTCGGGGTGCAGCCCTTCCTGCGCGGCCAGGCGGGTGCGGCGATCTTCAGCGGCCTGGTCGGCGGCGATCAGTTCGGCAGGGCTGTGCACACGGCCCGAGTACAGGCTACGAATCTGCCCGTCCGGCCACAGGTCCACCCAGGGGTACAGCTCGCGCGCCGGGTTATACCGCCTGGGGCGGGTGTGGGTGCGGGTCAGCAGGGCGCTCAGGGCTGAAAAGCGTTCGGCTGGGAGGCTGCTGTCCGGTAGATCGCCGTAGTAGGCGGCGGCCTGGGCAGCGTCGGCGGGGTCCAGGTAGGGCTGGGCCTCGTCGGGGACCGGGGCAGCTGAGGGGGCTACCCGCAGCTTCAGCGTGATGGGCAGCGTCACCGTGCCGTCGGGAGTGGGGGTCACAGTGCCCAGATTCAGGGTGCCAGCGGCTGGCCCGGCACGTTCCGTGGGCGGCGCAGGACGCGGGGCATTCAGCAGGTCACGGATCAGCGGCGTCTGGGCCTCGGGACGGCCCCGCAGGTCCTGCAGAATCCGGCTGACCCGCACCCCCTCGTTGGCAATCCAGTCAATGACAGTATCGGGGTCGCCGGGCGCGGCGGGGCGGCCATCCCGGCGCAGCACCCGGCCCTGCGCGTCGGTGCGCGGCACGCCGCTGTGATGCAGGGCCACGACCTCCCAGGCGTCGTTAAACACGGGACTGCCGCTGCTGCCAGGCGCCGTGTCGGTCTCGTAGTGCAGGAAGTCCGGCAGCCGGTCCACCAACCGGTTTTCCCGCAGCGCGACCTGCTTGGGTTCGCCGCTGGGGTGCTGAATGATGCTCAGGGCCTCGCCAATCACATGCTTGTCGGGAGCGTCCAGCAGCGGCAACCAGCCGAAGGCCGCCGTGTCCCCGGCGACGGCCACCAGCGTGTAATCCAGCGCCTCATTCGTGATGAACAGGGTCTCCGGTGCCAGTGGAAGGGTCACGCGCTCCCGCAGGGTGCCGTCCATGCGCAACTCGTACCAGAACTCCGCCTGGGCGGCGCGGGCGTCCTCGGCCGTGCCCAGCACATGGTTGTTGGTCACGATCACCTGCGGGCTGCACAGCCAGCCGGTGCCGTAGCCCACCGTACGCCCCTGCGCACCCCGCAGCACGATGCGCGCCACGGCATTGGCCGCTGCCCGCGCCTGTTCCAGATACGCCACGCCCACCAGATCGTTGGCGCCCAGCAACCGCTCCAGGTTGCCGCGCGCCTCTGGGGGCAGGCGCGGAGCCACGTCGGCGGGGGCTTCCTCGCCGCGCGCCAGCGCCTGAGCGTCGGGCAAGGGCACATGCAGCCGGGTCAGGCGGGCGGCCAGACGCTCGGGGCTGTCGGCCACCTCGCCAAAGGTCAGCCCCTCCAGCCGGGCGCGGCGCTGCGACTGGCGCAGGGCAAAGCGGGCCTGCGTTTCCTGCACGACCTGACTGGGGGTGTCCATGTGACCAGCATAACATTCTGTCCACAGTTACTTTTTTAAAAGTTTTTTGAATTAAACAGAATGCCCGTCGGCTCAGGGCTTGGGAAGACTGTCACTCAGAAAGGTCCAGGTGACACCGCTGCCCAGGGTATCGCCCTGCACCGTGACCGTACTGCGGTAAATCGTCTGCCCAAACGCCTGCACCTGTCCGGTGGAGCGCGACTGCACCGCCAGCGCGTTCCAGCCGATCTTCAGCGCGAGGTTCACACTGCGCGCTTCTTCCAGCAGGACAGTGGGCTCTGAGGTGCGGCTGCGGCACACCCGCTGCCCACTGACGGTAACGTCGTGGGGCACGTACAGCAGGGTCACAGCGGCCTCACCCCGCTGGGCACGCAGTTGGGGCGGTTGGACGACCGGACTGTTGGCGGCGCCGAGGGCCGGTGCGCCCACGGGCAGGGAGGTCAGCACAAACGCCTCGGTGCCTGGGCGGCTGAGGGTCACCGTGTTCAGCGAGCAATCGGCGCCTTCCCACAGACCCAAGGCGGTCAGCAAGGAGACCCGAGGCAAACCGGCGGGCGGCTGAGCAGCACTGACGGTAAAAGCACCGTCCGCTGCCACCTCCCCTATCGCCGCGCCGCCCGCCACCCAGCGCAGGGTCGCGGCCTGGCCCGGCCACCGCTCGGCGCGGCCCGAGAGGCTCAGGGTCTGACCAAGCGCGCTGCTGGACAATGGCGGCAGGGGATCAGGGGTCAGCGGCGGGGCGCAGGCGGTCAGGGCCAGCGCAGAGACCAGAACAAAACGCTTCATGCCCCCAGCGTAAAGGGCAGGCGCCGCCGCTGTGGCCGCACCTGCCCTGCTGGCCGCCCTGACTTACCGCACCGGCTGGCCCAGGGTCGCCTTGCCGCCCAGATAAGGGCGCAGGGCGGCGGGCACCCGAATGGTCCCATCGGCCTGCTGGTGGTTTTCGAGCAGTGGCACCAGAATGCGCGGCGCGGCGATGCCTGTGTTGTTGAGGGTGTGGGCGTACACCAGCTTGCCGGCCTCGTCGCGGTAGCGCAGCCCGGTGCGCCGCGCTTGCCAGTCGCCCAGGTACGAGCAGGAGTGCGTTTCGCGGTACAGGCCCTCGCTCGGCACCCAGGTTTCGATGTCGTACATCAGCACCTTGCCCGCGCCCATGTCGCCCGTGCAGTTCTGCACCACACGGTAGGGCAGCTCTAGCGCCGCCAGCAACGCCTCGGCGTTGCCCAGAATCGTCTGGAACCAGTGCAGGCCCACTTCCTCGCTGGCCTCACACAGCACGTACTGCTCGACCTTGCGGAACTCGTGAACGCGAATCAGGCCGCGCACGTCACGCCCCGCCGACCCAGCCTCGCTGCGAAACGCTGCGCTGATGGCCGCGTAGGTCATGGGGAGCTGGTCCAGGGTGAGCTGCTCGCCGGCGTACAGGCTGTTGACGGGCACTTCGGCAGTGCCGGCCAGCATCAGCTCGTCGCCCTCGATTTTGTAGACCTGATCCTCGCCGCCCGGAAAGTGCCCGCTGCCCACGAATGCGTCGGGGCGGGCCAGCGCGGTGGTCGACAGTGGTGTAAAGCCGCGCCCCGCCAGGAAATCCATGGCGAACATCAGCACGGCCATTTCCAGCATGACCGCGTCACCTTTCAGCAGGTAGCTGCGGCTGCCCGACACGCGGGCCACGCGCTCGGGGTCGCTCCAGCCCTGGCGGGCCAGCAGGTCCACATGGTCCAGCGGCGTAAAGTCGAAGGTGGGTAGGGTACCCTCACGGCGCAGTTCCACGTTCTCGCTGTCGTCCTTGCCCACCGGCACGCTGGGGTGCGGAATGTTGGGCACGCGCAGCAGCAGCTGTTTGAGATTGTCCTCATGGGCGCGCAGGGCGGGTTCCAGGCCCCTGAGTTCCTCGGCCAGGTCCTTGCCCTTCTGAATCAGGGCGGGGCGCTCGTCGGGGGTGGCTTTGGGCACCAGCTTGGCGTTGGCGTTGCGCTCGGCCTGCATGGCCTCTATGCGCTGCTTGAGTTCCACGAGTTCGCGGTCCAGCCGCAGCACCTCGTCAATATCCAGGGCCACACCCTTGACCTGAACGGCGTGTTTGACGGCCCCGACATGTTCGCGGATGAATTTCAGGTCGAGCATCACAGCCTCCCAGGGCGGCCGGCGACAAGCAAGACAGGCGAGGGGCCGCCCCTGAGCTTCAGGCCAGCCATCAGCCGGCCTCGACCGTGCGGGGCACGCGGATATGGCCGTCGGGTAGGCTGTCGGGGGCCAGGGCCGTCACGACCGATTGCGGCAAAACCTCGCCGGGCACGTCGTCGCGCAGCACATTCACCAGGTTGACAGGGCGCTGCATTTCTTCAACCCCACTCGTGTCCAGTTCACCCAGTTGCTCGAAGTAGCCCAGCATGCGGTTCAGGTCACTGTGCATCGCCGCGCGTTCTTCTGGGGTCAGGTGCAGCCGGGCCAGCTGCGCGAGGTGGTCGAGTTGGGCCGCGTCAATCATGCCGAGCAGTATAGAGAGCATTCAAGGGCCGGGCGGCAGCCCCCGGAAGGGCCCACAGGGCAGCCAACAAGGCAGAGCCGCTGCCGGGTGACCAGCCCAGGAACGCCCTGGCCCGCAGTCGGGCCACGCCTGACCTCTTTGGAACCTCTTTCACCATTCGCGCGTAAATCAGAGCATGCGACCTCTTTCCGTCCTCGCCGCTGCCCTGACCCTTACGGCCACTGCCCAGGCCCAGACCCCCGCTGCTGTCGCTCAGGCGGTCACGCGCCTGCTGAGCGGCCAGACCCAGGAGGCCGACTTTGCGCCGTCCTTTCTGGCGCAGGTGCCGTTTCAAGCGCTGACTCTGAACCTGGACGCCCTGCGCACCCAGTACGGCGCCTTTGTCCGGGTCGAGGAACAGGGCGGGACGCTGCGGGCGGTGTTTGAACGCGGCGCGCTCCTTCTTCCCTCGGTGTCACTGGATGACCAGGGCCGATTTGTCACGCTGCTGTTTGCCCCGGTGCCGCCCAGCACTGCCGAGGCCGCCGGGCGCGAGGCAGCGCTGCGCGCCCTCTTTGAAGTGCCGCTGAAAACCGACCTCCTGACCCCAGAGTTTCTGGCCGCTGTGCCTGCCGCAGAGCTGAGCGCCCTGCTGGACAGCATCCGGGCAGAGTCCGGCACGCTGCAAACGGTCACCATAGAGGGCCAGGGGGCCCTCCTGACCTTCTCGGACGGCACGGTGCGGGTCACGAGCCTGACGCTGGACCCCCAGGGCCGCATTGCCGGGCTGCTGCTGGCCCCGCCGCGCGAGGCCGTCAGCTTTGCCTCGCTGGAGGAGGCCCGCGCCGCCTTCGCCGCCCTGCCCGGCCAGGTCAGCCTGCTGGTGCAGGAGGTGGGCGGCTCTGGGCTAGCCAAGCCCGCGCTGACCGAACTGAATGCGGGGCGCCCACTGGCAGTAGCCTCGGCGTTCAAGCTGGCGGTGCTGGGTGAGCTGCAGGCCCAGGTGCAGGCGGGCACGCGGGCCTGGACCGACGAGATCACGCTGCAGGACGCCGACCGGGTGCCGTCCAGTGCAGCGCTGGAGGGCGCCCCTGTCGGCAGCCGCTTCACGCTGCGCGACCTGGCCGCGCGCATGATCGCGGTCAGCGACAACACCGCCACCGACCTGCTGCTGCGCGCCGTGGGCCGGGCGGGCGTGGAAGCGCGGCTGGGCCAGGCCGCCCTGCCCAGCACCCGCGAGGCCTTTGCCCTGAAAAACCCGGCCAATGCGGAATTGCTGCGCGCCTACCGCGCCGCCACCCTGAACCCGACGGCCCGGCGCGCGGTGCTGGCCCAGGCGGCCACGGCGTCGCTGGCCGGTCTGGAGGGCTGGGGCAACCGCCCCCTGGCCCTGGACGTGGAATGGTTCGTCAGTGCCCGGCGGCTGTGCACCCTGATGGCCGGTGTCTCGGCCCTCCCCGAAACCCAGCTGAATCCGGGGGTGGCCAGCGCCGCCGACTTTCGGGCGGTCAGCTACAAGGGCGGCAGCGAGCCCGGCGTCCTGAACCTGACCACGCAGGTCACCACCCAGGCGGGCCGGACCTTATGTGTCACCGCCACCTGGAACGCCCCACAAGCCCTGAACGAGGAGCGCTTTACCGACCTTTACGGAGCGCTGCTGAACCTGCTGCGGTAGTCCACTCAGGCCAGAACCTCACCTCTGGGGGCAGATCACACCCCCTCAATGCCGCCTCCGCCGCGGACTCTTGCGGTCACTTGTCCTGTTCGCCTCAGATCGGCTGAGGTTCTGCCGTTCACCGCCCTGGGCTCCGCTGTCCGTGACCTGCTCTGTGGACAAACCCTCACGCTTTCTTCAGTGGGCCTCACGCAGCGTCAGGCAGCCCGCCTCAGAGTGAAGGGCATGACCCCGCGTCTTCTTCTGACCGCTGCCCTGCTGGGGACGTCCCTGGCCCATGCCCAGACCACCATCTTCACCATTCCGGCGTTGCCGCCAGGCCGCACGGCGCCGGCCACGCCTGCCACGCCGGCCCCCACCACCCCGGCAGCCCCCAGCACCGGCGCCACCACTCTGCCCACCACGGGCGAGGTGCTGGAGATCCCGCACAGCGCGGCCCTGAGCGGCGCAGGCAGCCTGAAAGTCGGGCAGGCCGATACCTGGACCTTTACCCTGAGCAATCAGGGCGAGGAACCCATCCGCCTGGAACACGGCGCCTGCGACGTACGCTTTGAGGTGCTGAACGCCGCTGGCCAGGTGGTACGCCCCAACCCCACCGACACCATCTGCACCCTGCAAATCGTGCTGACCGAGGTGGGACCAGGCGAAACGATGGACGTGCAGGCCATCCGCTGGGACGGGCGCGACGCCCAGGGCCGCGCGCTGCCAGCAGGCGAGTACATCATCCGCGCGGTCTTCAGTGGCGCGGGCGTGCGCATTGTCGCTGAGGACTTTCCGGTCACGCTGGAAAACTGAAGTCGGGTTAGACGATGGGCGGAGGGGTAACCTCTCCGCCCTTCCTTTTGCCCCTCCAGCGGCTAGCGGCCATTCGCCATTCTCCTGCCTTGCCTGCCTCAGAGCGGTCAGAGGACGCCCAGCATGACGCCCGACAAGGGGACACCGAACCGATTGCGCAGGCAGCGGCCTTCCTTTCGACCAGCGCCACCTCGTTCTTCACTCCTCAGACACCTGCACGCCCTTCCAGAAGGCCACGCGGCCCTGAATCTGGCGGGCGGCGTCTTTGGGTTCAGGGTAGAACCACGCCGCGTCCCTGTTGTCCTGACCGTCTACAGACAGGGTGTGATAACTCGCCTCGCCCTTCCAGGGGCAGGTGGTGTGGGTGGCGCTGGGCCGCAGATATTCGGCCTTCACACTGTCAGCCGGGAAGTAATGGTTGCCTTCCACGACCACCGTATCGTTCGACTGGGCAATGACGGCGCCGTTCCAGGTGGCTTTCATAGAGCCCAGGGTAAGCCGTGCCCAGTTGGATAACCGTCAGCCTTCCTGCTGACCCGCCGGCTCCCATTGACATTCGGAAGCGCTTCCCCATTCAATAAAGCTCTACATGAAACGCTTCCAGACCTTCGGGCATGCCGGTGCCCTGATTGCCCTGACCCTGTCGCTGTCGGCCTGCCACCCCTTTCGCTCGCCGGAAGCGGCGCCCCGCAGCTGGCAAGATGAGGTGATCTACTTCGCCATGACCGACCGCTTTGCCAGCGGCAGCGCGGCCAACGACAACGGCCTCAACCGGGAGGCAGGTGACCGGGCCGACAAAACCAACCCTCTGGGCTGGCACGGCGGCGACTTTGCCGGCCTGAAGGCCAAGATTGAAGAGGGGTACTTTAAGCGCATGGGCTTTACGGCCATCTGGGTGACCCCGGTGGTGGTGCAGGTGCCGGCCATTCCCGTGGGCAGCGGCCCCAACCAGGGCAAGGCGTTTGCCGGCTACCACGGCTACTGGGCCGAGGACTTTAAAAAGATTGACCCCCACTACGGCACCCTGGCCGAGTACCAGGCCCTGATTGACGCGGCGCACAAAAATGGCCTAAAGGTGATTCAGGACATCGTGGTCAACCACGCTGGCTACGGCGCAGCCCTAACCAAGACCAACCCCGAATGGTTCCATACCGACAACCCAGACGGCAACCCGAACACCGATGACGGCGACTGCCAGCAGTCAAGCAACAAGACCACCGACTGTCCTCTGGCCGGCCTGCCAGACTTTAAGCAGGAATTGCCCGCCGTGACCGCGTACCTGAATGACTTTGTGCGCTACTGGCGGGACACCACCCAGATTGACGGCCTGCGCATTGACACCATGAAGCATGTGCCCGACAGCTACTGGCAGCAGTTTTTCGCAGCGGGCGGCGCGGGTGACCCGGCCAGACTCTGGTCGGTGGGCGAGGTGTTTGACGGCAACCCGGCGTATCTGGCGGGCTTTATGGACAAGCTGGGATCGCCCAGCGTGTTTGACTTCGCGCTGTACTTCGCCATGAAAGACCACCTGACGAGTGCGGGCGGCAATCTGGACCGCGTGGCCGACGTGTTCGCGCAGGACGGCGCCTACCGCGACCCCACCCGCCTGACCACCTTCGTGGACAACCACGACGTGCGCCGCTTCGTCAGCGAGGTCGCCGACCGGGGCGGCAGTGCGGCGCAGGCGGCCGAGCGGCTGGACATGGCGCTGTCCACCATGTATTTCTCGCGCGGGACACCCAGCGTCTGGCAGGGTACCGAGTACGCCCAGACCGGCAAGGGCGACCCCTACGATTACCCCCTGGGCCAGGGCAACCGCGAGGACATGGACTTCAGCCGGCTGGCGGGCAGCACCCTGGATGAGCGCCTGGGCGCCCTGGCTGCCGCTCGCGCCCAATACCGCGCCCTGACGCGCGGGGCCCAGCAGGAACTGTGGCGTCCCAATGGCGGGGCTCCCGTGCTGGCCTACCGCCGGGTGGTCGCGGGCGTGAACGGCGCCGCCGGGCAACCGGTAGTGTTTGTGGTCAACGGCGGCGACACGGCCCTGGACCTGTCCACCCTCAGCGGCGGGGTTCCGCTGCTGGGCACCTTCTCGGGGACGGCACTGACCGAGGTCACGGGTAAGGCAAGCACCCTGACCGTCAGCAGCGGCAAACTGGTGGGCACCGTGCCGCCGCGCAGTGTGCTGGCCGTCACCGCCCCCGCTGGCGCGGGAGCGGCGGGCACCGTCAACCCCAGCCTGCCCGAGGTGGCGGCCCTGAGCGTCCAGGCGGGCGACAGCGCCGCCCAGCTGTCATGGACCCCCAGCAGCGACGCGAAAGTCAGCGGCTACCGCCTCTATGTCCGGCAGGGCGGCGCCGAGCGCCTAGTGAATTTTGCGCCGCTGGGCCGTGACCAGGGGACTTATCTGCTGAGGGGCCTGAGCAACGACACGGCCGCGACCTTCCGCGTGGTGACAGTGGACGCCAGCGGCGCCGAAAGCAAGGGCAGCAGCGTGACGGGCACCCCCAGCACCAGCAACACCGTCAAGGTCACCTTCACCGTGGACGCCCGCAGCCAGGGCAACGGCCCTATTGAGCTGCGCCGCTTCGATACAGGGCAGCAGATCGAATTGCCCATGACCCAGACCTCGCGCGGTCTCTGGAAGACCGAGGTCACGCTGCCCCTCTTCCGCGAGATCAAGTTCAAATTTGGCAACGACGGCCCTGGAGCCAAAAACAGCGGCTACGAAGGCCCCGGCCAGGGCGACCGCGCGTATGTGGTGGGCGTCAGCGGCGCCTACACCGGCACCTACGACTTCATTGATAAGCCTGTCCCGACGGCGACCATTGAGGGCCAGGTGACCGGCGCAGGGCAACCCCTGAGCGGCGCCCTGGTCGAGGCCACCACGGCTGACCCGAACCTCAACTACGCCCTGACGTTTGCCGACGGCACCTACACGCTGTTCGCCCCAGCCGGCGCCCAGACCCTGAAGGCCAGCGCCGGCGGCTACCTGGACTCCACCCGCGCGGCCACGGCCCCGCAAACCGGCGCGGACCTGACCCTGAGCCGCGACGCCCGCACCAAGTACAGCATTGACGGCAACCTGGCCGATTGGACGGCGCCCAAGGTGACCGTGCAGAGCCCGGCGGAGGGGGTCTTTGGGGCCAACAACAACTGGCTGGGTCTGCGCGCTGACAGTGACAGCCAGTACCTTTACCTCGCTTACACCTACCGCGTGGCAGGCAACAGCGCCATTCTGTACCTGGACACAGGCGCAGGCGGCGCGGCCCAGGCCGACAATTTTGACGCCTGGAGACGTGCCGCCACCTTCAGCGGCGGCGTGAATGGCGTGGACGCCTTTGTGGCCCGATACGAGAACCAGACCGCACAACTGCGGCGCGTGCAGAGCGCCTCGGCCACGCCGGAAGTGAACGCCGCTGACTACTTCCAGGCCGCCAGCGGCACCTTGCCCGAGCAAACCGTGGAGTTGGCCATTCCCTGGACGGCCCTGGGCCTGAGTGCGCCGCCCGCAGGCGGCGTGAAGGTCATGGGCGGCATCTTTGGCGGTGACGGCTACGGCGCCGGCGACATCATCCCCGACGCCGGCAGCACACCGGGGGGCGCCAACACCATTGGCAGCGACGGCGAGCAGCGGCGCGCGACCTTCACGGCGCCGATCACGGTGCCCTGACGCCCGCGCTTCCCCATCACTTACACTAGACCCCTAAGCGGGAGGCCCACCCAGACGCCTCCCGCTCCACTTTGCCCGCCCGAGCTGACATTTCTATGACATTCGGGCACAAGATTCGGGAGGATTGTCATGGTTCTGTCTAAATTCATGCCCAGCAACCCCAAGTTCAGCGAGAAGTTCACGGCGTCGGCGCGCAACGCCCACGCCACAGCCCAGGCCCTGGTGGACCTGCTGGAGAACTACACGGATGTCGAGGCCAAGGTCCAGCGCGTGCGCGACCTGGAACACGAGGGGGACCGCCTGACTGGCGAGATCACCAACCTGCTGGCCGAGTCCTTTATCGTGCCATTTGACCGCGAAGACATCATCAGCCTGAACAACGAGCTGGACGACCTGGTGGACGACATGGAAGACGCCGCCCGCAAGCTCAGCCTGTACGGCGTGCAGCAGCCGCTGCCCCAGATGGCCGAGCTGGCGCGCGTAGTGGCCGCGCAGTGTGACCTGCTGGCCCAGGGCATGCCGCTGCTGGAACAGGGCAGCCGGGTGGGCGAACTGACGCGCATCACCAGCGAAATCCGGGCGTTGGAAGACCAGGGCGACACCATCAGTGACCAGGTGCAGCGCCACCTGTACGACAGTGTCAAGGATGTTCCTGACATGATTCGCGCCATGCGCGGCGGCGAGATTGTCAATCTGATTGAAGACGCCAGCGACCAGGCGCAGCGCGTGGCCAAAACCATCGAGAGCATCCTGCTCAAGAACGCGTAAGGACTGACGGCCCAACTATGGAAACGGCTCTGATTGGCCTGATTGTCATCGTGACACTGGCCCTGATTTTTGACTTTATCAACGGCTTTCACGACACCGCCAACGCCATTGCGACCAGCGTGGCCACCAAGGTCCTGACCCCGGCCCAGGCCATCGCCATGGCCGCCGTCTTGAACGTGGTGGGCGCGCTGACCGGCACGGCGGTCGCCAAGACCATCTCCAAGGACATCGTGCCGCAGGACTTCGCCACGCTGGAACTGGTGGGCGCCACGCTGCTCAGCGCGATTTTCTGGAACCTCTTTACCTGGTGGAAGGGCCTGCCCAGTTCGTCCAGTCACGCGCTGGTCTTCAGCCTGGTGGGCGCCGGGGTGGCGGCGGGCGGCTGGGGCATCATCATCCCCAAGGGCGTGCAGAAAACACTGACGGGCCTGGTGACCAGCCCGGCACTGGGCTTCATCGTGCCGATTCTGCTGATGTTCCTGCTGTCGTGGCTGGTGCTGCGCTGGATGAAACCGCGTGTGGTGACCCGCACCTTCCGCACCCTGCAAATTTTCAGCGCCGCTTTCATGGCCTTTTCGCACGGGGGCAACGACGCCCAGAAGACGATGGGCATCATCACCTTCGCGCTGGCGGCTTACCTGGGCACCGAAATCGAGACAGTGCCGCTGTGGGTCATCCTGTCGGCGGCGGCCGCGATGGGTGCCGGCACCGCCATTGGCGGCTGGCGCATCATCAAGACGATGGGCTTCAAGGTCGTGGACCTCAAGCCAGTGGACGGCTTCGTGGCCGAAACCAGCGCCGCCCTGATTATCGAAACCGCCAGCCGCCTGGGGATTCCGGTGAGCACCACGCACACCATCTCGACCAGCATCATGGGCGTGGGCACCACCAAGGGCTTTAAAAAGGTCAAGTGGCAGGTGGCCGGGCGCATCGTGCAGGCGTGGATTTTTACCATCCCGGTGTGCATCGCGCTGGGCTGGGTGTTTCACAAAATCATCCTGGCGCTGGGCGTGTAACGCCGGAGGCCAACACGAAGGCGCCGCACGTGCAGCACGCGGCGTCTTTTTTGGTCTCTACACTGCCGGGCGTGTCCACCTTAACCTTGCGTGACCGTCAGCCCGGTGACCTCCCTGTCCTGTGGCGCTGGCTGCACGGGGAACCGTCACCTGCCTGGCAGCAGTGGGACGCCCCCTATTTTCATGCGGCGCGCCCACCGTCAACCACCACCCTGGAACTCTTCATGGCCCGCGTGCAGGCACAGGAGCCTTCATCAGACCGGCGCATCATTGCCCTGGACGGCCAGTGCATCGGCCAGGTGACGAGAGACGAGGAGGCCCCCACGGGCGGCGGCTGGTGGGAGCTGGGCATCCTGATTTACGATCCACAGCACTGGGGCGGCGGCCTGGGCACGGAGGCCCTGCAGCAGTGGACGGCCGCCACCTTTGCCGAGACAGGCGCCCACGTCCTCACCCTGACCACCTGGGACGGCAACGGGCGCATGATCCGCGCCGCCGAACGGGTGGGCTACCGCGAATGCGCCCGGATTCCGGAAGCGAGGCTGTGGCAAGGCCGCCGCTGGGACAGCGTGAAACTGGCATGCCTGAGACGGATGGCGTCCGATTCCTGAGGATTCGGGAAAGCACCGCGTCCTCATCCATCTCCCGTAACCCGTCTCCTTTGCTTCTCGCTCCGCTCGGGTTGACCGTAACGGGTCAACTTCTATAAGGGGCAGCTGGCCGCCGTCAGGCTTCGCCCGTTGACAGACGTTCGAGCAGCACCAGCTGCCCCAGGTGATAGGCATTGTGGTCCGCCACCAGTAGAAAGGCCCGCAGCCAGGTCTGGTCCTCTTTGCCGTTTGGCACGAGGGCCAGCAGGTCGGTGTGCGGGTCATCCAACAACTCCAGCAGCGCTGCCTGATCGTGCCGAAAGGCTTGTACCTGGTTCTGCCAGTCCTGCGCGCTTCCCTCTTTTTTCTGCGGCCAGTACGCCTGGGGCCAGGGCACCGCCTCGTAAGGTGCTGGCCGCACGAAGTCCAGAATGTCGCGCTGCGTAAAGCGCAGGTGCCAGAGCACCTCGAAGGCGGAATACGGCACGCCGGCCCACCGCCGGTTGATGCTTTTCAGCGGAAAGTCAGCCAGCACGGCCTCTGCCGTCAGGTGGGCTTGTCCCTGGGTCAGCAGGGCGCGCACATGGGCCCGCAGGGCGGCGTCGGTAGCGGCAGGCAACATAAGCCAGTGTAAGTGGGGCCAAGACAAACCGCCGCCTGACACTCAGGCGGCGGCTCATCTTCGCTCAAGGGCACTGGCGTCTACCCATTCTCCGTTTGTTCGGCTCCCCAGTCAGAGCAATCTGTCTACCAGAGGTTTTCCCACTGCCCAACCGCCCTTAGTACTGACGACCGAAAATCACGCGCTTGCCGTAGGCGCTGGGCCGGCCGCACTTGACGCAGACGCCCTCTCCGGCTTCGTGGAAGAACTCGGCGTCGTCCAGGGGCACATTGCGGGTGGTGGCCTTGGTGTCGTCCTTGATGCTCTTTTCGCACGCCGCGTCGCCGCAGTGGTAGGCGCGCACCCAGTTACCGCCCTCAATAGCCTCCTGGAACGCCTCGTAGGTGTCCACAGTCAGGGTGTGGTTCAGCAGGTACTCGGTGGCGCGGCCATACAGCCAGTCGTGAATCTCGTCCAGGCGGGCCGTCATGCCGCTGACCGCCTCGGCGCGGGCCAGGGTTTCTTTTTCCTCGCCGTTGCGGTTTTTCACGACCACAACGCCGCTCTCCAGGTCACGGGGGCCCAGTTCAATCCGCACCGGCACGCCTTTGAGTTCCCAGTTGTTGTACTTGAAGCCATTGGTCACGCCGTCGCGCTTGTCCACCTTGACGCGCAGTCCCTGGGCGCGCAGTTCGGCGGCCAGCTTTTCGCCTTCCTCGACCATCTGGTCAAAGTTGTCTTTGCGGCCCACCGGAATCACCACGACCTGAATGGGCGCGATGCGGGGCGGCATGATGAGGCCAAAGTCGTCCCCGTGCGTCATGATGATCGCGCCAATAATCCGGCTGGAAATCGCCCAGGAGGTCGTGTGGGCAAATTCTTCTTTCTGCTCTCGCGTCTGGAACTTCACGTCGAAGGCCCTGGAAAAGTTCTGGCCCAGGTAGTGGCTGGTGCCAGACTGCAGCGCCTTGCCGTCCCGCATCATGCCTTCAATGGAGTAGGTCGCCACGGCGCCGGCAAAGCGCTCGCTGGCGGTTTTCTCGCCGCGCACCACGGGCAGCGCCAGAATGTCACGGCAGAACTCGTGGTAGATGTCGAGCATCTGGCGCACTTCGGCGCGGGCCTCGGGCTCGTCGGCGTGGGCGGTGTGGCCCTCGTGCCAGAAAAACTCGGAGGTGCGCAGAAACGCCTTGGTGCGCAGCTCGGCGCGGAACACGCTCCCCCACTGGTAGTGCAAGAAGGGCAGGTCGCGGTAGGAGTTGAGCCAGCCGCTCCACATGTGCCCGATGATGGTTTCGCTGGTGGGACGCATGACGTAGGGCTCGGCCAGTTCCTCGGTGCCGATTTTGTTCACCGTGAACAGCTCGGGGGCAAAGCCTTCAACGTGGTCGGCTTCTTTCATGATGAAGCCCATGGGAATCAGGGTCGGGAACACCAGCGACTCGTGGCCCGTCGCCTTGAAGCGGTCGTCCAACCAGCGCACGATGTTCTCCCACAGCGCGCTGCCGTAGGGCCGCACGACCATAGCACCGGCCACCGGGCTGTTGTCGGCCAGATCGGCTTTTTTCACGACCTCGTTGTACCAGTCGTTAAAATCTGCGCTCTGGGGGGTGACGCCGTACTGCGCCGCCTTCTTGTCCTGTTTGCCGCCGTCTTTCGTCATCGCCCCGCATGATACCGGGCGCGGGGACAAGCTGAATCGGCCAGATAGAAGAGGCGGGCCAAGCCAGGTGGCGCAGGACACGCACGCGGGCAAAGGGCAACACTGTCACGCATGACCGTGCCCACCCATTACTTTTACCGAACGGCGCACCCGTTCTCTAATTTTCACCCCAGCCTGTTTGTTGAGGGCGGCGTGACCTACCACTGGGCCGAGCAGTACCTGATGGCGCGCAAGGCCAGCCTGTTTGGCGATGAAGCCACGCTGGCACAGATTCTGGCCGCCTCTACCCCAGCCGAGTGCAAAGCGCTGGGCCGGCGGGTCACGCCCTACGACGATGACCTGTGGGCGCAGGTGCGCGCCGAGATTGCCCTGGACATGCTGCGGCTGAAGTTTGGGCAGAACCCGGACCTGCGCGACTTTCTTCTGGGCACCGGAGCGGCCGAACTGGTCGAAGCCGCCGCTAATGACCGCATCTGGGGCATAGGCTTTGACGAAGCCCAGGCCGAGGGCGCGCGGCAGGCCTGGGGTCAAAATCTGCTGGGCAAAGCGCTGATGGCGGTGCGGGCCGAGCTGACGGGCACCTAAGCATTCACTCAAGGCCGAGTTGAAGTGCCCTGAATCTTCCTGCCATCAGGCGGCCATCTTGGCGGCACACACTGGCGGCATGACCCAGAACCAAGCCGGTGAAATCAGCGACCGCATTGCCCAGAGCGTCAAAACCCGTCTGGAACAGGGCGGCGACCACCTTCAGGTCAAAGACGTGAACGGCGAGCATGTCGGCACAGTGGACCATCTGGAAGACGGCCGCGTGAAGCTGACCAAAAACGACAGCGCCGATGGCCAGCACCACTATGTCGAGCTGTCGCAGGTCGAGAGCGTGGATGACGTGGCGGTGTACCTGAACGTCGAGCGCAGCGCCATCGCCTGAGCGTAGACCCCTTCTGTCCACCACTGCGGCTTGCCTTGCGGTGGTGGTTTTTATGGCCTGCCGCCAGTCTTCAAGAGCGGCCAACAGGTGCTCAGGGGGCCTCAAGGGGCGCCTCAGAGAAGCGCAGCTGTAATTCCCTACGGTACGAAACACACGCTTTCACCCTTCTCCTCGCCTTTCTTTCCCCGGAGGTTGTCTATGCCCACCATTCAGACCAAACACACCCTGGCCCCCCAGACCGAGCTGTATTACGAGACTTACGGCGAGGGCCGCCCCGTGGTGCTGATTCACGGCTGGCCGCTGTCAGGCCGGATGTGGGAAGCGCAGATTGACGCCCTGCGCCACGGCGGCTACCGGGTCGTCACCTATGACCGCCGGGGCTTCGGGCAATCCGGCAAGACGGCCACCGGCTACGACTACGAGACCTTCGCCCACGACCTGAACGACCTGCTTGAGAGCCTGAATCTGAACGACGTGACCCTGGTGGGCTTCTCGATGGGGGGCGGCGAGGTCAGCCGTTACGCGGGGCTGTTTGGCACCCAGCGCCTGCGCAGCGCCATGCTGGTGGCGTCGGTGGCGCCGTACCTGCTCAAAACGGCCGACAACCCGGACGGCGGCCTGACCCAGACCGAGGTCGAAACCATGGTCGAGCAGGTGGCCAAAAACCGCCCGCAGTTTCTGGCGGGCTTTACCCAGAAATTCCTGAACTGGCGTGAACACAAGGGCAAGCTGGGCGACGAGTTTCTGGATTTTGCGGCCAGCCTGTACCTTCAGGCCTCGCCGGTGGCCACCCAGGAGTGTGTACGCGCCTTTGGCATGACCGACTTCCGGGCCGACCTGGCCAAACTAACGGTGCCCACGCTGGTCGTGCACGGGGACAAAGACCAGATCGTGCCGCTGGAAGCGAGCGGGCAACGCGTGTCGCAGTACCAGCCTGGGGCCGAGCTGCACGTCATGAAGGGCGCGCCACACGGCCTGAACGCCACTCACGCCGAGGACTTCAACAAGATTCTGCTGGACTTCGTGGCCCGCTGACCGCCACGCCCCGCCGGGCCGCCAGCCCCAATAATCTGGGCTGGCGGCCCCTTGTCATGGGGCGGCCTTGAAATATGGAAACAGTTCCAAATTCAGTTTATGCTGGGCGATATGGCTCAAGTTGACCCCCTCCTGCCGCTGGATGCTGGGGCTGTGCGGCATGCCTTTGACGATGACCGCGAGGCCGATACCTTTGCCCTGCGCCTGAAGCGCTACGGCCCCGAACTGCAAGAGAGCCTGCGGGCGGTGTACGGCGACCAGATAGGGGCCCTGCTGCCGGAGCTGTTAGAAGTCATGCTGCACGCCTTTCACACCCGCCCCGCTGACCTGAAGCGGCTGGACGAGGCCCGGCTGCTGCGCCCGGACTGGTTACAGCAGCCGGACATGGTGGGCTACGTGGCCTACGCTGACCGCTTTGCCGGCACCCTCCGGGGCGTGCAGGACCATGTGCCGTATCTGGAAGGGCTCGGCATCAAATACCTGCACCTGATGCCGCTGCTCCGGCCCAGGGACGGCGAGAACGACGGCGGCTACGCGGTGGCCGATTACCGAGCGGTGCGCCCTGACCTGGGCAGCATGGATGACCTCTCGGCGCTGGCGGCCGACCTGCGGGGGCGGGGCATCAGCCTGGTGCTGGACCTCGTGCTGAACCACGTGGCGCAGGAACACGACTGGGCGCAGCAGGCACGCGCCGGAGACCCCGTTTACCGCGACTACTTTCACCTCTTCCCCGACCGCAGCGGGCCAGACCAATACGAGCGCACCCTGCCTGAAATCTTTCCTGATTTCGCGCCGGGCAACTTCACCTGGAATGACGAGGTGGAAGGCTGGGTCTGGACCACCTTCAACACCTATCAGTGGGACCTGAACTGGGGTAATCCGGCGGTGCTGCGCGAGTTCGTCGAGCTTATCCTGTACCTGGCCAACCGGGGCGTGGAAGTGTTCCGGCTGGACGCCATCGCGTTTCTCTGGAAGCGGCCGGGCACCGACTGTCAGAAC
This sequence comes from Deinococcus arboris, assembly GCF_009755355.1. Taxonomy (GTDB): domain Bacteria; phylum Deinococcota; class Deinococci; order Deinococcales; family Deinococcaceae; genus Deinococcus; species Deinococcus betulae. The sequence goes on along the minus strand of NZ_WQLB01000013.1, from coordinate 14,709 downwards.
CAGCCCGAGGTTCATCACCTGACCCGCGCCCTGCGGGCCTGCGCGCGCATTGTGGCCCCGGCGGTGGCTTTCAAGGCCGAGGCGATTGTGGCCCCTGCCGAGCTGATTCATTACCTGGGCACGCGGGACCACCACGGGCGGGTCAGCGACATGGCGTACCACAACAGCCTGATGGTGCAGCTCTGGAGCAGCCTCGCCAGCCGCAACGTGCGCCTGTTTGAAGAGGCCCTGCGCGCCTTTCCGCCCAAGCCGACCAACACCACCTGGGGCATGTACGTGCGCTGCCACGACGACATCGGCTGGGCGGTCAGCGACGAGGACGCGGCCCGCGTGGGCCTGAGCGGGCCAGGTCACCGCCACTTTCTCAGTGACTTTTACAGCGGCGAGTTTCCGGGCAGTTTTGCGCGCGGGCTGGTGTTCCAGCACAACCCGCAGACCGGCGACCGGCGCATCAGCGGGTCGTGCGCCAGCCTGGCCGGCCTGGAAGCGGCGCTGGACGCGGGCGACCCCCGGCAGACCGACCTGGCCGTGCGGCGCATCCTGCTGCTGCACGCCGTCACGCTGGGCTTTGGCGGGGTGCCGCTGCTGTATATGGGGGACGAACTGGCGCTGCTGAATGACCCCGACTACGGCGACACCCCCGAACACGCCCTGGATAACCGCTGGGTTCACCGCCCCCGCATGGACTGGGCGCGCGCGCAGGAGGCAGCGGCCGACCCCAGCACCCCGCACGGGCGCGTGAATTCGGGCCTGCGCCACCTGATTGCGGCGCGCCGTGGGCTGGCCCACCTCCACGCCAGCGTCGAAAGCCGCCCTGTGGACAGCCCCGACCCCTGCGTGCTGCTGCTGCGCCGCGACCATCCGCAGGGCGTGCTGCTGGGCGTGTACAACTTCAGCGAACACACCATCAATTTCCCAGCCTGGGCGCTGCGTGACCAGTTGGGTCCGCAGGCGCTGGACCACCTGGCGGGCAGCGCCTTTACCTTCGGGCACGCGCCCGTGGTGCTGGACCCCTACCGCGCCCTGTGGCTGACCGCTGCGCCGTGAACACCGGGCGCCTCCGCTCGCAGTGCGGCGTGCCGAACAGCAGCCAGCCGGTGCGACTAGACCAAGCGGCCGTGGTGAGCACCCCGGCGCAGCTTGACACCCGGCTGGCTGACCACGGCTGGACCACTGCCTAGCGTGGTGGCAGCTATGAGTGTCACCACCCCCATTCCACCGCACATGAAGTGCTGGTGGTGATGCGCGGGCAGGCAACGGTCACGCTGGGCGGCGTGCGGGTAGTGCCCGCAAGCACGGGACACGGCAACGCAGGAAGCAGCCTCAGCTGTCTCATGGTGGGCGCCTCTGCCGGGGGCCGTGACAGGGACCTGTGCCGCCCTGAAGACACGGGACTGTACGCCGCATCGCCCGCGTGCCCAACCCTGAACGCGACCCCGTGATCGGCGGCGACCCTTAGGCGTAACCAAACGGTCAAGGCCGCTGCATCATCCGGCGCGCGGGGCTGCCTACCATCGGAGGCATGGCAAAACCATCCATGAAAGCCCTGGCACAGCTGATGCGCGGCCTGGACTACTGCCTCCTGACCACCGTGACCAGCTACGGCCACCTGGGCTCGCGGCCCATGAGCAACAACGGCGAGGTGGACTACGACGGCACCAGCTATTTCTTTACCTGGGCCGAATCCCGCGCCGCGCGCGACATTGAGAAAAACAAACACGTACAGCTCAATTTTCAGGCCCAGAAACGCACGCTGTTTATCGCCGTGCAGGGCGAGGCGACCCTGACCAGTGACCGCGAGGCGATGGAGCCCCACTGGCAAAGCAGCCTGGAACAGTGGTTCAAAGACGGCCTGGACACGCCGGGGCTGACCATGATTCAGGTTGAGGCGAGGCGCATCAAATGGTGGGGCGAGGAAGAAGGCGAGCTGGAACTGGAGCGGTAGCCCCAGGGCAGGGCCGCTGGGCCCGGCGACCAGGAAGGCAGAAAGGCGGCCGCTGGTCGCCTTCCTTTTCACAGGGATGCTAGAGCTGACTTGAGCCTCGTGTTCTGCAAGGTGGGTGTCAGACGCGCGGCTTATCCTCAGGGGATGAACGGCGGGGCCACCACACGAAGCGCGCGGGTCCAGCCGACCGACACAGAGCGGCTGGACCTGGACGCGCAGCTGGCCCTGGCAGACGAACTGCTGGTGGTGGACCCGGCCCGCGCCGAGGCCGTGGCGCGCGGCGCAACCGCGCAGGCCCAGCGCGACGGAGACCAGTTGAGGTTTGGGCAGGCCCAGGTGCTGCTGGGGGCCACGCTGTTTTTCCAGGCCCAGTACGAGGACGCCCAGAAGGCCTTTGGGCGGGCGCTGGACGCCGCCCGGCAGCAAGGGGACCAGGCGCTGGAGGCGCGGGCGCTCAACGGAATCGGCAACGTTATCAGCCACCTGGGCGACTACGCCGGGGCGCTGGAACGCTTTCTGGACAGTTCGCGGCTGGCCCTGGCCGCCGGGGACGAGCAGGGACGTGTCCGGGTACTGAACAACATCGCCGCCGTCTGGTCCGAGCTGGGTGAAAACGCCAGCGCGCTTCAGGCGCATCAGGAAGTGGTAGAGGTGGCCGGGCAACTGGGCGACAGCGCCCTGCAAAGCAGCGCCCGCGTCAATCTGATGGTGGATTATCACGCGCTGGGCGACTACGAGCAGGCCCTGGCGCTGGCCAAAGACATGCGGCCAAACCTTCAGACCAGAGACCTGAAACAGCATCTGGTCGTGACGCAGGCGTATGAAGGAGACAGCCTGCTGCGACTGGGCCAGCTGGACGCGGCCCGGCAGGCCCTGCTGAGCGCCCTGCCGCTGGCCGAGGCCATCGGGGAACAGGTGCATCTGTGCATGATGCTGCTGAGTCTGGGCGTAACCTACCTGCAGCAGGGCCAGACGCTGCTGGCGCTGCCTCACCTGGAGCGCGCCTTGCAGTTGGCGCAGGAACACAGCATTAGCGGGCAGGAACGGGACGCGCTGGGCGCCCTGAGCGAGGTCCGCGAAACCCTAGGCGACTACCCCGGCGCCCTGAGCGCCCTGCGGGCCCACCACGCGCTGGAACGCCAGATTCATGCCGAGGACGTGGACCGCAAGACCCGGTTCCTGACCGCGCAGTTTCAGCTGGACACCCTGCGGCGTGAGGCCGAGCAGGAACGTCAGCGCACCCAGAAGCTGCTTGAAGACCACACCGCGCTGCAAGAGGACCACGCGCTGCTGGCCCACCGAGCCGCCCATGATCCCCTGACGGGCCTGGCCAACCGGGCGCACTTTCAAGCGGTGGCTGAACAGACCCTGCAACGCAGCCAGGCCCTGCCGGTGGGCCTGCTGTTTCTAGACTTGGACGGCTTCAAGGCGGTCAATGACACCATGGGCCACGACGCCGGAGACGACCTGCTGCGCCAGGTGGGGGCGAGGCTGCGCGCCGAGGTGCGCCGCGAAGACCTGGTGGCCCGGCCCGGCGGCGACGAATTTACCGTGCTGCTGCCGGCCCTGCGCGACCCTCAGGACGCCCGCGCTATTGGCCTCAAGCTCTTGCAGGTGCTGTCCCAGCCTTTCACGGTGCAGGGGCAGCCGGTGGCCATCAGCGCTTCTGTGGGCGCAGCCGTGGCCCCGCAGGACGGCCTGGCATTTGCAGAGTTGCAGCGCCGCGCCGATGAAGCCATGTACCGCGTCAAACACAGTGGGCGCAACGGCGTTCAAACCGCCTGAAAGGACGACGTGGGCCGCTGTGGACAGGTGGCCAGTGTCTGTGAAGAGCAGTTCGCGCTGAGGCGCCGTTCTCCAGGTGGACTTGCCCCAGAGCCTCTTCGGAAGACGACCTCTATACACTTATGGGGAAGGAGTTGACGCGCTGGGTTCAGGCCAGGAGAGCGAACGGCGCCCTCACGGCTTGGTCGGAGGGCAAAGACGTTCAGAGTGCCGCCCGGTCTCTGTGGCCTGACGCCACGGAACAGCGGTCTTGCGTTCTGCTGATGGAGCACCAGCACGTCCCCATCAGCCTGTCGTCTGCTCCGCCTATACACCGCCAGCGCATCAGTTTGCCTCTCCTCCTGCGGAGTTGGCTCAGTCTCCAACTCCGCCCGACTTGAACCGTTCTTGCGAACGGTGGGAACAGCGTCTGTCTCAACTCCACCGACTGTTAGGGCTATCACTCCCTCCGACTGCGTGAAAGCAAAAAAGGCTCACGCCGGCCGAAGACCTTTATATGCTGCCTCATGCCGCCGCACCTGCCCGCCCAGCTGGAGTTTCTGCTCATGTGTGACCGCCTCAAGGCCGTAAGCCGCAGCACCTTTCTTCACGACGGCAGCCGACCCGAGAACAGCGCCGAACATTCCTGGCACCTGGCCTTGATGGCGCTGACCCTGGCCGAGTACGCCGCGCCCGGCACGAACCTGCCGCGCGTGGTGGAACTGCTGCTGACCCACGACCTGGTCGAGATTCACGCCGGAGACCTGCACTTTGCCGCCAGCCCCGAAGCGCACGCCCGGCAAGCCAGGGCTGAGACCGAAGCCGCCGCGCAGCTGTTCGGCCTGGTGCCCGAGCCGCAGCGCGCCACTTTTCACGCCCTGCATGCCGAATTTGAGGCTGCGCAGACGCCCGAAGCCCAGTTTGCCCGCGCGCTGGACGCCCTTCAGCCTCTGCTGCTGACCTGGGCCGGGGGCGGCCTGGGCTGCGCCATGCGCGAGCCCGACCTGACGGCCGCGCGCCTGCGGGCGCTCAAGGAGCCTCGCCTGCGCGCCTTTCCGGCGCTGTGGACCCTGGCGCAAACGGTGCTGGCCGACGCGGTGGAGGTCGGAACCCTCCCGGCATAACAACGCCGCCCGACCTTACAGGGGTGGGGCGGCGAAGGCAGCTGCCTCTGGCGTTAAACCGCGCCGACCTTGCGGGCAATGATGCCCTCAATGTACTTTACGACGCTTTTCAGCGGCACGCGGCCCAGCACGTCTTCCAGGAACGCTGTGACCAGCATCTTCTCGGCCGTCTCCCGGCTGATGCCGCGCGAGCGCAGGAAGAACAGGGCTTCCTGGTCCACCGGGCTGGTGGTGCTGCCGTGCGAGCAGCGCACGTCATTCGCGTTGATTTCCAGCTGCGGCACCGAGAAGTTGCGGGCCTCGCTGGACAGCATCAGGGTGCGGTGCTTCTGGTAGGCGTCGGTCTTCTGGGCCCCCAGGTCCACCTTGATCATGCCGCTGAACACGCCGACACTGGCGTCGTCGTTCACGCCCTTATACAGCAGGTCGCTGTGGGCGTTCGGGGCGGCGTGGTGCTGCAGGGTGTAATGGTCAAAGTGCTGGTTTTCGTTGGCAAAGTACAGGGCCAGCATCTCGCTGTCGGCGCCCTGGCCGCGCAGGTAGCTCTGCATCTCGGTGCGCGAGAGGGTGCCGCCCATCGTGACCACCAGGCTGTTCAGGGTGGCGTCGCGCTCCACGTCGCCGCGCTGGCGCTGAATATGGGTCACGCCCTCGCCCCAGTTCTGAATGGACACGTAGCGCAGACGGGCGCCGGCCTTGACCACCAGTTCCACGGCGCCAATCGCGTAGGTGCCGGGCAATGCGTCGCTGGCCTGCTCATCAATGAACGTCACCTGGGCGTTGTCCTCGGCCACGACCAGCGTGCGGGTGGCGGTGTAGGTGCCGGCCTCGCTCATGACGCGGAAGGAACCCAGGGGCAATTCAACCTCGACCCCGCGCGGCACGTACACGAACGCCCCATTGGTCCACAGGGCCGCCGCCAGCGCCGAGAACTTCCCTTCGCTGGGGTCAGGGCTCTTGCTGGGGGTGGTGCCGGGCGCGGCAATCGTGGTGTCGTCGGGCACTTCGGCGGGCACCACGGAGTAGAGGTACTGCTGCACTTTGTCAGCGTGCTGCTCTACGGCCGTTTTCAGGTCGGTGAAGATCACGCCTTTCTCGGTCAGCTCGGCGGGCAGTTCGGTGCGGTAGACCACGTCGGGGCCGTCCAGCACCAGAAAAGCGCCCACATCGGTGCCGTTGAGGCGTTCCTGCACGCTGGCGGGGAGGGCCGCCACGTCGCTGACTACGTCGCGCTTGCCGTGGGGGCGCAGGGCCGTGAAGTCCACGTCCACCTGGGTGTATTTCCAGGCTTCGACGCTTTCAGTGGGCACCTGCAAGGTATTAAAGAGGTCCAGGCTTTCGCGGCGCTTGCTCGTCAGCCACTCGGGGCCGCCGTGTGCGGCCAGTTGGTCGGTGAATTGGGTCATGGGGTCTCCTGAAACAGCGGCTCTGGCGGCGTTAGCGGCCCAGCCAGAGCAGCAGCAGTCCCAGCGTGGCCGGGACCGTCTGAACGAAATGGATTCTTGGGTTGCGGGTAGACGTGGCGCCGTACACGCCGGCCACCAGCACACACAGCAGGAAAAAGACCTTGACAGCAAACTGGTCCGTGACCAGGCCCCAGAGCAGGCCGGCGGCCAGAAAGCCGTTGTAGAGGCCCTGATTCGCCGCCAGGCTCCGGGTCTGGGCCGCCAGGGCGGGCGTGGTGCCAAACGCCTTCATGGCGCGTGGAGTTTCCCAGAGGAACATCTCCAGCACCAGAATGTAGACATGAATCAGGGCGACGGCGCCCACCACAACATTGCCAAGAAGGGTCATGTTTTCCTTTGCACGGGCTCGGGGCGCACGCTGACTCGGTCACAGCAGAGGCAGGCGGGACGCCGCAGCTGCGCCACTTCAGCGTCCGGCCTGCCATTCGGCATAGCGCTCATCAATCAGCCCAGCCACCCGGGCGGCGTTATCCCAGGTGTCAGGCACATGGTAGAAGGACGGCAGATCGTCAAACAGATTGAAGTAATCGTTGAGGTATTCTCCGCCGCCCGTCTCAGAGGCGTAGTAGTGCCGGGCGAAGGCATTGCCCTCCGCCGTCAGCATCTCACTGGTCAGGACACCACCCCAGGCCTCAAACACCTGTGCACCAGTTTGTTGTCGTGTCCGTATAGCCTCGGCGGCGAGACCATCTGCCAGGAGATTTCGCCCGGCCAACCAGCTGATAAACATGCCAGTGTGAACAAACCCCTGTGACGGGGGCAGCTCCGGCGGAAAATCGCCGTCATAGTGCCACTTGGCCTTGTCGTAGCAGATGCCCCCGCCCATGCGCCTTAGCCGACCGAGCCTTCCATTTCCAGTTCGATCAGGCGGTTCAGTTCGACGGCGTATTCCAGCGGCAGTTCCTTGGCAATCGGCTCAATGAAGCCGCGCACGATCAGACCGGCGGCCTCGTCTTCGCTCAGGCCACGGCTCTGGAGATACAGAATCTGGTCGTCATTGATCTTGGAGACGGTCGCTTCGTGGCCCACGCTGGCGTCCTTTTCCTCGATTTCGATGTACGGGTAGGTGTCGGTACGGGCTTCCTCGTCCAGCAGCAGGGCGTCGCATTCCACGTTGGTCTTGCTGCCCTTGGCACCCTCGTAAATCTTGACCAAGCCCCGGTAGGAGCTGCGGCCCGAGTCCTTGGAAATGCTCTTGGAGACGATGGTGCCGCTGGTGTGCGGGGCAAAGTGAACAATCTTGGCGCCCGCGTCCTGGTGCTGGCCACGCCCGGCCATGGCAATGCTCAGCACTTCGCCGCGCGCGCCTTCTTCCAGCAGGTAGCAGGCGGGGTACTTCATGGTGACCTTGCTGCCCAGGTTGCCGTCCACCCATTCCATCACGCCGTTCCCGTACACGGCGGCGCGCTGGGTCACGAGGTTGTAGACGTTGTGGCTCCAGTTCTGAATGGTGGAGTAGCGGAAGCGCGCGCCCTCTTTCACCACGATTTCAATGACGCCCGAGTGGAACGAGTCGCTGGAGTACGCCGGGGCCGTGCAGCCCTCGATGTAGTGGGCCTGCGCGCCCTCGTCAATGATGATCAGGGTGCGCTCGAACTGCCCGCTGCTTTCCGCGTTAATGCGGAAGTACGTTTGCAGGGGAATGTCCACCTTGACGCCCTTGGGGACGTACACGAACGATCCGCCGCTCCAGACGGCGCTGTTGACCGCCGCAAACTTGTTGTCTTCGGGCGGCACGATGGTGGCAAAGTGCTCGCGGAACAACTCGGGGTATTCCTTCAGGCCGTCTTCAATGGACAGGAAGACCACGCCCAGCTTTTCCCACTCCTCTTTGAGGTTGTGGTACACCATTTCCGACTCGTACTGCGCGCCCACACCGGCCAGCGCGGCACGCTCGGCTTCGGGGATGCCCAGGCGCTCAAAGGTCTCTTTGACGTCCTGCGGGACGTCGTCCCAGGAGCGGGCGTTGAAGCCTTCGGGCTTGATGTAGTAGTAGATCTCGTCGAGGTTCAGGCCGCTCAGGTCGGCGCCCCATTCGGGCATGGGCTTGCTCAGGAAGATGTCCAGGGCCTTGAGGCGAAAATCCAGCATCCACTGGGGCTCGTCTTTGGCCTTGGAAATCATCTCGACGACGTCGCGGCTCAGGCCCTTGGGGGCCTTGATGGCGTAGCGTTCGGGGTTGCTCCAGCCGTATTCGTAGCTGGTGTTGATTTCACTTGCTTCAGGATTGACGGTCATGGTGACCTCCTTTTAGTCGGCCCAGAAAAGGCAATATGTGGTTTTCTCAGGGTTTCTGACGATATCGACATCCGAATAATCTTTACGGTCATACTGCTCTTCGTCAAAGCTTATCTTTCCGCGAGCGATGGCAAATGGCTGATCCGGGTCAATCTCACAGGGTGTTTCCGATTCGTCAAACTGATTGTATTTGAATACATATGTCAGGCATTCCGTCTCAGCAAACTGACCCCCCTCTTTTCGACACTCGTTCCAAGATGTGATCCGCGCATTCCTGGCTTCGATTGGCTCTTTGAAGTCGATCTGGAAGTAGAACATCCTGACCATCAGCGCCATACGGTAGAGGAGGATCTGAGACTGCTCTAGTTCTTCCCCAAAAGTTTTTCTGGAGATGAACGTGATTGTGTCGAAATGGCTCTGGACCGACGACTTATATTCCAGAAAAAAGAAGTTGGTCAGGGCGGCAGCGAGGATCAGGGCCACGATTGAAACGGAAAACAGCAATTTCCTTTTGCGAAAGACTGCGAAGAAAACGCTGAAGAGAAGTAGAACTCCAAGCAGACCCAGGGTCGGGTAAAAGACCATTCCCGCTTCAGTCGAATTCAACCACTGAGAAAAGCTCACGGACTAGGCTCAGGCAGTTGCCAGTTCCTTGACCCAGTCGTAGCCCTGGGTGTCCATCTTCTTGGCGAGTTCTGGGCCGCCGGTCTGCACAACCTTGCCGTCCAGAATGATGTGCACCTTGTCGGGCACGATGTAGTCCAGCAGGCGCTGGTAGTGGGTAATGATGAGGCCGCCCAGGTTTTCGCCGCGCATGGAGTTCACGCCCCCTGCGACAATCTTCAGCGCATCCACGTCCAGACCGCTGTCGGTCTCGTCCATGATGATGTAGTTGGGTTCCAGCATCAGCATCTGCAGAATCTCGTTGCGCTTCTTCTCGCCGCCAGAAAAACCTGCGTTCAGGTAGCGCTCCACGATGCTCTCGTCCCATTCCAGGGTCTTCAGGGCACTTTGCAGCTTGCCGTAGAACTCGGCAAAGCCCACCTCTTCGCCCTCGGCCTTGCGGGCCTGCATGGCCAAGCGCAGGAAGTTGGCGATGGTCACTCCAGGGATCTCGACGGGGTACTGGAAGGCCAGGAAGACGCCCAGGCGGGCGCGCTCGTCGGGTTCCATCTCCAGAATGTTCTGCCCGTCCACCAGGATTTCGCCTTCGGTCACGGTGTATTCGGGGTCGCCCACAATCACTTTGGCGAGGGTGCTTTTGCCGTTGCCGTTTGGCCCCATGATGGCGTGCAGTTCGCCGCGCGGGACGACGAGGTTAATGCCTTTGAGAATGGGCTGCCCCTCCACAGAGGCGTGCAGGTTGCGGATTTCGAGCTGGTGGGTCATGAGGCTCCTTCGGGAATCACCGGGGGTTTGTTAGGAATGATTCCTACTTACTGGCCTATTTTACCCGCCAGGGCCTGCAAAGTCGAGTGAGTTGCTGGGGATTGCGGCCGTGTCCTCATGAGGGAGGCGCACCGCTTTTTCACGCTCCCCACGCGGGCGCGTGCTACCCGTAGGGGCCATGACCAGCCTCGATTTACTGCGCGCCGCCGGGCCTCTGCTCTGGGTGCTCCTGGCCCTGTCGGTGTATGTGGTGTACCTGATTGCCGTGCGCGCTCAGGCCCTGGCGCGGCTGGGACAGGACGCCCGCACCCTGACCGAGCGTGCCCGCGCCGTCACCGCCGAAAGTGGCCCCGCCGCCGCCCTGGCTGAAGTGGACCGCGCCGCCCACCCCAGCCCGGCCGCCAGTGTGCTGCGCGCCGGATTGGCCCGCGCTGACCGGGGCGTGGACGCCGCCGAGCGCGCCATGCAGGCCGCGCTGCTGGACGCCGAGGAGCGGCTCTACGCGGGCCTGAGTACCCTGGGCACCGCTGCGCAAGTGGCGCCGCTGCTGGGCCTGCTGGGCACCGTGATCGGCATGGTGCGGTCGTTTCTGGTCTTTAGTCAGACCACGGCGCCCACACCCGCGCAACTGGCCACCGGCATCAGCGAGGCGCTGGTAAACACGGCGGCGGGTCTGGTCGTCGCCATCCTGGCCTACGTGGCGCGCGGCGCCCTGCGCGCCCGCGCTGACCGGATTGCCACCCAGGCCGAGCAGGTGCGCGAGGAACTGCCGGGCTGGCTGGTGCGCGCCCCGGCGGCCCCGGTGTGGGCGGGGTCAGCCCCGGAAGCGCCTTTGCCCGAGGTCGCCCTGAACTTCGGCGGAGCGCGCTGAGCGCATGACCCGCCGCCTTCGCCGCCGCCACCGGGACGCGGACCCCATCACCTTCGACTTTGCCCCCATGGTGGACGTGGTGCTGCTGCTGCTGATTTTCTTTTTCCTCACCAGCACGCTGGGCGCCCGGCAAAACGCCCTGCCGCTGGACCTGCCGCGCGCCAGCAGCAGCGTGCAGGAAACGCCGGACCTGCCCGTGGTGAGCGTCAACCGCGCCGGACAGATTTTTCTGAATGGCAAGGAAACGACCCTGACCCGCCTGGGGGCGCTGCTGAGGCCACTGGCGGCGACCAGTGGCGGCGTGGTAGGCCTGCGCGCCGATGAAGGCGGGCGCTACGGCACGGTCGTGGGGGTTATGGACGAGATTAAAAAGGCGGGCGGCACCCGCCTGGCCCTGGGCACCGAGACCCCAGAGGCCGCGCCGTGACCGCCATGCCCCTCCCACGCCCGCCCGAACGCCACGAAGGGCGCCGCGCGGCGCTGGCAACCCTGCTGCTGCACGCCGCGCTGCTGGGCGGGGTGCTGCTGTGGCGCGCGCCGCCGCTGGCGGCGGGCCCGGTGCCGGACGCAGCCCGCGCCCCGCTGGAGGTGGTGACGCTGCGCCCGGTCCCGGTGACGCCGCCCACCACGCCCACGCGGCCCCTGACGCCCCCAGTCACGGCCACCTCGCCCGCCCAACCTCAGACCCCGCCAGTGACCCCGGCCACCCCACCAGCAGACGCAACCCCAGAGCCGACGCAACCACCCACGCCCCAGCCCACCCCACCCACAGCGGCGCCGTCTCCGGCCGCCACAAGTCCCGTCCCCGAGGCAGTACCGGCGGCGCCTGGGAGGACAGCGGCCCCAAGCTCTCCGCCAGTGGCCGTGCCTGGGGCCAGCGAGCCAGTTCTAGCTCCCTCCTCCCCGGCACCGACCTCGCCCACTCCCGTCGAGGCCACGCCTGAAGTGCCTGAGCCAGCGCCAGTGTCTCCGGCTTCCGAGCAGACGCCCACCCCAGCCGAAGCGGCGCCTGCACCAGCGTCGGCTGAGCCCATTCCAGCCCCAGCGGGCGAAGCGGTCACTGCACTGCCCCGGCGCGAGGACCTGACCCCAGAGACAAACCCGGCTTTGCCGGCCACCGCTTCCGCTGGCCAGGACACCGCCTCAGGGCCGCCTGAACCGGCCGCTGAAGCTCGGGGGGCAGCCGCTCAGGCCGTGCCCACGTCAAACACACCCGAACCGGAGCCGGCAAGGGCAACGCCCGCGCCCACCCCTCCCGCTGAGGCAGCCGCGCGGCCGATGGCCCCGACCACGTCCACAGCCTCTATTCCGGCCACGCCGGTGTCGCCTGCCCGTGGACCACAGGTGGACTCTGGCGCCCCTGAAGCCGCCCAGGCCAGCGCCCGACCCAGCACCCCGGCCAGCGCTGTTCCAGCTGTGCCCACAACTTCTGCGGCGACCGCCACTAGACCAGCGCCAACCACGCCCGCCGACCCTACGGCGGCGGCCCCCAGCACCCGGCCACCGTCCACCCCATCAGCCACCGACCCCGCCCAGACCACAACCCGCCCCGCGCCCTCGGGCCAGCCGTCCGCTGGAGCACCCGTTGACGGAGGGACACCGGCTGCGAGCCGCCCTGGACCACCCAGCCAGGGAGAACCTGCGGCCGCCACACCGGGGGCGCGGCCGGCTGGTCCAACGTCGCCTGCTGGAGGCCCAGACGAGGGCGGCGGGGCACTTGGCCGCCCTGGGCCGGCCAGTGGGACAGGCACGGCCGACACCCCAGGGGCAGGGGCACGCGCCGCGCCGGCTGCATCAGGGGCCAACCCCGTTCAGACGCCCTCGGCCCCCCGACCAGCGGCGGCCCCGGCCGCCAGCAGCGCGCGCCCTCTGGGCTGCACGGTGGGCATTGACGTGCGCGGCCTGGGCAATTTCCAGCGCGACATGACCAGCATCGTGTATGTGGGCGGGCAGCAGCTGTGGCCCGACGCCGAACTGATTAAGGGCGTGGGCAGCGCCCTCGTTCAGGAGGGCAATCTGCACACCTACGTCACCACCGAGGCCGCGCTGGCCGCGTTTCCCAATCTCACCCGCCTGAAGGCCGAGCGCATTCAGGCCAGCCGCTTTGCCCCGACCTCGAACGTCTTTACCGATGTCAGCCTCTCGCCGGAATCCGCCGCGCAGTTCCGGGCGGCGGGTGAGGCCTGCCGCGTCGTGTACCTCAAGAACTGAGGAGGTCGTGGCGGGTGGGCGCCGTAACCGCCCTGTGCCCACCACGACGTTCTTTGCCCACTCTTCGCCCCGGCCGGTTCATCAAGGTAACCGGCGGCCGACTGAACAAGGAGACCCCTATGCCCACCCCCCGCCCCCTGCTGGCCCTGAGCCTTACCCTGCTGCTGACGGCGCCCGCCCACGCCTGGGTGCCCCAACTGGACGAAACGAGCGCCAAAGCGGTGATTGACAGTGCCTACAGCCGCCGCGACCCGGTGCCGACCTACCTGAGTCTGAATCTGGACGTCAAAGACGGCGCCTTTGTGGCGGGGAAAACGGCCGTGACTGCCTTTGACGGCGGCGACGCCTGCCTGGCCGACTGGCTGGCCGCCCCCAGTGACTTTGCGCAGGGCAGCCGGCCTCTGTCCGTGACTGCCAGCGGGCAGGCCGATGGGCTGTTCTTTCAGGCCCAGGCCGCCCGCGACAGCTTTAAGAACCTGACGGTCAAAGACGCGCTGGCCGAGGACGCCGCCAAGGGCCGTCTGCCTGCTGGGCAGTTGCGCGTGGACCTTGCCGTGCGGGGCCTGCCTAGCGAAAAGGCCAGAAGCGCCTATCTGGTGCGTCTGAAGGGTAAGGGTGGGCAGCTGCTGGCCCCGGCCCGCAGCACTTATGTCAACGACTTCAAGCAGGAGGGCGGCACCTGGGGCGGCACCCTGGTTTACTACTTCGAGCCGCTGAAGGCCGGCCTGGGTGCCACCGACCGCGCCGAGCTGCTGCTGCGCACCGAGGCCGACACCAGCTGCGCCTACAGCATTCCACTGGACCTGAGCCTCTTTCAGTAGGCGGGGGCGCCGGACACGCCCGGCCACGCGCCCCGTACAATGCGGGGCGTGCCTACTTTTCCTCTCCTGGCCGCAGACATTGGCAACACCAGCACCGTTCTGGGCCTGGCCGATGAAGGGCTGAACCTGACCCACACCTGGCGCGTGCGCACCAACCGCGACGTGTTGCCCGATGACCTGGCCCTGCAACTTCAGGGGCTGTTCGCCCTGGCAGGGGCCGCGCCGCCCCACTCGGCCATTCTGAGCAGCGTGGCGCCGCCCGTGGGTCAGAACTACGCGCTGGCGCTCAGGCGGCATTTTGGCGTGACCCCCTTTGAGGTCAGCGCGACTAACCTCCCTGACGTGCGGGTGGAGCTGGATATCCCCGACGCCGTGGGGGCCGACCGCCTGTGCAACCTGTTCGGCGCCGAGCAGTACCTGAGCGCCCACGAATACGCTGTGGTGGTGGACTTTGGCACCTCCACCAACTTTGACGTGATCGGGCGGGGCCGCCGCTTTATAGGCGGGGTGCTGGCCACGGGCGCGCAGGTCAGTGCCGACGCCCTGTTCGCCCGCGCCGCCAAGCTGCCGCGCATTGCGCTGGAAGCCCCCCAGACCGCCATCGGCAAGAACACCACGCACGCACTGCAATCGGGCCTAGTGTACGGCTACGCCGAGATGGTGGACGGCCTGCTGCGCCGTATCCGCGCCGAGTTGCCGGGGCCAGCAGTGGCGGTGGCCACCGGCGGCTTTGCCCGCACCGTGGAAGGCATCTGCCGTGAGATTGACCACTACGACGACACCCTGACCCTGCGCGGCCTGGTTGAACTCTGGGCCAGCCGGTAGAGAGACAGAGAAAGGGAGAGGCCGAAGCGTGCCTCTCCCCTGTCCTGTGCCTACC
>NZ_WQLB01000012.1 GCF_009755355.1 Deinococcus arboris | reverse complement strand
GAGCATTTTCTGCACAGATGCTACGCGCTGGGCCGCGCGAATCTTCCTTTCAGGGCATCCGTTTTAGCGTCACGGGATAGCGGAGGGCGTTAACCGTCAGCGTCCCATTCAGGGTGTTCTGGCCTACGACGGCACTCAGGGTGGCGCTGGCCTTCAGAGGAACATTGCTCACGCCAAAGCCCAGGACGCTGGCGTTCAACCGGGCGGTCTCGGCAGGGGTGATGCGCGCGCTCAGCGTCTCGCCGTCCGGGCTGGGGAGCAGCGTGCCTTCCAGTAGAAAAGCGTCGCCGCTGCTCAGGTTGCGGTAGGCCCCGCTAACGCTGTGGTTCACCGGATTAACGGTATAGGTGACGCGCAGACGCTGCGGCAGCAGCAGAAAGCGGACCTCGCCCTCGTAGGTCATCACTGGCTGCGCCTGCTGGGTGGGGGCGCAGGCTGCCAGCAGCACCAGGACTGGCCAACCGCGCTTCACTGGCTGCCATCCAGGCTCAGGGCCAGGCCCAGCAGCCGCTCGTCCTGACCATGGTGGCCCACCAGTTGCGCGCCCACGAAGGGCAGGGCTGTGGTCAGCGTCACCACCGGCGTCCCCAGCAGGCTAAAGGGAGCGGTCAGGCGCAGGGCCGCGCGACGCAGGGGCAAGGGACCGCCGGGCAACTCGATCTCATCCTGGCCTAGGCGTGGGGGTGGGGTGGGGACCGCTGGGGCCAGCAGCACGTCAAACCGCGCCAGTAAGCTGTCCAGCTGCGCCCGGTAAGCCGCGCGGCGCTCCCGTGCGGCGGCCCGTTCATCCGCACTCAGGGCTGCTCCTTGACGCAGTGAAGCCAGCGTCACTGGCAGGAAGGCCGGGTCAGGCAACGCCAGCGCCGTGCGGTGAACCTCTGCAGCCTCGCTCAGTACGGTGGGCGAGTAGGCGTCCAGAACCTCGGGAAAATCGGTGGTGGCCACCTCGGCCCCTAGGGTACGCAGCTGGCCTGCCAGCGCCTCGGTCGCCTGCGCCACCTCTCGGGTGACCCATCCCTCGGGCTGCCACAGGCCCACCCGCACACCCGTCCAGGATTGCGCCTGGGTCTGGGTGCCGGCCAGGGCGTCATGCACCCGCGCCAGCGTGGCCACGTCGCGCGCCAGCGGGCCGGTGTGGTCGCAACTGGGGGCCAGCGGCAGCACCCCAGTCAGGGGCCAAGCTGGGTGGTCCTTGGTGGGCTTGAAACCGGCCACCCCGCACCACGCCGCCGGGATGCGGATGCTGCCGCCAGTGTCGGTCCCCAGCGCGAAATCCACCTGCCCCAGCGCCACGCTGACCGCTGCGCCGCTACTGCTGCCGCCTGGCACATGTCCGGGCAGAGTCGGGTGTTCAGTGCCGCCGTAACCGTTGGCGCCCGTAATGCCCAGCGCGATTTCGTGCAGGTGCGTTTTGCCTGTGGCGCTTGCCCCCAGCGCCAGCAGGCGCGTGACCAGTGGACTGGGGCCAGGGTCCGGCACCGGCGCGCGGGTGCTGGCGTGCAGCGGCCAGCCTGTGACGCCATACAGGTCCTTGATGCTGAAGGTCAGGCCGGACAGTGGACCGCCCGCCTGACCCAGCAGGGGAGAGGCAGGCCGGTACGCCCAGGCGTGCTGCGGGTCAGGGACAAGAGGGCCACTCATCCGGCTCAGCCTAGAGCATTCGAGGAAAGAAAGGTCAGGCACTATCCGGAAGAGGGGCAGTGCTGTGAGCTGACCAGGGCTGAGACTATTGCAGCGACTGGCAACCGAGATCTTCTAGGTTGGCGCTGTCCTTCAGAGGTCACTTGGGCAGGCGGAAAAAGAGCGGTAAGCAGACTGGTGAGAGATCTCCAGCAAGACAGAAAATCCGGAATCTGCCCCTGGAAGGCGGTGCGGCTGAATTAGAGTTGTCTTCCATTTGCCTTGGTCGGTAACTGTCAGAGCTGCATCCTCCTCAGAACGGCAAGATTGGGTCTTGTTTCCACTGCCCCTGCGCCAGGGTGTACGGGCCAAAGTTCTGCAGGCCCAGCGGCCCAAAATCCGCGCTGAACCGGCCATCCACCCGGTAGGTCACCAGTTGCCCGCGCGCCACCTTGAGAAAAGAGGCGGCGGTCGTCAGCGACACCGGCAGGGTCAAGTCGGCCACCTGTTCGGCACTGCCGCGCGCGGGCAGGGCAATATTCGGGAAGTTCACGTCGCCTACCACGGCGCCGTCAATCACCAGTGAACCGCCCAGATTGGCTAGGCGCAGCGGCAATGGGTTGGGGTTGGTCACACGCAGCCCCACCCGAATCTGGGCAACGGGCGCGCTGCCAAAGCCGCCGGGCAGGGTCAGGCTGGTCAGGCCGATGCTCTGGACCGCCACCTCGGGGACCTGGAACACCTGTTGCAGCGGCGCGCAGGCGCCCAGGGCAAGGGAGAGCAACACAGCCGGCGCGGCAAGACGCAAACGCATGCCTGCACGGTAGCGCGCCGGGCTTGCCGGAACCTGACGGCCCAGTTGCTCATGGAAGCTGCGAAGACTCCGGGTTTTCTCCCGCGATGGCACTGGAGTGAGTTGTGCCGGAACTTACTCTTTCAGATGTCCACCTGCGTCCCAGGCAGCAGAGAAGTCAGACTCTGGCAGCGCCCTCCTCACCCAGGCCGCTCCTGCTACCCTGCCCGCATGGTGCAGATTGTTCGGGTGCTGGCGCTGGCCGCTGCGGTGGGGGTGGGCGGCGCCCAGGCCGTCACGCTGGAGTTTGGAGTGTCGTATGCGCGCCCTGGCGGCTCTCCCCTCTGGGCCGAGGCTGGTGTCAGCGACCTGCCGCTGCTGGGCGGCACCGTCACGGCCGTGGCCGGCACCCGCGCCGCGCGGCTGGGCTATGCGCGGGGCCTGACGCTTCCGCCACTGGGGGCGGTCAGCGCCACCACCGACCTGACCGTGACCTGGCAGGGTGGCGTGCGGCTGGCCAGCCGCGCCAGTGGCAGCGTGGGCCCGCTGGCCCTGAATCTGGGGGCCGCTGCCTTTACCACCTCTGCCACCGCTGCTGACCCGAACGCCGCGTTCACGGAAACTGCCACCGATTTGCGTGAGCGTGGCGTCAGCGGCGACCTCACACTGCGCTACCGCCTTTCCCGCGAAGTGGTGGCGGTGGTCGGGGGCGAATTCGGGGCGCAGCCGCATCTGCTGGTGGGGGTGGAAGGCCGCCGCGTCCTGACCCGGCCCGTGCAGGGTACAGAAGCCGCCGAGGACGCCGAACCAATGGCCGCAGACCCTCTTCCTGACGCTGTTCCCAGTGACACCCTGCCCACAGAACCACCTACGTCCAGCGAAGTCGCCCCCGACGAGCCTGCTCCTGATGAATCTGCCCTGGCCGAACCCGAGGTAGAACCGGTGGGCACGCTTTCTTGGCGGCTGGGTGCCCGCGCTGGTCGGGACGTACTGGGGCTCAGCGGCGGGCTGTCATATGCCACCGAGGCCGGTCTGACCCTGGCCCTGGACGCGCTGGTTGGGCCGCACACCCTGGGCCTCACTGGCAGCGCCGCCTGGAACGAGGTGCTGGGCGAGGGCAGCACCCTGCGCCTCTATGCTGCTTACGAGCCGTGGCGCACCGTCAGCTCGCCGCTGCGTGCCGGGGTAGAGGCGACCCTGGCCGCCGGGCCAGGAACCCTGGGCGTGCAGGTGAATGGGGGACGCCGACTGGACGGCGCGGCGGGTGTTGGACTGCGTGTCTCCTATGCCCTGCCCCTCGCCGGCACCGACAGTCCCTGATCTCAAACTGACCTGGGCCACGTCTGGGCGCAAGAATAAACCGCCCATCAGGTGTGCGGCGGCCTTCTCATGAGTGGGGGCCTGATACTGCGGCGGTATGACCAGACGCCTGACTCTGACCCTGCTGACCGCTCTGCTGCCTGTGGCCGGAGCGCAGACCGCGCAGGACATCATCAACAAAGTAGACACCACCCAGAAAGCGGCCAAAGACGTGTCGTTTCGCCTGAGCGGAACGGCGGCTCTGGACAGCGCCGCGCAGCGCATTGATCTCACCGTCAAGGCTATTCCCACTCAGAATGTGGCACGTGTTCAGTTCACTGCGCCTGACGCCCTGGCTGACAACGTCGTCGTAGCCGACAAGAACGAGGTTCGTCAGTACCTTTACCTGACCAACCAGATTACCGTCACCAGCACTAAGAACGCGGCCAGTTCGGCGGGCCTGGGACTGGACTTCACGCAACTGAGTAACACCGCCGCCATGCTCAGCGCCTACAACGTCAAACTGCTGGCCACCAGTGGCGCGGCAGGCGCCCGGCAATACCAGCTGGAGGCCACGCCCAAGTCGGGCAGCGGCGACCGCACCCGAGTGTGGATCACTGAAGCAGGCTGGCGCCCGACCCGCATCCAGATTCTCAGCGGCGCAGGCAAAACAGTGGCCGATCTGAGTGTCTCGAACTACCGTGTCAACTCCGGGCTCAGTGCGGCGTCTATTCGCGCCCTCCCCAAAGACGCCCAGGTGATCCGGCAGTAAACGTCCCGCCGGAAAAGGCCTACTGCTGAGGCCTTTTCTGGTGTAGAGACAAGTCTTTGACAACCAGTGCAGGCAAGGCGATCAATTGGAAGACGCCACCTGAACGTAAAGAACTCAAGTCATAACGCAGCGCGACCAGCTTTTTTGAGTGGTCGCGCTGCGTTATGCAAAACCCCCGCCGGGGTGGCGGGGGTCGGTCAATGAAAGTGTGCTTGGCTTAGTTCAGGACGCGGCGGGCGCCGTTGTAGCGGCTGGACCAGTAAGCGTTGCCAAACAGCGGCTCGATGATGGTGCGGCCGTAGTAGCTGTTGGCGTTGGCCATCATGCCGTCGCCCATGTAGATGCCCACATGGCTGGCCACGCGGCCCATCGTGTTGAAGAAGACCAGGTCGCCGGCGCGCAGGTCGCGGCGGCTGACGGCGCTGCCGGCGCCCCACTGGGCGGCTGCGGTGCGGGGCAGGCTGATGCCCATCTGGCGGAAGACGTTCATGGTGAAGCCGCTGCAGTCCAGGCCGCCGCCCCCCGTGCCGCCCAGCACGTAGCGAATTCCCAAGAAGCGGGTGGCAGCTGAGCGCACGAAAGCGCTGCCGCGTGCCGGCGCTGCGGCCACGGGCGCAGCAGGCCGGTTAGCAGCGGCCGGTTGGGCGCTGCCGCCGGTGCTCAGCTTCTGGCCCACCTGAATCGTGGAGCTACTGAGGCGGTTGAGCTTCATCAGCGTGCCGGCCTCCACACCTGTCGCCTTGGCAATCGAGTACAGGGTGTCACCGGGCTTAACGGTGTAGGTGGCGGCGGTGGCGCTGCCACAAAGGGCGGCGAGGGTCAGTAGGGCACGGAAAACTTTCATTGACCTGCGCAGTTTATCGTCCCTTTATTTATTTGTCCTTTATTCTTGGAAAAAGGCGGGCTGGGTATGCGCCTATACGGCCTTTATGCGTGATCGAAACCTGATCAAGAGCCTGGAAATAGCGGCCAGACCTCAGGATTCTCAAGAAGACCCTCATGGGAAAGGTTCGTCAAAAAGCACCGTGTCAGCTCTCTTTCCACGAATGCCAAATTTTGCAAAAACTCATTTTTCTAATGCTTTGGGACAATGCGGTCTCAAATGGTTCGTGGGCAACAGTCGTGTGCAGTTTAAGTCTGGTGTGACCTCCGCCCCCGACACAGGCGGTACGCTGACGGCATGAAGGAAATGCTGTCCACCGAACAGATTCAGCAGGGTCTCAAGCATTACCGCCGGATTGCGCGTCAGGACATGTTGCGTGCCGGCGAGACCCCGCACCCGGACGCTTTTCTAAGGCACGCCGAAAGCCGCCGCGAGATTTATGTCCAGCTGGGCACCCACGCCGACAGCCACGGCCCAGACGAGACGATTGCGCACGCCCTGAGCCTGTACCAGGGCCTGCCGTTTGTGACCGGAACCCCGGAAGACGCCCATCCTGACATCAAGGGACAGGAAAACGCCCTGGAAAACTTCTTTCTGCTGGTGGGGCTGGACCCCAAGACCCGGCGCGAAGCGCGCAGCCGGCGCCCCCGGCTGCCCGCCTGACCGTACACTGGCGCGGTATGCCCCACCCGGATTTTGTCGGACTCGTGAATTCCCTGCAGGCCACCGCCGAGGCGGCCCTGGGCGACCTGAACGCCGCCACGGCCAGCGCGGCCCGCGACGGCCTGCTGGACGAGCGCCGCGCCCGCCAGACCGCTGAGCGCAGCCTGAAACTGCTGGTCATGCTGGCCGAGAAAACGCGCGGCAATCTGGACTTTACCGAGGCCGACCTGCTGAGCGGCGCCATCGCCAGTGTGCAGGGCCGCCTGACCGCGCCGGGCGCCTAGGTGCGCGCGGCGCTGCAACGAGTGACCCACGCCGACTGCACGGTTGACGGCGAGGTGACCGGCCGCACCGGGCCGGGCCTTCTGGTGCTGCTGGGGGTCACGCACACCGATACCGAGTCCACGGCGCGCGCCCTGGCCGCCAAGGTGGCCAAGCTGCGGATATTTGGCGACGACTCGGGCCGAATGAACCGCAGCGTGCAGGATGTATGCGGCGGTATTCTGAGCATCAGTCAGTTCACGCTGTACGCCGAGACAAGGGGCGGCAACCGTCCCAGCTTCACTGCCGCCGCGCCGCCCGAGCAGGCCAGGGCGCTGTACGGAGTGTTCAATGCCGCCCTGCGCGACCTGGGTCTGCCGGTGGAGGAGGGGGTATTCGGCGCCCACATGGTTATCAGCCTGACCAACGACGGCCCCGTCACCCTGACCCTGGAGCTAGACTGAGGGTGAAGAGGGCGCTGGGACGATGCCCTTAGGCTCTGCACCGCTAACGAAACAGGCAGCCGTGGTGGGTCGGTTCTTGAGCTGCTCTCCGTCCTGAATTGGGTCTGGAACAGGCGGCTTGAGGCTCTCTTGCGGCCCCTCACTGTTCGTGACAGCAGCTTTGCCAGTGCTCAGTCTAGTGACGGCCCCTCGCCTGGTCTGGGTGACCTGGGATGAAACAATAGACGCACATGCCCTCTCCTAACCCTCTTCCGCCGCCCCTGCGTGACCTGGTGCGGCTGCGGCGCGTGCGTGACCGGATAGACCGTGATTACGCGCAGCCGCTGGATGTTGAGGCACTGGCTCGCAGCGTCAATATGTCGGGCGGGCACCTCAGTCGCCTCTTCCGGCGGGCGTATGGCGAGTCGCCGTATGCCTACCTGATGACGCGGCGCATCGAACGGGCGATGGCGCTGCTTCAGCAGGGGCATCTGAGCGTCACCGAGGTCTGTTTTGCGGTGGGCTGCTCGTCGCTGGGGACGTTCAGCACCCGCTTTACCGAGCTGGTGGGCATGTCACCCAGTGCTTACCGCCGTGACCGTGCCGGCGCGAGTGCTGGCCTGCCGCCCTGCGTGGCGAAGCAGGTCACGCGGCCGGTCAGGAATCGAGAAGCGCTGGCCGCTGGACCCGGCCTAGAGTAACGGCATGACCCTGACCGTTCACCAGACTTTTTTGCCGCACACCGACCCAGACGCCTCGCTGGCCTTCTACCGGGACGCCCTGGGTTTTGAGGTTCACAGCCAGGTGGAATACGGCGGCCTGCACTGGATCACGGTGGGGTCAGTTCAGCAGGGCGGCGTGTCTATCGTGCTGTATCCGCCGGCGGCCACCCCAGGCGTGACGCCAGATGAGGGGCGCACCATTGCCGAGATGATGGCCAAGGGCACCTACGCGGCCCTGGTGCTGGCCACCCCGGACCTGGACAGCACTTTTGAGCGCCTGCAGGCCCAGGCCGAAGTGGTTCAGGAGCCGACAGAACAGCCGTATGGCGTGCGCGACTGCGCGTTCCGCGACCCTGCTGGCAACCTGATTCGCATTCAGGAATGCCGCTAAAGCCCTCGCCGCTCACAGGTCGCGTTTTTAGGTTCTAGAACAGCACTGGAACCGAGCCAGTGCCACCCTAACGTCCTGTGTTCTCGCTCGCTTCATCCAGAGATGAACGGCGACCTCTTCAATAAGGAGTGACCTCTATGCCGGACAAGACACGTCAGAAAGCCGCCGCCACAGCCGGTTTTACCGAGGACGAACGCGCCGCCATGCAGGAGCGCGCCGCCGAATTGAAGCGCGAAGCCCGCCGCCCACGCGGGGCAAAGACCGATGAAACAGCCGAGGTGCTGGCCAAGATTGCCGAGATGTCAGAGCCAGACCGCGACCTGGCCACGCGGCTGCACGCGCTGATTCTGGCCAGTGCCCCGGTCCTGTCACCCCGCCTGTGGTACGGCATGCCCGCCTACACCAAAAACGGCAAGGTGGTCTGCTTCTTTCAGAGTGGGCAGAAGTTCAAGGCCCGCTACGCGACCCTGGGCTTCAGCGACGCGGCGGCCCTGGATGATGGGACCCTCTGGCCCACCGCCTTTGCCCTGACCGAGTTGACTGCCGAGCATGAGACCAGACTCAGCGAGCTGGTGAAGCGGGCAGTCGGTTAAGGGGGTCGGGGGGCGACACAGGCGCGGCGCTGATGCCTCTCTCCACACGCGCCAGGTGCGCGGTGCGGTGTTGTGTTCGCCCCTCTCCCCGCACGCTTCATCTGGGGCTGGCAACCTCTTCAGGTCAACGTTTCGGTCGCCGCCAGTTCCCGGTAGACAGCGCCCAACTCCAGGGCGGCCTGAAGGTCCGGCAGGCGAAGGGCCGCTGAGACCCGTCCGTTCGTCACCCGGAACAGGGTCTCCACCCTGGTCGGGGCCTCGCTGTCTGGCCAGGTGGCGTCCTGCTCCACGGCCATCAGGCGGTCGCTGACCGGGTGCCACGTCAGCGGCACCCGCCGAATCCCCGAGCGCTGAATCCAGCCGGTAAACTCGGCGGGACTGAGGGTCGCGGCGCCTCTGGGTCCCAGCACCACAGTGGCTGGCGCCACCACCTCGCTGGCGGCGGCAAGGTCGCCGCTCCCCACCACTTCATGCCACCGGGTAATGACCGCTCTGCTGTTGGGGTTCATCAAACCTGTTGTACACCACGGCCTACAGAGGCCAGCGGGGCAGTGGCGTTCAGGATGCCGCAGTCCAGCGTCCAGCTGTGGGTGGATGGTGGTCAGGTCCATTCTGAGGCCAGGGGTGCCTCCCAGGTGCCCTGGATGCTGCGGTGGACTCTGGCCGCCTAGCCCACGGCACCTCGCTGGAACACAACCTCCACGCCCGTTTGCCTGCGTCAACGGCGGCCTTGCTGCAAAGGCTTCCAATGGGCGGCCCTCCTGTCCTCTCACGCACGCGGTTTATCCTGCGCGGCATGATGCGCCGCACTGCCCTGCTGGCCGCCCTGCTCCTGGTGGGCGGCGCGGCGGCCTACACCGTCAAGCCTGGCGACACCCTGTATTCCATTGCGCGGCGGAGCGGCACCACTGTCGAGGCCCTCGTGCGCCTGAACAGCCTGAAGGGCACCACGCTGGAAGTGGGCCAGACCTTGCAGCTGCCTGGCGCAGCGGCCCCCACACCGGCCCCGCCCGCCCGGCCCGCACCTTTACCCGCCGCGCAACTGGCCCCCACACCGTCCACCGTCCGCATTGCTGGCGTCAACATCACAGTACCGGCCAGCCTGCGCATGGGCGAGGCGTTCGTGTTGCGTTTAAGCGGCGC
Source organism: Deinococcus arboris (assembly GCF_009755355.1). GTDB lineage: Bacteria > Deinococcota > Deinococci > Deinococcales > Deinococcaceae > Deinococcus > Deinococcus betulae. Next base: position 109,154 of record NZ_WQLB01000012.1, on the reverse strand, counting down.
GCGGGCGGGGCAGGCCACCGTCCGTTTTCCCAGTGAGGTGGGCGAGGATGTGCGCCAGCCTGCCGAGGCCCTTAAGCCCATCGGCGCGGCGGGTGAGTATGCCGTACCGGGCCGGGTGGTGCTGGGCAAGACCACCCCGGTGGTCTACGAGGTGACCCTGGACGGGGCGCTGGTGCGTGGGCGTATCCCTGTCAATAGCCTGGAGCAGCCTATTCAGCACCTGAATCTGCCCGCGCGCATCAGCGGGGTGCTGCAGGACCCCGCCCGGCAGGCAGAAGACGCGCTGGTGGAAAAGGCCTATGCCCGGCGCACCACGCAGGCCTGGACCCGGCCTTTCGCCCCGGCCCTGGAGGGGGTCAGGCCCACCAGCAGCTCGTTTGGGCAGCCGCGCACCTATGTGGCGGGTGGTCCGGTGGCTTACCACTTTGGCACCGATTACCCGGCGCGCAGCGGCACACCCGTACTGGCGGTCAACGACGGCACGGTGGTGATCGCCGGGCGCTACCCGGTGCGCGGCGGCCTGGTGGTCATTGACCACGGCGCCGGGGTGACCAGCCTGTACTTCCACCAGAGTCGCGTGACGGCCAAGGTCGGCCAGAAGGTCAGCCGGGGCGACAAATTGGGCGAGGTGGGGACCACCGGCCTGAGCGCCGGCCCTCACCTGCATCTGGAAATCCGGGTGCGCGGCGAGGGCACCAATCCGGCGGGCTGGATGAACCGCCTGTGGCCCAAATAGGCCAGGCCCGTACCGTATCTTCGGCGCATGACGCCTGACCTGGACGCCCTGCTGATCGTCACGCCGCATTCGTCTGGCCACCTGCCCGCCGACGTGCTGCGCGACATGCTGGGCGAGGCCGCCTTTGACACCCCCACGCGCGAGGCCTTTTTGCGCCGCATCTTTCTGGACGGCGACCCTTACACCGACCTGCTGTACCACGTGCCCGGCGCGCGCCACGCCAATGCCCCCTGGAGCCGCTTTGCCGCCGACCTCAACCGCGACCGGGATGACCGGGTGGACAACGGCGTCCTCAAGGTGATTGGGTTTGACCGTCAGTCCCTCTATCCGGCCGGATTCACGCTGACCGAGGCGGCGCGCGAGGCCCGGTTGCGCCGCCTGTGGGACACCTTTGACGCGCTGGTGACGGCCGAACTGGCAGGCGCCCGCCTGATGATTGTGGGTCACAGCATGGCGCCCAGTGGGCCGGCGCTCAGCCACGATACTGGCACGCCCCGTCCGGCGATCTGCCTGATGCCCGGCACGCCCGACGCACCGAGCTTTCCCGCCGCGCAGTGGGAGGCCCTGCGCCGCGCCTGCGAAACAGCCTTTGCTGAAGTGATTGCCGCCAGCCCCGACCCGCGCGTGACGATTGGTGAGCCGTGGGCCACCGATACCCTGAGCCTCAACCACAGCCGGCGCAGTGGTGTTCCTGCCTTCGGAATAGAGTTCAATGCCGGGCTCTATCTGCGGGGCGGTGAGCCTGTGGACGGCGCCATCCGCGCCCTCAACCGCGCCTTTACAGAGTTCGCCCGCACCGCCCTGACCCTGGTGTCCTGAGGGTCCGGGGTGGGGAGGCGCCGCTCTGGGCTTTCGGTGTGAGTAGCACTCAGCCCATCAAAGACTGCGCGCAGAGCCCGGCGTCACCCCCCAATGAGCCCTTCAGGCCTCGCGGCTGGCGAGGGTCCGTACTGTCCTCAGCAGTTCGGCGGCGGCCTGCTGGTCCGGCGCCCCCTCAAGGGCTTCACTCAGCGCCTGCAAGCCCATCTGCGCCTGCTGGTCGGCAAAGGTCTGGGCGCTGGTCACGCAGCCGCTGGCCAGGAGCCAGGCATGAATCTGGGCAATCTGGGCCGGGTCTTTGGCCGGGCGGTCCCGGCGCATCTGGTTCAGAAACACTTCGCGCTGTGCGGGCGGGGCGCCCTCCAGCCAGCGCAGCACAATCAGGGTGCGTTTGCCTTCCAGCAGGTCGCCGCCGATCTCCTTGCCGTATTTGGCCGGGTCGCCCTGCAGGTTCAGCACGTCGTCCCGAATCTGAAAGGCCGTGCCCAGCGCCAGCCCGGCCGCCGTAAAGCCGTCGTGGGGCGCAGTGCCGGCCGCCAGCGCCCCCAGTTGCAGCGGCACCACGACGGTGTAGTACGCAGTTTTCAGGCGCACCATCTCCAGATAGTCGGCCTCGTGCAGGCCCCACTCGCGGCGCTCTACCCAGCACAGGTCAAGGTGCTGGCCCTCGGCGGTGCGGTGAATCATGTCCAGAAAGGCCTCCATGGCCCCCGGCACCCCCGCGCGGTGAACGGCAGCCCACATATAGGCGTGCAGGCCGTCGCCCGCGTTGATGGCCAGGGGGGCGCCGTGCTGGCGGTGCAGCGCGGGCTGGCCCCGGCGCTCCTCACTGTCGTCTTCGATGTCGTCGTGAATCAGGACCCAGTTCTGAAACAGTTCCAGGGCGGCGGCCAGCCACAGGGCCGCTTCCCAGTCTGGGCCGCCTTCCTGAACGCCGTGGGCGCGGGCACTGGCCAGCAGCAACTCACTGCGAATGCCCTTGCCGCCCCGCTGCGGGTAGTCGCGCAGCAGGGCGTAGTAGTCGCGCAGTTCTGGTCGGGCGGCCTGGTCGGGCAGCAGGGTCAGCACGCGGGCCAGCAGTTCGGGGCGCATCGCCGGGCAGCATAGAGCAGTGACCTTCAGTCCGGTGAACGGACTGGGCCGCAGGAATGAAGATTGACTGACCGCACGCTCAACAAAGGGTAACGGCGCGGGATAGGGGAGCCGTTTTACGCTGAACGAATCTATGTCGGCCCTCGCCCCTGCCCCTCAACAGCCGCTGACCCTGCTGGAAGACGCCTGGTCGCTGCGGGACACGGCCCCGGACCTCGCCCGCCAGATGGCCCAGACGGACGGGCGATTTGTGGACGGTCACCCGAGCCCCGAAGCGGGGGTGCTGCTCGCCTACCTCAACTGGCGGGCCGGGCACCTGAGCCGTGCGGTGTCGCAGGTGGGCACCGCCCTGCTGGACCTGCGCGCGCAGGCGGCTGGCCCCTGGCTGATGCGCGCCTTGAATCTGCTGGCGGCCCTGCACAGTCGCCTGGGCCAGCGGGACCAGGCCGCTGCCCTGTACGAGGAACAGCTGGGCCTGTCGCGCGTGGTGGGCGACCCGGAATGCACCGCCATCGCGCAGCATGACCTGGGGGTGACGTTGCGGGCCAGCGACCCGGTGCGGGCCCGCGCCCATGTGGCCGGCGCCCTGGAGACCTTTCAGGCGCTGGGCAACCTGTACGCGGCGGCGGTGGCGCAGCTGCACCTGGTCCGCTTTGACCGTGAAGCGGGCGACCTGTCGGCCGCACAGACCACGCTGGAGCAGGTGCTGGCCTGCCCACTGCTGGGCCAGCACCCGGCCCTGGCGGCCGCCGCCTACGCCGAGGAACTCACGGTGGCTCGGGTGCTGGACCACCCCGAGCGGGTGAAGCGGGCGCGCCGCCACCTGCGAGAGCTATGCGCGGCCCATGACCACCCCGAACTGCACATCACAGCGGCCCTGGCGCTCAGTGTGGGTGCCCAGCCGGCCGCCGCGCTGGCCGTGCTGACGCCTGCGGTGGCAGCGGCGCGTGCTCTGGGGGCCAACGGCAGCCTGCCCACCCTGCTCGAACGGGTGGCCGAGGCCCAGGCGGCGCTGGGACAGCATCAGGACGCGGTGGCGTCTCTGTGCGAGGTGCTGACCCTGGAACGCGAGCTGCACCACGCCGAGCGCCGACAGGGCTTCCGCATGCTGGACGTGCTGCACCGCTTTCATCACTTGGAGGCGGCAGCCCAGGAGCAGCAGCGCTACACCGCCGAGTTGCAGGCCCACCTGCGCGACCTGCAAACCCTCAACGCCCGTATCCGGGAACTGAGCCGCATTGACGGCCTGACGCGGCTGCACAACCGCGACTATCTGTTTCAGGAGGGGGGCCGCCTGGCCGAACTGTGCAGTGCGCAGGCCCCGCTCTCGGCGGCGATGCTGGATATCGACCATTTCAAGTGGGTCAACGACACTTGGGGGCATCAGCTGGGAGACGCCGTTTTGCAGCGCCTGGCCCAGATGCTGCGCGCCGTGGCTGAGCCAGGGGACATCGTGGCGCGGTACGGCGGCGAAGAATTCGTGATGCTGCGCCCAGGACGGCAGGACGCGCTGCGGGCCAGCTGTCAGGCCCTGCAGGGGGCCGTGCGCGACCACGCCTGGGGCGAGCTGCGTCCTGGGCTGCGCGTCACCCTGAGTATTGGGGTCGCTCACACCGAGGCCAACGACTTCGATGCGCTTCTGGGCGAGGCCGACCGCCGCCTGTACCGCGTGAAATCAAGCGGCCGCAACGCCATCTGTGCGGCGGACTAAACAGGGTCAAGCAGTAGAGAACGCCTCGTCCTAGTACACACCAGCGGAGACTCTCGGAGAGGACAGGCTGGACAGAGCTGCTAAAACGTCACTGCTTGAGGCGCGCTGAAGGGGTGCCCTCCAACCTGTAGTGGAACGCAGCTTTGTTGGGCCCCCACGCCTTTTATTGTTCCAATCGGTCATGCAGTTCCTGCCTAACTGGGCTGACGTCTGAATCAAGCGTCAGGTCATAAACCCTCCCCTTTGCCTCTAGCATGCGGCCATGACCCTGCCGGACGCCCTGACCCCCCGCCTCCTTGTCTGCGACGTGCTGTACACCGGCATGGGGGGTGCCCAGTCGCCGGGGGCGGTGGTGGTGGCCGGGCAAACAGTAGCGGCCACCGGCGCGCCGGACGCCCTGCGTGCCGCTTACCCCCACGCCCGCGAGGAACGTGTGCCCGGCGTGATTGCGCCGCCGCCTGTCAATGCCCATACCCACCTCGACATGAGTGACTACGCTTTTCAGGCGCTGCCCTATTTCCGCTGGCTGCCGGAGGTCGTAATCGCTCAGCGCGAGCGGCGTGGGGTGGCTGGCGCGGTGGCCGGCGCTGATCGGCTCGCGGCCCTGGGCGCCGGAGGTGTGGGCGACATCGTGAATGTTCCAGGCGTCATGGACGCGCTGCTGCCCCGTGAAGACCTGAGCGGCGTGCTGTACGCCGAGGTGCTGGGCACCTTTCCTGGGCAGGCAGACGAACGCTTCGCGGCGGTGCGGGCCCAGGTAGAGGCCTGGCGCCGCCTGGAACGGCCCGGCGGCCTGCGCGTGGGCCTATCGCCTCACACGCCCTTTACGGTCAGTCACCGCCTGATGCGCCTGGTGACCGACTACGCGGCGGGCGAGGGCCTGCCCCTGCAAATCCACGTCGCCGAACATCCCGCCGAGAGAGAACTCTTTGAAACCGGCGGCGGCCCGCTCTGGGACCACCGCCTCCCGGCTTATTACCCCGCCGACTTTGCCGAGGTCATCGGCCGTGCCCCCAAACCCGGCCTGACGCCGGTGCGGTATCTGGACGAACTGGGCGTGCTGGCCGCCCGGCCGACCCTGGTGCATATGGTCAACGTCACGTCAGACGATATTGCCCGTGTGGCCCGTGCGGGCAGCCCAGTCGTGACCTGCCCGCGCAGCAACTATCACCTGAGCTGCGGCACCTTTCCCTGGACCGCGTTTGCCGCCGCCGGGGTCGAGGTGGCCCTGGGCACCGATTCTGTGGCCAGCGGCGAAACGCTGGATGTCCGCGACGAGGTCCAGTTTGCCCAGACTATTTACCCCACCCTTGATCCTCGCCTGATAGTGCGGGCAGCGGTCAAGGGTGGGCACCGGGTGCTGGGCACCTCCACGCCCGTCCTGCGGCGAGGAGAAGCCTGGCACGAAAGCTCTATCTGGTCGGTCAGGGCTGGCTGAGGGTGGCCTGGCAGCTGCCAGTGGCCGTGTTGCCTCCCTGCCTCAGGGTCAGGCGGCCCGCGTAGGGCAGGCTCAGCAGCGTGTCGATGGCACAGACGTAGCGCTCGCCCTGCTCGCCAATCCATTCAAAGTTCAGGGTGCGGCGGTCATTGTTGTAGGTGGCCACGCCAAAGCCCGCCTGAGCCCGCGCAAAGGCGTCGGCCTGGTCGCGCCCACCCACGCTGGCGGTGCTGCCCGCCACCTCCACGAGGTCGCGCACATTGATGGTGGTCGTCACGGTCCGGCCGCTGACGGGGCCGCTGACCGTCCACGTCTGGCCCACCGTCAGCGGGCCGGCGCTGCGGGGCACTGGGCCGTCCTGACTCGCCAGCATGGACGTTAAGGGCGCGCAGGACGCGAGCAGAGGCAGCAGGGCAAGAGAAAACAGCAGGCCGGGCTTGGTCATGGGCGCAGCATAGGGTGACTCTATGAGCGTGATACCCATCACCTTCACCGGGGCCAGAGCGGCTGTTCATGGTCCCTGAGCCCTGGCGGCTCAAGTTGCTTATGCGCCCCTCACTGAAATCGCAGCCGCGTGGCCAGGCCAGGGGCGTTATACTCGCTTGTCATGTTCCGTGTCCTGAACAAAATGTTTGATAACAACCAGCGCGACGTGGCGCAGATCGTCAAGGCGATTGTGCAGCCCGTGGGTGCCCTGGAAGAAGAGACCATGAAAGTGGACGACCTCGCCGCAGCGTTTATGGACCTGCGCCGCCGTGTTCAGGAAGGCGGCGAGTCTCTGGACGACGTGGTGGTGCCGGCCTTTGCGCTGATCCGCGAGGCGGGGCGCCGCTCGATTGGCAAGCGCCACTACGACGTGCAGCTGATTGGGGGCTACGCGCTGCACAAGGGCCGCATCGCCGAGATGCGCACCGGCGAGGGCAAGACGCTGGTGGCCACGCTGGCGCTGGCGCTAAACGCCCTGGAAGGTCGGGGCTGCCACCTCGTGACCGTCAACGATTACCTGGCGCGCGTGGGCATGGAAGAAATGGGCCTGCTGTATCGCACCCTGGGCCTGACGGTGGGCCTGGCCAGCCGCGAGCTACAGCCCGCTCAGAAGCAGGCCGCCTACGCCTGCGACATCACCTACGTCACCAACAGCGAACTGGGCTTCGATTACCTGCGCGACAACATGGCCCAGAGCCGCGAGGCGCTGTCACTGCGCGCCGACCATCCCCTGAACTTCGCCATCGTGGACGAGGTGGACTCGATTCTGATTGACGAGGCCCGTACGCCGCTGATCATCTCGGGCGCCGCCGAGAAGGCCACCGACCTGTACTATGTCTACGCCAAGCTGATTCGCCGCCTGCAAAAAGGAGAGCCTGCCGAGCCCGGCGTGCGCCCCGAACCCACCGGCGACTACACCATTGACGAGAAGGGCAAGCAGGTGCACCTCACGGAAGGCGGCATCGGCAAAATTGAGCGCCTGCTGTCGCTGAGTGACCTCTACAGCCCCGAGAACATGGACAAGGCCCACATGATTACCCAGGCCATCCGCGCCCGCGAGCTGTACCAGCGCGAGAAGGACTACATCGTGAACGCCGAGGGCGAGGTCATCATCATCGACGAGTTTACGGGCCGCTCGATGCCGGGGCGCCGCTACGGTGAGGGGCTGCACCAGGCCATCGAAGCCAAAGAGGGCGTCAAGATCGAGAACGAGAACCAGACGCTCGCCACGATTACCTACCAGAACTTCTTCCGCCTGTACAACAAGTTTTCGGGCATGACCGGCACCGCCAAGACCGAGGAAAAAGAGTTCCTGGATATCTACGGCAGCGACGTGCTGGTGATTCCCACCAACAAGAACATCCTGCGGAAGGACTCTGACGACCTGGTGTACCGCAGCCGCCTGGGCAAGTACAACGCGGTGGTGCAGGAAGTGATCGAGATGCACGCCACTGGGCGCCCGGTCCTGATTGGCACCGCCAGCATCGTGACCAGCGAGCAGCTGAGCGATCTGCTGAAAGCAGCTGGGGTGCAGCACAGCGTGCTGAACGCCAAATTTGAGGCCCAGGAAGCTAGTATTGTGGCGCAGGCCGGCCGCAGCACCACTGTAACCATCGCCACCAACATGGCCGGGCGCGGCACCGACATCATGCTGGGGGGCAACGCCGAATTCATCATTGGCGAGGCCATCGAACAGAACTTTGGCATCAGCCGCTTTGCGCCCGAGGCCGAGAACTTCATCAAGGCCGTCAGCCGCCAGGACGAGGGCGCCGTGGCGCTTGCCATGCAGATTCCTGGGATGACCGAGGACTTCGCCCGCCAGGCGGTGCAGCTTCAGGCCGACATCCTGACCGACCGGCAGAAGGTGCGCGACCTGGGTGGCCTGCACATCATCGGCACCGAGCGCCACGAGTCGCGCCGCATTGACAACCAGTTGCGCGGGCGCGCTGGGCGTCAGGGTGACCCGGGCAGCAGCCGCTTTTACGTGTCGTTTGAAGACGACCTGATGCGCCTCTTTGCCAACGACCGTGTGGTGGCCATGATGGACCGCCTGGGCATGGACGACAGTGCGCCCATTGAGGCCAAGATGGTCACAGGCGCCATTGAAAAGGCGCAGGCCCGCGTGGAGGACCGGAACTTCAGCACCCGCAAGCAACTGCTGGAGTTCGACAACGTAATGAGCAAGCAGCGCGACACGGTCTATGCACAGCGCCGCGAGGTGCTGCTGGGGCCGGACGCCGACGTGGAAGAGAGCACCGAGGGCATGATTGCCGACTTCGTGGACATGCAGCTGGCCACGCATCTGCCGGTGGAGCAGGCCGCTGAGACCTGGGATATCGAGGGCCTGCGCTCGGGCGTGGTGGACGCGGTGCCGCCCCTGGAAGACTTTGACTTTGAAGCCTTGCGGGCCCTGAGTCCCGCCGAAGCCCAGGACACCCTGCTGCAGGCGGTGGCCGACGCCTTTGACACCCGGAAAGAAGAACTTAGCCCCACGATGCTCAACAGCCTCAGCCGCTACGTGCTGCTGCAGGTTGTGGACCAGCACTGGAAAGAGCACCTGCACGGCATGGACGTCCTGCGCCAGGGGATTGGGCTGCGCGGCTACGGCCAGCGCGACCCCTTCACCGAATACAAGTTCGAAGCCACCAATATGTTCAATGAGATGATTGACAGCCTGAAGGCAGACGTGACGAAGTTTGTCTTTAGAATGCAGTTTGGCCAGACAGGCTAAGACGCTTTCGCTTTTCAACACGCTGAGGGCGCTCACTGAGTTGTGGGCGCCTTTTTCTGTTTGGCGTTGCGTGGCCTCTCACTGATTCATTGTCTTGATAGCTCCAGCGGTTCAGAGGATAGATAAAAAGAAATCACGGTTGAAGGCTCAGTAAGAGCGCCGATCTGCGCCAAGAACAGCGACAAGACGATCTCTGTGGAGACCATTACCAGGTGAATGCCGTCTTCTATAGCTGCTGGTCTGGCATACAGCCACTCAATATCGAAATATAAAAGGCGCTTCAGGTGAGCAGAGGCTGGCCGGCCAGAGGGGTGCGTAGCGTGACGGCACATGCACCGCACCATGACCATCACGGTTCCAGCTGACCGGACCCACGAACTGAGCCGCCGCCTGGCCGAGATGGACGCGGTGGTGAGCCTCACCCTGAGCCGGGGCGCTTCTCTCAAGCCACCGGGTGATGTGTTCACCGCGCATGTGCTGAACCGCGGCGCCGACGCTGTTCTGAAACAGGTTGAGGAACTGTGTCCCCATTTTTCCGCCACCACCAGTGAACTCAGTGCAATTCTTGACCCTCAGGCACATGACGAGGTGCTGGCCGATGTCGATGAAGCCCTGTGGGAAGAGATTGCCGCCGGCCTGCGGCATCAGATTCGCGTGACCTCCAACTTTGTGGCGCTGATGGCGCTGGGCGGTCTGCTCTCGACGATCGGCATGGTGTCTGGCGGCACGCCGCAGGTGCTGGCCTTTGTGGCTGCCTCGATTGTCGCGCCAGGGTTTGAACCCTTCGCCAAGGTGGCGCTGGGCCTCGTGGTGCGCCAGCCCAAAGCACTGACCATGAGCCTGTGGTCAGCGGCTGTGGGGTACGCCGTATTTATCGCCTTGGCGGGCCTGAGTTTCTGGGGACTGCGGTTACTTGGGGTGGTCGAAGTCACTGACTTTACGGGCAACCCGGAATTGGCCCGCCTGGCGAACCCGACAGCCGTTGAGGTGCTGTTCTCGGCTTGCGGCGCGCTGGCCGGCGCAGTGGTGATGGCGGCGTACCGAGAGCGGGTGATTGCCGGGGCGCTCGTGGCCCTGGTCCTGATGCCAGCCGCCGCCACGGTCGGCATGGCCCTGAGCCTGGCCCGTTGGGAGCTGGCGTGGGAAGGGCTAGAGCGGCTGGGCCTGGACGCTCTGCTGGTGGTGGGGCTGTGTGCGCTGGTCTTTGGGTTAAAGCAGCGTTTTGTGCATCGCCGTCGCCCGCTGCTGTAGAGGTCGGCTAGGGCAGCCTGGGCTGGGACGTGGCTTTTCTTTCGAGAGAAGGTTCCTTCCCACTCAGGTCTGGCTGTTGCAAGGGTCCTTCATCCTTGAGCGGTTCACCCGTAGAGCCGAGACGAGACTGGCCCTCTGTTGCATGGCCGGTCCCATCTTCATTGAGGACAAGCAGTCGTCTTCGCAGGTTCAGAGGATAGGGGGCAAGGGGAGGCTGAGCGCCTCTGGCTTATTTCGTGGGGTTGGCCACCCTAGTCACGGAGCAGCTACGCCGATGAGCAGAGGGGCGCCCCTTCAGCTCAAGCGCGGTGTCTGATACTCCGAACGGCCACAGCGGCCAGTCCCAGTCCCAGCAGACCCAGCCCAATTACGCGTGAGTGCGCCGCTGCCTCGGTATACAGACTGATCTTTTGCACCATGCCCGGGTAGTCCCCGCGTTCACGCAAGTTCTCGGTGGCGTGCCGCAGGATGCTGGCGCTGGGTGGCAGCGCCGGCTCGTCGGTCTGCATGCCGGGAATCACGGTGGCGGCCATACCGCGCTCGGTCAGGCCTGGCGCGAGGGTGCCCAGTGCCGCCATACCTTTGCCGCCGCCCCCCACGTACAGTTCGCGCGTAGGGGTGCTGGCGGCGTGCAGAACGGCGCGCGCCACGGTTTCTGGTGCATATACGGGCGGCACGTGCTTGGGCTTGACCGGCAGATCATTCTGGGCGTTCAGTGGGAACGGCGTGTCAATAGGCCCCGGCTTAATCAGAGTGACCATCACTGGCGCCCCGTCGTGTTCCAGTTCCATACGCAGGGCGTCGGTAAAGGCCTTGACCGCGTGTTTGGTGGCGGCGTACCAGCCTTGCAGCGGAATAGCCTGTTCCGACACCACGCTGCCCATGTTGATCAGGACACCGCCATGCGCTTTAAGCTGCCGCAGCGCTGTGCGAGAGCCGTGCACCACACCCCACAGATTTACGTCAAATAGGCGGCGCATGTCGTCTTCCTGGGCGTCTTCCAGTTTGCCGTACATGCCTACGCCGGCATTGTTTACCCAGGTGTCAAAGCCGCCATAGGTCTCTATAGCCTGCTGCGCTACACGCTGAACATCGACCTCCTGGCTGACATCCGCCACCACCGCCACCGCCTGCCCGCCGCCCCGGCGAATCTCCTCGACCAGGATCTGAAGGGCTTCTGTGCTGCGCGCGACCAGGACCAGCCGCACGCCGCGGCGCGCCGCCTCACGGGCTGTGCTCAGGCCAATGCCGCTGGACGCGCCTGTAATGACCATGACCTGCTCGTTCAGAGGTTTGGGCTGGAAGGAGGACATGACCCAGTATGTGCGGGGGCGCCGGGCCGGGGCTGGGTGAATAGGGTATCGCTCAAGCCCACCTACAGGGCGCCTGAAGATGGGCCCCCGACCCTGGTGTCTGGGTGAGAAGAGGGCTTCCAGAGGCGAGGCAGGAGCTGGCAATCCTCTCTGCCTGGGGCGGAGATACGGCGTATAAGGCGATCTGTTCAGCTCTACACCGCGATCTGAAGACCTAGAGGCTTGCTGCGCGCCGTGTTAAGACGGCCGGAAGTAGCACACGTCCGTCTTGCCGTCCTTGGTCTTGATGCAGTCCATATATTCTTCGTCCTCCAGAGGCTTGCCTTTCAAGATGCTGAAGAAGCTGGCGTCTCGGCGGTAAGTCAGGGCGACCTTGCCGTCCAGGGTCGGCGGCAGGTCAGGACGACTGTTCGGGAATTCAATGGCGTGGTCGCGTGTTCCGAAGGTCAGGCTCATGTACTGGGCGCCGGCACCGTACCCCGTGCCGATCACGCAGGGGGCGCGCTGCGTCATCTTGCCGCTGACAAACACGTAGCAGATGCCCAATCGGTCTGGATAAGGCCGGGCCTCAACGGTGGTCATCAGAGTCAGCAAGGTCAGTGTGGCAACAAAGACTTTCATCGGGCACTCCTTGGGCGGAAAGGCTTGGAACAGGTGATTTGCCCCCCTACCTTAGCGGCGCTGGCTTGATAGGGGTGACAAGGGTTGCCTAATGCACGGGTAAGAGATGGAAGGCCAAAGGTGGCTCAGAACCGACTCTTTCTAGAGAGGGCGAGCGTTGAACTTACGTTTCATGCCTCTCCCCTCGGAGTTATTGGCCAAGCACTCTGCCTGTAAAAAAGAGCTTCATGCACTATTTTGAATGCTTCAAAAACTAAAGCAGACATACGCAATCCTGAGGCCGGGCTCACGTTGGGTGCCTAGGCTACAGATACCCACAATTCAAACCGACCGGGTGAAGTCGGTGAAGGGCCACCCCGCCCCGTGCGGGGTCTTTTCTGGCTGTCTGCCGAACATGGGCGTTCTCTCAGGGTTGACTTGAGATGCGGTCAAGAAGCCGTAACCGCCTCTTGAGGGTCGCGTCATGGAGCCTGAGCAGAAGGCCCGCACACTAAACCTATGAATCTTCTGCTGTTCATGGCGGCCCTGACCATCCTGGTCATGCTGATTGCCTTTATGGCGCTGACGCATGAAGACCGCGCTCTGATGCGCGAGCAGGAAGACCTTCCACTGCGCGGCCTGCAGGCCGGTGACTAAAACTCCTGTCCCACCACGCACGCCGCCCTGGCCTCACCCTCGGCGGCGTTTGCATGGATTGAACGACACGTTTTTTCCTGGTGCTGGGCAAGGCAACTGACCAGTATCCGTGCATCGTCCACAACCTTCAGCTCACGCCGAGGATCTTCGGTCGTCTTGGAGAAAAGCGTCGGTATTCACCAAAGCTCCATGCCGTACTGCACGCGGGCCACGCCTATTACGCCCACAGTAGAATGGTCGGCATGACTGCCGCCGCTCCCGACACGCTGGTGCTGATTGACGGGCACGCTCTGGCGTTCCGCTCGTATTTCGCGCTGCCGCCCCTGTCCAACAGTGGGGGCGAAATGACCAACGCCATCGTGGGGTTCTTGCGCCTGACGCTGCGGCTGGCCCGGCAGAAAAGCAATCAGGTGATCGTGGTGTTCGACCCACCCGTCAAGACGTTCCGCCACGAGCAGTTTGATGGGTATAAGTCCGGCCGTGCCCAGACGCCCGCTGACTTGCCGGGGCAGATTAACCGCATCCGGGAACTCGTGGACGCCATTGGTCTGCCGCGTCTGGAAGAACCGGGCTACGAGGCCGACGACGTGATTGCCTCACTGACCCGCAAAGCTGAGGGCACCGGGATGCAGGTGCGTATCGTGACCAGTGACCGCGATGCCTATCAGCTGCTGGACGATCACGTGAAGGTCATTACCAACGACTTCAAGCTGATTGGCCCGGCCGAGGTGCTGGAAAAATACGGCGTGACTGTGGCGCAGTGGGTGGACTACCGCGCGCTGACAGGCGACGCCAGCGACAATATTCCCGGCGCCAAAGGCATTGGCCCCAAGACGGCGTCCAAGTTACTTCAGGAGTACGGCACCCTGGAGGGCATCTATGCCGCCGCCAAAGCGGGGACCCTGAAGCCTGACGGCACCCGCCAGAAGCTGCTGGACTCTGAGGAAGCCGTGCAGTTCAGTCACCAGCTGTCGTGCATGGTCACCACCCTGCCCCTGGATGTCGAACTGGGCGCAGGCCGCCTGCCCGGCGATCCGGCGCGGCTGGAAGAACTCCTGAGCGAGCTGGAACTGCATTCGGTGCGCCGTGACCTGCTGGCCCTGGACGGCCGCGAGGCGGCGCTGCCCGACAGCGTGCACGACGCCCAGCACCGCGCTGCCCCGGCGGAGGGAACGCCCGCAGAGGAGAGCGCCGCGCCGGCTCTTCAGGTGACCCAGGCCGAGTGGCGTACCCCACGCGGAGGCGTGGTGTGGGGGTACGTGCTGTCGCGTGAAGACGACCTGACAGCCGCCCTGGTGGGCGCCGCCACCTATGAACAGACGCACGGGCAGGCCACCGTGCGCGTAGCCCCCACTCAGGAGCCAGCCGAATGGGCACAGACGGAGGCCGCCGCGCCACCAGCCGGCCTGTTTGATGACCCAGACACGGCGCCGGCACCCCTGACCAAAGCCCAGCAGAAGGCGGCCGACAAAGTCCAGAAAGACATCGAGAAGGCGGCGGCCAAGCTGCGTCAGCAGTTCCCGGCCACCGTGGACGAGGCTGAGTTCGTGGGTCAGCGCCGCGTGACGGCCGCTGGGGCCAAAGCGCTGGCCACCCACCTGAGCGTGCGAGGCCTTCAGGTGGAGCCGGGGGACGACCCGCAACTCATGGCCTACCTGCTGGACCCCGCCAACACCACCATGAGCGCGGTGTGCAGCCGCTACCTGAATGTCCCCTGGCCCGACGACGCGGCTGGACGTGCGGCCCTGACGGCGCAACTGCTGGACCTGCTGCCCCCGCAGCTGGACGCGGCGCGGCGCGAGCTTTACGACGGGATGGAAGTGCCCATGTCCAGTGTGCTGGCGCAGATGGAGGTGCGCGGCGTGCGGCTGGATGCCGACTATCTGCGTGGGCTGTCGGCGTCCACTGGGGCACGTCTGGCCACCCTGGAGGCGCAGATTCATTCGTTGGCTGGGCGTGAGTTCCAGATTCGCAGCCGGGACCAGCTCGAAGCGGTGCTCTACGACGAACTGGGGCTGGCAAGTGGGAAGAAAACCAAACTGACCGGCAAGCGCTCCACCGCCGTCGCTGCCCTGGAGCCACTGCGTGAGGAACACCCCATCATTCCGGCCCTGCTGGAATACCGCGAGCTGGAAAAACTGCGCGGCACCTACCTGGACCCGCTGCCCAACCTGGTGAACCCAAAGACCGGGCGCCTCCACACCACCTTTGCGCAGGGCGCCGTGGCCACCGGCCGCCTGAGCAGCCTGAACCCCAACCTGCAGAATATCCCCATTCGCAGCGAAACGGGGCGCGAGATTCGCAAGGGCTTTATCGCTGATCCTGGCTACTGCCTGATCAGCGCGGATTACTCGCAAATCGAGCTGCGGCTGCTGGCCCACATCGCCGACGACCCCCTGATGCAGCAGGCGTTCCAGGAAGGGGCCGACATTCACCGCCGCACGGCCTCGCAGGTGCTGGGGCTGGATGAGGCGACCGTCACGCCCAATCAGCGCCGCGCCGCCAAGACCGTGAACTTTGGCGTGCTGTACGGCATGAGCGCCCACCGCCTGAGCAACGACCTGGGCATTCCCTACGCCGACGCTGCCAGTTTCATCGAGACGTACTTTGCGACCTACCCCGGCATTCGCGGTTACATTGACCGCACGCTGGAGTCTGGCCGCCAGCAGGGCTACGTGGAAACGCTGTATGGCCGCCGCCGCTATGTCCCAGAGCTGACCGCCACCAACCGCACGCTGCGCGAGGCGGGCGAGCGGCTGGCGTACAACATGCCCATTCAGGGGACGGCCGCCGACATCATCAAACTTGCCATGATTCGTCTGGAACAGGAATTGGAAGGCACGGGCGCCCGCCTGCTGCTGCAGGTGCATGACGAACTGCTGCTGGAAGCGCCCGAGGGCAAAGCCGAACAGATTGCCGACCTCGTGAAGACCATCATGGAAGGGGCCGTGCAGCTGAAGGTGCCGCTGGCGGTGGAAGTCGGCGTGGGCCCCAACTGGTACGACACGAAATAGAGAAGTGGGGCGTGGGGAGTAGGAAGTGGGAACAGCGTTCGGCTGCTGTTCCCACTTTTATATGGGCTCGGATTAAATCGGGCATTCCGCTCGATTTAATCCGAGCGGAGCGGGCAGGAGAAGATATGAATTCTGCGATATGGAGGCGCAGATGGCGCCCTCCCGGTTGTGCCGTAATAAAGTGGAATCCTTATCAGCCCTGTTGCAGAAAGGCCTTGACTGGGCCCAGTCCGCCGGTGTCGAGCAGCAGCCGGCCACTAGGGCGGTGAAGTAGGGCTGGAGTCCGGGTCAGGCGGCACGCTTCTGCCAGCGCCTCAAAGCGTTCAGGCTGCTCTTGCCGGTGCACGACCTCAATCTGATCATCAAAGGCGCCGCGCAGGGGCAGGGCCAGCATGCGTTTTAGGGTTTCGCAGGCGGGGCAAGCGTCCTGGGTAAACAGCACGAAGGGGCGCTCAGTGGACACCGGCGACCTCCTGGGGCCACAGTTCCGCGAAATCCTCATCCTGCAGAGGTTCCACGTTCAGCTTGGCGTAACTGCTGCCCTTGGCGCTGAAGAAGTCGTGGGTGGTGCCACGCGAGCGAATGCCGTTCAGGACCACGGGATTGACATCGTCGTCCTCAAAACGGCGCGGGAGGGCGAGGTTGTCGGCCAGCACGTTGAAGTTAAAGCGGATAAAGCGGCCCACATCCCCGGTCAGACCAACGCCACCGTAGAGGACTTCGGTGTAGGCCAGCTCGTTGGCGTAGAGGGTGTCCAGCGCCGCCTCGTACCAGGCCACCGCCTCGGCCTGTTGGGCGTCGGTCAGGGCGGCAAAGCGCTCCTGGGCCAGGAGCGCCACGTACACGCCGTGCACCGCTTCGTCCAAGATAATCAGGTTGAAAATCTCGCCTGCCGACACCATGCGGCCCTGCCCAGCCAGCAGCAGCGGATAGTAAAAGCCACTGTAAAACAGCGCCGTTTCCAGCATGCAGGACACGACCATCTTGCGCCACAGCCCAAAGTCGCTCTCGTCGGGGTCGGCGAACACATCCTGAATGAAAGCGATCTTGAATTGCAGCTGCGGCTGCGCCTCCACCCAGGCGAACACCGCGCGCTCCTCCAGAGTCGTCAGGAACGTCTTGTTCATTAGGCTGTAGGAGCGGGCGTGAATGTCCTCCATCATGCCCTGAAACTGCAGTGTGGCCTTGCGGATGTGGCCTGGCACCAGCCCCCGCAGGGCCGGCATCCCCACTTCGCCCTGCAAGGTATCCAGCGCGTTCAGGCCCGCCGAAGCGTGCATGTAGGTCCAGCGCTCGGTATCCGAGAGCGCCTTCCACGCCAAGGCGTCGTTGCTCAGTGGGATTTCCTCAGGAAACCACAGCTGAGAGGTGTATTTCTCGTAGAACGTGACCGAAAAACTGTCTTCGGGTTCGCTCCAGTTGGTGGCAGTAAAGGGGGTGCGGGACATGGGGACTCCGGGAAGTGGGGAGTAGGAAGTGGACAGTGGAAAAAGCGGCGCACCTGTGAGCTGCCGTCTTACACCGCGCAGTTCAGGCAGTCTTCGATGCTGACTTTTTTCAGGCGGGTGTAGTACAGGGTTTTCAGGCCGCGGGCGTAGGCGTACAGGTAATAGCGCTGAAGGGTCCGGGTGGTGGCGTTACTGGGCACGAACAGCGTGCAGGAAATCCCCTGGTCTACATGCTTTTGGGCCGTTGCCACGGTGTCCAGCACGCGGCGCTGGTCCATGTCATAGGCTTCCTCGTAAAACCACTCGGTGCGTTCATCCAGGTGCGGCATAGGGTAGACGGTGCGGGCCTTGTTGCTGGTGCGCGTTTCCACCCGTTCGGTAATCGGCATGATGCTGGCCGAGGCGTGCGAGACGTAGCTGATGGACCCGGTGGGTGCAATCGCCATGACAAAAGAGTGCGCCAAGCCGTGCATCTGGATCTCAGCCACAAGCGCTTGCCAGTCCTCGCGGGTGGGTAGGTGGTGCCCTTCAAACAAGGCAGACACTTCAGGCGTGCGCGGCAGGAAGTCCTGGGTCAGATATTGGGCAAAGTGCTCGCCACTCTGGTAGCGGCTCCCCTCGAAGCCCCGAAACACGAAGCCGGTGTCGCGGGCCAGTTCCATACTGGCGCGGCGGGCGTGGTAGTGCACCGCCGCGAAGTACACGTCCACAAATTCCAGCGCTTCGGGGCTGCCGTAGATCAGTTCATTCTTCGCCAGGAAGGAATGCAGGCCCATGGCGCCCAGGCCGATGCTCCGCATCTCCTCGTTGGCGCGCTTGACAGCAGGGACCTCGTGAATGCTGGTCGAGCGCGCCACGTTGTCCAGCAGCTTGACAGCGGCGCGCACCACGCGGCCCAGGTCGCCGCTCCCCAGACTCTGCTCAATAACCAGCGAGGCGAGGTTGCAGCTTACGTCCAGCCCCACCTCGTCGCGGTGCTCCTGCCCATAAGCGTGAAAGGTGCTGGGCAGCGTGGGCTGCAAAATCTCAGAGCAGAGGTTGCTCATCTTGATGCTGCCCACGTTGGAAATGGGGTTGACGCGGTTGGCATTGCCCTCGAACAGCAGGTATGGGTAGCCACTCTCGCCCTGCGTGATCGCAATCTCTTCCAGAATGCGCCGCGCCGACACGCGCTTTTTGCGGATGGCCGGGTTGGCAGCCAGCGCCTCGTACTCGCGCGTCCAGTCAATAGAAGTAAATTCGCGCCCAGTCTCCTGATACAGCGAGTGAGGGTAAAACTGGTAGATGTCTTCGCCGGCGCGGGCCTTCTCCATGAAGATGTCCGGCACCGTGGCGCCCACCGACAGGGTCTTGAGTCGCGCGTCCTCGTCGGTGGCAATCTTTTTGGCACTCAGGGTATCCAGAAAGTCGGCGTGCATGACCGACAGGTAGATGGCGCCGGCGCCAGGACGCTGGCCAGCCTGGTCGGCGTAGCGCAGCATGTTGTCCAGCATCTTCGCCACGCCCATGACGCCCTTGGTGACGTTCTGAATGCCGCGCAGTGACTCGCCGCGCGCCCGCAGATTGCTGACTTCCACGCCAATGCCGCCGCCGCCCTTACTCAGCTCGGCCACGAAGGAAAGCGTCTTGGTAATCGAGTCCAGATTGTCGGTGCAGTCCTGCAGCAGGAAGCAGCTCACCAGGCGCCCGGTGTTCGCCTTGCCCGAGTTCATCAGGGTCGGCGTGGCAGGCGTGAAGGTCTGGCGCACCAGATGCTCGACCAGTTCCAGCGCGTCCTGGGCAGTTTCACTGCGGGCCAGGGCAGTCACACTCAGGCGGTCCTCGTAGCGCTCTAGCCAGGCCTTTCGATCGGGTGTCATGGTGGCGTACTCAGAGTAGAACTTGTAAGCGCCCATAAAAGACCGGAATCGGAAGTTCAGGCTCTCGGCGCGGGTAAAAACCGCTTCCACCTCGGCTGGCGTGTAACGCGCAAAAACTTCCGGGTCCCACACGCCCCGCGCGATCAGGGCCTCAATCTTGGCGGCCAGACTGGGAAAGGTCAGGGTGTTGGGACCGACCTTCTGCTCCAGGTAGGCGGTCAGGGCTGCCTGGTCGTGGCTGGTGTCGGCGGCGGTGCCGGACAGCACGCGGTTGTTCAGTTCAATCCAGGGGTCCATGTGGGTGTCCTTTGGGGTTGGGGTAGGGGCGCAGCGGCGGCGCGCAGCCAGGTCAGCACCTGCTCGCGGTCGGCGGCGGTGCCGCTCTTGTTGATCTGCGCGACCAGCGGTACTTGATAGTCGGCGGCGATCAGGGCGCCGGCCCGGGCAAAGTTGGCACCCCAGTGGTAACTGCCGCTGGAGACCACGCCGCACAGGCCACTGCGGTGGCGTCGCAGAAACGCCTGTGTGCTGGCGGGCACCTGTCCCTGTCCGAAGGTGTAGGTCAGCAGCAGATAGGGCTCCTGCGGCCTGGCCTCCTGCACCCCCTGCATGGTCAGGCCGCCGGCCGCCTGTGCCACGGCCTGCGCGAAGCGGCGCACATTGCCCGTCAGCGAGTCAACGATGAGGTGCAAGGGCGCGCTCCTCTGCGGTGTTCAGGGCGGGTACGGCCACCGGCTGCCCAGCATCGTCTAGGGCCACCAACGTAAAGGTGCCAGTGCAGGCCAGTTCACGCTCATCGCTGTACATGTCCTCGCGGTAGAGGTTGACCAGTACCCTCATGCTGGTGCGCCCGGTGTGCGTAACCTGCGCCACCAGTTCCACCAGCGACCCCTGCGGGATGGCATGACGAAATTCCATAGCGTCCAGATGCCTCGTAACCACCTTGCGCCGGCAGTAGCGGGTGGCGGCGATAAACGCGGCCGAGTCCATCAGGGCCAGGGCTTCTCCGCCAAACAGGGTGCCGTGGTGGTTGGTATCGCCGGGAAAAACGACGTGGGTAACGCGGGTTTCGCCCGTAAAGGGGCGGGGGAGGGAAGCCAGAGTAGACAGAACGACCTCGTACGGCACAGGGCAGGGACGCGGCCCCTGTGACGCAGGGCCGAACGTAAAGAGAGACAGGGCGCCTCAGACCAGAGGGCAGGGAAGACCAGCGTGAGATGGACTGTTCAGAGCAGGGACCGCCTTGTGCCCCTGACGCGGGGGCCGGTAAAGAGGGCGAGGTCTCCGCGAGGCGAGCGTTCGGACTGAAACCGTGGCGCGACCGTGCCGGACTGAAGACCCCAGCTGGGGGCGTAACCGGACTTCCCTCGAGTTCCTGCGGAGTGTTGCCACCTGGCAACTGTGACGAGAGTCTACATCTTGTATCTTCCCTGGTCAAACCGGGCGTCTGGGTACAAGATCTGGACCAAAGAAGCGGGCCACCCCACGACAGGAGGCGGCCCGGCACGCCCAGTAGCTTACACCTTGACAAATTCCTGCACGCCCATCACGAACATCACGGCGCCGCCCACCGGTACCTCGACCGGATCATTGACCAGCCCTTCGTTCTGTTCGCCCATCGGCACGCTGGGGGCCACCAGACGGGTGCGGGTGCGGCAGGTCCGCTGCACGTGCCGCTTGAGTTCGTCCAGGCGCGTATCGTCCACGCCAATCATCAGGGTGGTGTTGCCTTCCCGCAGAAAGCCGCCGGTGCTGGCCAGTTTCGTGACCTCAAAGGCGTTTTGCGACAGCACACGCACCAGCGCGGTGGCGTCGGCATCCTGAATCACAGCCAGCACAAGCTTCATGCCCCGCAGAATACCAGACGGTTTCTCAGTCGCCCGTCAGGTGCTGGTCAGCCAGCAGGGAGGGGCGTGAGCGGGCTGAATCTCAGCTTGCTTGAGCTGAAAAGGTCTTCAAATCTACCGTTGACCCAGACGAAGGATGTTCGGGCAGGCAACAGGCAGGTATGGCGGGGAGCTGACTGATAGGGGCCTTCAAGACACCAAGCTCTGTCAGCAGCGGCTGAGCAACTCGGCAACGTGCCGTAAGAAGACCGGCCAGGACCGTGCTCATCCTGTCCAACAAAAAACCCCCGCCGGAGCAGGGGTCAGCAGATGGGCAGCTTAAGCGACGTTCTTCTTGCGGCCGGTGGCGACCTTCTCGGGGGCCGCGCCTTCCTGACCCAGGGCCTGCGTTTCTTTCAGGCGGAAGATCACCAGGCTACCCACAAAGGTGCAGGTGATCATGCCGTGGGCGTTCAGCAGGCTCAGGGCCGCCATCACGTCTTCACGGGTCATGCGCAGCTGATCGCTCATGTACAGGGCGCTGTCGGCGCGGCCTTCCAGGTAATCGCGCACCTTCTTGGCGTCGTTCGTCAGGGGCGTGGCCGGCACGTCGGCCAGGCCAGGGTCAGCCAGGCCGTAGACCGCGCGGGTGCCGGTGCCGGGGAGACGGCGCACGCGGCCCTGGTCCAGGAGGCTGGCCAGCGCGGCGCGCAGGTGCGACAGGGCCAGACTGGTGGTCTTGGCCAGTTCGGTTTCAACCCATTCGGGTTTGCTTTCCAGGGCGCGCAGCACCAGCTTCTCGTTGGCGCGGCGGGTTTCTTGCAGGTCTTCCAGGGTAGGGGGGTTAAACATGAACAGCCTCCGGATGTGCTGCGGCGCCGCAGAGGGCGCGCAGAAAAAGCGCGGGGTGATGAAGTCGTTTCAGCCTAGAGCCCAAGGGGACTGCAGAGCAGAGAACCAATGAAACTGGAAAAATGGACGGCGTCCAACGAAAGCCAGCGGGATGCGCCTGGCAGCGCAACTTTCCTATTGTTACAGATTTTTTCTCATCTTGCATGAGGCGCGGGGGACTTGCTTTTCAAGGCCGTCCTATGAAGCGGAACGAGGCATTGAGGGACTTCTAGACGGCGTCAGCGGACTCACACCGTTCTCATGTATAAAATGGTCTGAAATCGCGCTTGATGACCCTTGACCAACGGTGCAACTTTCACGGTTCGCATCCCGTAGCCTCTTGACACGGCACACCACTGCCTTGCCAGGAGGCCCATGCTCAATATTCAGACCGTTACCAAAAGCTACGGCACATTCAAGGCGCTGCGCGGCGTCTCTCTGCAGGCGCAGGGCGGCGAGGTCTTTGGCCTGCTGGGCCCCAACGGCGCCGGCAAAACCACGCTGCTGCGGATCCTGGCTACATTGCTACGGCCCGACGGCGGCGCCGTGACGCTGGCTGGTCACGATATTCAGGCGGACCCCGAAGCGGTCAGGCGCTCGGTTGGCGTGGTGAACGGCGGCATGGGTTTACCTGCGCGCCTCACCGGGCGCGAGGTGCTGCGCTCGTTTGCCGTGCTGTATGGCCTGAGCCGTGCCCAGGCCGACGCGCGCATCGCCGAACTGGATGACCGACTGGAACTGGGCCGCACGCTGGACACCCGCGCCGGGGACTATTCCACCGGCATGAAGCAGAAGGTGGTCATTGCCCGCGCTGTACTCCATGACCCGCCCGTGCTGGTGCTGGACGAAGCGGCCAGTGGCCTGGATATCTTTGCGCGGCGCACGCTGCTGGACTTTGTGCAGGCTACCCGCGCGCCGGGGCGACTGACAGTGTATTCGACCCACGTCATGAGTGAGGTTGAGGAGGTCTGTGACCGCGTGGCCATTCTGCACGAGGGCGCCCTGGTGACCGTGGGCCGTCAGGCAGACATTCTGGCAGCGACGGGCGAACGCAGCCTGGAACGCGCCTTCTTTGCGCTGGTGCGGCCAGAGGTGAGCCGTGCGCGCTAGGGCGGCCTCGGGGAAGGGCTTACGCCCGGCTCTGGTGTGGCAGGTGGCAGCCCGCGACCTGCTGGCGACCCTGCGCGACCGCCGCACCCTGAATGCCACCATCTTTATGCCTCTGCTACTCATTCCGCTGCTGACACTGGGCCTGCCGCTGCTGATGGGCAGCTTGCTGGGCGGGCAGCAGCAGGAGCGGCAGACTGTGGGGGTAAGCGGGCCTTTGCCAGCGGCGTTGCGCGCGGCCCTGGAGCGGGACGAGACGCTGCCAGGGGGCGTGGTGGTGCGGGCTGGCGTGAAGTTGCAGGCCGTGCCTGACGCTCTGAAGGCCGTGCAAGATGGCACAGTAGACGCCGCCGTGCGCGCCGATGGGCCGCTGCCCCAGCGGGCGGGCGACGGCACCGGCACCCTGGAACTGTATGCCAAGCTGGGGAACCTGCGTGCCCAGGCCGGCGCTTACAGCAAGGTGTCCGACGTGGTGGAAGGTTACAACCGCACGCTGGCCGTCGAGCGCCTGGGGACGCTGGGGCTGGACGAGACCGCTCTGGCCCCCATTGCCCTGAAACCGGTGGACGCCAGCACCACGCAGGAGCAGCGCAGCGGCCAGCTGGCCTTCCTGATTCCCATGCTGATGGTGCAGTTCATTCTGTCTGGGGCGATGGCCACCGCCCTGGACGCCACTGCCGGGGAAAAGGAGCGCGGCACCTTAGAAAGTCTGCTGGTCTCGCCTGTGCGCCGCGCCGAGGTGGTCGCTGGGAAGTTGCTGGCCACGACCCTCACAGCCCTGACCAGTGCGGCATTTAGCGTGGTGGGCTTCCTGGTCAGTAGCCTGGCCATGCGCGCCTGGCTGAGTGGGCAGCCGGACAGCGTGGTGCCGATGGTGCAGGCGCTGGGCGGGCAATTGAGCCTGAGCCTGGGCAGCGTGCTGGCGCTGCTGGGGGTGGCTGCCAGTGCGGCCCTGGTGGTCAGTGCTCTGCTGATGGCGCTGGGCATCTACGCCCGCTCGTTCAAGGAGGCCCAGACGTACGCGGCGCCCATCACCCTACTGCTGGTGTTACCGGCCATCCTCCTGCAATTTGCCGATTTTTTGCAGGTGGGGCTGGGGGTGTACGCCATTCCGGTCATTGGTGGTCAGGTGGCCATTCTGGAGATGGTGCGCGGCGCCCCCCAACCGCTACATGTCCTGCTGGCCATAGCGGCCAATGTAGTGGGCGCCGCTCTGCTGTCCGGCGTGGCTCTGCGGTCCTTTGGCCGCGAGGAAGTCATTTTCCGCAACTGACGCAGGGAGCGGTTAGGGGTAAGGCGGGGCACCGGCGGTGAGAGTCGCGGGTGCCCCGCCTCTTTGCCTGGTTGAGTGAGCCTTCTGTGGGTCGAGGTTTGAACCTCCAGAACGGTCTATTGTTGCACCTCCGCCTTGTTAGAGAAATCACAGCAGAACCCTCCACCACTCTGGGGCGAACGAAATGAGTCGCTGGAAGGGACAGTGGCAGCGGTGGAATTGAGGAAGAGGTTTTGACCCCTCAATGGAAGTGGCAGCCGCTGTCACATCTCTCTGATCTGCCCCTGAGTCTTCCGATAGCCTTGCCCTACAATGCGGCCCGGATGAGGGTGGCGGTTCTGGCGGATATTCACGGCAACGCCGATGCCCTGAAGGCCGTGCTGGCCGATGCCTCAGCGCAGGGCGCCGAGCGGCTGCTGGTCAACGGCGATGTGGTCAACCGTGGCCCCGACTCGGTGCAGGTGATGGAGACCCTGTTGGAGCGCCCGGATGTGCAGTTCACGCTGGGCAATCATGACGACCTGCTGCGGCTGTGGCATGCGCGCAGCACAGCGCTGCCAGATGACTGGCTGTCTGACCCCTTCTGGGGAGCCACCGACTGGAGTGCCCAGCAACTGGCCCAGGCTGGCCTGCTGGACATCCCAGCCATCTGGCCCATGACCCTGACGCTGGACGAACCAGGGGCCGGGCGGGTGCTGGTGGCCCACGGCACCGCCGACCACTACCGCGAAAGCCTGAGCGAGCACACTGCGCCGGAACGGGTGCGTGCCCTCAGTCGGGACGCGGCCGGCGGCCCTTACGACGTGCTGGTGGGCTCACATATTCACCGGCCGGTTCACACAGTGGTGGCAGAGACGCTGGTGCTGAATACCGGTGCAGTAGGGGCCCCGGCCAATGGCGACCCACGCGCCCAGTACCTGCTGCTGACGGCCACGGCGGGAGGCTGGGTGCCTCAGTTCCGCGCGGTGCCCTACGACCGCGCCAGGGTGCTGCGCCGCTTCGACACCTCTGGCCTGCTGCGCACCGGGCTCAGCGCCGAGATTTTCCGCGAGGAGGTGCGCACAGCCCGCAGCCTCTACACGCCCTACTGGCTGTGGACAGAAGAAACAGGGACGCCCCGGACTCCCGCCAGTTGGGCGCAGTTTCTGAGTGACAGAACCACAAAAACGGCCCCGCCTTGAAGGGTAGGGCCGCAGGAAGGGTGAGGGTTTAGCGGAGGGTCGGGGGCAGCAGAACCGTGTCGATGGGGTAGACCACGCTGTTGCCTGCGTCGGCGCGGGTGCTGACCAGACCGCCGGTCACGGTGTCGCCGCTGCGGACGCCCACGCGTACGTTGCCGCCTTCCATCATCAGGTCCAGGCTGCTGCCTTCCACCGAGCGCAGCTGCAGCACATTCAGGGCGTCATCCACCACGCGGCCTGTGACCACATGGAACTGAAGCACTTGCGTCAGCTTGGCGGGGTCGGCCAGCAGGGCGTCCAGGGTCGCCTGAGGCACCTTGGCAAAGGCGTCGTTGGTGGGGGCGAAGACGGTCACGTCGCTGGCGGTCAGGCTGGTGACCAGGTTGGCGCGCTGCAGCAGGCTCAGCAGGGTGCTGAACTGGGGCTGCGACAGCACTTCGGTCAGGTTGTTGCCCGACTGCGCCGAGGCCAGGCTCAGGGGGGCCACGGTGGTGGTCGTCGTGGTTGCCGTGGTCGTGTTGGTCGTCGTCGTCGTGGCGGCCGTGTCCGTGGTGGTCGTGGTGTCTACGGTCGTTTCACCAGTAGGCGCCTGCGGCAGCACCAGGTCGGGGGGCAGCAGCACCACATTGATGGGGTAGATAAAGCCGTTGCTGGCTTCCAGGGGGCTGGCCGTGACCATCCCGGTGTTCACCATCTGCGAGCTGCCGTCCAGGCGCAGGTCGAGGCTGGCGCCCTGCTCGCTGCGCAACTGTCCGCCCTGCTCCAGCTGCTCGCCGGTCAGGCGGCCACTGACCACGTGGTACAGCAAGACGGCCTTCAGGGTTGCGGGGTCGCTGGCAATCAGGGCCAGGGTGTCGGCGTCCACGGCCTCGAAGGCCTCGTTGGTGGGTGCAAAGACGGTGTACTCGTTGTTGATGAGCACGTCGGTCAGTTCGGCGTCGCTGAGCAGATCGCGCAGGGTGCTAAAGCGCTCATCCGTCGAAATCGCGTCGTACAGCGTGTTGCCGTCCACCACCGTAGCTGTGGTGTCGGTCGTGGCTGTGGTGTCCGTGGTGGTGGTCTCGGTCGTGGCGGCCGTGTCGGTCGTTGTGGCGGTATCGGTCGTCGTGGCCGTATCGGTGGTCGTCGTTGTGGTCGTGGTCACCGTCGTGCCAGTCACAGGCAGGGCCGGAATGCGGGTGATGTCGGTGGCGGCCGGGGCGGTGCTGGGCGCCGGAGTGGTGACCGTGGCAGCCGGCGTGGGGGCTGGTGCCGGGGTCGTGGCCGCCGGTGCCGGGGCCGGCGCGGGAGCAGGCGTCGGGGCGGCGGCCGTGTCCATCGCGGGCATCAGGACGGTGTCAATAACGTGCACCACGCCGTTACAGGCGGCCACATCGGCGCGGGTCACGGTGGCGTTGTCAATCATGACCTTGTTGCCCATCATGCTGACCAGGAAGCTGGAGCCCTGCAGGGTGCGGCCCGAGGACATGCCCATCACTTGCTTGGCGGTGACTTTGCCGGGCACCACGTGGTACAGCAGGATGCTGCGCAGCATGGCGGCGTCGTTCAGGGCCATCGCCAGGGTATCGCTGGGCAGCTTGGCAAAAGCGGCGTTGGTGGGGGCAAAGACCGTGTACTGGCCGCCCCTCAGCGTCTGGCTCAGGCCAGCAGCCTCGACCGCCGTGGCCAGGGTGCTGAAGTTGGGGTCGCTCATGACAATCTGGGCGATGGTCTTGCAAGGTGCGGCGGCAGGCTGGGCCACAGGCGCGCCAGCGCCACCGGCAAGGGCGGGCGTGACAAGCATCAGGCCAAGCGTAATAAAGCTGGTTTGCTTCTTCATGGAGTTCACCTCGGGGGGAAATTTGAACTGCTAATCCGGCCCCTAATGTTCACCAAGTCGCCCCCAAAAGCAACTTTAGGAAGCTTTCAAACAAGGGACATAAACGAAAAAGGCGGCCCTGTTATGCCACCTCTCATAGAGGGCTAATGACCTAAAGGTTTTGTTGAGATTTGTGCGCTCTCCTTCGTTCAGCGGCCGAAATATTCGGGTAACTCGGCCTCGCTGATCAGGACGTCGCGGGGTTTGCTGCCCTGATGCTTGCTGACAATCTTCATGGCTTCCAGCAGGTCCATGAGCTTGCCGGCGCGGGCATGCCCCACCGACAGGCGGCGTTGCAGGCGGCTGACGCTGCCCTGTCCCTCTTCAATGCAGATCTGGGCGGCCTGACGTAGCAAGGGGTCGGAAAAGTCCATGTTGCCGCTGCCGGTGCTGGGCCCACTGGCTTCCACGCCACCTTCAAAGTCGGAGCCGTAGGCCTCGACAAAGGCGTCCTCGAAGACCTGACGGCGCAACTCGTCGGCAATGCGCGCGGACTCCACCTCACTGATATAGGGCCCCTGCAGGCGCACCGGCTTGATGAGGCCCGGCTGGTAAAACAGCATGTCGCCCATGCCGGTCAGGCGCTCGGCGCCCAGGGCGTCCAGAATGGTCCGGCTGTCGTGGCTGCTGCTGACGGCAAAGGCGATGCGCGCCGGCACGTTGACTTTAATTAAGCTGGTCAGGATATCCACGCTGGGGCGCTGGGTCGCCAGGACCAGGTGCATGCCGGTGGCGCGCGCCATCTGGGCCAGACGCATAATGGCGCTTTCCACTTCTTTGGGGCTGGTGATCATCAGGTCGGCCAGCTCGTCAATGATGATGACCAGATGCGGGAGCTCGGGTTCGCCCACCTGGCGCATCTTGGCGTTGAACTGCTCCAGGTTCTTGGCGCCCACCTGCGACATCATCTTGTAGCGCCGCTCCATGTGGGCCACGGCGCCCAGCAGCACGCCCGCCGCGTCCACGGGGTTGGTGACCACGCCGCGCACCAGATGGGGAATGCCGTCGTAGGGCGTGAGTTCCACCATCTTGGGGTCAATCATGAGAAAGCGCAGTTCGGTGGGCAGGTATTTAAACAGCAGCGACGTAATCAGGGTGTTGACGCACACTGACTTGCCCGAGCCAGTACTGCCCGCCACCAGCAGGTGCGGCATCTTGGCCAGGTCGCCCACCATCAGTTCGCCGTCAATGCTCTTGCCCAGGATGATGGGCAGCTTGGCGCGGGTGCTCTTGAAACTGGGGGCCGCCGCCGCCTGGTGAAAGGTCACGGGTTCGCGCTCGGCGTTGGGCACCTCCAGGCCAATCACGCTTTTGCCGGGCACCGGCGCCTCTACACGCACGCCACCCACCGCCAGAGCGCGCGCCAGGTCGTTGCTCAGGCCTGCAATGCGGCTGATTTTCTCGCCGGGCGCCGGCTCGATTTCGTAGCGGGTCACTGTGGGGCCTCGGGCGTAGTCCACCACGCGCGCCTGAAGGTTGAAGTGCCGCAAGGTCTCGTCAATCAGGCCAGCCCGCTGCCGCGCAGAGACTTCCAGCGCTGCCATGTTGAGTGCCGCCGCCGGCAGAGGGTCCAGCAGGGCCTCGTCCGGCCGGGCCAGGGGAAGGGCACCTTGAACGGGGCGCGGCGCATTGGCTTCGCCGGTAAAGAGGGGCACCTGGGTGGTGGGCCGGGGCGCGGCGACCTTCTCGGGGGCCGGGCTTTCCCAGGGGGCGGCGCTGGGAGCTGGGGGCGTGGGGCTGGCTGGCAGAATGCTGGCCGGTGGCCCGAACGGCAGGTCGTCGTCGTCCCAGTCGCCGAAGGGGTCCAGACCGTTCAGCAGGGGGTCGGGCTGAGCCTGGGGGGCCGGGGTGGGCACAGGACGGGTGACCGGTGGGGGAAGGGTGACCGTCGCCGCATGTGGTGGGGGGCTGACCGCTGGCAGCGGGTCGGGGGCCAGTGCACTGAAACTGGGTACGCCCTCTAGCTCTGGCGCGGCAGTTCGGCCCGGCGGGGACCAGAGGGGCGCCGCTCCTGCTCCCTCTACGCTGCCCGCTTCAAACCCGGTGAAGTCGAAATCCAGTGTGGGCAGCGCCGCTGGCATCCCCATGGCGTCCACCCGGCGGCGGGCGTCCTCCTGGGCCTGGGCCAGGACGGCGCGCCAGCCGCCGGGGTCGAGCAAGGTGCCCTCGGGGTCCTTGTCGAGGGCCGCTTCCAGCTGGGCGGCAACCTCGGTGGGGGCGCGGTCAAAGGCCGCCACCAGGTCAGGCCAGCCGACATACGCGGCGGCGCGGCCCCGCCAGGCGGTGAACTCGTGGCTCAGGGCCGTCCAGTCCTCGGTGCGGGTGCGGTGCGCCGGCCATTCGCGGGCCAGGCCCGCCGCATCGGCCCTGGCCAGGCCTTTTTCGGCGGCCTTGCGGTCCCGTTCCAGTCGGCCTGCGCGCACAGCCAGGCGCTGGATGTCAGCCACCAGCGCGCGACGGTAGCGTTCCAGGGCGCCGCAGGCCAGGGTGCTGGGCAGCTCGGCGCTCAGGTCATGCCGCCCGGCGCGCAGTTCGTTGGCGGTCGCCTCGGCCTGCGCGCCCGCCTCGGGCGCCTCGGCGGCTACCAGGTCACGCAGGTCGCGCGCCGCGTCACCGACAAAGGTGGTCAGCACCTCCTGCCAGCCGGTCAGGGTGCGGTCCATGTTCTTCAGCCCCGCCTCATCCAGAGCACGCACCTCGCGCTGGGCGTCCCGGACCTCGGCCTGAAGGTCACGCAGGGGCCGGGCTTCGGGATAGAGGCGGCGCAGGCCCTCCAGTTCGCGCGTGAGGGCCGCCAGCCCCTGCCGCGCGCCAGTGCGGGCGCGCGCCGATTCGCGGCCGTCCTGCCGCGCCTCGATGACGCCCTGTACCTGCGCCGCGCCGCCGCCCAGCAGCACGCTGGCCCAGCGGAAAAAGCCCTTGAGCAGCGTCAGCGGGGCCAACCGCAGCATGATCTCGGCCCCCAGCGTCAGGGTCACGAGCGGCAGCAGCACTGACAGCAGATTGACCGCCCGGTACAGAGGCGCCATGACCTGCGCGGCCAGCGCGCCGGCCTGTCCGGGCGCAAAGACCTCGTACAGCGCCAGCAAAGAAGCCACCACGACGGCGCCGCCCAGCACCCGGCGGGTCAGGTTGCCCAGGTCGCGGCCCAGGAAAATCAGGGTGCCGTAGGCCACGGGCACAGTGGGCAGCAGCCACGCGGCCCAGCCCAGAAAGGTGAGCAGCAGCCCGCGCGCCTGCCCCATAAACTGCGCGGACGCCGCTTCGTCCTGCGGTAGATACACCGTGACACCCAGAAAAATGCCCAGCGCAAACAGCACCAGGCCCAGCGCCTCTCCATCGAACCGACTGACCGGAGCGGCCCTTTTTGAACGAGCCTTCGCCATAGCGGGCAGTGTACCCCAAAGCGGGGCGCGCAATTGCCCGCCAGCACGGCGTTCCCGGCCCCTGACTGACCTAGAATGCCGGCGTGAGCCTCCTGCTGCCCCCGGCCCTGCACCGCGAGCTGTGGCGTCACGCCCGGCAGGAGGCCCCGCGCGAGTGCGTGGGCGCCCTGGGCGGCGTGCGCCTCCACGGAGGCTGGGAAGCCCGCACCCTCTACCCGCTGCCCAACATTGACCCGCAGCCCGAGCGGGCGTATCTGGCCGATCCCGGTCACCTGCTGCGTGCCCTGCGGGCCATGGAGGCTGAGGGCCTGGAACTCGTGGGGCTCTATCACAGCCATCCGCGCGGCCCGGCGCGGCCCAGCCTGAGTGACCAGGCACTCGCCGCCTACCCCGTGCCCTACCTGATTGCCGATGTGGCCGGGGGGACCCTGCGGGCGTACCGGCTGCCGGGTGGGGAAGAGGTGGAGATTGGGTAGCGAGAAGCGGTGCGCGGGACGCGGCAACAACGGTCAACCGCGCACCGCCCTCTGCCTAGGGCAGCCGCCCGATGCGCTCCAGGAGCAGCTCGAAAAACTCGTCATCCCGCACGCCCACCGCCACCTGGGCATTGGCGGGCTGGGCGGTCACGCCGTACAGGTCGCAGACGGTGCGGCCCAGGTTCAGGCCCTCTTCGGTCTCGACCTGCACGTTCATGGGGTGCCAGGTGAGCAGGTCAGGGCGCAGAGCGGCGGCGACGGCCAGCGGGTCGTGCAGGGCGCCCCCGCTGAGGCCGTAGCGGCGCTGGTACACCGCCGCGTAAAAGGTCAGCAGCTCGGCGCACACGGCCCCGGCCTGGTTGCCCAGGGCGCGCAGGGCCGCCACCCGCTCTGGTGTGGCGATGCACTGCATGGTCACGTTCAGGCCCACCATCTTCAGAGGCACGCCCGCTTCAAAGACGATCTGCGCGGCGTGGGGGTCGGCCAGGGCGTTGAATTCGGCGGCGGGGGTGCGGTTGCCCTGCGCGGTGCTTCCGCCCATCCACACGATCTCACGGAGAAGGGGCGCGATGTCCGGGGCCAGGCGCAGCGCCAGGGCCACGTTGGTCAGAGGGCCGGTGGGAATAAGGGTGACCTCGCCGGGCCGCTCCCTCACCGTGCGGATGATGAACAGGGCGGCATGTTCCGCTTCGGGGTCACGCCCCGGCTCAGGCAGGTGCTTGGCGGGGAGGCCGGTGTCGCCGTGAACCGCTGCGGCGCTCAGCGGTGGGCGCACCAGGGGTCGGTCGGCGCCAGCGTAGACGGGCACCTTCTGCCCCGCCTCGCCGGCCAGTGCCAGCGTCACCCCAGCATTACGGGTGGTCAGCGGCAGGGCCACATTGCCGTGCACAGTGGTCACGCCCAGTACGGTCAGGTTTTCAGGACTGGCCAGCGCCAGCAGCCAGGCCACGGCGTCGTCCAGGCCAGGGTCACCGTCCAGAATCACGGGCAGGGGAGAGTGGGTCATGGGCGGCAGCATAACGAAGGAATGCCGCTCAGGCGCGGGGTCGGAAAGCAGCCTAGGTGAACCTCTTTTGCGCTCGGCTCAGCTTGGTCGGGAAGGGCTTGACGTGCTGTATACCTGTGTCACAGCTTTGGTAGTCAACGTGGAAGACCTTTGACCGTTGCACCCACGACATCCTGAAGATCAGCTACTGGGCGCAGAAGGATACATAAGTCTTGTGGCGGCAGTAGGGCGAAATGGAGATCTCTGACCATGTGCTGCTCTGAGCGGTGTTCGTCCCAATGAATACTGATTTGGTCGCCAGATTGAAGGTGCCCCGTCCACTGCTCAAATACCAGAATCAAGCCTGTCATGGCGGACATAGGGAAGACGGCCGAGACTCGTCCCAAGAAGGGTTCGGTCTCAGCCGTTTCATTCATGTAGTTATCTTAGCGCTCGCATTTCCTCGCTCTGGTGCAGCATTTGTGCCACAACAAGAAATATTCGAAACCTCGCGCGCTCAAGCCTCTTCTCATTTCCCGACGAACACCGCCGTGGTCAGGGCCGGCACCGTCACGCTATTGCCGCTGGCCTTGCTGGTTTTGACGGTTGCGTCGGTGCTGGCGGCTAGCACCGGATGCAGGCTCAGGTTCAGGCCCGAGAGCGCGGCGTCTTGCAGGGTCACGCTCTGGTCGCTGGCATTGAAGACCACGACGACAGTGCGGTACGGGTTGGTGGCATTTACCGCTCCACTCAGCTTCATGGCGATCACGCCCGGCGTCTGGTTCGGTCCCACGTTCAGGAAGGTCAGGCCCTGTCCCACCTGCGCCGCCGTATCCATGCGGAACAGGGTGCTGGAGTAGCGCACGCGCAGCATCTCCCGGTAGTGGTCAAAGGCGCGTCCGATCTCGGCAGCGCCCGGCTTCAGGGCCGTGTTGCCCAGCAGTGGGCGGTACAGGTCCCAGTTCGCTGCATTCTTTTCGGCGGACGGCAAGCCCTTGCC
This sequence comes from Deinococcus arboris, assembly GCF_009755355.1. GTDB lineage: Bacteria > Deinococcota > Deinococci > Deinococcales > Deinococcaceae > Deinococcus > Deinococcus betulae. Next base: position 76,016 of record NZ_WQLB01000012.1, on the reverse strand, counting down.
AAAGCCGTTCGAGGCGCGGGTGAAATCCAGGGTGTTGAACCAGTCGCCCGAGTTGTAGCTGTCGGTATCGAAGCTCTTGGAACGCAGAATCTCGTCGCCAGCATAGGAAAACGGCAGGCCCTGGCCCAGCAGCACCACACTGTTGGCCAGATTCTGCATGCGGGTGCGCTGGGCGGGGGTGGCATTCGCCGGAGCTTTCAGCAGCACCGCGTCGTACAGCGTCTGGTTGTCGTGGGCGCTGACATAGGTGATGGCCTCGCGCGGGCTGGCGGCGTAGCCAGCGGGGGCGTCGCCGTACTTCAGGCCCGCCCCGGTGACGGTCTGGCCCGACGCGTTCGTCAGGCGGTAGTCGCGCAGGTTGCCCGTCAGGCCCAGGCGCACCAGGTCGGCCAGGGCCAGGGCTTTGGCCTTGTCGGCGCCGCCCGGCAGGCCATTGGGCAGCACGAAGGCGCCCGTGGCAAAGCCCTGCTCCTGAAGGCCCCCAAAGGGATTGCCGCCGCGCACCGCGTCGCGCAGGCGGTCATTGAAGGTGCCGACGCCCTGCCCGAACAGGTTCAGCTGCGTGGCGTTCTTGCCGCGCGCCCCGGCGGCCACCTCGCCAAAGTCCCAGCCCTCGCCATACAGGTAAATGGCCTTGCCGTCCACGCCGTCTTTTTGCACGGTCAGGGCGTCCAGGGCTGCGCGGGCCGCCTGCAGGTCGCTCACGAGGTGGTGGCCCATCAGGTCAAAGCGGAAGCCGTCTACTTTGTAGGCGCGGGCCATCAGGACCAGCGTGTCCACCATGAGTTTGCGCATCATGGTGTGTTCAGTGGCGGTGTTAGCGCAGCATGTGGAGTTCTCTACGCCGCCGTTGACATTCAGACGGTGGTAGTAACCGGGCACGATCTTGTCCAGCACCGAGCGCTCGGCCTGCCCGCTGGCGGCCGTGTGGTTAAACACCACGTCCTGCACCACCCGCAGCCCGGCGCCGTTCAGGGCGGCCACCATGCGGCGGTATTCCAGGGTGCGCTGGTCCGGGTTCACGGCGTAGCTGCCTTCGGGGACCATGTAGTGGTAGGGGTCGTAGCCCCAGTTGTAGGGATCAGCGTCTCTGACGGCCGCAACAGCCTTTTGCTGCTCGTCACTGTTCGGCGCAAACCGGCTCAGGTCGCCGGGCGTCTTCCACTGCCCCTTGTCCTCATTGATGGTGGCGATGTCAAAGGTGGGCAGCAGGTGAACGGCTTTCAGGCCCGCGTCGGCCAGGGCCTTCAGGTGCGTCATACCGCTGCTGGCGGCTTGTGTAAAGGCCAGATAGGTGCCGCGCTGCGCGGCAGGCACGGTGGCGTCGGCGGCGCTGAAGTCGCGCAGGTGCAATTCGTAGAAGCTGAGGTCGGCCGCACTGCGCAGCGCGGGTTTTTTCAGGGCGTCCCAGCCCTGCGGCTTCAGGGCGGCGTCGTTCAGGTCCAGTAGGACGCTGCGGGCGCTGTTGCGCGTGAGGGCCACGGAATAGGGGTCAGTGACGAGGTTCGTTTCCACCTTGCCGGTGCTGGGTGCGAAGACCTTGACCTCAAAGCGGTAGCTCCCGCCTTTCCAGCCGGCTGCACCTTTGGCGGTCCACACGCCCTGCGCGTCGCGGGTCATGGGCACAGTGGTTTCGGTGCTTGCGCCGATCGCGCTCAGGCGCAGCTTCACGTCCTGCGCCGTGGGGGCCCACAGCCGCACGGTGGGCACGTTGCCCTGCCAGGTCACGCCCAGTGGGCCCGCAGCCGTGAACAGGTCGTCCAGAGCCCAGGCCGTCTGTACGCCGGTGGCGTCCAGCACGGTGCCGTCGGGCAGCACACTGGAGAGGGCCAGCTGACCGCGCAGCGCTTCGGGCAGGCGGGCGCGGTCCTCGGGGCGCACCCGCAGCAGGGCGTAGTTGGCGAGGTAGGGCACTTTGGCCTTCAGGGCGGCGGTCAGGCCACCCTCTACCGCTTCCAGGGTCAGGCTGTCGCCACCGTCCACGCCGGCAGCGGTCAGTTTCAGGCTGGCGTCCTTCGCAGCGTGCAGGGTCAGAAAGGCGCCGGGCTGCACCAGTTCGGGCTTTACGGCCACCAGGTCCCGCGAGAGCATCACGGCTTGCTGCTTCATCAGGTCGCCCACCTGGCGCACGCTGGTGTCGGGGCGCGTGGTGTACACCTCGGTCTTGCCGCTGACCACCCACGCCTGATTGCCTTGCTCGCTGCTTAGGGTCATGTCGGGGCCGGGGTCTTTCTCGTCGCCCTTGTGGACGATGAAATTCAGTTTTTTCCAGTCGGTCTTCATCGGCACGTCCCAGTAGGCACCAAAGCTGTTGGTGCCCGTCTGGGTCAGCGGTTTGGTCCACTCCACGCTGGCGGTGGTGTCTTCCCAGACATGCAGGCCCCAGCCGTCGTATTTGCCATCGGGGCGGAAGTAATTGATGCGGGCAAACCCGGCGCGCACGGGTGGGTCGCTCAGGGCGGCGGGGGCGCCGTAGGCAAAGTCGGCTTTGCCGCTGGTCACGGTCACTTCACGCCCTTTACTCAGGTCGGCAAACAGGTCTGCGCCGGGGTCCTTGTCGTCGCCCTTGTGCACGATAAAGCCCACCTTGGCCGCGCCGGCTTTCAGGGGGACGTCCCAATAGGCGCCGCCCGCGTCCACGCCGGTCTGGGCCAGCGGCTTGGTCCATTCCACCGCCGCCGTGGTGTCCTCCCAGACATGGAGCCCCCAGCCGTCGTATTTGCCGTCGGGACGCACGTACCGCACGCGCAGGACGTTCTGAGGAATGGGAGTGCTTCCAGTGGCCGCCGGCGCGGCCGGGGCCGGAGTCGTAGCAGGTGCAGCCTGCGCCACAGGCGCTTTGGTGGCGTCCACAGTCAAGGCTTCTCCCTTCGCATAGGCCACGTTGCTGCCCCCCGATTTCAGAAACAGCTCGCGCCCCCTGCTCAGGTCAAACCAGAGGTCGGCGCCGGGGTCTTTGGTGTCGCCCTTATGCACCAGAAAGCCCACCTTCTGCGCGCCGGGCTTCAGGGGAATGTCGTAGTAGGCGCCCCAGTCGTCGCGGCCGGTCTGGGCCAGCGGTTTATCCCAGGTGACCTGCGCCGCAGTGTCTTCCCAGACATGCAGGCCCCAGTCTGCGTAGGCGCCGTCCGTGCGCTGGTAGTGCACGCGGGCGGTGTTGGCGGGCAAAGCGTTTTGCGCCGCTGCCGTGGCAGCCAGCGCGACCGTCAGAAGGGTCGCAAGACGTTTCATGTACAGGAATTGTAGCGGTTCCACCAAGGGCAGAGACCCGTAGAAAGCCGAATCAAGAAAGACAAGGAAGCAGCCCCTCAGCCTGAACCCACCGAGCCTCAGCCCGGCGACAGGCAGGCCTGTGAAACACAGACTTGCCGCAGACCGAGTCGCCGGAGCTGACGCATCAGAGCATACGAGGAGCCGCCTCTAAGCTCTTGACCCATCACTCGGGCGGATGCCGTCTATTTCCGTAACACCTGGGAGGGCGTTGTGTGTTCCCCGCCTTGAACGCTTTAGAAGTCCGATGCCTAGAAATCCGTCTCTCTCTCCGCTTTCAGTCAGCCAAAACATCTTTCGGATGAGGCTGGAGTGCGTATCACGCAGCCATCAACCTTAGAGCGTGATTACTGGCATCTGCTGGACCGATTCCCTGACTACTGGCGCGGCCCCAGGTTTCAATGTGTGATAAGCGGAGGCTTGAGAAAACCTGCCTGAGACGCTGCCCTGTCCCACTACTCAGACTTCTTTCGGAAAAAGGACTTGTGGGACGGACTTTTCAGTCACAACCTTGAAAATGTTCAGCCTGTTGCTCAAGTCCTCTTGACGCGGGGCACACGTCCCCGCGCCTGCGCCTGCCTACCCTGCCTCCATGACTGGACACCGCAGCGACGAAACCAACGACCGTCCGCAGGAACACCACAGTGACGCCGAAAGCCTGCGCCACATTCCCCATCACGACAGCGGCGTGGTGCAGGACAGCCCCGGTAATCCCGATATTGGCGTGCAGCACGGGGAACCCAACCGCCAGAAAGACCCCCAGCGCGACACCAACACCAACGACGGCGAAATCTGAACACCGGTAGACAGAGGGCGGCCCTGATGAATCTTTCTCAGGGCCGCCCTCTGTGCTGTGGCGAGCTTATGGAACGACTTGCCGGCCTTCCGGGCCGTACCCGGCCAGCACCTCGGCGGCAATGGCAGTGGCCTGACCCGCCTGCACCAGCGCCACCACCGCCCCGCCAAAGCCCGCGCCGGTCAGGCGGGCGCCGTACACCGCCGGGTGGGCCTGCAGCCGGCTCACCAGTTCGTCCAGCCGTGGGTGCGACACCGCGTAGTCATCCCGCAGGCTGGCGTGGCTGGCGTTCATCAGGGTGCCGAAGCGGGCGGCGTCCACGCCTTCTTCCAGTGCGGCCAGCACGCGGGCGTTCTCGGTGACGACATGTCTGGCCCGTTCCAGAAGCGGCGAGGGGAGACCCGTCAGCGCTTCCACCTCTGTAATGTCCCGCAGTTCGGGGACGCCCAGAAGCCGGGCGGCTTCCTCGACCTGGGCGCGGCGCTCGTTGTAGCCGCTGCCCGCCAGGGTGCGGGGCACGCCGCTGTCCAGCACCAGCACCTCGGCGCCGGCCGGAAGGGGCCGCAGCTGGCGCTCCAGGCTGCGGGTGTCCAGCAGCAGCAGGGTGTGCGTGTCGGCCACGCTGCTGGCCATCTGGTCCATGATGCCGCACTGCACGCCCACAAACTCGTGTTCGGCGCGCTGGGCCACCAGGGCAATGTGCTCGTCGTCAGCCTTCAGGTCTCCCAGGCGCCGCAGCGCCCGCAGCACCGCCACCTCCAGCGCTGCGCTGCTGCTCAGGCCCGCGCCCATCGGCACGTCCGAGGTGACATGGACGTTCAGGCCGCCCGAGGCGCCGCCCAGCGCCAGCGCCCCGGCCACATAGCGCGCAAACGGAGCCTGGGCGTTTTCTCCGACCGGGAACGCCGCCCACTCGTCCAGGTCAGCGGCGTAAACGCGGTGTTCGTCGGTGCCGTTGCGCGCCAGCGCCACGGTGGCCTGCTGGGGAATGGCCGTGGGCAGCACGAAGCCGCCCTGGTAATCGGTGTGCTCGCCCAGCAGGTTCACGCGGCCCGGCGCGCTGGCAACCACGTCGGGCGCCTGGTGGAAAACGTCAGCAAAGGCCTTCATACAGCCTCCGATTCAACCGTGTGCACATGGGTGAAGCCGAACGGAGCGAGAAGAGACACGGGTTCCGGGCGTGGAGTTGGCAAAACGGCGACCTTCTTTGTTAACACAAGAGGCGAGATGCGTATCACAGGCCCTCTCCCGCGCTGGGGCTGACAGCGCGCAGTTCGGCGGCGGCGACCTCGGGCAATTTGTCGTTGGCAAACTCGCCCGCGCCCTGCTCGGTGCCTGCCAGGTATTTCATGCGGCCGGGGGCGCGCAGGTAGGGATACAGCTCAATGTGCAGTGGGAATTCGGGGTGGGGACCGTCCAGCGGCGCCTGATGCACCGTCAGCAGGTAGGGCATTCGCACGCCAAACAGGCCGTCCAGGCGCAGCAGGGCGTCTTTGAGCACCCGCGCCAGGCTGGCTCGCTCGGCGCCGCTCAGGTCCGACAGCAGCCCCACCGGGCGGGCGGGCAGCACCCAGGTTTCATAGGAGTAGCGCGCAAAGGGCGGCACCACACTGAGGGCCAGGCCGTCGTCCCGCACCAGCCGCTCGCCGCTCTGGCGCTCTTCGGCCACAAAATCGGCCAGCCAGGGCCGGCCGTGCTGGGCGCGGTAGGCGCCGGTCTGGGCCAGCATCCGCGCCTGTACAGGCGGAATATGGTCGTAGGCATAAATCTGGCCGTGGGGGTGGTGCAGGGTCACCCCGACCTCGACCCCCCGGTTTTCAAAGGCCAGCACGCTCTGAATCTGCCCGGTGGCCGCCAGGCGCGCTGTGCGGTCTGCCCACACCGACAGCAGCAGGGTCACCTGTTCGTCCCGGAGGTCGCACAGGCGGCCCTGGGCGCTTTGGCTAAACACCACGACCTCGCAGGCCCCCACCCCGGCGCGGGTGCCCGCCGGGCCAGCAGGCGGCTCGGGGGCCGTCAGGGTCAGGCTGGGAAACCGGTTGTCAAAGACGGCGATGTCGTAGTCACCCTGCGGCAGCTCGGTGGGGTGCTGGGGGTCTGTGGTGGGGGCCAGCGGGTTGTATTCAGGGGGCGGCAGGAAGGTGCGGCCCATGCGGTGCGCCGCGTACATGACCCACTCGCCGCGCAGCGGGTGCCAGCGCAGGGCCGGGCGGGCGTCCACCGGGTCGGGGCTGGGGCTGGGGATGGCCCCCCGCACGCGCACCGGGGCCAGGCCGTACAGGGTCAGGGGGCGGCCGTCCGGCTTGACACAGTCGGCGGCGTAGAGGGCAGTGGGCGGCGCGGGGTCAGCCATGATGGCCTTTACGGTAGCTGTGCGCGGCCAGGCCGCCGAGCCGCATGTCTGCTAGGTTAAAAGTGCCGCGCGAAAAATGGGTCACGGCTCCGCCAAAACTCTGGGTCAGGGCCGCTGGCCGGTCCGGCGTGCTGATGGTCAGGCAGCGGCGCAGCAGGGCCAGGCCCTCGTCGTCCAGCAGGGCAATCGGGTCGCTGCTGGCGCGCAGGCCTCCGATTACGTCCAGCATGCCGGCCACCGCTTCCCGCTCCTCGTGGCTCAGCAGGCTCAGTTCGCGGCGGCAGATGGCCACGTCGGGGTCCGGCTGATACCAGGGGTGCTGATACCAGCGCGACAGGGCGGTGTGCAGGGCGTTGCGGGCGCTGGGGCCAGTGGCGTCGCCCAGCCACACACGCCGGGACTCCTCATCCCAGAAGGGCGCCACGTCGGGCCCGGTGCGCATGGCGTCCACCAGCCCAATGCTCTGGGCCAGCGGCGCCCCGCAGCCCAGCAGGAAGGCGTCCTGTCCGGCCCCGTCGCGCAGGGCTTGCAGGCCCTGCCGGTACGCCTGGGCGCGGCCCACCTGCGGGTTGTGGCGCACGCCGGGCAGCGCCGCGCCATACAGGAAGTCCAGCTTGAGGTAGGTGTAGCCCCAGCCGCGCACCGTGGCCGCCAGATCGCGCAGCCAGGCCAGCACCTCGGGGTGCGTGGTGTCGAGCGCGTAATACGCCCCGCCCCAGTTGTGGCCGACAGGCAGCGGCTGGCCGTCCTCGCCGCGCAGCATCCAGTCGGGGTGCTCGGCAAAGAGGCGCGAGGACGGCGCGGCCAGAAAGGGCGCCAGCCACAGGCCCGGCGTAAACCCCAGGTCCCCGAGCGGGCCAGGCAGGTCGCGGGCGTGGCCGCCAAAGTGGGCGCTGGGCTCTGTCCAATCTCCCAGGTCGGCCTGAAAGCCGTCGTCCAGCTGAAAGACTTCAAAGGGCAGGCCCAGGTCGCGGGCCCGCCGGGCATTGTCCAGCATGGCGTCCAGGGTCACGGCGCGGTAGTACGAGTACCACGAGCACCACACGCGCAGCGGCGCAGGCGTGCGGGCGTGCATGGCGCGGCCCAGCCGGACTGCCTGCGCCTCCAGGGTGGCGGTGACATCTGAGGTTTCTTCCCACAGGACAGGTACTTCTGGTCCTTCCAGGGTGCAGGTCACCGTCACCTGGTCGCCGCTGGCGCGCGCTTCCCAGCCCACAAAGGTCTGCGTGGCGTCGCCGGCCCCGCCCACCCAGCCGCTGCCGTCCGGGCGCACCAGCGCCAGCACGGTGTGACTGCGCCACACGCCCGCCTGCCCGCTGGGCAGAAAGCCGGGGTCGTGGCCCTGTTCGTGGCGCCAGCGCATCAGGGGCACGGCCTGCGTGTCTTGCAGGGGGCGCAGCTCGGCTTCACTCCACGACTGAAAGCCGCTGACCAGCACGCGCAGCTCGGCGGGGTTGACGTTCAGGGTCCATTCAGGCATGAGGGGCCTCCGGCTGCACCGCGAAACTGACGGGGGGGAGGGTCTGGCCGTTCCACTCGGCGGGCTCCGGGTTCCAGTTCTGCACGAGGACCTGACCAGCGCGGCGGCTGAGGCGTACGCCGTCAGGCAGGGGCGTTACTGGGAGCCCCGCGCCGGTCAGCACACCAGTCAGTACAGCGCGAATCAGGGCGTCACTGTGCGCGCCGATGACGGTCACGTTGTCCTGACGGATCACGGCGGCCTGGCCGTCCAGGGGCCCGCCCTGGTAGGTGGCCAGCGCCTGTGCGCCGGTCAGGCGGTAACTTTCGGCCCAGGTGTGGGCGCTGTAGACGCCGAAACTGCCCCCCACACCCTGCGCCAGCCCTGGCCGCAACGAGTCGTAATTTAGCAGGTTGGCCCCCACCAGGCCGGCCAGCGGGCCAAATTGCCCCCCCTCCCAGGTGCCGCCGCCTGGCGTGCGAAAGGCGGTGCGGGGGCCACAGACCAGCGCCGTGCCCCCGGCGACCGCCTGCGCCCAGCGCCCGGCGCGCGCCCCGTCCACCAGCGTGATGGCCGGCGCCACGGCCACCGCGTAGCCGCTCAGGTCGGCGTCGGCGTGCACCACGTCCACGTCAAGGCCCAGTGACCGCAGCGCCGCGTAGTACGTGACGGTCTGCGCCCAGTAGCTCAGGCCCGCCGCATGCGGCTGCGCGTCGTACAGCCACAGGCTCTCGTAGTCGTGCAGCAGGGCCACGCGCGCGGGCACTGGGCCCAGCGGCAACTGTGCCGTGTCCAGCGCCGCCACCTCGGCGTGGCCGGGGCTGGGCGTCTCGTCGTGGCGCAGCAGCCCCGAGTGCATGACCTCCTGCGCCATCGTGGCCGCCCGCCAGCGGAAGTAACTGACCACGTCGGCGCCGTGCGCCCAGGCCTGCGCGGTCCACAGCGCCACGGCCCCCGGCGCGGGCAGCGGGTTGTGGGGCGCCCAGTTCACGGGCCCGCACTGCTGCTCCATAACCCAGAAACCCGGTTGTGGGCTGTGGGGTGTGGGCTGTGGGGTCTGCGCTGTTCCTACAGCCCACAGCCCACGTCCCACTACCCCCCGGTACAGGTCATGGTTAAACCCCACCAGGTCCGGGTGGCCGGTGCGGGCAAAGCGGGTCTTGACCTCCTCGGCCATGCCAGGGGGCGCAAAGAACTCCAGCATGCCAGTGGGGTAGTTGTCCCAGCTGGTAAAGTCCAGGCCGGCGGCCACCTCGTAATGGTCAAAGCCGGTTTCAAAAATCATGAAATTGTGGGTCAAAAAACGGCCTGGAGACAGCTCGCGCAGGATGGCCAGCTGCTCGGCCTGGAACTCGGCAATCAGGCCCGAGGCAAAGCGGGCGTAGTCCAGCACATGCGAGGGATTGGGTTCGGTCACGGTCAGGATGGGCGGCTTGATCTGTGCCCAGTCGCTGTACTCCATGCTCCAGAAGACATTGCCCCAGGCGTCATTCAGGGCGTCCAGGGTGCCGTATTTCGCGGCCAGCCAGGCTGGAAAGCGCTCGGCGCTGGCGCCTCCATACGAGCGGCCTGTGGCGTGGCAGCCAAATTCGTTGTCGGTCTGCCAGCCGGCCACCGCCGGGTGCTGCCCGTACCGCTCAGCCATCGCCCGCGTGATGCGGCGCGAGTGGTCGCGGTACACAGGCGAGGCAAAGTCGTAGTGCCGGCGCGAGCCGAACTCGCGCACGCGGCCCTGGGCGTCGTGGGCCAGCAGCTCGGGGTGGGCCCGCACCAGCCACGCGGGCGGGGTGGCGGTCGGGGTACACAGCACGACCTTCAGGCCCTGGGCGGCGTAGGTTTCGACGGCCTCGTCCAGCCAGGTCCAGGTGTACTCGCCGGGGCGCGGCTCCAGGCGGCTCCAGGCAAACTCGGCCAGGCGCACGTAGCTCAGGCCCAGGGCGCGCTGCTGCGCGGCATACGGCGCCCAGCGGTCTTGCGGCACATGTTCGGGATAGTCACAACTGCCAAGAAGCAGGTGGGCAGGCAGGTCAGCAGGGGTCATGCAGGGTCATCCTTGAAAAAGAGAGTGGGGACGTGGTGCCCGAAAGAGGGGACGAAGGGTGGCCACAGGCTGCGCACCCGTGTTAGCCCTTCACTGCGCCGCTCGCCAGCCCGCCCTGCCAGTAGCGGCCCAGAGTCAGGAAGGCCGCCACCAAGGGCAGAATGCTGACGAGTGCACCCAGCACGATGACGGTGTACAGCGGTTCCTGTCCGCTGGAACTGCTGGTCTGGTTCCAGACGCTCAGGCCCAGGGTCAGTGGAAACAGCTCGTCGTTGCTGACCGCCACCAGCGGCAGAAAGAAGTTGTTCCAGGCGCCCACAAACGAGAACAGCCCCACTGTCACCAGCCCGCCCTGCACCAGCGGCAGCCCCAGGCGCTGAAAGATGGTCCATTCGCCCGCGCCGTCAATGCGCGCGGCCTCGGTCAGTTCCCTGGGAAAGCCGGCGTCCCAGAACAGGCGCATCAGGTACAGGCCAAAGGGATTGACGAGGCCCGGCAGAATCACCGCCCAGTAGGTGTTCAGCAGGCCCAGCTTCTGCATCATCAGAAAGAGGGGCAGCACCAGCGCCGTGCCCGGCACCATGATGGTGGCCAGAATCAGGGCAAACAGGGCGTTCTTGCCCCGGAAGTCGTAGGCCGAAAAGGCGTAGCCCGCCAGCGCACTGACCAGCACGCTGCCCAGCGCCGTGGCCCCGGCGTAGACAAACGAGTTGAGCAGCCAGCGCCGGAAGATGCCGTCCTGGCGGGTCAGCAGCGTCTGCACGTTCTCGGCCAGGTGGCTGGGGCTGGCAAACCACAGGCCAAAGGTCGAAAACAGCTGCCCGTTGTCCTTGAACATGGTCACGATGACCCACCACAGCGGCAGCAGCGCGTACACGGCAAACAGCGTCAGCGCCAGCAGTTGCACGGGGGTAAAGCGGCCCCGCGTCACAGCTCACCCCCACGCCGGGTAAAGCGCAGGAACACGGCGCTCAGCAGCAGCGTGAAGGCGGCCAGCACCATCGCCAGGGTGGCCGCGTAGCCAAAGTTGCCGTCGCGGCTGGCCACCAGATACAGGTACGTGTTCGGGGTGATGTTGTCTGGCACGTAGCCCAGCGGCCGAATCACGAAAGGCTCGCTGAAAATCTGCATGGTGCCGATAATCGAGAAAATCAGCACCAGCAGCAGGCTGGGCCTCAGGAGGGGCAGCTTGATAAAACGCGTCAGGGTCCAGCCGTCGGCGCCGTCAATGCGCGCGGCCTCGTACAGGTCGCCGGGAATGTTTTGCAGCGCGGCGTACAAGGTAATCATGTTGTAGCCCGTCCAGGTCCAGGTGACGATGTTGGCAATGCTCCACAGCACTACGTCGCTGCCCAGAAAGTCAAAGGAGCGCCCAGTCAGCTGGTTCAGCGGTGACAGGTTCTTGGAATACAGGTAGCCCCACAGCAGGCCCGCAATAACGCTGGGGATGGTGTAGGGCAGGTAAAACGCGGTGCGGAACAGCGCCTGGAGGCGTCCCCGGCTGGCGTCCAGCATCAGGGCCAGGGCGGTGGCCAGCACCATCATCAGCGGAATCTGCACCAGCCCGAACTTCAGAATGTTCCACAGGCTGGTCAGAAATTCGCTGTCCTGAAAGGCGCGGGCGTAGTTGGTCAGGCCACCGAACACGTCGCGGGCCGGCCCAAAGCCCACGCGCTTCTTGATAAACAGGCTCAGATACCCGGCGTACAGCACTGGCGCCACGTAAAAGGCGGCAAACAGCACCAGAAAAGGACTCAGGAACAGCCACGGCACCGCGCGCGGCGGCTTCATGGGCGTCCCGGTGGAGCAGCGTCAGTCATAGGCACCCTCTCTTCAGGCGGCAGGGGGGCAAAGCGCAACCCACGCGCCCTGCGCCCCCAAAGCCGCTCACCCGCTTTACCGGACGTCGTAGCCCTGTTTCTTGGCCTCGGCCAGCGTCTCGCGCTGCCAGGCGTCCAGGGCCTGGTCGGGCGTCAGGCGCCCCTTGAGCATCAGGTCCATCTGCTTATTAAAGTTGTCGTTGGCGTACGGGAACCACGGCGCCCACTGGAAGTTCACGTTCACGCCCCGGCTGGCACGCGCATAGACCGTGCTGATGTCCTGGCCGCCAAAGAACTTGCTGGGGTTCTTGGTCTTGTCTTTCAGAACGGCCAAGTCCAGACCTGCGTCGCTGGCGGGAAACAGGCCGCCGTTAATCCAGTTGTTCGAAATGGCGTTTTGCGAGAGGTTCAGCCACAGGCTAAACAGCATGGCGGCGTCCTTATTCTTGCTCTGGGCGGTCACCACATTCGAGCTGCCGCCCCAGTTGCCTGACTTGACGGCCGTGCCCGCCGTCCACTGCGGCAGGTTGGCCGCGCGCCACTGGCCGGCACCCTTGTCCTTCAGGCTGCCTGCGTAGCCGCCCGGTCCCCAGGCCGCTTCCATGTTCGACACGACCTGGCCGGCCCCGGCGGCGTTCCAGTAGTCGCTGGTAAAGGCGTTCAGGGTACCGACATGACCTTTTTTAATCATGCCGTACCAGTAGTTCAGGACCTTCTTGGCCCCAGGGTTGTTGAGGGTCTGCACCCAGCGGTCGCCGTCGCGCTTGAAAAACTGCGCGCCGTCGGCCCAGGCCAGCGCCATGAACCATGGGGCAAAGGTGGCGTAGAAGTTGCCCATCTTCACCTTGCCGCCGCTCTTGGTGTAGACGGTGGCGGCAGCCTTTTCGTACTCGGCCCAGGTTTTGGGTGCGCTCAGGCCGTATTTTTTCATCAGGTCGTCGCGGTAGACCATCGCAAAGGGGCCGGTGTCCTGCGGAATGGCGAACACGGCCTTGCCGTCGGGGCTGACCTGGCCCCAGGTCCAGGGCACAAAGTATTTCTTGTAGTTGCCCGCACCCAGCGTACTCAGGTCGGCCAGGCCGCCCGTATCCACAAAGGCCGGCAGAAAGCCGTACTCAATCTGCGCCACGTCCGGGGCGCCGGTGCCGGCTTTCAAGGTGGTCAGCAGCTTGGTGTAGGTCTGGGGACCGCCGCCGAGGTTGGTCACTTTCACGTCAATGGTGGGGTAGGCCTTTTCAAAGGCCGTTACGGTCTTGTCCAGACCCGGCACCCACGACCAGACATCCAGCGTCACCTTGCCGGCAGGCGCTTTGGGAAAGGCGGGGTCGGCGGCCAGGGCGGTGCCGGCCAGCAGGGCCAGGGTCGTCAGTAGAGCTTTTTTCATACATCCTCCAGGAGGTGAGACGGGCGGGGGTGAGGGGAACTGGACAGCCGGGTGCAGAGACATAGGCCGGCTCAGACGAGGTGCAGATTAGGAATGGCCCGGTGCAGGGCTTCGGGTGGCTCGGGGCCACGCCGGTTGGTCACGAGCGCCGAGACGCGCCCAGTGGGCGCCACATGCGCGCGGCTGACCTGAAAGAGCTTGCTGTGGTCGGCGACCACGATGACCTCGCGGGCCTGCGCCACCATGACGCGCTTGACCTCGGCTTCCTCGTGGTTGGCGTTGGTGACGCCGTGTTCGGGATGAACGCCGTTGCAGCCCAGAAACAGGCGGTCGGCGTGAATGTGTTTCAGGACGTCCAGCGCGTAGGGGCTGACCAGCGAGTGCTGCAGAGGCCGCAGCGTGCCGCCTGTGACGATGACCCGCACGCCGCTGAGGCGTTCCAGTTCCAGAGCAATATTGAGCCCGTTGGTCACGATGGTCACGCCCTGCAAGGTGGGGGAGAGCGCGCGGGCGACCTCGGTGGTGGTGCTGCCCACATCCAGAAAGACCGTCTCACCGTCGCGTACCAGGGCGGCGGCGGCGCGGCCAATGCGGCGCTTGGCCGCCGTGTGTTCGTGGCGGGTCTGTTCCAGTGGGGACTCGCGCCGCACGTCCAGCGGCAGCCGCACGCTGCCGCGTGTGCGGCGCACCTGCCCAGCGTCGGCCAGCACCTTCAGGTCGCTGCGCACCGTGACCTCTGAAACCCCCAGAAGTTTCGAAAGTTCCGTAACTGGCAATTCTCCATGCTGCTGGACCAGCGATAAAATCTCGCTTCGGCGCGACTCAATCAAGGCAAACCCCTGAACAGTAGATTTCGTTACTTACGAATCTTACGGTCAAATGAAAGCGGCCGTCAAGCGCTGACGCTGGAAGCCCTTCCAAGAGGTTGGAGGACTGGGGAGCAGTCAAGTCAGGCCAGCTGGTCTGAGACCACTGCATCAGTGGCCGAAAAATGCCCGCTCAGACAGATGTTGTGGAATAAGGACGGGGGCAGTTGCTCACTCGGGGGCCGGGGGTGTTTTCACGTTGTTGCAGGCCGGCTGCCTCTCTGGCCGCCCGCTGACCAGAAAAAAGCCGAAGAGCTTTCAGGCTCTCCGGCTGGGCTCAGGGGTTTTCTTTCAGCGCACGTCCACCAGTTCCACGTCGAACAGCAGGGTGGCGCCGCCAGGAATGACGCCGGGCACGCCTGCGTCGCCGTAGCCCAGATGGGCCGGCACGGTCAGGCGGGCCTTGTCCCCAACCCGTAGCTGCGCGATGCCCTGGTCCCAGCCCTGAATGACGTAGCCCACACCCAGCGGAAACTCGATGGGTTCACCGCGGTCACGGCTGCTGTCAAACTTCTGGCCGTTTTCCAGGGTGCCGGTGTAATGCACGCGCACCATCTTGCCCGCCTGTGCGGGTGTGCCTGTGCCTTCTTCGTACTTCTCGACCTTCAAGCCGCCTGTTGCGTCCGCCGTCATGCGGGTCAGGGTAACCGCTGGGCTGGCCAGCCGTCATCCCAGTGTCCCGCCTTCTGAAGTGACCATGAAGACATCGGGTGCCAGGACGGGGTAGGTGCGCTAGCCTGGGCAGCTGTGACGGCGCGCTCTTCCTCTTCGTCCTGGCGCGCGTGGGTGCTGGGCGGCCTGCTGCCGGTTTACCTGCTGACCACCTTTGGCTTGACGGTGGCGCGGGTAGACGGCGACTCCATGCAGCCCACCCTGACCAGTGGGGACGCCCTGCTGCTGCTGAAATACCCGCGCTGGCTGCGTGTCTGGGGCCTGGGCGGGCCGTACCCCCGGCGCGGTGACCTGGTGGTGTTCAAGGCGCCGGCCGACAGCGGCTACGCTTACGAGACGGCCTACGGCCTGCGCTGGCGCCCCTACAACATCAAGCGGGTGCTGGGGCTGCCCGGCGATACGGTGGCGGTCCAGGACGGCCGGGTGGTGGTCAATGGCCGTGTGCTGGCCGAAAGCTACGCCAGCGAGGGGTTCGTGCAGGACCAGCCAGCGGTGCAGGTCCCCCCCGGCAAGCTGTGGGTCATGGGCGACAACCGTCGCCTGGGGGAAAGTCTGGACAGCCGCGCCTACGGGGTTGTGTCGCTGCGCGACGTGGCTGGCCCGGCCAACCTGCGGCTGTGGCCCGCGCCCGGCCTGCTGCCCCGCTGATCAGCTCCAACCGCACTCACCTTCGGCTGCTACGGTGCCCACCATGATGGTTGCCTCTGCCCAAGTTGCCCGCCGCCTGACCCTGCTGGCTCTGCTGACCGCCTCTGCCGCCCACGCCCAGACCCTGGTGCCGCTGAACGAACCCAAACTGCCCTTTGCCGTCAGTCTGCCCAAAGGCTGGCTGGGCGCGGATTTCCAGGACGGCACGCTGGGGGTCAGTCTGGTCTCGGCCAAGGCGCCGCCCGCCACCATGATTCGGCTCCTGTACACGCCAAAAAACGGCGCAGCTCCGACCCCAGCCGGCGAATTTCAGAAGTTCGAGGCTGGCATCAAGGGCACCGGGGCCACCCCCAAGCAAGTCAGCAGCCGCGTCATCGGGTACGGCGGGGTCAGCGGCTTAGAGCGGCAGTACACCGTGACCCATCCCCAGGGCCAGCTGAGCATGCGCGTGTGGTACGGCGTGGGCGCCAAGAACCTCTATTCCTTTCAGCTGACCGACAGCCCGGCGCGGTTTGCCCAGGCCAGCGCCCTGTTCAGCAAGGTGCTGGCGAGCGTGAAGTTCAAGTAAGCGGGCCGGAAGCCCTGCCATATTTGGAGGTTAGTAGGGTAAAAGGTAAAGCGGCGTCCTACAGATAAAAGGCGGCGGTCCGTGGCACAGGCAAAGGCATACCGAGAGGCTGTCCGTTTCATGAGGCTTGAGAGCAGGTCCTGCAAAGAGCTGGCACTCTGCGGCCTGCCTGCGGTACGGTGCCCCCATGCGCCGACCTCTGATTGCCCTGCTCACCATCAGCGCGTTGTGGGCCAGTGCGGCCCAGGCGAATGAACGTCTGCCTGTCGCGCACATTCAGTTTTCGGCCACAGGAGAGCGGGTGGTCACGGTAGTCAGCGGCGAGCGCGATGGCAGCGGCTTTGGCTATGCTGCCCTGAACGTGCTGTCCACGGGCAGTGGGCAGACCCTGGCTAACCGCACAAGGACCGGCGAAGACCAGTCAGCGCCCCAGGTGCGTCAGGCGCTGCTGAACGAGGCCGCAACCCAGACTGTGTTGCGTGGCGCCGGCCTGACGCTGGGGAAAGCCAGTGTGCCCCGCTACACCCGCGCGTATGCCACGCCTTACCCGCGCTGGCAGGATGGGCTGCGGCCCGGCGTTACTCAGGTCACGCCGGTCAAGCTCTGGAGCCGCGCTGTGCCCGTCAGCCTGAAGGTGGTCCCCCTGCGCGCCCAGTCCTGCGCTTACCCCGACTTCATTTTCCCTGGCGAGCGCCCGGCTGGCTTCGAGCTGCGTATCAACGGCCAGCTCATCTACCAGGACACCCTGTCTTCGCCGGGGCGCAACTGCGCGGTGCGCTACAGCCTGGAACGGGTGGACGTGCAGGGTAACCGCGTGCTGGTCACGCTGCGGGCCTACTCGATGGGCTTCGAGGGCCCAGACGCGGCAGCCGTCTTCGTGGCCGCGACCCTGAAATAATGGTTAGAAAAGATTCGGTTTTATGGCCGGCTGCTGACGCTTTCGCCGCACATTCCAGAAGCCTTAAGGGGTGACGCCGGGGTCACTTTGGGGCAAACAAAGCGGTTCTCGGGGAGAGGGTGTGCTTTCTCACCGACCACAAAGCGGATAACCTCTGACAAAGCAAAGAGATGGGTCTCCAACCCTTTCCAGGTCAGAGGTAGCGCTTAGAGGCCATCGCGCTTGGCCTTCCGTGCCCAGTCGCTCCTCGTCCGGCATGGGCATGAATTGATCCCCCTTCCCGTCAGCACGCTTCGGCCTAGACCTGAGCCGCCACCTGCTGCATCAGGGCGCGGGCCGCGTTCAACTCGTCCGTATTGATGCTGTGGCCTAGGCCCGGAATGATCTGGGCGTCCACTGCTGCGCCGCGCGCGCGCAGGTGCTCGGCGCTGGCAGTAAAGCGGGCCAGGGGAATATGCCCGTCGGCCGGGTCGACCCCCATCACCACCGGCAGGCCCCGCAGGTCGCCCGTCTGGTCCAGTGTGATGAGGCCGCCGCTGAAGGCCACCACGCCGCCCAGTTTGGCTCCCGTGCGGCTGGCATATTCCAGCGCCAGGCACGCCCCCTGGCTGAAGCCGGCCACCACCACCCGCTCTGGGGGAATGCCCTGCCCCGCCAAGTGCGCCATCAGGCCGTCCACAGTGGCCAGCGCCTGATCCAGATGGGGCTGGTTCTGCGCGACGGGGGCCAGAAACGACAGGGGATACCAGGTGTTGCCCGGCGCCTGCGGGGCCAGATAAGCAAAGGCGCTCAGATTCAGCTCGTGTTCCAGACTCAGGATGTCCTGCGCCGTGCCGCCCCGGCCGTGCAGCAGGAGAACAGCCACCCGCGCGTCGGCCGCCGGGCGGCCAGCCGTCAGCACCTTGACGCTGGGCGTGATGGGCTCGGTCGCCGGGGCGGTGTCCAGGGTGCGCGTGCCCAGGTCCACCCTGTATTCCGGGCTGTGCAGACGCGGCAGCTGCGCTTCAATCTGTGGGCGCTGCGCTTCAAACCAGGCGGGCAGTTTCAGCGCGTAGCCCAGCGCCTCGACTGGCTCGTCGCTGGCAAAGCCGGGCGCGTCGGTGGCAATCTCGAACAGCACGCCATTCGGTTCACGGAAATAGATGGAATGGAAATACTGCCGGTCCTGCACCGGGGTGGGCCGGTAGCCGGCGGCGCTCAGGGCGTCCAGGTACGTGGCCTGTTCGGCGTCGTCACGGGTGCGCAGCGCCACATGATGAACGCTGCCGGCGCCAAACTGCCCGCGTGCCAGCCCTGGGCGCTCGATCACATCCACATACAGCCCCACGCCCGCGCCGCTGCCCCGAAACCGGGTGCGGGGGCCGTCGGTGTCCTGCTCGGTGCCCACCTCGGTCAGCCCCAGCTGGTCTACCAGGAGGTCGCGCACCGGGGCCACGTCGCGCACCCAGGCCGTCACCCCATGAAAGCCGCGCAGGGCAAAGTCGGCTGGCACAGGCGACTGCGGCCAGGGCTGCACTGGGGCGCCGTCCTCAAAGACCAGTTCGGTCCAGGTGCCGTCGGGGTCGTCAAAGGTCAGGGTGGGGTGGCCAAAGCGGGTGCCGGCGCGCAGGTTCAGGCCTGCGTCGGCAAGCCGCGCCTCCCAGTAGGGCTGTGAAGAGGCGGGGGCGCTGTAGGCTACTGCCACCACCTCGCCGTGGCCGCGCACGCCCCGGCGCGCTCCCGGCCAGGGAAAATGCGTCATGATCGTGCCCGGCTGCCCGGTGTGGTCGCCGTAATACAGGTGATAGGTGCCGGGGTCGTCAAAGTTGACCGTCACCTTGACCAGCCGCTGCCCCAGCACCCTGGTGTAAAAATCCACGTTGCGCTGCGGATCGCTCGCCATGATGGTGACGTGGTGCAGGCCCTGAACCGGCGAGAGGTTAGACATGGTCATGGCTCTATATTACTTAACATTAAACGATTTGGGAAGCAGCTGACTGGCCGCCGCGTACGTTCCTCGTCAGCGGGTGGAGGCCAGCCCGCGACTCTCACGGCTGCCCTGACCTTGCAGGGCCAGGCCCAGCTGCCGGGTCAGGCGGGTCAGCTGCGCCAGCTCCTCGGGGTTGAGGACGCCAAACACGGCCCGGATGCCTTCGACATGGGCCGGCAGGATGCGTTCAATCAGCGCCTGCCCCTGCGGCGTCAGCGACACCCGCATGATGCGGCGGTCGGCGGGGTCGCGGTCCCGGCGCACCAGGCCGTCGCGTTCCAGATTGTCAATCACCATCGTCAGGTTGCCGCTGGAGCGCAAAATCTTGTCGGCCAGCTGGCGCTGGCTCAGGGGCCCCAGGTGATACAGGGCTTCAATGACGCCAAACTGGCTGACCGTCAGGCCGTGGTCGGCCAGGTGCCGGTTGGCGCTGACCTCGACGGCGTGGGACGCGCGCCACAGTTTGACGTAGGCGTCGAGCGCCGCGCGTTCGTCGGGAGAGCCAGCGTACCGGTTGGGCATGGGGCCTATCCTCCGGGTGGGTGTGCGCGAAGTCAAGACGAACGGACGGCGGCCAGCGCCAGAAAAAGGGGCGTCCAGCCTTGCGGAACGCCCCTGTTGTGTTGTAACCGATTGCGTTTAGCGTGCCCGGTGTTCCTCGGTCGCCAGGCGCACGCAGGTGGCCACGGCGCGCATGGCTTCGTAGACCTCGGCCACCGGAGGCCGGGTGGGGGCCAGGCGAATGTTGCGGTTGTGGGGATCCTTGCCCGCAGGGTAGGTGGCGCCCGCCGGGGTCAGGCTGACGCCCGCCGCCTCGGCCAGGGCCACCACGCGGTCGGCCACCGGCTCAGTGGTGTCCAGGCTGATGAAATACCCGCCGCGTGGGCTGGTCCAGCGCGCGTAGCGGCCGTCCTGGCCCAGTTCCCCGGCCAGCACCTCGTCCACCGCGCGGAACTTCGGCGCAATCAGGGCGGCGTGCGCGGCCATCAGGCCGTCCAGCCCGCCGGAGTAGCCCTGCAGAAACTTGACGTGCCGCGCCTGCTCCAGCTTGTTGGGGCCGATGCTCAGGGCATTGAGATACCCACTCAGCCAGCGGATGTTGTCCTCACTGCTGCCCACGAAGCCCAGCCCCGCGCCCGCAAAGGTGACCTTGCTGGTGCTGGCAAACACAAAGGCGCGGTCGGGGTGCCCGGCGTCCCGGCACAGCGCCACCAGATTGACGGGCGTGTCCTGCTCGGCGGGGTCGGCCGAGAGGTGATGCACGCGGTAGGCGTCGTCGGCGAAGATGGTGAAATCGGGGGCCGCAGCGTTCAGGCCTGCCAGGTGCCGCGCTTTCTCAGCGCTGATGCTCTCGCCGCCGGGGTTGGAGTAGGTGGGCACGAACAGCACCCCCTTGACCGTGGGGTCGCCGGCCGCCAGGCGCTCGATGGCCGCCACGTCGGGGCCGTCGGGCTGCATGTCCACGGTCAGCAGCTCAAAACCCAGGGTCTGAAGCAGCAGAAAGTGGCGGTCATAGCCGGGGGTCGTGACGATCATCTTCGGGCGGCTCCCCACCCAGGGTTGGCCGCCGCGCAGGCCGTGAAGCAGGGCAAAGGTCAGCACGTAACTTTGCAGTTCCAGGCTGGCGTTGTTCCACACGACCATATTTTCCGGCTTGAGGTCCAGGTACGCCCCAAACAGCGCCCGCGCCGAGGGCAGGCCCGCCACGCCGCCAGGGTAGTTGCGCAGGTCCAGGCCGTCCAGGTGGGTGTCTGCTGGCCCCAGCGCCGCCAGCAGGTCGTTACTCAGGTCAAAGTCGGCGTCGGCGGGTTGACCGCGCTGCATGTTCAGTTTCAGGCCGCGCGCCTGCACGTCGGCGTAGGCCGCCTGGGCCTGGGCCAGAGCCGAAGAGGGGCCACTTTGCACGTCGCTCGTCATGCCTTCAGGGTAACGGCCCGGCCCGCACGGCAGGTGGGCGGTGTCTACCACTGCTGTCTGCCCGCGCCCCTCACCGGGTGTTACACTTCGGCGGGCCGCAGCGCCCTTTTTGGCTTTTGGCCCCTTTCACGTTGTCCCTTTTGCCCCTCCGCATCACCCCAACAGGAGACTGACCAATGCAGTACGTCGTTCACCGCCCCCGCGTGGGGGTCTTTATTGACACGCAAAACATCTACCACTCGGCGCGCGACCTGCTGGAGCGCACCGTCAATTTCGAGACCATCCTCAAATGCGCCACCGAAGGCCGCGAACTGGTCCACGCCATCAGCTACACCGTCGAGCGCGAGAATGAGGCCACCGCCCGGCCCTTTATCTACAAGCTCTCGGCGCTGGGTTACAAGGTGCGGCGCATGAACCTGACTCTGCACCACGTCACCGACGGCGGCAAGGCTATCTATGAGGGCAACTGGGACATGGGCATCGTGGCGGACATGGTGCGCCTGATGGACCACCTCGACATCATCGTGCTGGGCAGCGGCGACGGTGACTTTACCGACATCGTGGAGGTCCTTCAGGAGCGGGGCAAGCGCGTGGAGGTCATCGCCTTCCGCGAGCACACCGCGCAGAAGCTGGTGGACGCCGCCGACCGCTTTATCAACCTGCCGGACCTCGACGGCGCCCTGATGCCTGCCCGCGCCCCCAGAGGCGCCAAAGCCGAGGAGTAAGCCCGGTGTCTGCCGACGAGGTGCTCTCGCGCCTGCACTTTGAGTTGCCGGAAGACCGCATTGCCCAGACCGGCGCGCAGCCCCGCGACGCCAGCCGCCTGATGGTGGTTCGTGACGCCGTCACCCACCACGTCTTCCGCGACCTGCCCAGCCTGCTGCGGCCCGACGACCTGCTGGTCTTTAACGAGAGCCGCGTCATCCCCGCCCGCGTGATGGCTCGCAAGCCGGTGGACGCCGCCGGGTTTGGCGGCGGGCAGGTGGAGGTGCTGCTGCTGCGCGAGGAAGAGGCGAACCTCTGGAGCGCCTACCTGAAGCCTGCCCGCCGCGCCGGCCACGAACTGTGGCTGGGTGGCAGCGCCGCCGAAGGCGGGCACCGCGCCGAGGTGGTGGGCACGCTGGAGGACGGCGCGCGTCTGCTGCGCTTTGACCACGACATCAAACTCCACCTGGACGAGATTGGCCGCCTGCCACTGCCCCCGTACATTGCGGCTGGGGACAGTGACGACACCTGGCGCGAGCGCTACCAGACGGTGTACGCCCGCACACCGGGGAGTGTGGCAGCCCCGACTGCTGGGCTGCACTTCACGCCCGAGTTGCTGGCCCGCCTGGACGAGATGGGCGTGGAGCGCACCTTCGTGACGCTGCATGTGGGGGCTGGCACCTTCAAGCCCATTAGCGGGTCGGTGGCTGACCACGTCATGCACGCCGAACGCTACTCGGTCAGCCCAGAGGCAGCCCAGGCCATCAATGCGGCCCGCGCCCAGGGCCGGCGCGTGGTGGCGGTGGGCACCACCACCGTCCGCACCCTGGAAAGTGCCTGGAACGGTCAGGAGATGGCGGCGGGCGAGGGCGACACCCGCATCTTCATTACCCCAGGCACGCCCGTTTACGTCCCAGACCTGCTGCTGACCAATCTGCACCTCCCCGGCAGCACCCTGCTGCTGCTGGTGGCCGCCTTTGCCGGCGAGGACCGCATCCGCGCGGCTTACGGCGCAGCTCTAGAGCAGGGCTACCGCTTCTACTCGCTGGGGGACGCGATGCTGCTGGAGAAGAGGGTGTAGGAGGTAGGCTGTGGGTTGTAGAGACGCTCCGCTTTGGCCAGAACATTCTTTTCCTACTACCTACACCCCACTTCCCACGGCCCTTGTCAGCGTTACCACCGCCGCTTCCCGCACGCAGCCCAGCCGCTCATTAATCGCCAGCATGGGGCGGTTGACGGCGTGGTTGCCGGTGCGCGAGTGGGTAAAGCCGCGTGCCAGGGCCGCGCGGGCCGCCGCCAGTTTGAGGGCCAGCCCCAGGCCGCGCCCGCGCCAGGGGGCCAGCACGCCCGTCAGGCCGTTGTGCAGGGTGCCGGGGCGCGCCGGAATGGTCTGCGACAGCTGCGTCGTCCCGATCCACTGGCCGTCCGGGGCCAGAGCCACCATGAAGCCGCGCGGGTCGAGGTTGAGGGCCGCCATGCGCGTGCGCCACAGGTCATAGGGCCAGACCTGAATGGGCCGGGTGCTGGGCACCGCTGAGAGCAGCGCGTGAATCAGGGCGTAGTGGCGCTCTGGGTCGGCGTCCCAGCCCCCCAGGTCGCTCAGGGGCCGAATGGTCACGCCGCCCGACAGCGCGCGGGCTTCCTCGGCGGCGAAGGCCGCGAAGTCCAGCGTGCGCAGGTCTAGGGTGCTGAGCCACATGCGGTCAAATTCGGCCCAGCCGCTCGCCAGCAGAAACTCGCGCTCCCACCAGTCCTCCTGCACGCGGGTCACGGCGGTGTGGGCGCTGGCGTTAGCCACAGTAGAGAGGCCGTGTCTCAGCAGGGCGTCAGCCAGTGGCCCCTGGCCAGACGAGGTGGTCACGGTCACATCCAGCCAGCCGTCGTGATTGTCCAGCCGTGGCCGGCCGGTGGTCACGGCCCCTGCCAGAGTTCCATCTAAAAAGGCCCCCTCCTGCGTGTGGTGTTCACTGGACTCACGCCCGGCGGCCAGCCGCGCCAGGTCATCAGGCGTCACTGGGCTGTCGGGGTGCGCGGCGGTGCGGAAGGCGGCGTAGGCCTCGTCAGAGAGCGGCTGAAACTGCAGGGCGGCCAGATCATTCGCCATACAGGAGGAAAGCATGCTGGCCCGGTGGCCGTCACCTCGCCAAGTGGCGTAAGGCCACTCTGCAAAAAGCGCCTGATGAGACGGGAATCTGGTCCAGTCAGCTCTGCTGTGCCTGAGCCGGTCGCTTGTTCGAACCTACGACTTAAGGCCCCAGGAAAGTGTTTGCCCACGAGTCCCCTCGGCCAAATTTGGAGGGCCGGAGAGAAGGCCAAGACTGGACTCAGAGAGCAGCGCAGGCCAGCCCCTGTCGCCTCCGGCTCCTCTCCTGCGCTCCGCCATAAAGCCTACCGACTGGGCCGGACCCCCCGCCTATACTGGCCCCTGATGACACAAACCATGTCGGCTGCGACCGACGCGAGCAGCAATCCGCTGCTGAACGTCGGCTTCCGCATTCCCTTTGACCAGATTCGCCCCGACCATGCTGAGCCGGCCGTGGACGCCCTGTTGACCCAGGCGCGCGAGAAGCTGGACCACCTGGCCCGCGCGGGCGAGCGGGATTTTGCCGGTTTCATGGCGGACCTGGACACCCTGACCGAGCAACTGGACACCGCGCGCACCATCGTAGGTCACCTGGACGGCGTGGTCAGCAGCGACGAGTGGCACGCGGCCAAGATGGCGATTCTGCCCAAGGTCAGCGAGTTCTACACCAGCCTGACCCTCCATGAAGGGCTGTACGCAGCGCTGGCGGCCTTCGCCCAGACCGAGGCCGGCCGCACGCTGGACCCCGTGCGGGCCCGCCACCTAAAACTGACCCTTGAAGAGTTTCGCCGCGAGGGCGCCGAGTTGCAGGGCGAGGCCAGAGAGCGCCTGGGAGAGCTGAACACCCGCCTGGCCCAGGTGACCAGCGAGTACGGCAAGAACGTGCTGGACGCCACCGCCGCCTATGAGCTGTACGTGGGCCCCGAGCGCCTGAGTGGTCTGCCCCAGCGTGTTCTGGACGCCACCGCCCGCGACGCCGCCGAGAAGGGCAAAGAGGGCCAGCACCGCCTGACCCAACACGCGCCCACCCTGCTGCCGGTCCTGACCTACGCTGACGACCGCGAGCTGCGCCGCGAGCTGTGGCAGGCCAGCGGCACCCTGGGGGTGCAGTCGGGCCGCGACAACCGCCCGCTCATCCGCGAGATTCTGAAGCTGCGCCGGGAGAAAGCCCAGCTGCTGGGTTTCCGCGACTTTGCCGACTACGTGCTGCAAGACCGCATGGCCGGGACAGGCGAACGCGCCCTGGCCTTCGAGCGGGACCTGGAAGCCCGCACCCGCCCCTCCTTTGAGCAGGAGAAAGCAGACCTGAACGCCTTCTACCACGAGCAGATGGGTCAGGACGCCCCGGCCCTGGAAGCCTGGGACACCGCTTACTGGTCCGAAAAGGAGCAGCAGGCCAAATACAACTTTGACGAGGAGCAGCTGCGCCCTTATTTCCCCCTGGAGCAGGTGCTGTCGGGCCTCTTTGAAATTACCCGGCGCGTGTTTGGCGTGAGTGTCACGGAGGCCCAGGCGCCCGGCTGGCATCCCGAAGTGCGCTATTACGACATCCACGATGAGGCCGGGACCCATGTGGCCAGCTTCTACACCGACTGGTTCCCGCGCGACAGCAAGCGCGCGGGTGCCTGGATGAATGCCTTTGTCACGGGTGGCCCGCGTGAAGACGGCGTGGACCCCCACCTGGGACTGATGTGCGGCAACATGACGCCGCCCAGTGGTGACACCCCCGCCCTGCTGTCTATCCGCGAGGTCGAAACGGTGTTCCACGAGTTCGGTCACCTGCTGCACCACGCGCTCTCCCGTGTGGCGGTGAGGTCGCTGGCCGGCACGAAGGTGGCCTGGGATTTTGTGGAGCTGCCCAGCCAGATTATGGAAAACTGGGTGATGGAGCGCGAGGCCCTGGACCTGTTTGCCCGCCACTACGAAACGGGCGAGCCCATTCCAGAAGAGCTGTTTGGCCGGATGGTCGCCGCACGCAACTACCGCGCCGCCGCCGCCGCGATGCGTCAGTACTCGTTTGGTCTGACGGACCTGGCGCTGCACGTCGAGTTTGACCCGGACAGTGACGCCGACCCCGTGCCTTACGCCCGTGACATCATGGCGCGCTTCTCGCACGCGCCGCTGCCCGAGGACTACGCCATGATCGCTTCGTTTGGCCACCTGTTCAGCAGCCCGGTCGGCTACGGCGCCGGCTACTACTCGTACAAGTGGGCCGAGGTTCTAGACGCCGACGCCTTCAGCCGCTTCGCCAAAGAGGGCATCTTTAACCGCGAGACGGGCCGCGCTTTTGTAGACAGCGTGCTGAGCCGGGGCAACAGCGCCGACCCGGCCGAGCTGTACCGCGAGTTCATGGGCCGTGACCCAGACGCCGACGCCCTGCTGCGCCGCAGTGGCCTGCTGCCCGCGTAGGTCAGGCTTTAATTGGGGCCGCCAAGTGAATGCCTGGCGGCCCCGTTCTCATAGATGGGAAGTTTTTCTCATGCGAGCCCAGAATGCTGGGTTAAGATTCGTTCACAATGCCCAAACGCACCTCCCAGCGGACGCTGGGCGTTCTGGCGGCCCTCGTGTCGCTGGGACTGCCCGCTGCGGCCCAGTCCAGTGCCGAGAGCCAGCTTGTGGCGCGTCTCAATGACGTGCGGGGCCAGGGGGTCAGCTGTCCGGGCAGCGGCAAGCGGCCGGTGGCTGGTCGCCTGACCTACACGCCTGAACTGGCCGCCGCCGCCCGCGTGCAGGCCGGGTACATGAGCAGCACCGGGCGCATCAGCCACACCGGGGCCGGGGGGAGCACGCCGCGCGTCCGGGCCGCCAGCACCGGGGTCAATGCGGTCAGTGTGACCGAAATCATCTTCATGGGCGGCGGGGTCAACCCTGAAAGCGCGATTCGCTGGTGGCTCAATTCCGCCGTGCACTGCTTCTGGATGAACGAGGCGCGTTACACCAATGTCGGCGCGGCGGTGGTGCAGGGATCACGCGGCACCGCCTACGTGATGGTCCTGAGTAGCCAGCCCCGGTAATAAGGGACAGGCCCGAGGCAGAGGCGATTCAGCTCTCTGCCTCGGTGTGTTTGTATTTGAATTGGCGAGGCCTTACAGCGGGTACTGGAGATGACGGGAGAGCGCTCCCACCAAGGCCGCCCTCTCATCGCAGCCATTTGCTCTGCTTGCCTAGAGTTACCAAAGACTCAAGACCTCGGCAGTTCTGGATTCGACCTTCACGCGGCACTGCCCGGTGCGCAAGCTCAGGCATGTATAGAGACCTTGGGCCAGCACTGAAGTCTCTACGCAGACAGTCGTAGAGCCCTCTCAAACCTCCGAGGGAAAGTTGTCGTGCTCGTAGGCGACGCGCCAGACTTCGGAGAGTCGCCGCTGGCCTCTACCTCACAAGCCCTGAGAACAGTCCTCTTGAGGCTCGGTCCCTCCCACCTCTACCAACCAAACGTCCGTTAGGGTTTGTCGCTTACACTGGGGCCTAGCATGAACAAGGTCTATCCCGACGCCAGGGCGGCGCTTGCCGACCTCGTGACAGATGGTCAGACAGTCGCCGTGGGCGGCTTCGGTCTGTGTGGCATTCCTGAGCAGCTGATTCTGGCGCTGCGCGACAGCGGCGCGCGCGACCTGACGGCCGTCAGCAACAACGCGGGCGTAGACGGCTGGGGCCTGGGTCTGCTGCTTGAAACGCGCCAGATTCGCAAGATGATTTCCAGTTACGTGGGCGAGAACAAGGAATTCGAGCGGCAGTATCTGGCCGGCGAACTGGAGCTGGAATTTACGCCTCAGGGCACCCTGGCCGAGCGGATGCGCGCGGGCGGGGCCGGGATTCCCGGCTTCTACACCAAAACGGGTGTGGGTACGGTGGTGGCCGAGGGTAAAGAACACAAGGACTTTGACGGCCAGACTTACATTCTAGAACGCGGCATCGTGGCGGATGTCGCTCTGGTCAAGGCCTGGAAGGCTGACCGGGCGGGCAATCTCGTGTACCGCAAGACGGCGCGCAACTTTAATCCGGTGGCCGCCACCTGCGGCCGGGTGACGGTGGCCGAGGTCGAGGAACTGGTGGAGGTCGGCGCCCTGGACCCCGATGAAGTGGATACCCCCGGCATTTTTGTGCAGCGCGTGGTCCTGAACGCCACGCCCGAAAAACGTATTGAGCAGCGCACGGTGCGCGCCGGGTAGGGCAGAGATTGGGTGGGGCAGCGCGCTTTACGCAATCCAAAGGGGAAGAGGGAGAGGCTCTCAAGCTCTGAATGAAATGAGTGACCAGAACCGGCATAGGTTGCCGAGTGCCCTAAAGTAGAGAATGGCCTGCCAGTGTCAGGCGAGGCCGCCTTCTCTCTCAGACAAGGCTACTGACTCGTGATAAAGGCTTTCCTCTGCAGGGCTCCGAGGTCTGCCTGTCAATCCCGCAGAAAGCGCAGGCCACCCGCCATTGCCTGAATGTACACGCGCCGCGCCCCTGGGTAGGCCGACCAGCGTTCCTGGCGGGGCGCGTTCGTGTCGGCTGACCAACACCCTGTCATCACCTTCTGCTGGCCGGTCAGAAAGTTGACGCTGAGTGCGTCGTACAGGCCGCTGCTCCGGGCCTGGGTTGTGCGGTCATAACCTATGACCCGAAAACAACCGTCCTGAAAGCGCACCGTGAACTGCACCGAGCTTTCGGTCCATAAGCCTGCGCTAAACAACTCGGTCAGCCTCAGTGTAAAGCCTCCGGGTCGCAGGGTCAGTCCAGCCAGTGGGTCGTCCATCGTGGCGACTTCGCAGCGCGGAATCACACGACTTTGAAAGGCGAGGCGAGAGCCGCCGCCACGCTGCCCAAACGCGGCCATTAGCAGGCGTGGGTTATTGTTGAGCGGCCAGGCGCCCAGCGCAAAGTCTTGCGGCTCAGGCAGAACGTTTCGGGGGCTATTCATGTGCAGGACCAGCAAGGTATCGGGCAGCCGGTCGCCGTTGAATTCGGCGCTCAGACGCTGTTCGATGACCCAGCCGCTCGGCACCAACGCCGGCACGCTGCTCCCGGTGGCCGGCAGCCTGGGAGAGGTCACGGGCGGCACAGTGATGGCCCCTGCGCCTGTCAAAGTCAGCAAAACTGCCACAGCCAGAGAGGCACGCACCATGATGCCAGGCTGGAGCCAGCCAACAGTTCTGTTGTCTGAAGTCACCTGCTATCAGCAGCATCCAGCGTCAGATGGCTTTCATGTTTGACGCTGATTTACTGTTTCGCTGTTCTTGCCGCCCGAATCTTGTACACCTTGTGCATCTGCTCCAGATCGCCAGTGCAGGGTTGCTGGGCAGCCAGGGGGAGGGCGCTGCCCGCTTCATTCAGACTGACGCACCAGCGCTCGGCGAACATTTTCTTGACGGCTTTCAGCGCTGGCCCCGACCCCTCGCCACCGTTCTGGAAAAACGCCACGACTGCGAAATTGGGGTTGACCAGCGGGCCGTAGCCCTCGTACCAGGCGTGGGTGTAAGCCAGCCCATCGTGGAAGCTACGGCCGTTCTCAGCTGTGCCGGTCTTGCCCCCTGTCCTCACGGGAAAAAGAGTGGGGCCAATCTCGTGCTGGGCAGTGCCGTAGCGGGTGCCGGCGGTGGTGCCGCTCATGCCGTCTTGCACGAACTTGAAGACATCGGTGTTGCCCTGGCGCACCACGTTGACCGCAGGTTTGCGCGGCTGCGGCTGGCCGCCCACCGCTTTCAGAAGTGTCAGCGGCCGCTTTTGCCCATTGTTGATGATGGTGGACATCACCGATACCACTTGCGCGGGCGTGACCAGCACGTCCCCCTGCCCAATGCTCATGTTCAGGCCGAAGCCGGGGTACCACTTCGCTGGACTGATGTATTCATCGGCCGTCATCAGCAGTCCCGTCTTCTCGCCCACCAGTTCCAGACCCGTGGGGCCGTTGTACCCCAGTTCCGTCAGGCGGCTTTTTAGCTGCCGGGCGTAGGCTTCTGGGCCGACCTGCGCCGCCGAGTGGTAGTACCAGGGGTTACAGGAATAGGAGATGGCTAGGCGTCCATCCACCATGCCCAGGCTGTAGTGTGCCCAGTTGCGCTTGGCCGT
This sequence comes from Deinococcus arboris, assembly GCF_009755355.1. Lineage (GTDB taxonomy): Bacteria > Deinococcota > Deinococci > Deinococcales > Deinococcaceae > Deinococcus > Deinococcus betulae. The sequence continues at coordinate 46,513 of NZ_WQLB01000012.1, read as the reverse complement.
GCGCCCATAGTAATAAACCGGGTTGCACGGCAGGGTAAAGTTGCCCCATTTCTCCACGTACATCAGGGTCGTGGCGATCTTGAAGACGCTGCCGGGGTTGTACGCCTGCACCACGCGGTTGCTGGTCACGGCGTCCAGTTCGGCCAGGGGGCGGTTGGGGTCAATCGCCCAGTTCTTGGCTTTGGGATCAGGGCTGGGCACGCGCGAGAACCAGTTGGGGTCGTAGGTGGGGCTGCTGGCCATCGCCAGGACCTCATTCGTGCGCGGGTCAATGGCGATGATGGCGCCGCGTGTGTACGGCTCGGCGGCTTTGCCTGCCCTGGCGCGGCCCGCATTCACATCCGCCAGGCCCTCACGCAGCGCCCGTTCGGCGGCGAGTTGCAGGCGCGAGTCAATGCTGAGTGTCACGTCTTTGCCCTTAGTGCCGGGGTCAATGACCCGCTCGGTCTGTGGCTTGCCGCTGGCCGTAACCTCGCGGCGGCGCAGGCCGTTCTTGCCCTGCAAGGTCGTTTGCAGGCTGTATTCCAGCCCAGAGCGGCCCACGAGGTCGCCGGGCGCGTAGCCGCCTTCGGCCACCTGCGCCTCGCTGGCTTCCTGCACGTAGCCCAGCAGGTGCCCGGCCATCTTGCCTTCGGGGTAGACCCGTTCCAGGCGCTCGCGCAGTTCCAGGCTGGGCACCAGCACGGTGTATTCGTACAGGGCCGCCAACTTGTCCTGCGGGATGTTGCGCGCCAGGACCGTTTCAGTCTCGCGCTCAAAGTTGGGTTCGCGGGGCTGGCCGCCCTTGAGCACGTCACCCTTGATGCCCGCCAGATACACGATCTTGTCCCAGGCGGGAATGGCCTGCTCAGGGTCCTTGGGGTTGCGGCGGCCGGTGTACACGAGGTCCACGGCAAGGCGGTTGGTGGCCAGCAGCACGCCGTCGCGCGTGCGAATCTCGCCGCGCAGGGCGCGCAGGGTCTCGTCGCGCTGGTAATTGCTGACCGACTGTACGGCGTACTGGTCATGCTGCACAACCTGCAACTGGTACAGCCGCGCCCCTAGCCCCAGCAGGCACAGGCTGAAGCCCAGGGTGATCCATCCGATGCGCGCCCCGCCCTGGCGCTCTCTGGCGCGCGCCCGCTTGCGGCTGGCCGCGCGGCGCCGCACGCGCGTGCGGCGGTCAATGAGGTCGCCCGCGCGGCTCATGCCAGGCCCTCTTCTGGGCCAGACCGTGGCCCAAAAGCCCAGACCACGGCCCGTTCCCACAGCGGAAACACCAGCAGTGTGCCCAGCAGCAGCGGGGGCAGGGTGGCGCGCAGCAGGTCTACGGTGACCAGATCGGTGCGCAGCCAGTAGGTCAGCAGCAAGAAGACCAGCCACTGCCCAGCCAGCGCCAGCAGCACGGTCAGCGGCGCCTGAAACGGCCCCGAGTCCGCCACGTAGCGCCGCACGCCCAGGGCCAGCAGCGCGCCGCCCATCACGCCCGCCGCGTGCAGGCCCAGCACGCCGCCGCCCAACACGTCCTGCCCCAGGCCCACTGCATAGGCGCCAGTTAACGCCCACACCGGGGGCAGACGCCACGCCAGCGCCGCGCCGGTCAGCAAAAACAGGTCGGGGGCCGGCACGCCCGCCGCGTCAGCCAGGCGCGACAGGGCACTCTGAACCAGCAGCAGCAGCGCGGTGTAGCCCAGGACCCGCGCCCAGCGGGCTGGCCCCCGCGCGGGGCGCAGGGCGTCGTACCTCACGGCGCCACCTTCATAACCCCTCCAGAATCGTCACGTCTTCCACCACGCCCACATCCACCGCCGGCTTGACAATCACGGTGCGGTTAATGTCATTGGCGCCCAGTGGCAGCACCTTTTCCACGGTGCCCACCGGAATCCCCACCGGAAAGACCCCCCCCAGGCTGTTCGTCACCAGCACGTCGCCAGGCTTGATGGGCACTGAGCGCGAAAACTCCGCGCGCAGGCGGTCTGGGGGCACGCCGCGCGCCACGCCGCGCCCGCCCCGGTTGCCCTGCAGGGTCACGCCGACGCTGCTTTCGGGGTCCACGAGGGCCAGCACCGTGGCGCGGGTCTCGCTGACCCCTGTAACCTGGCCGACCAGCCCGCGCGGCACCGTGACGGGCATGCGCAGCCGCACCCCGTCGCGCGACCCCTTGTTCACGTCCACGCGCGCCAGCAGCGGGCTGGGGTCCACGGCCACCACCTGCGCGATGCCCAGCGCGTTAGGAGCCTGGGTGGTCGTGATCTTGACGACCTGCCGCAGCCGCGAGACCTCGCGCGTCAGCAGTTCGTTGCGCTGGCGCAGCGCGTCATTCTGCTTTTGGAGCGCGGCCATCTGCCCGGCGCGCTGACGTTCCTGGGTCACGGTCAGCACGGCGCGGCGCAGATTATCGGCCGCCACCACCGACAGGCGGGTCAGCGGCGCGGTGCCGGCCCGCAGCGCTGTGGGGGCCACGACCTGAAAACGCGTGGTGACCATGCTCAGGCCCAGCAGCCCCAGCACGGTCAGCAGCGCGGCCCGCCCCTTCATGCGCCCCTCGCCCCCAGAAGACCGGTCGCCAGAGGGTCAGGCTCCAGCGCGCCCCACACCGGCACGCCGCAGGCCCGCAGCAGCCGGATGGTCACACCCAGCGGCAGGCCCACGACGTTGGTGTATTCGCCGTTCAGGCGCTCGATCAGCGCGGCCCCCACGCCCTGCACGCCGTACCCGCCGGCTTTATCCAGCCCTTCGCTCGTGGCAGCGTAATACTCGATTTCGGTGGCAGACAGGGAACGGAACGTGACCTCTGTGCGCGCCACCTCCACCTGCTCCTGGCCCGCGTATAGCACCGCCACCCCGGTCAGGACCTCATGGGTGCGCCCTGACAGCTGACGCAAAAAGGCGGCGTTCTCGGCAGCGTCGGCTGGCTTACCCAGCAGGGTGCCGCCCACCGCGACGACCGTATCGGCGGCCAGCACCACCGCGCTGGGATGATGTGCGGCCACCGCGCGCCCCTTGAGCCGCGCCAGCTCGGCGGCCAGCCGTGCCGGGTCGGTCTCGGGGCTGTCCTCAGGTTCGCCGCTGACCTGCACGGTAAAGGTGACGCCCAGCCCACCCAGCAGCTCGCGCCGCCGGGGGCTGCCAGACGCCAGCACCACCGCCGGCACGCCCTGGGCGGTGCCGGTTTGCTCTGGGGTCACTTCAATACCCCTCGCCCATGCGCTCGCCGGCCACCAGGGCCACGCCGCCCGAGGTGCCCAGGCGGGTGGCGCCCGCCTCAATCATGGCCTTGGCGTCATCTGCGGTGCGTACGCCGCCGGCCGCCTTAATCTGAGCTCGGCCCGCAATGACCTCGCGCATCAGGCGCACGTCGTCCAGGGTGGCGCCGCCGGTGCCAAAGCCGGTGCTGGTCTTCACGAAGTCGGCGCCGCCGCGTACCGAAGCTTCGGTGGCCGCGCGCTTTTGCTCGTCATTCAGGTAACAGGTTTCGATGATGACCTTCAGCACCGTGCCTTCCGTGGCCCCGCGCACCACACGCACATCGGCCTCTACCGCCGCCCAGTCGCCGTCCAGCGCCGCGCCGATGTGAATGACCATGTCCACTTCGTCAGCACCTGCCTGCACGCTGAGCCGGGCCTCGGCCGCTTTCTGCTCGGAGCTGACGGCCCCGAGGGGAAAGCCGCACACGGTGGCCACTTTGACGTCACTGCCGCTCAATTCCGCTTTGGCCAGGGGGATGTACACCGGATTGATGCAAATAGCGTAGAAAGCGTTCTGGCGGGCCTCGGCGCAGAGTTGGACGATCTCGGCACGGGTGGCGGTGGCTTTGAGGAGGGTGTGGTCAATGTACGGCGCAAGCTTCACGCCCCCCAGAATACCGGGCTTCCTTTAAGAAAGATTGAATCCAAAGGTGGAGACGGGGGAGGACGGCGCTGAGATGCCGGGTGGCTCGCCGCTCATCCATCCATTCCCGCCCTCTGCCGAAGGTCACCTCTCAACGGAGAAGTAGAGGTCGGTTCGCTGCCCAGTTTCGATCAGTCGCGTCTTCCTGAGCGTGATGGACAGCTCAGCCAAGTGTTCAAACAACTGCTGCCCGCTGCCCAGCAGCTGCGGCATCACACCGATTTGCAACTCGTCCACCAAGCCCGCCCGCAAGAGGTGCTGGCCGACACTGGGGCCGCCCACTACGACAACGTCCTGCTCTCCGGCCACCGCTTTGGCCTGCCGGACCGCCTCCTCTGGGGTCCCGACAAACGTAATGCGCAGGCGGTCATTCTCCTTCGGCTTGGTTTCGGGTGGTCGCCGAGTGACCACGAAAATGGGCACCTGAAATTCATAGTCCTCGGCGTAACTGTCGGGATCACCCGGCGCGTCAAAGGTCCGGCGCCCCATCACCACCGCGCCGGTGGTGCGCAGCGCCTCTTGCATAACCTGACTTTGCCCCAGTGACCTCAGGTCCGGGTAAAGCAGGCCCACCTTTCCGTGGGCGTCGTTGATAAAACCGTCCAGTGACATCGTCATGCCAAACACCACTTTCGCCATGTTGTCCCCCAGAGTAGAGGTGCAGCATACCTGGCCACCTCGGCTCTGTTCTGCCTGGGTAGGTCGCAAGGTCAACTGGCGCGGTGGCCGCTCAATTGATACTCCTTTGGCTTCAAGCCTCAGTGTGAGCAGCTGGGCAGGGCTAAGCCGCAGCACAAGTGGCGGTCCAGGCGCCTGTTCGGTCTGCTGGATGACGCGCCTCTGTCTACTCTCAAGGCGGAGGGGCTCCGCTATGGGCGACACCACGGGCCCAACGCTATCTCAGCTGAAGGATGCGGGACGATGCGGTCCTCTGCCCCCTGGCACTGCCTCAGCTTCTTTCTGCCGGACGCGCCTGATCTTCCTCGCGCTACCCTGGCCGCATGACCGATCTGTCACCTACCGACACCCAGACCAGTGTCCTGCAACCTGGCCAGCCGTTCCCAGACTTCGCCCTGCCTGACGCGCAGGGTCAGGTACACCGCCTGGCGGACTACAGCGGGCGCTACGTGGTGCTGTATGTGTACCCCAAGGACGACACCCCAGGGTGCACCAAAGAAGCCTGCGATTTCCGTGACAATGCCCTGCTGAAGGGGCACGGGGCGGCCATCCTGGGCCTCAGCGCCGACGACGCTGCGAGCCACAGTCAATTTGCCGAGAAATACAGCCTGCCCTTCCCCCTCCTCAGTGATGACGGCGCGGCCTTCCTGCGCCAAATTGGCTCGTATGGCACGAAAAATATGTATGGCAAAGTCACCGAAGGCATCAAGCGCCAGACCTTCCTGATTGGCCCGGATGGCCGACTGGTCAAGAGTTGGCTGGCCGTCAAGGTGGACGGGCACGCCGACCATGTGGCCGCTGCCATTGAGAAAGACCGGGCGGCCCAGGGGCAAGCATGAGCGACCTGGAAGCCCTGAAAAAGGAAGCCGCCCTACGCGCAGTGGCCTTGGTCGAGAGCGGGATGCGCGTGGGACTGGGCACCGGCAGCACCGCCAAATACGCCATTGAGGAGCTGGGCCGCAAGCTCAGCAGCGGCGAACTGAGCGGCATCGTCGGCGTGGCCACCAGCGAAGCCAGCGACGCTCTGGCGCGGCAGGTGGGCATTCCCGTCGAGCCGCTGGACCCCCGCCCGCTGGACATCGCTATTGACGGCGCCGACGAGATTGCCCCAAACCTCGACCTGATCAAGGGCCTGGGCGGTGCCCTCCTGCGCGAGAAATTGACCGAAGTGCAGGCGCGGCGCTTTGTCGTGATTGCCGACCACACCAAGTTGGTCGAGCGGATAGGAGAGAAGTCGGCGCTGCCCATCGAGATTGCGCGTTTTGGCTTTCTGAGCACCATTGAGCGCTTGCGAGAAGTGCTCCCGGCAGGTCGCTTGCGCCAGAACGGCGCGCAGCCGTATGTCACCGACAACGGCAATTACATCTTTGATGCGCAGATTCCGGCGGGGCAGGACAGTGACGCGCTGGAGCGCACCCTGAAAGGGACGCTGGGCGTGGTAGACACCGGCCTCTTCCTGGGTATGGCCGAGCGCGCGTTTGTAGCGGCGCCTGACGGCGTAACCGAACTGACCCCCCAGGGCCGCTGAGCCGCCCGTGACGTCTGGTCCTGCTGTGGTCCTGCGTCCGGTCAGGCCCAGTGACGAGGCGGCGGTGGGGCGGGTGGCCTACCAGACCGGCTTTTTTGGGGACAGCGCCGCGCGGTATTTTCCCGACGCGGCGCTGTTTGCGGCGCTGTGGGTGGGGCCGTACTTCTGGGGCGGCGGCTTTGGCGGCTTCGTGGCGCAGCAGGGGCCAGAGGTGGTGGGCTATGTGCTGGGCTCGCCGTCGCCGCTGCTGTACCGCCGCGCGGTGCTACGGGTCGTGGCGCAGGAAGCGCGACAGATGCGGGCCTTACGGACAGGTTGGCCCTATCTGTGGCGAGCCGCCCGCTGGCCAGGGCCTCACGCCGACTCCATGCGGTTTCCGGCCCACCTCCACCTCAATTTGTTGCCGCAGGCGCGGGGCCAGGGGGCCGGAGAGGGCTTGCTGCGCGCCCACCTGCGGGTGCTGGCCGGCGCCGGAGTGCCCGGCGTGCAACTGGCCACCACCACTGAAAATGCCGCCGCCCTGCGGCTGTATGGCCGGCTGGGCTTTACAGAAGCGGCCCGGCAGGTCACGCCGCTGTGGATCCCTTGGCTGGGCCATCCCGCCGAGCACTTGTGCCTGACCAAGGCCCTGAATCCACCTGAGCCCTGACCGCACGTCTCTACCTGCCAGCTGGTGGGCAGAAGGTCGAGGCTTGTGCACAGAGGGCATTGAGATGTGGGCTGCTGCGTCGCCTCACCTGAACTCCCCCAGAGGCCTTAAGAGTCTTTCGCTCGGAGCCTCTAGGTCCTATCGACTCTCTCCCAGCGCTCCCAGCTGCCTTTCCAACGTGGCTGCGTCATGCGTGGGGAGGTCGCAGGCGTGGTTCACGCATAGGTAGGCGGTGCCGCCGCCCGGCCGCTCCTGAACCAGGGGCAGTGTTCCGCCTGCCTCACTGAAGGCCAGCGCGGTGAAAGGCAGGCTGAAACGGGCGGCCACCTGTTCCAGCGCTTCGCGTTCCTCTGAGGTGCCCAGGATGGCCAGTTCGGTGTGCGGGGCGTGCCAGAAAGTGGCGGCCTGCCACAAGCCCCCGAAGCCTCCGGCAGCGGCCAGTATATCGGCGCGGAAGGCGGCCAGCACGCGCCCAGCCTTCGCGGCGTCGGCGTCATCGCCAAAGTAGCGGTGCATCCACAGGCCCAGCAGCGCTCCAGCGGCGTTGTCTGACAGCACTGCGCTGTCAAAGCCGGGGGCGGGGCGGGTCAGTAGGGCTTCGGCTTGGCCGCCAGACGCCAGGAAGACCCCAGCATCTTCCTGCCAGAAGTCGCGCACGCACACCTGCCATAGATCTCGCGCCCAGATCAGCCAGCGCTCGTCGCCGCCCGCCTGAAACAGCGCCACTAGCCCCAGGCCCACCAGCGCGTGATCTTCCATCAGGCCCTGGACGCGCGCCTGCCCGCCGGCCCAGACGTGATACAGCCCACCTGCCTCACTGCGCATCCGATCGTGGAGAAACTGCGCCGTGCGCTGTGCGGTCTCTAAATACGCCTTTGCGCCCAGAATCCGCGCGGCGTCGGCCCAGGCCGCCAGCGCCAGCCCATTCCACGAGGTCAGCACCTTGTCGTCGGTGCCCGGCTGAGGCCGCGCCTGACGCAGGAGGTGGAGGCGCGCTTTCAAGTTGTTGAGGTGGGTCTGCACGGCTTCCTCAGATTCCTGCCGCTGGGCTGCCAGCTCAGCCACGCTCACAGCCACGAACGGCACGCTGCGGCGCCCGGCGTCGGGGCGGTGGGGGTCATGAAAATTGCCGGGGTCTTCAATGCCCAGGTGGCGGCAAACCAGGGCGGCGTCCTCTGCACTGCCCAGGGCGGTTTCGATCTCGGCAGGAGTCCACGTGAAGGTCAGCCCCTCAACGCCTTCAGTATCGGCGTCCTGGGCGCTGTAAAAGCCGCCATCCGGCGCGTGCATCTCGCGGGCCAGGTACGCCAGCGTGCTGCGCGCGGCGTCGGCAAAGGCCGGGTCACCACTCACCTGGTATGCCCGCAGCAAGGTGCGGGTCAGCTGCGCGTTGTCGTACAGCATCTTTTCAAAGTGCGGTACGCGCCACTGCCCGTCTACGCTGTAGCGGTGAAAACCGCCGCCCAACTGATCGTGGATGCCGCCTGCCAGCATACGCCGTAGCGTGTGAAGCGCCATCAGGCGGCCGTCGGGGCGGGTTAGCAGAAAGTCCAACGTGGTGGGCGCGGGAAACTTGGGCGCGCTGCCAAAGCCGCCGTTGGTGTCATCAAAGACGCGGCGCAGGTTGCTCACAGCGCGTTCTATGTCGTCCGGGGTCACTTCGGTCTCACCCGCCTGGGGGCGCGTCGCCTCGCGGATGTGGTCGGTCAGGGCCTGGGCGTTGCCCAGCAATTTAGTACGGTCATTGTTCCAGGCGTGGGCCACGCTGGCCATCACCCGGCCAAAGCTCGGCATGCCGTGGCCGTCGCGCGGCGGAAAGTAGGTGCCGGCGTAAAACGGCTCGCCCACTGGCGTCAGGAAGACCGTCATGGGCCAGCCGCCCTGCCCGGTCATGGCCTGGGTGGCCGCCATATACACCGCGTCCACATCAGGCCGCTCCTCGCGGTCCACTTTCACGTTGACGAAGTGCCCATTCATATATTCGGCCGTCGCCTCATCCTCGAAACTCTCGTGGGCCATGACGTGGCACCAGTGGCAGGTGGCGTAGCCCACCGACAGCAGTACCGGAACGTCGCGCCGCCGTGCCTCGGCAAAGGCGTCTTCGCTCCACGGCCACCAGGCCACTGGGTTGTCCGCGTGCTGACGGAGGTAAGGACTGCTTTCTTGCGACAGGCGGTTCATGGTGTCAGCCTAGCCCGGCCGCCTACGGGGCCAACATGAACGCTGTCCCGGCTAGTCTTCACACCCATCTCAGGCACGCGGCACCGCAGACTGAGGCGTATGGCCGCGCCCGACCAGCTTTCTCCCGATCAGTCCCAGACCGCTGATTTTTCAAACCCCGTCCGAGTGCGCGCGGGGTTTTCGCTCACGTTTGAAGTGCCCTACCCCACGCCCATGCTGTTTGTGGTGCAGCCCGTCGACCGCCTGGAACCCACCGGCACCCGCCAGCGCATCGTTGCCGAGCGGCCCCTGGGCGCCGCCGAGGGCATCCACACCTATACCGATACGCACGGCAACCGCGTCTGGCGTCTGCTGGCCCAGCCTGGCACCCTGACCATCGGTCACGACCTGATTGCTGAAACGACCCGTCTCCCCGATCCGGTCTTGCCCCATCTGCCCAAGACCCTTGTAGAGGCGTTGCCGGACCACACCATTACTTACCTGCTGCCCAGCCGGTATGTGGACAGTGACCTGATCAGTGCCGAGGCCTGGGAGCGCTTCGGCCACATTCAGGGCGGCTGGGCTCAGGTGCAGGCCATCAGCGATCATCTGTTTGACGAATGCGTGTACGGCTACGGCTCGACCAGCGCGACTACCGCCCGGCAGGCACTGGACAGCAAGCGCGCCGTGTGCCGTGATTTCGCCCATATGGGCGTGGCGTTCTGCCGTGCGCTGAACATCCCCGCCCGCTACGTCTGCGGCTACATGCCCGACATTGACATCACGCCGGACCCCGTGCCGATGGACTTTCACGCTTGGTTTGAGGCCTTTCTGGACGGTCAGTGGCGGACCTTTGATGCCCGCCACAACAAGCCCCGCGCCGGGCGCATCCTGATCGCGCAGGGGCGGGACGCCAGCGACGTGGCCTTCACAACCACTTTTGGCAGCGCCAAGCTGACCCATATGAAGGTCTGGGCCGATGAGACGAGTTTCGACATGACGCTGGATACGCCGCCGAATCCACGAGTCTTTTAGAACTGGAGCAGGTGAATCCAGATTCGTGGAGGGGGTGTGTCACCACTGTCTTGCCCAGGTTCCAGGTGGTTGGAGAAGGCAGGACACTGAGGGCAGCCAGATGCCGCCCAGTCCTCTCGTGCAGGGAGAGTTGCTGTCACAGGTTGATCAGAGTCAGCATGCCGAATCAGCAGGGCCATGTCCCCACGGGCCTCCAGCGCCGCCCTAGCGCGCTGCTGGGTGTCCGCCTTACTCCCTCAATTCATGATCTTGAGTGTGAATGTCAGGCTGGCCTTTCCTCTGGCCGGAACGTCCACTTGCCGGCTGAAGCTGACCTGCCCGTTCTGAGGCGCCTGTCCATTCACCCACACACTGCGCCCATACACCTGCTCCCGCACACTGACCCGCGTGGCGCTGGCCTTCGTGCTCATAAACGCGTACGTCACTTGGTAGGTGTTGCTGGTCACCCGACCCTGCACGTCCTTCTGCTGCCCCGTGCGTTTAACCGTCTTTGCGTACCGCAATTCTGGGTCCACACCCAGGTCGAGGTCCACCAGGGTGCCTGCCTGCACGGCTGGCAGTTGCACGCTTCCCACCAGCAGACCGTTCTCCCGCACGTCCACCAGTCCCGTCGGGAGCGAGAGCGAGCTGGTGAACTTGTAGCGGCGGCTAGTCTGCCCAGAGCGGTTCTGGGGCTCAAAGTACGATTGAACGCCGGCATACCGCGTGAAGCCACCAACTTGGGGCTTCAAGAAGGGCAGCGTGCGACTCTCGCCCCGTCCGATTGTCAGGCCTCCGGGAAGGGCGTAGCGTTGCAGACCCCTCACCTCACCCACCACGTTGATCTGACCCGCTCCTGCGGTGTCAGAGACAGACACGGCGGCCGTGGTGGTGCCCGTCCTGGCAGCCATTTGCTGTTCGTTGGCGACCCCCGGCGTCACGGGTAAGGGGTAGGCCTGATTCTGCTGCAGGACACTGCCCCCAAAGAGGTCCACTTTCTGGGCGCCAAACACCTGATCACTAAAATTGCTGATCTGCGCCAGGGCGGCCAGACTCGCCGCCGCGCCGTTCAGATTGAGTTCATACCGGGGTCGCCAGACCAGCGCCTGCGTCCGGTACACGAGGCTGGCGTTGTTTGCCGCACTGGTTCCATTCAGCCGGAGAGTCACGCTGCCCTGCAGGGGCGGCAGGGTGCGGAAGGCCAGCTCGCTGCGCTGCGCGTGAACGTACTCGCCAGACGCCAGTTTCAGCAGCAGATCCTCTGCGCGCTCAAGGATTGCCGGCACGGGGGCCTGGCCGGGGCTGGTCCAGGTCACGCGCTCGCCCTCCTGGGTGCGCAGCCAGTCGAGTTCAGCCGGCTGTAACACGAACGCCACAGGCGCCGCCCCAATGACCGCAAAACTGGCTGGTTGAATCCAGCGCCACTGAGCGAACGGAAAGGTCAGTTCTCTCGCTGGGATCGGCACCTGAACCTCCGTGAACTGCGGGTAGATGCGCAGGTCGGTGGCGAAGGCCGTGGAGGAGAGAAGAGCGAGCAGCAGAGCAGTAATCCGGTTCATAGGCACCTCGTAGATATGAGCTGCACCATGCTGGCACGTCAGCCTGATCGTGTCCTGCGGAGATGAGGATGCTCCGCGAAAACTGTCCTAACCATTGATCCAGGCATAGGCCGCGAAATTACCGATCTGATTTCCAACGATTGTCTGGCCTACCGGCCCTGTAGCGAAAGCACCGAACAGAAACAAGGTGATAGTTAGTCACAGGGCTAATTTCACACCCGGAAAGAGCCGAGTGATTGCCAACCCGAGCCAGTAATTGATGGGAGTAGCCACAGGACGTTGAGCCGGGAGCACATCAGTCGCGGCGCCCACTCTAAGTCCTGCGTCCCTTCTGCGCTGCTACACTTCTTTGTTATGGACTTGAAGGTACACCTCAAAGCCGCTGTCGAGGCCGCCGCCGCCCAGATGGGCGCGCCACTCGACGCGGCCATTCAGGAAACCCCGGCGAATAAGCCGGGCGATTACGGTACGCCAGCCGCCTTTCAGATGGCCAAAGCCCTGGGTCGGAACCCGGTGCAGGTCGCGCAAACCCTGGCCCAGACGGTGCAACTGCCGCAGGGCATCAGCCGCGTGGAAGCTGCCGGCCCCTTCCTGAATTTCTTCGTCGACACCGCCGCCTTCGTGCGCGACGTGGTGGACACGCCTTTTGCCATGCCTGCGCAGGGCGGCAAAGTGGTCATTGAGCACACCAGCGTCAACCCCAACAAGGAGCTGCATGTGGGCCACTTGCGCAACGTGGTCCTGGGCGACTCTATGGCGCGCATCTTCCGTGCAGCGGGCTTTACCGTTGAAGTCCAGAACTATATTGACGACACGGGCCGGCAGGCGGCCGAGAGCCTGTTTGCCATGACCCACTACGGCCGCGAATGGAACGGCGCGCAGAAATACGACCACTGGCTGGGCGAGGGGTATGTGCAGCTGAACGCCGACCCCGCCAAGGAAGGGCTGGAGGCCGGCATCCGCGACGTCATGCACAAGCTGGAAGAGGGCGCGCTGCGGCCCGAGGTCGAGCAGACCGTTAAGGCCCAGCTGGAAACCTGTTTCCGCATCGGCGCGCAGTACGACCTGCTGGTCTGGGAGTCGGATGTGGTGGGCAGCGGCTTTCTGGCGCAGGCCATGAACATTCTGGAAGGCAGCCGCTACACCTCGCACCCCACCGAGGGCAAATTTGCCGGCGCCTTCGTGATGAACGTGCAGGAATTTATGCCGGGCCTGGAGGAATCGAACGTGGTGCTGCGCCGCAGCGACGGCACCGCCATGTACGTGGCCAAGGACATTGGTTACCAGTTCTGGAAGTTTGGCTTGTTTGAAGGCATGAAGTTTAAGCCCTTCATGACTGACCCCGCCGGGCACGCCATCTGGACGAGTGCCCCAGATGGTCAGCCTGATGCACAGAGGCGCTTCGGGCATTCGGACGAGGTCATCAACGTCATTGACTCTCGCCAGAAGCATCCGCAGATGCTGGTGAAAAGCAGCCTGGGCGTGGCCGGTGAGACGGACAAAGAAGCCCGCTCGGTGCATCTGAGCTACGAGTTCGTGAACTTAAATGGTCAGACCATCAGCGGGCGCAAGGGCATTACGCTGGCGGTGGACACGGCGCTGGAAGAAGCGAGCAAGCGCGGCTTTGCCGAACTGAGCGAGAAAAATCCTGAGCTGGCAGGCCGCGACGACGCCCAGGAAATCGCCCGGCGCATTGGCGTGGGTGCGCTGCGTTTTGCTATGCTGCGCAATGAGCCCAGCCGCTCTTTTGACTTTGATCTTGAGAAGGCCAGCAGCCTCAGCGGCGACACTGCGCCCTACATCCAGTACGCGGCGGTGCGCGCGGCCAGCATTCTGAGGAAGGCGCAGGCAGCAGGTTATTCCGTTGACGGCACAGGCGCTAACTGGGATGCGGTGCCCGAAGTTGACTTGATCTTAGCTAAGCAAGTAGCCAAATTGCCCGAAATTGTGTCCCAAGCGGTGCGCCTGCATTCACCTCACGGGGTCGCTCAGTATGCTCTCGATTTAGCGACCACATTCAACGCTTGGTTCAATGCTAAGGATAAGCAGGGCAAGCCTGCTACCAACGTTCTGCAAAGCCCGGAAGGCCTGCGGGAAGCGCGCTTGGCGCTGGTCGCGCGCCTACGCGCCGCCTTCGAAGACACGTTAGGCCTGATTGGGATTGAGATTCCAGCCGCGATGTAAAAGCGTCTGCAGAAAGGAGCGGAGCGATTGATCTTCGCCCCGCTCCTTTCTTTTTACAGTTCGGCCGAGTTTCTTGGAGCAGAACTCCCGTCTTGCCATTCCCGGAGTGACACTGACCTCAGCCCTTGCACCTGCATTGCCTTCAGCAAGGCGGGCAGCATCGGCACCGTTACTTTCGCGCCTGGTCCAGCGTCATGCAGGACCACTACCGCGCCAGGGGAAAGTCGAGGCAGGAGGGCCGCCAGCGTCGTTTCCGGCGTGGCTCCCGTCCGCCAGTCGCCGCCTTCCACACTCCAATGGGCGCCGCGCAAGTTCGCCAGCCGCTGCCCCATAATCGTCGCCAGGGTGTAGGCGCCGTGGGGCGGACGGTGCAGGTGGACTGGCTGCCTCGTCACCGCTGCAATCCGCCGCGCCGCCCGTCCGGGCTCAAGGACAGCCGACCAGGGTGAACGCATCCAGGCGTGAACGTGCCTTACCGCATGGGCCTGCACCTCATGCCCTTCGGCCAGAGCGCGCCGAATTAGATCCGGGTGAGCCTCAGCTAGAGGGGCCAACACGAAGAAGGTGGCGTGCATGTCGGCGGCCTTGAGGGCGTCTAGAACGGCGGGCGTGGTCTGTGGGTCGGGGCCGTCATCAAAGGTCAGGGCCAGGGTGTTGCCCTGCGGCGGCCCCTCGTGCAGCAGCCCCAGGTTCAGGCGCTGCACCAGCAGATAGGGAAGACCGATATAGCCGAGTAGCGCTATCAGGCCCCAGCCCAGCCCTCTCCTCATGTCCGGCCCAGGCGGCGCAGCAGCACGTCGGCCACCCGGTCGGCGGCGTCGGGCACGCTCAGGGCACGGGCCCTTGCGGACAGCCGCGCGTGTTCGTCCCCGTCCAGGGCGCGCAGGATAGCCGGGCGCAGGTCGCTCAGCGCCCGTGCCCACAGCGCTGCGCCGCCGCGTTCCAGGTGGAGGGCGTTGTATTCCTCCTGGCCGGGAATGGGGGCGTGGACAATCATAGGCACACCCAGCGTGGTCGCTTCGGCCACCGTCAGGCCGCCAGCTTTGCCCACCACGAGGTCGGCGGCGGCCAGCAGCTCGGGGAAGGAGGTCGTAAAACCCAGGCGATGCAGTGTGGCGCCGCCCAGTTGCGCCACGCCGTGCCCGTCGGCGCCGGCCAGCACCAGCACCTGAACCCGCACGCCCAGATTGGCCAGTTCAGCCAGCACCCGCCCCTGCGCGCGGTAACTGCCCGTGCCGCCGGCCGAGAGCAGAATAAGAGGCAAGTCCGGGTCCAGCCCGTGCTTTTGCCGCAGCGCAGCGCGGTCAGCACCGATCAGGTCGCGGTAGATGCGGGCGATAGGAATGCCGGTCACTTCTACCCGCTCCGGGGGAATGCGGGCGCGAATCATCTGCTCGCGCGCCTCCTCGCTGGGCACCATCAGCAGGTCGGCCTCGGCGCGGGCCCAATGTTGATGAACGCGGTAGTCGGTCACGACTAGACCATTGAGGAACTCGGCCCCTGTGCGCCGCCGCACATTGTCGGCCAGGGCGACTGGCGTGGGGTAGGAACTCACGACAGCCTCGGGCCGCAGCTCCTGCACGTCGCGGCGCATGGCGCGGTAGCCCAGCCAGCCAAATGCCTGCGCGGTGGGGGCGTGGTCATTGTCGGTCCACTCGTAAAAGCGGCGGTACACGCCCGGCATGTGCCGCACCCAGAGGTCGTAGGTGCCGGCCGTAATGATTCGCTCGGGCGGGCTCATGTATTTCAGGAGGTCGGCGTGCCGGGCGTCCAGGGTCACGCCCCGGCCCCGCAGCGCCGCGTCCAGTGCGCCATTGGCCTGGTGGTGGCCGCTGCCGAACGACGCCGAGACGATCAGGGCGCGCAGGGGGTCATGGGCCGCCGTCACGCGCGCCTCAGCAGGGTCAGGCCCAGCGCCAGGAAGACGACGTTCGCCAGCCACACGCCCACTTCGGGGAAGGCTGGCAGCGTCCCGGCCACCGTCAGGCCCACCAGAAACAGCACGTAGTACGCCACGGCCAGCCCCAACGCCACGCCCAGGCTGACGCCCAGTGTCCGGCCGTACCGCAGAGCAAACGGCAGCGCGGCCAGTGCCAGCACCAGATTGGCGAAGGGCAGTGCCAGCTTGCGGTTCAGGCTGATGCGCGCGTTCTGGCGGTCAGCTGGCTTGGCCTTCGGGTCCTTTAAAGTGGCTGTCAATTCAGCCCAGCCCTGGGCATCGGCGCCGATAGCGTCGGCATACTTGGCGAGGGTCTGCTGGCGGCTCAGGCCAGTGTCCACGGTCAGGCGGTCTGTCGCTTTCTCGGGCACGACGACACTCGGAAAC
This sequence comes from Deinococcus arboris, assembly GCF_009755355.1. Lineage (GTDB taxonomy): Bacteria > Deinococcota > Deinococci > Deinococcales > Deinococcaceae > Deinococcus > Deinococcus betulae. Next base: position 30,545 of record NZ_WQLB01000012.1, on the reverse strand, counting down.
ATGGCTTGCACCGCTGCCCGGAAGGCTGCTGGGTCGTTCTCCGGCACCTGCGTCAGTGCCTTGGCCGCCGCGTAATCCACGATGAAGGTCGAGTAGCCCTGCAAGCGCAGCCGTTGCCCTTCATAGGTGCCGCGTTCGGCCAGAATGAGGGTGCCGCGCTGGTAATTGTCGGCCTGCCACTTTTCCACCCTCACCCCGCGCAGTTCGCGTGTGGCTGGGTCATAGCTGCTCAGGTACAGCGTCAGTCCCCTTCCCAGATCTACTGTTTTCCCCGCCAGCGTGGTCAGCCCGGCTCCGGTCAGGGTGTCCCAGTACAACCCGCGCGTCTCCACATTGGCGCGGGGTGCGATCCACAGGCTCAGCCAGATGCTCAGCGCGGTGACCAGCAGGGCCACCATACCCGCTGGCCGCGCCAGTCGGCCCAGACTCACGCCGCCCGACTGCACCGCCACCAGTTCACGTTCGGTGTTCATGCGCCCAAACGCCACGACGGTCATCAGGACGACCGCCATCGGCAGCACCTTGACCAAGGTGTCCGGCACCTGATACGCAATCCATCGTCCCACCAGCCCCAGCGGGACGCCCTGAAGCCACTGACTGGAGACAAAGAAATACCCGAAGCACAGAATGGCCGTAAACAGCAGGGTTCCGGCCAGCAGCGGCGGCCACAGTTCGGCGGTGACGAGGCGGGTCAGGCGGGTCATGGGGCGCCTTCGGCGCCGGAAGTGGGTCGTGGGTCGTGGGCAGTGGGGAAAAGCAGAAGACCTGTTTCTCTACCTCGCTCGGCCTGAAACAATGTGTTCGTCCTGTCCTTTTTCCACTTCCCACTCACCACTGACCACTTACCCTTTGGCAACGGCAAACAGAATCGTCGCTTCGGCCGCCAGTTCGCCGTCCACCTCGGCGCGGCAGGTGGTTTTGCCCAGGCCACGGCGCAAAAATTCCAGTTTGGCGTGCAGGTGCAGCTGGTCGCCGGGAATCACCTTGCGCCGGAAACGGGCGCCTTCCACGCCGGCCAGGTAACCCACCGTGCCGGGTTCCAGCTGCCCGTGCAGACAGAACATGCTGGCCTGCGCCAGAGCCTCGACGATCAGCACACCGGGCATCACCGGCTCCTGGGGAAAGTGGCCGGGGAAGAAGGGTTCGTTGACGCTGACATTCTTCAGCGCGTGGACAACGCCATCTTCAGCCGACAGCACCCGGTCCACCATGACAAACGGGAAGCGGTGGGGGAGGGTCTGCAAAACCTCTTGAATCAGAATGGGGGACATAGGGCACTCCTTTGGGGCGGGGCGTGAAAAGGGAGGCGGAGCGCTGTCTGTGCAGGCCCCGCCCCCTGGTGTCTTGCCCTGGCCCCTTTGACGCTTTGGCTGTTTATCGCCGCAGGTAGTTGTCGCTGCTGACCAGGCTGTCGCCCAGCACCGGAATCATTTCCAGCGCCATGCCGGTGCCTACGGCCACCGCTTCCACCGCGTTCTCGGCCACGGCCACCGGAATGCCAGTCGTCTGGCGAAGCAATTCATCGAAGTTCCGCAGCAGGCTGCCGCCCCCGGTCATCACGATGCCCCGGTCAATGATGTCGCTGACCAGTTCGGGTGGGGTGATTTCCAGCACTCGCTTGACGCCTTCCACGATCTTGGTGACCGGCTCGGACAGGGCCTCCACGACATCGGTGCTGTCCAGGCTGATGGTCTTGGGCAGACCGTTGACCAGGTCGCGCCCACGCACCTCGGCCGTCAGGTTCTCGGCGTCGTCCAGCAGCATGGCCGCGCCCACCTTCACCTTGATTTCCTCGGCCGTGCGCTCGCCGATCAGGACGTTGTGCTTGCGCCGCACGTAGCGGATGATGCTTTCGTCAAACTCGTTGCCCGCCACGCGCATGGACTCGCTGACCACGATGCCGCCCAGCGAGATCACGGCCACGTCGGTGCTGCCGCCGCCGATGTCCACGACCATGCTGCCGACCGGCTCGGCAATCTTCAGCCCGGCGCCAATGGCTGCGGCCAGCGGCTCTTCGATCAGAAAGGCGCGCTTGGCGTTGCTGTTCAGGGCGGCGCGCAGAACCGCACGTTTTTCTACGTCGCTGACGTTGCTGGGTACGCCCACCATCAGCTGCGGCTTGAAGCCGAACAGGCGCCCGGCGCTGCCCTGCACCTTTTGCAGGAACATGGTGATCATTTTTTCGGTCAGGCCCTCGTCGGCAATCACGCCGTCCTTGATGGGCCGCACCGCCACAATGCCGCCCGGCGTGCGGCCGATCATGCGGTAGGCTTCCTCGCCCACGGCCTTGACCTGCTTGCTGTCGCGCGCCATGGCGATCACGCTGGGTTCTTGCAGCACCAGGCCGCGGCTCTTGCTGTAAATCAGGAACGTGGCGGTTCCCAAGTCGATTCCAATGTCTTCAGACAGCCTCACACTTGCCTCCGGTACAAACCATGCAATCGTACCACGCCCTCTGAGAGGCGCCTGAACCCGCTTTCATGGAAGAAGCGCCCATTTTCTGGAACCCGGTAAGCCTGCTTCACCGGGGCCTAGCCCCGAGGTTTGACATAGGCCGCCAGCCCCATCAGCAGACTGGTCAGGCCGATCAGGGCCAGCGCCTGCACCACGCCGCTCCAGTGACTGGCCCCCAGCAGGTCGGCCAGTGGCCCGGTCAGCGCCCCCAGTGAGCGCAGCCACAGCGGCCCGGTGCCCGACAACGAGGCCAGCAGGCCCAGCGCCAGGGCGCCCAGGCCAGTCGCCCCCACAACAAGCGTGATGCACAGCACCCAGCCCAGGATTCGCAGCGCCAGCTTCACTGGCTTGCCTTCTGTTGTTCGCCCCAACGCCTGCTCATTCGGGGCATTGTAGTCGTGGTCTGGCCGGGACGTGCGCCCTGGCGGGAGGCTAGACTGGCTCGCGTGAGTCTGCCCGCCCGCGTCCGCGTCACCCGGCCCCCTCTTCCTCTGTCGCCTGCCCTGCGCGCCGCTGCCCTGCGCCTGTGTCCAGCCGCGCCGGTCGGGGCCCTCCAGGCGGCGGCGCTGGCGATTGCGGGCGGCACGGTTATCGGTGCCCACCTGCGCTGGGAGGGGGACGAGGCAGCGACGGTCGAGACAGGCTGGCGTGGCCGGGGCATTGAAGAGGCGCTGGCGGAAGCCCTGAGCCGTGGGCTGTGAGGACCGCCCTGCCCTGAGTTTGTTTGCCGCAGGGCGTTGACATCAGGTACAGCTGAAGAACAGTTGCGTCCGGCAGAGGCCCTGACTGCTGTGAGTGGTTCAAGTTGCAGGAAGAATGCGCGGGCCATACAAAACATCAGAGAAGTGACGGTTCTCAGGGGGCGCCACCCACAGGTCCATCCAGCCGCAGGGTTGCGGGCAGAGCCCCAGCCAGAAGCTGCTGGACGGCGCCCACCATCACCAGATCTGGCACTTCATGCTCGGCCAGCCAGTTCAGGATGGCGCTGGCAGCCTCCCGATTCCCCCCATAGCCGGGGCAGAACTGCGCCAGGGGCACGGGGCCAGCCCACTGCTCGGCCCGGCGGTCCACGGCGTAGGGGTCGCGCGGATGGCCCGCTTCCCGCCGCAGGGCCTGCAGAGTCAGGACACGGTCCACGGCGTACACCTGAATAAAACGCAGGGCCGTCAGCCGCTCGCCCCTCAGCTCGCGCAGCAGCCCCACATACAGGTTGGTCAGGGCTTCGCCGAGGTGATAGTCCGGCTGGTTATAGCCCCCCCCTGCGGGCACCTGCGAGGTCTGGTGGGTCACCCAGCTCTGGGAGGGGTCTCTGGACCAGAGGACCCGCATGGACGGCTCGGCCACCGCCGCCCATTCCTGACGGGTAAAGACGGCGTATTCGGCAAATACGCCATCCTGAAACAGCACCTTGCGCCCGTGTGGGCTGTTCTGGAAGTCGTAGGCCGTGGGCGCCGCTGCCCGCAACCAGTCAATGTCACCCAGAAACTGCGCCTGGGCCTCCGTCTCCACGATGACAAAAAAGTCCAGGTCAGAGAACTCGTCCAGGCGCGCGCTGTGAAGGCCGCAGGAGCCGACGCCCAGCAGCGCCAGGGCGCCCGGCCGCGCCTGCAAAGACGCCGCAATCTCGGTCAGGCGCTGGGTGAGCCGGGCTGCCCACTCGCTGCTTCGGGAAGAATGGGCTTGGGTCATGAGCCAGAGTTTGCGCTCAGAGGGGTCCGGAGTCGAGTGGGTGCGCCCGAATCGCCAGCATCCCTTTGCCGCTTACCCTGACCTAACGCCCGTTTGGTAGCCTGACACCATGACCGTCACCGACGCCCCGACAGGCATGACATTTGCCCTCAGCGACGACCAGCGCCTGATTGTGCAGCATGTCCGCGAATACGCCCGCGCCGAACTGGCGCCCAAAGCGGCGGCGTATGACCGCAGCGGCGAGTACCCGCGTGAGCAGCTGCGCGGCCTGGCCGACCTGGGCCTGCTGGGGGCCACGGTCCCCGAGCGCTGGGGCGGGGCGGGGCTGGACAGCGTGACCTACGCGCTGTGCCTGGAAGAGATCGCTGCCGCCGACGCCAGCGTGGCGGTCATCGTTTCGGTGCAAAACGGCCTGCCCGAGCAGATGATTCTGCGCTACGGCACCGATGAGCAGCGCGGGCAGTACCTGAAGCCCCTGGCCGAGGGCCGCCACATCGGCGCCTTCTGCCTCACAGAAAGTGGCGCGGGCAGTGACGCCGCCAGCCTGACCCTGCAGGCCCGGCAGGGTGGCGACGGCTGGGTCCTGAACGGCACCAAAGCCTGGATTACCAGCGGCGGGCAGGCCGACACCTATCTGGTCATGGCGCGCACGGGTGGCGCGGGCGCGCGCGGGGTGTCCTGCTTTATCGTCGAGAACGGAACGCCGGGCCTGTCCTTCGGCAAGCCTGAAGAGAAGATGGGCCTGCACGCCGCCCACACCACCACCGTGACCTTTGAGGACGTGCAGGTACCCCAGGCCAACATGGTGGGCGAGGAAGGCCAGGGCCTCATCATTGCGCTGGCCAGTCTGGACGCCGGGCGCATTGGCATTGCCATGCAGGCCATCGGGATTGCCCGCGCGGCGCTGGACCACGCGGCCAGATACGCCAGCGAGCGCGAGCAGTTTGGCAAGAAGCTGCGCGAGTTTGAAGGCGTGTCGTTCAAGATCGCCCGTATGGCCGCCCGCATCGAAAGTGCGCGCCTGGTCGCCCTGAAAGCCGCGTGGCTGAAAGACGCCGGCCAGCCCTACGGTAAGGAAGCCAGCATGGCCAAGCTGCTGGCCAGCGAGGCGGCGGTGGACGTGACCCGCGACGCCATTCAGATTTTTGGGGGCAACGGCTACAGCCGCGAATACCCCGTCGAGCGGCTTTACCGTGACGCCAAGGTCACTGAAATTTACGAGGGCACCAGCGAGATTCAGCAGCTGGTTATCAGCCGCGCTGTCTTTAACGAGCTGACCTGAAGCGGGCTTGAGCAGGAACAGGGGGCCGTCCCATCTGGCCGCCGCAGACTGGGTCATGACCCTGCGCGCCCTGTCTCTGGCGGCCCTGATGTCTGGTGGAGCCGCCGCCTTTACCCTGCCTACCGTCAGCGGCGTGCCGTGGTCCCTGGCGCAGGCCCTGGGGCGGGAGCGGGTCCTGATTCTGGTCAATCCGCCGGCCGCCTCGCTGGCGGCTCTGCGCGCCCAGGACACGGCCCTTCAGGTGTACGACCTGCGCGTGGTGGCCCTGTTGCCCCCCGGCGACCCCCGACTGCACGGCGGCACTCAGATGCTGACACTGCTGGCTGATAAGGGCGGCGTGGTTGGGCGGCAGTATGCGCCTGCCGCCCTCATCGGCAAGGACACAGGCGTGAAGGCCCGCTACCGCGCCCTGCCCACCCTCAAGACCGTGCTGGCCCTGATTGACACCATGCCCATGCGTCAGCAGGAGCGCCAAGAGCGCGGGCAGTAGGGGCCACAAGATAAAGAGAGCGCCCCTCGCGCCTTCCCAGGCCAGACGGCACAATGCGCCCCATGCGGCAACTGTTGTGGGTTCCGGGCACGGTCATGGTGCTGGCGGTGCTGGTTGACCTGCTCGTGACCTGCATCCAGTCAGGTGAGGGCCGCCTGAGCCGCGCCGTTCACCGCCAGCTGTACGCGGCGCTGCGCCTGGCCGCGCGCGTGTTCCGGCGCCGGGGCCTCCTGGCCTGGAGTACCCCGGTGCTGATTATGGGGACGCTGACCGTCTGGACAGGGCTGCTGTGGCTGGGCTGGACCCTGATTTTCTGGTCACAGCCCGGCGCACTGGTGGGGGCAGAAAATGGACAACCTGCCACCTTTCTGGCCTCCTTTTACTTTGTGGGCTATACCCTGAGTACCCTGGGTCTGGGCGAGATCATCGCCACGAAACCGCTGTGGCGCATCCTGACGGACATCGCGTCTATCAGCGGGTTTTTTCTGCTGACGTTTGCCATCACCTTTATCGTGCCGGTGGCGCAGGCGCGGGCCGACCGCCGCGAACTGGCCTTGTGGCTCCACCGCGCTGGGCCGGGCGCGCAGGCGCTGATTATTAATGCCCACACCGACCATGACCAGGGCCTGCGCAGCCTGACCACCAGCCTCCACAGTGTCCTGAACCGTATTGACGCCGCGCACCTGAATACGCCGTACCTGCACCGGTTTCATGACCATGACCAGCAGGACGCGCTGGACCTCCACCTGCCTGCGCTGGGCGAGGCCCTGCTGATCCTGGAAGGTGCCCTGAGGGGTGACTGCCCGCAGGGCCTGCGCCGCGCCCTGGCCAGCGTGACCAGTGTGGCCCGGACCTTTCACCTGACCCACGGCGGCGCCCTGCCGCCCGTTCCGCCGCCGCCCGACTTGACGCCGCTGCGAGGGGCCGGCTTTGATCTAAAGTCGGACGCCGAGTTTCACCTGTTTCTGGCGAACCACACCCAGCTGCGCCGCCGCCTGTACGCCATGACCCATATGGGCCTGTGGTCGTGGGAAGAGGTGGCCGGGACCCACGGTGAGTCTTCTTGATGAATTGCAAGGCCTTTCAAGTGGCAGCTGGGCGGGACGGGGGATGTGGAGCGTTTTGCTGCTATCGCAATTGGTTTAGGTTGATATCTCGTGTTTCAAGTTCCCTCGAACTGAATCGTTTGTGTCAACGAGTCAAGTCGCGTTTGCACAAGCACAAGGTGGCCTTGGCTGCTGCTCGCTTCGGTTCGTCTCTCCGGGGCTGCGGAGCCGACTGTCAGGTGGCAGCCAGACTTGTTCAGGGGCTCTGCTGACTCCCTCTATTGGCCCCGGCGGGTGCCGTAGCGGCGCAGCAGTTCTGTCCGGGCGATCACCGCCAGACGCGGCGTGTGGGCCTTTTCGGGGTCAGAGACGCCGTAGGCGCGGCGCAGGGTGCGTGACCACCAGGTCAGGCGGCGGCGGTGGGCGGGGGGCAGGTCCACCACCGTAAAACCGTAGATGCCCAGCACGTCTGCAAAAATGCTGATGCTAAAGACGGCGTCCAGGGTCTGCCAGTCGGGGTCGTCGCGCAGCGCCGCCGCCAGATCATGAATCGAGTGGGTGACGACCCGGCGCCCCGCCACTGGCCGCTCGGCGAGTTCGACCAGGCGGGCGCTGTCCAGATGGAACTCGGCTACGTGCTGCCCCCGGCGAAGGGTCAGCCCCGCCGGCTGGTCGGGCGCGGGCAGGGTGATATCGGCCAGGGGATAGGGAGCCGTGCCCACGCGAAAGAGGCTGCTGGCGTGACCCCCAATGCGGCGGATACGGCCAAGGCGGTCATAGATCACGTCCACGAGTTGCAGCGCGGTGGCGGGAATGTCGCGCAGGGTATCCGGGCGCAGGTAGCGCAGCCCGGAGAGGGCCCGGACCTCATACCCGCGCGCTTGCAGGTCCGTCAGGTGGGCAGGCAGAGCGCGGGCCACCTGGAGGTCTGTGCCGCTGAGATGAAGCAGGGCGCCGGGACGCCGACCCTGGGCGAGGTTGCCCTGGCCGGCGAGAGGGCGCAGGCCGGTTTGCCCTGCCATCAGGGCCACCCAGAGGGCCGGCACCCCTGCCGCCGCACGGAAGGACCCAGGTGGTTGGCTGGTCAGGGCCGCCAGCTCGGCCTGCGCCTGACGCAGTCGCCGGGCCAGAGTCCAGGGCGGGGTCAGGGGCCCGCCGGTTACGAAAGGCCGCAGGTCATGGCCTTCAGCGGCGGCCTGCTGCGCCAGGGCGGGCGCGCGGGCAATAGCCCCGGCCTCAAAGCAGAAGGTGGCCTGGGCCCCAGCGGCCTTCAGGGCGGCCAGCAGGGCGGGCGTGGTCTGCGGGTCCGGGCCTCCCTCAAAGACCAGGCCCAGACCCGGCTGGGCACTGCGGGCCCGGCGCAGCGTGCCCACACCAGTCCAGCGCCACAGCCGCCCGGCGCCCCACAGCAGCGCCCCCAGGCCCAGCGCCCACCTTCCTAACTTCCGCGCCACTCGCCCCATTCCGGCCACTGTAGCCCGTCAGGGCATGGGCACAAACGAACCGGTCCAGAGCCGGCGCCGCTCGTGCTCGCCTCCTACGGTGAGGGTCACGCCGCTCAGGTCCAGTCGGGCCACCTGAGGGTCCCCTTCGGTGTACGCCGGCCAGGCGCGGCCAGGGTGCCCGTCCCGCACAAAGGATGCCCAGGCCGCCTGCATCTGATGGGCCAGCGCGGCGCGGCGCCTGGCGTCCCCGCCGCGCATTAGGGCCGAGGCCGCGCCCATCGGCCGGGGCCACAGGAACAGCAGTTCCATGCCGTGCGTGGCGCCCAGGCCAAACAGGCGCGTGCCCCAGTCAAAACGGTAGCGGTAGGCGGGCGCCGCGTGACCGCGTAGCAGGGCGTCGTTGCCACTGTGAAAAAACAGGTCTGTGCCCAGTGCCACCAGCCCGCCTTGGGTGTCCGGGTAGGCTGCCAGCACCGCCCCCAGCTGCCCTGGGGCGAGGTAAGGCACCATCACCCGCGTCAGCAGCGTGCGGTCGGTGCGCGGAAAGATGCGGTTGGGCAAGCGGACAAACAGGGAATATTCATCGCGGTTGGCCCCCAGCAGCAGCGGCACCGGCGCCGCCGGGGTGGCCAGCAGCGCCGCAAAGTCCCTGGGCAGCACCTGCCCATCCAGAAAGGGGCGGGAATTCAGGCGGCGGGCACGGACAGCCTCCAAACGGTGCAGTGCCCCCACAAACGCGGCGGGTGGGCGGCCCCACAGGTCATGGACATTGGTCCGCCCGATCCCCAGCGCGTCTGCATACGCCTGCGCGATTTCCAGGCTGTTGTCCCAGCTGCTTACCTGATTGAGCGTGCCGCTTTGCAGGATGGCGCCGCGAATCAGTGGGGCGGCGCCGGGGTCCCGCAGCATCAGGGCCGCTGCCACGGCGCCCGCCGATTCGCCCGCCACCGTGATGCGCGCCGGGTCGCCCCCAAAGCCTGCAATGTTGGCTGTCACCCAGCGCAGCGCGGCCACCTGATCCTGATAGCCCGCGTTGGGGGCGAAGCGGTCATCCTGAAACAGTCCGCCAAAGTTGGCGTAGCCCAGCGGCCCCAGCCGTGAATTGACCGTCACCACGACCAGGCCGTGCCTGGCCGCAAACTCGCGGCCATCGTAGAGGCGGCCACTGCCGGCCCGGAAGGCGCCGCCATGAAACCAGAGCAGCACCGGGTGCCCCTGGCCCTCCGCAGGCGCCCAGATGTTCAGGGCCAAGCTGCCCTCGGCCGAGGGCGCCAGCGTGACCGAAGGGTCCAGCGGTTGCAGCGTGTCCGGGGCATAGGTCTGGGCGCGGCGCGTGCCAGTCCAGCCCGGATGCGGGGCCGGCGGGGCAAAGCGCAGCGGTCCACGGGCCGGCGCGGCGTAGGGCAGGCCCAGCCAGGCGTGGGCCCGCAGGGGGCCAGCCGCCACCAGCCGCCCCTGCACCTGACCAGCCGCCGTTTTAACAACAAGAGACACGGTGTAAGGTAACAGGCTGCGCTGGAAAGACGTCCACCCTTCGTCCTATTCCCGTCACTGTTTGACCGAAATAGCCTCTAGGCTCGGGTGATGACCGCCGAAGCCTTCTACCGCTACCTGATGTCTGCTCGCCGCGCCCTGTGTGCCACCCTGCGCGCCCTGCCTGAAGATCAGCTGTCTGCGGCCGTCATTCCCACCGAGGGCGCCCGCTGCATTAAAGACCTCCTGATGCACATGGCGGTGGTTGAAGACGGCTGGTTTCGCGGCGACCTGCTGGGGCAACCAACAGTGCTGGAGACGTTGGGCGTGGGCGCCCCCGGCTCGGCGGCCGAATACTGGCACCACGACCACCGCCCGCTGGACTGGCTGCTGAGCTACTGGGAGGCGGTCGAGCAGGCCACCCTGGCCAGCTGGCCGGCGCTGCTGGAGCAGGCGGCCCAGCACCGCCGGATTCCGGTGGACGAGAGCCGCCCCGAGACTCTGTCGGCCGATGAGGTGCTGTGGCACGTCATGCAGCATGAGGTCAGGCACAGCGCCCAGGTGGTGCAGATGATTCGCCTGCTGGGGCACCGGCCGCCCGCGCTGGACCTCGTCTTTCATGTGGCCAGGGGGCCAGAAGAGGCCTGAAAACAGGCCGCCCTCATCTGATGGGCGGCCCCGTTCTCTGCCTTCCTCAGTCGGTGTACGCCCCCACCGCCGCGCTGCTGACCAGCTTGGCGTACTTGGCTAGCACGCCGCGCTTGTACCGGGGTTCCGGGGCCACCCACGCGGCGCGGCGCCGCTCCAGCTCGGCCTCTTCGACGTGCAGATTCAGGACCAGGGTTTCGGCGTTCAGCTCGATGGTGTCGCCCTCCTGCACCAGCGCAATCGGTCCGCCCACGTACGCCTCGGGGGCCACATGGCCCACCACCAGGCCGTAGGTGCCCCCCGAAAACCGGCCGTCGGTAATCAGACCCACGCTGTCGCCCAGGCCCTTGCCGATGATGGCGCTGGTCGGCGAGAGCATCTCCCGCATGCCGGGGCCACCTTTTGGCCCTTCGTAACGAATGACCAGCACGTCGCCGGCCCGAATCTGGTCGGCCATGATGGCGTGCATGGCGTCCGGCTCCGAATCGAAGACCCGCGCCGGACCCGTGATCTTGATGCTTTTCAGGCCGCTGATTTTGGCCACTGAACCCTCAGGGGCCAGGTTGCCGCGCAGGATGGCGAGGTGCCCTTCAGTGTAAATCGGCTGGTCAAAGGGCCGAATCACGTCCTGGCCGGCGTCGGGCGTGTCCAGTTCATCTGCCAGATTCTCGGCAACGGTCTTGCCGGTCACCGTCAGGCAGTCGCCGTGCAGCAGCCCAGCCGACAGCAGCATCTTCATGACGCGCGGAATGCCGCCGGCTACATGCAGGTCGGTGGCCACATACTGCCCGCTGGGCTTGAGGTCGCAGAACACGGGCGTGCGCTCACGGATGCGCTCAAAGTCGGCTAGGCTCAGGTCCACGCCAGCCGCGTGCGCGACGGCCATCAGGTGCAGCACGGCGTTCGTGGAGCCGCCGACCGCCATGATGACGGTAATGGCGTTCTCGAAGGCTTTTTTCGTCAGAATGTCCAGCGGGCGAATATCCTGCTCGATCAGGGTCAGCAGAGCGCGGGCGCTGTCGGCGCTGCTGACGGCCTTTTCGGCGTCCACTGCGCTCATGGTGCTGGAATAAGGCAGGCTCATGCCCATCGCCTCGAAAGAGCTGCTCATCGTGTTGGCGGTGTACATGCCGCCGCAACTGCCGTTGCCTGGACAGGCGCGTTTTTCAATTTCGGTGAAGTCCTCGCGGCTGATTTTACCCGCCCCGAAGGCCCCCACCGCCTCAAAAACACTGACGATCGTCAGGTCCTTGCCGTCGTAGTGGCCCGGCTTGATGGTGCCGCCGTACACGAAAATGGCCGGAATATTCAGCCGGGCAATCCCAATCATGGCGCCGGGCATGTTCTTGTCGCAGCCGCCCACCACAATCACCCCGTCGTGCGATTGCCCCCGGCTGACGGTTTCAATAGAGTCGGCAATCACCTCGCGGCTGACCAGGCTGCACTTCATGCCCTCGGTGCCCATGGAAATCCCGTCGCTGACCGTAATCGTGCCGTAGACCTGGGGCATGCCGCCGCCCTCGGAGATGGCCCCGGTGATGTGCCCGGCCAGTTCGCCCAGGCCATTGTTGCAGGGTGTGATGTTGCTCTGGGCGTGTGCCACACCGATGATCGGCTTCTCGAAATCCCCGTCCCCAAAGCCGACGGCGCGCAGCATGGCGCGGTTGGGGGCGCGCTCGTCGCCCTGCGTAACCTGATGGCTGTTCCAGTTCAGCTTTCGTTTCTGGGCGGTGTCCGTCATGCCTCAAGGTAGCGGCCTCGTGCCTGGGCAGCGGCGGAAAGCACAGACAGGGGGAGGGTGGGCCCATGACCCGGCCTCACCTCGCCTTTGTGGACAACGCCGACAGTGGTGTTCTGAACGACCTAAAAGACCTGTGGCACAAGATGCGTTCGCCGCAGACCTACGACTGCCAGTGGTGTGCCGTGACTTACGGGCCGCTGGGCATGCGGCGCGAGCGGCGGGCCTTCTGGCAGCGCCTGGAGGCCGATATCACGTTTTTGCACCGGGACGAGGTGCAGGCGCGCCACGGCGTTGGCAGCCTAGTCCTGCCGGCGGTGTTCGAGGAGCGGGACGCGGCCGCCTTCAGCCCTGGCTGCCAGCCGAACAGCTGCGGGCGGCGCCCAGTCTGGTGATGAATCTGGTGGAGCGCCGCCTGGCTGGCTAGGAGCCTCTCTTGTTCGCCCTACCCGATGTTCAGGCCCACATCGAAGGTGGCCCTGTACCCCTTAACTGGATCGCCCGTCACCTTCAGCAGCAGCTGTGAGCCGCCGTTGCGGTAGATGCCGTCCTGGGCGTTGGGGGTGTCGGCTTTGCCCTTCTGGCTGTAGGGGGCGCGGGTCAACACGGCCGCATTCACAGTTTCGGGGAAAAACAGCTGCGAGGTGAATTCGCCTGTGGCCTTGCCGCTGGCGTTCAGGGGCCGCAACTTGAAATGAATGTGAATAGCGCGGCCCTGATACCACCCTGGATAGATGGTGGTAAAGCTGGCCTTGCCCTGGGCGTTTGTGACCTGAGACCCACGCAGAAAGTCGCCGGCGCTGCCCGATACACCCGAGTAGTTGCCCAGGGCGTCGCAGTGCCACACGTCGATCAGGACGCCCGCGCGGGGTGTGCAGCCGCCCACCGCCACCCGTGAAGTCACGAAGTCCAGCGTCAGGGGCACGCCGCTGACCACCTTGCCTGTTTTGCTGTCCTTGCGAAGGTCGCTGCGGCGCGGCTCGCCCTCCACAAAGTAAGGCCCTTCGGTCATGGCAGGCCGCACCACACAGCCGGGCAGGCCCGTGGCGCCGCTGGTGCCGGCGCTGGTTCCCCCTGCGCCGCCCATGCCCTCTGCTCCTCCGGGTGGTGGGGGCGGCCCGCCGCGCTGGGCCAGAACACCGCCCGCTGTCAGGGCGGCCGCACCACCGCCCAGTCCCAGCAGCCGCAGCGCCGAGCGCCGGCTGAGCAGGCGGCCCACCATCTCGTCGTCGTTGTCTTCTTCGGGCAGTTCGGGCGTCAGGGGCAGGCGGGGATCGTGTGGGTCGTTCATAGGGGCACCTCTGAGGGGGACGGAGACGGACTGTGCTTCTGGAAGGGGAGAGCGGCGGTTATGTCCGGTTCACGCCCAACACCCGCTGTATTCCTGCTCACTTCACCCGAAAAGAGTCCGTCTGAAGTGCAACTATCCTGCGCCCCAACGGTTAAAGGAGGGTTGATAGAAAACACTGGCCCTGGCAGAGATGCCAGGGCCAGTGCAGGGCAGGACTTTTACTTGCTGGTCACGCGGTCGGGGAACGACTCGGTGGTCAGGCGGGCCACCTGGGTGTCCAGATACTTCTGGGCGGCGTCGCGGGCCAGCTGCTCACGAATCAGGGGCGCGGCTTCGGTCAGGGGAACCAGGCCGGCGGCATTGCGCTTGGTCACCGTCAGCACGTGCCAGCCAAACTGGGACTGCACCGTCTGCACCTGGCCCACCGGCCCAGTAAAGCTGGCCTTGTCGAAGGTTTCGACCATCTCGCCCTGGCCAAAGCAGCCCAGGTCGCCGCCCTGCGCCGCGCTGCCGGGGTCCTGGCTCTTGTCGCTGGCGATTTTGGCAAAGTCGGCGCCGCCCGCGAGGTCCTTGACGATGGTCTGGGCCTCGGCCTGGGTGGGCACCAGAATGTGTTTCACGCAGGCTTCGGCCTCGCGGGTAAAGCGGGCCCGGTTGATGCTGTAGTAGCTGCCCACCACCGCGTCCCCAAAGGTAAAGCGCTTCTGGATGCCTTCCAGGTACGTGCCCACGACGCCCTGCCTCTCCAGCTCGGCGCGCAGGGCGTCGGCGCTGGCGTATCCGGTGGCGGCCAGCGCCTCGGTGAACTCGGCCTCGGATTCAAAGTCGGCGCGGGCCTCTTGCAACTGTTCGTCCAGGCGGGCGGCCTCGACCTTGTTGCCAGCGGTGCGGGCCAGCTGGTACACGGCGCGGTCCCGCACGTACTGTTTCAGGAATTCAGGCCGGGCGTTCGCAAACTCCGTCAGGTAGCTGTCTTCAAAGGGAATGCCCTGCGCATTGACCACGCGGGCCGCTGCCAGGCGAAAGGCGCGGTCAAATTCGCCCAGCGTGATGGTTTCGCTGCCCACACGGGCGACCACGGTGGCGGGGTCAGCGGCCGGGGTGGTCGTGGCGGGGGCCGGCGTGGTGGCTGGGGTCGTGGTGGCCGGGGCGGCTGGTGCCGGCGTGGCGGGCGTCGTCTGGGCCAGGGCAGCGCCAGACAGCAGCGCCAGGGTCAGCAGGATTTGTTTCATCCCTGCACTTTAGCGTCCTCTTTGCGCCCTTCTATGATGGCCGCGTGATGACGCTTTGGGGCAGCGGCGCTACAATCCCCCGCGTGCGCCTGACCCTGCAAGAAACCACCGACCCGCGCGTGTACGACGACGCCGTGCGGTCTTTGCCCATCACCAGTGCCCTTCAGGGCTGGGGCTACGGGGAAGCGCGGCGCGTGCTGGGCCAGACCCCGGTGCGTTACCTGATTCAAGGCGGCGGCCGCACAGTGGGCGCCCTGCAACTGATTCGCAAGCGGCTGGTGCCCGGCTTTTCGACGCTGTACGCCCCGCGCGGCCCGGCCCTGGAGAGCCTGGACCTGCTGCCCGCCGTGGCCGACGCCGTCAAAAAGATTGCCCGGCCAGGTGACGCCCTGCTGAAAATCGAGCCGCCCGTGCCGTTTCTGGCTGACGACTCGGTGGTGCTGCCCGAAGGGTACGGCCCCTTTCGCCGCGCCGAGAGCGAGCAGCCTGAACACACGATTGTGGCCGACCTGACCCGCAATGAGGACGAACTGTTCTCGGGCCTGCATTCGATGGCCCGGCGCAACGTCCGCACCGCCCAGAAGATGGGCGTGGTGGCGGGCCGCGACGACGACTTTGACGCTTTCTGGGAGATTTTCACCGCCACCAACGAACGGGCCAAGCTGGGCGCCTTTCCCCGCGCCTACTACGAAACCATGCTGCGGGAGGGCGGCGCCCACGGCGGCGAGGCGTATATCGTGCTGTCACGCCACGAGGGCCGCGCCCTGGCCGGCGGTTTTTTCCTGGCGATGGGCAAGGGGACGTACTACCTGTTTGGTGGCAGCGTGCGCGACGAGCGGACCCAGCCCGATGGCAGTCCGGTCAAGGACGCCAAAGCGCCCGACGCTTTCTACTGGAACGCCATGCTGGACGCCCAGCGCCGGGGCTATGAACTCTTCGACTTCTGGGGGATTCCGCGCCAGCTGGATGAGGAGAAGCACTCGTTTGGGGTCTTCAAAATGAAACTCAAGTTCAGCGAGCAGCGCGTGTGGTATCCCGCCTACGACCTGAACCTGAACCCGGCGGCTCCCGCCATCGTCAAGGCCCTGCGCTGGCGCAAGACCCAGAACAATCTCCGCAAACGCGGCAGTGCCGACGACGTGCTGTAAGGGGCGGGAAGCAGGGAGTGGGTTGTGGGAAGTAGGAAAAGAGGAGAAGCGGTTGGCGGGGTGCGGGACAAAGACAGTGGCTGGACGGGTGGCCTGGCTTTCTGGGTCTTATACAGATTCCGCTGAATTGCAGCGCAGCCGAAAAGGCACCGTCTGCGCTTCCATATCGTGGAATCCGTATCTGTTCCTGCTCGCTCTCCTGCGGAGCTTTTCAAGCCTGCTGCGCCGCTTTCCGAGTCTGTCTTAATCTGCTGGTTGGGCTTCCTGAGCTTTTTTGACCACCACGCCCCGGAGGCCCAGGCTCAGGGCAAAGGCCACGGCCACCAGGCCCAGGGCCAGCCAGTAGGCGCGGCGCAGGCCCTCGGCCAGCTCAAAGCCGCCGGCCTCAATCGCCGCCGGGCCAATCAGCAGCGCCATCAGGGCCACGCCCAGCGCGCCGCCCATCTGGCGGGCAAACAGCACGCCGCTGGTCACGGCGCCCAGTTCGCTGCGTGCCGCCGACTCCTGCGCGGCCAGCAGCAGGCTCAGCATGGCAAAGCCCATGCCCATGCCCACCGCAAAGCCCAGCGCACTGGTCACCCACAGCGGCGCGTGAACCGCAAACAGCAGCGCCGTGAACATGACCGTCAGCACGGCAAATCCTGCCTGGGCAATCCGGGTCAGCGGCACGGTTTTCACAAGGCGCGCCGTGACGATGGCCGTTAGCGTCCAGCCCACCAGCATGGGCGTCAGGATGGCCCCGCCAGCGGTGGCGCCACTGCCCGTGACCCCCTGGGCGTACAGCGGCAGATAGGCAATTACGCCAAAGTAGGCCGCGCCGCCCAGCAGGTTTCCGGCAAAGGCCACGCGCGGCAATTTTTCGCGCAGCGCGCGCATGGGCAGCAGCGGTTCGGGGTGGCGGCGTTCTAGCCAGACGGCGCCGGCCAGTGTCACGGCGCCCAGCCCCACCAGCAGCCACTGCCGCTGTTCCAGTCCCCAGACCACCAGGCCGCTGCCCAGCGTGAACAGCGCGGCCCCGGCCCAGTCCAGGCGGGCAGGGCGAGGCTGGCCCGTTTCGGGCAGAAAGCGCAGCGCCAGCAGCAGAGCCGCGATCCCAAACGGCAGGCTGGCATAGAAGGTCCAGCGCCACGACGCCTGCTCGGTCAGCCAGCCGCCCAGCAGTGGCCCCAGCAGGCCCGACACGCCCCACACCCCCGAGATGAGGGCCTGTACCCGGCCGCGCTCCTGCAAGGCGTACAACTCGCTGATCATGGTGAGGGTCAGGGGCAGCAGTGCGCCGGCCCCAATGCCCTGCGCGACGCGGGCCGCGATCAGGGTGCCCATGTCCTGACTGAGCCCACACAGCGCCGAGCCCAGCAGAAAAATGACCACCCCCCACAGGTACAGCCGCCGCCGTCCCAGCAGGTCGCTGGCGCGGCCCCACAGCGGGCTAGAAACCGTACTGGCCAGCAGATACACCGCAAACGGCAGGGCGTACAGGCGCTCGCCGCCCAGGTCGCGGATGACGCTGGGCATAGCGGTGGCGACCACGCTGGCTTCCAGGGCCGCCAGAAACACGCCCACAATCAGGCCGGCGGTGGCCAGCTGGCGCACGCAGGGGGACAAGGCAGGAAGACTCACCTGCGCAGGGTACGCCTGCGGGGCAGATAAAGAGTGCATGACTGGCTTCACCCGCCCTGAATCGTTACAGTCGGCCCTATGGAACACAGCATGCATAGGCGCCCACTGGGCCGCACTGGCCTGAACGTCACAGAAATCGGGTACGGAGCCTGGGGCATCGGCGCCGATATGTGGAAGGGCGCCCAGGACGACGAGAGCCTGGCCGCTCTGCGCCGCTACATCGAACTGGGCGGCAACTTTATCGACACCGCAATGGGCTACGGCGACGGGCACAGCGAGAGGCTGGTAGGCCAGGTGGCCCGCGAACACCCCGGGACGCTGGTCGCCACCAAGGTCAGCCCCCAGAACATGCAGTGGCCCGCTGCTCCGGGGACTGCCGCCGGCCAAGCCTTTCCCGGCGAGTACCTGCGCCGCATGACCGAGGCCAGCCTGGAACGCCTGGGCCTGCCCCGAATTGACGTGCAGCAGCTGCATGTCTGGAACGACTCGTGGCTGGGGGAGGGCGACTGGCATGAGGCCGTGGCCGACCTGAAACGCGAAGGCAAGATTGCCGCTTTTGGCATTTCCATTAACGACCATCAACCGGACAATGCGGTTAAGGCTGTCGAGGCCGGCGCCGTGGACACCGTCCAGGTGATCTACAACGTGTTTGACCAGGCCCCGCAAGACCGGCTGCTGGATGCCTGCCGCGCGCATGGCGTGGGCGTGATTGTGCGCGTGGCGCTGGACGAGGGGAGTCTGACCGGCCACATCACCCCCGAGACGACCTTCCCAGAAGGCGACTGGCGCAACCGCTACTTCGGCGGGGACCGCAAAGAGCAGCTGCAACCGCGCCTGCGCGCCATTGAGCGTGATCTGGGGATTGCCACAGACGGGCTGGCCGAGACCAGCCTGCGCTTCGTGCTGTCGCATCCGGCGGTGTCCACTGTCATCGTGGGTATGAGGAGTATGCGCAATGTAGAGCGCAATACTGCGCTGGCCGACGGCCGGGGTCTGGACGCCGAAGCGATTCATAAGCTGTATGCCCACCGATGGGATCGCAACTGGTACAACCCCGCCTAAACCTCTCTGTCTAGCCGCCGCGCCGGGCTCCTGGCGCGGCTTTTTGCTGTAGGCCATGACGCCTATCGCATCCCCGCAGCCGCCCGACTACGCTGAACCTCCATGAACGACGACCGCATCCAGCGCTAAGGCCGCTGGCCCACGCACCTGCCGCGCCGACCTATCGTGCGCGGCCCCTGGCATCGTCTCTCACAACTTCGGAGGTTCTCCCATGACCCTGACCGCCCCCCCGCAGGCGACCAGCGCCCCCGCTGCGCCCCCACGCGACCTGAGTGGCCGCGACGTCGCCATTGACGTGCAGCACCTCGTCAAAGCCTTTCGCAAGCGCCAGGGGGGTACGCTGCTGCGCCCTCAGTTTTCCGAAAGCCGCGCGGTGGATGATGTGACCTTTCAGGTGCGCCGGGGCGAGATTTACGGCGTCCTGGGCCCCAACGGCAGTGGCAAAAGCACCCTGATTCGCGCCATGAGCACCCTGCTGATTCCCGACGCCGGCACCGTGGGCATCTTTGGCCTGGATGTCGTCAGGGACGAGGCGCAGGTGCGCCGGCTGCTGAACCGGGTGTCGGTGGACGCCGCCTTCTACAAAAAGCTCAGCCCGCGCGAGAACCTGCTGTATTCGGCGCAGCTGTACGGCCTAGACCGCCACGTGGCCGAGGAACGCGCCCAGGTGACCCTCAAGCGCCTGGGCCTCAAGGAAAAGGCCTTCTTCGAGCCGCTGGAGGAAATGAGCCGGGGCATGCAACAAAAAGTCGCCATTGCCCGCGCCTTCCTCACCAGCCCCGTCATCGTGCTGCTGGACGAGCCCACCACCGGCCTGGACCCTAAATCGAGGCGTGACGTGCAGGAATTTGTGCTGGAACTGCGTGACGTGCATGACGCCACCATCATCCTGACGACCCACGACATGCCCGAAGCCGAGCGCCTGTGCGACCGCATCGCCTTTATCAGCGGCGGCAAGTTTGTCGCCGAAGGCACGGCCGAGGAGCTGCGTGGGCTGGTGGGCGAGGGCAAGACCCTTGAAGACGCCTTTATCGAGCTGACCGGCGAAGGGCTGGCCGAGGAGGAGGGCGAATGATTCCCGACCGTTTTCGTTCTCTGCCCTCTAAGGAGTGTCTATGACCATTCAAGCTGGCCCACCATCCCCAGTGCCCGACCCCGCGCGCACCACGCCCGGCACCCTGGCCCACCAGCTGCGCGCCGCTTTTGCCTTCGTCTTCCGCGACTTTCACCTGACCCGGCGCTACTGGTCGTGGGTGCTGGTCTTTACCTTCTACGACATGGTGTCAGCCGCCAGCATCATGCTGATTGGCGTGGCGGCCGGCGACCCGCGCCTGACATTGACGCTGCTGCTGGGGGCCGTGATGTGGTCGTTCCTGGGGCGCCTGTTCGGCGAAATTGCCAACTCTATTTCCTACGAGCGCTGGGAAGGGACCATTGAGTACACCTTTATGGCGCCGGTCAGCCGCCTGACGCACCTGGTCGGGGTCAGCCTGTTCGCGGGGGCCTACGCCCTGCTGCGCGGCGTGCTGGTCTTCCTGTTTATGGGCATGTTCGTGGACATTGGCGCCAGCTTTGGGCAGGTGCTGCAGTGCCTGGTCGTCTTTATGGTCGCCAGCCTGGGCTTTATGGGCATTGGGCTGATGGCCGCTGTGCTGCCCGTCATGAGCACCGAAAACGGAGCGCAGGCCACCAACATCATCCAGGCGGTGTTTCTGCTGATCTCGGGGGTGTACTACCCGGTCAGCGTGCTGCCCGCGTGGCTTCAGCCGATCAGCGCGCTGTCGCCCGCCACCTACGCGCTGGAGGCCTGCCGCAAGATTCTGGGTGTCAACGGCACAGGGAAGACCATTGAGGCCGGGATAGGGCTGGGCGGGGTGCTCCCCGAACTGGGGATTCTGCTGCTGTTTGGGCTGGTGACGATTCCGCTGGGGCTGGTGGTGTTTGGGCGGGCGGAGACGTGGGCGAAGAAGACGGGGAAATTGAAACGGGCGGGGTAGGTGGGGTGCCCCACCCCCCAGCCCCCTTCCCCAGAGGGGAGACGTCTTCGCCGCGCAGGGCGGCCTGCGCGTTGCCGCTGGTTCGACTGACGCGCCTGGAACCTGGTGACAGGGGGAGCAGACGTTGGCACTGGGCAAGAGTTTTGACTGGCGTTGGCGAGGCCGCACATTTCGCCTACGGGTCTGGCCTCGACGCCATCCTCCGCCCCACCGGAAGGGCCTGCGCGCTGCGCGCACAATGGCCTCGCCTGGACCTGGGCGGGAACGGGGCAGGAAGGCTTGGTGCGGCCTAGAGGTTCGACTTTTGAAAAGCAGCTCTGGCTTCAGCATCTTTCAAAAGTCGAACCTCGTGCTTTGAGCGTTCCACCCGGCACCATCACAAGACCAGCAACGGAAGCCGTCGTGCGCGCAGCGCGCGGGCGTGAGGCGATGGGCGGAGCCTGACCACGGCGTCCACAGCGTACAAAGTTCTGGCCTCTCCGCCGCGCCAGTCAACCCCTGCCCAGTGCCAACGTTGCTCCCCCTGCCCCGCCGGGGGAGGGGGCTGGGGGGTGGGGAAAACGAGGCAACCGTTCTCATCCACCTGCATGCAACCAAGCATCGCAGCCGGCGTAAGCTCTAAGCCTCAGGCGGGCCGTTTCTGCATCAGTGCCGTGCGCTTACACTTCGCCACCACCTCACCGCGCTGGTTCAGCGCCCGGTGCTCCACAATCACAATGCCAGCGTCCGGTCGGCTGCGGCTCTCGCGGACCTCCAGCACCTCCGATTCGGCGCGAATGGTGTCGCCGTGAAAGACAGGCTTCGGGAAAACCACGTCCGTCAGCCCCAGGTTGGCGACCAGTGTGCCCAGCGTCAATTCATGCACGCTCAGACCCACCAAGAGCGACAGGGTCAGGAGACTGTTCACCAGGGGCTGCCCGAATTCAGTCTGTGCCGCGTAGTCGTGGTCCAGGTGCAGTGGCTGCGGGTTCATGGTCAGCGTCGTGAAAAACACGTTGTCGGCTTCGGTCACGGTGCGCGTTACGCGGTGGCGAATCACCGTGCCGGGCGTCAGTTCTTCCAGGTAGCGCCCCTGGGGGCGGTTCAGGTCTTCATTCATAGGACACCTCAGAGGGTGGACAGTGGGGCGTGGTCAGGGGAGAAGCGGCAAAAGGCCCTGGCTTGGGCTCAGGCTGTCCTACTGGCCGCTGTCTCCTCCCCACTGCCTGCGCCCGCAACAATGGCGCGGGCGGCGGCCAGCATCGGCTCGTCCACCATCTGCCCTTCAAAGGCGAAGGCGCCGTGGCCACTGAGGCTGGCGTCATGGGCGGCGGCCAGCAGCGCGCGGGCGCGACTCAGCTCGGCCGCCGTGGCGCCAAAAATATCGTGGGCCAGGGTGACCTGCGCGGGGTGGATACACAGCTTGCCGGCGTACCCCAGCGCGCGGCCCTGCGCGGCGTCCTCGCGGAAGGCGGCTTCGTCGTTCAGGCGCGTCACCACGATGTCCAGCACCGGTACACCGGCCAGGCGCGCGGCCAGCGCCACCTGAGAGCGGGCATACAGCACCTCCAGATTGCCTGGGGTGCGCTGACCACCCAGATCGGTGGTGTAGTCTTCGGCACCAAAGTAAGCCCACGCCACCGCGTCTTCGCGAAGGATGTCAAAGGCGTGCCACACCCCCGCCCCGGTTTCCAGGCCCGCCAGCAGGGGGAGGTTCAGGCCCCTTGCGGCCAGCGCCCCTGCCACCAGCCGCACATCGGCCGCTGATTCCAGCTTGGGCACCACCACCCCGGCCAGTTCGGGGGTCAGCACCGCCAGGTCACCTTCAAAGTAAGGCGAGTGCGGCGCATTCAAGCGCAGAAACACTGGCAGGTGAGGATGGGCCGCGATCAGGTCCCGCGCCGCGTCGCGGGCAATGGGCCGGGCCGCCGCCTTCGCCTCGGCGTTGGCCGGAATGGCGTCCTCCAGATCAATCACCACCGCGTCGGGGGCGCTGCGGGGCAGCTTGGCGATCAGTTCGGCGCGGTTGCCTGGGGCAAACAGCAGGCTGCGGGGGCGCAGGGACACGCCGGGCGTCATCCTCTACCTCCAGAACGAACGTTTGTTCTCATAGCGGCCAGGATAACGGCTCAGGGCTGGGGGCTTTCCGGGCGCTGCAGCCGCAGCAGGGCCGGGGAGAAAAAGCCCAGCACGCAGACCAGGGTGCTCAGGACGCCGCCCACCATAAACACGCCGCGCACGCCAATCCATTCGCCCAGCGGCGCGGCCAGGGCCAGCCCCACGGGTCCAGCCAGGCCCATCACCGTGCCCAGTAGGGACAGCACCCGGCCTTGCAGGTGGTTGGGCACGGTGGTTTGCAGCAGGGCCGTCAGCGGCGCGTTGCCAAAAGCGAAGGCGGCACCGCTGACCACCCACCACACCACCGCCAGCCAAAACCCGTTTGCCGGGGCCAGGGCGGTCAGGGCCACCGTCAGGCACGAAGCTGCTAGGGCCAGCAGCACGGTCACGATGGGCCGTTTCGGATTCAGGGCCGCCACCAGCAGGCCACCCGCAATCATGCCCACGCCGGAGAGGCCTTCCATCAGGGCCACCTGCCCGGCCCCGCCGCCAAAGTGCGTTTTGACCAGCAGCGGGGTCAGGGTAAAGGTCGGCATGATGGTCAGGACCACCACGCCCAGCAGGCCGTACAGCCGCCGCAGACCAGGGCTGCGCCAGACCACATTCAGGCCCTCGCGGAATTCGGCCCAGACGCCCCGGCGGTCTCCGGGCATCACCTGGGGCTGCGGAATGCGGTACAGCAGCAGCGGCACCACGCCCAGCAGCGCTGTCACCACGTCAATGCCCAGCGCCGCGCCCAGCGGCAGCACCCCAATCGCCAGCGCCCCCAGCGGCGCGGCGGCCACCGTCATGACGCCCTGGAGGGTCTGATTGAGGCCAGCGGCGCGCGGCAGAAAATCGGGCGGCACCAGCATGGCGGTGCTGGCGGCGGCGGCTGGCCCCTGAAACGCCTGCATGGCGCTGCGGACAAACATCATGGTGTAGACGTGCCACAGCTGCACGTTCCCGCTGGCAAACAGCCAGATCAGCACGCCCATGCACGCGGCGCTCACGGTATCGGCCCCAATCATCAGGGCGCGGCGGCTGTAACGGTCGGCAAAGGTGCCGCCCAGTGGACCCAGCAGCGCCTGCGGCAGCAGTGCGGCCATGCCCGCCACCCCCAGCGCGGCGGCGCTGCCGGTGGTGTCGGTAATCCACCACAGCAACACGAACTGTGTCAGGGCCGACCCGATCAGCGACAGGGCCTGGCCACCAAAAATGGCCCAGTAGCGCGCGGCCCAGCCGGGACCAGGATGAGGAACGTTGGCGGTCAGCGGGTCCATGCGGTCAGGGCCTCCCGGAGGTGCTGGGCCTGAACGGCGCTCAGGCGGGGCTGGTCGCTGCGTTCGGCCAGCCAGTAGCCGTCGCAGGCCAGGCGAACGGCGTGGGCCACTCCCGGAGACAGGCCGTCGGCTTCGGCCTGGTCCAGCAAAAAGGTCTGGGCGTCAGTCAGGGCCTGCATCAGCGTGGGCTGTTCGGTCAGGGGCGCCAGGGCGCGGTGCAGCGCCATGTCCTTCTCGCTGTCCTCGAACGTCAGGGTGATGTAGGCGCGTAGCCACGCGCCGGGCCGCTGGCCATGGTCGGCACATTCGCGGGCATAAGCCGCGTCCAGTTCTTCCCGGAACTGCTCCACCAGCGCCAGGGCCAGCGCCTGAAGCAGCATGTCCTTGCTGGGAAAGTGGTGCAGCAGCCCTCCCTTGCTGACGCCAGCCGCGCGGGCCACCGCGTCCAGCGAGAGGGCCGCGCCCTGGTCCTGAACGACCTGCCGGGCCGCCTGGAGCAGAGCCGTGCGGGTGAGATCGGGCTGACGGGATCTGGGCATGTAGATAACATACCGTCTGGACGGTCGGTAAAACTACCCCCACTGGCCTGCCTAGTTCCACGATTGACCCCCGCCCGCCCCGCCCGGTACAGTTGGCCCCATGTTCGCGGCACACAACAACGTGAATGATGATCCCTGTTAGGGGACGTCTCGCCGCATACCGCGCCCCCGACCCCAGCACACGGAGTCGGGGGTTTTCCTTGAGCCCGCAGGAGGCACCCTCATGACCCAGACCGAATCTCAGCCCACCCACCTTCCCCGCACCCTGACCCGTGACCTGGCCGCGCACGACGGCCAGCAGGTGCGCCTGCAAGGCTTTGTTCATGCCCGGCGCGACCTGGGCGGCGTGCAGTTCGTGGTGCTGCGCGACGTCTCGGGGCTGACCCAGTGCGTGGGCAGTGGCCTGACCCTGCCGCTGGCCGAGAGCAGCGTGGAGGTCGTGGGCACCGTCAAGGCCCATCCCAAGGCGCCGGGCGGGTTCGAGGTGCAGATTCAGAACTTCCGCGTCATCAGCGCGGCGGTGGAGCCTGCCCCCGTCGAGATTCCCAAGATGGAATGGAACGTGAACCCCGAGACCATGCTGGACTACCGCGTGGTGACGGTGCGGGGCCTTAAAGAGCGCGCGGCGCTGAAGGTGCAGGCCGAACTGGTGGCGGCCTTCCGGGACCACCTGGCCGAGGAAGGCTTTACCGAGATCAGCACGCCCAAGATTGTCTCGGCGGGGGCCGAGGGCGGCGCGAACCTCTTTCCCATCGACTACTTTGGGCATCCGGCCTACCTGGCCCAGAGCCCGCAGCTGTACAAGCAAATTATGGTGGGCGTCTTCGAGCGGGTCTTTGAGGTTGCGCCTGTCTACCGCGCCGAGGAACACGCCACCAGCCGCCACCTGAACGAGTACCTGTCTCTGGACGTGGAGATGGGCTTTATTGAGGACGAGGACGATGTCATGGCGCTGGAAAACCGCCTGCTGGCGGCCATCATGGAGCGCCTGAAAGCGCGGTGCGCGCCTGAGTTCGCGCTGCTGGGAGCCACCCTTCCCGAGGTGCCGGCCCACATTCCCCGGATCACCCTGCTCGACGCCCGCGCGCTGGTGACCGAGAAGTATGGTCACGCGGTCGGCGGCAAAGACCTGGACCCCGAAGCCGAGCGCCTGCTGTGCCAGCACTACGCCGAGACCGAGGGCAGCGACTTCGTGTTCGTGACCAAATACCCCCGCGCGGCCCGGCCCTTTTACGCCCATCCCGACGCCAATGCGGACGGCACGCCCAGCCAGGAGCTCACGCGCGGCTTTGACCTGCTGTTCCGGGGCATCGAAATCACCTCGGGCGGGCAGCGTATCCATGACCACGCGATGCTGATGGACTCGATTGCGGCTTACAAACTCAACCCCGAGTCGCTGGCCGGCTACACCGAAGTCTTCAAGTACGGCATGCCTCCCCACGGCGGCTTTGCCATCGGTGCCGAGCGCCTGACCGCCAAGCTGCTGGGCATTGCCAACGTGCGGTATGCCCGCGCCTTCCCCCGCGACCGGCACCGGCTGACGCCCTGAGCTGGTCGGCGCTGACTGTGATGGTCCCGCGCTTCGGGAGGCCTGAGGGCGGAATTCAGAGTGGTTGAGGGGTATGATCCTCAACCACTCTGAGGCGAACAGAGTGAGTGTCAAGAGACAGCGGCGAAAGTGGAGTGGAGGGGCGTGGTTGGCCCCTCAAGGGAACTGGTAGCCGCTATGGGGGCACGCCTCAAGAGCACGGACTCCCGCCGCAAGAGAATTAAAAAAGTCGAGGAGTCTAAGGAGACGGGATGCCGACTGCCTTAGCCTCTTTGCTATTCAGCCCCTTAGACTCCCTGCCTATGGAAGAATTCGCGCAGTTCAGTGTGGACGGTCAGCGGCTGTACGGCATGATGCACCGCCCAGAAGGCACCCCACCCGCACACGGCTGGCCCAGCGTGGTCATCCTGCACGGCTTTACAGGGAACCGGGGCGGAGACCACCGCCTGCTGCCGCTGCTGTCGCGTGTCCTGGCAGCGCGGGGGGTGGCGAGCCTGCGGTTTGATTTCCGGGGCAGCGGCGAGTCGCAGGGGGACTTTAGCGAGATGACTGTCTCGCGCGAAGTTCAGGACACCGAAGCCGCCTTTGAGTATGCGCGCCGTCAAGCGGGACTGGACCCCGAACGGGTCATGTTGCTGGGCTTCTCGATGGGCGGCCTCGTGGCGGCCCTGAGTGCCCCGCGCGTGCGCCCGCACCGGCTGGCGCTGTGGGCGCCGGCTCTGCCCGAACTGTGGCTGCCTTTCCTGCGCGGCGGGTTTCTGCCTGCCACGGTCACGGATTACAACGGCTGGCCGCTGGGCCGCGAATTCTTGCAGGAGATGACCCGCCTGAAGCCGCTGGACGCCGCGCAGGCCTGGGGGGGCGAGGCCCGCGTGTTTCACGGCGACGCCGACCAGACCTGCCCCCCCGAGTTTGGCGTGCGCTACGCCCGCGCCCTGGGCTGCGACGCGGTGGCCATTCCGGGCGCAGGCCACACCTTCGATTCGCTGGACGCCGTGGACATGCTCCACCGCGAGACCGCCCGCTTTCTGGCAGGCGGCTAAGAGATTGGTTGAGTGGGAGATCCTGCCTTTCTCAACCCGATTTGAAATCGCAGCAGGCCCATCTCGGGGAACAGAGGGCCTGAGAAAGGCTGTCTGGAACGAGCCTCTGGTGCCTTGGGGGAGAGTCACTCTCGATTGCACCGGGGGTCACCATCTGGCTATAGAGCCTCGCGGTGATGTGCAGTTTGACCGAGGCCACTCTCCCAGTGCCTTAGAGGGCGTTTCACTCAGAGGCACTGGGCGTTGCTTCAAAGTCCTCCGTCCCAGACATCTGGAAGCAGCTCTGGACAGCGTCTGATAAAGAGGGCACTCCCTGTCACCTCATCAGGAGGTTCGATAGGCTTAGTGATCCTGTGGAGGTGCCTAGCTCTGCGGGTCGCTCTCGACCACATAAGCGTGGAGCTGGGCCAGTTTGCCGTCACGGAAGCGCCAGACGTCGCAGTAGGCGTGATGGGTCGCCTGGCCATCTTCGCCGGTCAATGTGATGTCGCCGGTGACAGCCAGAAAATCGCCTTCGGCAATCATGTGGTGAACGTTGAACCTGGGCGGTTCGCGGTACGCAGTGGCCATCCACTGCCGAACAGCGGCCTTGCCCTTCAGCGTTCTGTCGCCCACGAAGGTCCAGTCGGTGTCCTCTGTGCAGAACGCCAGGAAGCCCTCATGGTCCCCGGCCGAGATGGCCGCGTTGGCCTGTTCCAGCAGCTGTTTGTGGTGCTCTGACATAAAGCCTCCTCTGAGCGATCTGCTGACTGTACCTCCTGGCCGGGAAGCCCCCCTTTACGTGCTGGCCCACAGCACAGCCGCCTCGGCGCGCAGCGGCAGCGGTTCCGGGGCCGGGCGGCCCAGCACATAGCCCTGGGCATAGTCGGCGCCCAGCGCTGTCACCAGTTTCAGAACATCCACGGTTTCGATGCCCTCGGCCACCACCTCAATCTCTAATTCGTGGGCGTAGCGAATCAGGGCGGCCACGAGGTCCACCCGGGGGTCGTTGCCGTGCAGGTTGGCACTCAGGTCGCGGTCCAGTTTCACGATGTCGGGTCTCAGGGCGGCCAGATAGGTCAGGCTGGTGTGGCCGGCCCCCAGGTCATCCAGCGCCACGCGCGCCCCCTCGGTGCGGTAGCGGGTCAGAATGCGGCGCAGCATGTCCAGATCGGGAAACTGCTCGCTTTCCGTGACCTCAAACACCAGGCGGCCAAAATCGGCCCCGGCTTCGCGGCAAGCGGCAAAGGTTGTTTGCAGACAGACATCCGGGTTGTATACGACGCCCGGCGCAAAGTTGATAAACAGCTGCTGGTCCTGCGTCAGTTGCGGCGTGGCCTGACGTATGGCCTCGCGCCGGGCGAGCGCGTCGAAGGCGCGCAGGTGACCGTGGCTCTCGGCGGCCCGCAGGAGTTCGCTGGCGCTCAGGCGCTGACCTCTGTGTGGAGCCCGCACCAGCGCCTCGTAGCCGGTGACCGCGCCGGTGCTCAGGGCCACGATAGGCTGCAGGTCAAACGTCAGTGTCTTCAGCGCGTCGGCGTACCAGGGGGTTTCCAGACGGTTCAGCCACACGGCCAGGGGACGCACCGCCCAGGGGTCAGGCTGGCCCGAGGGCAACGCCGGGGTCGCCAGCAGTTCGGCCTGGGCCGAGGGACCGGCCAGGTCCACCAGTGCCCGCAACTCGCTGTGCGCCGAGGCTGGGAAATGCCGCGCGTCGCCCCCTCCCTGCTGCGGACCAGGGGCCACGCGGTTGAGGACGCGCTGCGCGTGCGCGGTGCTTCCCCAAACCCACAGGCCCCCCGACTCATTCCAGGCCGGCGGAGAGGTCGCCAGGCAGTCGCAGGGCAAAGGGGAGATCGGGGCTGGCATATAGCTCCTAGCGTGCCATATCTGGTCTGTAGGAATCCTTGCAGCAGCTGACCGGCCGCCCTGGTGAAGTTACAGCCCCAGCAGCGCCCCCAGTACCGCTGCGCCGACCACCACCAGGGCGGCATTCACCCTCGTGCGCCACAGCAACGCAAAAGCACTCACGGCGATCATGGCCTCGGCCCAGCCGTGCAGGGTGCCGCGCGCCAGGACCAACGCGCCTGCCAGCAGCACCCCGGCGCCAAACGGCAGCAGGGCCGCGCGCAGGGCGGGCAGCCAGCGCCAGCGGCTCAGGCGCTGCCAGGCCAGCATGGCGGCGGCGCTGAGCAGGGCGGTGGGGCCGTAAAACCCGGCGGTGGCGGCCAGGGCGCCCCACCAGCCGCCCGCCGCGAAGCCGTAGTGCGTCATGGCCAGCATGTTGGGGCCGGGCATGATCTGGCCCAGCGCAAAGCCGTTGGCCAGCAGTTCGGGGGTCAGCCAGCCCTTCTGCTCCACCAGCACCCGCTCGATTTCGGGCAGGTTGGCACCGCCAAAACTGACCAGCCCCAGCCGCACGAAGGTTAGCAGCACGTCCCAGGGATCGGCGGTCATTCGCCGCTCCGGGGGCGGTTGACGGTCAGACCGGCGGCCACCACCACTGCCAGCACCGGCAGCAATTCCAGCCGCAGCAGGGCCAGCGCGGCGAAGGTGGCCAGGGTCAGCGTCAGCCCGCCGCGCACCCCCAGGGCCACCTTCAACACCGGCACCGTGGCGGTCAACATGACCCCCAGCGCCGCGCAGGCCGCGCCCCGCAGGGCACTTTGCACGGCCGGCGGCAGCCCGCCGGGCAGACCCAGCGTAACCACCGTGACCGTCAGCATGGCGACCAGCCCCGGCGCCAGCAGACCCAGCACCGACAGCGCCGCCCCGCGCGGGCCGCACAGCTGCGCGCCAATCATGGCGGCCAAGTTGACGGCGTTGGGGCCGGGCGTCAGCTGTGCCAGGGTAAACGCCTCGGCAAAGGCGGCGTCGGTCAGCCAGGCCCGCGCTGCCAGGGCGCGGCGGGTGTGCGCGGGCAGCCCCCCGCCAACGCCCGACAGCGCCACCCCCAGGAACAGGCGCAGCAGTCCCGCCGGGGTGGGGGGCGTGGTCGGCGGCACCGGAGACTGCTCCGGCTCTGGCACCGCTGGGACAGAGGCTGGGGCGCTCATGCCGTCCAGCCTAGAGCCGCGCGGGTCGTGGCTGGGCGTGACTGCACCAGGAACATGGGCGAACGGAATGCACGAAATAGAGGAAAAAGAGGGTGCTGCCTTAGCTGGTGAGGGGTGGCAGGTCCAGCTGCGCCAGGCAAAGAGGCCTCTGTCGAAACCATGCCTGAGTGACGCTGAGAGTGCTGTTTCTCAAGGATAGGCCAATTTGGGCCGTCAGCAACATGCCGGGCTGCACGGCTCGCCCGGATGACCCTACGCCGCCAGCCTCTGCCAGCAGGATGTGTGCGCCGATACGGTGCCCAGGTCCAAGCCGGAAAACGCCTGTAGGCCTGAGCGCCAGGATAAGAAACGCCCAGTTCATCTGCCCAGCAGAGAGAAAGCCCCCAGCAGGCCACAGCTCTATTA
>NZ_WQLB01000011.1 GCF_009755355.1 Deinococcus arboris | reverse complement strand
GCAGCAAGAACTTTTCACGCAGATGAGGAGCAGTGCTCTTCGGCAGCGCATCACCGGACCTTGCGTTCTTTTCCGCCCAACCCAGGGTTTAGAGAGGCCTCTGGCCGCTGCCCTTTTGTTGACACTGTCCACCCCAGACTCTCCGGCCATCCACACCCTTTTGCCTCATCAAAACCAGCGCCAGCACGCGCTGGACCTATACTGCTGGCGATATGAGTGAGGCCTTTGCCGACACCACACCCCGCATTCTGCAGCACCTCACCGAAACCCTGGCGGCGGCCCGCACTCAGACGGCTGTTCTGGAAGCTGCTCTGAGCCCTACGATCACAGCGCTGGGGGCCGTGTCAGGCACGGTTCTTCTGCTTGAGTCCAAGACCCAGGAGTTGGCGGTGCGGACCGCGCAGGGGCTGGCTGCCCATACACTCTGGCAGGACGGCCCACTCACCCCGGACACCCCGGTTGGCGACGCCATCATCCAGCGACAGGCCCTGTACTTCGAGCATCCCGGTGACCTCAAGGCCGCCTATCCGCACCTTGAAGACCAGACGGGCGGGCTGCCCGCTGCCGCGACCGCCATCCTGCCTCTTTCGCTAGATGAGCAGGTGCTGGGTGTTCTTCTTCTGGATTTCAGGCAGCCGCACCAGTTCACCGCCGACGAGCAGTGCTTTCTAAGTACCATTGCCGCGCAGACCGCGCTGGGCCTGGACCGAGCCACCCTGCTGAAGCGCCTGGACGGCGAGGGCGCCCAGCGTCAACTTCAGGCCCGCACACAGGAACTTGAAACGGACCGGGCCTTTCTCAGCACCACGCTGAACAGCCTGGGTGAGGCCATCATCGTGTGCGATGCCCAGGGCCATCTCATCCGCTTTGACGGCCTGGCCGCCGAGATGCATGGTCAGGATGCCGAGCCGATTGACCCTGAGCAGTGGGCCTCCCAGTACAACCTCTACCTGTCGGACTGCTCCCGGCCTCTGAATCTGGCCGAGGTGCCGCTTTACCGCGCCTGGCAGGGCGAGGAGGTCCAGAACGTCGAGTTCGCCATCTGCCGACCCGGCCATCCGCCCCGCTACGTCGTCGCCAATGGGCAGCCGCTCTTCACGCCTGATGGCCGCCCCAACGGTGCCGTGGTCGCCCAGCGGGACATCACCACCCTGCATGTTCAGTCCCAGCAGCTCAGCGAGCGCACCACCGAACTGGAACGGCAACGGGCCGCGCTGCGGGCTGAACAGGCCGCCTCACGGGCATTTGTCACGTTTACTGAGGCAGCTGGCCGTACCCAGACCGTTGAAGAACTCGGTCACCTGGCCATGACCACGCTGCATGTCATTCTTCCTGGCGTTACGGCCCTCTTTTACGAGCGGGCAGGCGCAACCTGGATGCCGCTGGCCTGGACCCCAGACATCGCCCCGGACCTGCTGACGGTCTTGCAGCGTGGCCTGCCGGCGGACACCCCCATTCTGGTTCAGATGACCACCACGCGGCAGCCGGTTTTTCTGGACGGCGGGCAGGAAGAGGCCCAGGGGGTCGCCCACACCGCCGCCTTCCACTCTGTGGCGGCCTACCCGGTCATGCAAGGTGGCAACATCACCGCGCTGCTAAGCCTGGGACTGCCCACGCAGGCCCCCTGGACCGACGCCCAACGTGAACTAGTGCTGGCTCTCGGCCGGAGCTTCACGCTTCTTCACGACCGCCTTTCGGTCGCGCGGCAGGTGCAGGAACAGCGCGACGCCGCCGAGAAGCGCAGCGAAGCGCTTGAGGCGTTCGCCGTCATGTCCCGTGACCTGGCGGGAGAAACCAACCGCTACGCCCTGGTCCGCCGGGCCCAGGAGATCATGCTCTCTTTGCTGACGCCAGGGTACGCCCTGTACTGGGAGCAGGCGAGCGACCACTGGGAAC
Organism: Deinococcus arboris; assembly: GCF_009755355.1. Taxonomy (GTDB): domain Bacteria; phylum Deinococcota; class Deinococci; order Deinococcales; family Deinococcaceae; genus Deinococcus; species Deinococcus betulae. The sequence continues at coordinate 127,272 of NZ_WQLB01000011.1, read as the reverse complement.
TGAAGTCGCAGGTGGGCGACATCGGCAACCCCGAGTTACAGCAACTGGTTGATGACTACGGCCTGCCGCTGGACGCTCCGGCCCTTCATTCCACCTGGCAGACTGGCATTCCCAACTACCAGGACAACTACGCGCAGGGGGCCGATACGCCCATTGACATGATTCGGCATGTGAATGCGGCCACAGCCTTCCGGGTGGTGCTGCACGGCCAGCCGATTGGGATGCTGGCGATTGGCCTGTTTGACCAGCGCGTCTGGACCCCGATGGACAGGGCGGTGCTGGAAACGGCCATCTACAGCCTGGGGCTGGTGCTGGAACGCGCGCAGAGTATCGAGGCGCTGGAGCAGGCCAATACCGAGTTGCAGATTGCCAATGAAGAACTCCACGCCTTTACCTACAGCGTGTCCCACGACCTGCGCACGCCGGTGCGGCATGTCAAGGGCTTTACCGAACTGGCTATGAAGACCTTTACGCAGGGCCAGACCGAGAAGGCCCAGCGCCACCTGGGCATCGTGTCGCAGGCGGCCGACCGCATGACCGAGATGATTGACGCCATGCTGGCCCTGTCCCGCGCTGGCCGGGTGGAACTGCTGTTCCGTCCCGTGCCGCTTCAGACGCTGGTGCAGCAGGCGCAGCAAGACGCCATGCTGGAATTTCCAGAGCAGCCGGTGGACTGGCAGATCGGGCCACTCCCGGCTGTGCGGGCCGACACGGCCGCGCTGCAACAGGTGCTGACCAATCTGCTGAGCAATGCCGTGAAGTTCGCGGCCCTGACGCGGCCCCTCCAGGTCCGGGTCTGGGCTGAGGAACAGCCGCAGGCGTGGGCCGTGTTCGTGCAGGACACGGGCGTCGGCTTCGATCAGGAATATGCCGGGAAATTGTTCGGGGTGTTCCAGCGCCTGCACACCCAGGATCAGTTTGCAGGCACGGGCGTGGGGCTGGCGACCATCAAGCGCATCGTGACGCGGCACGGGGGGCAGGTGTGGGCAGAAGGCCGTGTGGATGCAGGAGCAACGTTTGGCTTCACACTGCCGAAAGGGCCATAAGAGCAAGGGCTGTATGGCTAAGGGGCGATAGTCCGACGAGCCTGGAGATGGCCGCATGCTTCAATGGCTCAGAAATTGGAGGAGAGGCCAGAGGAAGCTGTTTCGTCTGTGCCCCGCAGCGCGACTTTGCCCAAGTGCGGCCCGGCGGCCAGCAAAGAGCCCAGCCTGAATTGGACGTTGACACCTCTGCCGGCAGGTGTTCAGTACAGCCCCGTGATCGTCACTGGCCCCTCAGAGTGGGTGGTTGACTCCGGTCCTGCTCCAGTCAGGACCACTGAGGATCACCTTGGCCTGACCAGGGGTAGAGAGCCTGTGCGCAGTGCCCAAGCGGTTGTGTGTGGACCCAGAGCAGAAGCCGCCTGACTTCACACGACTTGCGTCTGTGCTTCCTACACAACAGCAATTTACTCAGGTCACGCTTGGAATCCGCCTACCTCTTCTGCGAGACATGCCGAAGGCACTCGGCTGAAACGTCGGCGTCCCTCCGTCAGAGTGCACCGACCCTTCGGCGGCTCAGTGCCAAAGAGGGAGCGGCCTCTCTGTACACAGAGACCATAGAACCCTGTGTGCTGTTTCTCGCTGCGCCTTGAGGCTGCCAAAACCCCTCTCTGAGCTTCTTAAACACATCTTTAACAGGGAAATCTCATGGCTTTACCACAAAAAAAGGGGCATTGGAAGCACCTCTGACCAACAGTTATCCAATAGAACCCATGTTATCTAGACAGGCCTCCACGCAGTCCCACACTACGTTTTGCCGGACCCCCAGTCACGTCAGAAACGGATCACGTGAAATTCTTTATTACGACTTTTTCGGGTGGACCCTAAGCTCTCGGAGGCTTAACTGACCGGCTGCACAGACGCCAGGTCAGTCAGGTTACCGGCGGTTTGCCCCAGCAAACCGTACATCCCCCTCACCCACTTTTCTGACATGTAGCTCTACATGTTTGCGCTGTCTGACGCACTGGAGATCTCTGTGACTTACACTGCTTCCGCTTCCCGCCTGCCTGCCATCCGCCTGCTCGCCCTGAGCGCCACCTTGCTGCTGGCCGCGTGTGGCTCGACCACCCCACTCCCTTCTGTGCCCACCGCATCGGCTGACCAGAGTCAGGCCGCCGAGGTGGCCGTAGAAACGAATGCGACCGTAGACACTGTCGGGACGGATGACGCGGCCCTGCAAGCAGCGGCCGTGAGCAACAAGGTGCAGCCTGGAGTCACTGGCGGCGCGCGCACGCAGTACGACGCCAAGGCCGAAGGTCAGCAGACCGTGGTGCTGCTGGGCAACGGAAACGCGGCGACTTTCAGTGCGCCGGCCGCTGGAATCTTCACAGGCACCTTGCAGGCCCGTCAGACCGCCTACCAGGGCAATGTGATGCTGAGCGTGTGGGTCAACGGCAGCGAAGTCAAGCGTGTGGAAGTGACCAGCCTGGCCTACGCGGGCACCGCCCTGGGGCAACTAACCCTCAAGGCAGGCGACGTCATCAGCACGGTGTTTATCAACGACCTGAGCGGCGACGGCCAGGACCGCAACGCCTACATTGACTACCTGACCCTGGCACCAGCGTCGAGCGCTGCCGAAGCGCCGGCACCTGCGCCCACTCCGGTGCCGGCGCCCACCCCCACCCCAGCTCCTATCGCCACGCCAAGCGGCGCAGTGGACGTGAAAACTTACGGCGCCAAGGGTGACGGCGTGACCGACGACACCGCCGCGCTGCAAAAAGCCGCCAGCAGCGGCAAGTCCCTGAGCTTCCCGGCTGGCACCTATCTGGTCAGCAAGGCTGTGACCTTTAACGGCACCAACAACATCAGCGTTGTGGGTCAGGGCGCGACCATCAAGGCCAGAGGCGGCTTCAGCGGCACCGCGCTGCTGCATCTGGTGAACACCACGGCCACGAAGGTCAGCGGGTTTACGGTCATCGGCGCCGGCGAGGGCACTGGCTGGGTGGACGGCATCCGCGTCAGCGGCGGCAGCGGGGCCGTGGTGGACAGCAACACCATCAGCCAGCTGGGCGGCTGCGGCGTAGGGGTGGAAAACGCCACCCGCACCACGGTCAGCAACAACACCGTCTCACAGGTGAAGTTTCACGGGGTCTTTGGGTCGGCCTCAACGCAGCAGACCTGGCGCGGCAACCGCGTGACGGGCCACGGCTCTTCCAACCTGACGGCAGGCATCGGCCTGCTGGGGCAGCTGGGCGACACCTACCTGATTGAAGGCAACCTCTCGGCAGGATTTGGCAACACCGCCATGAAGACCGAGGGCACCTCGAACGTGACTTTCCGGGGCAATACGGTGGAGGGCTTTGCCCGCGACGGCATCAAGATCATGCCGCTGCCCGAGAAGGGCGTAAGCCAGGTGTCGAACGGTGTCATTGAGAACAACACCGTGCGCGGGTTCTCGGGCGCCGACGTCTACGGCTCGACCGCGCTGCAAATCAGCAGTGTGATTGGAGGCCGCGTGAGTGGCAACACCACCTACGGCACCTTCGGGGCCAATGCCGGCGGCAAGCAGCCTCCATACGGCTACGAAGACGCCATCCGCCTGCAGGCCCACGGCAGCGGCCCAGTGCCCCGCGACATCGTGGTCACCAACAACAAGGCCAGCAACTCCTACGTCGGCCTGCGCCTGATGGGCAACAACAACACGGTCTCGGGCAACACCTTCCAGGGCAGCGCCCAGCACAGCGTCATCTTTAACCAGAACGCCACCGGCAACAAATTTACGGGCAACACCTTCTCCTCTGCCGGGTCGGTCGGCGTGATGTTCGACCGGGGGGTGTCCGGCACCACCTTCAGCGGCAACACCTTCAGCAGCATGGGAACGGGCATCTACGCTGCCAACGGCGGGAACAACAACAACACCTTCACAACCAACTCGTTCAGCTCGGTGTCCAAGGCGGTCATCGTGGCGGGCAGCGGCAATACCTGCAGCGGCAACTCTGGCAGCGGCGTCGCCAGCACCTGTCAGTAAGGCGGCCCTCACCGGCCGGTAGCCAGCAACGAAGTTCAGACCCTGTTTAACGAGGCCGCCGTTCCCGAAAAGGAGCGGCGGCTTTGCTGTAGAGACATGGAACCTCTGCTTGGAGGAGGCTGTCCGAATATTCTGAAAAGAACGGAATTTCACACCGTACGCAAGACCTGCTCTCTGCCCTGCCCAGTTCCTCTACCCGAAGTGAAGACACATCAGGAACGGGCGGCCAGCGCTGCCAAGCCAGGAGTCATGGCCGCCCCGACCTGGGCCCAGGACATGGCCTGAGCGACGGTGTCCCGGCCAGCCTGGCCGTAGCGCCGGGCCAGGGCCGGCTGGGACAGCAGGGACAGCAGCGTCTGGGCCAGGGCGTCCGGGTCGCCCACCGGCACCAGCGAGCCGTTCAGGCCGTCCGTCACGATTTCGGGGATGGCGGCGTGGGCGGTGCTGACGCAGGGAAGGCCCATGGCCATGGCCTCGCGCAGCACGTGCGGAAACGGATTGAAGATGCTGGGCAGCACAAACAGCGTCGCGTCCTGAAACAGCTGACGCAGCTGGCCCCGGTCCTTGACCGGCCCAAACCACTCCACCCCTGGGGTGCCCGGCGGCACCACCCGCTGCCTGGGGCCCACGATTTGCAGCCTCGCTTCTGGCAACTGCTGGCGGACCAGGCGCCACGCTTCAAGCAGGGTGGCGCCGCCATTACGCCCGAACTCATAGGCCACAAACAGGGCCGTCTGCTGACCGTACTCCTGCTTGCCCACCTCGTCGAGTGTGAAGTTGGCGCCGGCGCCCACAGCGACCACCTTCTGTGCCGGCACACCGTAGTCGTCAATCACGGACTGCCGGACCGCCTCTGACATGGTGAACAGCAGGTCGGCCGCGTGGTAGGCGTCCTGTTCCAGCAGCAGCCAGTCCTGCCGTTCGCGGCGACTCATGGGATTCCACTGCGGATAGTGCTGCAGGGTCAGCGCCATGGTGTTGTCGAGGTACAGCGCCACAGGGAAGCCGTGGCCCGCCACCGAGAACATGCCAAAAATTTGCAGCGCGACATCAAAGTCAGGGCGCTGGGCCTTCAGGCGCTGCAGGGCCAGCGCGCTCTGCGCCCGGAAGGTGCGGGGGTTGAGGTTGGCCACGCCTTTCCAGTGGCGCGGGTGTGGCCGGAAACTCAGGGCGTAGTTGGCATACTGGGACCAGTTCGTCAGGGCCGGCGTGAAGCGGTCCACAATCTGCGCGTAGCCGTCCAGCGCGCGGTACACCGAGAGGTTGCGGCCACGGGCCGTCCGGAAGTCAGCGGCGCCTTCTGTATCAATACCAATAAGACGGTACATGGCGTTTTCCTTTACTGCGCCGCGCGGCGAAAAGCGAGCCAGCCGCCCCGCGCGACCGCTCCGGCCCGCGACCACTGGCCGCGCAGCATCCGCTTGAGCAGGTACAGGCCCGGCCCGGCCAGCAGCGGCACCAGCGGCACCGGCGCGTGACGGCGAAAAAACCGGACCCCGCTTTTGGTGAAATTCAGTTCCCAGTCCAGACTCTTGTGGGTCAGGGTGCTCAGGCCCATGGAGGCCGCGCCCAGGTGCCAGGTCCGGGCCGCCGCTGCCACGCCCAGGCCCCAGCCCGCGCGCCGCAGCCGCAGACTGAAATCGGCGTCTTCCCAGTACATGAAATACCGCTCGTCCAGCAGCCCCACCTCGTCCAGCGCGCGGCGGCGCACCAGCAGGCTGGTCCCGGACAGAAAATCAAGCTGCGCCCAGGGCACCGGGGCCTGAAACAGCTCGGCCTGGCCCCGCCAGAGGTCAATCCACCCCCCGCCCCAGCCCTGCACCTGCTCCGGCTCTCGCATGGAGTACAGCACCGACGCCACAGCGCCCAGCCCTGGATGCCCGCCCGCCACCTCGACCAGCGCCGACAGCACCCCAGGATCTACCGTGGTGTCGTTGTTGAGAAACCACACGTGGTCTGCGCCGCGCCGCAGCGCCTCGCGGGTGCCCACATTATTGGCGGCGGTAAAGCCCACATTCACCGGAATCTGAAGGATGGGCAGGTCTGGATAGCGCGCCTGCAACTGGGCCACCGAGTCGTCGGTCGAGCCGTTGTCCACCAGGACCACGTCGGCGCGTGGGTAGTCCAGCGCCGCCAGAGACCGCAGGCAGGTGTCGGTGTGCCCCCACCCGTTGTAGTTGATGACCACGATGCCCACCAGGGGCGGGGCGGCCGGCTGAACACCAGGGGCAGGCGAACCAGAATCAGTCATGGGGCACTCCTTGAGAGGGAACGGGAAAAGTCAGGGGTTCAGAACGGACTGGGAACGGCGCGGCGCGCCAGGCGTCACAGCGCGTGTTGAGGAGGGCGCCACATAGACTGAGGACAAAGCTCCAGTCAGTCGTGGTAAAGACCACGGTGTACAGGCCCACCAGGGCGATAAAACTGCCGGTCATGACCACCGGAAGAATCAGGGGCGAGGTAGGCCGAATCACCAGCACCCGGAGCACGGGCTGAAGCAGGGCAAAGCCCACCAACAGGGCCAGACCGGCGACGCCAAAGGTCCAGCGCACCGAGTCGTAGGAGTAATGCAGCTCGTTGGTAACCTCGCCGGGCACGGGATGCTCGATGCTTTCGGGAATAAAGGTGTTGGTGCCGACCCCCAGCGCCCGCTCCTCGGGCGTCTCGACCATGCGGTAGGCGGCGCGCATCTGCTCCACGCGCCAGTCGAGGTTGCCCTGGTCCAGGCTGAAGCGCTCCTGGTTACTGAAGCCAGACGCCACCTGGGCCACCGTGTCTGACAGCGGCGTGGCCACCACCACCAGGGTCACGCCGGTCAGGGCCAGCAGCGACATGAGCACCAGGCGGCCCTTGCGCCCGGCGGCCACGCGGCTGCTCGTAAATTTCACCAGCAGCAGCAGGGATGTCACCACGACGGCGAACATCATGATGCCGCGCGACAGATTGACGGCCAGCGCCGCCGCGAACAGCACCGACCGGGCCAGCTCCAGGGTGGTTTGCCGGTCAGCGGCCAGAAAGAGGTTACGCAGCGAGACCATCAGGCCAAAAAACACCAGCGGCATCCCTGGATAAAAGATGCGCGGCAGCGGTCCCACCCACTCGTAGACCGTGAAGTCATCGGCAAAGCCGCCGGAGGTGATGGCCAGACCCGGCACGGCGAAACTCAGCACCGCGCGCGCCGCCAGCAGCGACGCCACCAGCATCAGTGTGCGCTCGATCTGGTCGTCGTCGCGGAAACGCGCCCACACCCACAGGTAGGGTGCCATCAGAAAGCCGCTGAACTTGTACAGGTAGGAAAAGGCGCCGCCCGCCGATTCGCCAGTGGCCGAGAAATAGATCATGTGCAGGTAGGGCAGCAGGGCCAGCAACACGACGCCCCCCAGCGGCACCCGCTTCGAGCGCCAGACGGCGAACACCAGCAGGCTCCAGGTCAGCAGGAGCAGCCCCAGCTGCGCCGCGCTGCCCAGGGAAGGGTCCAGCCGGCGCGTGACCCCAAACACCGACAGGGTGCCCAGATACAGGCTGAACAGGCCCGCATGAACCCACAGGTCCACGTCGCGGCGGCGCAGCTGCATCTCAGGCCTTGGCCGGCTGGCCAGCCGCCGCAGGCCGCAGAGTCTGCCGGTACTGAAGGTAGAGCGCCACCCCCACCAGTAGTTCGGTGAGCAGCACTGCCTCGGCCATCCCCAGCGGGCCGCCGCCCGGCACCAGCGCCACGATCAGCGCAGCGTTGAGCAGAGCCCCCCCGGCCACCGTGAGATTAAAGGCGCGGTCATGGCCCAGGGGCACCAGCCAGAACAGCCCAAACACCATATTCACGCCGATGACCAGCGGTAAAGGAGCCAGCGCGCGCAGCACCGGCACCGCCGCCTCAAAGCCTGGCCCCAGCAGCAGGGCCACCAGCAGCGGGGCCGCCAACCAGGTGCCGGCGCTCATAACGGCGCCCACGCCGCCCATCAGCCACAGGCCCCTGGGCAGCAGGGCCTGAAGCGGCGCTGGCCCGGCCTCGGCCGCCTGGGCAAACCGGGGATACAGCGCGCGGTTCAGCGGCGTCAGGAGGCCCTGCACCGCCCGGACAATACGCTCGGCCCCGGCGTACGCCCCCACCAGGCCAGCCGGCACGAACAGGCCCAGCAAAAAAGCGCTGGCGGTGCTGTAAAAAGCTGCCGACCCCCGGAACAGAAACAGGGGCCAGCCCAGGCGCAGGGTCGCCCAGCTTCGGCGCCAGGTGGGCCTCAAAAACGGCGTATCACGGTGGGCCAGATGCAGGGCGTAGGCATTGGCCAGCAGGGTGGCCCCGGCCGTCAGGGCCGGAACCAGCCAGGCGTCCGCTGGCCGCCGAATCAGCAGCAGGATGCCGGCGGTCACGGCCACCTTGGCGGCGATGTCCAGGCTGGCCACGCGGGTCAGGCGCTCCAGGCCCTGGAAGTACCACAGCAGACTGAACGCCTGCGCGGCGCCCCAGGCGACGGCGGCCCACAGCAGCAGCGGCTGGTGCAGGGCCGGCACCGTCGCCTGGGCCAGCAGGGTCAGCCCGGCCACGCCCAGGGTCATCAGCAGCCGGGCGCCCAGCACCCCCGACAGCAGCTCGGCCCGGCGCCCCGGCTGGTCCTGCGCCCGCGCTACCTCGCGGGTGGCGGAGAGGTCAAAGCCGTAATCCACCAGCAGACAGACCACGCCGCCAAACGCCTGGGCAATCGCCAGCGCCCCCCAGGCCTGAGGCCCGAGGGTCCGGGCCAGAAACGGCACCGTCAGCAGCGGCAGGAGGTAGGTGGCCAGCTGCACCCCGTACAGGGCCGCAATATTGCGCGGGGTGCGGCGGCTTGCCTCAGGTGGGACCGCAGTCATGCATGTTCCGCCGGCAGCCCACTGGGCCGGTAGCCGTAGCCGTACCCGTAGGCGGTGGCCATGTGACGGGGATCGATCTTATTGAACGCCACCCCGATCACAGTGGCGCTGGCCAGTTCCAGGGTGTCCAGCAGCCGCTGCACGCCGGACATATTGGCCTTGCCCGGCTCCAGCACAATCAGGACGCCGCTGACCATTGAAGCCAGCTCCAGGGGGTCAGAAATGGCCAGGGCCGGCGGCGCGTCCACCAGCACCACGTCGTAGCCCTGAGACCAGGTGTGCAGGGCGGCGCGGAAAGCCTCAGTGGGCAGCCGGGTGGCGCCGCCTTCGTGGGGCGCCGTAACCACCAGATGCAGCTGGTCGGTCAGGCGCCGGGCCTGGGCAGCCTCGGGGTTCCGCAGCGCGGCCTGAAGGGCGCGGGCTTCCTCGCCGGGAAAGGGCGCGGCCTGGGGCAGGTTGACCCAGCTGGCGGTTTCGGCTGCCAGGCCCCAGAGGGCGCGCTGGGTCGGGTGCCGCACGTCTGCCTCAATCAGCAGGGTGCGCAGGCCACCCGCCGCAAAGCTGCCCGCCAGGCCGGCCACCAGCGTGGATTTACCGTCGCCGGGCAGCAGCGAGGTCACCATCACGGTTTTGGGCTGCTGACCCAGGCGGCCCCGGATGTTGCTGGCCAGAAAGGTCACGCTGTCGGCGCCCTTGCCCTTGTGCATCATGGTGAGCACCGACTGGCCTTTTTTCACGACGCGCAGCCGGGGCACCTCGCCCAGCAGCCGCAGGTGCATGCCGCGCAGGTCGATGTCCGAGGACACCGTCCGTGACAGCGAGGACCGCAGCAGAATCAGGGCCGTGGCCGCCAGCAGGGCAAACAGACCCGCCACCGCCGCGTTGCGCGTAGGCTGAGGCGACACTGGTTTCAGGGGCGTGACCGCCTGGGCCACCAGCGCCAGCGACCCCACCACAGCCCGTTCCAGGGCGCGCAGGTTGTTCAGGTCATTGGTGCGCACGGACTGCTGATTCAGCAGGGTCAGCTGCTCGCGGGTGGGGGTCGTGCCCACTGGCCCCAGCCGCGCCAGCCGCGTTTCCGTGTCGCGCAGCTGGACTTCCAGCGCCTCGCGCGCCGAGCTGACCTTCACGAGACCGCGCTGGGCGTCCCAGGTAATCAGGGCGCTGGTGGCTAGATTGGCCAGTTGCGCCGCCACGCGGGGGTTGGGGTGCCGGGCACTGATGGTGTAAATGCCGTTGCCGTACATGTCCACGTCGCCCGCCGCCCGCACGGTGCTGGATCGGCCAGCGGCGGCCTCATTAAGCAGCTTGCGCTGGAGGGCGGCGCGCGCCTCGGGGGTCAGGCCCGTTACCTTCTGAAGCCCGGCGTTGATGGTGCGCAGCACATTCAAATTCAGCAGCGCCCCTTGCAGGGCGCCGGACGGCAGCGGCGGCGCGCTGACCAGGGTCTGGTTGACCGTCTGGTTGCCAGTCTGGTTGCCGGTCGAAACGATCATGGTGCTGGCCTTGTAGAGAGGCGTCTGCTGCTTGAAATAGGCGTAGGTGGACACGCCCACCACAGCGGCCGACAGCGCGATCACCCAGGCCGACCGCTTGAGCACCTGAAGCGAACGGGTCAGGTCAATGACATCTGGTGCGGTCCGGTCATTCATGCGCCTTTCCTCCTGCGGCGGGCCCAAGGGTCAGCAGGCTTGGGTCCGGCGTGGCCCCGCCCGGCCGACGGCGGCGCGGCTCAGGGACCGGCTCGGCTGGAACGGCGTGTGACCTGGCAACCCTGACGGCCCGCGCCGCCACCAGCCCGTACGCCACCCAGGCCCAGGCCATGGTGCCGGGCACGACGGTGGCGTGGGCGTCCCAGATCCCCGACAACCACAGGGCCGCCACGCCCGCCAGCAGCGAGGCGCCCAGGGCGTCTTGAAGGGGCGCGGCGGCCAGGGTCAGGACCAGCAGCAGCGCGTACAGGGCCAGGCCGGTCCAGCCCAGCTCGATGGCGAGCTGATAGTAGTCGTTGTGGGCGTAATTCACGAAGTTAAAGGCGAGGTCATTGGGCCCTTCGGCCTGGGCTGGCCGGAAACGGGGAATAAAGGCGACGAAGTTGCCAGGCCCTACCCCGGTGATGGGCGCCGCCTGCGCCGCCTGCGCGTCCATGGCCCAGAGCTTGCCCCGCTCGATCAGAAAGCGGTCCACACTTTTGGTCTGAATGCCCCCCATCGCCCGGTCCAGCGCCTGACGCCCCTGGGGGGTGGCCAGCAGCAGGGTGCCGGCGCCCACCCCCAGCAGCAGGGCGGCAGCGGCCAGCTGACCCCAGCGGCGCTGGCGCCGCCACACGGCCACAACAGCCGCCAGGGCGCCGGCCAGCAGCGCGGTGGGAAGACTGGAGGAATTGGTCAGCAGCAGGGAAGCGGTCAGGATGAGCCCCGCCACCAAGCCGGCGCCGCGCAGCCACCACTGCGGGCCCTGCGCCAGCGCCCAGACGCACACCGGCAGGGCCAGCGTCACGAAACCGGTGTAGTGACTGGGGTGGTAGTAGGTGCCGCTGAGGGTGGCCGGGTCAACCTGCAAGGTCCAGCCGCCGCCCAGATGCTGAACAGCCACGTAAGCCGCCATGACCGCCACCACTGCCATCAGCCAGAGGCCAAAGGCCTGGCGCCGCCGCGCTGAGACCAGCAGGCCACGCGCCGCATGGGCCGCGAGCAGGACACTGGCCAGTAACAGGCCCTGCTGGACGGCGTTGGCAGGCGCGCGTAACACGCTCAGGCCCACCCAGGCCAGCAGGGCCCAGAGGCACAGGGTCCAGGGGGACCGCCAGCCCTGGCCAGGGGCCGACGAGAGGGTCAGGGCCGCCAGGTAAAGGCCGCCGGCCAGCAGGCCCAGCACCGTCAGCCCGGCCCGGCCACCAGAAAAGGCGCTGCCCTGGGCCAGCGGCCCCCAGGCCACGAAAGCCCACAGGGCCGCCAGAGAGGCCCATTCGAGGACGCGGGGCAGGCTGGGATTCAGGGTGGTCACGGGCCGCTCCTGAGCCGCTCCTCGGCGGCCTGTGAATACTCATTGGGTTTGATGTGGGCGGCGGCGCGGTAGACCTTGAGGGCCGCCGAGGGTTGCCCCAGCTTTTCGAGGGTCTGGGCGCGGTCCACCAGCAGCCCCGGATTCCGGGGGTCGTTGACCAGGGCGCGCAGATACGCCTGATTGGCCTGACGGTAGGCCCCAGAGAGGGCCAGGGTGCGGGCCAGTTCTGCGGGTGCCGTGGCGCTCAGAGGATTCAGGGCCGACGCCCGCTCGTAGGCTGTCAGGGCCGAGGTCAGCAGCTCGGGCTTCAGGCGAAAAAACCAGGCGGCGCGGTAGGTCTGCCCCAGTTCCGCCCACAGCTCGGCCGAGGCAGGCGTGCGCCGCAGCGCCGCTTCCAGAATGCTCCAGGCCTGGTCGTACTCACCGTTCTGGCGCAGGGCTTCGGCCTGGTCGCGGGCACGGCTGGCCAGATAACCTTGAACGGCCACGCTACACAGCGCGGCCGTTCCGGTCAGCATCAGGCCAGCCGTGACCAAGGCGAGGGGTCGGGGCAGCGTCACCTCAGTTGCGGGGGGTCATGGGCGTCACCGCAGTCTGACTGGCGGTGGCCAGGGCGTTGGCGGCTGGCGGGTTATTGAGCAGGTTGGTCAGCAGGTTAGAGCCACTGACCGTATACCCGACGCTGCGCAGAAACGCGAGAGCCAGTTCTGGCGTGAGGGCCTTGCCCTGAATGCGGTTGACGCAGCGGAACTCCAGAAACACCATGGCCTGCACCCCCACGTTGGTGGGCTGACGCTGGAGCAGATTCAGGGTCGGCTCTGTCAGGCAGTATTTCTGGGCGTTAAATGCGCGGGACACGACCTTGGTGGTGCCGTCTTCGGTCCACCGCACGCCCGTCATGGACACGTCTCCGGCCCGGGCCAGACGCATGACCAGAGTCTGCGCGCCGCCTGTCAGCGGCGAGGCCGCCGCCACCGAAGCCATCGCCAGCACGGCAAGAAGCGCTCCGTTCCTTTGGTTCATACGTCCTCCTTGGACCACAGCGCCTGAACCACTGGCCCGGCACTGGGACGAGACAAATGAGATACCGCTCATGATGGGAGGTGACCACACTGAGAAGCAGTCGCTCAGCAGGCCTAAATCCATGTTTCTCTTGAGCGGAAAAGGTCTGTGACTCTCATCTTCGAAAGGATTTAAGTGCTCGGGATCATAGTTCTTTTCGGCGTACGAAAGCGGAAGACTTCCCTCTGAGACGCCAAATTCCTAAGCCAAACGCGACCGGAACAAGCGCGACCATAGAGAGTTTATTCATCTTTTACATAAGGTGAGAAACTTCATGGACAGATTTGACGTTGAGGCTTCCGTATGCCTAACTGATGTCCACAACCTGCCGTGGTTGAGATGACGTCAGCGGAGCTGAACGTCACCGTAGGGACTGCCGCTGGCCACCGGGCCGCTGCAGGGCAACAGACGAACATTCAGAGGTCAATACCAGGGTTCTCTGCCTGCGCAGAGCCGGAGGGGCCGCATGAAAAAGTCGATTTCCAACCGGGATGTGGAGCGGATCGCTCAACACGCGGGCCTCTCCACCCATCAGGTGCGTGAGGCGCTGGCCCTGCGGGGCACCATGCCACCCGAGACCCTGGAACGGGTCAGGACCAGCGCCGCAGCGCTGCGCTACACCATCAGCGCGCGTGACCGCGTGGCGATGGCGGCCAATACCTCGGTCGCCACCGTGAACCGCGCCTACCGGCCGGACGCGCGGCATCTGGTGCGGCCCGACCTGCTGCGCCGCATTGAAGATGAAGCCGACCGGCTGGGCTATACCCCCGACCTGGTGGCCCAGGCCCGGCGCAGCCACGGCAGCCCGATTGTTGCGCTGTGTGTGGATATCGAGCAGCTGTTTAACCCGTACCACGCCCAGATGCTCCTGTACCTGATGAGGACGTTCTTGCAGCGCGAGCGCCACCCTGTCATTACACCCATTACCAGCGACCGCGCCCTGCCCGAACTGGCGCAGTCCGGCGTCACGAGCAGCGTGGTGCTGTGGGAGGGCCGGCACACCCGGCATCAGGCGACGCTGCTGGCGGCCACTGGCCGGCAAGCGGTGCTGATCGGCCGGTATGAAGGGCTGCCCAGCGTAGCCCCGGACTGGGTCAGCGCATCTGAAGACCTGATTCAGCGCGCGCTGGACAGCGGCTACGACCTGCTGCACCTGGGATACTTCAGCCCCGACCACTGGTTTCCCGGCGCGCGGCTGGAGGGCCTGGCGCGCGTCCTGAACAGTCATTTTGGGCCAAGACCAGAGCTGCGAATGTGGGTCAACCCGGAGCATGACCACGCGCAGACGGTCTCTACCCTGCGTCAGCGGGCCCTGCATCAGGCAGCGGATCTGTTCGAGCAGCTGGCCGCCACGCCGGGCGCGCTGGAGGTGCGGGGAGCGCGGCGCGGCACCGCCATCACCGAGGAGCTGCTGGCCGAACTGGACCTCTGGGTCGGCGAACGCCGGCAACGGGTGGCCGTGCTGGGCCTGTCAGACCTCACGGCCCGGCTGCTGCTGCACTCCCTAGAAACCGAGCGGCCCGACTGGGTGCTGGGCCGAGAGGTCGGCCTGGTGGGCTACGACAACATCGAGCCCCTCCTGAGCTATCTCCAGCCTGTTTTAACCACCGTGGCCTATGACATGGACGCGCTCTCGCAGCTGGTGGCCGATATGACCCTGGCGCCCCGCAGCAGCCACGGCCCAGATACCTTTGAGGTCGTGCCCACCACGGTGGTGGACCGCCAGTCGCTGTAAGGCGGGAGCTACCTGTGCGGCTCAGGTCAGGAGGCCGCTACAGGCACCCATACACTGCTTCCCAGATCTTCAGCCAGATGCCGGCTACAGCGGCCATGAATCGGGAAAGCACTAGCCTAACCTCTCTCGACAGACCCCACCTTTACTTAATCTTTCTTCATCTTTTTCAAGGAGAGAGCTGCAAATTCCAGGCTTCAAGCTCATCTTGGTGCGACCACACCGCATTTGCCCTCAGCGAAAGTGGACCAAGACATGGCTCTCGCCCTCTTCTCCCCAACATCCGCCTCCAGAAAAGGCGCATGAGTCGAATGAAGCCAGCCGTGTGAATCCCCTAGTTTTAGACGCGCTCGCGCAACCTGCAGTGCTTCTGAGCCTGTCTGGCGCGCGACAGCGTCAACGCAAACCACACAACCGTTCGAGTCTGAAGTTGCCCGAACAGTCCGGGGCGTCTTGATGACGCTCCGGTTTCCTCAATCTTCTTTCTTTCGCCACTCTGGCTGGCCGCCAGCAAGTTCAGGCCGATGTCCACGCCCTCGACCGCGTATTATGTAACTCTTCCTACAGAGCTTGGTCTGGCCTTTGCTTCCTCTTCAGCCCCCTCCGCTGGCCCCAGGTGACGTTATGACCTACGATTCGTCTGCACCGCCCTCGTTTCTCTCTGCAACAGTCACGCAGCTCCGGGCGCTTGAGGCTGAGGTGCAGGCCCTTCAGGCAGAGGCCGCACAGGCCAGGGCACTTTTTCAGGACGCGCCACACCCAGCCTTTCTGCTCAGTGACCAGGGCCGCATCGTGGAGGTCAATGCCCAGGGCGCCGCGCTGCTGGGGTCAACTCCTGCGCTGCTGCGGGGGCGCCCCCTAGTTGGCGCGGTGACGCCAGACAGTCAATCGGCCTTCACGTCACTGCTGGGCCGTGTCCTGGGTGGTCAGGGCGCACCCCACAGTGAGGTGAGCTTTGCTGGCCCAGACGGGCAACCGCTGGAGATGGTGCTGACCGCCAGCCTGCATGTCCGTGCGGATGGCGTGCGGCTGTGCCAGATCAGCGCCGCCGACGTCACGGCGTTCAAGGCGGCGCACCAGACCTTGCTGGCCACGACCCAGGGCCTGGAACAAGAGCTGCGGCACCAGACCGCAAGGTTCAGACAGCTGGGCGAGGAATTCAGAGACGTGATGCTGGTCGCCGAGCGTGAACTCGGCACTGCCCTGACCCGCGCCCAGAACCTCCTGACCTTGCTGGAGCGGCAAACCGAACCGGACGACCGCCAACGGTCACTGGGCCACGTCGCCGCCGCCGTGCAGCACACGCAGGGGCTGCTGACCTCTTTGAAAGGCTACATGCAGGCCCGGATGATCCGGGCGCGCCTGCGCCCGGTGGACCTAAACCGGGTGCTCCGGGAAGTCCTCAAAGATCTGGAGCCACTGCAAAGCGACCGAGATATTCATCTGCCCAGCGTCCTGCTGCCGACCCTTCTCGGAGACCATCAGGTCTTCCAGATTATTCTCCACGAATACTTTGCCAATGCACTGAAATTCACCCGAACGCGGCCACAGACTCAATTGCGGCTCCGGGTACAGGAGACACAGAGCGAATACTGGATTGGTCTTGAGGACAACGGCATTGGCTTTAACATGCGTCAGAAAGAGAAAGCCTTTGAGCTGTTTGGCCGGTTGCATCCAGCCGAGCAGTATGAGGGCACCGGGCTGGGCTTAGCGGTCGTGCGCCGCCTGTGTGAGCGCTTTGGGGGCCGGGCCTGGGGCGAGGGGAAGGTCGAGCAGGGGGCCACCTTCTGGTTCGCCTGGCCCAAAGAGCCCAAGCCAGAGTAAAGCTGAACAGGCCTTTGCGCCAGTTCAGTCAGGACCCTGGAGCGTCTCCCCGCAGAAAAGACTCCAGGTCCGTTACGGTCTCGTCGCGGGGAAAAGCGAGGACAACCCGGCCCCCATTCAGGCGGGACTCGGCCCACGCCCAGCCCCCATGCCGGGCCATGATGCGCCGCACCTGCACCAGCCCGCCGCCGTCCAGCAGCGGCACAGTCTGCTCGGTACGCACCGCGAGGTCAAAGAGGGTGGCCGCTTCCTCGCCGCTCAGGCCCACCCCGTCGTCCTGCACCGTCACCCACACTTCGCCCTCGACCTCCTGACTGGTCACGTCCACATACCGCGCGCCCCGCGTGTCACTCAGCGTGAAGGTCAGCAGCACCGTCAGGGCCTGGGTCAGCAGCGCCCGGTCTGCCCGCACGATGGGCAAGGGTTGAATCAGCCACTCGGCCGGGCGCACAGCCGCTGCGGTGACATTCAGCTCATTGAAGAGTTCGCGGAGGGGCACCAGTTCCCGGTTGAGGTCCTGGTCTTCCAGGCGGGCGAGTTGCCGCAGGTCCTGCGCAACACCCCGGAGCCGCGCCAGTTCATCCTGAAGTGCTGAAAGCACCTGAGGCGACAGCTCGGTCAGCAGTTCCTCGGCGCGCCCAGGGTCCAGAAACTGGCTGAAGTAGCCCACCGGGGCTTCGAGGTTCCGGGCAGTGCGGGTAATCAGCGCCCCCAGTTCTGCATTGAGGTCCGCGAGGCGGCGGGTGCGCTCCTCTATGCGCTCTTCAAGTCCTGTGTTGAGCGCACGCAGCTCCTCTTCTGCGCGTTTCAGGGCGTTCACGTCCGTCACCACATGCACCTGCCCGGTGATGTGGCCCCCAGCGTCCCGCAGCGGCACCGCCGAGACCTGCGTCCAGATCTGCGTGCCGTCGTCCAGGGTGTACAGCATGTCAATCCCCGGCACGACCTTTTCGCCGCGCAGGGCCCGCGCGCCGGGAAAGTTGTGCGGTTCCACGCGCTGGCCCTCGGCCCCAAAGCCAATCCAGCGTGCCTGCCGCTCTGGGTCCAGGGAAGGTAGAAGGCCTGTGGGCAAGAAGCGGTGCAGTTCCTGGTTGCTGAGCCGCAGCGTGCCCGCCGTATCGGTAAAGCCAACGCCTACCGGCAGCACCTCGAAGATGGCCGCCAGCCGCGCCTCGCTCTGGCGCAGCGCCTCCTCTGCCTGCTGACGGTCCGTGATGTCATAGGAAACGGCCAGCGCCGTGGAGATGCGCCCTGACGGAGTTCTGAGCGGCACCCCACGGGTAATGAACGCGCGGCCATGCGCGGTATGCTCCACCTCGAAACTTTCGCCCGCCAGCGCCTGACGGTAGCGCATCTCGTAGTCGGCCACCAGCTCGGGGGGCATGGCCTGCGCGACAGAACGGCCGACCAGATCTTCCGGGGTCACGCCAGCGGCGATCAGGGCTTCACCCTGCGCCAGCACGTACTGCAGGTCGTGATTTACCACAAAGACCGCGCCGCCAGGCAGGTGCTCAACCAGGGCCCGCAGGCGGCTTTCCGACTCGGTGAGGGCCTCTTCCACCCGGGCGCGTTGGGCAGCGGTCCAGGTGCGCTCGGCAGTTTCTTCCAGCAGCATGGTTGCACCAGGGGCGCTGCTGTGGGGAGCCTCGAAATGCACCACTAAACAGGCGGCCAGCTGGCCAGCCTTCATCAGCGGCGCGACCATGAAGGCGCGGCAGCCGGCGGCGGCCAAAGCCTCTTTCTGCTCTGGGGTGAGGTCTTCCGCCGCCTGGACGTCCTCGCAGGTGATGAGCCGCCCTTCAAGCAGCGCCTCAAGCCCTGATGAACCGACACCGGCCCAGCTGAAGGTCTGACCCAGCAGCGGGTCAAGCCCACCGGCAACGTCTTCGGCCATGACGGTGTACGTCATACCTTCCCCACTGGCCTCGCCGTAGCCCACCCGACTGGCACCCAGATGGGTTCTGAGCAACCGGCTGGCTTCGCGCTGGATGAGAAGCGGCTCGGTCAGGGGCCGCAGGACGTCGGACAGGTCAAGCAAGTAGGCCTGACGTTTTTCGGCAACCTTGCGTGCGGTGATGTCGTTGAAGACGGCCGCCACAAACGGGCTGCCCTGACTTCCAACCCGCGAGTACTGCGTGGTGATCCAGCGGCGCATGTCGGCGTTGTAGCCCTCGGTACGCTCTGAAACCCCGGTGCGGTAAACCCGCGTTACCGCCTCCAGCCAATGTGACTCCAGCTGTGGAAACAGCTCGCTGGCCCGTTTGTCCACGGCAGCGCGGAGGCCCGTCTGGTGCTCGAATGCCGCGTTTGTTTCGCGGTAGCAGAGATCAGCGACCTGGCCGGATTCATCAAGGACGAGTTCCATGACGCACAGCCCTTCGTCAATCGACTCGAACAGGGTGCGGTACTTTTCCTCCGAGGCCCGCATGGCTTCTTCGGCCCGCTTGCGGTCAGTCACGTCGCTCCAGAAAATCGCCACGCCGGTGTCCTGCATGGGATAGGCGCGCATCTCAAGCCACCGAGATTGCCTATCAGGCCAGCGGTATTCGTGCTCAAGAGAATCAGGCGTGCGCTGCTGCGCCACGCGCCTGAGCAGCTCGCCAACTGGCGAGTTCTCGGTGCCAGGAAACACTTCCCAGTGTGTCCGGCCAATCAGTTCCTCACGCGAGCGGCCATCCAGCCGGAGCGTTTCTTCGTTGACATCCAGAATCGTGAAGTCGTCGCCGAGCAGCGCAAAGCCCTCGGCCATCGAATCAAGCACGGCGCGCAGCTGCTCTTCACTCCTGTGCAGCGCTTCCTCCGCGCGGGCGCGCTCGATAGCCACCCAGGTGCGCTCGGCGACCTCAAGGGTCAGTGCGATCTCGGCCTCGCTCCAGTCTCTCGGTCTGGTCTGATTGACCGACAGTAGCGCGGCGAAGCGGCCACCCTTGACCAGCGGCACGCCAATCACTGCCCGCGTGTCGAACGCCGCGTAAGCCGCCCGGTCCGCTGCACTGAGCGTAGGGGCAGTGTCGCTGTCGGCCACGCTGGACAGTTGCCCGGCCTGCCACTGAGCCAGCCGCCCCCGCTGAAAATCGGACATGGGGAAGCGGCCCGCGCAGCTGGGCACC
This sequence comes from Deinococcus arboris, assembly GCF_009755355.1. Classification (GTDB taxonomy): domain Bacteria; phylum Deinococcota; class Deinococci; order Deinococcales; family Deinococcaceae; genus Deinococcus; species Deinococcus betulae. The sequence continues at coordinate 107,679 of NZ_WQLB01000011.1, read as the reverse complement.
CCATCGGCGTAGTCGTGCTGAACGCTCCAGAAGTCGCCACCAGGGTCAACCGTGGCGTAAAAGACCCGGTTGGCGCCCAGTTCCTGGCCCAGCAGCCGCACCGCCGTGCCCTCCATCTCGGCGCTGCCGGTCAGGGGACGCAGAGCGTCACTGAGCTTAAGCAGGAAGGCCTGCCGCTGCTCTGCTTGCTTGCGCGCCTGGATATCTCTAAATGCGACGGACAGGCCACCCTGCGGGGTTGGCATCAAATGAATCTCGATCCAGCGGCCCAGCACCGGTGACACCGTCTCCAGGCGTTCCGGCGTTCTGGTCTGCATAACGCGCTCGTGCGCTTCATAGGCAGCGCTCCCGGCGGCCTGTGGAAAAGCCTGAAGGAAGGGCTGGCCGAGCACATCAGCGCCCTGTTTGCCCCACTGGTCGAGTGCAGAGCGGCTGGCAAACAGCAACCGCCAGTCGGCATCCAGCGCGTAGAAGAAGTCATCAATCCCTTCAAGCACTGTCTGAAGGGCGTCTGCCGAAGAAGGCAGCCAGCGTTCCCCATTCAGCAGCGGGCGAGGCGGCTGGCCTGTCAGAAGATCGGCCGCCGTGCGGCCCAGCCCTTCCAGCGTCTGCACCAGAGCCGCTGTCTCCGCCTCATGGTGGGTGTCCGCCGAGCCTGGGGCCTGCGCCACGACCAGCCCTCCGGCGCCGCGCAAGGCGCGCGCGCCCAGCCTCCCGTCGGCCCCCAGGCCCGCCAGCATGACCGCCAGGGTGCGCGCCCCGAAACTGACCGCCAGAGAGGCCAGCAGCTGATCCAGCGGGCGTTCTGACGCCAGTTCACCCACCGGCGGCGTGAGGGCGCAGCGGCCACCCAGTTTCACTTCCAAGATCAACTGTGGCGGGCTGACATAGATGTGCCCCGGTTGAAGCACCGTGCCCTGTTGCGCCCAGTGAACAGGCAGCGAGGTGTGGCGCTGCAACTCTCCTATGATCGCCGCTGGCTCACCGAAGGACGCCCCGATCAGCACCGAAGCCGACAGGTCAGTGGGCAGGTCAATCAAGATGGCCGCGAGTGCCGCCGTCCCATCAGCGGAAGGAAGCACCACCAGCACATCAAAAGGTGTCGCGGCAGCGGCTGAGAGAAGGGACATAGCTGGAGGCATTGTAGAGACCGCGCTGTGACGGCAGTCTGGATTAACCTTCAGGGCCGTCCATGTCTTTCGAGGGTCACCGTTGCCAGGGCCCTACATCCTCAGAAACAGGCGGCCGAGAAGACGCGGGAGCTGCCCAGGACAGAGGGGCATCTCCCTGAAGGAGGGTGGGGTACGCAGCGGTAGAGGCTGAACACTCTAGAGCAGACATGACACCGCCTGGGTGGCCGATGTCATTTTGCTGCCGCTCACCTTAGCCTGAACGCGGCCCGGCACAGCAGCCAGCCGGCCACGCTCCACTCGATACGCTGAGCAATGGTGCCCGCTCAAGTCCATCCCAACCTGCCTGGCCCACTGATTCAGTACGCCCCGGACCCCAGCAGCACCACCCGGAAGGTCCGGGCCAGAATGACGAGGTCCAGCCAGAGCGACCAGTTGCGCACGTAATAGGGGTCCCAGCGTTCCATGCCTGCGTTCCCAGCCGCCGAGCGGCCCGACACCTGCCACAGTCCCGTCATGCCCGGCTGCACCTGAGTTCTGAGTTGCCGGGTGCGGGGCAGCAGCTGCGCCTCGTGGTAGGCCGGCAGGGGCCGGGGGCCAACCAGGCTCATATCGCCGCGCAGCACGTTCACCAGCTGCGGCAGTTCGTCCAGGCTGGTTTTCCTCAGCAGGCCGCCCAGCCGGGTAATCCGGGGGTCCACGCGCAGCTTGAAGTGGGTTTCCCACTCGGCGCGCAGCGCGGCGTTGTCGGCCAGGTGGCGCTGCAGGACCTCCTCAGCGCAGGGCACCATCGTGCGAAATTTCCAGGTAAAGAAGCGCCGCCCGTGTTCCCCGATGCGTTCCTGCAAAAAGAGGGGCGAGGTCCGGGTTTCCAGCCACAGCCCCGCCGCCAGCAGCAGGCACAGCGGCACCCAGAGCGGCGCCGTGACCAGCACGCTGGTCAGGTCAAAGGCCCGCTTGAGCAGCCGGGCCGCCGGGTCCAGCAGGTTGCGCGTGAGTTCAAGGCCCAGGATGCCGCCCATGTCCACCGACATCGCCCAGAGCGACGGCAGGTCCGCCATGGCCGAGACCACCACCACCTTGCGGTAGGCGCGCAGGGTGCCTTCGATCAATAGGGTAAATTCGTCGCGCTGAAGCTGTGGCAGGGCCACGATAGCGACCGGCGCCACTGGCCGCCCCAGGTCCAGCTCCTGAAGGTGGCCCAGCACCGGCACCCCCAGCACGCGGCCCGACGACACGTCGTCAAAGACGCCGACGGGCAGGTAGCCCAGGCCCGGCGTGGCCTGCAGGGCCGCGATGACCCCTTCGTGGGCGCCGTAGACCACAGTGGGCACGCCCCACAGCCGCGCCCGCATCAGCAGGTGCCGCACGGCAAAGCGCGCCAGCAGCACCAGGGGACAGGCGAGCAGGGCGCCCAGAATCAGCACCAGCCGGCTGACATCGCTGACCTGCCCCACCAGCACGATGGCCAGCACCGTGACCCCAAACACCAGCGCCACCAGCCCGATGATGCGCCGGACTTCTTCCACCACCCCCAGGCCCCAGCTGGGCAGCAGCTTGTTCAGGTAAGCCCCCAGCAGCCAGGTGGCGGCCAGCAGCCCGCTCCAGGACGGCAAAAACAGTTCACCGAACAGCAGGCGGCGCAGGCTGCCCGCCAGGCGCAAAGAGACTTCCAGGGCCAGCAAGTCGCCGGCCAGCAGCATGGTGCCGTTCAGCACCCGGCGGCGCAAATACAGCAGGGCCAGAGACTGGGCGGCCTGCGGCAGAACTCGTTCAGCGCGGATGGTCAGCACGGGGGGGGCCTCCTGGCGGCAAAGGGCAGGGTCCAGGGCACCCTGAAGGGTGACTGGTCCGGGGGCTTATAGAGCTATGGGTCAGGTGGCGGGGTGGTGCAGCGGCAGGTCAGCGGCGGGCAGCGGCCCAGCCGGGCTGGCCTGCTGCCGGAAAGAGGCAATGGTGCGTTTTAGGCCCTCATCCAGACTGACCTCCGGGGCCCAGCCCAGCAGCGTGCGGGCCAGGGTGATGTCCGGCTGGCGCTGGCGGGGATCGTCGGCCGCCAGCGGCACAAAGCGGATCGGCAGCCCTGGATTGATGGCCGCGCGCACCACCTCAGCAAACCGCTGCATGGTGATGGCGTCTGTGCCGCCCAGATTGACCGGGCCGTGATAGGTCACGTCCATCAGGCGCCTTACGCCGCGAATCAGGTCGCTGACATACTGGAAACTGCGGGTTTGCTGGCCGTCGCCCTGCACCGTCAGGGCCTCGCCGGCCAGCGCCTGGTGAATGAAATTGGTCACCACCCGGCCGTCATCGGCTCGCATGTGGGGGCCGTAGGTATTGAAAATGCGGACGATGCGGGTGTCCAGGCCGTGAGCCCGGTGATAGGCCATGGTGATGGCCTCGGCGTAGCGCTTGGCCTCGTCGTAGCAGCTGCGCAGGCCATTGGGATTCACGTGGCCCCAGTAGGTTTCGGGCTGCGGGTGAACCAGGGGGTCGCCGTAGACCTCGGACGTGGAAGCCAGCAGAAAGCGGGCGCCCTGACGGCGGGCCAGGTTCAGGGCGTGCTGCGTGCCCTGGGCGCCGACCATCAGGGTCTCGACCGGAAACTGCTGATAGTGGGGCGGACTGGCCGGCGAGGCAAAATGCAGCACCCAGTCCAGGGGGCCAGCCACCAGCGGCAGCCCCTGACTGACATCGGCTTCAAAGAAGGTGAAACCGGGATGCCGCTTCAGCGCTTCGGTGTGGGCGGGCTGACCGCTCAGGTAGTTGTCCACCCCGATCACCTGAGCGCCAGATGTCAGCAAAGAGGCCGCCAGGTGACTGCCGATAAACCCGGCGCTGCCGGTCAGCAGCAGTCTCATGCGCCCACTTTGACGGCCGCCAGCCCGGACGCCGGCAGGAAAGCCGACTGGGGCTGCTCCCGGCCAATCTGTTCCAGAACAGCAGGGGCGGCGAGCGGCTCGCGGATGATGTTGCGGGCGTCGATCACCACGCGCCCCCGCATGGTGGCCAGCACTTCTTCCCAGTTCAGGCTGCGGAATTCGCTCCATTCTGTGGCGACGATGACCGCGTCAGCGCCGGCCAGCGCCGCCGACGCCGAGACCGCCTCGACATAGTGCAGGTGGGTCCATTCGCGGCGGGCGCGGGGCATCGCCACCGGGTCGTAGGCGACCGCGGTGGCGCCCAGCCGGCCCAGCCGCAGGATGAAATCGTGGGCGGGCGCGTCACGCAGGTCGTCGGTGTCAGGCTTGAAGGCCATGCCCAGCACGGCCACCCGTTTGCCTTTCAGGAGGCGCACATGCTTTTGCAGTTTTTCGATGACCAGACTGCGCTGGCGCTCGTTGACCGTCATGGCGGCGCGCAGAATCGGCATGCTATAGCCGTAGTCCTGGCCAGTAGTAATCAGGGCGCTGGTGTCCTTGCCAAAGCAGCTGCCGCCCCAGCCGGCGCCCGCCGCCAGAAACCGCGTGCCGATGCGGTGGTCTAGCCCGATGCCGGCCGCCACCTCGTGAATATCGGCCCCCACGCATTCACACAGGCCGGCGATCTCGTTGGCGTAACTGATCTTGAGGGCCAGGAAGGCGTTGGCGGAATATTTGATCATCTCGGCGCTGGTCAGCGTGGTTTCTACCACCGCTGGGCGTTCATAGCCTCTGGGCCGGGGCACATGGGCCGGCGCTTCAAAACTCTGCTCGATAAGGGGAGCGTAGAGGGTCCGCATCTGCCCGGTGGCCCAGCTGCTGCCGCCCAGCACAATGCGGTCCGGGTAGAGGCTGTCGCCCAGCGCGGTGCCTTCGCGCAGAAATTCGGGGTTGGAGACCACCTCATAGTGGCTGGTGGCGTACAGCGCGGCGTGTTCTTCCAGAATGCGCAGCACCCAGTCGCCCGTGCCGATAGGAACGGTACTTTTGTTGACGATAATCTGCGGCTTGCCATCCAGATGCTGCGCGATGCTGCGCACGGCCCCTTCCAGATACTGAAGATTGGGATGGCCGTCGGGTAGCGGCGGCGTGCCCACGCAGACAAAGATGAAATCGGCGTCCGGGATGGCGTCGCTGTACTGGGTGGTCCAGCGCAGGTTGGGACTGGCCGCCTGCAGCAGGTCGTCCAGCCCCGGCTCATAGATGGGCAGGGCGCCGGCTTTCAGGCTGCTGATTTTTCCCTCGTCACTGTCCAGGCCCGTCACCTGATAGCCCAGGTACGCCAGCATAATGGCGGTGCCCAGCCCCACATACCCCGTTCCAACGATGGTGATGTTCATGTGCCCCCCTGTGAGCCTGCGCCCCTGTGCTGTTCGTGTCTTTGCTTGCGGAAATCACGCGGCCGAAGCGAACAATGAAGAGAAAGATGAAGATTCGCCCTGCGATTCATGTAGGGTAGAAGGACTGCACAGGTGAATAACAGCTGGTCACCTTCTGGCCAGCTGTTACTCATGAAAAATGGGTGCTGCTTCTAAGAAAATCGCGCCCTCTCTCATTCAAGAGCTTGAAGAGGCAAGATGAGCGACTGAGATCGCCTGGCTTGGTCAAGTGCTGACGCCAGAAGAATCTAAAGAACAGTCGAATTGGCTTCAGACGGCCATCTGAGCAACCGCTCATCAGGGCTGGGCACCCGTCGCTCATCTCACAGCCTGAAGCCCAGGCACCCACAATAGGGACGGATGCCCTGCCAGCGGACTCAGCAGCGACATCCTCTGTTTTTTTGATGCCTGGTCTGCACGAACTGCCTCAAGGTTCTACAGGAGTGCTATGACGCAGCTGACCTCTTTACCCGGTGTGTCTGGGGGACCGCGTCTGACCGCGCCGCACACTTCCCGGCAGTCCCGCCCCCACCGTCCCCTTAAGGTTCTCGCCGTTCTGCCCTCGCTGTGGCCCGGCGGCGCCGAGATGCAGCTCGTTCACCTACTACTTAACCTGCCAGCCAGCGACTACCACTGCGAACTGGTCACCCTGTTCACCGTGCCCCAGCAGAACGCCCTTGGCGAGCGGCTGGCGCAGGCGGGCCTGCCCTGGACCGACCTGGGCATAGCGCCCGCCCTCGACCAACCCATGGGCGCCTGGCACGCCGCCCGCAACCTCTGGCGGGCGCGCCGACGCCTCCAGCAGCACATCAAGGCCGCCAGGCCCGACATCGTGTATTCGCGGCTGTGGTATGCGGGGGCAGCGGTCGGCAGCCTGCCCCGCCGGCGACTGGAGTTTGTGCATGTCGCCAACGAGGAGAACTCGCTGCACAGCCACATTGACCGTGGCCGGGCCAAACGCTGGCTGCGCCGCTGGGTGGTGGGCCAGGCTGACCGCTGGGTGGCGCCCACCCAGGGCCTTCACGACCAGTTTGTGCGCCTGGGCGCCCCGGCGCCGCGGGGCCGCGTCATCTACAACGCCACGCCCTTGCCAGCTCCGGCGGCGCGGCGCGCGCCCAGTTCGCCCCTGCGCGTCGCCGCGATGGGCCGACTGGTGCCGGACAAGGGCTTTGAGCGCCTGCTGGCCATTGCTGAGCGGCTGCGGCAAAGCGGAGTCAGGTTCCAGCTTGACGTGGGCGGTGAAGGCCCCGAGCGGGCGGCTCTGGAGCGGCAGGCACGGGACTTGGGCCTTGAGGGCACAGTCCGGTTTCTGGGCTACGTCGCGGAGCCGCTGGCTTTTTTGCAGGAACGGGACGTGTTTGTCCTGACCTCCCACGCCGAGGGGTTTGCCAATGTACTCGTCGAAGCGATGGCCTGCAGCCTCCCCACCGTGGCCTTTGACATTGACTTCGGCCCCCGCGAACTCGTAGTTCACGGCGAGACGGGTTATCTGGTGCAGGACGGCAACCTGGACGCCTTTGCCGGCTGCCTGCAAGCGATCGCGCAGGACCCACAGGGCGCCCTGCGACTGGGTCAGGCCGGCCGGACGCGGGCCGAAGGGCTGTTTTCGGTGCCGCAGATGGCCGCCGCCTTTGGCGCACTGTTCGCAGACGCCCTGGGCCCACAGCTGCGCGCAGGAGGAGACTGACATGTGTGGGATTCTCGGCACCATTGCTGACCGTGACGTTCTGCCCTCGCCGCTGGACCTGCGCCCACTGCAGCACCGGGGCCCCGACGCACAGCACAGCCGCGCGCTGGGCACCGCCGTGCTGGGGCACACCCGCCTGAGCATCATTGACCTGTCCAGCGGCGCCCAGCCCATGAGCGACGTGCAGGGGCTGAACACTGTCGTCTTTAACGGCGAAATCTATAACTACGGGACCCTGCGCCGTGAACTGGAGGGGGCAGGCCACCGCTTTGCCACCCAGTCCGACACCGAGGTTATTCTGGCCGCCTACCTCGAATGGGGCGTGCCCGGCTTTGCCCGGCTGCGGGGCATGTACGCCTTCGCGCTGCACGACCACCGGCGCCGCTGCACGGTCCTGGCGCGCGACCCGTTTGGCATCAAGCCCCTGTTCTGGACCCAGACGGCCCGGCACCTGCATTTTGCGTCGGAGGTCGGGGCGCTGCTGTCGCTGGCGGGCCTGGACCCCGAACTGGACCTGACCTCGGTCCTCGAAACGCTGGCCCACCGCTACGCCTTTGGCACCCACACCCTGTATCAGGGGGTGCAGCGGCTGGAGCCCGGCACCGCCCTGGTGGTGGATGACCGGCTGGACATGGTCCGTCAGGTGCGCTTTGTCAGCCTGAGTGAGGAAATCGAGCGCTGCCGCCAGAGCACCGGCGCCGTCACCCCCGACGAGGTCGAGGCGCGGGTGGCCGACAGCGTGGCGCACCACACCATTGCCGACGTACCACTGGGCTGCTTTCTGAGTGGCGGCCTGGATTCCAGCGTCGTGGCCCAGCGCCTCTCGGTGGACTGCGCCGGGCCGCTGCGGGCCTATTCGGTGGGCTTCCGGGGCGCCCAGAGCGAGGTCAGCGAGCTGCCGCACGCCCGCGCCGTCGCGGCGGCGATTGGCGCCGAGCTGCACGAGGTCGAGGTGGGACCGGCCGATTTCGCTGACCTGGCGCCCGTCCTGTCTGGCAGCCGCAACGGCCCCTTTGCCGACCCGGCCGACGTGGCGATGCTCAAACTGTCGCTGGCCGCCGCCAATGATGTCCGGGTGGTTTTGTCTGGTGAAGGGGGGGACGAGGCCTTTGCTGGCTACCCAAAATACGCCGCAGACCGCTACGCCGGGCTGCTGGGGCCCGCCATGAAACTGGCCCGCACCCCCCTGGGCCGGCGCGGCCGCCTGGGCATCGCCGCCGACGCCCTGGCCGAGCCCCAGCGCGCCGTGCGGTGGATGCGCTGGTTTGAAAACGACGCCGCGCCGCCCGGCCTGGTGTCGGCCCTGCTGGCCGGCGGCGCGCAGCCCAGCCGCGCCCTGACCTGGGTGGAAGACCGCCTGGCTGGCTACCCTTCCGGCTGGAGCGACCTCCAGCGCATGCAGGTGCTGGACCTGGACGCCTGGCTGCCCAACAACCTGCTCCACCGGGGCGACTACACGACCATGCAGGCGTCCATTGAGCAGCGGGTGCCGATGCTGGACCTCGCGCTGACCCCGTGGGCGGTGGCGCTGCCGGACAGCCAGAAACTCAGTGGCCTGCGCGGCAAGATGCCGGTGCGCCGCGCCTTTGCCCGCCGCCTGCCCCGGCAGGTGCTGGAACGGCCCAAGAGCGGGTTTCGGCTGCCGCTGGGCGAATGGCTGCGGGGCGACCCCGGCCTGCGGGCTATGACCCACGACCACCTGCTCGCGCCGGGCGCCCAGCTGCGCCAGTGGCTGGGCGCGGCGGACCTTGAACAGCTCCTCTCACCCCAGGCGCTGGCCACCACCGGCGGCGCCAAGCTGGCCTGGACGGCTCTGTGCCTGGAACTGTGGCTGGGCGCGGCGCGGCCACAGCTGGTGCCCGCATGACCCAGGACCTCTGGCCCAAAGGCGCCGCGCCCCTTGCCCGTCAGCGCCGGGCAGGTACCCGGACGGGCGCGCCCCAGACCCTCTGGATTGCCACGGCGGCGCGCGGCGGCATCCACGGCTACACCCAGGCGCTGGAAGCCACCTCTCTGTTTGCCGACTGGCACATCCGCCGCCTCGTCACCCATGACGACGGGCCGGCGACCCGGCGCTTGGCGCTGTTTGCTCGCGGCGCCGGCGCCCTGGTCTGGCGCTGCCTGACCGCGAGGCCCGCCCTGATTCACCTGCACTCGGCGGCGTACGGCAGCTTTGTGCGCAAGGCCCTGCTGCTGTGGGCGGCGCGCGGGCTGTTCCGGGTGCCAGCGGTGCTGCACCTGCATGCGGGCGAGTTCGAGGACTTTTACAGCCGCTGCCCGCCGCTGGCCCGCGCCCTGGTGCGCGCCACGCTGCGCCGGGCTGACCGGGTGGTGACCCTCTCGCCGGCTCTGGCGGCCGCCGTTACTCGGGTGGCCCCAGGGGCGCGGGTCATGGTCGCAGCCAACGGGGTCGCTCTGGCACCGCAGCCGCGCGTGCTGGCCCAGAGCGCTCCCCAGGTGCTGTTCGTGGGGGTGCTGATAGAGCGCAAGGACCCGGTGGGGCTGCTGCGCGCCTGGGCCCGCTGCCAGCGCCCACCCGGCGCGCGGCTGACCTTCGTGGGGGACGGTCCCCTGCGGCCCGAACTGGACCGGCTGGTGGCCGACCTAAACCTGGGGGGCAGCGTGGCCTTCCGGGGCTGGCTGGACCCGGCTGGGGTCGCGGCCGAACTGAACGCAGCCGACATCCTGGCGCTGCCCTCGCATTTTGAAGGCCAGCCGCTGGCGCTGCTTGAAGGCATGGCGCGCGGCCTCGCGCTGCTGTCTACCAGGGTGGGCGGTATTCCCGACCTCATTGAAGACGGGGTCAGCGGCCGGCTGGTGCCTCCGGGCGACCCGGACGCCCTGTGCGGCGCCCTGAACGACCTGCTGAACCGGCCAGAGGTCCGCCAGCAGTACGGCGCAGCGGCCTACGCCCGCGCGCGGCAGACCTTTGACATTCAGCGCACCTGGCACAGCCTCGACACGCTCTACCGGACCCTGACCCGCACGGCACCTCGGGGGGCCCATGACTGACGCGGCGGTCGGAGCAAGCGCCCAGCACGGGGCCAGCGCCGCCGGCCGCCGGGTGCTGATCATCGTGGAAAATCTGCCGGTGCCTGTGGACCGCCGGGTCTGGATGGAAGCGACCACGCTGCGGGCGGCGGGCTACGAGGTCTCGGTGATCTGCCCTATGGGGCGCGGCCAGGACCTGCCCTTTGAACTGCTGGAAGGGGTGGCCATCTACCGGCATCCCCTGCCGCCCGAGGGCGAGGGCAGCCTGACCTTCGTGCGCGAATATCTGGCGGCCCTGTGGCATGAAACCCGGCTGGCCTGGCGGATTCGGCGTGAACGCGGCTTCGACGTGATTCATATCTGCAATCCGCCGGACCTGCTGTTTCTGGTGGCCGCGCCCTTCAAAGCGCTGTTCGGGACACCACTGATTTTCGACCACCACGACGCGACCCTGGAAATGTACGAGGCCAAGTTTGGCCGGCGCGGCGCCGTGTACCAGGTGCTCAAACTCGCCGAGCGCCTGACCTACGCCCTGGCGGACGTGGTGATTGCCACCAACGAATCTCTGCGCGGCTTCGCTCTGACCCGTGGGCGCAAAGCCCCAGCAGACGTGTTCGTGGTGCGCAGCGGGCCCCGCCTGAAGCGGTTTGCGCCGCAGCCGGGCGGCGAGCACTTCCGGGCGGGCTTTGCCAACGTGGTGGGCTACGTGGGGGTGCTGGGCTCTCAGGACGGGCTGGACATCCTGCTGCGGGTGGCCCAGCGGGTGGTGGCCCAGGGCCGCACCGATGTCCGGTTCATGATTATTGGCGGTGGGCCTTCCCTGGAGCCTCTGAAACAGCTGTGCACCCGGATGAAGCTGGACCCCTACGTGGAATTTACTGGCATGCTGACCGACCAGACCGAACTGATTCAGCGCCTCAGCGCCTGCGACGTGTGTGTGGCGCCCGACCCCCAGACGGCCTACAGCGACGTGTGCACCATGAACAAGGTGCTGGAATACATGGCGCTGGGCAAGGCGACCGTGCAGTTTGACCTCACCGAAGGCCGGCAGTCAGCCGGCGACGCGGCTGTCTACGCGCGGCCCAACGACGAGGAGGAGTTGACCCGCCAGCTGCTGGCCCTCCTGGCCGACCCAGCCCGCCGGGCCGAGATGGGCCGCATCGGCCAGGCCCGGATGCAGGACGCCCTGGCCTGGGACCATCAGGCCCCGAAGCTCCTGGAGGCTTACGCCCGTGCCCTGAGGACCGGCACACGAGCCGCCGCTGCTCACCGGAACCCAGCATGAACGCCGCGCCGCTGGTGGGATTGGGGGCCAGCCTGCTGCTGGGCGCTGGCCTGGTGCAGCGGGCGGAGGCCCCGCCCGGTTCCCTGGCCCTGCCGCTGGCGACGGACACCGCGCCGGCAGGTGTAGTGGCGCAAGCAGCGCCGCAGCGCCCCAGCGTCAGCGTCACGGCCTTTGGCGCTCGGGGCGACGGCACCACCGATGACACCGCCGCCCTCAACCGGGCGGCCAGTCAGGCGGCGGGACGCGACCTGATGTTCCCGGCCGGGACATACCTGATCAGGGGCCCTGTGGTGTTTTCCGGCTTCAAAGACCAGACGGTGCGGGGCGCGCCGGGGGCCACCATCCGGGCGGCACCGGACTACCAGCGCGGCAAGGTTGAAGGCATGCTGCATTTCGACCGGCCCGTGGGCGTCACGGTGCGCGACCTCAAGGTCGTGGGTCAGCGTGTGCCGGGCGCCAACCCCTACGCCACCGTGATTGACGGCATTCGGGTGACACAGGGCCGCAACATCACCCTGACCGGCCTGCATATTCTGGACGCCCCCACCAACGGGATCGGGGTCGAGGACACTGACACGGTGACCCTGCGCGGCAACGTGCTGGAGCGGGCGGGCGGCGCAGGCGGCTGGTCGCACCGCACCGTACATCAGCGCTGGCTGAACAACACCGTGATCGGGCTGGGCGACCCAGGCGGCAAGGCCCTGGCGGGCCTGGGATTTTTCGCCACCATTGGCGACGATTTTCTGGCCGAGGGCAATGTCCTGAATAACATCTCGAACACGGCCACCAAAACGGAAGGCGTTCACCACGTGGTCTACCGCAACAACACGGTGGACGTGTTTGGCAAAGACGGCATCAAGGTCATGCCCTACACCGGCGCCACGGCCACCGTGGAGGGCGCTGTGATCGAAAACAACACCGTGCGGGCCCGGCGCAGCTGGGCGCCCGACGGCTCGGCCTATATCCTGATGCACTCGGTTAACGGCGGCCAGATTCGGGGCAACCGGATTGAGGGCACCGGCGGTCAGCCAGAGGTGTATTCAGAAGACGCCATCAAGGTCAACACCTGGGCCAGCGGCCCGCCTTCCCGCAACATCGTGATTGAGGGCAATCAGGTCCGGGACACCCGGCGTGGCATCCGCATTGAAGCCGATAACGTCGTGCTGCGCGGCAACACCGTCACTGGCCGGCTGCCCTGGGCCCGCAGCGCGGTCATCGTGGGCAGCAACGGCGTTTCGATTGCCGACAACCTCTTTGACGGCCCAGCGGTGGGCGTGCTGATTGACCGGGGATTTGGCCGCACCCGGATCGAGAACAACCGCTTTGATCACGTCGAAACGGCTGTGTACGCCGACAACGGCAACCCGGCCGTCACCGTCAGCCGCAATACCTTTGGGGCGGCGGTGCAGAAGGCGGTGGCAGGCGCCGTGGGCCGCGACTGCAATTTCTACAACAGCCCCGAGTGCCGCGCCCCCTGAGCAGCGCAGGACAGGGGTAGAGGTGAAAGGCCCCGTCCCAGAGGGGTAATGCGGTGCAGGGGTAGGCGACAGGGGCCTCCGTAGATTAGAGGCCCTTGTTCATCCGTAGCGCCTTGCTGCGCTGCTGCCAGGGTGTAGGCCAAGCGCAGGTATCTGAAAAAAGTGCGTCTAGAAAGCCGCTTTTAGGGCAGCGCCATGATGCCCTGGAGATGCTCTGTGGTGACTGGGGGGCATCTTCATGGGTCGTTTCCTTAGACTTCTGCTCCGCTAGGCACCCTTGGCCTACACGCTTACGCCGGGGTGGCTCTGGCTTCTCCGGTCAGAGCTATCCCGGCGCGATTGGAAGTTCCCGCGCTTATTGCAGTCGCACTACCCGCCGGCAGTCAATCCGGCTGCTGGCTGAGACGCAGTTCAAGGCCCGGCAGCCCGAGCCGCAGATACCTCAGCAGGGTGGCCAGAAAGAGAATGCTTCCCGCCATTTCCAGGGCTTCCTCGGCGGTAATCAGCACCTCCATGACAAAGGTGTGCCGGCCCATCAGGGTATGCACGTATCCTTCGGCCAGTTCCAGGCCCAGGGCGCCGCTGATGTACAAGGCGCCGCTCAGCAGCATGCCCCTGCGCACCGCCTGGGGCAGATGACGCAGGAACCGCGCGCAGGCGACCATGACCGCCAGAGCCAGCAGGCCGTAAGGCACCACCCAGGCGTAGTACAGCACGCCCTCCACCTTGACCAGCCGGTGCACCGGTTCAATCAGCAGCTCGTGCAGACTGACCCCTTCATCAATCCCCAGAAAAACGAACAGCAGGGCCAGGCCCGTCCAGACCCGGCGGTAGGCGTCGTGGGTGGCCGCTTTGGCCAGAGCAATGACACCTAGCACCGCCGCCACCAGCAGCAGAAGCAAGGTTGAGAACAGAGAGGCGAGGTTGGTTTCGCCATTCAGGTAGGTCAGCGACACGATCAGGTCGCGCGCAAAATAATCGGGCAGGTAGGTCACGCTGTAGATGCCCCAGAACCCGAGGCTAACCAGCAGCGCCGCCGTCAGTGAGAGGACGCGAATCAGGGCAGGGCCGCGCAGGCGCAGAACCACACGTGAATTGCTGATGGGCACATGTGGCGCCGGCTGAGTAGAGAAGCCAGAGGTCACAGTCACGTCTTTCATGGGTCTCCCTCTGGGCCGGTAACCAGGCTCTGGCCTGGGTCTGCTTCACTGCGGTTTTAGTTAGGAGGGCCCACATCCTCTTCAAAGCCCCTGTAAGAGAAAACGCCTCTTCCTCTCCCGTTCTCAGCGGGACGGCACGGCAGACGCCGGGGCAAACAGCGCGTCCTGTTCAGCCCGCAGGCGCCCGGCGAGCTGGTCGGGGGGCAGCACCACGTCGTCGTAGGTGAGCACATGGTCCTGGGGCAGGTCCCACCGCAGCCGGGCGCCAGCCGCCAGGCCCATCGGCAGCAGGCGCTGCGCGGCCGTCACGTCCGCGTTCTCGCACTGGCCATAGGTCATGTAGCCGCCCAGGCCATCAATGGTTTCACCGGCTTTCAGGGCGCGCTTGGCGGTCGTGACCACGTCCACGACGGGCCCACCCAGCGCCTGCAAGACCGCGTCCCCGAACAGCACCACACGCGCCGCCGACAGCGGCACCTCGAAATGGCACAGGTGGTAAGGCGTGTAAAAGCTGTACAGCGGCCCCTCGCCCAGCTTGTAGAGGTTGAGGTAGTGGCGCTGCCTGGGGTCGTCGTGGGCCGCGTACACAAAGACCCCTGGACCGGGCCTCGCGCCCACCACATAATCCACGACCCCGCCGCAGGCCCGCAGCTCATCCACGTCGTACAGGGCCCTGAGGTCATCCACATGGCCCGGAAAATCCAGGCCCCGCATGCCCCGCTGCGAGACGCGCAGCCCCGTGCCGTTGGCCACAATCGCCTGCTCAAAGGAAATCTTGGTGCCATCAGCAAAACTCGTGACCATGTAGGGGTTCTGGCCCCAGCGCTCGGCAAAGGCCTGCTGGGTGGTCGGGGTCCGGTAGGGGTCCTGCAGGCCCTTAATATTGCCGCACAGCAGCGGCGTGAGACCCAGGCTGCGCACGAAGCGGTAGAGATTCATCTGCACGCCCGGCTGATCGCCGTCGGCCGCCGTAAAAATCACGCCCGCGCGCTCGGCCATCACTTTCAGCAGTGGGCCCACAGTCGCGTCCAGTTCCGCGTTCATGGTGACCATGTGCTTGTGGTGCGCGATGGCCTCGACAGTGACCTGAGCACCAAATTCCACGTCGCCGGTCACGTCAATCAGGCAGTCAATGCCTTCCGCGCGGCACAGCAGCCGGGCGTCCTCGGTCACGACTGGTCGCCCGGCGCGAATGGCGTCTTCCAGGGCCGCCTGCCCCGTGACCTCCCGGACCTCTTCCATACCGGCCTCGGCGTAGGCCCGCCGGGCACCGGCCAGCGTGCGGTTAGAAATCGCCACCAGCCGCATCCCCGGCACCGAATTGACAATCTGGTTGGCGACCCCGCGCCCCATAAACCCGGCCCCGATCATGCCCACCCGGACGGGCGTGCCGGCGGCCTCGCGCGCCTGCAACGCGCGGTCCACCAGAATCACGAGAGCACCCCCTCGGCGGCCAGCAGCGGCCACGCGGCGTCTTTCGCAGAAATGGCCGTGACCGCCAGCGGCCAGGCGATACCCAGCCGGGGGTCGTCGTAGCGCAGGCCCTGTTCGGCGCCCGGCGTGTAGAACTCGCCCACCTGATAGGTCACTTCTGCGCCGTCGGTCAGCGCCTGATACCCGTGGGCAAACAGTTCCGGGACGTACAGGGCGCGGCGGTTGTGTTCACTCAGTTCCACGGCGACGTGCTGCAGATAGGTGGGCGAGTCCGGCCGGAGATCCACGATCACGTCCAGCACCGCGCCGCGCGTGCAGCGCACCAGTTTGGTCTCGGCCACAGGCGCCTGCTGATAGTGCAGGCCGCGCAGGGTGCCGGCGAGGTGGTTGACGCTCAGGTTGCACTGGGCGACCTCCACCTTCAGGCCGTGCGCCTCAAATTCGTGTTGACAGAACGTGCGAGCAAACAGGCCGCGCTCATCCTCGCGCACCTCAATATCCACGGTGAAGGCACCCGGCAGCCGTGTCTCGGTGAACTTCATGGTCCCTGCTCCACGAGGGCCTGAACAGCGACGGGCACCGGGACAGGCGCCGGAGGCTCGGCGGGGCTAAAGGGCTCGGTCCAGAAGAAATCCTGGTCAATCTGCCCCGTGGACAGCAGGTATTCCAGCTGCCTCAGCCGGGTATAGCCGCGGGATTCAAATTCGGCCCTGGTCAGGTCAATGCGGGCAAAGAGGGCGGCCAGCTGCGCCGCGCCGCGCTCGGCATTCCACTGACAGGAAAAGCCTGGCAGCTGACGGCTGATTTTCTCGAACGACACGCGGTAACTGCGGTTGTCCCCGCCGCTGTCGCCAAAGCTCAGGTCACAGCCTGGAAAGGCGCTGGCCACAATCTGCGCGATGTCGCGGACCCGGTAGTTCTGGGCCGTGTCGCCCACGTTAAAGACCTCGTTGTGCACCGCCTCCAGAGGCGCCTGAAGGGCACAGACGATGGCGCGGGCAATGTCGTTGGCGTGCACCAGGGGCCGCCAGGGGGTGCCGTCGGAGGTCATGCGGATTTCACGGCTGGTCCACGCCAGACCGGCGAGGTTGTTCAGCACGATGTCAAAGCGCATCCGGGGCGAGGCGCCAAACGCCGTGGCGTTGCGCAGGTAGGTGGGCGAAAAGCGGTCGTCAGCCAGTTCGCGCAGGTCGCGCTCGACCAGCACCTTGCAGTTGGCGTACGCCGTCTGCGGATTGACGGCCGAGCGTTCGGTCACGTCGTCGCCCGTGGCCTCCCCATACACGCTGCACGAGGACATGTAGACAAAGCGCCGCACCCCGGCCGCTTTGGCCAGGCGCGCCAGCCGCAAAGAGCCCACATGGTTGATGTCGTAGGTGATATGGGGCAGTAGCTGTCCCAGCGGGTCGTTGGACAGTTCGGCCATGTGGACCACGGCGTCCACGCCCTCGAAGTCTTGCGGGGTCACCTGCCGGATGTCCTTGAACTGCGTGGGCGCCGTCTGGTCCACCCCGTGGTACAGCCAGCCGCTGCGGTAGTAGCCGGTGTCCACGGCGGTCACGTCCATGCCGGCGCGCATGACGGCGGGCGCCACGATGGCGCCGAGATACCCTTCTGTGCCCGTAATCAGAACCTTCATGCGGGGACTCCTTGGCGGGTCAGCGAGAAGCTGCGGCGGCGGGCGACCCCAGGCACCCGCGCCGCGATGGCCCGGCCGATTTCCAGACTCGACGTGGCGGCCGGCGAAGGGGCGTTACACACATGCAGGGCATTGGGGCCGTCAATCAGCAGAAAATCGTCCACGAGCTTACCGTCGGGCGACAGGGCCTGGGCCCGGATTCCCGCCGCACACGGCACGATGTCGGCGGCCGTCACATCGGGAATGAGCCGCTGCAGGCTACGGACAAAGGTGGCTTTGGACCATGACCGCAGCATTTCCTTGGCGCCCTCGCGCAGATGTTTGCGGGCCAGCGCCCGGAAACCGGGATTGGCCAGCACCTCCCGCAAGTCCTGCAAGTTGAGGTCGAGCTTGCGGTAACCTTCGCGCCCAAACGCCAGCACGGCGTTAGGCCCGGCATGCACAGAGCCGTCAATCATGCGGGTGAAATGCACCCCCAGAAAGGGAAAGTCCGGGTTGGGGACCGGGTAGATCAGGCCGCGCACCAGCGAGCGGCGTTCTGGCCGCAGTTCGTAGTATTCGCCCCGGAACGGCACGATGCTGCTGCGCGGGTCGGCCCCGGCCAGCCGCGCCACCCGGTCGCTGTGCAGGCCCGCACAGTTGACGAGCACGCGCGCCGCAAAGTCGCCCGCCGACGTGCCGATGTCGTAGCCGTCGGCCGAGGCCGTGAGGCGCTCGACCTTCACGCCAAAGCGCACCTCAGCGCCGCTGTCCCGAAGCAGGTCCACCAGCGCTGCACTGACCTGCCGGTAGCTGACGATGCCGGTGGACGACACGCGGATGCCCTTCAGGGCCTGAACGTGCGGCTCGTAGGCCCTGACCTCCTCGGCACTGAGCAGCTGCACCTTCAGACCGTTGTCCAGGCCACGCTGGTACAGCCGCTCCAGCTGCGGCAGCTCCTCGGGCGCGGTGGCCACGATGACCTTGCCGCACTGCTCGTAGGCAATCCCCTGCTCCTCGCAGAACGCGGTCATGGACTGCACACCAGCCGCGCACATCTGCGCCTTGAGGCTCCCCGGCGTGTAATAGATGCCGGAATGAATGACCCCTGAGTTGCGGCCCGTCTGATGCTGCGCGGGGCCCATCTCCTTTTCCAGCAATATGATGGTGGCCCCAGGGTGCTGCCGGCCCAGCGCGCGGGCGGTCGCTAGGCCCACGATGCCGCCGCCCACCACTGCATAGTCGTAGCGCACGCGACTACCAGACCTTCCAGGGTGCCTGCTGCCCCCGCCACATTTCTTCCAGCACATGTTTGTCGCGCAGGGTATCCATCGGCTGCCAGAACCCCCCGTGCCGGTAGGCCCCCAGCTGACCGTCGCGCGCCAGGTGCCGCAGCGGCTCGGCTTCCCAGGTCGTGTCGTCGCCCTCGATGTAATCCAGCACCCCTGGTTCCAGCACAAAAAAGCCGCCGTTAATCCAGGCACCGTCGCCTGTGGGTTTTTCCTGAAAGCTGCGGACGGTAAAGCCTTCTTCCATCGCCACGGCCCCAAAGCGGCCAGGGGGCTGCACCACCGTCATGGTGGCCAGGCGCTGGTGGCGCCGGTGAAACTCGATGGTCGAGGCGATATCCACGTTGCCCACACCGTCGCCGTAGGTCAGGCAAAAGGTGTCGTCTTCCAGATAAGGCCGGGCCCGCTTGAGGCGCCCGCCAGTCATGGTCTCTTCGCCGGTATCAACTAGGGTCACGCACCAGGGTTCGGCGTGAGCGTGGTGAATGCGCGGCGTATTCGTGCGCATATCGAATGTCACGTCAGACATGTGCAGGAAGTAATTGGCGAAATACTCCTTGATCATGTACTGCTTGTAGCCGCAGAGCACCACGAAATCAGTAATGCCATGAGAGGCATAGATTTTCATGATGTGCCACAGAATGGGCCGGCCACCCACCTCGATCATGGGTTTGGGCCGGACGGTGCTCTCTTCACTGATGCGGGTACCTAAGCCTCCAGCAAACACCACTGCTTTCATGGGAGCACCTCTGATGGAATGTGTGGGCCGTCTGCGGTTCCCGGCAACTTCTCCTCTAGCACTCGTCTGGCCAGACCCCCAGTTCTGTGTGAGCCGCATTTGAGTCCTATAAGGTTGAAGCTAATGTAAACGCCTCTTCTGGAAACAAATAGACGGCGTCAGCCAAAAAAGGCTGATCAACAGTCGTCCAGATTGAGCAGCTGTGCTGAGTAGCTGTTGTGCACCTTCACACGAAATAAGCTCTGCAATTTTACTTACAGCCACTCCTCTTACCCGTTAAAGTGCCAGATAAACAGCAAAAAGCCTCAATAGTGAATGATTTTCTTGCCCGAAAGAGAGAAGGCTCCTTGTGTAAAGCGACATGATGCCCTGGCCCTGAGAAGAAAATGGGGGCTTTTTGATGTCTGGCTTACTCTGCTTTAGTCTTTTTTCTCATGTACGGGGGCGCTGTGGGGCGCATAAAGTGTTATGGATTCTTCCGGCCCTGAGAATGAAGTGAGTCGCCTGGAGGCCCTGCACCGCTATCAGGTTCTGGACACACCGCCCGAGGCCGAGTTTGACCACATCACCCGCTTTGCCCAGCTCTTTCTGGACGTGCCTGTGGTTTTCATCAATCTGGTGGACCTGAACCGCATCTGGGCCAAATCCACGCAGGGCACGCCGGTTCAGGAACTTGACCGTGCCCACACCTGCTGCTCTCAGGCCGTGACGGGCAGTGAGGTCTACACCGTGGCCGACCTGGAAGGCCACCCGGACCTCAAGCAGGAAGGGATGATGAGGCACGGCAAAGTACGGTCCTATGCGGGCGCCCCACTGATCACGCGCGATGGCCACCGGATTGGGGCGCTGGCTGTATACGACACCAGGCCGCGCGTCTTCACGGCGGCCGAACAGCAGTTTCTCAGGGAACTGGCCGCCATCGTGATCGACTCGCTGGAGCTGCGCCTGATGGTCCGGCGGTGGCAGGCGGCTCAGCACCGCAGCGCCTACCTGGCCCACCACGACCCCCTGACGGGCCTGCCCAACCGCCTGCGGCTGCTGGACCGCGCCCAGCTGGCTTTTCACCAGTCGCAGCGGTCGGGCGACTCGGTGGGCTTCATGATTCTTGACCTGGACGGCTTCAAGACCGTCAACGATTCGCTGGGCCACAGCGTCGGCGATGAGCTGCTCAAGGAGGCGGGGCGGCGGCTGTGCGCCTGTATCCGCCGTGACGACACGGTGGCCCGGTTTGGGGGCGACGAATTTGTGATTCTTCTGCCCAAGCTGGCCGAACCCTTTGACGCGGCGGGCGTGGCCCAGAAGCTCCTAAGCTGCCTCAAACAGCCGTTTCAGATTGGCGGACGGACCATTGAGCTGTCGGCCAGTGTGGGCATCGCCATCTACCCGGCCAACAGTCTCAATCCAGAGGAGCAGGACCCGGAACTTCAGGCCAGTGACCTCCTGCAGGCCGCCGACACCGCCATGTACGCCGCCAAAGCGGCTGGCAAGGCGCAGTACCAGTTTTACAGCCGGGCCATGACCCTTGGAGCGCAGCGCCGACTTGACCTGCGCGCCCGATTAACCCAGGCCATCCGGGACGGTCAGCTGACGCTGCACTATCAGCCGCAGGTGAACCTCCAGAGTGGTCGTGTGGTGGGGCTTGAAGCCCTGGCCCGCTGGCCCCAGGCGGACGGCAGCTGGATTTCCCCTCTGGAATTCGTGCCTATTGCCGAAGAGAGCCATCTGATTCATGAACTGGGCACCTGGGTGCTGCGCACGGCCTGCGAACAGCTGGTGCAGTGGGAGCAGCTGGGGCTGGCCTCATGGGACCTGACAGTGAATATCTCGGTCAAACAGTGGCAGGACCCGAACTTCCTGACGCATGTGCAGCGGATTCTCCGTGAAACAGGCTTCTCGCCGGGCCGCCTGGTGCTGGATGTCAACGAGTCCATCATGCTGGCGTCGCCGCAGGACGCGCTGGTGCTCTCTCAGGCGTTGTCGGCCCTGGGGATTCGGGTCGCCCTGGACGACTTTGGCACCGGGTATTCCAGCCTGAGCCAGATGCAGGACCTCTGTATTCAGCAGCTCAAACTGGACCGCTCCTTTGTGCGGCGCCTGGGTGAAACGGCGAGGTCACAGGCTGTGGGCGAGGCCATCGTCACGCTGGGGCGGCGGCTGGGCATCACGGTGGTGGGCGAAGGCATCGAAACCGTTAAGCAGCGCGAGCAGCTGACCCAGCTGGCGTGCCCACTGGGCCAGGGCTACATTTTTGGCCATCCCGTCCCACCGAACGTTTTCCTGCTGAAATACGCCGATTGAGGACAACCAGAATGATCCTGGGCAGAAAGCACCGCGACGCTCTTGAGGCGGTGAAGAAGCCCAGACCAGCGATTAACGGCTGGGCAGCACGGCGAGCTCTGGCTTCCCTGGTGTTCAGGGGTATCACTCAGCTCGATGTTCACCTGAGCTTCTCCAAGAGGGGTACAGGTCCGGCCCGCAAAAGAGAGGCCTGCAGTCGGCTGTTGATTGAGCCAGTTGCACCAGCGGCAATTGCAGCCTCCCGTAAAGTCAGCAGAGAAACTGGAACAGCACCAAACTTTCAGTGATCTTCCCTTCTCGTGATGGCGGCAAAGTGCCACCCATCCCTCGAAAGCCGCCGTCAGTGGCTAGAACCGTGAGCTGAAGCGAAGCGGCATAGGCCTGCACCGGCACCACTCGGTCAAGAGCCACTGACAATGCTGGATGCTGCCTTCAAGATTCTTCTGTTCTGGCCAACAAAAATGACAGCAGGCCGCCTGAAGTTCAGACGGCCTACCCGGTATAACTGGCTTCTACTTCACTTGCGCTCTGGCTTTACCGGCCACCGCGCCGTTTGGGGCGTTGGGGGCCGACGCGGCCTGCACCCGTGCCGGGCGTGCTGTCCTGTGAGCGGGGCGAAGAAGCGCGCCCACCACTGGCCTGCTGAGGCCGGGCCGACCCCGACCTGGAAGCATGAGGAGTGGCCTGACCCGCGCTGCCTCTGGGCTGCCCCTGCCCCGCCGAACTGTTCTGGCGGCTGCCCTGAGGCGCGCCGCGTCCAGCAGATGCGCCTCCCTGACCCCGGCCCTGGCCCCGTTTTTCCTGAATGGCCTTGTCAATCCGCCCTTCGTCGGGAGTCAGCGGGGGATGGAGGGCGTCAGGCAGACGGCGGCGAATGCTCTGCCACAGGGCGCGTTGCTCGGGGATCAGCAGCACGAGGTTGGTCCCGGACCGTCCCGCGCGCGCCGTGCGGCCAGAGCGGTGAACGTGGTCTTCAGCAGTGGCGGCAATATCGAGGTGAATCACCAGACGCACCTCAGGCAGGTCAATGCCGCGGCCAGCGATATCGGTAGCCACGAGCACGCGCGACTCGCCTTCACGCAGCTGGGTCATGGTGCGCTCGCGCTTCTTCTGGTCCATGTTGCCTTCCAGCGGGCTGACGAGTTCGCCGTCCAGCAGGGCGCTCAGGCGCTCGGCGCGGCGCTTGACGAGAAACTTGGTGCGGCAGAAGACCACCACGCAGCCGCCCGGCTCGCGCAGCGCCTCCTGAATCTGGCCGGCGGCCAGGGGCAGCAAGTCAGTGGCCTCGGTGTTGACCAGCACGTGCGTCGCGCCGGTGGCGCCGCCCAGCACGTCCTGCTGCGGGGCCGCCGTTTCGCCGGCCGGAGCAATGTCAATGCGCGCGGGCCGGGTCATGAACCGCTCGGCCACCGCGCGAATCTCGGCCGGGAAGGTGGCCGAGGCCATCGCCAGCTGCAAGTCGCCCTGGCTCTGGCGCTGCGCCGCGCCCAGAATATCCCCCACGTCCCGCAGGAACCCCAGGGACAGCAGTTCGTCGGCCTCGTCCAGCACCACATACTTCAGGCCAGCCAGGCTCAGCTCGCCGCGCGTAATCAGGTCTTTCAGGCGGCCCGGCGTGCCCGCGATCAGGCCCTTGCCGCTGGCTTCACGGCGCGTCTGGGTGGGGGTGATGCCGCCGGTAATCCGGCCAGCTGTCATGCCTAGTTCGCGGGCCACATCCCGAATCTGCACCGCCAGTTCTCGGGTGGGCGTGACGACCAGCACTTCGGGGCGCAGGCCTCGGGTCTCTCGCAGGCCCCACCCCCGAGCCGCCGCCGGAATCAGAAAGGCCAGTGTCTTGCCGCTGCCGGTGCGCGCCGTGGTAATCACGTCGCGGCCCTCCAGCAGCGCCGGAATGGCCTGCGCCTGCACGGGCGTGGGGGTGCGGTCACCCAGCAGCGCGCGCCAGTCGCGTGAGAGGGGCGTCTTGGGGTCAGAAGAAGAGGCAACCGGCGAACGCCGGGGTTTATTTTGAGTTTGAGTCATGAACCGTCCTGGGCGCCTGGTCGTCTCCTTACGGAGCATGACCGGGCCAGCAAAAGCGGCGCGGCCACAATCGGCGGCCCTCTATCATGCCACATCGGCGTGCCTCTGAACTGGCCCTTAAGGCAGCTTCTGTCCGCGCCCCGCGAACGGCGCCGGCCGGACCTGACAATGCGTCCCAAATCGGAGTCGCAAACAGAGTCCGGCTTAAGCCTGCGGATCGTACTCTCGCTCCGTCGTTTGCCGGAGCCAGCGTTCGGTCTGCGCCGCAGACGCCGGCCGCGCGATCAGGAAGCCCTGAATCAGGTCACAGCCCGCCTGTTTCAGCACCTCTAGCTGCTCCGGTGTTTCCACACCTTCGGCCGTCACTTGCAGCCCCGATTCGCGGGCGTAGGTCACGAAAGAGCGGATGAGGGGCAGGGTTGAACGCCGCCGGTCCTGACTGGGAATCAGCGCGGCCACCAGGGAGCGGTCAATTTTCAGGATGCCCACAGGCAGCTCGAACAGCCGCACGATGCTGGAATACCCTGTGCCAAAGTCGTCCACTGCCAACTGCAACCCCGCCGACATCAGGGCCGCGTAATCCCCCAGGCTCTCGGTATCCAGCGTGGCTGTTTCCGTGACTTCAAGTTCAAGGGCACTGGCGGGCAGATGATGGACCGCCAGCGCCTGAGCAACAGAACTGGCAAAGTCAGTCTGCGTAAATTGCCGCGACGAAACGTTGATGCTGACGCGCAGTTCAGGCCAGAGGCGGCGCCAGACACTGAGCTGCCGGCAGGCTTCCTGAAGCACCCAGGCCCCCAGCGAAAAGATAAGGTCATTTTCCTCAGCCAGCGGAATGAACTGGTCGGGAGGCAGCAGCCCCATCACAGGATGATTCCAGCGGATCAGGGCCTCCACCGCCACGGGCTGCTGCGCCCCGCTGGTCACGACCGGCTGGTAGTACAGCTCCAGTTCGCCGTTGGGCAAGGCTTGGCGCAGGTCCTGTTCCAGATTCAGGCGCCGGATGGCCGCTTCGCTCAGGGCAGACTGAAAGCGCTGAACATTGCCCCGCTCTTTCTTGGCCAGGTACATCGCCAGGTCGGCGTTTTTCTGCAAGGTGGTGACATCTGTGCCGTCCTGTGGGGCCAGCGCCAGGCCGATCGACGCGGTAAGAATCAGTTGGCGCCCGGCGAGATACAGCGGCAGGCTGAGGGTGTCGAGGATGCGGGTCGCCACGAGTTCGGCTTCGTCGTAGGTGTGCAGGGACAGTAAGACAGTAAATTCGTCGCCCCCCTGCCGCGCCACCAGGTCCTCTTCCCGGATACAGCTCACCAGCCGCTGCGCCACCTGCACCAGCAGAGCGTCGCCCACCGGATGGCCCAGCGTGTCATTCACCTGCTTGAAGTGGTCCAGGTCTATAAACAGCACGCCCACAGGCTTTTGACTGCTCAGGGCGTCATGCAGCGCCGCTTCAAAGGCTGTGCGGTTGAGAAGCCCGGTCAGTGGGTCATGCTGCGCCTGGTACGCCAGCCGGGCCTGCGCCTGTTGAAGCGCGGCGTTGGCCTGTGCCAATTCGTCGGCGCGCAGCTGTTCCTGAGCGGCCTGGTATTCAAAGCGCTCGACCTTCAGCTGGGCACTCAATACCTGCGTTTTGTGACGCTGAATATCGGCATTCAGCTCGCCAATCTCCTGTTCGTACTCGCGGGCGTAGCCCAAGGCCGTTTCAAAGGCCCCCTGGGCTTCCAGCACCTTGGACAGCTCACTGAGCGCCGCGACCCGCCGCTTTTTCAGAGCCTGAGCTGCCTCCAATGCCTGACGCACACTGTGTTCCGCTTCGGGCAGTTGCCCCAGCCGCGTCAGAATCTGCCCGCGTGTGGTCAGGGCCTCAGACAGATTCTCCCGTTCCCCCAGTTCCTCCGACAGCTCAATGCTGTCCTGGGCGTAGGAGAGCGCGGCGTCCAGGTCCCCCAGCTGAAAGCAGTTGGCCGCCATATTGGTCAGGATCAGGCACTCGTGATGGCGAAATCCGGCCTGCCGAGCCTGCGCCAACGACGTGTGGTTCAGCTCCAGCGCTTCTTCAAAGCGGCCAAGATCATGGTAATCAATGGCCATATTGATAGAAATCACCGAGACCAACGCCGGCACCTGTGCGCGGCTGGCCAGCAGCAGAGCCTCCGAATGGTATTTGAGAGCCTGATCGTGTTCTCTCAGGTCCATGTAGAGGTTGCCGATGTTGTTGAGGCTGCGCGCCTGGCCAACACTGTCTTCGGACGTCTGAACTATTTGCAGCGCCCGGAAGTGATACTCGGCGGCCTGACCGTAGTGGCCCATCCGGGCGTGAGTAACAGCCAGCCCATTCAGACTGCGCGCGGCAAGTGCAGGCAGATGCAGCCGGGTGGCCTGGTCAATGCTGTCTTCAAACGTCGTGATGGCCTGCCCAAATTCTCCACGCAGCATCCAGGCGTAGCCCATCAGCATCTGGGCGCGGGCAGCCCCCGCCGGATAGGGCGCCAACTGCGCGCGGCGTGACGCTTCGAGGGCCTGTGCCATCGCCTGCTCAATAGACGAAGACAGCGCGTTTTCCGCTTCGTTATTCAGGGCGTCCACTTGATCCTGAAGGGCTGGTAGATTGTCGTGAGAGTCGCCGAGCATAGGGGATATTGGGTTCACCAGAACGCTTAATGTCGAAGAGACGGAGACCAAGGATAGGCCCGAGCCTCTGACAGAGTTCTCTCAAAACAGAATGATGAGACGTGGTTCGACGGTCGGCAAGGCTTGGCAACCGCCTCGGGTGGAGGTTGGGTGCTAGATAAGCCCTACCCACTTCTCAAGGGTTTGAGGAGATGCTGAATGGTTTCGAGTCTTCCTTGCTGCGCCGTACATCGTTGAGAGCCTTGACAGCTGTGGTCGGACGCGCAGGTACAACGGCGAAGCTGTGCCTCTCTCCTGGCTTAGCTGATTTAGGCGTAGGCCACCAGGAAGGGTTGAGGTGCCCTGCCTATGCACTCATACATCAATCCAGTTGACAGTCTTAAGTGAGTGACTGTACACTCACTACATGCCTCAGACATCATCCCTCTCCACCGCTGAGGCCCGGCGTGAAGTGGTCATTCAAAGCGCCATCACCGTCTTCGCGCGTTCGGGATACCTGGGCACCCCCGTCAGTGCCGTCGCCCAGGGCGCCAAGATTTCTACCGCCTACGTTTTCAAACTCTTTCCCCGAAAAGAAGACGTGTTCGTCGCCGCGCTCTCCCGCTGCTTCCAGCTGATTCAGGACGCCCTCGAACACGGTGCTCAGGAGGCGACCGCACAAACACCCGACGCCATTCTGGACGCGATGGGCCAGGCCTACGCGCATCTGATTACGGACCGTTCGCTCCTGATGCTGCAGGTTCATGCCCAGTCCGCAGCGGGCGTTCCCGAGATTGCCGCGGCGCTCCGTGCGGGTCTGGAACAGATTGTCAGCTTTGTGCAGACCCGTTCTGGGGCCTCGGCCGAGGCCGTGCAGCGGTTCATGGCTTACGGCCAGCTCTGTCACCTCATCGTGGTGGCTGAACTTGATGGAAACGCCGCGCCGTGGGCCCAGCTGCTGACCAAAGGCATTCGACATTTCTAGGGAAAACCCTTTTTTCAGCTCTTTTGGTGAGTGACTAATCACTCATAAGATAGGGAGGTTCGTATGTTCCAAATTCAGGCGACCGATGTGATCTTGCCCGGTTTAGTGGCCCCTTCTGGCTTTCAACTGCACCAGCGCCCTGTGGCTCGGCCAGGGACTGGGCAGGCGCTGGTGCGCGTGGAAGCCAGCGGCATTTCCTTTGCCGAACAGCAGATGCGGCGGGGCCGCTACCCTGGGCAGCCCAAATTTCCTTTCGTGCCTGGCTATGACCTGGTGGGAACGGTGCTTGAGGTCGGGCCCGCCGTTGACCCGGCGTTGGTCGGCCTGCGGGTGGCCGCCGCCACCAAAACCGGCGGCTGGACCACGCACGCCCTGATCACGGCAGCGGACCTGGTGCCTGTGCCGGCCACTGTTGATGCCGTAGACGCCGAAACTGTCATTGTTAACGGCCTGACCGCCTGGCAGATGCTGCACCGGAGCGCCCGCGTCCAGGCAGGCCAAACGATTCTGGTGCACGGCGCGAACGGCGGGGTGGGCAGCATTCTGGTGCAGCTTGCCCGCCACGCTGGCCTCCGGGTCATTGGCACGGCGTCGCCCCGGCACCACAGCGCGCTCCGCGAACTGGGTGTCGAACCGCTGGACTACCAGGCCACAGACCTGGCCGCGCAGGTGCGCGTGCTGGCGCCCGGCGGAGTGGACGCGGCCTTTGATCATCTGGGCCTGGCCAGCGCCCGCCGTTCCTTTAGCCTGCTGGCCAGGGGCGGCACGCTGGTCGCGTACGGCATGGCCGCCGAAGTGAATTCGGACCGCTCAGTGCTGCAGCTGTTCATCAAGATGCTCGGCCAGATCGCTGCCTGGACGCTGCTGCCCAACGGTCGCCGCGCCACCTTCTACGATTTCTGGGGCGGCAAACGGCTTGCCCCAGCGACTTTCCGCGCCCACCAGCAAGCGGATTTGCGGCAGGTGCTGGCGCGGCTGGCCCAGGGCGTCCTCATCCCTCAGGTGGCCGCCCGCTTTCCCCTCAGTGCCATTGGGCAGGCTATGGAATTGGCCGAGTCCCGCACCGTCATGGGCAAGGTGGTGCTGACACCGTAACCGCCCCTGGACTCATCATCAGCCCCTTATTCCCTTCCAAGGAGACTCCCCATGTCCACCCAACACGACGTACCGACTTCTGCTGCCCCCGCACCAACCAGAGTTACCCTGCCTACAGCCACGGACCGGCCTGTTCCCCTGATCGTTCAGCAGTGGGCCGAAGCCTGGAATACCGCCGACGCCAGAGGCCTGGCCGCCCTAATGACCGAGCAAGGGGTGTATCAGGACTTCGCCTTCCAGGCCAGAAACGTAGGCCGGGACGGGGTGGCACACTGGCTCGACCTGACAGTCCGGAGCATCCCCGACACCCACGTCACGGTCCTCGATGCTTTTCAGGTGGGCGACCGCGCTGCGGCGCAGTGGATCTTCAGCGGCACACCCACGGGCTTCGGTGACCTGGGCGGCCGGTCGTTCTCCGTACTGGCCACCTCTCTGTTTCACCTGCGGGATGGCAAGATTCAGGAGGTGACGGATATGTACAACCGGGCCGACCTCTTTCACCAACTTGGCCTGCCGTCCGACCACTGGGTGGCCCCTCAGCCTTGAATGAGTGGCCTCTCCAGAACAGCTGACCGCCACCATAAGCTCTGAGGAGAACCCAACATGCGCCCGACTCACCTGACCTTTTCCTCCTCGCCTCCATTTCTGAGAGGACCAGCAGCATGACGCCTCTGAGCCCCAGGGAGCTGGCCCTAGCCCGCAGAGCTTTGGGACAGCAGCGGGCCGCACACCGCCAGCACGGGGACGCTGCGGCTCGGCAAGCCTTTGGCCTGGGCGCCTTTGAGGTCGGACACGCGGCCGCCCTCTACGCGCGCAACGCCCCGTGGCTGGGGGCCAACACCATCGTGAATCTGGGGACGCTGGAACCAGCGACACCTGAAGTGCTGGCGCAATTACTGACCTTTTTTCGGGACGCCGCCCTGCCCTTCGTGGTCATCGTCACGCCCTTCGCCGAGCCGGCGGACCTGCCTGAGCAACTCCTAGGCGCTGGCCTGTCGCCTTGGTCTTCCCACTGGGTCCTGGCCCGTCCTCTGCCTGGGCTGGACATACCTTCGAGCCAGCCCGCTGTAGCTGTCCAGCCACTGACCGCTGAGCAGGGCGAGGCCGTTGGACGCCTGATGCTGGGCGACGACGCGCCAGCTGAGGTGTTGGCGTTCATGAGCCGCCCTGCAGGGCCGCACAGCACGCGTTACGGCGTCTGGGCGGGCACTCAGCTGATCGCCACCGCCGAGCTGACAGTGGCGGGCCAGCTCGCTTACCTGTCAGGCGCGATCACGCACCCTGACCACCGCCAGCAGGGGCTACAGGCCGCCCTCTTGTGGCGCCGCCTGGCCGACGCGTCGGCCCTGGGCTGCACCGTCGCCACCACAGAAGTGGACCTCTCGAACGAAGCGAGTCTGCGAAATGTCGAGCGCGCAGGATTCGTGCGGGTCTACCAGGAGCAGGAATTCTTCTGGCGCCCTCCACGAGATGAACAGCAAGCGGACGCGACCAGCTGAACCAGCGGCGACACAGCTACAAGATCAGTCCCAGCGGCCTTGCCCGGCCAGCAGCGTGTTGCCGACGGCCCGGCGCAGGCCCTGAATGTCATAGCCACTATGCCGGGTCGGGTGCACGCGGTTGGTCAGCAGCACCCAGGCCAGGCCAGCGCTGGGGTCAACCCACAGCCCGGTGCCAGTAAAGCCGGTATGGCCCACCGCCTGCGGGCTGCACAGGCTGCCGCCGCTCCAGCCAGGACAGGACTGCACAAAAGCCAGGGTGCGTTCGGGGACAGCAGGCCGCAGGGCCAGCGCCTGAGCAGGGGCCGAGAGCCAGCCCCCGCATAGCAGCGCCTCCACCTGGGTCAGCACACCGTCCAGCGTGCCGAACAGCCCCGCGTGCCCGGCCACGCCGCCCAGGGCCGCCGCGTTCTCATCGTGAGTCTCGCCGCGCAGCAGCCGTTCTCGCCACAGGCAGTGTTCGGTGGCCACGGTCTGCGACGGGTCGGGGGCAAAGGTCAGGCCACTGTCCAGCGCAAAATCGCGCAGGGCTCGGCCCCGGACGCGCTCCAGCACGCGGCCCAGCAGGCCGTACCCCAGGTCAGAGTAGACCACCGGGCCGGCCTCGCCGACAGGCCACGGCTCCTGCACAAAGCGGGCGCGGATGGTCGCCGCGTCGCCCCAGGTGTACAGCTTGGCCCAGGCCCCCAGGCCGGACGTGTGGCACAGCAGCTGCCGCAGAGTGCGGCTCCGCAGCGGCGTGTCCTGCATCCAGGCCAGATCCGGCAGATGGGCGCCCAGTGGGTCATCCAGGTCCAGCAGGCCTTCTTCCAGGGCGCGCAGCACCTCGCGGGCGGTGAACAGAGGCTTGGTCAGGCTGGCGAGGTCCCACCAGAAGCTGGCGGCCAGGGCCACGGGCTCTGGTGCTCGCTGGGCCAGACCCAGCATCAGCGTCTCACGCTCGCCCGCCGCATTGACCACCCCCATTGCGGCGCCTGAAGGCCCACCGGGAGCGCTCACGGCCTGCTCCAGCAGGCGGCGAGTGGTGGCCGGAATCACTGTTCTCCCAGGGCCAGGCGCGCGTGACCATCCGCCTGGTCCAGCAGGCGCCCGGCCTCGGCGACAGGCACACCCAGCCGCAGACTGACCAGGGCGAGCTTGACCTGACCGCCCGCCGCACTCAGGGCGGCGCGGGCGCTGGCCTCGTCGGCGCCGGCGCCGTGCATAACCAGCCGCAGGGCGCGGGCTTCCAGTTTGGCATTGCTGGCGCGCAGGTCCACCATCAGGTTGCCGTAGACCTTGCCCAGCCGCACCATCAGGGCGCTGGACAGGGTATTCAGGGCAATTTTCTGGGCGGTGCCGGCCTTCAGGCGCGTCGAGCCGCTGATCAGTTCGGGGCCGGTGTCCAGCAGCACCGGGCAGTCGGCGGCCGCCAGCAGCGGGGTGCCGGGGTTGTTGGCCAGCCCAATGGTGAGGGTGCTGGCGCCGCGCGCCGCCCGCAGCGCTCCCAGCACCCAGGGGGTCGTGCCGCTGGCCGCCACCGCAATCAACACGTCGTCAGGGCCGGGACACAGGGCCAGCAGGTCACGTTCGCCCGCCGCCTCATCATCTTCAGCGCCCTCGGTCGCGTGCCGAATGGCGCGCTCGCCGCCCGCAATCACGGCCACAGCGCGTGTCTCTGGCCAGGAAAAGGTCGGCGGCAACTCCGAGGCGTCCAGCACGCCCAGGCGGCCGCTGGTGCCCGCACCGGCGTACAGCAGGCGCCCGCCACGTTCCAGACCTAGCAGTGCCGCCTCGGCGGCGCGGGCCAGCTGCGGCGCGGCGGCCCGCGCCGCCTGCACCGCGCCCAGCTGGTCGTCGGCCAGGGCCTGCACCAGCGCCGGCAGCTCCAGCTGGTCCAGATTGGTGTGCCCTGGATGCACCGCCTCTGTTGGCCGGAAGTCAGGGGGCCGAAGCTGGGGGGTGGGGCGGCTGGACTCGGGGGGGGTCAGCGCGTCGCTCATGAGGGCGCTCCGGGGGTCAGGGGGGCGGGGGTCCATTTGCCAGCACTGACGGCCTGGGCGGCGCCTGTCGTGTGCGGCAGCGTGTTGGGCCAGCCCTGCGCGCGGGCATAACCGAGAAAGGCAAACGCGGCGGCCTCGCGCGTGGCGTCTGTGAAGCCGTGATCGGTCCAGCCCAGGTCGGCAAAGGTGCGCAGCGGCACAGGCAGTTCGGCGCGCAGGGCCGCCACCAGGGCGGGGTTGCGCGCGCCGCCGCCCGCCACGACCACCTCGTCCAGCCCGCGCGGCAGCACCCAGCGCCGGTAAGCGTCCCCCACCGTACGGGCGGTCAGGGCCACGGCGGTGGCCGCCAGGTCGGGCAGGCTCAAAGAAGCTGGCCGGGGCAGCTGCGAGAGGGTCCAGACCTCGCGTCCAGTGGCTTTGGGAGGTGGAGTGGCCAGTTCCGGGTGGGCCAGCCAGGCGCTCAGGGTGGCCTCGTGAACCGTCCCAGCTCCCGCCAGCGCGCCGCCCTCGTCCTGTGTCTGGCCGGCCAGGGCTGCCACGTCATCCAGCAGGCAATTGGCCGGGCCAGTGTCAAAGGCCAGGACCCCTGCAGGATCGGTACCGGGCAGAAAGGTCAGGTTGCTGACGCCACCCAGATTGTGCAGAGCACGGTTTATACCCGCCTCGGCCAGCAGCGCCCAGTCGGCAAACGGCACCAGAGGGGCGCCCACCCCCCCCGCCGCCAGGTCAGCGGGGCGAAAGTCAGCCACCACCGGTTTGCCCGTGCGGGCGGCAATCACGGCGGCCTCGCCCAGTTGCAGGGTGGCGGGCCGGGTCCAGCCCCGCGCCGCCTCCGGGCGGGGGTGATGCTGCACCGTCTGACCGTGGCTGGCCACCAGGTCGGCGTCCTCAGCCAGCGGCGCCGCCGCCTGGGCAAAAGCCTCGCCCAGCGCCCAGTGCAGCTGTGTCAGCTCGGCGGGGGTGCCCTCGTTCTGCCCGGCCCGCAGCACCGCCGCGCGCAAATCGGGGGTGTACGGGGTGAAGGTGTGGGCCAGCACCCGCCCGCGTGGGGCCGCTCCCGTCAGGTCAGGGAGGCCGCCTCCCCCTTCGCCCAGGGCAGGCCAGTCGGGCAATTCCAGCAGAGCGGCGTCAATGCCGTCGGCACTCGTGCCGCTCATCAGGCCCAGCACGCGCGGCGCCCGCCCAGACAGAAGCCGCCCAGTCAGCGCCGGCACGGTCAGGCCCCGCCCTGAAGTTCCATCACGAAGTCGTAGCGGTCCCCCCGGTAGTGGGCGCGGGCGTATTCAATCGGCTGGCCGCCCGAGAGCCACGACACCCGGTCTGTGGTCAGCAGCGCCGCGCCCATCGGCACGCCCAGCAGTGGGGCCAGTGTCAGGTCGGCGTTCACGGCGCGCAGGTGGCGAATGGCCCGTGCGGGGCTCAGGCCGCGCCCAGAGAGCAGCGCGTACAGACTGGCGTCCTGCACGTCTTCTGGGGCCAGGTCGCCCACCAGCGCGGCGGGCAGCGTGGAGTCCTCCACCGCCAGGGCCTCACCGTCAGCGGTGCGCAGGCGGCGCAGGCGGTAGACCAGTTCACCGGGCGACAGGGCCAGGCTCATGGCTTCCTGGGCGCCGGGCCGGACCCGCTCGAAACTCAGCACCTGAGCGCCGGGCAGCTGCCCGCGCGATCGCACGTCCTCAGAAAACGACGACAGTAGCCCCAGCGTGCGGCTGGGCAAGTCGCCGGGGCGCGGCGGCGGCGTGACGAAGGTGCCGCTGCCATGCCGGCGGGTCAGCAAGCCCTGCTGCGAGAGCAGCGCCAGGGCCTGCCGCACGGTCACCCGCGAGACGCCCAGCCCGGCGGCCAGCTCGCGTTCGGCCGGCAGGGCGCTGCCCGCGCGCAGTTGCCCACTTTCGATGCGCTGCGTCAGCCCCTGCGCCACCTGCACGTACACCGGCGTGGCGCTGGCCGCGTCCAGGGGCATGGCCCAGAGGTGAGGAGAGGCGAGCATCAGGGACAACCGTACCACTTCCAGTCCACTTTGGCCAGAGGTTGCAAGTGGTCCTGGGGTGGTATTAGGCTGGTGTGTCTCAAGCTGTTTGCCGCTTCATCCCCGCCGCCCCCGGAGGTTTCCCATGTTTGTCCCTCGCACGCTGGCCCTGGTTTCTCTCGCTCTGCTCGGCGCAGCCTTGGCCGCTCCCAAGAAGGTCAGTGGCTACGGCGCGCTGGGCGTCGTGAACGGCAAGGCGGGCGGCAGTTACACCCTGCCGCTGGGGGACAGCCCCCAGAGCCTCTTTTACTACGGCGTCATTGACAACAACCTGGGCCTGATTTCCCAGCAACTGTTCGACGGCCTGGTGGAATTTAACCTGGCGACTTACAAAATCGAGCCGGCCCTGGCGGAAAGCTGGACGATCAGCCCGGACGGCAAGGTCTACACTTTTAAGCTGCGCAGCGGCGTGAAATGGAGCGACGGCCAGGCCTTCAACGCCGACGACGTGGTGTTTACCTACAAGAACATGATCATGAACCCCGAAGCCCGCGCGGGCGACCCTGGCAACTTCAAACTGGGAGGCCAGAACGTCACCATCAGCAAGGTGGACGCCATGACGGTGCGCTTTACCCTGCCGCAGCCCGCGCCTGCTTTCTTGCTGCAGCAGCGCTACTTCATCATGCCGCAGCACAAGCTGGCGAAATACGGTCAGGAGAACGATGCCAAGCCCGCCGACATCAACGGGGCGTGGCCCACCAACGTGGCCGAAAGCGAAGTGGTGGGCACAGGCCCTTTCAAGCTGGCAACCTACACCGCCGGCCAGAAGGTCACCCTGACCCGCAACCCGAACTACTGGAAGGTGGACGCCGCCGGGACCAAGCTGCCTTACCTCAGCAGCCTGGATTTCCTGATTATCCGCGACCCACAGGCGCAGGTGGCGCAGTTTCTGGCCGGCAATCTGGACCAGCTGAACATCAGCGGGGCGCAGTTTCCTGACCTGAAGCAGAAGGAAGTAGTGGGCGCGCCGTTCAAGGTCATGCGCTCCACGGCGCTGTTTGGCAGCCCGCCCTTCGTGGCCTACAACTTTGACGCCAAGAACGCGGCGCTGGCCAGGGTCCTGAGCGACGTACAGTTCCGCCGCGCCATGCAGGGGGCCGTGAACCGGGAGCGCATCATTGACGCCGTGTACAACGGCCTGGCCAGCCTGCCTGGGCACGGCGTGGCCCCCGCCAACAAGGCGTTTTACACGAACACCACCCGCCAGCTGGGCGACTTTGACCTGGCGGCCGTGGGTTCGGCCCTGGACGCGATGGGCCTGAGCAAAAAGAATGCGGCGGGTGTCCGCCTGCTGCCAAACGGGCAGCCGCTGGAACTGGACCTGACCTACGGCACCGACAGCGCCGTGTATCCCCCAATCGCCACCATCTTGCAAAGCGACTTTGCCAAAGTAGGCGTCAAGGTGAACCTGAAAGGCATTCTCTCCAGCCGCCTGCTCGCCACCGGCCAGAGCGGCGACTGGGAAATGATTCTGCACGCCTTTGGCGACCAGCCCGACCCCGAACTGCGCCGCCCCATCTGGCAACCCGGCGGCAGCCTGTACTACTGGCACCGCGCGCCGCAGCCGGCCAAGGACGGCGATCCCGCCAA
Source organism: Deinococcus arboris (assembly GCF_009755355.1). Classification (GTDB taxonomy): domain Bacteria; phylum Deinococcota; class Deinococci; order Deinococcales; family Deinococcaceae; genus Deinococcus; species Deinococcus betulae. Next base: position 72,455 of record NZ_WQLB01000011.1, on the reverse strand, counting down.
CACGGCCAAAATGGCTGCCTGGGAAAAGGAAATCTACGAGATCTTCAACAAGGCCGCCGTGGAACCCAGCGCCAGCGCCCGCAAGGCCCTGTACACGCGCTGGCAGCTCCTGTTTGCCCAGAATCTGCCGGTCACCCCGATTGCCAAGCCCGAGAACATCGGGGCCGTCAGCAACAAATACGGCAACTACATGTACAACCTCGGGGTCATTCCAGGCTACAACCCCGTGCCCCTGATTTACCAGAAGTAAGGAGGGGATGGTGCGTGGGAAGTAGAGGAAGGTGCTCTGCTTCCCACCTGTTTTCCCCGCCACTGAAAGGAGCCCCGCTTTGACCTCTGTGCTTTTCCCACTCCCCACTCCCTCCTCCCCACTTCCCCCGCTATGCTGACCTACGCTCTGCGCCGCCTGCTCGGCATGGTTCCCACGCTACTGCTCATCAGCGCCGTGTGTTTTGTGGTGATTCAGTTGCAGCCGGGCAGCTTTCTGGATCAGTTCAAGGAAGACCCGCGCGTCACCCCCGAATCCTTGCAGGCCATGACCCGGCAGCTGGGCCTGGATCAGCCGCTGTGGGCGCAGTACCTGAACTGGGTGCGCGGCATCGTCACCGAGGGCGATTTCGGGTACTCGTTTGCCAACGGCCGGCCAGTGGGCAGCCTCATCTGGGAGCGGCTGGGCTGGACGGTGTTTCTGGCGGTCCTGACGCTGGTGGTGTCATGGGTGGTCGCGGTGCCGCTGGGCATCTACACGGCCATTCACCGCCACCGCCGGCGCTCCACACTGCTGAATTTCCTAGGGTACATCAGCCTGGCCACACCGGATTTTCTGGTGGCGCTGCTGCTGATTGCCCTGGTCCTGAGGACGGGCGGGACCAACGTGGGCGGCCTCTTCAGCCCGGATTACATTGATGCGCCCTGGAGCGGCGCGCGGGTGCTGGACCTGCTGTCGCACCTGTGGATTCCAATGATTGCCATTGGGCTGGAGGGTGTGGCGGGCCTGATGCGCCAGATGCGGGCCTCGCTGCTGGACGTGCTGCACCAGGATTATGTCCGCACGGCACAGGCCAAGGGGCTGGCCGGCCGGCGGGTGCTATGGGGCCACGCGGTGCGCAACGCGGTCAACCCACTGATTAGCCTGGCGGGCCTGAGCCTGCCCAGCCTGATTTCGGGCACCATCATCGCCAGCATCGTGCTGAACCTGCCCACCATCGGCCCCTTTCTGTACGACAGCCTGCTGAACAAGGACCAGTTCGTGGCCATGACCCTGCTGATGTTCAGCGCGCTGCTGCTGCTGCTGGGGAACCTGCTCTCCGACCTGGCGCTGGCCTGGGCCGACCCCCGCGTGAGGTTCGAGTGATGAGGGTTGCGATGACCGTCGAATTCCAAATGGAATTTCATTCGACTGGAAGGCCGCGAAGCACTGCACAGCAGAGAGGAAAAGAGGGTAGATTTCGGGTATTGGAGGACCCTCCGGTTCTTTCCCGGATAGCGTGGAAATGGAGGGCATCCGTATGACCGCCCTGCCCTCCCCCACGGCGTCGCCGGCCCCGGCACGCCGTCAAACCCCACTGGCGCTGGCCCTGCGCCGCTTTCGCCGCAGCCGCGCCGGTGTCCTGAGCGCCTGGGTACTGGGCGCGCTGTATCTGGTGGCGCTGCTGGCGGGGTTTCTGGCGCCGTATTCCATCACGGCGCAGCACGAGGAGGCGCCCTATCAGCGGCCCCAGGCGGTGCATCTCGTGCACGAAGGCCAGCTGACACGCCCCTTCGTCTACGGCTTCAGGAAAACCCGCGACCCCGTGACCTTTGCCAGCACCTTCAGCGAGGACCGCACCCGGCCTCTACCCATTCTGTTCTTCGTGCGCGGCGACGACCCGGCCGAGTTCGGGTATTCATTCCTGGGCGTCTTTCGCAGCCAGTGGCACCTGTTCGGCGTCAAGGACGGCACCTACTTTCCGCTGGGCAGCGACAAGTTTGGCCGCGACCTGTTCTCACGGATGCTGGTGGGGTCACAGGTGTCGCTGACGGTGGGCCTCATCGGCATTCTGATCTCGTTTGCTATCGGCATCGTCCTGGGCGGCGTCAGCGGCTATTACGGCGGCTGGGTGGACGGCCTGATTCAGCGGCTGGTGGAGGTGCTGCTGTCGTTTCCCCGCTTACCGATTCTGCTGGCGCTGTCCACCATCATTCCGGCCCGGTGGCCCTCCACCTGGGTCTACCTGGGCATCGTGGCGGTACTGGCCCTGATTGGCTGGGCGGGACTGGCGCGCGTGGTGCGCGGGCAGGTGCTCGGGGCGCGCGGGGTGGACTATGTGCAGGCGGCCCGCGCACTGGGCTCCAGCGACCTGCGCGTGATTCTGCGCCACATCATGCCCAACCTGTCCTCTTTCCTGATTGTCACGGCCACGCTGGCCCTGCCCGGCTACATCCTGGGCGAAAGTGCCCTGAGCTTTCTGGGCCTGGGCATCAAGGAACCCATGACCAGCTGGGGCCTGCTGCTCAAGGACGCCCAGAACTTCGAGACCCTCAGCCTGTACCCGTGGCTGCTGCTGCCAGGCGTGCTGATTGTGGTGTCGGTGCTGGCGTTCAACTTCTTGGGCGACGCCCTGCGCGACGCCGCTGATACCCAGAGCCGCTAGCCGCTGATCATCAGAAGAGGCGCGCGCTGAACATTCAATTCAGCGCGCGCCTCTCTTTTACCTTTAGCTCAGATCGGGAACGTCGTCCCACTCCAGGGTCAGGGTCGCAAAGGGAGTCACGCGCAGTCCCTTCACCGCCTCCCGCAGTTCCTCCAGGGTGCGCTGTACGGCGCCCTTGTCACTGCTCAGGGGCGCGTCATCCTGGGGCTTGCGGAACAGGCGGCCCAGGCCAGACACCGGCTTAGCGGCGGGCGCGCGGCTGGCGCTGTCAATAGCGGCTGCCAGGGCCAGCGCGGCGCTGGACACCCGTGACTGCTCCTCGCCGTTCACCAGCTCGAACACCTGATTGTCGCGGGTCAGCAGGTCCACCGGGGTGGGGTCCGCACCCAGGGCGGCCGAGCAGCGCGCCTGAAGGTGCTGCTGGTGACGCAGTTCGGCTTTCAGGCCCAGCGTGGCGCCGGGGCGCATCAGGCGGTCGCCTTGCAGCGCCAGCGGGTTGGTCGGGTCATCTTTGAGAATCAGGATACGCACACGCTGCGACGACCCCTGATGGGCGAACAGGACGGCCAGCGACTGGCCCAGACGGTACAGCTGCTCGTCGTTGTGGAGCAGCACCGGGCAGATATCGGCCAGGCCCGACGCACCGTAATGAGCGGAGGACGCTTGAGCCGGCACCACCTGTGTCATGCCCCCCAGCTTACCCCCTCTTTCGCACAGCTTTCTTTCAAGCCCCTGGCTGACGCCTGTCTATGGCGCGGTGTGGGTAGTGTGCTCACGCACTGCCCCTGGCCGCTGCGGCAACAGGGTCGCCAGCGGCTGGGGCCGGGCGATGTAGTAGCCCTGAACGTAGTCGCACGAGAGGCTGCCCAGCCAGTCGAGCATGGCCTGGTCTTCGACCCCCTCGGCCACCACCTGAAGCCCCAGGTCGCGCGCCAGACCCACCGTGCTGCGCAGCAGCGCTTGCCGCCCCGCGTTCTCGGCGGTGGCCCTCAGGAAAGAGCGGTCCAGTTTGACGGTATCCAGAGGAAGTTCGCTGAGCAGCGACAGGCTGGAATGCCCACTGCCAAAATCGTCCAGCGCCACCCGAATGCCCGCGCTGCGCAGGCGGGCGAGGTGAACACAGGCTAGGTCGAGGTTCTGCATGACCGTGGACTCGGTGACCTCTACAGTCAGGATGTCGGGGGGGGCCTTCAAGTCGTCCAGCGTACTGAGGACGTGGGCAGCAAAATCCGGCATCAGGAGCTGCACCGGACTGACATTCACATTGACACGCACCTGGGGCCACTGGGCACGGACCGCCTGCACCTCCTGCACAGCGGCGCGCAGCGCCCAGTCGCCCAGCGCGTAAATCTGGCCACTGCGTTCGGCCAGCGGAATAAACGTGGCGGGCGACACCGGCCCCAGCGTGGGGTGCGTCCAGCGCAGCAGCGCCTCCATGGCACTCCAGCGCCCCGTGGCGACTTCGGCCACAGGTTGGTACACCACCGACAGCTCGCCGCGCGCCGCTGCACCGGCCAGCTGCATTTCCAGCTGGTGGGCTTCCTGGCTGCGCCGCAGCAGTTCATCGGTGAACAGGCCCAGTGGCTCGTGCACGTCCAGCGCGTGCTGAAGGGCAATGTTCGCGTGACGCAGCAGGGCCGGCGCGGGCAGGGCGTCCGGGGCCTCGGCATAGCCTGCCGTGAAGTTGACCGAGACCTCGCCGTCCTGTACAGGAAACGGCTGGGCCAGGCGGGCCAGCAGGGCCGCCGGCTTGAAGTCGCTTGGCCCGCGCGAGACCAGCGCCAGGGTGGTGGTGGACAGCCGCGCCACCAGGTACTGCGGCCCGGCCGCCCGCATCCGGTCGGCCAGGGCGGCCAGCAGTGTGTCCACAAAGCTGTCGCCGTACAGGCCGCTGAGTTCTTGCAGCCGCATGACCTCGACCAGCAGGATGCAGCGGGCGTGGGGCACCTCGCCCAGCTCTTCCAGCAGCCCGGCTGGGGTTAGGGCGCCCGTCAGGTCGTCGTGGTGGGCGCGGGCCCGCAGCTGCGCCTCACGGGTCTGCAGGTGGTCCAGCAGCTCGTTGATGGTCCCGGCCAGGAGCCCCAACTCGGTGCGGTCATGGCTGGCCAGGCGGTGCGTGGGGTCGCCTGCAATTCGTTGGGTGTCGCGCCCATAGCCTTCCAGCACGCCCAGCACCCGCCGGTTCAGAAACAGCAGGAGGCCAGCCGCCAGCAGCAGCGCCGTGAGAATCGTCACCAGGCGCAAGTACGCGATGGTGGCCTGTCCCGCCTGCGACACGGCGCGGGACACCGCCACCTGCAAGGCCAGCTGGGCTGGGCCCTTGGGGGCTGGCAGGGCGCTGAGGGCCACCCCCTCGGCCGCCTCCAGCCGCAACTGAGGAGAGGCCGGCGGCTGGGCAGTCAGCCGCACCCGAAAGGCCGTTTCGCCGTACATCAGGCCGCTCAGGACGGCGGGCGTCAGTTCGCGGGCCAGCAGCATCGCGCCGCCGTTGCCGCTTCCATCGTCCCGTGTGATGGGCCGGGCGGCGACCACGTAGGCCCGGCCCCCCAGCTGCGCCACCCCCTCGGCGCCCTCGGCGGGCAGCGGCCGGGGCAACTGCCCAAACAGCGCCGTGACCAGCGCGGTGGCCGGCACCACCCGCTCCCTTTCAAATGTCGCGGCCGAGCGCAAACGGCCCGCCGCGTCCTGAATGCCCCAGTAATCCACCCGGCCACCCTTGAAAGTCCCCGGCACCAGATTGGCGGCGAGGTACTCTGGATTCCGCCCAGCGGCGAAGTCAAAGGTTTCGCTCCAGAGGCTGAAATTCAGCACAAACAGCCCCACCCGGCGCCCCTCAGCCTGCAAGTTGGCGCTGGCAATCTGGGTGGCCTGCCGCAATTGCTCCTGCTCAATGGCTGCAAAGCGGGCGCTGACGACATTGGGCACCAGAACCAGTGAAGCCAGGGCAGCGGGCACGAACAGCAGCGCCAGCAGCCCCAGCACCTGAACCCGGAGTGACCGGGCAGCCGAGCGGCCAGGTGACCTCATAGCCGGGAGGCGCCAGCGGCGCGCGCCTCGCCCTTCACGGGCCTGAAACGCAGAGCGTTTGAAAAGCCAGAACCCACGGCGGTCGCCCTGGGCGGGAAGCAACGGAACAAGAAAGCCACCATCCTGTTCAGCGGCGCCGGAAGGCGCGGGAAAGACGGATAGAGCTGGGCAGCTGAATCAGACCAGGACCGGCGTCAGCATTGGAAGACAACGCGAAAGAAGAGGCTGGCGAACAGGGACGGGAACACCCTTATGGTGAGACCAGAAAGGGCCCGCCAAATGAGGGACAATCTTAACGAGCGTTGCAAAAAGGGGGCTACCGCCGACTCCTGTGTGGCGGCTGTCTACCGAGCATGTCGTGAGGTCAGCCGCGCTGGACCTCAGTGGCAACGCTTAAAAAGCGTGTGAGACAGCGTTAAAGAGGACGGCCGGTTCCAACAAAGCCCTCAACCACAGCGTTCAGAGGGTAGCAAATCCCTGAAGCTCATTTTCAAACAGGACGGCCCGGCAGGCGCTCGCCACTATCTATTCCCCACTCACTGCTCCTGACGACTGACGCAGCCAGGCCTCCAGCTCCTCGGCGGGCGGCAGCCCTGCGGTGGGGGCCGCAATCCGCACGCCGTTGCGCCCCGACTGTTTCACGTGATAGAGCGCCTCGTCGGCCTGCCACAGCGTACGCGTGCTGGACCACGGCCCAAAGGACGCCCCACCAACCGAGACGGTCACGCCCCCCAGCGGCGGCGCAAACTGAAGGGCCGACACCGCCGCGCGCAGGCGCCCCGCAATCTGCGGCAGCTGGTCACCCGGCACCCGCCGCAGAATCACGGCGAATTCCTCGCCGCCGTAGCGGTAGGCGCGGTCACGGCCCCGCAGGGTGTCGGCCAGCACGCGCCCGACGGCCGCCAGCACCTCATCGCCGACCGGATGCCCGAACTCATCGTTCACGCGCTTGAAATGGTCCAGATCAATCAGGAGCAGGGCGTCGCCGGGCTCGGTCAGGGGGAGGTCCAGCTCGAACTGGCGGCGGTTGGGCAGACCGCACAGCGCGTCTTGCAGGGCCTGAAGCCGGAACTGGTCGCGGCTTTGTAGTAGGGCCACACGGCTGGTAATCATGGTGGCGCACAGCCAGAACCCCACCAGGTGAAAGGCCAGTGCGGGCAGATACACGCGCATCAGGGTCTCGGCGTCGCCCAGCAGCAGCCGGGGCCACTCGATAGGCAGAAAGATCAGGCCCACCGCCCAGCCGTAGCGCTGCAAAGACCCCTTGGCATCTTCCATATTCAGGGTCCAGCGCAGGGCGTGGGTCAGCCCCACCACCGCCAGCAAGTTCAGGACGCTGGGCAGGGCGTCGTGAGCCGGACCAGCCAGCGGCAGCAGGGACGACGGCAGACCCACCAGCACCCCCAGCCAGCCCCCATACCGCAGCGTCATCAGGGCCACAGGCACCAGACTCAGCTCAATGCGGGCGCCCGACGCTTCGGGCGTGGCCATCAGATACAGCACGGTGGTGGTCAGCACGGTCAGGCTCAGGCGCAGGGACTTGAGCTGCCAGCCGGGCGGCGGCGGCCAGGCGCGGTAGGTCAGGCTCAGCAGAAAAGAAAACGTGACCAGCACGCTGAGGTTGACAAAGAGGCTATGCAGCAGGGCGAGATTCACGGCAGGCAGGTGACTCCGGGAAGCGGCGGGCGGCGGGGAACAACCGGCAAAACAGTGTCCCCGGAGCCACATCGGCGCTGGTGCAGAACGGAGAACAGCTGAAAGTCAAGCGTCACTTTGACACGCTGGTCCTGTCTTCTGCGCGCAAAGTGACCGATGCACCCATTAGGGGGGACCTCGGTCATCTGAAAGTGGCGTTCAGAACGATTGAAAGGACAATCCCCTCAACCGCTTCTCAGGCGACTGAAAGGAGTGACCGAAGGCGGCAGAGGCGCCAACAGCCTTGAGGGGGACCGCTGGCGCTCAGAGTGAATCTGGTCACCTCAGCGAGACGGCCCTGTAACGCTCCAGAGAGAGGGAGCATGGCCACTGCCGGGCGCAGAGTTGGCACTTGTTCCGAAGAAGGCAGAATTCATGCCCTTCACCCAGGGCGTGCTCCTGCCGTCTCTGCGCCGTCAGCGAGACGTTCAGCTCAGCACCTCTAGCTCTGACCCAGGCCAACGATCTTACCCAGCGAGATTTCAAGGGCTGAATCAGCTACCCACCGAATTCCCCGATCTGCTCAAACTCAACAATCAACCCCCCAGACCTACCCCGCAGCAATACCGGCCTCCTCGAAGGTTCGCATCTCGCGCAGGGTGGCGGCGGCGCCGCGCAGCAGAGGAACGGCCAGCACGCCGCCCGTTCCCTCACCGAGCCGCAGGCCCAGGTTGAACATGGGTTTGAGACCAAGGTGCTCCAGCTGGGCGCGGTGGCCACGTTCGGCGCACTCGCCAGCCGGAAAAAGAAAGTGGCGCAGGTTCGAATTGAGCGCTACGCCAATCAGGGCCGCGCTGCCCTCGACAAAGCCGTCCAGAATCACGGCGCGCCGCTCACGCGCGGCCTGCAGCATCATCCCGAGCATGGCGGCAATCTCGTAGCCACCAAATTCGGTCAGCACCGCCAGAGGGTCCGTCACCGGGCTGCGCTCAAGGGCGGCGCGCACCACGGCCACCTTATGACTCAGGCGCTCGTCGTCCACGCCCGTCCCGCGCCCAGTCACAGCTTCCGGCGCAGCCCCCAGCATCCGGGCCGTAATGGCGGCGGCGGGTGTGGTGTTGCCAATCCCCATCTCTCCGGGAATAAGGAAATCCGCGCCGTCTTCAATGGCCTGCTGGGCGGCGCGCGCTCCGGCCAGAATCAGCTGCCGGGTTTCCTCTTCGGTCATGGCGCTTTCCACCCGCAGGTTGCGGCTGCCGCGCCGCAGGGCGGCCCGGATGAGGCCCGGATGGTCCGGCAAATCGGCATTGACGCCTGCGTTCATGACGTACACGCGCGTACCAGTGGCGCGGGCAAGGGCGTTGACGGCCGCGCCCCCCGGCCCAGCTTCCGTTTCGGCCAGGAAATTGGCGAGCATGGCGGGGGTCACCTCTGGCGGATAGGCGCTCACACCTTCACTGGTCACGCCGTGGTCGCCGGCGGCCACGATGACGGCGGCCCCCTGGGGGTGCGGACGCTCCGTGCCAAATACCCCGGCCAGCCGGATGGCCAGCGCTTCCAGGTCGCCCAGGGCGCCGCGCGGCTTGGTGAGCTGGTCCTGGCGTTCGGCGGCCCGCGCCAGAGAGTCGGGGCAGGGGTCGGGAAGGTGGTCAATCAGGTCGCGCAGCGCGCCAGCGGTGTGGGAAGAATCAGCATTCATACTCAACCTCTCAGTTTCAGGGGAAGGCCGCTGACCAGCAGCCAGGCTTCATGACTGCTGGCCGCGCAGGCCTGATTGGCGCGGCCCAACACATCGCGGTAGCGCCGGGCCAGCGCATTGTCGGGCACGATCCCAAGGCCCACCTCGTTGGTCACCACGATGCTCAGGCCGGGGCGGCTCAGGGCGGCGTCCAGCAGGTCCGCCGTGGCGCTGGCCAGGTGGTCCTCGGTCCAGTCGGCCAGCAGCAAGTTGCTGACCCACAGGCTCAGGCAGTCGAGCAGCACCACGGGCGTCTGAACGCTATGAAGGGCTGCTGTCAGGTGCACCGGCTCCTCGACGGTCAGCCACCCGGCGGGGCGGTCCGCGCGGTGGCGGGCAATGCGGTCGGCCATCTCGCTGTCCAGGGCCTGAGCAGTGGCCAGGTAGGTGACGGGGAGACCTGACCCAGCCGCCAATCCTTCGGCAAAACGGCTTTTGCCACTGCGCGCGCCGCCTGTCACGAAGAGGAGGCGCCCTGGCCGCGCGTCCGCCGCTGTCACAGAAGCCCCCGCACAACGTCCCAATCCATGCTGGCTTTGATCTGCGCGGCGATAGCGTCCAGGCGGGCGTCAAGGCTGTCGAGTTCACGCGGCGCAGGCAGCCCGGCCCAGCCGAGAAAGCGCTCCAGATAGGCCGGGTTTTCCAGCAGGCCGTGCAGGTAGGTGCCGCGCACGTTCCCCTGACGCCACAGCCGCCCAGGCACCAATTCCTGCACCTGCGGCCCGCTGCGGGTCTGCCCGTGGTGTATCTCGTAGCCGCTCAGGGCGTAGCCCGTTTCGGGGTCGGTGATGTCTGTATTCAGGGTGGTCTTGTCAAGAGCGAAGTCAGTGTGGAGATCCAGCAGGCCCAGGCCCGGTACAGACGCGCCGCCCTCTACCCCCAGGGGATCGCTCAGGGTCTGGCCGAGCATCTGAAGCCCCCCGCACACGCCAAACACGGGCAGCCCTTGCCCGGCGAGGCGCGTGGTGGCCGCCGCCAGCCCGCTTTCCCGCAGCCAGCGCAGGTCGGCCGCCGTGCTTTTGCTACCAGGGAGAATGACCGCCCGCGCTCCTTCCAGCTCGGCCGGAGTGGAGACCCAGCGCGCCCGCTCGCCCAGCGGCGCAAACTCGTCAAGATTGGACACGCGCGGCAGGCGGGCAATCGCCACGAAGCCTGCGGACGGGTCCGGGGCCGCGCCAGACCGGTCCAGCGCCACCCCATCTTCCTCGGGGAGCGGGATGTGCAACCACGGCACCACGCCCACGGTGGGCACGCCGGTCTGCGCCTGGAGCCACTCGGGCGCGGGCGCGAGCAGCCGGGCGTCACCCCGGAAGCGGTTGAGGATGAAGCCCTTGAGGAGCGTGCGTTCCTCGGGGGTCAGGCAGTGCCAGGTGCCCAGCAGATGCGCGAACGCGCCGCCCCGGTCAATGTCGGCGGCCAGCAGCACGCTGGCCTGGGCCTCAAGCGCCACCCGCATATTCACGATGTCGCTGCTTCTCAGGTTCACTTCGGCGGGGCTGCCCGCCCCCTCAATGACGACCACGTCGTACTCGGCCAGCAGGCTGTGAAGTGCCTCCTGCACGAAGGGCCACAGGCGGGGCTTGCGCTCACGCCAGGGCAGGGCGGTGATTTCAGGCTCCACCCGCCCAAGCAGCACCACCTGACTGCGGGTGTCAGCTTCCGGCTTAAGCAGCACCGGGTTCATCCGCACGTCGGGCACCACCCGCGCGGCGCGGGCCTGGACCAGCTGGGCGCGGCCCATCTCTAGCCCTCCCCCGGCCTGACCGTGCGGCGTCACCCCGGCGTTGTTGCTCATGTTCTGGGCCTTGAACGGCGCGACCCGGTAACCCTCATTGGCCAGCGCGCGGCACAGCGCCGCGCACAGATACGATTTTCCGGCATTGCTGGTGCAGCCCTGCACCATCAGCGCGCGGCCTGGACGTTTACTCATGTGTCTCCCCTCCCAGCGCTTGCGAGGACTCTGCCGGGGCCAGCACGGCCCTGAGCGCCGCCACCAGCGCCGCATTCTGCTCGGGCGGGCGGGTGCTGACCCGGATGCAGCCCGGCAGGCCATAGCTGGCGCAGTCACGGACCTTGATGCCGCGTGCCCACAGCTGGCTGGTGACCGCCGCAGCCTCCCCTACCCTGAGGGTCAGAAACGGCGTGCCGTGATGCTCGACCTCGCCAAGAGCCCGCAGCTGGCCCGCCAACTGGGCGGCGCCCGCCTGCACCTGCGGCAGGGTCTCGTCCAGAAAGGCCGAGGCGCCCGGCAGCCGTTCCAGCAGGGCGGCCGTTCCAGCGCTCAGGTGCCACGCCGGGGCGAGGTTGTCGAGCCGGGCACACAGGTCGGCGCTGGCCAGCGCGTAGGCGGGGCGCGCGCCGACCAGGCCATGCGCCTTGCCGGGGGACAGCAGCCGGAGCACCTGTGGGTGGGCGGGGGGTGGGTCCAGTGTTGTGAACGGGGCGTAGGCTTCGTCCACCACAATCAGGGTGCCCTGCTCCTCGGCGCGGCGCAGCACCAGAGGCCAGGCCGAAGCGGGCAGGATGCGCCCGGTGGGATTGTGCGGCTGCCCCACATAGAGCAGCGCTGTGTCTGCTGGCCACGGCCGGGTCAGGTCGTCCAGCACAGACAGCGGGGACCGCGCCAGCGCCACCGCCCGCGCCAGCTCTCCGAATGGCGCGTGCAGGCTCAGCACCGCCGCCCCTGGGGGGACCAGCGCCCGCACGCAGCGGTGAAGCAGGTCGGAAGCCCCGGTGCTGAGGGCCACCTGCGCCGGCGTGGTGCCGTGCCAGGCCGCCAGCGCCTCACGCACCGCGTGGTAGGTGGGGTCGGGATACTGGGTGCGGTCGGCGTCCCTGACCGCCTGGAGCAGGGCAGGATTGGGGCCGAACGGGTTGCTGTTGACGCTGAAATCCAGCCCGCTGAACGGCACCTGCCCTGGGCCGCCGTGCGCCGCGCGGGGCAGCAGCGGCGGCAGGGCCGCCGGGGTCAGGCGGGTCACCGGGCCACCGGGCGCCTGCGTTGGTGTAACGGCCAGAGCAGCAGCGCGGCCGTGGCCAGCATCAGGCTGCCGCGCGCCAGCACCAGGGCTCGGGCAATATCGCTGTGGTGCGGAGGGCGACCCGCTCCGTTCAGCACATACAGCGGTTGTCCCGCCGCATCCCGTTTGTCCAGGCGCAGGCCCAGCGCCCCGGCAAAGGCGCTCATGGGGTGCCCGGCGTTGGGACTGAGGGGCGCGCGGCGGTCGGCGGCCCACACGCGCCAGCCGCGCCCACCAGCCGCCGCCAGGGCACACAGGGCCGTCAGCCGTGCCGGCAGGAGGTTCAGCAGGTCGTCGGCCCGCGCCGCCGCCTTGCCGGCGTCTTCCAGGTCGGGCGTGCGGTAGCCCCACATGGCGTCGGCGGTGTTGGCATAGCGGTACACCGCCGCCAGGGGCAGGCCGCCCACGCGGTAGGCCAGCAGGGGGGCCACCACACTGTCCGACAGGTTCTCGGCCAGGCTTTCGATACAGGCCCCGGCCACCTCGCTGGCCGTGAGGCCGCTGGTTTCCCGGCTGACAAGGTGCCACGCCAGCAGTCGCCGGGCTTCGGGCAGGTCGCCGCCCTGGAGGGCGCGCTGCACCTGCTGGGCCGCGTCAAACAGGGCCTTCCGCGCCAGCAGAGGCTTGAGGAGCGCCCCTTGTAGCGGCCAGGGCAGCGCGTTCCCCAGCGTCGCCACCGCGCCGGTCAGCAGCGCGCCGCCCAGCCAGGACCGTGCGCCTTCCTCCAGCTGACCCCGTGGGGTGGTGGCCGTCCAGGTCCGGCGCGCCCGCTTCAGGAAGCGGCCCATCCAGACGACCGGATGCAGCGCGGCGGGTGGCTCGCCCAGGACGTCAAGCGTCAGGGCCAGCAGCAGCGCGCGGCGGCTCATCTCGCGGCCTCGGCGCAGCGCTGGACCAACCGCCGCGCCATGGCGGGGTCCGCCGCGTAATGCAGGTGCAGGTAACTGGCGAGCACGTTGCCCCGCGCGTACCCCTCGGTCACCTCTTCGCCGCCCCGGCCAGCAAACTGGTAGGCGGGATGGGTCGGCGGGTGGGTCAGGTGCGAGTAGTGGAATTCGTGGCCGCGCACGCCCGCGCCGGCCGGGCACAGCGGAGACTCCTGCAGGGCCTGCGCGTCACGGTAGCCCAGGGTCAGCGAGGACGCCATGCGGGTGCGGTAGGGCACCACCCCGCACATCGGCCACGTCTCCCCTCCGGTCTCCAGGTGCTCGGCGAGGTACATCAGGCCGCCGCATTCCGCCACGACTGGAAACCCAGCGCCGGCAAAAGCGCGCACGCTCTGCCGCATGGCGGCGTTGGCACTCAGCCCGGCGGCGTGGACTTCGGGGTAGCCGCCCCCCAGCAGCAGCCCCGAGCTGCCCGGCGGCAGGCCAGCGTCCCGCAGGGGGCTAAATGGCACCAATTCTGCGCCGGCCAGCCTCAGTTCATCCAGCGCGTCCGGGTAGTAAAAGTGAAAGGCCTCGTCCAGCGCGTAGGCAATGCGGACGCGCGGCGTGGGAAAGGTCAGGGCTGGCGTGCTGGCGTGTCCCTCGTCGCCGCTGGGGCTGACATCGGCCGCTTCCCACAGGTCGTCCAGCCGCAGGTGGGCTGCAGCACTCAGGGCGGCGGCCTCGTCCCAGTGGGCCTGCTCGGCACTCAGGAGGCCCAGGTGACGTGCGGGCAACTCCAGATGCGCGTCGCGGGAGACATGACCCAGGACCGGCAGCCCCACCTGCGCCAGGGCGACCTCGCACAGCTCGGCGTGCCGGGCGCCACCCACCCGGTTCAGGATGACCCCCGCCACCCGGAGCCCTGGCCGGAAGTCGCGCAGGCCCGCCGCGAGGGCCGCCACGGTGCGCGCCATGCCGCCCGCGTCAATCACCAGCACCACTGGGGCGTCCAGCTGACTGGCCAGGTCGGCCGTGCTGTGTTCATCGCTGCTCGGGTCACGGCCGTCGTACAGGCCCATCACGCCCTCGATCAGCGCGAGGTCGGCCCCCGCCGCTGACCGCTGGAACAGGGCTTTCATGCGCGTCTGTGACAGCAGAAACGTATCGAGGTTGCGCGCCTGCCATCCCGCCGCGCGGCTCAGGTGGGTTGGGTCGAGGTAGTCGGGGCCAAATTTATACGGCTGAACCGTGAGGCCGCGTCCGCGCAGCGCCAGGCACAGCAGCGCCGTGACGGTGGTTTTGCCACTGCCAGAGTGCGGCGCCGCAATCACCAGCCGCCTCATGCGTTCCTGCATGTCGCCGAGCCCACGATCAGTACTCGATGCCCAGTTGCCCGCCAATCCCTGCGGCGTAAGCATGCTTGACCGGCTGAATCTCGCTCACCGTATCGGCCAGGGCTACCAGCTCTGGCAGGGCGCCCCGGCCGGTAATCACCACATGCAGCCGGGGGTCGCGGGCCCGCAGCGCAGCTTCCACCTCGGTCCACTCCACCCAGCCGTATTTCAGGGGATAGGTGAACTCGTCCAGAACGATCAGGTCGTAGTCGCCCGACAGCACCGCTTCTTTGGCGAGGGTCCAGCCGTGCGCCGCCAGCTCCGCGCTGTTCTCGAGGTCGCGTGACCGCCAGGTCCAGCCGTCGCCCAGCCCCTGATAGGGCAGCTGGAGCGCGTCCAACGTGCGGTGTTCCCCGAATTTTGCAGTGTCGTGCTTCAGGAACTGGAACATCTTGACGCGCAGGCCACGGCCGTGCGCCCGCATCATCAGGCCCAGCGCGGCGGTGGTCTTGCCCTTGCCCTTGCCGGTGTTCACGATAATCAGGCCGCGCCGCCCCTTGCTCACCCCCTCTTTCTTGCGGTAAGCGTCGCGCTGCTCGGTCAGCTCGCGCATGGCCCGCTCGCGGCGTTCCTGGGTGGACTCGCCGGGCACGGTGTCGCCCATCATTTCAGCGCCTCAGGGTGCAGCCAGCGAATCAGGCTGCGCAGCGCGGTGACCAGATTCGGGCCGGGGCGGCTCAGGGCGTCGCGCTCTTCGGGCGTGGGGTTAAACACCTGACCAGAGGACACTGCACGCAGGCTGCTCCAGCCGGGGCGCCGGCGGGCTTCATCCAGGGTTAGGCCTACCATGACCTGCGGATCACTTTTGACAATCAGTTCCGGGTCCAGTTTAGGAAAGTTGCCCAGCCGCGCGGGCACGATGGTCTGGCCGCCCGCCTGGCTGATGAGCGCTCCAATGAATGAGTTGGGGCCCACCGAATAGGGCGCGGGGTCAACCTCGTAGTAGGTGCTGACCTTGGGGCGGCCGATCACCAATTGTTGCAGGCCATTCAGGTCACTGCGCATGCGGGTGACCAGGCGGGTGGCGTTGACCTCGCGGTTGGTGAGTTTGCCCAGAGTGGCGATCTTCTCGAAGACTTCCTTGTAGGTCTGGGCGGTGCCGCCGTAGACCGTCAGGCCCGCCGCCGCCAGTTTCTCGGTCAGGCGCGAGCCGCTGGATTCGTCGGCCAGGACGAGGTCGGGTTTCAGGGCCGCGATGGCTTCAAGGTTGGGCTGATAGGCGCTGCCCACCTTGGGCAAGCGGTCAACGAGCGCCTTGGGGGCATTGCTGTAGAGGTCCACTGCAATCAGCTTGTCAGCGGCGCCGATGGCCTCCAGGGTCTCGGTGTGGCTGGGCAGCATCGAGATGATTCGCCGGGGCTCGGCGCGCAGGGTGACCGCGCGTCCCAGATCGTCGGTGACCGTCAGCGGGTATCTGGTGGCCGACGCGCCCGACAGGGTTGCCGCGGCCAGCACAGCCGTCAGATTCAGGCTCCAGCGAGCAGGGGTAGGGACGAGGGAACGTGGGTGGGGCATGAAAAGCTCCGGCGTGCGGGGCGAAAACAGGCCACCTGTGCGGGCGCACGAAACAGAAAAACCCGCCAGGGCCTGGGGCCGGAAAGCAGGTCGCGTTCATGCGTAACTGCGGCCCTCTGACAGCGAGAGGTGCCCCGCCGTGAGGCGAGACGTCCCTGAGAGGCATTCGGGCTGACAGGTGGGAACTGTATTCCGCACCTGATTACCGCTGCGCGACAGCGCCGGACTGGGCCGCTCGGAGAGCAGACCTTCACCGGACTTCCCCTGGCTCAGGTGCCCCGAGCCTATCAGACGGATTCCGAGGCCACCGCTTGCGAGGACGGTTCAAGCCGAGTGGTACGGATTCTGCGTCATGACCGCACAGCGCAGAAGGGCGCCGTCTGCGCCTCCACACGGCGAAATCTGCCGTTGTTCTCGCCCTTTTGCGAATCTCTTCGAGGCTGCTGCATCGCTTTTCAAGGCCGCTCGATATCCATTGGAGGCCGTACAAGGGGCGCAGAAGTCCAGCGGGTTCCAGGCGCACAACTTCTGTGCTGGTGTCTGGGCCTGACAGTTGGAAGTTGTCTCAGCTGGCGCAGCCCGTGCGGTTACGGTGCCTCGGGCGGCACCAGCGCGACCAGCCACCACGCCGCCCCGCCGCCGTCCACCTTGCCCCGGTCCAGGGTGACCCGCGTGCCCGGCGGCGTGACCACCGCGTTCAGGCCCACGGTGACCCGCAGGGCGGCTTGCAGGCTGCCCGCATGGGCAAAGGCCAGCACCTCGCCGCTGCTGGGCAGAGCGTCCAGCCAGTGCCGCACCCGCGCGTGAAAGGCGCGCCCCGTCTCGCCCCCTGGTGGGCCACCGCCCGAATCAGGGTCGGCCAGGGCCTCTATCCAGGCGCGCGGCGCGGGCCCGTGGCGGGCTTCCAGCTCGGCCCAGGTCAGGCCAGCCATCACCCCAAACTGCGCTTCGGTCAGCTCGGGGGCGGGGGCGGCGTGAGGAAAGCCGGCCAGCGCCGCCGTCTGCCGCGCCCGCAAGCGCGGGGACGCGAACACGGTCGCCCCCTCATTCACGGCGCCGCGCAACTTCAGAGACCGCGCCAGTGCCTCTCCGGCGGCGGAAAGAGGAGCGTCATCGTGTGCCAGTGGATAGCGGCCCTCGCGGTTGCGGGCTGTGGGCGCGTGCCTCACCAGATGCAGGCGCAGGGTCACGCCCGGCCCCAGGCATAGGCTCCCAGCGCGCCCAGTTCGGCGGCCACCACCACCAAGCCGTAGATATCGCCGCTCAGCCCACCTCCCAGGCGCCCGGCCGCAAACCGGGCCGCCAGCCAGCCACCGGCGCCCGCCGCCAGCGCGGCCTGCCAGCCGCCGGGGAGCAGCAGCACCGGCACAGTCAGCAGCAGCGGCACCCAGACGGCGCCGCCGCGCGACTGCCCGCCCAGGCGACTGCTGCCTGCCACCGGGAAAGCGTTCATGACGCCCCACATCACCGCGCGGCCCAGCACCGCCGCCACCACAGCGGCGTAGGCAGGCAGGCCCGCACCCAGCAGACTCCACAGCAGCAGCAGGGCCACTACCCCCGTGGCCAGCCCAAACGCCCCGACATATACGTCATGCATGATTTCCAGGCGCCGTTCTGGCGAGCGTGGCGCCAGCAGCGCGTCGGCGCTGTCCACCAGGCCGTCAAAGTGCATCAGGCCAGTGACCGCCAGCCAGGCCCAGACAGCCAGCGCCGCCTGCACGTTCGCCGGCAGCGGAAGAGGCAGCCACAGCACCAGGGCGGCGGCGCCCCCCACCAGATACCCCACCAGCGGGTAATAGGCGCTGGCCCGCCGGAACTCCTGGGCGCCCACATTCCCTGGGTCGGGCAGAGGAATGACCGACAGAAAGGTGACGGCCAGCTGAGCCGCCCGCCACTGTGTCCAGAACCTACCCATCCAGAACCCACGCTTCACGCCGCCCGTTCTACACGACGGCGAGGGAGAAGGCCTACTTTGCGCCCAGAGCAACCTCAGCCGCAGTGCAGCGGGCGACTGTCCACACAAGCCGGGCAGCAACTGCCAGGTTCATTGGATAGCCAGCAACCCCCTTACCTCCCTTGTCGCCGCTGCCTCTTTCGCTGACTTCCTCCATTGGTCTGCCAAGCGGTCGAGGGTGACCTGGCCGCTCCGGTTTGCGCAGCGACGACGCGCGAGACCATCCTCACCGTCCCTTGAACTCGATGACGCCCTTATTCATCTCCAGTTTCCCCGAAGCGTGTAGTACTGGGCTGCGCTCCGTGCCGAAGCTGGAGTAGCGCTCCAGATGACTGATCTTTGCCTGCGCGCCGGTCAGGTCGATGGCCGACAGGGCCACCCAGAACGAGAAGTGGTTGCGGCCCAGCACCGGCGCCGTGACCTCCTGGCCGAGATCATCCGTGAAGATGGTTAGGGGCTTGTAGCTGGCAAACGACCCTGCCCCGTTTGACACGGCGCTGTACGCCGCGAACACCACATGTGCCAGTTCGTCCGGCCGGTGAATGACCGCCGTTTCCTGGCCTGCTTTCCGGCTGTCGCCCGACAGCGTGATGTACGGGGGCCTTCTGGACGCGCCCTGCTCGCGGTAGTACACCTTGCCCGTGGTTCCATCTTTGAGGACATAAAAAGCGTACAGATCCAGATCGCCCTGACCGGCCCACTGCAGGGTGATCGTAATTTTCTTGCCTTTTTCGATGTTCACGCTGGCGTTTTTCTTCAGGCTGACCTGACTTGCAGGCGCAGCTGCTGCCGGCGCCGGTGTACGGGCGGCGGGCGGCCCACCCAAGCCCAGCGTCTCCCACTTCTTCCACCAGGCCGCAAATTCACTGAGCAGCTGACTGTAGAGCTGCTCGTCGTCCAACTGGTCAATGTCATCGGCGGCGAAGAACCCGGAGTTGTCGAGTACCCGTCCCTGCAAGGTATCGAGCCTGGCCAGCACCCCGTAATCTGCCTGGCCCAGGCCCACGAACTGCCAGAACAGCGCCTCGGAGGCGGTGCTCTTGAGAATCTTCTCGATCTTCCGGCTGGTGCCGCTGTCAATGCCGCCGTCTGTGACGAACAGCACCAGGGTCGGCAGCACAGGTAGGCGCGCGGCACGGTCCTCTGCGGCGGCTTCCCGGTGCACCCCTAGCACGTCCTGCATCACCGGGGGCTCATTGTTGCCGTAGCCGATCTGCTTCACGGCGGGCACGACGCCCATCAGCTGAGGCATCTGCGTGCCCGCCACACCCAGCACACTGTCCTCGTCGAGGTCGCCCATGCGCGCAAACCGGCTGGCGTAATACCAGAACTCCATGGCATTGTTGTCGTCCAGACG
Organism: Deinococcus arboris; assembly: GCF_009755355.1. Lineage (GTDB taxonomy): Bacteria > Deinococcota > Deinococci > Deinococcales > Deinococcaceae > Deinococcus > Deinococcus betulae. The sequence continues at coordinate 53,313 of NZ_WQLB01000011.1, read as the reverse complement.
GGCCGCAACAGGAATCAGCCGTTCGAGCGTCTCCTGAACTGTGCCGCGGCTGTAGAGCTTCCCCATGCTGCCAGAAGCGTCCATCACGACCATGACCCGCGCCCTGAGGCCGCTGATCCCTGTCCGGGTCAGCACCGCACCAACCTGCTGTTTGCGCAGGTCAACCTTGCTGGCGGGCGCTGACGCGGCTGGAGGCGCGGGCGGAGACACAGTGGCCAGAGCTGGCGGGGCCGGTTCTTCCTCGGCCACCTCTCCACCAAAGGACCTCACCAGCGCCGCCATGCCGCCGTTAAAGCCCTGTTCTACCGCCGTGACGCGCCACGCCCCCTGGTGCCGGTAGATCTCCACCAGCATGACGGCCAGCTCATCGCCGCCGGGGGTCAGCATGAACTGCTGAGGGTCGCCCACCGACGGCGTGATCGTCACCTGGCCGCGCCGCAGGCGGCCAATCGGCTGCGAGTCGCTTGTGGCACACAGCACCAGGCGTGAGATCCACTCTGGCAGCTGATCGAGGTTCAGCGTGAACTGCACGTCTCCGGGCGCGGCGGTCATACGCACTTCCCCGCGCGGTGAGGTGGGCTGATTGAAAAACACAAGGTACTGGTCATCCACGATGGTGCGGGCGTCATTCAGCGCGAACAGACTGAGGTCAACGTCTGGGTGGTCCAGTGCCGCGTGCAGGGTCAAGGTCAGGCCCTGACCCTGAGCACCCAGGGCCAGGCGCTGCCCCTTGAGAAGTACGGTCATGTGCTCTCCTTCAGAGCGCTGGCGGCGCGCATATGGCCTCGCCAGCCTCTCTCCTGCTTCAGTGTAGTGATTCCGAGCAGGCACCCTGGCCGCACATGGGGACCGCTTGCAGGCGGGGCGCCCGCCCCAGCCTGCGCAGGTGACCACATTGACTCGCCCGCCGGCCCCTCGACAGGCCAGAGGGCAACAGCACTGTCAAACCGGGTGCAGGTCCTGAACCGCCCCGCTCAGAGCCTGGGCCAGCTGCGCGGCGCGGCTGAGGCGGACGTGGCCGCTCTCGGTGTTGACCACTGTGCAGGGGTGGCCTCTGAGGCTCTGGGCCTGCTCCAGCGCGTCCGTCCAGGCGTCGCTGCCAGGGTGAAGCGGCACATTGGCCCGCCCGTCGGTGAATACCACCAGTTCCGCACCCGGCTGGGCACGCAGGAGGGTGCCGGCCAGGTGCAGCGCGTGGGCCAGGGGCGTGCGCCCGCCCGTGGGGACCGAGCGCACCGCGTCTTCGGCCTCCTGACGGTCGGCCGTCCAGTCCAGCCGCAGGTCGGCCCCACTGCCCCGGAACGTCACCAGCGCGGCCCGGTCACGTCCACCGCCGCTGGCCAGCAGCGCCAGCATGGCCCCTTTCAGGGCGCCCATGCGGCCGGCGGCCCCCACGCTGCCGCTGGCGTCCGCCACAAACAGCACCTGGCGGCCCGACTGCACCTCTAAGACCGGCGCGTGAAAGTCATCGCGGGTCAGGTGAAAGTCACCCGGCGCCCCCCGTTGCAGGGCGCTGCGCAGGGTGGCCGGCAGGTGCAGCCGACCGGCCTGCGGGTCCGCCACCGTGCGGACCACCCGGCCGGCCGGCGCTCCGGCTGGCTGACGGCCCAGCGCCGTGTGATGCAGCGTGATAGGCGCGGCGGGCGCAGGCGCGAAGATGTCCTCGGGCGCGGCGTCGGGGGGAGCCTGAGCCGGGTCCGGCGGGGGTGGCGACGGGTCCTCGCTGGGCGGCGCAGGGGGAGGCGGCGACGTGGACGGCGGCGCAACAGCGGCGCGGTGGTTCAGCACCAGGGGGGCCACTACCTCCACGTCGGCCCACTGCACGGCCAAGCGCCCTTGGAGGGCCGCGTGGGCGCGGGCGGCGCGGTGCAGCACCAGGTCCGCCCGCAAGCTGGCGACCCCAGCACGCAGCACCAGCGCGGACAGCTGGCCCAGCAGGTCATCCGGCACCTTCACCTGTGCCCAGGCCTCGCGGGCCCGCCGCAGCTGAGTGGCCAGCCGCTCCTCTTCCCCGGCCCACTGCGCCCGAAACCCCTGGGGGTCCGTCTCGAAGGCCATGCGGCGGCGCAGAATCTCTGCCCGTTGCTGTGGCTCGCGGGGGGCCAGGACATCCACGCATAGGCCAAAGCGGTCCAGAAATTGTGGGCGCAGCTGCCCCTCCTCGGGGTTCATGCTGCCCACCAGCGCAAAGCGGGCCGGCTGCTCGGCGCTGAGGCTGTCGCGCTGCACCCGCACCACGCCCATCGCGGCGGCGTCCAGCAGCACATCTACCAGATGGTCGGGCAGCAGGTTGACCTCGTCGATATACAGCAGCCCACCGTGGGCCTGCGCCATTAAACCCGTCTGGAGCCGCGCCTCGCCCCTCAGGGCCGCGTCCAGGTCCAGGGTGCCGACCACGCGGTCCTCGGTGGCGCCCAGCGGCAGGTTCACGAAGGGGCCGCCGCCCGGCAGCAGGGCCGCCAGCCCCCGCGCCGCCGTGCTCTTGGCTGACCCCTTGTCACCTCGAATCAGGACCCCACCGAGGGCCGGACAGACGGCCACCAGCGACAGCGCCAGCAGCAGGTGGGGCTGGTGCGCCACCGCGCAGAGGGGATACGCCGTCATGCCGGCGCCCCGCAGGCCACCCGGAGCACGGTGATCTCGAAGGTCCAGCGGTAGCGCCACCCCCCAGCTTCTTGCCGCAGATACGGCTTGAGGGCGGCCAGGCTTTGTGCCTCAGAGAGCGGCAGGCGGGCGAAGGCCAGCAGCTCAGCCGTGGTCGTAAACGTCAACTCCCGACTCTCTGTGATGGTCTGCGCTGTCACAGGCCAGCCCAGGGCCTCAAGCGCTTCCCGCAGCAACCGCGCCCGGCCCGGCTTGGGGGTGCCGGCCAGTGCGCGGCGCAGTTGCACATGTGGACTGCCCACACCGTCGTCTTCCAGCAGATACAGCGCGTGGCGGCTCAGGCCCCGTAGGGTCTCCAGGGCTGGGCGCAGGTCGGGTTGATACGCCAGCGACCAGGCCGCGAGAACGGCGTCATGGACCGGAACCTGGTCGGGCGCCTCCTCCAGAGAACAGCACACGGTCCTCAGGTGGGGCAGCGCCCCCCTGGCCCGCAGCTGGGCCAGCATGTCCGGCGAGTAGTCCAGGGCAGTCGCCTGGGCCACCGCCCCCGCCAGCGGCAGCAGCAGGCGGCCCGTGCCCGCGCCCACGTCCAGCAGACTCCAGGTCCTGTGCAGGTCGCCCCGCAGCCAGCTCACCGTGTTGGGCAGCGCCGGCTGGGTATGGTCGTAGTCAGCGGCCTTGCCCTGCCAGAAGGCGAGGTCGCGGTCGGGCCGGTAGCGCTCCGACCGCGCCGAGAGCACCAGGTCGCGCCAGCGGGTCAAGGGATCAGCGGGCACGTTCACCGCGTTCCTCCAGCAGCCCTTCACTCTCGGCCAGCAGGCTCTGTAGGGCTGACAGCGTCTCGGACTGCGGGCGCCACATGCCGCGCCCCTCGGCTTCCAGCAGGCGGCTGGCGATGGCGTTCAGCGCCCAGGGATTGCTCTGACGCAGGAAGTCCTGGTTCTCGGGGTCCAGCGCGTAGGCCTGGGCGACGCCCTCATACATGAAGTCGTGGGCGAGGTCAGCGGTGGCGTCAAAGCCGAACAGGTAATCCACGGTGGCGGTCTGCTCCAGCCCGCCCTTGTAACCGTGCCGGCGAATGCCGTCAAGCCACTTGGGATTCACCACGCGGCTGCGATAGACGCGCAGGGCCTCTTCTTTCAGGTCGCGCACCCGCGCCCGCTCGGGGTTGGCGCTGTCCCCAAAGTAGCCGCGCGGCTGCACGCCGCTGAGGTGCCGCACCGACGCCATCATCCCGCCGAAAAACTGCAGGTAATCGTCGCTGTCAAAAATGTCGTGTTCGCGGTTGTCCTGGTTGTGCAGCACCAGCTGCGTCTGTGCCAGGCGGGCGCGGAAGTCCTCGCGGGCGTCGGCCCCCTGTTCGGCGGCGGTGTAGGCGTACCCGCCCCAGTTCACGAACACCCTGGCAAAGTCGGCGTCGGTTTGCCAGTTGCCCTCCTGAATCAGGTCGAGAATGCCCGCCCCATAGGTGCCGGGCGCACTGCCAAACACGCGGTACGTGGCGCGCGCCTCGGCTTCTTCTGGGGGCAGGTCCAGGAGGCGGCCTTCCAGTTCGGCCAGGTAGTGCCGGCGCGGAAAGTTCTGGTCTGGGTCCTCGTCGGCGTGCATGGCCAGCCGAAAAGCCTCGTCCAGCAGGTGAATCAGGTGCGGAAAGGCGTCCCGGAAAAACCCGCTGATCCGCACGGTCACGTCAATGCGCGGGCGGCCCAGGTCCTCCAGGGCAATGAGTTCGGCGCCCTCCAGCTGGCGGCTCTGCGGATGCCACAGGGGACGCACGCCCAGCAGCGCAAAGATCTGGGCGATGTCGTCTCCCTGCGTGCGCATGTTGCTGGTGCCCCACACACTGATGGCGACGTGTTCCGGGTACGCCCCGCCGGTTTCCTGCCGGTGGCGCTCCAGCACTTCGCGCGCCAGATTCTGGCCCACCGCCCAGGCCGCCTGCGAAGGCACCGCACGCGGATCCACGGCATAGAAGTTGCGGCCGGTGGGCAGGATGTGCGCCTGACCGCGTGACGGTGCCCCGCTGGGCCCGGCGGGCACGTAGCGCCCGGCAAGGCCCAGCAGCAGATTCGTGATTTCCTCCTCGGTGCGGTCAAGGTTGCGGTTCAGGTCGCGGCAGGCGTAGTCCAGCGTACGCGGCACCATGCCGTAGCCCTCCCGCATGCCCAGGGTCAGCGCCAGGACCTCCGGAATGGCCGCCGGGTCAAAGTGCCGGTCCTGCAAGGTCTGGTACAGATGCAGGCCGAGCTCGTCCAGCAGCTCCAGCGCATCTGCGTTCGTCTGCACCGGCTGGCCGGCCAGGTTGTTCAGCACGGTGTCCGCCTCACGGCGCTGACCGGGACTTTCCAGCAACTCGGTGAGGTCAAGGGCCAGCAGGTCGGCCAGACCGGCATGCAGGCCCGGTACCTCGGCATTGGCCAGGCGGGTCAGCGCGCGCAGCATCTCTGGGCGCTGCTCGCCCTGGGGGGCCAGACCCAGCGTGTGCAGACCGTCCCGGATCTGCGCCGCGCCCAGCTCGCACAGGTAGCCGTCAATGTCTTCCAGCAGGTGCGCCACGTCCGACCCACTCATCTCGGCGATGGCGGTGGGCACGCCGTCCTCGGTCTCGGTTTCATCCCACTCGTGAACGTGGTCGCCGTGGTCGCGGCGCAGCATGGTGCCCAGGTCAGTGCCCAGGTTGGCCTGCTGCACCAGGTCCCAGATCTGGCCCTGGAGGAGCGGCAGCTTGCTGGGGTCAAGCAGTTCGAGCTGATAGTACTCGTCCACCAGCCGGGCGAGTTCGGCCAGGGGGCCGTAAGTATCCGCGCGCGTCAGGGGCGGGGGCAGGTGGTCCAGAATAGTGGCGTGGGCGCGGCGTTTGGCCTGGGTGCCTTCTCCGGGGTCGTTGATGACGAACGGGTAGAACAGCGGCAGGTCGCCCAGCAGGCTGTCTGGAAAACAGGTTTCGGAGAGGCCCACGCCCTTGCCGGGCAGCCACTCCAGCGTGCCGTGCTTGCCGACATGAATCAGGGCGTCGGCGCCAAAGCCGCCCAGCACTTCCGGCTCCCGCAGCCAGCGGTACAGGGCGTGGTAGTGGTGGGTAGGCGGCAGGTCCGGCGTGTGATAGATGGCGTCGGCGTCCATGCCGTACCCACGCGGAGGTTGCAGCGCCACAAACATCTTCCCGAAGGTCAGGCCCGCCAGGCAAAGCTGGCCTTCATGGACATACGCCTCGCCCGGCGCCTTGCCCCACTGCTCGGTCACGCGCCGCTGCTGAGAGGCAGGCAGCTCAGCGAACCATGCCCCGTACTGCGCCGCCGGAATCCTGACGGCGGCCCGGGCCAGTTGCCCTGGCGTCATCACGGTCTGGTCGTAGTTGCCCCGCTCGATCAGGTCGTGCATCAGGTCATCGGACTGTGCTGGCAAGTCGCCCACGTCGTAGCCGTCGGCCTTCAGGGCGCGCAGCACCCGCAGCAGCGACGCCGCCGAGTCCAACCCCACCGCGTTGCCCACCTGCGACGCCTTGCTGGAGGAATTGGTAAAAATAAACGCCAGCCGCTTCTCGAAGTTGGCCTTGTGCCGCAGGCGGGCTAGCCGCAGGGCCGTTCCGGCCAGCCGCGCGGTGCGCTCCGGGTCGGCCACCTGCCGCCGGACCTCGCCCTCCTGCTCCTTGAACGCAAAGGGCACCGAGATAATGCGCCCGTCAAACTCGGGAATGGCGACGTTCATGGCGGTATCCAGAGGGTTCAGGCCGCGTGGGCTGGTCTCCCAGGGGCCGCGTCCGCCGCCCAGCGTCACGCCCTGCACCACCGGCACCCCCAGCCGGGCCAGCGCCGAGACGTTGTCCCCCGCCGCAGTGATCCCGCCCGCATTCACGTCGGCCATGGCAAAAGAGAGGGTGGTGATGAGGGCCGAGATGAGGGGCCGCCCCAGCTGCTGGTCATCCGTAGCCTGAAACAGCGCGAAGGCTTTGGGATTCCCGGCGCCGTCCACATCTTTCAGGGACGTGGTGAAGACTGGCAGGGCGTCCGCACCCGCCTCGTCCAGCGCCTCAATGAGCGTGTCGATAAAGGCGGTGTTGCCGCTCAGCGCGTGCGCGCGGTAAAAGAGGACACCCACAGCCGGACGCTGGGGGTCGTGCCAGCGCTCCCAGTCGGCCAGCGTGGCGTTTTCGGGGAGTTGGGGATGATACACGCCGTGTTCCGGCAGGGCCAGAGGCGGCTGGGCGCCGTACCCGGTCATCCGCAGGGTGTCCGACAGAGACAGAAGCAGTTCGCGGGTGTTCTGCCAGCCGCTGGCCGCCAGGTAGGCCAGCGCCGTGTCCAGCGTGTGCGCCGGCGCCAAGGACAGCCGCGCCAGTTCGGCGTCCGGCTCGTTGGCGCCGCTGACCAGCAGCAGGGTCTGACCAGCCCGGCGGGCGTGCGAGAGCAGCAGGTCCATGCCCGGCATATTCCTGATCTGGCCGTGCAGGCGGGCGACCACCACCTCGGCCTTGCCCACGGCCCCACCCAGCAGGCTGGCCATCTGCGCGTCGCTGCGGATGCCCCCCAGCAGGGCGCCGGTCACCGGGCCAAAGTCGTCTGGCAGGGTGTCTTTGGCCGCCCGCAAGTTCAGCAGGTCGGTGTCGGCATGGCTGAGCAGCGCAAAGCCGTGCAGGTCACCGGGCGTCAGGGGTGCGGCCGCCTGCGGCTGGCCCACACCTTGGCCACTGGCGGCGTCCCAGGTGTAGTAGTTGAAGGTGTATTCCACCAGTTCCGGGGGCACGGGCAAGGCGCCGTCTGCCTCCAGCATGGCGCTGATGTAGTCGAAGATTGCCACCACCAGCCACGGGTCGTTGACCGAGTGAAACCACACGTCCTGGCCGTCAAAGACCAGATGCGCCACGTTGCTCAGGGGGCAGGGCCCCAGGCAGCCGCTTTTGGTCAGGTGCACCTGATGGCGCAGCTTGCGGCGCGTCCACTCTTCTTTGTAGGTGTCCACCGGCGCGGCCGCGTAGCCCCGGTCGGTGCGGCCGCAGCAGCACCCATGAAAGCAGTAACTCAGGTGACCGCGCTTCCGGACCACATTGATGGTGCGCCCATCGGCGCGGGTGACGCGCTGCCGCGAGCCCGGCGAACGGGGAGAAGATTTGGACGTCACAGCGGCCCTCCTTTCAGGTGAGCAAACAAGGCTTCTGGCGTCGGGAAGAGCGGCAAGCCGGTCTGGCTGTGCAGGGCCACCAGCCACGGCTGACGCAGATGACAACCGCGCAGCAGGGCCGCGTCACGGAACACGTCCGCTGGGGCGCCGCTGGCCTGCACCTCACCGCGCCCCAGCAAAAAGACGTGGTCAGACACGGCATAGATAAAGTCCATGTCGTGCGAGGACACGATCAGGCGCGTGCCGCCTTCCCGCAGCTGCCCCAGCAGGTCAATCATGTCCTCTGTCATGGCGGGGTCCAGGCCGGCGGTGGGCTCGTCGAGCAGCAGCACGTCCGGGCGCAGCGCCAGGGCGCCTGCCAGCGCCACGCGCTTTTTCTGGCCGTAGGAGAGAGAATGCACAGCTTTGTGGCGCAGGGCCTCGGTGCCAGTGGCGCGCAGGGCTCCCTCCACCCGCTCCTGAATCTCGGCGTCGGGCAGGCCCAGGTTGCGCAGGGCAAAGGCCACGTCGTCGGCCACGCGGGCGTAGAAAATCTGCCGGTCCGGGTCCTGAACAACCAGCGTCACGCGCTGGCGGTAGGCCTCCAGCGCGCTTTTTTTGTAGCCCAGCGGCTGCCCCTGAAAGCGCACCTGGCCGCCGCTGGGTTTCAGGAGGCCCAGCAGGTTCAGAAACAGGGTGCTTTTGCCGGCGCCGTTCGCCCCGATCAGGGCCGTCACAGCCCCCAGGCCGAAATCCAGACTCACGCCCCGCAGCGCCTGGGTGCCGTCGCGGTAGGTGTAGCTCAGGTCGTGGGTGGACAGAAGCGGGGCACTCATACGGACTCCGATTGAATCGAGCGTTCTGCTCGCTGAAATCCGAGCGGAGCGAGAAGGGAAAGATGCGGATTCCGCTTTATTGCAGCACAGCCGGACAGGCACCGTCTGCGCTTCCATATCGCAAAATCCGCATCACAGGTGAAACTCTCCCCGGTAGAGCTTGAGCTCCAGGGCCCGCTGCCAGCTGCCGTAACTGCTCATGACGCGGGTGAACAGCAGGCCCGCCAGCGCCGCCGCCGAACGGATCATGACCCTGGGGTTCCGCTGCCCAAATTTCAGGTCGCTGGCCTGCCGCATGGTGTCCAGTTCCTCGGCAAAGATGGTTACGAAGCGGTAAACCAGGATAGTCAGTTCAGTGAATTCACGCGGCACCTTCAGGCGGTGCAGCAGCCCGGCCCACTGATAAACAGGCGTGGTCAGCGCAATGAAGTACGTGGCGCTGATGCCCGAGAGACTGCGAGTGAAGAGCAGCAGCGCGGCGTCCACGCCCGATTCACTCAGGCCGATAAACCCCCCGCCCAGCGGCACCGCCCACAGCAGCGGCTCTGGCGAGCGCGTGACGCTGAGCGCGACGGTCAGCAGGCTCAGCGCGATGAACGACGCCGGAATGGTGTACAGCCGCAGGTAGGGCCGCAGCGGAAGACCCGCCGCACCGACTGTCAGGGCGGCCATGACCAGCAGCACCAGGGCGTGCGCGGCGGGCAGGTCCAGCGAAATGACGGTTAGCAGCGCCCCCAGCCCGGCGCCCACCTTCCAGGCCGCCGGCAAGGGCGCGAGACGGTTGGTCTGGGCATACTGGTCAAGCTCAAACATAGGCCGTCACAACTCGGCGTTCCGCACTTCCGGCGCTTCACTGCCTCGCCCTCTCCGGCGCCCCTGCTGATACCCAAGGTAGTAAAAAATGACACCTGCCCCCAGCGCCGCCTGCAAGGCAAAGAGCAGCGACTCAATCTCGCCGCTGGCCGGCTCGATAAGGGGAGAGGCCCACGGTTTGTAAGTCTTGTCGATCTGCGTGATGGCGGTCTCGGCCTGCCCATCGGCGCCGCCGAACTCGGCGCCTTTCAGGAACACGAGCGGCAGGATGACCAGGGCGGCAATGCCCAGCACGATGGCCAGTCGGCCCAGTGGGGTCAGGTTAGCTGAGGGCTTCACGAACAGCCCCCTCGCCCTCGAATTCAACGACTTTATCCAGCACCAGCACGGTCAGCAGCCCCTCGGCAATGGCAATCGGGATCTGCGTCAGCGCGAAGATGCCCAGGAATTTCAGGGTAGACGCCGCCACGCCGCCTGCCGGGTCAGGAAACACCAGGCCCAGCTGCACAGAGGTCACCACGTAGGTCAGCAGGTCGGCCAGCGCCGCAGCGGTAAAGATGCTGGCATTGCGGTTCGCCCCTGCCCGCTGCAGGACGCGCCAGACCACGTAGGCCACGAAAGGCCCGGCCACTGCCATCGAAAAAGCGTTGGCGCCCAGCGTGGTCAGGCCGCCGTGTGCCAGCAGCAGCGCCTGAAACAGCAGCACAATGACCCCCAGCACCACCATCGGCAGCGGGCCAAAAAGGATGGCGCCCAAGCCCACCCCGGTCGGGTGCGAGCAGGACCCCGTCACCGAGGGCAGTTTCAGCGCCGAGAGCAGAAAGACGAACGCCCCGGCCAGCGCAAGCAGCAGCTTTTTCTCGGTATGGTCGCGCATCATCTGCCGCAGCCGCCGCAAACCCAGAACAAAAAAGGGCACGGTGATGACAAACCACGCCAGGGCCCACTCTCTGGGAAGAAAGCCTTCCATGATATGCATGGCCTGTGCCTGCGAGCCGAGCAGCAACGCGGCGGCGCCGCTCAGGGCCACCACCTGCCGCCCCCTGAATTGAGGTCTGAACACCCAGTTCTCCTTAGGTCCTGCGCGTCTGGTGAAAGGCTCTAGAGCGGAAGACGCAACACTCCGCTCCAGCCGGGGCCAGAGCGGAATGCGAGAACACTGGAAAGGGTCAGGCAAGGCTCATGTCGTGGCCCTCTTTTGGCGAGAGGTGCAGAAACCAATAGGCTCTGCGTCCCTGAGAGGCATTCGGACTTAAGAGGCAAAGCCTCCATTACCGTTGCGCGACAGTGCCGGAATGTGCGCGGAGCGCAGTCACCGGGCTTCCCCTGACTCAGGTCGAAAAAGTCTAGCACCGGGCCAACGCGGTCAGGTGATTCGGCACTTGTGCTGAGGCTGGCCCTGAAGGGAACGACTCTGCGTGGTTGTGGCTGGCTTGGGTGTTGAGCCAAGCGGCAGAGCGTTAGGATTCGCCCTTTCGTGTATAAGCCTATGTCTGAATGGGCTCTGAAAGGCACTGTCTAACCTCCTCTGGCAGTGGAGGCTCTTACCGCCTGCCAAGTTGAGCGTCTGGCCCTCCACCCGCATTTACCTGAGATCAGCCGCCAACCTCTCTGAGCTTGCGCTAGGGCAAGATCAGAACTTCCCACTGTTGGCTCATCCAATTCGTCCTAACATTCGACCAGAGCTAAAAAAATAGGTATGTATATCGAGTCGTGCTCTGATGAAGTTCAGACCTGTCTGCTTGAGCGCAAAGGGGCTTCCACAGGGCTGTGATATTGGAGATAGGTCTTCCATAAACAGACCAGACTCGCTGATCGTGTCGCCGTTGTTTTTGGCTTCCTTCAGGTGCTCTCTATAGTGCGGTCAACGCCTCACATCTCATGACCTACCCCTCTGGAGGCTTCTTGCCGGCTCCCCAACTACTCACCCCCAGCACGGCATCCGATTTTCACTTGCATGCACTGGCCCACCATCTCGACATGATTCGGGCTGAGCGCATGCCGAGCGATCCACCTTTTAATGTCGAGAGCATCGTTGCTGGTCTCCGGACAATTGACCTCTCCAGAGACCGACACTATCTCCTGCTCTGGGAAGAGACCCAAGTTGTGGCCCGCGCGACCGTGACCCTGCCTCAAGCTCATGACATCCATCAGGCTGAGGTCGAGTTAACCGTCCTGGCTGCCCACCGTCAGCGTGGCCTGGCTCGGCGTCTCCTGGTAGAGATTGCCAGCCTGGCAGAGCGCTCTGGCTGGCAGGTGCTGCTGACCAATGCCTCTAGCCGTCTGCCCAGTGGTGAAGCGGTCCTGCGTCATCTTGGCGCACAGCTGGTGATGAAACAGCAGTTCATGGAGTTGGACCTCCACAGCCTCAACCCTCAAGTGCTGGCAGACTGGGTACGTGAGGCCGCTGAAGCGGCGCCTGAGTACCGTACCTGGTCACACCTGGGGCCCTATCCCCAGGATCGTCTGACCAACATTGCCCAGGCGTACGGCGCGATGCAGACCGCACCCCAAGGCACCAAACATGCCGCAGCGGTAGCGGTCAGCGTGACCCCGCAGGAGTTGCGGCGCCAGGAGGAACAACTGTTCACAACTGGGCGTCAACGCCTTACAACCTTCGCAGAGCACCGATCAAGTGGAGCGGTGGTGGCGTTCACGGAGTTGTTTTGGGACGTGGGGCGGCCCACGATCATGATTCAGCACGGGACAGCTGTGCAGCCTGACCACCGGCGGCACTCGTTGGGACGCTGGATCAAAGTGGCCAACCTGCTGGCGGCACAGCGCCTCAACCCAGACGTTCGGTTCATTCGCGCGGGCAATACGAAGGACAACATCGGGATGTTGCGCATCAATCAGGCCTTAGGGTTTCGCACGTACCTCATCCATACGGACTGGCAACTGGCTATGAGCGACCTCCGAACCTATCTGGACCGACGACACGCCTGAGCGGAAAGTCATACGGATTCCGTCTATTACGTCTACAAACCAGAACAGAACTGGTGTGCAAACTCCACGCCCGGAACCCGCCCTGCTCGCTCTGCTCGGATTAAACCGTTTTTGCAAACGATTTAATCGGAGTCCGTATCAGTCGTCAAGGCGCTCAGCGGGACATTCGGTTCTAACTCTCATGGGCCTCTGTCTCTGAACAGCACAGGCTTTTTTTCTCCTGTGAAGGGCGCGGGCCTAGCAGCCAGCTAGCGGTTCAGGAACCGCTGCCGCACCAGCGTCAGCAGCGCGTCGCCCGTGGGGTCGCCCGAGGTCTTGAGCGCCGTAAAGGCCTCGCCGGACGCCGAGGTCCGGGTCCGAAAGGCCGTGATCTCGCCCGACACCACCCGCGCGATCACCTGCGCGACCTCCTGCGGCGTCTGCCCCACAGCCACCGGCCCGCCGCCCGCCCGCGCCTGCTCCATTAGCGTCACCATCGGGGCCAGGTAATCGTCCAGCACTGGCCGGTACACCTCGTCCAGTGGCCCCGGCGATTCTTCTAGTCCGGCCAGCACTGTGCTGAGGAAGTTGGTGGCGATGGCGCCAGGCTCGACAACCTGCACCCGGATACCGAAATACGGCTCCAGATAGGACGCCAGGCTCTCGCTCAGGCCTTCGACGGCAAACTTTGCGGCGCAGTACAGGTCGTTCAGAGGCTGCCCCACCAGCCCACCCACTGAAGTTACGTTGACGATTTGCCCATGTCCAGCCGACCGCATGACGGGCAGCACCGCGCGCACACAGCGGATGACACCCAGCAGGTTGAGGTCCAGCACCTGCTGCACGTCCTCGTCACTGGCCTGTTCGGTGGCGCGCACCAGACCAGCTCCGGCGTTGTTGACCAGCACGTCCAGCCGCCCGGTCTCGGCAACAATGCCCTGGACGCAGGCCCGCACCGAGTCGTCCTGCTGCACGTCGAGCGTGCGGACATGGACGGTGACTCCATGCTCCTCTGCCAGTTGGCGCAGCACCCCGGCACGTTCTGGATTTCGCATGGTGGCGTAGACGTGGTGGCCGCCCGCTGCCAGTTCAAGGGCGGTGTGAAGGCCCACGCCGCTGGATGTTCCCGTGATGAGAATAACTTTGCCCTCGGTTGTCATCGTTGTCTCCTTCGTATGGCCTCTGGTGCAAGGGGCGGCCAGTGGCCCAGTTCTTGAGAAGCCAGTCATCAGCTCTGCTCCGCTCACGGTACGCCGAACAGCTCTCTGGGATGTCCAGCTGGAGGCCCTCCGAGAAAACTGCGATTGACCTTGAGCGCAAGCCCTCGTTTTAGCTTCTGGCAAAAGCGTCCGCCACACATAGGGTGCGAAGTTGCACCGTGTGGCCCAGGGCCATCACGCTGATCGGCTCAAACATCACCAGCAGGGCCGTGTTGGGCCAGGCCAGGACGGGGGCGAGCCTGCCGCGTAGCTCGGTGACCCGGCGGTCAAAAGTCTGGATGGAGCGCTCGGCCGTCTGGGTGCGGCCAAAGACGCGGCCGAGTTCCTCCAGGGCCGAGCGCCACCCCGCGTCCATCGCGTCGAAATCGAAGGCCAGGGTGGGGGCAATTTTGCTGAGGGCCGCGTAATTCGCCTTCGAGCCAGGCAGCCCCGCCGACGAGTACATGATGGTGAAGTCAGGTTTGGCCGCCAGCACCGCTTCAAAGAGCGGGAGAACGGCATGGTCCAGGACAGGCCCGTTGGTCGACCACCGCTTCCTCCCCCGGCCTCCCCTAGAGCGAGACCCCCCTGGGGTTCAGTTTCAGCCTGACAGCGGGATTCCGTGGACCGCTTTTCACTTCAGCCGCTGGCGGTGGCAGTCACTGGGTCTGCTGAGCCACCTTGCCTGCCTGGTCACTGCTGAGGGCATCTCTCAGGCGACCTCCAAATCTCTCTGGGTCAGGCAGTTGCCGGGCCGGCCGTGCGCGCCGCCGAGGCGGTTTGCTGCGCCTGCCACTCAAAGCCCTCGGCCTCATCCAGCCGGAACGCAGCGCGGGCGGCGGCGGCGGCCTGGATAAACCACGCCGACGCCTGCGTGAGCGACTCCCCAGAAGCCCAGTGCCCGGCAATGCGCGGCGCGCTGCCATGATGACGCTCCAGGGTGCGGGCCGCGCTGCGGTGCAGCAACCGGCGGATGCTGGCCGGAATGCCCGCCGCCACCGCCTGAAGCAGGAGGTCGTGGCTAAACCGTTCCCCCTGCATAATCTGCCGCCCTTCCAGTTCTTCCCAGGCGGCCGCCACGTCCAGCAAGGGCAGCCCCAGCATCTCGCCAATCAGGTCCACCGTGAAATCCTGCTGCAAGACACTCGCCGCGCGGGCCACATGCAGGGCCCGTTCGGACAGCTGCTCCAGGCGGCGCATCAGCACCTCCTGAATCAGGGGGGGCAGCGGCAGGGGACCCGTATCGTCGGCACCGGCCTCCAGCAGATACCGCACCGCCTCCTGCACAAACTGGGGATAACCCCCAGCCAGTTGTGTGATGGCCGCGATGCGCGGTTCCAGTTCCGGCACACCCAGGCTGTGCACCAGCCGCCGGGTGTCGGCCTCGTCCAGGGGGCCCAGTTCGATATGAATGGCCTGACCGCCCTGAACCACCCCCTGCAACATGGTTTTCTGGGGCAGGGGCAGCTCGCCGGCCCGGAAGGCGACAATGCCCGGCGGCCCGGTCTGGCCTTCGGCCAGCGGATAGGTGCGGGAGGCAAACGCCGCCCCGAAGTCTGAGGTCGCCTTGTCGCAGTACTGCCAGTCGTCCTGAACGATCACCGACGCGCCCTGGGTCGTCAGGACGATGGCGTCCCCGATGGCGGTATAGAACCTCAGGCGCGCCTCCTCATCCACGATAGGCGGGGGTGGGCCGCCGGGACCGGCGCATTCGGGCAGCAGCCGGGACAGTTCCTGCTGAACATAACCCGGCAGCTCAACGTCGGGCGCGGCCCGCAGGTAGGTGCGCAGGATGCGCGCAAGGGTGCTGTACGGCACCGTCAGGTCGCCGGGGCGGCCGTCCAGCCACACATGTGAACCTTTGGCCTGCACGAAGTCCTGAAGCAGTCGGCTTTTGCCCACCCCAGGCTCGCCAGAAATAAAGATGATCTGTCCCCTGGCCCAGGCCGCTTCCATGCGTGCCCAGGCTTCTTCCCGGCCAATCAGCACCGGGGGGCGGGACACTGACAGGGGCAGCGGCGACGGCAAAGCGTCTCCGGGCGGGGCAGGCGCCAGGCGCCCAAGTTCTTCGGCCAGGCGGTGCGTTTCGGCTGAGGGGGCGCTGCCGAATTCCCGCTCAATGGCGGTCACGCAGCGCTGGTACGTTCGCAGGGCCGCTGCCCGGTCGCCATTGAGGTAATGCAGCCGCATCAGCGTCCGGTAGGCATCTTCCGACACAGGATCGGTGTGCAGCCAGAGTTCAGCCCAGTCCAGCGCGCGCCGCAAGTCCCCCTGCTCCTGCTCGCGGGTTACGGCCCGGCGCACCTGCTCTACAGCCAGCTGCGTCAGCCGCTCACGCCACACCTCAATCCAGGCCACGAGGTCGGCGCTGAGTTCAAAATCCAGACCGTCCAGCAGGGTCAGGGCCGGGCCGAAGGTGGGTGGGTCTTGGCCGGGCTCCGGGTGCAGCAGGGGCCCCACGTCCAGCTGAACGCCCGGCGCCAGGTCAATGTCCCGGCCCACCAGCAGCAGGCCCGCCCCGCTGAGCGCCTGAATGCGGCGCAGGGCGTGGACGAGGTTGTTGCGGGCCACGCTTTCCAGAACGTCCGGCCACATTATGGACGCCAGCCGCGCCCGTGCCGTCCGTCCCTCCAAAGCTACGAAGGCAAGAATGAGCAGCAGGCGCGGCGGACACTCGGCTTTCTGGCCATCAGGGCGAGTGACCTGGGGCCGGCCCAGCAAAGCCAGCTGCCAGGGCGCGTCCATCCTTACAGACATGCCCCGATGATACGGGATCGTGCCCCGGGGTTCCGGAAGATTGCCAGCGATCCGAACTCCCAATCGCTTCCATCAACGATGAACGCCGAGCAGACTGACAAAGCGGCGCAGCAGACTCGGAGAGCTTCGCAGAAGAGCGAGAAGGAGCAAAAGCGGGTTCCAGAGGTGGATGTTGCATATCGGTTCTTTCCCAGTGGGTCAGCGAAACAGCCGGAATCCGTATGAGGGTTGGACGTCACCACAGAGCACCACAACGCGCTCCGGAACAGTTCAGGGAAGCGCAGGCGGCGAAACGACTGAGAGGGGCCGGTTACCGAAGGGCTTTCTGCGTTTCTTCGGCGCTGGGACGAGGGGCGGCGCGGGCCAGGTGCGGTCAGTTGGAGCAGGCTGCAATAAGTCCTTGAAGGTTGAAAAAGCCAGATTCGCCCAGCAAGGACTGGCGGATGACACGCCGATGATGGCGCCCAGCAAGCGCCGCTTTCACGGGGCCCAGCCGCACCGAAGACGCTTGCGCCGGGACTGGCCGCGCCGATCCTCAGTACCAGACAGTGTGAAACGGCGGAAAAGCCCATCACGCCGCTGTCATCCACCCAGGCCTAAGGTGCAGGGGTCAGCCGAACAGCCCTTCCGGGCTCCGGCCCAGGAGGCTTCCCCATGAACCGAATCCTAACCCGCTCCATCTTCGCCTCGGCCCTCACGCTCGGCCTGTGCACCTCCGCCCACGCCACCCAGGCCGTCCGGGGCTTTATTACTGGCACCGTGGTCAACCAAGCCGGCGCGCCACTGCCCAACGTTGAGGTGGTGGCCGACAACACGCTGGGCTACAACAGCAACCTGATTACCCGCACCGACGCCCAGGGCCACTACAAGATCAGCGTCAACGGCATGCCCACTACCTTTAAGGTCAGTGCCAAGACGACCCTGAAGTACAAGGGCGCCCAGATTCCCATCTCGCTCAGTGCCAAAGGGCAGGCTGTGGTGCCGGGCAATGTCGGCGGCGTCGTGGACTTCGTCCTGAAACCCGATACGTCCACGCCCTACGGCAATCTGGGCCTCGTGACCGTGCAGATGGGTGTCGGCGTCTCCAGCCTGGTCGATTACAACAAGGTGGTGCTGACCCTCACACCTGTGGGCAAGTTGGCCGACGGCAGCAGCGGAAAACCCCTGGTGGTCCGGCCGGTGCATCTGGCCGGCTGGTTCGTGGTGAACGTCATGTACGGCACCTACAAGGTCACGGCCACTGAAAACGGTCAGCCGCTGGAGGTACGCCAGAAGGGCGACGGCACCATTCTGCGCGAGTGGGGTAGCAGCTTTACCGGCGACTTCATTAAGGACATGTGGGCGCCCAATCCCGCCCTGAACGTCGAAATCCGGCACCCCGAGACAGCCACAGTGCCCGACGCCCGCCCATCAGCCGGTGGCTCGGCCGCCAGCTCCAGCACGGCCAGTTCCGGTTCGTCCGGGGGCCCGACCATTTCCGGCACGCTGCGGGCCGACACCGACCTGAAGGGCGCCGTGGTGTTCGCCTGCGTTCCGGCAGGCCACGGCGGCGAGGACTGCGACGAGGGCTTCACCCGTTTTGTGACCGTCAAGGGGTCTGGACAGCAGGTGAGTTACATTCTGAACAACCTTTCGCCGGGCCTCGAATATCGCCTGGTGGCGTGGCTGGATCAGGACGGCGACGGCGACGTGAGTGACGGCGACCTGCTGGGCCTCCTGAACGACAGCGACGGCACCGTCATGGCTCCGGTCAAAAACGCCGACATCACCCTGAAGCCCACGAATTGAAAGCCGCGCCCAGAGTCAGTCAGAGACGAACCCCTGAGTGGCTCTGGGGCCAGTTGGTAGTGCTTTTCCACCGTCAGTCCAGCGGAGGATGGCTGTCACCTCTCGCCTCTTCGCATCCCACTGGGGCTCTCCCAGGAGGTTCTTATGAATACACCAACCCACGCCGTGGTGGTGGGGGCCAGTGTGGCTGGCCTGCTCAGCGCCCGCGTTCTTTCCAGTCATTTTGACCGGGTGACCCTCATTGAGCGCGACGTATTGACCGACCTGGTCGGCGCCCGCAAGGGGGTCCCTCAGGGCCAACACACCCACGGGCTCCTCGCCGGCGGCCTGCGGGCAATGGCGGACCTGTTCCCCGGCCTGGAAGCCGAACTGACCCAGGCCGGCGCCGTCAGCAGCGACCTGATTGGAGACACTGTCACCGTCCAGGGGGGCGTGCGGCGTCCCCGCGTTCACAGTGGGATTGGGCTGCTGTGTCTGAGCCGCCCGCTGCTGGAAACCACGATTCGCCGCCGGGTGCTGGCGCTGCCGAATGTCACGCTCCGTGACGGCCTGAGCTTCCTGGGGTACACCCTCAGCGCAGACGGGCAGGCCACCGTCGGTGTTCAGTGTCAAACGGGCAGCGGGGAGGACCTTCAGCTTCCGGCCCAGCTGGTCGTGGACGCCACCGGGCGTGGGTCGCGCACCCCGGCCTGGCTGGAGAGCCACGGCTTCGCGGCGCCGGCCGAGACGCAGCTGCCCATCAACCTGCGTTACGTGACCCGTGAATATGCCCGGCGGCCCGGTGACCTGGGCGGCGCCAACGCCTTTGCGGTGCTGCCTCAGCCGCCCCACGAGTACACGCTGGGCTCGGCGGCGGCCGTCGAGGGCGACCGCTGGCTGGTGATGCAGGGCGGCTGGCTGGGCCACCACCCGCCGCAGGATGAGGCCGGCTTTCTGTCGTTTGCCGCCGACCTGGCTGCTCCTGAGTTTCATGCCTTCCTGTCCACTGCCCGGCCGCTCAGTGGCTTTTCGACGTACACCTTCAAGGCCAATGTCCGCCGCCACTACGAGCGGCTGACCCGTTTTCCGGCGGGCCTGCTGGTCGTGGGCGACGCGTGGTGCAGCTTTAATCCGGTGTACGGTCAGGGCATGACAGTGGCCGCGCTGGAAGCCCTGGCTCTTGAGCGTGTGCTGACCGGCAGAAGGTCCAGTACGCCGCTGGGGCTGACATATTTCAAGGCCGCCCGCCGCATTGTGGAGCTGGCGTGGTCTATGGCGGCCAACGCTGACCTGGCCTACCCCGAGGTGCCGGGACCACGGCCAGCGCTTATCAAGGCGATGAACTGGTACATGGGCCACTTCCAGCGCGCCAGCCTTCACGATTCCAGCCTGGCCACGGCGCTGTTTGAGGTGGCTCACCTGCTGCGGCCGCCGTCTGCGTTGGTCTCGCCTGGCACCCTCCTGCGCGTGAGCCGCGCCGCACGCCAGCACCGAACGGAGCAAGCGGCACTGTCTGTCCCTGCCTGACCCGCATAATCCACAGAGCGCCCAGCCCAACGGTTGGGCGCTTTGTGCGGTTGAGGCGGTAACTGGATGAAAGGGCGTTGCGCCCAAGGGACTGGTCAGCCTTGATGAGCTTTGCTGACGCCTTTTCCTGCTGTTTTCGAGAGGTCAGCGCTGAACACCCGAAGGTCTGCCGAGATGACTTTCAGCACAGGGGGCAGCTCTGATCAACAGTTGCTCAATAGTTGCTTACAACCGCTTGGGGGGCTTTGTTGGCAGCGGTTCAGTACAGGTGAATTGATCTGCAGCAAGAAAAAGGCGTATATCGGGTCAGGCCTGGGTGAACCAACACCTTCCCGTTTGAGAGACAGGAGAGGCAAAAGCCGACTGACAACAGAAATCAGGGCAGGAGAGGACCATCCTCCTGCCCTGACTTGGATTTCACCTGCATTTCCTCCTCAATCGGTCCTGTTCCAACCAGCACGCCAAACGCGGCCCCGATCAGTGCCCTACATCGAAGATGGTTTCGCCAGTCACGAAACTCCAGCGGGCATTAATGGCCTTCGCGCTCTCGCCAATCTTGACCTGACCGATGGGCAGCTTTTCCCCAACATTGATGCCGATAGACGATTTGACTTCGCCGACCATGCCGTAATCCTTGATCCCGTCACGCGTGGCAGATACATACGCCCCCACCGCCGCCTTGACCCCAAGTCCAGCCACTTCCTTCAGGCTGCCGCCGCCCTGAAGGCCGATGATCACCGTCGTTTTCCACTTCTCGGCCGACATATCCAGCTCTGCTTTGACGAAGGAGGTCAGCAGGCCAGAGGGTGCCACTTTCAGCGAGACCTTGTCGCAGCTAAAGCCCGCATCCACCACGCCCAGCGACACCGATGTGGTGAAGAGGCCCACCAGAGGCTTACACACGTCTGGCGGTGGCAACTTCAGAGGTACGGCCACTGGCACCGAGTCAGCCGCTCCACTAGAGCCTTCGACACAACCACTCTCAAAACTTTTGACGTCATGCGCCCAGAGCCGGGCGGCATTGACCAGCGCGCCAAACCGTCCCGTGGCCTCAATTTCCGCCTGAAGCGCCGCGCGCTGATGCCACAGAGGATCGCTGTAGTTGGCGGCCAGGGCCGTTTCGTAGAGGTAGTCCGCCTTGGCCGCAGCGGCGAGGTCATGGGCGTAAGCGTGCATGGCGCTGCGCCAGCGTTCATGGGCGCCCTGCAACTGGGGCACGCACAGGCCGCGAAAGACCTCTTCGTCGCCGTGTGCCTTGTCAATAATGACCGCAATGGAGCAGCCGCCTTCGCAGTGCCAGAAGTCACCCCAGATGCGGGCCACCTCGTCACCTGTGCGGTCCTGACGGGTGTCCAGCGCTCGCAGCTCTGGCTCGGCGCGCGAGGCGATGAGCGCCGACCAGATCGCCTTCTGTCTCGCCTGGGTCGCCGGCAGAGCTTCCCCACGGTTGCGCAACTGCTGCTCGACCGCTTCCTGCCGCCGAACCAGTGCCAGTCCCCGCTCACTCAGTTCCTCGTCAAGCGCTACGTAACGGTCCAGCAACTGCACCGCCTGGGCCGGGGTCTGCGCAATCTTCAGGTCAGGGAGCGTGATGCTCTGGCCACGTGTCATGTCGAAGACCTGGCGGGCTGGCCGGCGGCTCTCGACCTGTCCAGCACTGGCCGGCGTGGGCTGGCTGGCTGAAGGCCCAGGGCCTGACGAGGTCGGCAGCTCCTGGCCTGCGCCCGTGCCTGGGGTACGGCGCGCACTGCGGCGCATCACCTGCACCGCGTCGGCGGTTTTGCCCTGACACAGTAAGGCGTGAGCCAACAACTGGCCCGCTTCCGTCAGGGTGGGCTGCAGGGCCAGGGCCTGACGCAGCACCTTGTCAGCCTCGGCAAATCGCCCCAGCTTGACCAGGGCGCCGCCCCGGTTGTTCAGCGCGACTGCCTGCACCGAAATCCCCATGGCCCCGCCAGGCGCAATGCCTTGCCGCTCGGCCTGCGCCAGTACGGCCAGGGCCTCGGCGGGCAGATTCACCGTGACCAGCGCCCCAGCCAGATTGACCAGGGTATCGGCGTTCTTGGGGTCCAGGGTGTGGGCCGTCAGCAGACCTGCCAGCGCCGCTTCTGGGCGACCCGCAAGGGTGGCCTGCAGCGCAAAGGCGCTCGCCCGCCCCGCCGACTTCCCCTCTGGGCTGGCGGCCAGGCCCCGGACCCCCGCCGCCTCATGCTGCCCCAGCCAGGTCCGCGTGTTCTTCAGGGCCTGGGTCAGGGTCAGGGGCGCCGCGCTGGGCCGGGGCGCGGCCGGTGATGGGACGCTCTGGCCAGAGGCTTTGAGCTGGTTGAGGGTCTGCTGCAGGGCCGCCCGAGCGGGGTCATCCTTGGCCATGCCGGCGATGGTCTCCTGCAAGGTCTGCACCGCTGGGTTCAGCGCCGCCTGCACGTCGGCCCCCGTGACCACCGGGCAGACCCACAGACGGTCGCGGTCCAGTTGCTCGCGTTGCTGGGCCGCAGGTGGGAGGGGCAGGGCGTCGCCCCAGAATTGACCGTAAAGGTCAGGCGCCGCCTGTGCAGAACCCAGAGACAGCAGCAGGGGCACAGCTGACCGGAGGATGGTCGGCCCCAGATAACGCGAAGCGGTGGGCGGAGCCAGCAAGCTGGCCAGCACGAAACGAATAGACATATGAATAGCTCCTGGGACACAGGCGGAGGCCCACCCTTCTCTCACGTTCTGGTGCGGCGTGAGAGAGGCTGGGCCTTCAGGGCTTAGAGAGGGGGCGGGTTCAGTTCAGGGGGTGGGATCGTCGTTGTGCGGCCGGAGCTGGAGGTTCATGACCGGATTGGGCGCCCACATGTCCTTGGTAAAGCCGCCGGTAAAGCTGCTGTGCCATTCGTACAGCTCTCCGCCGTCAAACTTCTTGCGGACGTCCAGGGGCACGCCGTTTTCGGTGGCGGTGACGGTGTAGGTGCCGTACATCACGTTGATGACGTACCAGCTCCACAGGTGGGTCGGCTTGACCTTGAAGGACACGCCGCTGCTGCCATCGGCCAGCGTCCCAACCGAGTTGACCGTCAGTTCGACCTTGGACAGATCGACGAAGTACCCAGCGCCGTTTTCTACCTGAATCATGCCCAGGTTGCCGTATTGAGACGTCCCAGGCTTGAGCGTGAAGTTCACGACGCCGCCCACGTTGCCAGGCACCACCGTTTCGCCGTCCGGCACCAGATCCACTTGCGGGTTGTAGGGCGGGTAATTCAGCGTGATTTTGGCGCTGACTTTGAAGGTGGTGGGCATGCCGTTCACGCTGATCTTGTAGCGGCCGTCGGCGCCGGTGTGGGTAATAAGGTTGCTGTTGTAGGCCAGCGTGTTGTCGGCCACCACCTCGGCATTGACCACGGGCTGCCCATACTGGTTGACGATCCGGCCCGTGATGAAGCCCTGTGCCGAGGTGTCGCCGGGAGGCGGCGGAACGGGATCACCGGGCGTGGGGTTGGGACCAGGGGTGGGATCAGGGCCAGGGGTGGGGTTGGGTACGGGGCCGGGGTCGCCAGGCAGGGGCACCGGGTCGGGCGGCACCACGCCTCCACCTGCGGGTGATGTCGAGCAGGCGCCGAGAACCAGAGACAGCAGCAGAGAAGTAACAGTCAGTGATCGGAACATGGGTCTTCCTCCTTCAGAAGCCGCTGGGGCTTCCTCTTGAGAAAGACTTTAGAAATTGAGTGGTGGCACGGGGATGATGCCCTCACCAGCGGTGCAGGCGAGAACCTCCCAGGCACAGCGACTCAGCCGCTTAGCCTTCAAAAGAGCGTTCCCAGCGGGCTTTTCGTGTATTGTGCCCAGTTGCAGAGCGCCAGGAGCCACTGCTGGCGCAGCTTTCCAGACCGTGTGACCTCGCCCCACTCTGCCCCAGGCGCACAGCTGGCCGCTGTCATGCAAATGCCATCTTGGGGTTTTGGTCGTTGGGAGGGTGTCAGGATCAGCCCAAAAAGCTGCAGCAGGCCGCTCCGGCTTCTCAACGTCCCGGACTGCTCCTGCACAGGAAAACCCAAGTGACGTTGCGATTACAACCGCAAAGTGACGTGACCAGGAGGATTCACGGCCGACTCACCTGATCGATGGCCTGTAACACCACGTCGGCGACCCGCTTTGAGACGGCCGAGCCCGGACTGGTGTACACATCCACAAAAGCGTGCCCCAGAAATGCACTTCCAGGTTGAGCCGCCGGCACAGTGTGGTCGTTGGCCGCCAGCACAGGAAAAATGAGGCGAAGAGCGCCGATCACGAGGTCTGCCTGCGTTGACACGTATGGGCCATTCGCCGGGGAATGCCCATTGGGAACAGCGATCCCAGCGACCGCAAAGTGCTGGGTCGGCACACCGCGCCGCTCAAGTTCACGGTTGACCACCTCGGCGTACAGATTGCCCTGACTGTGCGCGACCAGCACGACGCGCAGACCCCGGCGGAGATAAGCCTCGACACCGTCTGTCAATTGCCGAGCATTGTCGTCCATGTACGTGGAGTTCGCTGCGCGGTCCTTCAGGCGCAGCGTCGTCTGAACGAGAGACCCCAGGTAGGCCTCAACGTACTGCCGCGTCGTGTCAGCGACCTCGTCAACTGTGGGCAGGACAGGTTTGGCTTTAGGAAGCAGGCTGCCTGGATTGCTCAGGGCGGTCATCCAGCCGCCGACTGTGGTGGGCAGCTGATCTGTGGTCTGAGCCCTGAGTTTCGCCTCCAGAAGGGAAGCAGCGACCGCTGAAAGTGCCGCCGGTTCTCCGTAGGTGCCGGCGAACAGGGCGGCGCCCAGATCATGCTCGCCAAATTTCTGCCGGAAGACCTCCACAAGGTCCAACAACCCTTCGGTGGGGTTGTAGTTCAGCGCGTACAGGAGGCGCTGTGGCCCCGCCGTCTCTCCCAGAAGCCGCCGCAGGGCCAACATGCTCTTCAGCGCCGTTTCCTCGGTGGTCAGAATGCCGTTCTGAAAGATCACGACCGTGCACTGCCCACTGGCGCAGTCGTCTTCGCCGATCGGGTAGAGCGGAAGAAACTGCGGCCCGGCCTTTTGCACAGCTGCGGCGTAAGCGTCCAGCCGCGCGCCTGTATTGACCGTTCGGCTTCTCACTTCCCGCGTCCACTCCGCCCAGCTTTTGTTGCCACTGCGAATCAGAGAGAGTACTGGGGTGCTGTCCAGCGAGACCTGAGGTGGCTGTCCTGTCACCAGACGCTGAAGACCGCGCGCGTAGTCCTGAACAGCCTCCCGCTCAGGCGACGCCGCAGGCGTGTGTTCTGCGATATACGCATCGATATCATCCCGAATGCCGTTGCCGTCGTGATCAGCACCGGCCAGACCAGCGCCGTGCGCCCAGCAGGACAGAAGAGTGCCTAGGAAGAGAAATCGAAGACCTGAAAGCCTCATGCTCTGACGGTAAGAGAGGCAACGTGACGCCTGAGTGACACCGCCCGAGGAACGAACCCCCCACAGCTGCACGGCTCTCCCCTGTCACTGGTGTGTCACTCTCTCACCTCTACTGTCGCCACATGAACAAGGTGATCTGGACGACCCTGCTGACCCTCGCCCTCCTGAATCCATGTCAATCGGCCCAGGCCGCGGCGGCGCCGACGACACAGAAACCGGCTGTACAGGGGACGGTGCCGCTGGCGGGCCTGAACGCGACGCTCCAGCAGCCCTATACCCTCGGCAAAAGCAGTCCGCTCAATTTCACCCTGACGAAGGCTGCCTTCAGCGTTTCGCGCGTGATCGTTGGGAACGAGGTCTTTACCCCGAAGGCCGATCAAAAGTTGCTGGTCCTGACCTTCCGCGTGGCCAATCCTCAGAAGAAAGACGTGTACTTTGACTCACGGTCCTTCACTTTCACGGCGGTCGACGCCCAGAACATCAACCGCCCCTCGGTGCGCAGCGTGGGCCTGGCTTCCACCGGCGAACTGGTGGGTTTGCAGCTCAAGCCTTCTCAGGTTCTGGAGTTCGTGACGGCCATCGTGGTGCCCGCAGCGGGCGTGGTGCCTAAGCTGATCGTGGAACACGAAGCCGGCACTGGCGTGCTGCGCTACGATCTGCGCCGGGTAACTGGCCCACTGGCCGCGCCTTACGCCGATCCTGCCGATGCCAGTGGGGCCAGCGCGTTGGGGGCCGTGCCAGCCAAGGTGGGCCAGAGCTACCCCCTGGAGAGCTTTGACCTGCGGCTGGAAACGACGGCCCTCAGCACCGAAGTGCTGGATGGCCGCGCCCCACGCAGTGGACACCGCTACGTTGTGGCCACCGTGGTGCTCAAGAATCAAGCGCCGCAGGAGCGCTACCTGGGTTTGCAAACCCTGATGCCCGAAATTCTGGACGCCGACGGAGAGCGGCTGCGCTACCTCACGGTTCTCAAGGCCAGAGGCGAGGGAGGACCGGGCCTGAAACTTGCCCCTGGCGCAGAATACCGGGCGCGCTACGTGTTTGAAGTGCCGGACGGCACCCCTCTGCAGACCCTTGTCTTTCAGGAAGGCTACAGCCACACCCTGCTGTTTGACGTGAGTGCTCTGAAGTAACGGCCTGCCTGTCAGGACTTGGGAGTGTTGAGGCCAGTCCAGAGTCGATGCTTAGGGCCTCTGCTCTGGACCGGCCTTCATACGCATGGCGTTGCACAGGGTGCCGAGATTGATGCAGCAGAGCCTCCCTCTCTGCTGTGGGTTTTCATTTGACGGAGGCTGACCAGCTCACTCGGGGACTGTTTATGACCACCGAGATAGCCTTGAGTCAGGATGGTTTGGTCAGACAGCCTGGGAATAGATTCGAGTTTGTTGGCCAGTCAGCCTCCGATTTGACCAACAAGATATGAGCTGCTTCTGCCAGGGCAGTTGAGCAGCAGGGCTGCCCAGCATTGTTCTGGCCGCAGTCTTGAAAGCGGCCAAGGATGAGCCTTGGCCGCTTTGATCTTGAGTCGGCAACTTGTTACAACGCGGCTCAAGAGGGGCTTGGGTGAGACGCCGCGCCCGATCACCCCACACTCTTAATCTTTGGAGACCACCTCGTAGGGCATGCTCTCCATCTCGCCCGCCGGGTCAGTAGCCAGCCGGGCCATTCGGTACTGGTCCACCCAGACCCCCTCCCAGTGCAGGGCCTGACGTTCCAGTCCTTCATCTATAAAGCCGCATTTGTGGTAGACCCGGCGCGCACGGGGATTAAAGGCGTAGACCCCGAGGCTGATGCGGTGAAGGTCCAGGTGGTCAAACCCGTAGCGCACCACCGCCTGCGTCGCTTCGCTGCCGTAACCCTGACCAAAGACCTCGGAACTACTCAGGCCGATGCGAAAATTCATGCTGCGGTTCCTCGCATCCAGATCGTTCAGCACGGCTTCTCCCAGGTAAAGGCCGTCAGAGAGCCGAAGAATGGCCCAGTCGGCGCGGTTCTCCGCACCCTGAACTGCGGTCAGAAACTGCGACACCTGGTCAGCGGTGAATTGAGTGGCCGTCCCTGTTAACCGCATGGCTTCAGGGTCTTGCAAGCTGGCCATGACCTGATTGAGGTAGGAGGGGCCGAGGGGCCGCAGAAGAAGGCGGGGTGTACGGAGAGAAGGGAGAGCCGCCAGCAAGGAAGAGAGATCGGTCATGCCTAGAGCCTGACAGGCTGGGAATGACCGGGAAGTGACACATGCAGGCTCAATCTTCGCCATGCGCTTCATGACTGGCCTGAGGTAGATGGTGAATGGGCCGCTCCAGGCAGACTGTTGTAGCTCGCCATTGCCCACGGCCTTTCAAATGAAACTCGCTTCAGCACGGCTCGCTTTGGCGTTCAGTTAATAGAACCAGTGAGCCTTCCTCCAGAGCGGGGTCCGCATTCACGCCCAGTTCACATAGGCTTCCCGCACCCTTCACGGCGCTGACCGTACCTTCTGAGCACGCGAGAAGGCCACCTGGCCCCGCGAAAGGAGCTCTCTCAATGGATATTTTTGTCAACAACGCCCCTGCCCAGGCTGTCCCTCAGACTTACTTGCCCCTGCAAGGTGTGCCCTACGGGTACGGTCCCCTGTCGGCGCCACGCCACGACGGCCCACCCGGCTTCCTGCTGGTGGCCCTGGGGATAGGCGCTTTTCTCTTCTTGAGGCGCCGACGCCTGCACCGCTTTGGTGGACCCGGCCAGATGCCCGAGGAGGTTCGCCACCTGCGCGAGACCTTCCGCCAGGGCCGGAGCCGCTTCATGACCGATC
Source organism: Deinococcus arboris (assembly GCF_009755355.1). Lineage (GTDB taxonomy): Bacteria > Deinococcota > Deinococci > Deinococcales > Deinococcaceae > Deinococcus > Deinococcus betulae. The sequence continues at coordinate 25,602 of NZ_WQLB01000011.1, read as the reverse complement.
AGGCGCAGCAGATTGCCCGCGAGCGCTACGCCAAAGGCGAGATCAACGCCGACGAGTATGAGGCCCTGCGCCGTACCCTGAGCGGTGAGCACAAGCCTGGTCAGTCCGGGCAACCTGAGGCCGAGGGAGATCTGAAACTCTGACGGCGGAGGCCGGCGTGACGGACAGGACGCAGCACCCAGTTCAGATCGTCACGCCCCTGCCCAGCTCTGGTGAACAATAGGACTCCTGATGAGCACGATTCTGATCGTGGAAGACGAGGCGCGTCTGGCCGACATTCTGGACGGCTATCTGCGCCGCGAGGGCTTCCACACCGAAAGGGCCGCCACCGGGCGCCGCGCGCTGGAACTGTGGCGCGCGGCCCGCCCAGCGCTGATTCTGCTGGACCTGATGCTGCCGGAACTGGACGGGCTGGAGGTGGCGCGGCGGGTGCGCGCCGAATCGAACGTGCCGATCATCATGCTCACCGCACGCGATGAGGAAATTGACCGCCTGCTGGGCCTGGGCATTGGCGCCGACGACTATGTGGTCAAACCGTACAGCCCGCGCGAGGTGGTGGCGCGTGTCAAAGCGGTGCTGCGCCGGGCAGGCGCGGCCACGGATGTGAGCGGCACCCTGCACGCGGGCCCGCTGACCGTGGACCCTGCCGCCTTCCGGGTCAACCTGCACGGCACCGACCTGGACGTGACCGCCGCCGAGGTCCGGCTGCTGGCCCTGCTGGCGCGGGAAGCGGGCGTGGTGCGCTCACGCGCCGAGCTTCTGGCGGCGCTGGGGGGACTGGAGCGCGGCACCGATGAGCGCACGGTCGACGCCCACGTCAAGAATCTGCGGCGCAAATTTGGGGCCGACGCCGGGCTGCTCGACACTGTGCGTGGCGTGGGCTACCGCTTATGGCTGGCCTGAGCAAGGGCACCGGGGGATGCACGGCACCGGCAACCTTACAGTGGCAGACCGGAGGCGCGGGGTAATGCGCCGCCGTTCCTCCGGTCTGCCCCCCAGCTTCCAGCGCCGCCTGGGGCGCAAGGGGCGCCGGCCCTGGGGCCTGCGGGCACGGCTGGGCCGGGCCTTTGCCCTGACTGCGCTGCTGGCCGTGGTCCTGACCACCAGTATGACGGTCGGCACCACCCTGCGCGTGCTGGCCGACTTCCGGCCCGACACCGCCGCGCCCCTGACCACCGCCGAATGGGACCTGCTGGTCCGCAATGCCGGGCACACCATCATGGGCGGCGCGGTGCGGGCAGCGCTGGTGAGCACGCTGCTCTCCACCGTGGTGGCGGCGCTGGTGACGCGGCAACTTACCTGGCCGCTGCGCCGCCTGGCCGACGCCGCACAGCGTCTTCAGGCTGGCGCGCGGGACGTGGCCCTGCCCATGCCCCCCCGGCAGGACGAGGTGGGGGCCGTGACGCGGGCCTTTAATGACCTCACCCTGAGCCTGGCGCGGCAGGAAGCGTGGCGGCGCGGGCTGGTGGCCGACATTGCCCACGACCTGCGCACCCCGCTGGCCGTGCTGCGTTCAGAGATCGAGGCGATGCAGGACGGCGTGCAGCCCGTGGACAGCGCCGCCCTGGCGCGGCTGCACGGCGAGGTGCTGCTGCTGGCCCGGCTGGTCACGGACCTGCGCCTGCTGTCCCTGGCTGAAAGCGGCGCCCTGACCCTGAAGCCAGAGGTGGTTGACGCCGGTGAAGTGCTGCGTACGCTTGCCGACACCTACGCCCGCCAGGCGGCTGACGTGGGCGTCACCCTCACTGTTCAAACGGGCGGCCCTGTGCCCGTACAGGCTGACCCCGACCGGCTGCGCCAGACCCTTCAGAACCTGCTGGACAATGCCCTGCGTTATGCCGCGCCGGGCCCGGTGGAACTTCGGGCAGCCCTTCAAGGCGGGCAGGGGCTACTGAGCGTGCGCGACCACGGCCCCGGATTTTCCCCCAGCGCCCTGTCGCGCGCCTTCGAGCGCTTTTACCGCGCCGACGCAAGCCGCACCCGGGACCCACAGGGCCGCGCCAGCAGCGGCCTGGGCCTGGCGATTGCCCGCGCCCTGACCGACGCTCAGGGTGGGCAGCTGGACGCCCGCAACCATCCAGAGGGCGGCGCAGAATTTACGGTGCGCTTGCCCGGCGCCTGACCTCAGCGCCGCTTTCGTTTCGGCCCAGCAGGCGGTTGCCTGACGGGTGTGCGCGGGCGTAGTCGTCACCAGGGTTGTGCAGCGCGCAGGTGTCCAGCGACAGACACCCGCAGGAAATGCAGCTGCTCAGGTCGCTGCGCAGGCGCTGAAGTGCGGCGATGCGGTCGTCCAGTTCGGCCTGCCAGCGCGCCGCCAGCACCTCCCAGTCGGCCGCCGTGGGCACGCGCCCGCCGGGCAGGGTGGCCAGAGCCGCGCGAATCTCGGCCAGCGACACCCCCACCCGCGCCGCCGCACGGATAAATGCCAGGCGACGCAGGGTGTCGCGGGCATAGCGCCGCTGGCCACCCTCCGTGCGCGTGCTGGCAATCAGCCCCTCGCGTTCGTAGTGGTGCAGCGCGCTCACGGCCAGACCGCTGCGGGCCGACACTTCAGCTGGGGTGAGTACAGTCAAAGCAGGTCACCTCTTGACCTCAAGTGTACTTGAGGTTCTAGGGTAGAGGCATGACCCTTTCTGTTCCTGCGGCGACAGCCTCTCTGCGGCGCCTGCGCCTGAACGGCCCTGGGCCGCCTTCCCAGGCCAGGCACGGCCTCATACATCTGCCGTGGGCCAGACCCGAGGGGACCACGCCACGACCGGAATCCACCTTGCACCTCCTGTCCCCATTCGGAAGTCATCCGGCAGAACGCTGGATGATTTTCCTCGTCAAAGGAGCACCGAGCCGATTCAAGCGTGGTCCACGCACGTCGCTGCGAGGCTGGACCGCTCATTCTGCGAACTTCCAGCCTGCTTATGGTGGTCAATCATGAGCCACTCTGTTGCCCTGTCGCCTACCCTGCACCTGCGGCTGGCGCGGCCCAGCCGGAATCTGGCCGCCGCACAGCACTTCTATCAGGACGGCCTGGGCCTCCAGGTGCTGTGGCAAAGCTGCGGAGACGGGTTTGCCGACCTGCTCATGCTGGGTCTGCCGGGCGCGGCCTGGCATCTGGAATTGACGCACGCACGCGACCAGACTGTGACGCCCACCCCGACTGCCGAGGACCTGCTGGTGCTGTACCTGGATGGGCCCGTGCCAGCGGAGGTCATTCAGTGCCTGGAGCAGTGTGGAGGTCAGCGCGTGGCCGCTCTGAACCCCTACTGGGACGAGTGGGGCGTCACGGTGCAGGACCCCGACGGCTACCGGCTGGTGCTGTGTACCCGGTCATGGCCGAAGCTGCCTCCGGCAACCTGATACAACCTCAGGCATGAGGTTTGTCGCCCTGCTGCACGCCGTGAATCTAGGCCAGACCCGCAAGGTCAGCATGGCCGAACTGCGCACCCTGCTGGGCACGCTGGGCCTGACCGGCGTGCAGACCTACATTCAGAGCGGCAACGCCCTGTTCGACGCCGATCCGGACCCTAACCTGGGCCAGAACCTGGAAGCGGCTTTGGGCACTCACTTTGGCTTCGCCATTCCCGTGACCCTGCGAACGGCCGAAGACTGGCGGCAGGCCGCGCGGCACTGTCCCGCCCATCTGCTGACGGAGCCGGTCAGCGTGGCGTTTCTGGCACGTGGGCCCCGACCGGACGCCGTGGCCACCTTACAAGCGCGCGACGTGACCCCCGAACGCTGGGCCCTGATAGGCGCGCAGGTGTACCAGACGGTGCCCGAAGGCACGCGGAACCTGCGGTTGTCCCAGGCCGCGCTGACCCGGGTGCTGGGGGTGCCGTGTACCGTCCGCAACTGGCGCACCGTGCAGGCCATCGCCGGGCGGCTGTGAACGCAGCCCCGCGCCTGAAGACGGCCCTCCTGGGCGCAGCGCCACTGCTGTTCGTGCTGCTGTGGAGCACCGGCTTTCTGGGCACCAAGGGCGCGGCCCGCAACGCCGACCCGTTTGCGTTTCTGGGCGTGCGGTTCGTGCTCGCGGCCCTACTGATGGCGCTGCTGACCGCTGCGCTGCGGGCCCCCTGGCCCACGCCGGCCCAGGCCCGGCGCGCGGCGGTCACGGGCCTGCTGCTGCACGCCGGCTACCTGGGCGGCGTCACTGTAGCCATCCATCTAGGGCTGCCAGCGGGCGTCACCAGTGTGCTGGTGGGCCTGCAACCCCTGCTGACGGCGCTGCTGTCGGCGCCGGTGCTGGGCGAAGCGGTCACGGCGCGGCAATGGAGCGGGCTGGGCCTGGGGTTTGTCGGCGTGCTGCTGGTGGTCGTGGGCCGACCGGTGGGCACCGGGAGCCTCAGCGCCGGCGCGCTACTGGCGGCGGGGATCGCCCTGGCCTGCACCACAGCGGGCACGCTGTACCAGCGCCGGTACGGAGCCGGGATGCCGCTCCTGGGCGGAACTACGGTGCAGTACCTCGCCAGCGCCCTGCTGATGGGGCTGATCCTGCTGGCTCAGGGCGGCGGCACCATTCACTGGAACACGGAATTTATCCTGTCGCTGACCTGGCTGGTGCTGGTGCTGTCGGTGGGCGCCATCCTGCTGCTCATGCGCCTGCTACGCGACCTCCCAGCCGCGCAGGTGGGGAGTCTGTTCTATCTCGTGCCGCCCCTGGCCGTTCTGGAAGCCTTTGTGCTGTACGGCGAGCGGCTGAGCCTGTGGTCGCTGGCCGGGCTGGGGCTCTGCGTGGCAGGTGTGGCACTGGCCGCCACGCAACCCGCGGGCCCCAGGCCGCGTACCCACACGCATGAGTGAACTGCACGGACGCATCGGCGGCCTGACCAATGGCTATGACCTGCATGCCGACTGGGACGGTCAGCGTCTTTCGGGCCGCATTGGCGGGCGCTTTGAAGGCAAGGACATTCACCTGACAGTGCGCGCGGGCGACGTAGACGGCCGCATTGGCGGCACCTTCGCGGGCTTCGATGCCGATGGCGAGGTCACCCCTCAGGCGGTTCATGTGCGCCTGGGCGGCCGCCTTGACGGTGACGACGTGCATCTTCAAATTGGCAGTGGCCAGGTCCACGGCCGGTTTTCTGGCCGTCTGGACGGCAAGGATGTGGCCCTAACACAAGAGGGCGCGCGCCTGCAGGGCCGGATTGGCGGCCGGTTTGAGGGCAAAGATGTGGACCTGAGCGTCAGCGGCGTGCCCCTAGAAGTCGCCGCCCTGGCGGCGGTTTGCGCCTACAAGGCGCTGGAAGATCAGCAGGCGCAGAGCGCTGCTTCGTCGGCCTCAACGTCCACGACCTGAGGGGAAGCGGGTGACCGCGTAGGACCAAACAAAGACCCTAACTGAAGAAAGATTTGGTCATTTTGAGGGCGTTGAAGGCAGTCCCCCAGATAAGGGCATGCGTCTCAAGCGCGCTACGCCGCTCACCCTGTAAAAGGTCCGGCGGAGGTCTTGGTGACGGGCGCCGGGGGTAAATAGACCTTTTAACCCGAGCTATGAGCTTCGGGGTATTTCTCGTCTCATGCCGCCCCGGTCCAGCCAACACTCCCCCACGGCACGGTGATGCAGTGTGAAGCCGGCGCCCGCTCGCATGCCCAGACACAGTGAGGAAGAATTGGCAGAGCGTCTCACGCCTCTGCCGCCCACCCCTTGTCCCCACACTTCACTGTGCTCAACTGGGAACTTTGAGTCGTCGCAACCAGCGTTTCACCAGCACCCTGACAGACCCTTCAGGCATCCGAACTTAGGTCAGCGCTTGTAAGCGCTTCTGCAAAGGCGTATCATCTTGCAAAATCTTCTACAGTTTGCACCACTGTTCCCGCCTTAGGTTTCCCCAGGAGCTGCCCATGTCCCTGTGCCCCAAGTTGCGATGGTTGCCCGTAGATGTCCCCGCAGGCCAAGTTGACCGTGAGGCTTGACCGCGCTGAACTCCGCGTCGTTTCTCTGCCGCTGCTGCAGCCCTTCCGGACCAGCTTCGGGGTGGTGGGCGAGAAGACGTTCCTGCTGCTCAGGCTCTTCGGTGAAGGGCTGGAAGGCGCCGCCGAAGGGGTGATGGACGCCCGGCCGCAGTACCGCGAAGAAACCCTGTCAGGGGCACTGGCCCTCCTGCGGGAAACGGTGCTGCCCGAAGTGCTCGGCCGGGACTGGGTCAATCCCGAAGAACTCACGCGCCACCTCTCTTTTCTACGCGGCAACCGCATGGCGCTGGCCACCGCCGAGATGGCTTTCTGGGATCTGCACGCCCGGAGCCTGGGGCGGCCGCTGTCCGCCCTGCTGGGCGGCGTGCGGGACGCGGTGCCGGTCGGCGTCTCACTGGGGATTCAGCCGAGCGTGCAGGCCACGGTCGAAACAGCACGCGCGCACGCCGAGCGCGGCTACAGGCGGATCAAGCTCAAGATTGAGCCCGGCTGGGACGTTGAGGTCGTGCGGGCCGTGAAGGCCGCCTTACCCGACATGCCGGTCACGGTAGACGCGAACGCCGTCTATACGCCGGCGCACCTCAACACGCTGCTAGAGCTGGACGGGCTGGGTCTGGACTACATTGAGCAGCCGCTGGCCTGGAACGACCTGCGCGACCACGCCAAACTTCAGGCCCTCATGCGGACCCCACTGTGCCTGGACGAGTGCATCACCACCGCGCAGGACGCTCGCAAGGCGCTGGAAACCGGGGCCTGCCGCCTCGTGAACATCAAGGTGGGGCGGGTGGGCGGCTACCTGGAAGCGCGGCGGGTGCATGACGTGGCGGCCTCATTTGGCGCCCCGGTGTGCTGTGGCGGCATGCTCGAAAGCGGGGTCGGGCGCGCCCACAACATTCACCTGGCAACCCTGGAGAACTTCACCAAGCCGGGCGACACCAGCTCTTCCTCACGCTACTGGGCGCGCGACATCAGCTGCGAGGCGCTGGAAACCGAGAGTGGCCTGATGCCCGTGCCGCCGGGACCCGGCACCGGGGTCACGCTTGACCTGCCGTTTCTGGACAGCGTGACCCGGATGAAGGAGACCGTTACCCTGGCGAGTCCGCAGGTCACAGCCTGGGGGGCGGGATGAGGCCAGGGCGCGAGGGGCCATGCTGACCTATGTGCTGCGCCGCCTGCTGGCACTGCCGCTCATTTTGCTGGCGGTGACGTTCCTGATTGTGCTGGTGACGCAGCTTATTCCGCCCGAGCAGCGCGCCGCCTCTTACATCCGCAACCTCGAACAGCTGGCGCGCGTGCAGGACATCATCCGGGCCAACCACCTGGACGGCAACGTATTCGAGCAGTACGGGATGTGGCTCCAGCAGGTGCTGGCGGGCAACCTGGGCCTTTCGCGCACCAGCGGTCAGCCGGTTCTTGAGACGCTGCTGGCCCGCTTTCCCGCCACCGTGGAACTGGCCCTATACACCTTTTTTCCGCTGGTGGCGCTGGGCGTCTGGCTGGGCAGCTGGGCGGCGGTGCAGCGAGGCCGGGCGGCGGACACCGCCATCCGCGTGTTTGCCGTGCTGGGTCACAGCGTCCCCAGTTTCGTGCTGGGCGTATGGCTGCTGGTGCTGTTTTACGGCGCGCTGGGCCTGCTGCCCGGCACCGGCAACCTCAGCAACGACGGCGCCGTCGCCCTGCTGACCGGCGAGGTGCGCCGCGTGACCGGGCTGGTCACCGTGGACGCGCTGCTCAGCGGGCGACCCGACGTGTTCTGGGACGCCATTCAGCATCTCGTGCTGCCGGTCTTGACGCTGCTGCTGGTCAGCAGCGCCGCGCTGGTCAAGGGCACCCGCGCCAGCATGATTGAGGCGCTGAGCAGCGATTACATCCGCACCGCGCGGGCCAAAGGCGTGGCCGAGGGCGTGGTGGTCGGCCGGCACGCGCGGCGCAACGCCCTGCTGACCGTGGTGACGCTGATGGCCCTGAGTATTTCGGGGCTGCTGCAAGGCGCGGTGCTAGCCGAAACGCTCTACGGCTACCCCGGCGTGGGCGGCTGGGCGGCGCAGGCCGCGGCGCAGGGCGACCTGCCGGGCATGCTGGGGTTTGCGCTGCTCACCGCAACCATCGTGGTGGTCGCCAACCTGCTGGCCGACCTCGCCTACGCGCTGATTGACCCGCGCGTAAGGTACACATGAGCGGCACTGGACCGGACGTGGCCCGGCTGACCGTGCGCCGCCCAGTGATGGACACAGACCGGACAGCAGGCACCCACCGCCGGCACTTTCTGAGTCGCCGCGTGCCCGCGCAGGTCGGAGCGGTCCTGGTGGCCCTGTTTGTGCTGGTGGCGCTGCTGGCCCCACTGCTGGCCCCGCCGCAGGGCAACTGCCGCCGGGCCCTGGGCATGACGGAGGGGCAGACCTACCCCGGCCCCGCCGCCTACGTGCGCGAGGTCGTGGCGACGCCCGCCGCGTGCCTTCAGATGCCGCGCCAGGGCTTTGCCGCTCAGCCCACGCCGCCTGCCGGGGACGCGCCGCTGGGCCGGGTGAGCGGTTACGACATCCGCTACGGCCTGGTGTGGGGCACGCGCACCGCCTTTTTTCTGGGGCTGACCGTGCTGACCATCACGGTGACCATCGGCAGTCTGGTGGGCGTCGCCGCCGGGTTTTTCGGGGGCGTGACCGACAACCTGCTGATGCGCCTGACCGATATTCTCTTCGCCTTTCCCGCACTGGTGCTGATGCTGGTGCTGGTGGCGGCGCTGGGGCCGGGGCTGGGGAATATCGTGCTGGCGCTGAGCCTGGTGTCGTGGGCCGGACTGGCCCGCGTGGTCCGGGCAGAGGTGCTGCGGCTGCGTGAACTGGAGTACGTGGCAGCCGCGCACAGCCTGGGGGCCAGCCCGGCGCGGCTCGCGCTGCGCCACGTCCTGCCCGGAGCCGCCGGCCCGCTGCTCGGCATCGCCGTGCTGGAAATGGGCAGCCTGCCCATCGTGGCGGGGGCCCTCTCGTTTCTGGGCCTGGGCACGCCGCTGGGCTACGCCGACTGGGGCCAGCTGATCGCCCTGGCGCAGAAGTGGATTCAGGGGCCGCCGGGCCAGCCCCTGGCCTACTGGTACGTGACCCTTTTTCCTGGGCTGTGCATCGTGCTGTACAGCATCGGCTGGAACCTCCTGGGCGACGCCCTGGGAGAAGACCTTGACCCGCGCCACGCTTAGCCGCCACTCTCCCGGAGGTCTGCCCATGACACGAAGTGCCGCGCCGCTCGCCGCCCTGACCCTCGCCCTGACCTGCTCGCAGGCGCTCGCCACGCCGCAGGACACGCTGGTCTTTCAGACCAATTCGGCTACCGCTAGCGTTGAACCGGCCCAGGCAGTCGTGACCTACGACGTGCTGCCGGTTCAGCAGATGTACGAGGGGCTGTACCTCAATGAGTTCGGCACCTACCGGCCCCTCCTGGCCACGGGCCTCACCCAGAGCAAGGACGGCCGGGTCACGACCTTTACCCTCAGAAAGAACGTGCGTTTTCACGACGGCTCGGCCATGACCTGCGCCGACGCCGAATATTCGCTGCGCCGCGCCCTGCTGGTGGGCAACGAGACCTCGCTGGCGGCGCAGCTGCGCAGCAACGTGCTGGGCATCACGGCCTTCAGTCCCGAGGTCCGGCGGACCTTTACCTTCGCGCGGCTGGCCCAGACCGTACGCTGCAACGCGGCGGGCCAGCTGGTCCTGAGCCTGGAGCGCAATGTGCCCAGCCTGCTGGACTCCATCACGCAGATGTACATCGTGCCGCACAAGGTCCTTGTGGCCGGCGGCGACTGGAGCGGCACCGCGCGGGACTTTGCCGCCTGGACCGGCAAAGACGTGTCCAGTTCGGTGCTGGCGCAAAAGCCCATCGGCACCGGGGCTTACAGCTTCGTGGCGCGCGACTCCAGCCGCTTCGTGATGCGGGCCTTTGCCGGGTACTGGGGCGGCGCAGCACCTCTGAAAAACGTGATCCCGCAAAAGGTGGAGAGTGACACCGCCCGCGTGCTGGCGCTGCAAAAGGGCGACGCTGACATTGCCGCCGTGCCAGACCGCGACACCCTGACCAGGCTGAAGGGCGTCAGTGGCGTCACTGTGTACGAGGAGTTGCCCACCCGCGACCTCACCAGCGTGGTGCTGTTTAACCAGAATGTCAAAGACAGCCAGCTTCTTTCGGCGGGGCAACTGGCCGAGACCAACATGCCGGCCAACCTCTTTTCCGACATTCATGTGCGGCGGGCCTTTGCGGCGGCCTTTGACACCCAGGCGTTTACCCGTGACGCCTTGCAGGGCAAGGGGCTCGCCCGCACCACCACCCTGCCGCCCAACAACTGGGCCGACGACAAGACGCTCAGAGCCCCCGCCTACAACCTGAAAACCGCCGAGGCCGAATTCCGGCAGGCGTTTGGGGGCCGGCTGTGGACGGCGGGCTTTACCATCCCGCTGGACTACGTGGTGGGCAGCGGCCTGTCTCAGGTGGTGGCCGAGATCTTCAAGCAGAATATCGAGCGCCTGAATCCCAAGTTTCACGTCACCATCAGCTCGCAGGAGCTGAGTGCCGGCAACGCGGCCCTGCTGGGCGGCAAGCTGCCCCTGAGTGCCCTGACCTGGGGCGGGGCCGACCCCGACACTGTGCTGCGCGGCCTGTACAGCGCAGAAGGCATCCTGGGCGTCGCCACCAATTTCCGTGACCCCCGGCTAGAAACGCAGCTGAATCAGGCGCGTGACGCGGTGGGCCAGAGCGCCCGCAAGCCGCTTTACACGGCGCTGCTGCGCTCCCTGAACACCCAGGCCTACGCCTTCCCGCTGCCGCAGCCGCTGGCTTTTGCGGCCACGTCGTCGGCCCTCAAGGGCTACGCCACCTTTAACCGCACCAACCTGTTCCGCACGCTGTCGAAGTAGAGGCGGCGTGAGGCCAAGACCGCCAGCTGACCCCACGCCCGCCACCCAGACCCCACAAGGAGTTCTTATGACTGCATCTCCCCGTTCAGACGCCCTGCTGGCCGCCGCCTTCGAGACCGAGGCGAGGCGCCTGCACCGCGAGTTCAGGACCCCCGGCGTCAGCCTCGCCCTGCTGCTGCCGGGCGGTGACTACTACGTGAATCTGGGCGTGACCAGCCTGGAGCATCCCCTGCCGGTGACCGAAGAGACCATTTTTCAGATCGGCAGCACCACCAAAACCCTGACCTCGCTCGTCTGTTCGACGCTGGTGGCCGAGGGCCGGCTGGACCTCGACCAACCGGTGCGGACGTACCTGCCAGAGTTCAGGCTGCAAGACGAACACGCCGCCGAGCACGCCACGGTGCGCGACCTGCTGACCCACCAGGGCGGCTGGCTGGGCGACCTCTTTGAGGACACCGGAGAAGGCGACGACGCCGTGGCGCGGGGGCTGGACAAGCTGGCCGAGTCGCCCCAGGTCGTGCCTCTGCGCGGCCACTGGAGTTACAACAATGCGGGGTTTTTTGTGGCTGGGCGCGTCATTGAGGTCGTGACCGGGCAAACCTTCGAGCAGGCCGTGACCGAGCGGATCTTCGTGCCGCTGGGCATGGACCACAGCTTCTTTTTCACCAACCAGATCATGACCCACCGCTTTGCCACCGGCCACAACAAGGTGGGCGAGGAATTCAGGGCGCAGCGGCCCTGGATGATGATGCGCTCGGCCGCCCCGGCTGGCAGCAGTTGCTCGTCAACCGCCGTGGACATGGCGAAGTACGCCCACTACCTCATGGACGGCACGGTGCCGCCGGCGCCAACCCCCGTGGACGAAGAGGCGCCGGAAAAAGAGTCAGCCCCCGCCGAGCCGCCCCTGGCCGCCGTGAGCCGCGAGAGCCTGTGGGCCGAGCGCCTGCCCATCGGCGCTGCGTTTAACGGCTTCCCCGGCGAGCGCGGATTCATTGGCCAGAGCTGGTTTGTGGACGAGTACGAGGGAACGACCATCCTCAGCCACGGCGGCACCACGCTGGGCCAGACCTCGGATTTCTGGGTCTCGCCAGACCGCAGGGTCGCGTTTATCAGCATGACCAACGCCAGCAACGGGCACGCCCTGAACCGCAAGCTCAGCGAGTGGGTCAAGCGCGAGGTGTTGGGCCTTACGGCCCCCGAACTGGACACCTATGAACACGAGGAGGCTGGCCTGGCCGACTTTGCAGGCGCCTACACCGCCGTTGGACAGCCCTACAAGCTCAATGCCGAGTCGCGGAGTGGGGCGCTGGTCCTCACCATTCCCGACACTGCGGCTGGGGGCTCACAGGACCTGAATGTGCGCTTTATCGGGCCCGACCGCGCCCTGGTTGCGGGCGGCGACGCGGACGGCCTCGGAATAGAGTTTTTGCGCAGCGGGGACGGCACAGTGGACTTCATGCGCTTTGGGGGGCGGCTGTATCCGCGCGACCAGGCGACGGACGCCCCGCAGGACACTGAGGTGGAGGGAACCACCAGCGCGGCCACACCCGAGTTGGCCTCTCAGCCGTGAACCGGGTCTGGGTGGCCGGGGGAACGGTGGTGGACGGCACCGGGGCGCCGGGCCGCCCGGCCGACCTGCTGATTGAGGGGGACCGCATTGTGCGTGTGGCCGAGCCGGGCGGCCCGGCGCCCGAAGACACACAGACAGTGGACGCCTCTGGCCTGGTCGTGGCGCCCGGATTCATTGATGTGATGAGCCACTCGATCTCTACCCTGCTGCGCGACGGCCTGAGCGTGGGCAAGGTGATGCAGGGCGTGACCACCGAGATCATGGGAGAGGGCTGGACGCCGGCACCCGCGATTCCTGGCGAGGCGCACGGGTTTCCGGTCCACGGGCTGCCGGGCGGCGATGAGAGCTGGGCTGAGCGCTCACGGGGCTGGGCGCGCTTCGGTGATTGGCTACGCGCCCAGGAAGAGGTCGGCGCGTCCGTGAACTTCGGGTCCTTTGTGGGCGGCGCGACGGTGCGCCAGTATGCCCGTGGCCACGCCGAGGGCCGCAGCAGCCCCGCCGAACTGGCCGAGATGCGCCGCGTGGTCCGCGAGGCGATGGAAGACGGCGCCTACGGCCTCGCCACCGCGCTGATCTATCCGCCCGGCTCCTTTGCAGACACTGACGAACTTGTGGCCCTGTGCGCGGAGGTGGCCGCCGCCCAGGGTATCTACGTGACCCACATGCGCTCTGAGGGCGAGGCCATTCTGGACGGCCTGGAAGAAGCCCTGGCCATCAGCGGGCGCAGTGGGGCGCGGCTTCACCTCTATCACCTCAAGGCCGCCGGGCAACCCGCCTGGCCGAAGATGGCCCAGGTGATTGCGCGGGTAAACGCTGAGCGCGCGGCGGGGCGCGACATCCACGCGGACCTGTATCTGTACACCGCTGGGGGCACAGGCCTGTCCTCGGTCACCCCGCCGTGGGCCAGTGAGGGGCGCGGCCGGGTCGCCCGCCTGCGCGACCCGGCAGAGCGGGCCCGGATTCGGCAGGCCATGCTGGCGCCGGACGGCAGCTGGGAGGCCCTGGGCCACCTGGCCGGGCCAACGGGCGTCTTTCCTGTGGGCCTGAGACACCCTGACCATCAGGCTTATATCGGGCGCTCGCTGGCAGAGGTGGCCGCCGCGCGCGGGCAGGACTGGATCGACACGGCCCTGGACCTGCTGGACGCCGAGGAAGACCGGGTTGGTAGTCTGTATCACCTGATGAGCGAGGCAAATATTGAGCGCCAACTGCGTGAGCCGTGGGTGATGCTGGGCTCCGACGCGGCGGGATACGACCCCGAAGACCGCTGGGACGGCGGCGTGGGCGGGCATCCGCGCGCCTTTGGCAACTTCGCGCGCCTGCTGGCCGTGTATGTGCGTGAGCGCGGCCTCCTGAGCCTGGAAGAAGCCGTCCACCGCATGACCGGCCTGCCCGCCGAGCACCTGCGCCTGACGGGCCGGGGAGAACTGCGGGAGGGCCACTTTGCCGACGTGGTGACCTTTGACCCACACACGGTGCGCGACCGCGCCACCTACGCGCAACCCGAGCAGCTTTCAGAAGGCGTGCGCGATGTGTGGGTCAATGGCGTGCGGGTGCTGCGGGAGGGGCAGCACACGCGGGCGCGGCCAGGCCGCCGGCTGTACGCGCCCGGCGCCCGGACGCCGGGGGCTTTGACGCTCGGGGATGTGGCCGCGCCGTGACCACCGTGAACGCGGCGCCGGGCCTGACCGCCGTCGAGCGCCTGCGCGCCGGGCTGGATACCTTTGGGACGCGGGACCAGACCATCGCGCGCTTTTTTATTGACCACGCCGAGGAGGTCCCCTTCCTGAGCGCCGGAGAAATCGCCGAGTCGCTGTCGGTCAGCGGCGCGGCCATCACCCGGTTCAGTCAGCGCGTCGGCTTCGAGGGCTACCCCCACCTGCAGCGCGTTATTCGCCAGGAGTTGCGCGCCACGCTGGGGATTCAGCAGCCGGGCCGGCAGGACGCGGTGGTCGCTGATTTCTGGCGGGGCGAGCGCAGCAACCTTGATGGCCTGGCCGCGCTTTCCGAGGAGCAGGTGCTGGGCCTCGTGCGGGCGCTGGTGGGGGCGCGGCACCTGTGGATTATCGGGGCGCGCGCCTCTCACGGCATGGCCCTGATTGCCGAGTCGCTGCTGGCCTCTTTCCGGCCGCATGTCCACGCCCACGCCGCCGATCTGTTGGCGAGCCGGCCTGAGCACCTGCTGGAGATGGGCGCGCAGGACGCCGCGCTGGTGTACACCATCCGGCGCTACAGCCGCGCCACCACGCGCGTGACCCGCGCCCTCCAGGCACAGGGGGTCCGCATTCTGCTCCTGACGGACCAGGGCGCCTCGCCGCTGGCTAAGACCGCTGACCACTGCCTGCGGCTGCCCACGCAAGGGTCAGAAGTGGTCGCTTCGGTGGCGCCCTTCGTGAGCCTGACCGGACTCATCGCCTCGCTCGTGGCGCGCGAGCTGGGCGGCGGCCATCTGGAAGCCGCCGAGCGGCTGAACGCGGCGTTCAGCGTGTACGAGTACTGAGCGCGGAACAGAGAGCTGTTGGTAGCCAGTCACGCAGCGAGTCAACTGTCTCATCTGGTTGACGACGTCTTCGTGTCATTTGCTTTCACCACTCCAGCCATCGCAGAGGCCTAAATCAACAAAGCTTAGAATCATGAGATTTCCATTGACTTAAAGACTCATTTTCTCAGGTGTCCTGTATATAGGGACATCTATTTTCCAGCACCTTGACGTTGTGAAGGGGTATGTTCCTAAGCCCACAGGCAACATTCAAGAACCTTTAAGATTCCGTTCTCATGTTGACTTGACGGCCAGCTGCCTATGATCGGTCCAGTTCCGACAACAGATTACTTTTGCCGCGCTGGCCGACCCTTTTTGTCGAGTCTAGTGCCGGCGCGTGGGTGTTGCGGTCCTACCCCAGGAGGATCACCATGAACGGACGTACCCTGACTTCTGCTCTTGCGCTTTCGTTGCTGCTCGCGGCCTGCGGTACCAGCACCGTCCCCCACGCCCCGGACACGGCGGCCGCCCCCTCGGCCGGCGCCCCCCTCCTGGGCACCAGCAATCCCGAAGCCATTCCTGGCCAGTACATCGTGGTCCTCCAGGACGACGCCGCCAACCTCACCGTTCAGGATGCCGGCGGCCTGATCAGCAGCCTGAACCTCGACCCCCAGGGCGTCACGGTCCAGCACCTCTACACCCAGACCATTCAGGGCTTTGCCGCCAAGCTCAGCGCCCAGAACTTGGCCACCCTCCAGGCCGACCCCCGCGTCAAGTACATCGAGCAGGACGGCCTGATGCACATGACCGCCACCCAGACCGGCGCCACCTGGGGCCTGGACCGCATTGACCAGCGCAATCTGCCCCTGAACGGCAGCTACGTCTACGACGCCACCGGCAGCGGCCTGAGGGCCTATATCATCGACACCGGGATTCGGACCACCCACACCAACTTTGGGGGGCGCGCAATCTGGGGCACGAACACCACGGGCGACGGCAACAACAGCGATTGCCAGGGGCATGGCACGCACGTGGCCGGCACGGTGGGCAGCAGCACCTACGGCGTGGCCAAAGGGGTGACGCTGGTGGCGGTGAAGGTGCTCAACTGCCAGGGGTCGGGCAGCAACTCGGGCGTGATTGCGGGCGTGAACTGGGCTGTGAGCAACAAGGGCAGCGCGACGGCCGTGGCGAACATGAGCCTGGGGGGCGGCTTTAGCCAGGCGGTGAATGACGCCGTGAACAGCGCCGCCAGCCGCAACCTGGTGATGGTGGTGGCCGCCGGCAACGAGAACCAGAACGCCTGCAACGTCTCCCCCGCCAGCGCCGCCAACGCCATTACTGTGGGCAGCACGACCCGCACGGACGCCCGCAGCAGCTTCTCTAACTACGGCTCGTGCGTGGACATCTTTGCCCCCGGCAGCGACATCACGAGCACCTGGAACACGAGCAACACGGCGACGAACACGATCAGCGGGACCAGCATGGCCAGCCCCCATGTGGCGGGGGCGGCGGTGCTGGAACTGGCCCTGGGGGCCAACAGCACGAGCAGCGTCACCAACGCGATCATCAGCAGCTCGACCCCCAATAAGGTCACGAACGCCGGGGCCGGCAGCCCCAACCGCCTCCTCTACACCCGCTGAGCCAGACTACACACAACACACTTGATCGAGGCCACCTGCAATTCAGGTGGCCTTCTTGCTTCTACAGAGGGCCGCGCGTCAGGTGGTCCGCAGTCCTTTATTCCAATTGAAAATCCACCGTGAGCTGGACGGTAAAGACGTGCGTTGAGGTGTAGGGCACACCAGCTTCCAGCGGCCCTGAGCGGGCGCGGCTGGCCCGCTGGGTGTCCTGACCCAACCACTCTTGCTGGAGGTTGACCGTGCTGACGGGCATCTCCCAGGTATCTGAAGCGTTCAGGACACCCACGACCCGGTGGCCTGCGGCCTGGGCAATCGCTTCTGCCCGTTGCCGGGCTCTTTGCATGGCCTTCGCCCCCAGGCGCAAACTGACCTCAAAGTCGTCGAAGATCCATTCCAACCGCTGAAGGTCCACGTGCTTTTGATCAGCCAGGACACCAAGAACCTGCGGGAGAAGTTCTGGTGCCGCTTCAACCACCAGAAGGAACCGAGCCTTTTGTTGCTTGGCCAGTAGTCCCGTCCGGTTACTGATCTCCACACCGCGCACTTGAATCTGCATCGGTGGGATTCCCACTGCCTGGAGCTGCCGGGTTACTTCCCGCACCTCCTTGACCCGTTCGGTGGCGGCAGTGCCCATCACGAGGGTTTCCCCAGCCACCTCCAGATACAGTTTCGCGCCGACTGCCGCTACGTCCTGCTGCTCTTTTTGTTGAATGCGCAGTACACCCATCTGTTCAGAATAAGAGCCTGACCCTTGCACCTGCGCTCAAAAATGGCGGTGCCCCATAGTCCATAACGTCTCTTTCGTGTTCTTGGTCATATGCCCCCACAGTGATGAACCAAGTCCATGCAGCCACTTGATCTGTCGTAGGGTGCAGGCCAGCCCTGACCCGGGAAGGAGGCGTGCCGTGAAGACTACCCAGCTGCTGACTGAATTTGAGGCGTTGACCCACCATGACCGCGTTCAGCGCATGGTGGCCATCGGCCGCCAACCTCTTGCCGACCGAGAAGTGCTGCTGGATGACTTGTCTCGGGGCGCGGTCTATGAGCGGCTCCTCGCCCTCTTTTCATGCTTTGGCAGTCGGGACGGGGGCCGGGCGGCTCAGGCCGTTCTGGACCCGTCCGAGCACGTTGCCGGTCCTGCCCGCCGACTCGTGGCGCTCCTCGGCACCGATGAGCAGATGCTGACTCTTTTGCCTCAGCTACCGCCTGCTGGGCAGCGGCAGTTGCTCATGGCCTGGCGCAAAGCGGGCCGATCTGCGGGGCCCGTTGACGAGTGGGTGCAGCGCACACTGGAGGAGGACCCGGCAGCGGCCCAACTGGCCTTACCCTACGCTTCCTCCGACCTGGTGCAGCAGTTGTTCCCAGCCCTGCTGGACGAGCCTGGCCTACAGCCGATGTGGCTGCGCGTCGCCCGCTGGCACCCGGTTGTGGCCGGCCAGGAACTCTTGCGGCGCGCACAGAATCTGTCTGAGCCCGCACCTCAGGTCACAGCCCAGGTGAACCTGCTGCTGCCGGTCCTGGCAAAACGCGACCTGGACCTCGGGCTGAACTTAGTTCAAGCCCTGGGGCGCACCACGCCGCTGGGCCACCTTCGCCTGCAGCACCTCGCTCTGGTGCGCCCGGAGGCGGTGGCCGAGCTGGTCCTCAGTTCCGAGGACAGTCCAGGGCCCCTGACCCTCACGCCCAGACTGCGCCACCTTCCTTACGATGTCGTGGCGGCCCTGCTGCGCCATCGCCCTGGCATCCTGCCCCATATTGAGCAGGCCTACGGCACCCTGCCGCCCGCTGCTCGCCAGAGATTGGCCTCGGTTGTTCTGGAGCAGTTGACAACCTCGGCCGGTGTGCTGCCCTTGCCCATCGCCCAGCACCTCCCCGCCGACCTGCGGATTCAAGAGGCGCGGCGACATGTTGACCTACCTACCTTGCAGACTCGGCCGACGCAGCGGTTGACCTATGCCGCTCTGCTGCCCTGGGGCGACGCCCGCGCCCTGCTGGACACGCCGCTCCGGTCGCCGGACCCAGACCTGCGTGCCCAGGCGCTGACCAGCCTCGCGTTCGCCGTGCGCTATGACCGTTTCCGGCAGACTGAGTTACTCGCCCTGCTGACCGCAAGGCGCCATGAGCAAGACCCGGTGCGCCTCGCCATGCTCAGCGGTTTGGCGGACCTACCACCCAGCCTCTGGCAGGTGAGCAGCCTGGACGCGCTGGGACAGGTGTTGCAAGTCGCCCTGGACGCCGCAGACCTGTCCCACCAGACGGCGCGGCAGGCCCTGCGTCTGATTCTCCGCCTCCTGCCCTTTCATCCCGAGTGGAGCGCGGCCTGGCTGGCCCGCTTTGTTCAGGCCAGGGGCCAGGTTCAGTTTGGACGTCTGGAGCGGCACCTGACCGCAGCGACTGCGCCGGGGGTGATGGCTGCCCTGCTGCCTGTTTTTCAGGCGTGGGCCACACGTGAACGGGAAGATCAGCTGCTGCAGGGGATTGAAAGCCTCGGCCGGTACATCCGAGGACAAGCCGATTTATTCGCTCTGCTTGAACAGCGTATCCGGCAGTCGAAGGAGCGGTGGATCCCACTGCGGGCCCTCAGCCTCCTGCAGGCCCACGAGCCGCAGCGCTTTGCCACCCTGGTGCCCCAACTCCTGCGCGAGGACGCCAGCTGGGCCACCCAGGCGGTGATCTACGACCATCTGCACCGGCAGCGGCAGGATCTGCTGACGCCTTTCCTGGGCCGCCGGGCGTTTGCAGGCCGGTTCAGTACGGGCAAGACCCGCATTGTCCTGCCGTTCATGACTGGCTTCACCCGCTGGACGCGGACGCAGCAGCAAACGTTTGCAGCCACGCTTATAGAAGTCATTCAGGACACGCAGCGTGGTCTGCCGGGCGTGTGGACGGCTCTGGGCCAACTGGCGGCTCTGCCGACCTCAGTGCCTCTGGACCGCCGCCCTGGCTTACTGGCGCGTCTGTCCAGGGCGCCAGGAGACGCTCAACTGGACCGGCTCACGGCGCTGGCCCAGTTGGACGCTTCCAACCCGGCGCTCCGGGACCGGGCGCTGAGATCGCTGGGGCAACTTGACGAGGCGCGGGGGGTGCCGGCGCTCCTCGCCGCCTTGGAGGATGACCGCGCCCGCATTGCTCTGTATGCCTTGCGGCGCCCGCTGCTGGCGATGGCGCCAGATCAGGCACTGGACCTGCTGCTGGGCGTCCCGCGCGAACGGGTGACGGTCTTCAAGGAGGTGGTGCGGTTGATCGGCGAGCTGCGTGGCGACCGTGCCTACCGCGCCCTGCTGGACTTCAGCACCGAAGACCTGCACCGTGACGTGCGGGTGGCGCTGCTGCGGGGCCTGTGGAACCATCTGGGTCAGGCTGAGACGTGGCCCGTGCTGCTGGCCGCCGCGCAGTCGGGGGATGTGGCCCTGAGCAGCGGCCTCGTCCGGCTGCCGGGTCAGGCGCTGACAGGTCACAGTGGCCGCGAGTACCTGGCCCTCGTGCAGGCCCTGCTGGGCCACCCAGACGCGACGGTTCGCCTGGCCACTCTGCACTTTCACCAGCCTCTGACAGACCCTGAGCGAATCCTCTTGCCTACTCTGTTGCAGCGCCTGACCTCTCCTTACTCGGAAGAAACGACCGCGGCTGCGGGGGTGATTTTCGCCTCCTACGGGACCCCGGATGCCCAGGCCATCGGCGAGGCCTTCCGGCAGCTCCTGCCAGACCGCCGCGCTCTGCAAGCCGCCCTTCAAGCCCTTCAGGCAGTGGCGGCGAGCAGCCCACACCGAACTGCCCCTCTAATCCAGGCAGTGCTAGAAGCATTGGCCACTGACTCGCTAACCCTGACCCTTCAGGTTCAGTTGGCGGTGGCGGCCGAACCCTGGCCCGCTCTGGGGGCGCGGCTCCAGCATTGGACCGAGCAGGGACAACTTCACGCCGAAGCGCTGATGGCGGGCGTGACTGCTCTCAAGCAGGTCCACCAGCGGCCGGACGTTGGCGCCGTGCCAGCCCTTCAGGCCGTCCTCCTCACTGGCAACGAGCTTGCTCGGCGTCTGGCGCTGGAGGTGCTGATCCTAGAGGCCGCTGCTCTGGGCGGCTGGACGGCCGAGCGATTGCGTCAGCTTCAGACTTACCGGGCTGATCCGTCCCCCCTGGTCGCGGGCGCCGCCCAGTTCACGCTGCCAGAAATGGAGCAGGCCACGACGTAACTGCGCACACATAGCGTCCAGACGTGAGCCGGCCTCTCCGATCCATCAAACCGGACCTGCGGTTGACCGCTCCAGAAGCGAGCAGACAGGTTCAAGCGTGTTGTAAATAAGCGAGGGACGGCGTATCAGCGGAGAAAGTCTGGCTTTCGGTTTAGGTGAGGGCTCTATAGCTCGGGCTGGTCTTCGCGCCGAGCCGACTCCCCTGCGTTATCTGGCGGGTGGTCAGGACCTGAGCCGGAAGTTGTCGTGGGGGGCTCATGCGATACCAGAGCCCTTTAAAGCCTTCTCCTGCGTGGGCAGCCCTTGCGGCATCATTCATGGCGCCTTGGGATAAACCAGACCATGAGATGTGTCGGGGCCGAGATGATGCGCAGGTCATTTCCTACCCCGGAGGTTCATCAATGTCCTATGCGTCCCGCGTCACCCTGCCCCTGCTGTGTCTCACCACGCTTCTCGCCTGCGGCCGTACGCCCGAGAGCGCCGACCCTTACGCCCTGTCGGTACTCAATGAAACGGCGGGCGCCCCGGCCACACCGTTTGAACCGGGACCCATTCCTGCAGACCAGACCCGCGTTCGGGTGTCATTCATTGGGGACGTCCCTAACCTGCCGTCTATTGGGGTGAGGAGTGTCTTCCTGTGCAGCACGACATGTACAGCCACCGGAGTCAGTGGTGGCGTCCTGGCCGGCGATGACGGCACTGGCCGGGGCAAGCTCTTCAGTGACGTTACGTTGCCTCCCAGTCGCATTGACCGGATCATCGTGCAGCCCGACCCGGCCGCCGGTCAGCCTGTGGCGTTCCGTACCCTTCGATTGGCCCAGCCGATCACCCTGCAAGCGGGCGAGCGTCAGGAAATCTTCCTGAGCCTTAGCACCGTCCGGCCTGGCGACGCCAGCAGCTTGGAAGTGACCTATCTGGGGACGGCGCCGCTGCCCCCAACGGCCGGTTCGGTGGTCGCCTACCGCCCGGACCGGGCGATGGCCTGGCCCGCTGGCAGCCCGATGGGCCTGGCGATGGCGGCGGGCAGCCTGAAAGAGGCGCAGCTGTTTGGCATGGAACTGATCGACACAGGCGGGATTGTGCCGCGTGTGGCGGTGTGGCCTGCCCTGAAAACTCAGGACCCCATGACAGTCACCCTCAAGGTCAACCGGGACCGCATTGCTAAGGGCCTGACAGCAGCGGACTACAAGGTGCAACTGGCCGACAAGACGACGCCCGCAGTGACTATGAACGGGGACACGCTGACTTTTCAGGCCAAGGATCTCAGCGGCGCTCAGGTGTACACCGACCGGAGTGTCATCGAAACCAGCAGCGGAGAGCGGATCGCCCTGCCGGGCAAGACCCTGAATGCTGCGTCCATCTCGGCGCAGGACACGTCCGCCTGCAAAAACAGCCTGACGGCCCGCCGGGCAGAATACGAGCAGTATTTCGCGGACGGGACGGACGCCATTCGCATTTTTGACTGCGAGAACGTCGCGCCCTACGTGCACATCGTGTTGATTGACCGCTCCAACCGTGGCCGCACCGTGGACCTTCCGGTGACACCCAGCGTGGATTACCCCGGCAAGTATGTGCTGCGCCCGATCACGTCTCACGGCACAGGCGCGGTGGTGGCCATCAACGGCTTTACCTGGGACGGCGACAAAGGGACGTACATGGGCACGGGGTACGGCACGCCGCTGGGCACGCTGATTACGGCGGGCACGGCGCGCAAGAAAACCTCGACGACCGAAGCCATCCTGGGCTTCCAGATGCAGCCGGCCGACCGCTCGAAAGGCACGTCCGCTGAGTTTTTCGTCGGCGCTAGCACATCGCTGAATTTCGGCACGCACAACTACAACGTGATCGGCTCGACCACATCGGTCATTCGCAACGGCGCCTGCAACCCTAACCTCGACACCACGAGCGTTAACCGCTGGAGCGCGGTGGGCATCGGCCTCAACCGCATGGCGTTGGTGTCATCCACAAGCAGCGGGACTTCGTCGCCGAGGGACCTGTGCAGTGTGTTTGAAGGCCTGGGCTACTTAAGCGGCGCCATTCGCCTGGACGGAGGCCCGTCGGCGGCTATGGCCTGGTTGGGCCAGCACATCAATCCGCTGACGGGGTCGGATTACTACGCTTTCGGCAATGCGCGCAACATCCTCAACGCCCTCGTCTGGAAATGACAGGGTTCCGCTGAGGCTCTGTCACGTTCAGATGAACGGTGCGACGAGACCCAGAGCGGTTGAATCTAACGGTCTTCGGCCACTTTGAATCGATGAAGTACAGCAGACAGCGGCGGCCACAGTATGGCCGCCGCTGTCGCTGTGTTGCAGTTGTTATCGGGTCAGCGGGCCAAACTGCTGGGCGAAAGGCGAGCCCTGCTGTACATCCCAGTCGAGGCGCCAGTCGAACGCTCCACGGAGACCAGGAAAACGACTGTTCGCCTGAGAGAACGTATTGACCGCCGAACCGATGGTCCAGTAGTTGGCCAGCCCTGGATTCACGCCAAAGCCCACCACCACATGGTCTGCCCCCAGCAGATTGACCCACGTTTGCAGGTTGCTCTGCAGGTAAGCTGGGTCATTCAACTGCGGCCCGTCGTAATACTGCGGCGCGCAGTAATCAAGTGCACCAGCCGTCAGCATGGCTTTGCAGAACTGCTGATCGGCGGTATTCCATGGCGCAGGCGGCGCAGTGATGAGGAAGCCGGGATGCCGGCGCTTCAATTCCTGGCCAATCCAGATCATTTCACTGGTGTTCGGCGCCGCGTCGCCCTCGAAGGTGTTGAAGTCTAAGCCATCAAAGCCGCCCCAAGCCTGATAGAGCTTGTCCACACTGTTGACAAAAGTGGTCGAGACGGCGCGGGTGGTAAACCGGATGGCGTTTCCGGCGCCGCCCACCGAAAGCAGCACCTTGCGCTTCTGAGTGGAGCGGACGTACTGGAGATCTGCCGTCCAATTCGTCCAGGCGCCGCTGCCATTGGGCGGTGGATCAAACTTGAGGGTGCCGGCCGGCTGCCCTGGCGCGTTCGTCGCTGCAAAGAGGTAAATCAGGGTGTAGTTAGGGTGAATCTCCCGAAGCCTTGGGGCGCTCGGCGCAAAGGTGGCGTAATACGTGCCCAGCACCTTATTCCCGGAAGACGGCCCGCTGCAGGTGGTGGGCTGCCAGTACCAGGTGCTGATGGTGGGATCGGTCTTATCGCTGCCCCCCGCCGTCGCGTTGACGAGCTTGTAGTACCGGCCATTGGCGGGGTACAGGACGGTGGTGCCCAGGGTGTAGGTCGTGTTGGCCTGCCAGGTTTGAAAGGTGCAGGCAGCGGCCTGCGCCGACAGAGCCGCGCGCTGCAGCGCTACGCCGCTTGCCAAGGGTGGTTGGCTGCTGCACGCCGCGACGCCAGCGCTCAGGAGAAGGGCAGAAACAAGGTGGGGGAGCGAACGCATCTTTATCTCCATCATGGGCCAGCTGCTGGGCAGGTCAAGTACCTCCCCCGGTCCTGGCGACTCATACGGACTCTGGTTCAATTGTTCACAGAAGCGATTTAACCCGAGCACAGCGAGAAGGAGAACAACGGGTTCCGGGCGTGGAGCGGACACATCGGGAAAGGACTGATGTGTCCGCGAAACAGACGGAATCCGTATCAGCAGGTCAGATTATTGCCCGTAGGAACACCCAGCCGCCCGGCAAAATCCGTGTAGTAGCGGCCACGGTTCAGCATGCCCTCGCGTCCGGGCCCGCCGTTGCATTCAATGCCCCCGTTGATCGCGCGGATCGTTTCACCGAAGCCCGCCCCGCTCACCATGGCGTCGTGGGGCGTGCGGGCGGCCTGCGCCCGCTGAGTCATCCAGTACCACAGCGCCGTTTTCCAGGCCACAGCCGAGTCCGTGGCCACAAGGTCCGGATTGTTCAGCAGATCGATGCCCAGGGCCGCGCCGGCCGTGCGGTAGTTGTAGTCCCAGGACAGCTGCATCGGCCCGCGACCGTAATACTGCTTGCCGCCGCAGTTGCCCGACGAGCAGTAGCTGTTCCAGTTGGCCTGATTGATTTCCCGGATGTAGACCAGGGCGCCGGTTTCCTGATTGACGTTGGCCAGGAACGCGGCGGCTTCCTGCTTCCGAACCGTGTCGCTGCCAGTGTTCGCGAAGGCAGGATAAGCCTGCATGGCCGTGGTCAGCCCAGCGTAGGTGTAGAAGGAATTGCGGTTGGGAAACATCTGGTTGAACAGGGCTTCAGACACCACAAAGCCGCCAGACGAGGGAGGAGGTGTGGTGCTGCAGGTGGTGGGCTGCCAGTACCAGGTGCTGATGGTAGGGTCGGTGCCGTCACTGCCGTTGCTGCCGACGTTGACCAGCTTGTAATACTGGCCGTTGCCTGGGTAACGCACGACCGTGCCCAGCGTGTAGTTCACGCCCCGAGTCCAGGTAGTCGCGCTGCAAGTGGCTGGGGGTGGCGTTGTCGGCGGGGGGGTGGTGGGAGGCGGCGTGGTGCTGCCACAGCTGCTAATCAGCGTCCAAGGCTGCCCGCTGCTGGCGGGGCCGTTCCGGGAGGCGGGCGAGTCACCCTGCGTCCAAAAGTTGGCCCGGTAGGCCTTTCCACTAGCGGTGACGGTGTCGCCCTGAACATAGGTGGCGCTGGACGACCAAACCGCGCAGGTGACGGCCTGGGCAGTGAGGTTCGTCGGGGTGGATGGTGCAGCGCCGCAGGCCATAAGGGCTACCCCTAACGCCGTGGTGAAAAGGACTCGTGTAGACCAGTGGTGGGCAACTGAACGACTTGGCATAGGGCATTCCTCCAGAAAAACGGCTAGGGCTCGGCTGAAGCCGATGAACGCAGCGCCCAGATGAAGCGGCGGCCGAAGACGGACTGATTTGAGGCCGTTACGGTAACATTTTTCTTAGCCGGAGGCAAGTTGGAAAATTATTTCCACTTGGCCTTT
>NZ_WQLB01000010.1 GCF_009755355.1 Deinococcus arboris | reverse complement strand
TATCTATGCCATCAATGCCAACACGGGCGCTGTCAGTCTCTTCTCGAAGGGAGGCAGTCAGGGCCGGGGCAGCGCGCTCGGGCTGGAACTGGATGCTCAGGGCCGACTGTGGATTGCGGGCGGCACGACCGGCGTGGTCAGTGTTCTCAGTCGTGACGGCGCCCCGGTGGCCAGCATCGCCACACCGCCCGACCCCAACGCCTACCTGAATGACCTGGCCGCAGGGCCCGACGGTGCGGTGTATGTCACCGACTCCGGGCGGCCCGTGCTGTGGCGCGTCACCGCAGCGGGGGCGACCCCCTGGCTGGACCTGAATACCACGCCCATCCGGTACGGCAAGGGCATCAACCTGAACGGCATCGTGGCGACTCCAGATGGCCGCGCGCTATTGGCGGTTCAGCTGAACACAGGCGACCTGTGGCGTATTGACCTGAAAACCAAGGCCGTTCGCAAGGTGATGGGTGGCCTGAATAACGGCGACGGGCTGCTGCTCGACGGCCGCACGTTGTATGTGGCGCGCAATATGGATCAGGTGGTCAGTAAGGTGATGCTGAGCGCCGACTACACCTCCGGCACCCTGATGGTGGACGAGCCGCTGGCAGGCCTGCGCTTTCCCACAACCCTGGCGGCAATGGGCACGGACGCCGTAGTGGTGCAGGGCCAGCTGGACAAGTTGCAGGGCGGCACCCCAGAAACGCCCTTCAAGCTCACCCGCTTCAAGAAGTTCTGACAACGGTCTTCCGTGGGCCTGGGAATGGGAAGGCATTCCGGCCAGGTCTGCGGAGGGTGTTATCGAGTCTCAGCCCCTCTTGCTCCTGACCACCCCTTCAATTTCAGCGCCCAGAGCCATTCGACGGCTCTGGGTTTTGTTCTGACAGTTTTCTGACAACGTGTTCAACGTGGTCGTTGGCGTATGAGTCAGAGTCACGCTTAAGGCTGATCAATTCAGGCCACATCTGGCAGGGGCTTGAGGTTCCTGCATAGTTTTTTGTCAGAAAGCTGTGACAATTGGTTGGGGGAGGCCAGACTATCTGTCTCTAGCGCTGCCGGGCCCTCTTTTGGCGGATGCCTGCGGCGCAGTGGGCGCTACACTGGGCGCGATATGTCGTCCGAGGCTGCACAACTCGCTGTCCGTACCCTTCAGAAGGCGAGAAACGCGGCCCGCAGCGCCCTGGTGTGGGGGTACGAACAGCGCCTGGGCCGCGACGTGCAGGCCCACGGCCGCCTGCCCCGCCACCTGGGGCTGATTCTGGACGGCAACCGCCGCTTTGCCCGTGCTAGTGGCCTTCAGCGTGAAGTGGGCCACTCGTTTGGCGCCGACAAGGCGCATGAGGTCTTGCAGTGGTGCCTGGAACTGGGCATCCCGGCGGCGACCATCTGG
The DNA here is from genome assembly GCF_009755355.1 of Deinococcus arboris. Taxonomy (GTDB): domain Bacteria; phylum Deinococcota; class Deinococci; order Deinococcales; family Deinococcaceae; genus Deinococcus; species Deinococcus betulae. The sequence goes on along the minus strand of NZ_WQLB01000010.1, from coordinate 131,412 downwards.
GTACTGTCGACCGACAACACCAGCCGCGACCCCAACGAGCTGGCGCATATTCTGTCGCTGCTGGAGCGAGAGGCGCGCAACCTGGCCACCGACCCCCGCATTCATGCCAACCGGGTGCGGGTGCGCGCCATTGGGCAGCACGAGGGCTTTCCGCCGCAGGTGCTGGCCGCGCTGCAAGACCTGGAAGCGAAAACAGCCGACTACGACGGCATGCGCCTGAATATCGCCGTGGGCTACGGGGGCCGTGAAGAAATCGTGGACGCCGTCAAAATCCATCTGCACCGTCAGGCCCGGGCAGGGCTGAGTCTGGACGAGGTGGCGCGCACCCTGCAGCCCAGCGACATCAGCGCCCACCTGTACGCCGCCGATGTCCCCGACCCCGACTTTATTATCCGCACGAGCGGCGAGATTCGCCTGTCCGGGTTCATGCTGTGGCAGAGCGTGTATTCCGAGTATTACTTCTGTGATGTTTACTGGCCTGGCTTTCGCCGCATGGATTTTCTGCGTGCTCTACGAGAATTTCAGGGCCGCGAGCGCCGCTTCGGCCGCTGAGCATCAGCTTAAAGAGGCGCGAAAAGAGTGGCGGAGAATCTTGGTTCGATCAGTAGCTGAAGCTAGAGAAACCTAAATTTGCCCGTCTGGTGCAGCCCTAATGTGATCTGCCTCTGCAACGATTCTGTTCAGACTGATCAGAAAGCAGAAGCACTTGACGTGCCGTCCTCACGTCAGCGTCTTTACGACGGCTGGCCGGTAGACCTTCTTCGCCGGGGAGAGTCTGGCCCGAAAACTGGCCTCGCTGCTTGCCGACTTCTAGCCGCCTCGGCCAGTTGAAGGTCACGCAAGGGTCAGGGCGCTCTTAAGCCCTTCTCCCTCCAAAGATGCCCCCAACGGGGGAAAGAAGAGGCATAAAAAGCCTGAAATGGGCGTCTTTTTCAAGCGTTTCAAGCTGAGATTAAAGAGCTCTGAAGCATTTCCCACAGTTGACCCCTGGTCATCTTAATCTTACAAATTGTCTGTAAGCAGGGCGTAAGAGGACCAAATTTACGCTCCTTGACAGTTGCGGCGGTGCTCACCGCGCACTCCCGGCCCTCAGAATTAACCGCCCGTTTATGAAGGAGACTGAGATGAAACGCCCCTTGCTCACTGCGCTGGTTCTGGTGGCCGCTGGCGTTGCTGCCGCGCAGACCGCGCAAACCGTGTCGCCCGTGACCCTGAACCTCACCATGAGTCTGGTGCGGAACGTCACGGTTGGTGGCAAGGTCACCGAGCAGCTGACCCCCAACCCCGGCAATGTGTTGCCCGGCGCCGTGCTGAGCCAGGTCGTGACCGCGCGCAACACCACCACAAAGTCCATTGTCAACCTGCCCATCATGCTGCCTGTTCCCAAGAACACGGTGTATCTGGCACCCGAGCAGGGGCTGGACACCACCCGCGCCGAATACTCCATTGACGGCGGAAAGACCTTTGCGGCCGCGCCCCTGAAAAAGACTGTGACCGTCACGGAAAACGGCAAGACGGTCCAGAGAGAAGTTGAAGTGAAGCCCAGCGAATACACCACCGTTCGCTGGACGGTTCGTGAACTCCCTGCCAACCAGACGCTGAAGCTCGGCTACCGCGTTCAGGTCAAGTAACCCTATGTTCCGGAGGAACCCCATGAAGAAAAGCACTGCCCTCTTTGCTGTAATGGCCGCTCTCTCGGTCGGCACCGCCAGCGCCGCTGGCACCATCGCCGGCACCACCATTCAGAACACCGCCAGCGCCAGCTTCCAGGACCCGGCGAACACCGCCAACACCATCAGCAGCACCTCGAACACGGTCAACACCGTCGTGCTGCCTAAGCCCGGCTTTGACATCGTGTTCACGGGCGGCACCGCTGACGGCGGCACCCAGAACGACATCACCACCACCACCGTGCAGGTGACGGGCGCCGTGCCTGGCCAGCGCGTGGTGACCAGTTACTCTGTGGTCAACAACGGCAACGTGGCCCTGACCGTGGCGCTCACCGCCGACGCCACCGGAGCCAACGCCGGACAAACGGTGCAGTACTTCCTGGATGCCAACGGCGACGGCGTGGCCGACAACGCCACCCCGCTGACCTCGGTGACCCTGAACCCCGACGATCCCGCCACCACCGGCACGGACGAAGGCATCGTGAAGATCGTTCAGGTGGTCACTCTGCCCACTGACCCCGCGCAGATCAACGTGAACAGCATCTTCGGTGCCTCGCCCGAGGGCGTTGTGACCGGCACCCAGGGCGCCGATCCCCTGGTCACCCCCGGCAACGGCTACGCCAACGGCAGCGCCAACTACGAAGACGGCAAGGCCGTGGACACCGACCGCCAGTTCGTTCGCATCCGCGTGTTCGCGCCGAACCTGGACAACCTGCCCAACGCTGGGCCCTCGAACCCCGTGGATTCGGCCGGCAACCCGATTACCGACCCCAGCAAAGTGCCACCCATCACCAACGTGGACGTGCCCACCGAGACCACGGGCAAGACCGGCGACAACACCCCAGTCGTGACCACGCCCGGCTACCGCAACCCCACCACGCCGGCCGGCGACCCCACGACCGGCGGCACGCCCATCACCCCCAATGTGGCCGGCGACGCCCAGATTGCCTACCCCACCGCCGACACCAACAACAACCCCGACGTGGTCACCTTTACCAACAACCTGGTCAACCGCAGCGGCGCCACCGACACCGTGCAACTGTTCCCGGCACTGGCCAACGGCACGGTAGACCCGGCCTTCACCTTTAACGCCGCCACTGGTGTCTTTACCAACACCACCACCGGCGTGAGCATCCGCTTCCTGGACCCCATCACGGGCGCGCCCATCGCCGTGTCCACCGACCCCAACAACCCCACGGTGGCGCAGTACCCCACGGTCTCGATTCCCACGGGCAAGACGGCCGTGTACCGCACCGAAGTGACCTTCCCCGACCCCGACGACAGCAACCCTGTGGCGGCCGTCACGGTCCTGGTGGGCGCCGACTCGCTGAAAGACGCCGACGTGACTTCCAACAGCACCACCACCGACATCATCCTGCCGCCCGCCATGCAGTTTGGTGACGCGACGGCGGCCCTGGGCACCGTGCCGACCCCCACCCCGGTGCAGACCGTCAACCCCAACGGCGCGACGGGCGGCGTCAGCAGCCCGGACGGCGGCGGCGCGACCGGCGACCGCACGGCTGTGTTCTCCATGGACGTGGTGAACAACGGGCAGTACAACGACAGCTACACCCTGGTGGGCAGCGTGACCCTGATCGACGCCACCACGAACGCCGCCACGGTCGTGCCAGTGCGCTACTACGCCCCTGACGGCACCATTCTGCCCCGCGTCAGCAACGACGCCAACAGCCCGGACTACAACAAGTTCATTACCCCGGTGCTGGCCCCCGGCACCGAGTACAAGCCCTACGCGGTCATTCAGACTGTGCCCAACACGGCCACGGGTGACTACCTGGTGTCGCAGACGGCCACGGCCAACTACAGCACCATCGTCCTGACCGACAACAATGACATTGTGCGCGTCTCGGCCAACGGCAGCGTGAACGTGGCCAAGTTCGTGGCCAAGGCCGGTGTGGCGGCCGCCACCAACCCCGCCAACGGCATTGACAACCCCGCTGGGTACACCGCCACGGGGGCCAACGGCGCCCAGCCCGGCGCGAACATCAGCTACCGCATCATCGGCAAGAACACCTACAACAGCGCTGTGACCGGCTTCTTCCTGCGTGACACCGTGCCGGCCAACACCACCTTTGCCAGTGTGGCCCTGAACCCCGTGCCCACCCGCACGATCTACCGCGTCAACGGCGGCGCCTGGAGCGTCACCGCCCCCGCTGCGGGCCTGGCGGCTGGCACCGTGATCGACGTTGCCCTGGACGCCGACGCCAACAACCAGCCCGACAGCCTGGCCGCCGGCGCCAGCCTGAGCGCCGACTTCGTGGTGACGGTTAAGTAAGCCCCTTTCTGCGCCCCGGCGTGGCCTGCGCCGCGCCGGGGCTTTTTCGTTGCTCGCCTTCCTGCTCCCTTTTTTCTGTCACAGCCCCGTCAGAACACCAGACCTATTTTTTGACCAGGCACGTTTTTGTGCGCCCCCCGATTCCCCCTGCACCCCCTCTAAGGAGACCCCCCCTTGAAGCGCTCCCCCTTTCTGTCTGCCACGCTGGCCCTGACTGGACTTCTCAGCGCCGCCGCGCCGGCCCTGGCCGCCACCCCAGCCGGCACCGAAATCGTGAACCAGGCGACGGCCGAATATGTGCCGCCCGTACCAGAGGACCGTGGCCTGGCCACCTCCAACGTGGTGCGCACTGTGGTGCAGGCGGTGTGCTCGGTCAGCGTGACCCCCGACGGCACCGTGGCCCAGCCTGGCCAGCGCGCTGACCTGCTGCCCGGCGAACGCGCGGTCTTTACCTACAGCGTGGTCAATACCGGCAACACCACCGGCGAGTTTCCCGTGCTGGCCCGCTTTGAACAGGCCAGCACCCTGACCCCGCCGGCGCGCGTGGTGCGCGACCTGAACGGCAACGGCCAGCCCGACGCGGCCGAGCCTGACGTTACCAGCGTGGCGCTGGCCCCTGACGAACGCGCCGCGCTGCTGCTGGTGGTCGAGACCAGCCCCGCTGCCGACGCCCAGGGGGACGCCTACGCCAACCTCGTGGCGTCCTGCGCGGGCGGCGAGAGCACCGACAGCAACAACGTCAGCCTGGTGCGCGTGGGGCCGCCCCCGGTGCTGGGTGTGCAAAAGACCTTCAGCCCCTCGCTGGTGCGGCCCGGCAGCGAAACCACCGTCACGGTGACCAGCCGCAACAGTGGCCAGGGCGAGAGCCGCGAGGTGGTGCTGACCGACCTGCTGGCCGACCAGATTGCCCTGGGCCTGGTGTTTGTGCCCGGCAGCGCCCGCACGAACGTGGGCCTTCTGGAATACACCACCGACGGCACCACCTGGACCGAGCAGGAGGTTCAGCCGGTGCGCGGCGTGCGCGTGCGCGTTGAGCGCCTGGCCCCCAATGCCGCCATCACCCTGACGTTCCGGATGCTCGCCACGGGACAGGCCGAGGGCCGCGTGATTCCCAATACCGCCACCGCCCGCACGAGTGGCCGTGAAGTCTCGGGCAGCGCCAGCGCCGACGTGCGCTACCTGCCGGCCGTGGCCATTGGCCCCGTGGGCAACCCCGAAGCCCCCGAGGGCAGCGCCGCCGACGCCCAGCAAAAGCCCTTTGCGGTGGTGGGGCAGCTGGTGTGCTTTGACCACACCGCCAAGAACACCGGGGACGTGCGCGACAACTTCCGCCTGACGGTCACCTATCCCCAGGGCGCGGCGCGCGCCGAGGTGCAGGGCGAGAACGGTCAGCCACTGGTGCAGCCGCTCGTGCTGGAACCCGGCCAGACGGCCTTTGTGCGGGTGTGCTACGACGCCCAGCAGGCGGGCCCCATGGACGCGCTGGTGACCATCACCGGGGACCGGGGAGAGAGCAACGCCACCCGCGACCAGATTGCGGCCGTGGAAGCGGGCCTGCCCGAACTGCGCAAGTCGTACGTGGCGACCACCCAGGGCACAGGCGGCCAGGTGGTCACGGTGCCGGACGGCGGCACTGTGGCGGCTGGCGACACGATCACCTACACCCTGACCATGCGTAACCCCTACGCCCGGCCCCTCACGAACGCAGTGGTCAGCGACCCCATTCCCGCCCACGTGGACTTCAAGGAGGCCTCGGCCGGCGGCGTGGTCAGCGGCCAGCCCGGCGCGCAGACGGTCACCTGGGCCCTGGGTACCCTGCAACCCGGCGAAGCCCGCACCCTGACCGTCACCACCCAGGTGTCCACCCGCGCTGTGGACGGCGAGGCGCTGCGCAACGTCTTTAACCTGGTGACCACCGAACTGACCGCGCCCCTCCCCAGCAACGAGGTGCTGACGCCCGTCTGGACGGCGCAGCTGCTGATCCGTAAGGACGTGAGTGCCCAGGAAGCCGGGTTTGGTGACCGCCTGACCTACACCCTGAACATCACCAACGCCTCGGCCACCACGGCCATCGTGAACGCGGTGATTACCGATACCCCGGCGCGTGGCCTGGAGTACATCCCCGGCACCAGCCTGCTTAACGGGCAGCCGCTGGCCGACCCGACCATCGAGGGGGGCGTGCTGCGCTGGTCTGTCGCCGAGCTGCCAGCCGGGCGCACCGTCACCATCGCCTACCAGACCCGCGTGACCCCCGAGGCCACCGGCCAGCTGGTCAACACCGTGCAGGTCAGCGGCACCGGGGCCGGCGGTGTGGCGCGCGCCATTGCCAGCAACCGCGCCACGGCTGTGACCAAACTCAATCCCCTCAAGTTTGCGCCGCTGGCAGACCTGCTGGGCACCGTGTTCGTGGACCGCAACCGCAACGGCCTCTTTGACCCGCTGCTGGACACCCCGGTGCAGGGCGCGCGCGTGCTGCTGGCAGGCGGGCGTCAGGTGCTGACCGATGTGAGTGGGCGCTACTCGTTCCCCAACGTGGCCTACGGCACCCAGGCGCTGCGTCTGGACCCGGCCTCGGCGCCCTATCCGCCGCTGCATGTGCCGCAGGACGGGGGACTGAGCGGCACCCAGACAGTGTTCGTGCGCGGCCTGACCAGCGTGGACTTCCCGCTGGCGCCGCTGGGCGGTGACATTGACGCTCTGCGCCGCACCGTGCTGCTCGTGGGCGACGTGCGCGTGGAAAAAGCGGTGTATGTGGTCGAGGGCGGCTACGTGGTCACCCTGCGCGTGGTCAGCCCCCGCGCCCTGGAGGCGGTCAGCCTGCTGGACCCCCTGCCAGACGGCGCGGTTCTGAAAGAAGGCCGCAATACCTACAGCGGTAACTTGGCCGCAGGTGAACTGAATCTCACCTACCGCTTCGACTGGACGGGCGAGCCGCGCGCGGCCACCACCGATCCGTCGCTGAGCTGGAGGTACTAAGCGTGAAATCAACCCCCAAGTGCCTCGCTGCTCTTCTGACCGCTCTGCTGGCGGCCGGACACGGCGCCGCACAGGACATCAGCACCAGTCTGCCGCTCACCACGGTGGGCGACCGCCTCATGTGGACGGTGGGCGACCAGAACCTGAACCTGGAGGTTCAGGTGGCGGGCCGCGTGCGCCTGGAGCTGTACAGCCCCCGCGTGGACCAGGGCGACTACCGCAGCGACAACTACTACGGCGACGAGCAGTACGACGCCAACCAGAGCCAGGTCACCACGACCTTTAGCCTCCTGAATGCCAGTGGCCAGACTGTCCTGAGCCGCAGCTTTGCCCCCGGCGAGCACGCCTGGGAAACCCTGCTGGACCAGGACCTGCCGGCGGGCCAGTACCGCCTGCGTGCAGTGACCAGCGGCAACGGCAAGAACACCTTCGCCGTGCGCCTGGCTGGCGTGAGCGCGGCCCTGAGCGCCGAGCGCCTGAGCGTCAACGTGCACTCGCGCGAGTGGGTGCCGGCCCTGAACGTCAGTGTGGACGGCCAGGGCGGCCATGTGCTGCGCCTGTACGACGGTGACGGCCCCAGCGAACTGGAAGCGCAGCTGCGCGACGCCAGCGGCAACGTGACGCCCCTGCAGGTCAGCGCTGACCTGAGTTTCAGCGACCTGCCGCTGCCCGCGCAGGCCGGCAACTACACCGTGGAACTGCGCCAGCCCGCCAGTGCCCGCCAGTACAGCAACACCGTGGGCTTTTCGCTGACCCGCGCCGGTCAGGGCGTGCCCCTGAGCGTGGCGCGCGTGGACCAGACCGGGCGGCTGCGGGTGACGGCCGAGCTGGTGTTGCCCGGCAGCACCCAGCCCGTCCAGACGACGGCCCTGGTGGGTCAGACTTCTGTGACAATTCCGGGCACCCTGGAGCAGACGGTGGCCGCCGGCACCTACCCTGTGACCCCCGACCCGGTGACCGGCGCGCAGGTCAGCGTGTCGGCCCCCAGCGTGACCGTGCCGCGCGGCGGCACCGGCGAAACCCGTATTCAGGTGCGCCCCGAAGTGGCCCTGAGCCTCACGGCCGACAAGCAAGCTGTGTGCGTGGGCGACACCGTGACCCTGACAGCCCGTGCCCAGACTGCGTTTGCGGGCGAGCTGCCGCTGGACCTGACCCTGGACACGCCGGGCCTGAACGTGCAGGGCGTGAACACCCTGGCGGGCACCCTGAGCGCCGCCCGCCCCGGCGAGCTGCGCCTGACCGCCACCGCCACCCAGGCGGGCCCCCTGACCGTCACGGCTCGCCTGGCCCCCTGGGCCCAGGCGCAGACGCTGGACCTGAATGTGCTGGCCAGCGCGACCTCGCTGCAACTGAGCCGCGACCCGCTGCCCACGGCCGCGCCGGGCGATGAAGTCACGGTGACCCTGCGCGTGACGAACACGGCCGCCTCGGCGGTACCGTTCACACTGACCGACACCGCCCTGGGCGGCCTGGAAGCGCTGGACAGCACGGCGTTCAGCGGCGAGCTGGCCGCCGGTGAGACCCGCGCCCTGAGCTACCGGGCCCGCGTGACCGTGGCCGGTACGGCGCGCCTGGACGCCTCGCTGCGCAGCCCCGAGTGCGCCGCCACCCAGACCGTGAGCGGCACCCTGGTCGCGCAGGCCCCGGCACCCCAGCCGGTCCCGGTGCCCACAGCTGCCCCCCAGCCCGCACCCGAAGCGCGGCGGGCCAGCACCGTCACCCTGCCCTTTGACGTGCCTCGCCAGACCCGTGAGGTCGTGGTGGCGCACGCCGTGCCCGAAGGCGCCACCTTTGTGGCCGGCAGCGCGCGCCTGAACGGGCAGCCAGTGGCTGACCCCCTGCGCGGCCCCAGCGGCCAGCTGTACTGGGTGATTCCCCAGAGCGCCCTGACCCAGGGTGAGGCGGCCTGGCGCGGCACGGTTACCTACGACCTGGCCCACAGTGGCCCGCTGGGCGCCCTGAGCCGCCCCGCGCTGCTGGCCCGCTACGCCGGCGAGCGCCAGGAAGTGCTGGAAGGCGAGTTCAGTGAGGCGGACCTGAACGCCGCCCAGCCTCTGAATGCGCCGGCCACCGCCACCGAGAATGCCGGCGTCATCAAATTTCCTTTGCAGGGCAGCCTGATCCGCATTCGTGACCGCATCAACGTGGTGCTGCAGGTGCCTGCTGGCCAGGAGCCAACCCTGACGGTCAACGGGCAGCCCGTGGGCGAGGACCGTGTTGGCCAGGTCGCCACGAACGAGGACGGCAGCCGCACCGTGACCTTTGTGGGGGTGCCGCTGCGCGCTGGGGCCAACACGCTCCAGTCTGGCCGCGACACCGTGGATGTGCAGCTGGTGGGGGCCACGGCCCGGATTGAGCTGACCCCGGTGGCCCTGACGGCCGACGGCAGCACCCCGCTGCGCCTGAAGGTGCGCGCGCTGGACGCCGCCGGCAATCTCACTGAGCAGGACACGGTCACCCTGACGACCAGCCTGGAGCCCCGCACCCCCGACGCCGACCCGGCGACCGCCGGCTATCAGGTGGCGCTGCGCGGCGGCGAGGGCGAACTGGTGCTGCAGCCGCAGGCCGCCCCCACCACCCTGAGCGTGACCGCCGCGCAGGGCCAGGGCGCCGTGACCACCCGCTACGACGTGCGCCCCGACGGCAGCCGCGTGGGCGTGGGCGTGGTCAGCGCGACCCTGGGCCTGGACGGCAGCCTCAACCTGGCCGACGACCTGAGCGTTCAGGCGCGCGCCTCCTATGAGGGGGCCCTGGCCGGCGGCAAGCTGTACGTGGCCGCTGACACCGGCGGCCTGCCCACCGACAACGACACCCTCAAGCGCTTCTCGCTGTACGGCGACAGCTCGGTGGCGTCGGCGCCGCTGCAGGGCATTGACCCGGTGGCCGTCAGCTACGACCACCCCAGCTTCCGCGCGGACTACCGCCGCAGCGCCCTGCCGATTGACGTGCTGCCCGTGGGCGAGCAGCTGACGGCCCTGACCGTGAGCACCAAGGGCGCGGCGCAGGTCAGCGGCTTTGCGGCCCTGGTGCCTGGTGACCGGATTACCGGCGAGCGCATCACGCCTGAAGGCACCCGCCTGCTGCGCCTGTCGCGCGGCGGCGTGGCTCTGGGCAGCGAGACCCTGGAAGTCCTGACACTGGAAGAGAGCAGTGGCAAGGAGCTGCGCCGCACCACCCTGACCCGCAACGTGGATTACGTGCTGGACACCCGCACTGGCATCATCACCCTGACCCGCGCCCTGGAGCGCGTGGACGGCGAGCTGAACAACGTGGTCGTGCTGGCCAGCTACCGCCTGGACAGCCCGCTGGCCAACCGCACCCTGGCCTACGGCGTGCAGGCCAAGTACAGCGCCGAGCGCTACGGCGTGGGCGTGGCCGCCGTCAGCCTGGACGGCCGCGTGACTACCGGCGCGCGCGCCACCTTTGACAACGGCACCGTAAGCGCCGACGGTCTGGTGGCCTACTCGGGCGGCCTGCAGGCCAGCGCCGACCTGGGCGTGAAGCTGGGCCAGACCACTGTGCAGGGCCGCGTGCGCTACCAGGACGGGCAGTATCAGGGCCTCGCGCCCCTGACGCCGGGCCTGAACGTCAGCGCCAGCGTGGACACCCGCCTGACCGAGCAGCTGAGTGCCAACGTGCAGGCCGATTACACCCGCACGGCCAGCACGCAGGGCGGCAGCGTGACGGCGCGCGCCGACTACCGCCCGAACCCCTTCAGTGTGGGGGCCGGCCTGCGGGCGGCATTCGGCACCCAGAGCGGTCTGGGGGCGGTCCTGAGTGCCGGTTACCACCAGGCGCCCATTGACGTAGACATCACGCACGTGCAGCCCCTGAGTGGCAACCTGGACCCCGTCACCACCGTGACCACCAAGTACGCCCTGAGCGACACCCTGAGTGTGGGCCTGACCGACGAGATCAACTGGAACACCGGCCAGCGCGCCGCCCTGTCGCTGAGCAGCACGGTGGGCAACACCAACTATCAGGTGGCCTACGACCTGCCCACGGCCGGCGGCCAGGGCAACCGCGCCCGCTTTGGCGTGAGCACCAGCCTGCCTCTGACCGACCGGCTGACGGCCGGTGTGCGCGGCAGCGCCCTGTACGACGTGAGCACCCGCGCGGCTGAACTGACGGCCGGCGCCGACCTGCTGTACAAGACCGACCGCCTGACCGCCAGCACCGGCACGGACCTGACCCTGAAGGGCGGCCAGTTTGGCGTGGTGCTGCGCGGCGGTGTCTCGGGGCAACTCAGCGACCACCTGACCCTCAGCGCCGACGGCCTGGGCGAGTTCGGGGCGGGCAAGAGCGGCCTGCGCGCGGCCATCGGCTACGCCTACCGCAACCGCACCTTCAACAGCCTGGGGACCGTCCGCTATGTCAGCGGCAGCCTGGCCGGCGGCCAGCCAGAACTGAGCAGCAACCTCGCCGCCGAATACCGCCAGCCCACCTGGGCTGTGCGCGCCGGCCTGGACACCCGCACCCTGCTGAGCGATAGCGGCAGCTTTACCGCGCAGCTGGGCCTGGGCGCCACCTACTACGTCACCGACCGCATTGGTGTTGGCGCCTGGGGCCGCGCCCTGACGCAGCCGGGCAGCGGCAGCACGCAGTACGGCTACGGCCTGGAAGCGTCGTTCCGCGCGCTGCCCGGCACCTGGATTACCGCTGGGTACAATCCGGCTGGGTTCACTGGCCTGGGCAACGCGTACACCAAGCAGGGGGCTTACCTGCGCCTTGACCTGACACTGGACGAGACCCTGGGAGGGGAGAAGTAAATGGGCCTGTTTTCAAAACAAAGAGTGCTGGCCGCTTTGACTGGCTTGGGCTTGGTTGTTGGTGGTCAGGCGGCCGCTCAGACCACTACCAAGGCGATTGGGCCAAATCCTGATATCACAGTTACAGGGCGCGTGGATTATGTGAGTCTGGGGGCCAGCTTCCGTGTAACCAACGGCAACGCTGCTGGCCCCCCAGGTGCCTGTTCAATCAGAACGGCCAGTGGAACAGTCACAGGAAGTTCCGCTGCAGCGGCGGCTGAAGTTGTCGGTGTAGATGCCATCGTGACTGCTGCCCAGCGTGGAGCCGCTCAGCAGGTGCCAGCTGGGGCAACCGTGAAGAACGCCTATCTTTACTGGTTTGCCTCTAAAGCCGCTGGCACTGCTGTAGATAACACGGTGACATTCACTGTGAACGGCACGGCCAGTACCGTTACAGCCAACCGCACTTGGACGGGCGCCTTCGACAACGCCGACATGGGTGCCGTAGCGGACATCACGAATTTAGTCTCGGCGACCCCGAACGCCACTATGGAAATGGATGGTCTGAATATTCAGATCAATAGCGCCAACTGTCAATATGTAACCGTTCATGGTGGCTGGGCGCTTTATATCGTTTACGAGAACCCAGGCCTGTCAAGCAAAAGAATCTCTTTCTATGACGGACTGAACTACATCTATACCACCACGACGGCTGATATCAATGCCACTAACTTCAAGGTGCCTAACGCGCCTACCTTTGATAAGGTCACAAAACTGACAGTGGCTGCCATGGATGGCGACCCCGCAACTGGTGCTACGAACGACATCCTGCAGATTCGGCCGGGCACAACAGGCACACGCACTTCGCTGTCGTCCACAAACCGAACCGCCACAGATATCTATACCGGACTCGTCACCGTTGAAGCTGAAGACGGCACCGAAGTGATTCAGGGTGGCTCCAGCAAAACAGGAACCACCAATACGGGCGGCCTGGATATCGCCACGTTTAATGTGTCGAGCTTAATTCCGGCAGACACCACCACCATCAATGCCTTTTCGTCAAGCAACGGCGGTGAACAGGTCAACCTCTACAACGTCATTTTGATGGCTAACACTACCGACGCGAACGTGCGCCTCGTCAAGACCATTGAGGGTGGCGCCACCACATTGACGAACGGCGACAGCCTGAAGTACATCCTGACCGTGGACAACGCGCAGGGCGTCACAGAAGCCCTGAATGTGGTGACTGTGGATACTCTGCCTCAGGGCCTGACATACAACAGCACGGAAATCAGCTATGACGGGGGCACCAGCTGGGCAACGCTGGCCGGCGTAACCACCAGCGTCAGTGGCGGCGTGACGACCATCACCACGCCAGCTGTGCGCCGTATTGACCCGGACGGCAAAGTCTGGGGCGGCACCAACGCGATTGCCACACAGTTGGGAACCCAGAACGTGCGTTACCGCATCACCGCCACTGCCAACGGCGCCGCATTTGGAAGTGTGACGAACACCGCCACCGCCACCAGCGGCGTGACCGAGACAACCACTGTGGCTGATAACACGGGCACCCGCGCTGTAACCATCAACCGCCGCGCCGATCTGGCCATTACCAAAGACGACGGCGCCACCACCGTCAATCCGAACGGCACGACCAGCTACACCATTCGCGTGACCAACAATGGCCCTGATAGCGTGACTGGCGCTGTCCTGAAAGACCTGGTGGCCTCTGGGCTGAGCAAAACGGCCGTGGTCTGCTCGACCACCCCTGGTCAGTGTACGGCCGGGACGACGCCTACCCCAGCTCAGCTGGAGGGCGCTACGGGCTACGCCCTGCCCGCCCTGGCCAGCGGTCAGTTCTACGAACTGCGCGTGACCGCCTCCATCACCGCGACCAGCGGCACCGTGACGAACACAGCGACCGTGGATACGCCCAGCGGCGCCGTAGACCCCAGCCCCAGCAATAACTCGGCGTCTGATGCAGACACCGTGAATCTCGTGGCCGACCTGGCCATCACCAAAACTGGCCCGGCCTCCGCCTTCCAGGGCGCTACCGTGACATACATCATCCGCGCCAGGAACAACGGACCCAGCGCCGTGACGGGTGCCACCATTGCTGATACCGTCCCGGCCAGTCTGACGAACGTGAGCTGGACCTGCGCCGGGACGGGCACAGCCACTTGTGCCACAGCCAGCGGCACGGGCAACAGCATCAGCCTAGGTGCCAATCTGCCAGTTGATACAGGAAACGTTAATTACGTGACCCTGACGGTGACGGGCACGGCCAGCACCAACGGCACGGTCACGAACACGGCCACCATCGCGGCACCCGCCGGCGTGACCGATTCACCTACTACCAACAACACCTCTACCGCTGCCTTTCCCGTTACCGCGCAGGTGACCTGCACGAACCTTTACGCCCTGGTCGGCGGTGATTTCAGCGGCTCGACCGCCAACAACGGCAACGAGATTCGCGCGGTGGGCGATACCACCAACGTGCTGGGCGACCTGATTACCACCGTGCCGAACACGGGCACTGGGACGGCCGGCTTTAGCGCCACGCTGGCCATCAAGGCGGGCGGCACCAAGTTCTTCGTGGTGCGCGACACCGACTCCCGTCTGCTGAGCTACGACGTGGCGACCAACACCTGGACCGAGGGGCAGGCGCTGCCCACGCCCACCGGCCGGTACGTGCGCATGGCGGTGACCTCAAATGACGTGGGGTACGTCATGGACGGCGGCGGCAACCTGTACAGCTTCACCACTACGGCAACCCCCACCTACACCGCGCTGCCGGCCCTGACCCGCCTGCCGGCCACGGCGCCAACCCTGGGCGCCAGCGGCGACTTCTTCGCCGATAACCGTGGCAACCTCTTTCTGCTCAGCAGCACCGGCACCGATGGGTTCCTGGACTTCTGGGAAATCGAGACGGCCAACAACAATCTGATCTACCTGGGTCGCCTGTCCGACGCGGATATCGTGGGCACCTACGGGGGTTTTGGCGCCACGCCCAACGGCCTGTTCGGGCGCGGGGGTTCGGGCCGCATGATTAACGTGGATCTGCGGGCGTTCACTGCGACTCCTGTGGGCACGGCCAACAACGGCGCCACTGACCTGGCCAGCTGCACTTTCCCCAGCCTGACGCGCACCATCAGCGCCATCAAGACCGCCACGCGCGTGGGCGGCGGCACCACCGTGCAGCCGGGCGACACGCTGGAATACACCATCACGGTGAAGAACACGGGCACGGTGGCGGCAGGCAACACCCAGTTCCTGGACCAGATTCCAGCGGGCACCACCTATGTGGCGGGCACCACCACCCTGAACGGGACCGCCGTGGCCGACGCGACGGGCGGTGTGATGCCCTACACCCAGAGCGGTCAATCCATCAACAGCCCCGGTCAGCAGGTGGGTTCGCTGCTGGTGGATCAGACGCCTGCCGACACCACAGACCGCGAGGCGATCATCAAGTTCCGCGTCACCGTCAATACTGCCAATCCGCCCACCCAGGTGTCGAACCAGGGCACGGTCAGCACCCGAGACAACGGCGCTGTCCTGACGGCCGTCACCGATGACCCAGCCACCGCGACGGCCAACGACGCCACGGTGACCACCGTCACTCCGGTCGCGGTGCTGGACCTGGCCATCACCAAGGCAGGCCCTGCGTTTGCCAAGGCGGGTGAGGCCTTCGCCTACACCATCACCGTGACCAACACCACGGCCACGCCGGCCACTACCGTCACGGTCACCGACGTCCTGCCCACCGGCCTGACCTTCGTGAGCGCCACGAACAGCGGCAGCTACAACGCGGGCACCCGCACCGTGACCTGGACGCTGGCCAGCGTGGCGGGCAACGCCAGCACCGTCCTGACCTTGAACGTGACAGCGCCGGCCGCCGCCACCATCAGCCCTGCGGCCGGGGTCAAGAGCGCCCAGAACACGGCCAGCCTCTCGGCCACGGGCGACACGAACGCAGCCAACAACACCTCAGCCCCGGTCACCACCCGCTTCGTGCTGAACGAGATCACCAAGCGCGTGCGGAATGTCACCACCAACAGCGCGTTTGGCACGTCCGGCGGCGGCAAGCCCGGCGAGGTGCTGGAATACTGCCTGGACACCACCAACCTGGGCGGTGCCGATCTCCCCGGCTACGCCCTGACCGATCAGGTCCCCGGCAACGTGAACGCCCTGACCACGGCCTACGACGCCGATGAACCCACGACGGCCACCGGCTTTGGGGTGCGCGTGGCGCGGACCACGGCAGGCGTGACCACCACCACCTACCGCACCAGCGTGGCCGACGCCGATACCGGCACGCTGACCACCACGGGCGGCACCTTCAGCCGGGGCACCATGACCCTGGGCCTGGGCACCCTGCTGGCGGGCGAGAGTGTGACGGCCTGCTTCCAGGCCACGATCCGCTAAGCACAGTTCCTTCAAGGCGCCCCTCCGCAAGTTGGAGGGGCGCCTTGCTGTGAGCCAAGCAGGCCCAATTGGAGCAGACGGACTTTGAGAGAGGGCGCAGCAGGAGGAGCTGTGTCGAGGCCACGGCCTCATGCCCTAGACGCCAGCTACATCAAGGACGCCCTTATCTCATACGGATTCCGTCTGTTTCGTTTGCAAATCGGTTCTGTTCCGATTTGTAAACTCCACGCCCGGAACCCGTTTTGCTCCTTCTCGCTCCGCTCAGATTGAATCGTTTGCAAAAACGATTCAATCTGAGTCCGTCTCAGGCACAAGGTCAGAGCTGAAGGAGCTGGGCGACTCCAGAGAGACGAAACCCCCGACCACTGGGGCCGGGGGCAAGAGGGCATAAGGGTTCAGTCGCGGCGGGGTGGACGGCCACCCCGGTCGCCGCCGGGGCGCGGCGCGCGGGGCTCGCGCGGGGCAATCTTGCCTTCCAGTTCTGGGCGAATCAGGTCAATCTTGCCCCGGTCGTCAATCCCGGCAATCTTGACCTGCAGCGTGTCGCCCACATTCAGGATGTCCTCAACGGCGTTAATCCTCTCCTCGCTCATCTGCGAGATGTGCAGCATGCCGTCCTGACCGGCAAACAGGTTGATAAACGCCCCAAATGGTGCCGTCTTGACCACGGTGCCGGTAAAGACCTCGCCCACCTTGGCCTCGCGGGTCAGGCCCTCAATGCGTGCCTTGACGGCCTGTGCGGCGGCGCCGTCGGCCGAGAACACGCGGATGGTGCCGTCCTCTTCCACGGTGATCTGCGCGCCCATGGCTTCCAGCTCACGGATTTGCTTGCCGCCGGGCCCAATGACTTTGCCAATCAGCTCGGGGTTGATTTTCAGGCTGATGATGCGCGGCGCGGTGGGGGAGAGTTCCGCGCGCGGGCTGGGTAGCACCTCGGCCATCTTGGACAGGATGTGCAGACGGCCCTCTTTGGCCTGGGCCAGCGCCTCGCGCATGACCTGCGGGGTAATGCCGCCCACCTTGATGTCCATCTGCAGCGCCGTGACCCCCTGAGCGGTGCCGCAGACCTTGAAGTCCATGTCACCCAGCGCGTCTTCCAGGCCCAGGATGTCGGTCAGCACCCGGTAGCGCTCGCCTTCCATAACCAGGCCCATCGCCACGCCGGCCACGGGCGCCTTGATGGGCACGCCCGCGTCCATCAGGGCCAGGGTGCCCGCGCAGACGGTCGCCATCGAACTGGAGCCGTTCGATTCCAGCACCTCGCCCACCAGACGCAGCACATAGGGGAACTCTTCAAAAGAGGGCAGCACCGCGCGAATGGCGCGCTTGGCCAGGTTACCGTGCCCAATTTCGCGGCGAGATTGGCCGCCCATGCGCTTGACCTCGCCCGTGGAGTACGGCGGGAAATTGTAGTGCAGCAGAAACTTGTCGCCGGTTTCGGCGGTCAGGTCGTCAATCAGAATCTCGTCGCGCTCGGTGCCCAGGGTCGCCACACCCAGCACCTGCGTCTCGCCGCGCGTGAAGATGGCGCTGCCGTGGGCGCGGGGCAGGGCGCGGGCCTCAATCCAGATGGGGCGCACCGTCTTGGCGTTGCGGCCGTCGGCGCGCAGGTCGTCATCCAGAATCAGGCGGCGCAACTCCTGCTTTTCCACCTTGCCGAAGGCCGACTTGAGGGCCAGGATGCGCTCCTCGGCGCCCTCGACCTCGCCTGCTGGAATCCGCGCTTCAATCAGGCGGTCACGCAGGGCGCGGATGGCGGCGCTGCGGTCCTTTTTCTTTCCGGTCAGCAGGGCGTCGCGCAGGCCAGCGGCGCGCGCCTGCTCGGCCAGTTCCGGCACGAGGTCGGTGCTGAGGTCGCCGTCGGCCAGAAAGTTGAATTTCTCCTGGCCCAGTTCGGCGCGCATGGTTTCAATCAGGTCCAGCACGCCCTGCATCCCGGCGTGAGCAAATTCGATGGCGGCCACCAGGTCTTCTTCACTGACCTCCTGCGCGCCGGCCTCGACCATCATGACGGCGTCGCGGGTGCCGGCCACCACGAGGTCCAAGCGGCTGTGCGCCAGTTGGTCGGTGGTGGGGTTCAGCACAAACTGACCGTCCACCTGGCCCACGCGCACGCAGGCGGTGGGCCCCTGCCAGGGAATGTCGCTGATGCTCAGGGCCGCCGAGGCGCCAATGGGCCCCAGCACGTCGGGCAGGTTCTGGCCGTCCGCCGACAGCACGGTGATGATGACCTGCGTTTCGTGGCGGTAGCCCTTGGGAAACAGGGGCCGGAGCTGGCGGTCCGTGATGCGCGCCGAGAGAATGGCCTTTTCACCGGGGCGCCCCTCGCGGCGGTGAAACGAGCCGGGAATCTTGCCCACCGCGTAATGCCGCTCCTCAAATTCCACAGTCAGTGGCAGAAAGTCCAGCGTGCTTTTTTCCGCGCGGGCCTGGGCCGTGACTAGCACCACCGTGTCGCCGTAGCGCAGGGTGACGCTGCCGCTCACCAGCTTGGCGAGCTTGCCGGTTTCGATGCTCAGCTCCTGGCTGCCAAGCATCGTCGTGTATGTCTTTCCAATCATGAATCTCAGTCTATCCCGCACGGTCATGCCGCGCCGGACAGCGGCAACGATTGGAAAGCAGGACGCGTAAGGAATGACGTGAGAGACTCGCTGGGCTGCCTGCTGGAAGGTCTGATTCAGATTGTGACGAACCTAGACCTCCCCTGGCGCTTCTGGCGCTGGGTGTTTCGTGTTCTGGGCGCTCTCCTGATGGCCTTGTGGCTGCTGATAGGGGACCAGACGCTTGCGCTGCTGGGTGGTCTGCTGGTGATGGGGTCTTTCGTGCACTGGCCGTCTCGCTTCGAGCTGGAGTGACGCGTTCAGGCCGCGCCGCGTTGTTGGTACATCTGCGTTGGACCCTACCGCTGTCCTGGAGTCTGGTCCATGCCCTCACCATGCGCACCACCGCAGATGTAAAGGCCGAGTGGGACCAGGGCTACGCTGCGCTTTACCAGTACGGCTTTCCTCTGCCCTTGACCCACTGGGGCCTGGTGTCCAGCGAATACGACGCCTATTTTCTGGGGCCGTTGCTGCTGGACTGGGCGGTTTACGCGCTGGTGTGTGGCCTGGCGGTTCACGGGCTGCGGCGTATCCTGCGGGCCAGGCACCGCTTCCTGCCCTGGCTGCTGGCGCCACTGTGGGGCTGGGCGCTGTGGACCACAGGCCAGATGACTGTGGACGCGGCCCTGGGCGAGCTGACCTGGACCACCCGGTTTTCCGTCCTGGACACCCGTGACGCGGCGTTGTCGTGGGGCTGGCGTAGGCGCGGTCTAGAGGGCAACGGTCCCTAGAACTGACTGTGCTAGCCGTGCCCTATCCTGGGCGCCACACAGGAGGACGACACATGACTGTACCGGCATTTGGACTGGGCACGTTTCGACTGAAAGACGATGTGGTGCGCCGCGTGGTGGCCGACGCGCTGGACCTGGGTTACCGCGCCATTGATACAGCCCAGGGCTATGACAACGAGGCCGAGATTGGCGAGGTCTTGCAGGCCAGCGGTGTGCCGCGCACTGAGGTCTACGTCACCACCAAGATCAAGCCCGCCAACTACCGCCGCCAGGCGCTGCTGGACAGCCTGCGCCAGAGCCTCGACAAGCTGCGTCTAGAGCAGGTGGATCTCACCCTGATTCACTGGCCCGTGCCGAATGGGGAAGTGCCGCCCGAGGAATATCTGGCTGCCCTGGCCGAAGCGCATGAGCTGGGCCTGACCCGCGAGATCGGCGTGTCAAACTTCAATATTGCTGGGCTGCGACAGGCGCGCGCGGTGCTGGGGGATGTGCCCCTCGCCACCAATCAGGTCGAGATTCATCCCTACCTCCAAAACCGTAAGTTGGTGGCTTTTGCCCGCCAGGAAGGCATTCACCTGACCTCGTACATGACGCTGGCGGTGGGCAAGGTGATGAACGATGAGGTGATGCAGGCCATTGCCCGCGCGCACGGTGCCACGCCCGCGCAGGTGGCCCTTGCCTGGGCCCTGCGGCAAGGGCACAGCGTCATTCCCTCCAGCACCAAACGTGAAAACCTGGCGAGCAACCTAGTTGCGCAGACGCTGCAGCTGACCGACGAGGACATGGCCCAGATCGAGGGGCTGGAGCAGGGCGAGGCGGCGCGCATTGCCAACCCGGAAAGCGCCCGCCCCCAGTGGGATTAGGCTGAATGGAGGGACTGCCTCCGTGCTGAGCCTGCTGCGGGCCTGGCATCCGGAAGTGCAGGTCCAGCGCCTTCAGCGTCTGCCGGGCGGCGTGTCGGCGACGGTCACCGCCTGTGAGGTGGTTCTGGGTCAAGGGCCAGCGCGCCGCGTGGTGGTGCGGCAGGGGCCAGGTACGTCGGCACAGCAAGCGGCCCTGCTGCGCCGGCTTTGGGCCGCTGGCCTTCCGGTGCCCGAGCCGCTCTATCAGGCGCCAGGGGGAATGATTACAGCCTTTGTGGAGGGCCGCAGTGGCACTGAGGCAGGCGCCGACCCGGTTCAGTTGGCGGCCTTTCTGGCGCGGCTTCAGGCACTGCCCCCGGTGGATTGGCCGCTGGCGCCACTGGGCGAAGTCCCCGCAGCCGGGCCGCAACTGGACGACTCGCTGTCAGAAGGCCGGCTCAGGGCGGCGCTGGTCACGGTCCCCAGGCCAGTGGGGAAGACCACGCTCCTGCACGGCGACCTCTGGCCCGGCAATACCCTGTGGCACGCCGGGCAGCTATCGGCAGTGATCGACTGGGAAGACGCGGCTTTGGGTCATCCGCTGGCCGATGTGGGCAATACCCGCCTGGAACTCCTGTTTTTTCAAGGTGAGGAGGCGATGGACGCTTTCACACAGACTTACACAGCGCTCAGCGGGCAGGCCCTGACCGACTTGCCCTACTGGGATCTGCGCGTCGCCTTGCGGCCCTGCGGCCGGCTGCACACCTGGGGCCTGCCCGCTGCCCTGGAACAGCAGTTGCGAGAACGGCACAGGACCTTTACCGAAGCGGCGCTCCGCTCCTTCGCGGTCAGTCTCCCCGGCTAAGCGGCGTCAGTCCCGCACGAAGTCCGAGCCGCCGATGTGCAGGGCGTCTCCAAAGCGGTAAAACAGCAGACGCTGTTCCGGGCCGCTGGTGGGCTTAATCGTGATGCCGTAGCCCTGAATGCTGTAACGGCCCCCGCCGCGCGACTGACTGCCCACCGCCATGTTCGAGGTGGACGCACCCCCGAAGCGGCCCCCAGTAAAGGTGCCGTCCGGCTTGAAGGTGTAATCGCTGCCCCCGGCCACCATCACATCGCCGCCCATCGCCGTGTTGCCCCCGCCGCCCAGCGAGGCGTAGGTGCCGCTCAGCTTCAGCCCGGCCGCCGCCGGCTTGATGGCGTCTTGCACCTCGAAGGTCTCGGTTTCGCCGTCGCCCCAGCGAATCTGGAAGTTCTGGCCCTGCCGGGTCCACTTGCCCCATTTCTGGGGTTCGAGTTGCCGTGACAGCTTGGCGTTGAAGCTGCTCGGCGCCCACGAGGGGTCGTTGTACACCGTGCCGTCTTTCAAGAACAGGTACGGCGGGAAGGTCACGATGACCATGCCACCCACCCCAATGCCGCTGGACTGGGTGGTGTAGACGCCCAGCACCTCGCTGTCTTTCAGGCCCTGCCCCGCCGCCACCAGAAAGCGTTCGGCGGGCTGGTTCTTGAAGCGCCAGCCCACATCTGCTGCGGGCAGGGTTGAGGCTTTCAGGCCGGCCGGATTGACCACGCGGCACCCTTCCAGCGTCAGAGAGGTATCTCGGTCAAACTCGCGCACGCGGCCGACCACGGTGACAGTTTGGCCCTTGGGCGGGTCGGCCGCGTCGCCGGCCATGTCGTAGCAGTACACCGACCATTTGACCTCGCGGCGGTCGTCGCTCTGGGTCAGCGAGCGGCTGCGCTGCACGGTGCCCGTGACTGCGACCTGCGGCCCTAGCGCGCGGAGCTTGGTCACCACCGCCTGCTCGGCGACGCTGCTGGACGTGGTCTTGGGCAGGGCGGCCAGCGTCTGCCCCGCCAGGGAGGACAGCTGCGCCACGGTGTAGCGCACGGTGGGCCCAGTAGAGGCCGGCGCAGCCTTAGTTGTGGTGGTCGTCGCCGCAGTCGTCCCGGCCGCAGTCCCGGTGCCCAGCAGAGTATTCAGCTGCGGCACCTTGCCGCGCACGTCGAAGGTGTCACCCTTGAGCTGCGCGCGGTAAGCGGCACACACCTGGGCTGCCGTCCCGAGGGTCCGCATACTACCGACCAGGGCGTCCAACTGGGGGTTGAGGCTGGAGCGCAGTTGCGTCACGTTGGCGTCGCCCAGACGTTTGCGCAGTCCAGCGTCAAAGCCTTCGAGCTTCTGGGCGCTCAGCCAGGCGGCATACGCCTGTTTGGTGGCGGCCGCCGTGCCCGGATCGCGCGCTGCGCAGTCGTCGCGCAGGCGCCCGGCGCTTAGGTAGGTGGCGTATGCGGTGCCCAGGGCCTGCAGGGCCGCCGCATTCGGCGTTTGGGCGGAGGCGGCAGCAACCAGCAGCAGAGCGGTGCAGGCGGTCAGACGTTGCAGCGGAACCATACCCTGACCGTAGGGGAATCCTGTGCGGCGGCGCTGAGGGTAAGCACTGCTGAGCTTCAGCAATCCTCAAGCCTGAGAACGGGTCGTGGGCTTCCAGTCCCACCAGGTGTAGTGGTACTCACCCTGTTCCACGTTGTATTTGGTGCTGCAGACCCGACACTGGCAGCGGTAGGTTATGTTCCAGTCGGGCGGCGAGGTCGAGAGGATGCTTACAGCGCCGCTGGCCTGTTCCTTGTTGGGGTCGTAGAACAGGTACCCCGGATAGAGCGTGCAGGAGCAGCGTCCGTCGCGCGCCGCCTTCAGCGTCCGCAGCGCCTGGCGCAAATGATCGTTGTTGGAATAAAAGGCCCCGCCCAGGTCCAGACCGTCAGTGGCCTGCCGGATGGCGGCCAGGTGCGGCACTAGGGGGAGGCGCGCCGCGACGGGCAGCCGAATGACCGCATGGGAAGCGGCCCACACGCGCTGCGGATCGCGGGAGGTCAGGTCGGCCAGCAGCGAGGCTGCATCGGGTGGGTCCGCCGTCATAGGACCCATGATGGCGCCGGGGAAAGGCGCGCAGAGGCGGGTGCCCTTCAGCTCCGCTCAACCGAAGGCGGCAGCGGAAAGGCCCGGACGAAGTGCTCGGCCAGGTCGCGGTCGCCGGCGACCTTTATGATCTTGTCCAGCGGTTGCCCGCCGAAAATCACAGCGCCCAGCGCACCCACCGGGCCCGTGAGGGTCACCTCGGCTGTCAGGCTCAGCCCAGACGTCACTTCCGCCGTCTGCCCCCGGAGGAGCACGGTGTACTGCCCCTCTGGCCCGAGATCCAGGGCCACGGTCGCCCCAGGCAGTTTGCCCCCATTCATGGTTTTTAAGGCGGTCAGCAGGGTCGCCGTACTGATGGGGGCCTGGGCCGGACGGCCAGGCGAGCGGGCGCCCCAGCGGCCCAGCGCCTGCAAGACAGGTTCCAGTTCGCGGCCCCAGGGCGTCAGGGCGTACACCCGTGCGCTGACCGGGGGCGGCAATTGCTCGCGCCGCACCACCCCCACCTCTTCCAAGTCACCCAGGCGCTGGGTCAGCACCGTGGGGCTGATGCCCCGCAGCTGCTCTTGCAGGTCGGTGAAGCGGCGCGGGCCCAACAGCAGTTCGCGCACGACCAGCAGCGCCCAGCGCTCTCCCACCAGATCCAGGGCGTGGGCGGCGGCGCAGCCATCATCGTAGACGCGCTTTCCAGGCATTGAACCCTCAGTGTACCGGGTCTCCTCCGGAAAACGGAGTGAAGACTTGCAATTGCGGAGCATTATGTTCTAAGCTAAACGAGATAAAGGAAGTTCGGGCACAATCGCAGCCCGTCACGCGCGGGCGTGGCGACTGGACACCCACGCCCCGAACAGCCGAAGGAGTCCCATGCCCCAGCTTCAGCCCTACCTCGGCTTTAACGGCAACTGCCAGGAGGCCATGACCTTTTACCAGGTCTGCCTGGGCGGCAGCCTGGACCTGATGACTGTGGCAGCCTCGCCCGTCGCAGCCCAGCTGCCCCCCGAGATGCAGAACCATGTCCTGCACGGCCGGCTGGTGTCCGGCGACCTGACGCTGCTGGCGTCGGATATGACGCAGGACACGGGGCGCACCCAGTCGGTCTCGCTGATGCTGCAGTGTGACAGTGCCGAGCAGGCGCACGCCACCTTCGAAAAACTGGCCGAGGGCGGCACCGTCACGCAGCCGCTGGGCCCGTCGTTCTGGGGTTCCACCTTTGGCCACCTCACCGACCAGTACGGCATCCACTGGCTGCTGAACGCCGAAGCCGTTCAGGGAGGCTGAGCGCCGATGTCGTTTCAGGCGTACCTGGATACGGTGCAGGCCCAGACCGGCAAGACGGTGTCCGATTTCCGCGAGCTGGCCGGCGCCAAAGGCCTGGAGAAACACGGCCAGATCGTGACCTGGCTCAAGACCGAGCACGGTCTGGGGCATGGGCACGCCACTGCGGTGGCGGCGGCGCTGCTCAAGGCCGAGACCCGGCAAGCCACCCCAGAGGAGCGCATAGCCGCCATGTTCAGCGGCAAGAAGGTGGCCTGGCAGCCCCTCTGGACGGCGCTGCTGGCCCACGTGCAGGCGCTGGGCCCCGATGTGGGCGTGGCGCCCACCGAGACGTATCTCAGCCTGACCCGGGGCGGCAAGAAGTTTGCTCTGCTGCAGCCGGGCGTGAAGGGCGCCGATGTGGGCCTGCGCCTGCCTGGTCAGGTGCCTGCCGCCCCATTCGAACCGGCCGGGTCCTGGAACACGATGGTGACCCACCGCCTGCGGCTGACCAGCCCAGGTGAGCCGGCCGCCGCCCTGCTGGACGCCCTGAGCGCGGCGTACCAGGCCCGCTGACCCTGCCCCGGAGGCCTCCCATGACCCCGCCTGACACCCTGACCCCCCGCGACCGCACCGTCATTCTGGTGCTGCTGATTTCGACCTTTGTGGTCATCCTGAACGAGACCATTATGAACGTAGCCCTGCCACGCTTAATGGCCGACCTGGACGTCAGTGCCCGCCTGGCCCAGTGGCTCAGCACGGCCTTCATGCTCACGATGGCGGTGGTGATTCCCGTCACCGGCTTCCTGCTGCAGCGGCTGGCGACCCGCACCGTGTACTTCACCGCGATGGGCCTGTTCTGCGTGGGCACGCT
This sequence comes from Deinococcus arboris, assembly GCF_009755355.1. GTDB lineage: Bacteria > Deinococcota > Deinococci > Deinococcales > Deinococcaceae > Deinococcus > Deinococcus betulae. Next base: position 106,079 of record NZ_WQLB01000010.1, on the reverse strand, counting down.
GCTGGCCGCGCTGGCGCCAGGCTTCGTGCCGCTGCTGCTGGCGCGGGTGGTGCAGGCGACGGGCACGGCGATCATGCTGCCCCTGCTGATGACCACTGTGCTGACCCTGGTGCCGGTTCGCCAGCGCGGGGCCGTCATGGGCAATCTCAGCATCGTCATTTCGGTGGCGCCGGCCATTGGCCCCACCCTCTCGGGCCTGATCCTGCAGGTGCTGCCCTGGCGCTTTCTGTTCGTGTTCGTGCTGCCGGTGGCGCTGGCCGCTCTGGCCTACGGCGCGCGTACCCTGCGCAACGTGGGCACGCCCCGCCCGGTGGCGCTGGACCTGCTGTCGGTACCCCTGGCCGCGCTGGGCTTTGGCGGCCTGGTCTACGCCCTCAGCCAGGTGGGCGAGGGGGGCCGGGGTGGACTGACCCTGGCCACGGGCGCGCCGCTGCTGGTGGGCGCCGTGGCACTGACCGCGTTTCTGGGGCGGCAGGTCGTGCTGGGCCGCCGGGGCGAGCCGCTGCTGGACCTGCGCGCTTTCCGGTTTCCGCAGTTCGCGCTGGGAGTGGGCCTGCTGGTGATCGCCATGGTGGCGCTGTTCGGCGGCATGATTCTGCTGCCGCTGTACCTGCAAAATCTGCGGGGCCTGAGTACTCTGCAAACCGGCCTGCTGCTGCTGCCGGGCGGCCTGCTGATGGGGCTGCTGGCCCCCACCGTGGGGCGGCTGCATGACCGAATTGGCCCGCGGCCACTGGCGCTGCCGGGCACGGTTCTGATGACGGCGGTGCTGCTGGGCCTGAGCCGGATTGACGTAGGTACGTCCATCTGGGCCCTGCTGGCCCTGCACCTGACCCTTAGTGGGGGTCTGGCCCTGCTGTTCACGCCGGTGTTTACCAGCAGCCTTGCGCCGCTGCCGCCCCACCTGTACTCGCATGGCAGCGCCATTCTCAGCACGTTGCAGCAGGTGGCGGGCGCCGCCGGCACCGCCCTGCTGGTGGCGCTGATGGCGGGGCGCGCCGCCCAGCTGACTGCGGCCGGTGCCTCTGCCACCGACGCCCAGGTGGCCGGGCTGCACTTGGCCTTTCTGGCAGCGGCGGGCGTGGGCGTGCTGGCGGCGGGCCTGGCCCTGGGGCTGCGGGCCACACGCCAGCCGCAGACTTCTCCTACCGACGACGCAGCCCCCCTGGCCCATCCCGGAGACTGAAATGAACTGGACCCTGGAAGTGGTGGTGGTGCCGGTCAGCGACGTGGCGCGGGCGGTGGCGTTCTACACCGGCGGGCTGGGTTTTGTGGTGGACCACGACACCGAACTGGGTGCGGGGCAGCGTCTCGTGCAGCTCACCCCACGCGGCTCGGGGTGCTCGGTGGTGCTGGGCGAGGGCCTGAGCGAAATGGCGCCGGGGTCGCTGCGGGGCCTGCAACTGGTCGTCAATGACGTGCGGGCCGCCCACACCGAACTGACAGCGCGGGGCGTGGCAGTGAGTAAAGTGCAGGTCCTGGGGCCGTCAGGTGCCCGCCCCGCCGTTCCCGGCGAAGACCTGAACAACGGTGGGTTTCTCTTTTTTAGCGACCCCGATGGCAACGGTTGGGCCGTGCAACAAATCAGCGCCCGACTCTGACAGGAGGCCCTATGACTCAGCTCACCCCCGCTCTGATGTTCGAAGGCCGCGCGGCCGAGGCGCTGGACCTCTATCTCTCGCTCTTTCCAGACGCCCAGGTGATCGCCCGCCAGGATTACGGCGCCGACGGGCCAGGCGCCCCCAGCACCATTCTGACCGCCGAGGTCGAATTGGCGGGCCAGCGCCTGCGCGTCTCGGACAGTCCGATTTCGCATGCCTTTACCTTCACCCCGTCGTTGTCGCTGTTCGTGGATGGGCTGGCGCTGGCCGACTTTAAGCGCCTGTACGCGGGCCTGTCGGACGGCGGCGAGGTGCTGATGCCGCCGGACAGCTACGGCTTTAGCACCCGCTTTGCCTGGGTCAATGACCGCTTTGGCGTGTCGTGGCAGCTGAACGTGCCGTAAAGGGGGACGCGCTGCCCACCGCGTTGGGCCGCGACGGCGGCGTTGGCTGCCAGGGGCGTTACCACTCTGTCTGGGGTGGCCTGCCTGACCAAAGGAGAAGCGCTGGGGCGTGAGTCCAAAAGCCCCGCATGTGCTCGGGGCCGCATTGGCCGCGCGGGGGCTCACCCTGCGGCCAGGCTGATCTGGCCTGCTGCCTCCTGTGTAAAGTGGCTCTGAGTGCGGCCCAGGCAGCCGCTTTAAACTGCCGGCTATGACGGCCCTGCCCGCCTCGCGTGATGTGCTGCTGACCTGCCCGCTGGACTGCCCCGACGCCTGCCGCCTGAAAGTGACCCTGACGCGCGGCGAGGACAACCAGGAGCGGATGACCAAGCTGACCGGCGACCCCACCCATCCGGTTACGCGCGGCTTTGCCTGCGCCAAGACGGTGCATTACCCGTCCCGCGCCAACCACCCCGAGCGGCCCCTCTACCCCCTGCGGCGCCTGAACGCCAAAACCGAGGCCCCGGTGTGGCAGCGCGTGACCTGGGATGAAGCGCTGGACGACATTGCCAGCCGCCTGCGGACGCTGCTGGACACGCGCGGCCCCCAGGCCCTGCTGCGCTACAACTACGCGGGCACCATGGGGCTGATGGAAGGCACCCATGTGCACGCTCTGTTTCGTGCACTGGGCGCCCCCGAACTGGACGAGACCATCTGCGCCACGGCCGGCGGTGAGGCCTGGGCACTGGGCTACGGCACGCGCTACGGCGTGGACCCGCAGGACGTGGCGCACGCCCGCCTGATCGTGCTGTGGGGCATCAATTCGCTGTCCACCAACAGCCACCTGACCCCGCACCTGACGGCCGCGCGCAAGGCTGGGGCACGCATTCTCGCGGTGGACCCGTACCGCAACCGCACCGCCGCTTTTGCCGACGAGCACCTGAAACTCAGGCCTGGCACCGACGCCGCGCTGGCCCTGGGCGTCATGCACGAATTGTTTGCGCACGGCTGGACCGACGAGGCCTACCTTGCAGAGGCCACGGTGGGCGCAGAGGATCTGCGTCAGGCCGCCACCGAGTGGCCCCCGGAACGCACCGCCGAGGTAACGGGCCTGCGCGCCGACACCGTGCGCGAGTTTGCGCGCGCCATCGGCACCACCCGCCCCACCTATATCCGGGTGGGGTACGGTATGACCCGCCATGAACACGGCGGCACCAATCTGCGTGCCGTCACCCTGATTCCAGCTCTGACGGGTGACTGGCGCTGGCGGGGCGGCGGCTGCGCCCTGAGTGCCAGTGGGGCCTTCAAGCTCAACCGCCGCCGGCTGGGCGCTGTTCACCTGATTCGCGCTGAGACACCGCACGTCAACATGAACGAATATGCCCGCGCCCTCCAACCCGAGGCGGGTCTTGGCGCGACCATCATCTACAACTGCAACCCCGCCGTGGTGGCCCCTGACGCGGGGCGGGTCCGCGCGGGCCTGCAGCGCGACGACCTGCTGGTGGTCGTGCTGGAACAGGCCATGACCGACACCGCCCGCCTGGCTGACTACGTGCTCCCGGCCACCACTTTCGCCGAACATGAAGACGTGTACACCAGCTACGGGCATCATTACCTGGGCTACAACCGCGCCGAACTGGCCGCCCCCGGCGAGGCGCGCCCCAATTCCTGGGTGATGCAGGAGCTGGCCCGCCGCCTGGGCGTGACTGAACCCAGCGTGTACTGGACCGTGGATGAGTTGCTGAGCGACCTGCTGACCACCGACCATCCACATCTAGCCGGCATTTCCCCGGAGCGTCTGAAGGCCGAGGGCAGCGTGCGTCTTCATCTGCCCGATCTCTTTCTGCCCTATGCCCACGGCGCCGAGACCCTCAGCGGCAAGGTGCAGCTCTCACCGGCTCCCCAGCACCGCGAGCCAGAGGCGGCACTGAACACCGAGTACCCGGTGCGCCTGCTGACGCCACCCGCGCACCATTTTCTCAACTCCACCTACGGCAACCTGGAGAACCTGAACCGCGCCGAGGGCGGCGAGCCACACGTCTTGGTCCACCCTGACGACGCCCAGCAGTTTGGCTTGCATGACGCTGCTTACGCCCGCCTGGAATCTGAGATCGGTGCCGTGCGCCGCCGCGTGAAAGTCACCGACGTCACGCAACCGGGCACGGCGGTGGTGGAAGGCACCTGGTGGGGCCTGTCGGCCCCCGACGGCACCAGCATCAACGAGCTGACCGCCCAGACCCTGACTGACCTGGGCGGCGGCAGCACCTTTCACAACACCCGCATCCGGTTGGTGCCGGTGGAGGGCTAGGCTGACCCTTCCTCCACGCGAGGTACTGGACCTGCTGTATGCCGATTGGTACCGCTACGAGTCATTGTGTCCTCAGGCGCTCTGGTTGACTGAAGAGCCTTTCGAATGGTCGGCCAATGGCTTCCTGCTGCAACAGCAGGAGTGGCCGATTCGTGCCTGGTACTTCGATCACAGTGGCGTCCAGCTACGTGATCTGCTGGCATGGCGGCGTTTCTACGTTATGCAGGTGCAGCAGATCTGGCACACCGGGGCGGAGGGGCCCCGCCGCTCAGGTCAGGCACCTCTGCTGTTTGACATCGGCCGAGGCTCTTTTGCCCGCAATCCAACCGATGGGCATCTTACCGTTGAGCTCTTTTTCGGGCCCAAGTATGGATGCGGCTACGAGCTTGGGCCTGATGGGCAATCTCAGTCTGTGTGGGTTTCGTAAATCAGGAGTAGGTGAGACCTGCAAGACCCAGGAGTTCGTAGCGCCTCTACCTCGCCATATCGTAGGCCGCCTGAGGGAGAAACTGTCCGGCGCTGGAGCCGCCGCCAATGCCGCAGTTGCCGTCCGACTCGCCGGGATTCTTGATCCACAGCAGCATTTCCAGCCCGCTGGTGTTCGCCGTCACTTGTGACGGACTGCCCAGTTTGCGCCCACCTGGGTTGCACCACTCGCCGCCTGCTGGGCCGGCGCCGTTGCGGCTGGTGTCAATGACGAAGCGCCGCCCTCCGACGCCCAACCCGTTGAGGGCGTTCGTTACGGCGTTCCCGTAAGTCGTGCTGTCGCTGGTGAGGTAATAATTCGAGACGTTCAGGGCAAAGCCCCGTGCCCGCGCCACATTGGCCTTTTTCAGCCGGTCGGCCATGTCCGAGGCCCCAATCCAGTTGCTGTTGCCGGCGTCCAGGTACACCTTGGCGTTGGGGGCGTTCGTGGCCAGCTGGTCCACGGCGTAGCTCAGAAGGCCCAGCCGGACGCTCTGCTCGCTGGCGTTCAGGCACTGCGTCAGTTGCGCCAGCGCATCGGGCTCAATGACCACCACGGCTGCCCGCTGCCCCAGGCCCAGGCTGAAATTGCGAATCCAGGTGCGGTAGGCGTCGGCGCTGCCGGCCCCGCCAGAGCTGTGCTGCCCGCAGTCACGCCCAATGATGTTGTAAGCGACCAGAATGGGCGTTTTACCTGCCTGAGCCGCCGCAGTGGCGTAACTGTTGACGGCCGAACGAATGTCGCCGCTCCAGTTGCCAAACCAGCGCGCGGCGGGCTGGGTGGACACGCGGCTGCGAATCAGGCTTGTGCGGCCATCATTTGGATTATTCCTGACCCACGTGGCCGCGGCGCCGCCAGGGTCGGCGTAAAAACTGACTGCCTGGGCAGACAGCTGGGGCTGTTGGGCCTGAGCCTGCGGCGTCAGGTGGGTGGCCTGGCCACAGGCAGACAGGAGGAAAGCGGTTGAAAGCATCAGGGCAGAACGCTGCATCAGGCTCCTCGGGTACACGGCAAGAAGGAAGAAATGAGCGAAGCGGCGGAGCCTACATCTGAAAGCGCTTTCGGCAAAGCGAACGGCAGGCCTGTTGTGTGGAATAGGCTGAGTGTACCCAACATCTGCCAGACAGGTCAAGCAAAATTGAGAGCCCGCTGCCTAGATTGACCCTTGAGAAATAGAGGTGGGCTTGCAGGAGAGGATGAAAGCGCTCTCAAATCGGGGCTAATTGAAATTGAATTGGAACCAGACACCTCTAGATCAGGCGCTGCCTTGACCCACCATTTCCTTCCATTTTTCGGCGTCGTCCCCCACAGCCAGGACCTTGCCGCCGCGCACCAGAGGCAGCTTGAGCAGTTCCGGCGTCTCGATCACCTTGGCGATCACGCTGTCCTCGGTGGTGCGGAGATAGGCGAGGTTACTGCGTTCATAGGCTTTACCCTCTAAGTCCAGCAGGGCGTTCAGGCCATATTTCTGCACAAAGCGGGTCAGTTCCCCTTTGCTGATGGGGCGCTCGTGCAGGTCCACGAAATGCACCTTGACCTTGCGCTCTTTGAAAAAGCGTTCGGCGGCGCGCGTCTCCTTGCTTTTGCGGGTGCCGAAAATTTGCACCTGAAGGTCGCTCATGGGCCTCAGTGTAATGCGGCGTCTGCGGCTAAAAGGCGGCCCGCTGGTCCAGAAAGGCCAGCGGGCGGGACGGACATGCCTTAGTTCGTATAGAAGCCGGGGCCGTCGCTCAGATGACCTGAGACCGGCAGCCCCAGGTGGTCGTAGGCGTGGGCCGTCGCCACGCGCCCACGCGGCGTGCGCTTGATAAAACCCAGCTGAATCAGGTAGGGCTCGTAGACATCTTCCAGCGTCAGCGAGTCCTCACTGATGGCGGTCGCCAGCGTATCCACGCCCACGGGGCCACCGGCAAAGCGGTGAATCAGGGTTTCGAGGTACTTCTTGTCGCGGTCATCCAGGCCGGCGCTGTCCAGGCCCAGCTTGTCCAGGGCGTCCTGGGCGCGGGGCAGTTCGATGGTGCTCTCGCCCGCCACCTCGGCGTAGTCGCGCACGCGGCGCAGCAGCCGCTTGGCAATACGCATGGTGCCGCGCGACCGGGCGCCAATTTCAATGGCGGCTTCCTCCACCAGCCCGAAGCCCAGCAGGCGGGCGTCACGCAGCAGGTTAATGCCGATTTCCTCGGGCGTGTAGTACTCCAGGTGCTCAATGATGCCAAAACGGCTGCGCATGGGCGCGGTAATCAGGCCAGGACGGGTGGTGGCCCCGACCAGCGTGAAGCGCGGCAGGGGCAGTTCAATGGTGCGGGCCGCCGGACCCTGCCCCAGCACGATGTCCAGCTTGAAGTCTTCCATCGCGGGATACAGATGTTCCTCGGCCACGCGGCCCAGGCGGTGAATCTCGTCAATGAACAGCACGTCGCCCTCTTCCAGACTGTTGGTGAGGATGGCCGCCAGATCGCCGGGCTTCTCGATCGCTGGGCCAGAGGTCACGCGAATATTCACGCCCAGTTCGTGGGCGATGATGTGCGCCAGAGTGGTTTTGCCCAGGCCGGGCGGGCCAAACAGCAGCGTGTGGTCCAGCGCCTCGCGGCGGCCTTTGGCGGCCTGAAGGTAGACCGTCAGCTTTTCCTTCAGGCGCTCCTGCCCGACGTATTCCGTCAGGGTCTTGGGCCGCAGGGCGGCGTCGAGCGGTTCAGTCATGCCAAACAGTTTAGCGCGATTCTGCCCAGAGCGGAATATCCTGGGCACAGTTGGAAGCACCTGGGGCGCCCGGGCTCAGTTTGCATACTGGCGAATCAGCCCTGGAAGGTCGCGGTCCAGGGTGCCGTCCACAACGGCTGTGTTGCCGTAGACCCGCACAAAGCGGCCCTGACTGTCCACCACGCTCAGCTGGTCGCCGTGTAAGCGGGCGGCCGCTGCGGCGCTGGCCCCGGCGGCCTGGGCGTTGGTGGCCCTGCTCCCTTGCTCCTCTTGTATGTGAGCGCTGTGATCCTGGGCCGCGGGCAGGGGTTTAACGTTGGTCACAAACATCTCGCGCGCGGCCTCGTCAATGGCGGGGGCTTGGCCGGTCAGACCCGTAAACGCTGGGTCAAAGCGCGCCAGGTAATCGCGCACCACGGCAGGCCGGTCGTTTTCGGGGTCTACGGTGATGAACTGCACCTGCACCCTGGCCCGCTGCGCGGGTGTGAGGGCCGCGTAGGTATTTTTGAGGCTCGCCAACGTGACCGGGCAGACGTCCGGGCAACGCACAAAGCCGTAAAAGACCAGCCGCAGCCGGCCGTCGCTGGCGGCCAGGGTGGTGGCCTGACCCCGTTCATTCAGCAGGGCCAGCGCAGGCAGGGGCCTGGGGGTGGGCAGGGCGTCTCCGCCCAGCGGAGCGGCTCCGGCCTGACGCCACAGCAGCAAGGCCGCCAGCACAGCGGCCACCAGCAGCAGCGCGGCGGTCATGCTTTTGGGGGTGAGCAGCTTCATGGGTGCAGGGTAGGGGAGAGGGCTGGGGTGGGGTGTCCCTTGAATGGGTCGGGGCGTTGGGCGGGTTCGTTTACGGCGTGGCCCCACCCCCCAGCCCCCTCCCCCGGCGGGGCAGGGGGAGCAGACGTTAGCACTGGGCAGGGGTTGACTGGCGCGGCGGGGAGGCCAGGTCTTTCTGCGCAGTAGACGCCGTGGCGCTCCTACCGCCCATCGACCCACGCCCGCGCGCTGCGCGCACGACGGCTTCCGCTGCTGGCCCCGTACAGCTGCAGAGTGGGGACGCTTAAAACACGAGGTTCTACTTTTCAAAGGCAAAAACGTAAGAAAAAGGGCGCTCCTCTTCTTTACTAAGCCTTCCTGCCCCCTCAGCACCCAGGTTCAGACGAGGCAGACGAGGCCATTTGTCCGCGCAGCGCGCAGGCCCTTCCGGTGGGGCGAAGGATGGCGTTGAGGCCGGACCCGTCAACGAAATGGGCAAGCTGGCCGACGCCAGTCAAACCTCTTGCCCAGTGCCAACGTCTGCTCTCCCTGTCACCAGGTTTCAGGCGCGTCAGTCAAACCAGCGGCAACGCGCAGGTTGCCCTGCGCGGCGAAGTCGTTTCCCTCCGGGGGAGGGGGCTGGGGGGTGGGCCCAATCAGTTCAAGACCCCCTCACCAAGCCAAAAAAGAGACGCCCACCAGGGAGCGCCTCTTTCTTCCCACTACCTTTACCAGGCGTAGAAAATCGCCAGAATCAGCAGCCACACCACGTCAACCAAGTGCCAGTACAAGCTGGCCGGCGTAATAGAGCCGTGATTGTACTTGTCCATCTTGCCGGTCATGGTCTGGTAGAAGGGCAGCGCCACACCGGTGCCGCCAATCAGGATGTGCAGACCGTGCAGGCCGACGATGGTGAAGAAGCAGGCCTGCCACAGGTTCTGGCGCCAGTCGCTTTCCACCCCGAACAGCGTGAACTCGTACACCTGGAAGATCATGAAGACGGCGCCCAGGATCAGGGTAATAAAGAGACCCAGGCGGAAGCGGGTCAGCTTGCCGTGGTGGTTGTCCTGCTCGGCGCGGTGAATCACGAACGAGCTGGCCACCAGAATCAGGGTGTTCAGCGCGGCCAGCCAGATGCTGGGGCGCAGGGCAGGCGGCTCGGCGGCGCCGATCACACGCAGGTAGACGTAGCCGGCAATCAGCACGCCGAACAGGCCCACTTCCGAGATGATGAACCACGCCATACCCATGAAGCCGTTGTCGTACTTGGTCAGGTGATGGTGCGCGACGGGCACAGCATATTCACGGGTGCCGGCCCACTTGAACAGGCTGTACAGGAACACGGGAATGCTGATGTACAGCAGTACCGTGGCCAGCTGGAACCCGAAACTTGCATCGGCAAAGGGCCGCAGACCGTCGCCGGGCGTGTAGTTGGTAAACCAGCCGAAGCTCAGGCCGTAGCCCATCAGCATCATGCCCACAGCCGTCATAAAGGGCCAGATAGAGTCCTGGGGCAGGTGGATGGTCTTGGGGTCCACCGGAATCAGGGTCTCGCCGCTCTGCTCCCAGTCGTACAGGGGGCGCTCGGTGGGAAAGGACCTGGGGAAGTCGTGGGCAAAGTTGTAGGGCTGGGGCGGGCTGTCCGCCGTCCATTCCAGAGTGAAGCCGCCCCAGGGGTTCTTCGAGGCCGTCACCGGGCCACGGAAGCTCTGGATCATGTTCCAGACCCAGACAATGCCGCCGGCCAGCAGCGTCAGGGCGCCCAGGGTGGAAATCAGGTTCAGTTCGCTCCAGGCAAAGTTGCCCTCGGGGTAGGTGTAGTAGCGCCGGGGCATGCCCAGCAGACCCAGGATGTACTGCGGCAGGAAGGTCATCCACGAGCCGACCATAAAGAGCCAGAAGTGGGCCAGGCCCAGTTTCTCGTTCATAAAGCGGCCGGTCATCTTGGGCCACCAGTAGTACAGGCCGCCCATCGCCAGGAACGCCGTGCCGAACATCATCACGTTGTGGAAGTGCGCCACGACGTAGTACGACATGGTGACCTGGTAATCAAAGGGAATCATGCCCAGGGAGACGCCGGTAATCCCGCCGATCAGGAAGTTGAAGATGAAGCCCACCAGCCAGTAGGTCGGGGACTTCATGATGATGCGTCCGCCCCACAGCGTCCCGATCAGGTTGAAGATCTTCACGCCGGTCGGCACGGCCACGATCATGGTGGCGATCATGAAGGCGATCTGCCAGGCTTCGGGCAGGCCCACGGCAAACATGTGGTGCACCCACACCAGCAGGCTGACCAGCACGATGCCCAGAATCGAGTACACCATCACGCGGTAGCCGAACAGCGGCTTGCGGGCCATGGTGCTGGCAATTTCGGCGCCAATGCCCAGGTACGGCAGCAGCATCACGTACACGGCGGGATGCGAGTAAAACCAGAAGAACTGCTGGAACATGACCGGCACGCCGCCAATCCCAGGGTTGAACAGGCTCAGGCCCAGTTTCAGTTCCAGGAAGGTGACCAGCGCCGCTGCCGTCAGGCCGCCCAGCGAAATCAGCTGCAGGATCGAGGTGGCAAAGATGCTCCAGGCGAAAATGGGCATCTTCCACAGGCTCATGCCCGGCGCGCGCATGTTCACAATGGTGGCGGCAAAGTTGGCCGAGCCGAGCAAAGAGGCAATGCCGTTCAGGGTCAGCGCGACCATCAGGACGGCCACGCCGGTCTGGTTGGCGTCCACTGAGAGCGGGTAATAGAAGGTCCAGCCCACGCCAGGGGCGCCGCCGTTGGCCAGGCCCAGCACCACCAGAATGAGGCTGAAGATAAACAGCCACACCGCGAAGGTGTTCACGCGCGGCAGCGCCACGTCTCGCACGCCCAGCTGCAGCGGCAGGAACCAGTTTCCGAAACCGAAGAGGCCAATCGGAATCAGGAAGAAAAAGATCATCAGGGCGGCGTGCAGGGTCAGCACCTGGTTGTAGGCGTTGCCCACCAGGAAGGTGTTGTCCGGCACCGCCAGTTGCAGGCGGATCAGGACCGCCAGAATCCCGGCGATGGCAAAGCCCAGGATGCTGGTGGCGATGTACAGGGTGCCGATCTTTTTATGATCGGTGGTCATCATGTAGTCCTTCAGGACGTGCCACAGCCCAGGGCGGGCGACATGATCCTTCAGGGGCGCGTGCTGAACGGTCACTGGGTGCCTCCGGTGCTGGCCGCGCCAATCACGGGCACGTCACGCCAGTAATCCGCTTCCTCAGGCAGTTTCAGGCTGCGCAGGTACGCGGCGATATCGCTGATTTCAGCGTCGGTGAGGGTGCCGCCCTTGAGCATCTTGCCCTTTGACATGTACTCGCTGCCGTCATAAGTGGGCATCAGCGCGCCGGGCTTGACGCGCGGAGCGTGCTTGAGCCAGGGGATGAGCATCTCCTGGGCTTTCTCGCTTTCCCACATGCCGGCGCCCAGGGTGCGGCGGGTGCCGAAGAAACTCAGGTCAGGACCGACCTGGCCAGCAGCCGAGGTGCCCTGCACGCGGTGGCAGCCCGCGCAGGAAGCGGCGCCCGTTTCGGGCTTGCCCTGCAAGAACAGTTGCAGGCCGCGCGCCTCGGCGCTGCCGGCGGCGGGTTCGGGGGCGCGGTAGGCCTTCATGGCGGCCAGGACGGTGTTGTACCGTTCCTGCTCCAGTGCGACGACCTTATACCGCATGTTGGCGTGAGAAGCGCCGCACAGCTGCGAGCAGTTGCCCTGGTAGACGCCTGCGCGGTCGGTGTCCACCTGCCAGGTCTTCTGCACGGCGGGCATGGCGGCGCGCTGACCGCCGATGTTGGGGGCCCAGAAGCCGTGAATCACGTCGCCACTGGTGACGGTCAGGGCCACAGGCTGCCTAGTGGGCATCAGCAGCTCATTGCCGTTGGCCACCTTGCCGCCGGCGTCGGCGGTGGTCTCGGGGTACGTGAAGTTCCACCAGAACTGCTTGGCCAGAACGTCAATCTTGGTGGCCTGGTCGGGGGTGGGGTTCAGGATGGCCATCGAGCGCACGGTCAGCACGCTCAGGAAAATCACGATGACCACCGGCACAGCCACCAGCCAGACTTCGAGCTTGTTGTTGCCGTGAAACTGCGCGGGCGGCGCGTCGTGCTTGTCTTCGCGGAACTTCTGCACCGTGTAGAACAGCGCGAACGACACGCCAATAAAGATGATGACCGAGAGCGCGATGGCCCAGATGCTCATCACCCAGATTTCCCGGTTGAAGGCCGACGCCATGTCCCCAATCGAAAGGCTCTGCTGCGCCTGCTGACAGCCGGTGAGCAGGGCCGCGCCAAAGAGGGCCAGGGAGGGCAGTGCCCACCTGGTTCGCCGTGTGCCACTGTGGCGGTGTGTGGTATTCAACGTCACTCCTTTCCTCTGCCCCGCAGTCTAAGACGTTCCGCGTGGCCATGCGTGTGCGGCCGGCCTGATGGGCGGGCCTGCGCTGTGCCGCGCCATTCTACCGAGCGGTCAGCCCAGGGCTGCATGAGACCAGATGAGGGACCGGGCATGTGTCCTGATCCGGCGTTACAGACCGGCCAGCAGCACGCGGTCCACGGCGCCGGCCACGAACAGCAGCGCCAGGTACAGCATGGAGTACAGGTACAGCGGCACCGCCACCTTGCGCTCGACCTTGTGGCCGGCCATCACATGGCGGTACAGGCGCCAGGACAGCACCAGCAGCCAGCCGCCCAGTCCCAGCGCCGAGACGAAGTACAGCCCGCCGACCTCCTGAAAAAACACCGGCATGACCGACAGCACGACCGTATAGATGGCGTACAGGCCAATCTGGGCCACCGTCAATTTGTCGCCGTGAACGACTGGCAACATGGGAATGCCGACCTCGCGGTACTCATCTTTGATCATCAGGGCCAGCGCCCAGAAGTGCACCGGGGTCCAGAAAAAGATGATGGCGAACAGAAACCAGGCAAACAGGTTGAGGTCGCCCGTGACCGCCGCCCAGCCCACCAGCGGCGGAAAGCACCCGGCGGCGCCCCCCAGCACGATGTTGTGCCAGGTGTTGCGCTTGAGCAGCTGCGTGTAGACCACCACGTAGGTGAGAAAGCCCGCCAGGCTCATCCAGGCGGCCAGCGGCGTGGCCCAGACCCACAGCATCACGAACGAGAGAATCTGAAGCGAGGCACCGAAGATGGCCGCGTCGCGCGTGCTGATCAGGCCGCTGGTGGTGGGCCGCTGGGCGGTGCGCGCCATCTTGATGTCGATGTCGCGGTCAATAATCATGTTAAAGACGCCCGCCGAGCCGGCCGACATGTAGCCGGCCACACTGACCACGAGCAGCAGCCACAGCCCCGGCCAGCCCTGAGCGGCCATCACCATCGCGGTCACGGTGGTCCACAGCAGCAGGCTGATGACCTTAGGCTTGGTCAGCGAGAGGTAGTCGCGCCAGGTGGCGCGGGCGCGGGGGGCGCTCAGGGGTTCAGAGGTGGTCATGCCCGCCCCGCTGCGGGGCGCACCCGCAGGCCCGTCAGGGCGTGAAAGACCAGCAGCGCAGTGACCAGCCACAGCGCGCAGGCCAGCAGCAGGTGGGTCAGCTGCATCCAGCCGGGCGCCTTGAGGGCCACGTTGGCGAAGCCGGCGACCATCTGCGCGCCGATCAGTGCCCAGAGCGCCCCACTCCAGCGGTGGACCTCAGTGCCCGGCCGTTCACGGCGCAAAAACGTGCCCAGCCACACCAGAAAGGCGCTGGTCATCACCGCCAGCATGGGATGAACGACCCGCAGGTTCTCGATCAGACCCGCCGCTGGGCCAAAGTCGCGTTTGACTGTGGCCAGGGGCGTGCTGCCGTCGGCAGGCAGAAACAGCAGGTCCCCCAGCGCCGTCACGGCGCCGGCCATGCCGAGCAGCAGCAGGAGCAGCAGCCCCACGCCGCTCCAGGCGCCCACTAGGCCCTGAGCGCGCAGCCGCAGACGCGGTGCACCCGAGGCCCACAGGGCCGTGAGCAGCAGCGCGCCCAGCAGCAGGAACGTGTTGGCCAGATGAACGCCCTGCACAAAGCCGCGCGCCGGGTCAGTGGAGTCGGCAGTCAGCCCCAGCAGCACCTGCACCCCGCCCACCAGGCCTTCGAGAATGATCAGCCCCAGGCTGAGCAGTGCCCCAAAGCGGGCGGGGTGCCCTTTGGGGGTCGTCTGAAAGGCCAGCGCCACCAGCCCGATGGCCAGCAGGCCGCTCAGGCCGCTGGTCAGGCGGTGACTGAATTCAATGACGGTGTGCAGTTCGGGGCTTTGCGGCAGGACCACGCCGTTACACAGCGGCCAGTGGTCGCCGCAGCCGGCGCCCGCCCCCGTGATCCGCACCACGGCGCCCCACAGAATCACCAGCACGTTGTAGGCCAGCGCCGCCCACGCCAGGCGGGGGAGCCACGCCCCCGCCGCGCGGGGCATACTCAGGGTTCCACTCATCGTCACCGTCCTCGCCGCCTGCGCGGCCCCTTCAAGGGCGCGGCGGTCAACGCTCGGCATTGTACCGGGGGGGACTGGGAGCAGATTGTCCCCTGGGGCGGGCGGCGGACACCTGCCCTGTGCCTGCGCCCCTACACTGCGGAGCGACTATGGCGGAAACCATCAACCAGTGGGCGGTCATCACGATCATCCTGAGCGGCCTGGCCCTGTGCGTGGGCGTGTACCTGATCCGGCGCGGCCTGCGCGAAGCCCACATGCGCGCCATGATTGTGGCGAGCAGCCTGGCGACGATCTTTCTGGTGCTGTACCTGACCCGCCTGGGCCTGGGTTACGAGAAGAAGTATGTCGGCCCTGAAGAGTGGCGCACAGCGTACTTTGTCCTGCTGATCAGCCACATCATTCTGGCGGCGGCCAACCTGCCGCTGGCCGTGGGTGCCCTCTGGCACGCGGTCAAGGGCCTGAAGGCCGCCGGCAACCTGAACAACATCGACACCCCGGCGGCGCGCGGCCAGTTCAATAAGCACCGCGCCTGGGTGCGCTGGACAGTGCCGGTGTGGCTGTACGTGGCTGTTACAGGCTGGATCATCTATCTGGTGCTGGGCCGCTGGGGCGAGGTCATCAAGGGCGGCTGAAGCCAAAGTCAAGCTGGGCTCCGTGCGTGGTGCGGAGCTTTTTTAAATTCCCTCCCAGCGCCTCTGCCACCAAACTGGGAAGGAGAGAGGCTGACCGGAGGCGCCTTAACGGAGGCAGGCCAAGTCTGACCACGGCGGTTGACCAGACGGGAGCGGGGTGACAGAGGCCGGCGTCTGTCCGGCCTAGACTCGGCCGCGTGAAGTCTGCCCCCGTGTCGGCCAACGTTCTGCACTACCCCGAGTTCCGCGCCATGCTGGTGGCCGCTGTCACCAGCACGCTGGCCGGGCGCGCGGTGGCCCTGACGGTGGCCTACCAGCTGTATCAGCTGACCAAAGACCCGCTGACCCTGGGGCTGCTGGGGCTGGTGGAGGCCATTCCGGCCCTCAGCCTGGCCCTGCTGGGCGGGGTGGTGGCTGACCGCAGTGACCGGCGGCGCATCCTGCTGCTGACCATCGGGGTGGAGGTAACCTGCGCGGCGCTGTTTGCCCTATACGCCCCGCACGCTGGGGTGGGCGGCATCTGGCCGCTGCTGGCCCTGATTTTTATGCTGGGGGTGGCGCGCGGCTTTTCGGACCCGGCGCTGCCCGCCTTTCAGGCGCAGGTGGTGCCGCGCGAACTGCTGCTGCGGGCTTCGGCGTGGCGCTCCAGTGCTTGGCAAGCCGCTGCCATCATCGGGCCAGCGCTGGGCGGGGTGCTGTACGCCTCGGTGGGGGCGCAGGGGGCGTATCTGGTGGCCTGCGTGCTGTTCGTGGTGTCGCTGGGCTGCGTGGCCTTTGTCAAAAGTAAGGGGCGCCCGGCCTTCACCCCCGGCGAGCCGTTCATGCAGAGCGTCAAGGCAGGCCTGGCCTTTGTGGTGCAGCGGCAGGTGCTGGTGGGCAGCATGGCCCTGGACCTGTTCAGTGTGCTGTTCGGCGGTGCGGTGGCGCTGCTGCCTATTTTTGCCAGCGACATCCTCAGGACCGGGCCGACCGGGCTGGGTCTGCTGGTGGCGGCCCCCAGCGTGGGGTCACTGGTGGTGACGCTGCTGGCCACGCGGCGCCCGCCTGGCCAGGGTGCGGGGCGCACGCTGCTGGTCTCGGTGGCGGGCTTTGGCCTGAGCATCATTGTCTTCGGGCTCTCGCAGAACCTGGCCCTCAGCGTGGCGGCGCTGATTGCGGCAGGGGTGTTTGACGGCATCAGCATGGTCATTCGCAGCGCGACGCTGCAGCTCAAGACCCCGGACCACATGCGCGGGCGCGTCAATGCAGTCAGCGGCATGTTTATCGGTGCCAGCAATGAGCTGGGGGCTTTTGAAAGTGGCGTGGCGGCGCGGCTGCTGGGTACCGCGCGCAGCGTGTGGCTGGGCGGGGTGGTGACCCTGGTCGTGGTGGCGGCCACCACCCTGCTGGCCCCCGAACTGCGGGCCATGAATCTGGACGACATTGAGGACTGAATTGAGCACTGGGCCGGTCAGCGGCCTGACGGCCTAGCTTGAAAGGAGCAGGCTTTCCATCGCAAGCTGGCCAGGCCACGCAGCCACGCAATTGACCGTCAAGGACAGGAGTTGAACTTGAGGGGCGTGGTCCCCTCACGGCAACGAAAGGCGGCTGTCAGTTGCTCCCACCCCCTTCTGTTACGCTGCCCACCATGAAGCGCTCCATCCCCGAGTTGCAGCACGCCGAGGTCCCGCTGGTCATGGTGACGGCCTACGACTATCCCGGCGGGCGCCACGCCGAGGCGGCGGGCGTGGACCTGATTCTGGTCGGTGACTCGCTGGGCAACGTGGTGCTGGGCTACGACTCGACGGCGCCGGTGACACTGGGCGACATGATTCACCACGCCCGCGCGGTGCGGCGGGGCGCACCCGACACCTTCATGATCGTGGACCTGCCGTTTGGGACCTACCACACCGGTGTGCAGGACGCCATGCGCCACGCCGTGCGCGTGATTCAGGAAACGGGCGCCGACGCGGTCAAGATGGAGGGCGCCACCCCCGAGATTCTGGAGGTGGTGCAGACGCTGACCCGCAACGGGATTCCTGTGATGGGCCATGTGGGCCTGCTGCCCCAGACCGCCACCGCTCAGGGTGGCCTGCGCGTGCAGGGCAAGGACGACGCCTCGGCCCGCCTGACCCTGGACGGCGCCGCCGCCCTGGAAGCCGCCGGAGCCTTTGCCATCGTGCTGGAGGTCATTCCTGCCCGCCTAGCCAAACTGGTCAGTGAGCGCCTAAGGATTCCCACCATCGGCATTGGCGCTGGGGTCCACTGCGGGGGCCAGGTACTCGTGACCCACGACCTGCTGGGTGTCTATGAGGGCGAGGAGAAGAAAATCGCCAAGCGCTACGCGGAACTGGGCCGCGCTGCCCGCGAGGCCATTGAGGCCTACGCGGCAGAAGTGCGTGCCCGCGAGTTTCCCACCAAGGACAACGCCTTTGTGATGAAGGATGACGTGCTGGGCAAGCTGTACTGAAGGTGATGGAAGAAGGGTGATGGTTGATGGAGAACACCCCTTTCCATCAACCATCACCTTTTAACCATCTACAGCTTTACGGGTACAGCCCCCGCAGCGCACGCGCTTCCAGCACGCGGGTGCAGGCCACGATGTACACGGCGGTGCGCAGGGTCACGCCGTGCTTTTCTTTGACGTCCCACAGGCTCAGGAAGGCTTCACTCATGATGCGGTCCAGGCGCTTGTTGATTTCTTCCTCGGTCCAGAAGAACGAGGAAAAGTCCTGTACCCACTCGAAGTAAGACACCGTCACGCCGCCCGCGTTGGCCAGCACGTCGGGCACCACCGTCACGCCGCGCTCGGCCAGCAGGTCGTCGGCGGCGGGGACGGTCGGGCCGTTGGCGCCTTCCACGATCAACTTGGCCTGAATGCGCCCGGCGTTCTCCAGCGTGATCTGCTTTTCCAGCGCGGCGGGAATCAGCACGTCGCAGGCCACGTCCCAAAACTCGTCGCGCTTCAGTTCCTCGGTGCCGGGCAGCTCGGTAATCTTGCCGGTGCGGCGCAGGTGGTCCAGGGCGGCGGCCGGGTCAATTCCAGCTTCACTGGCGATGGTGCCGGTCACGTCCTGAATGGCCACAATCTTGGCGCCGTGTTCATGGAAGATGCGCGCGGCGGCCTCGCCCACGTTGCCGAAGCCCTGCACGGCAATCCGGGCGCCCTGCATAGGCATGCCGAGCTTCTTCATGGCCTCGGCGCCGGTCACGAACACGCCGCGCCCGGTGGCGTCGCTGCGGCCCAGGCTGCCGCCCAGGGCCACGGGCTTGCCTGTCACCACGCCCGTGGCGGTGCGGCCCACGTTCATGGAATAGGTGTCCATCATCCACGCCATCGTCTGCGGGTTGGTGTTCACGTCGGGGGCGGGAATGTCCTTTTCCGGCCCGATAATCAGGCCGATTTCGGTGGTGTAGCGCCGGGTCAGGCGTTCCAGTTCACCGGTGCTGTACTTGCGCGGGTCAATGCGGATACCGCCCTTGCCGCCGCCGTAGGGCAGGTTGACGGCAGCGTTCTTGACCGTCATCCAGGCCGACAGCGCCATCACTTCAGAGAGGGTCACGTCCTGGTGGTAGCGGATGCCGCCCTTGGCCGGGCCGCGCGAGGTGTTGTGCTGCACGCGGTAACCCTCAAAGTGCGCGACCGTGCCGTCGTCCAGGTGAATCGGCACGTCCACCACCAGAATGCGCTTGGGCCGCTTGAGGGTCTCGGCCCAGTAGGCGAGCTTGCCCAGGTAAGGCGTGACGCGCTCGACCTGTTCCAGGTAAATCTCGTAGGGGCCGATGTTGTTGGGGTCAAGGTAGCTGGGAATGGTGTGGGCGCCGGTCTTGGGGCCAGCGTTGTTGGTGGGGTCCTGGGTGGCGGTCATGGGGAAGCCTCCTTCGGAGGGGAGTAGGAAGTGGGGAGTGGACAAGCGAGGGCTGATGCTCTGGCTTCAGCTGTGCGCCATCTGCCATTGGCCTTCAGCCACCGGCGTTATGGATACACCCCACGCATAACCGTCGCGCTGTGCAGGCGGTTCAAGGCCAGGGCGTAGGCGGCGGTGCGCAGGTCGGTCTGACTGGTGCGCTGGGTGGCGAGCACGGCGTCTAAGGCGGCGTTTACGCGCAGGTCAATGGCTGCCAGAATCTCGTCTTCTAACCAGAAGAAGTTGCTGGCGTCCTGCACCCACTCCAGGTAATTGACAATCACGCCGCCGATGCTGGCAATCAGGTCGGGAATGACCTTGACCCCGTTCTCAATTAAGAACCGCTCGGCTTCGGGCAGCACGGCGCGGTTGGTGGCTTCTGCGACGTAGCGGGCGCGAATGGCGTGGGCGTTGCCGGCATGAATGGTGCCGTAGTCGTAGGCCAGCATCAGCACGTCCACGTCCAGTTCGGTCACCTCATCCGGGGTGATGTCGGTGGCAAAGCCCGCCACGGTGCCCTTGTTCTCTCGCCACTCGGCCAGGGCGCCCAGATCCAGCCCCGCGCTGGCAAAGGTGGCGCCGTTCTGGTCGCTGACCGCAATGACCAGCGCGCCCTGGGCGGCCAGGGTCTGCGCGGCGTTGCGGCCCACGTCGCCAAAGCCGTACACGGCCACGCGGGCGCGGCTCAGGCTCTCGCCGGCGGTGTCCAGCACGCGCGCGGTCACCAGGGCGGCGCTGCGGCCACGGGCGTCTTTACTGCCATAGCTGCCGCCCAGCGGAATGGGCTTGCCCACCACCACGCCGTTGCTGGTGGTGCCGGTGTTCTCGGCGTAGGTGTCGAGCATCCAGGCCATCATCTGGGCGTCGCTGCCCACGTCGGGGGCCAGGATGTCCTCGTTGTGGCCAATGAGTTCCACCAGTTCGCTGGTGTAGCGCCGGGTCAGGCCTTCCAGTTCGTGCGGGCTGAGAGACCCAGGGTCCACGTCCACGCCGCCTTTGGCCCCGCCCAGCGGCAGGTCGGCCACGGCGGTCTTCAGGGTGGTGATCGCCGCCAGAACCTCGCATTCGTGGGCGCTGACGCCCTCACGCAGACGCACGCCGCCCATGCTGGGGCCGCGCGAGGTGCTGTGAACGGTGCGGTAGCCCTTGAAGACGCGAATGCGGCCGTCGTCCATCCGCACCGGCAGATTGACGCTGACCGTCCGCTTGGGATACTTGAAATACGCGAGAGACTGGTCGGTGACCTCGCAGTGGGGCAGCGCCTGCTGGAGTTGCTCCATAAGGCCCTGCCAGTTGAGTCCTGATGCCCGCATGTAACAGTCTCCTTCCCTTCGGTGGGAACTTTGGGTGGGTGAAAGCTTGGCTGCTTTTGAAGCATACACGCCTCTGAAAAGACGCATAGACAGGCTGGGGGTGTTCCGTCTGGCCGTCCGGGCCGCCCCCGTTGTAGCGGGCGCGGGCACAGGGGTCAAGGCCGCCCAGGCGCGCTGTACACAGTTCAGGTATGAAGCGATTCCAGCCGTACAGCTGCTGTGGTGACTCTGCTGAACTTTGCATGTGTAAAGCGCCCCAGCTCAGAGCAGAGGCCAGCCATGTTCTGCCATGCGGGACAAACTGGTTAGTGCGTCCGTTCTCTCTCTCTTGTGGCCAGGTCCAGCAGGGCGGCTCTGGCGTCAGATGGGGGGAGGACAGACAGGGCGTCGGCAGCCAGGTGGCTGCGGCGCGCAATCTCGGCGCGGGTGGCCTGGAGGGCGCCGCTCTGTTCGGCCAGCAGGTGCACGCGGGCCACGTCACCCTGCTGCGCGGCGCGGCGCTCCAGCACCTCACGCACTTCGGCGGCGTGGGGGCCGTCCAGCAGGTAGAGGGTCGGCGCGGTGGCTTTGCCCTCGCGCAGGTCGCCGCCGACGGGCTTGCCGGTGCGGCCCTCGTCGCCGGTCAGGTCCAGCAGGTCGTCTTGCATCTGAAAGGCCATCCCAAATTCGCGCCCGTAGGTGGCCAGGGCCTCGCGGTGAGCGGCGCTGGCCCCCAGCAGCGCGGCGGGGGCGGCGGTGGCCAGCTCGGTCAGGGCCGCCGTCTTGCCGTGAATGACTTGCAGGTAATGCTCCCAGGCGTAGTCCTGGTAGGCCGCCACCTGAAACTGCAGGACCTCGCCCTCGCAGATCACGCTGGCGGCCGTGCCAAACAGGCGCGTCAGTTCGGCGCTGGCCGGCAAGCCGGAGAGCAGCAGCAGCAGCCGCGAGAGCATGAAGTCGCCGCTCATGACGCTGACCACATTGCCAAAGCGCCGGAACGCCGCCTGATGCCCCCGGCGGGTGTCGGCGTCGTCAATCAGGTCGTCGTGCAGCAGCGACGCCGAGTGCAGTAGTTCGGCGCCTACCGCCAGGTCGCGCACGCCGGCCCAGTCAGGCTGGCCAGGGTGGGCGCCCAGCGCCTGCGCGGCCAGGTAGGTCAGCAGGGGCCGCACCCGCTTGCCACCGGCGGCCACCAGGTCGTCGCCAATCAGCTCTATGAACTCCACGCGCGAACGCAGCACCTCGCGCAGCCGCGCCTCAAAGGCCGCGTCCGGCACGCCCAGGGCCACCACGCCAGTCATGGGGTTCAGTATAGAAAAGCGGCGGCGGGTAAAACGTACCGGCCCCACGGTGCCGCCCCAGATCTAAAGCAACTCCCCCGCTTTGTCCCTCGCAGGCCAGGAGGGCCGCGTGCTACAAAACAGGATATGGAAAGCGTCGTGGCTCTTTTCCGCGAACCTCAGCAGGCGCAGGGCGCCTTGCAGGCCCTGCAACAGCGCGGCTTTGACCGTGACCACCTGGGCTTTGCCCTGACCGACGTGGTGGCCGAAGACGATATTGCCCAGCAAACTGGGGTCAGCCCTGAAGCTGGCGCGCCCGGCGGCTCGGGCAGCGTGATCAAGGGCGCCCTTCTGGGCATCCTGGGCGGCCTGGCCCTGACGGTGCCGGTCTGGCTCATTCTCATTGTCTATCCGGTCACGCGCATCTATCAGGAAGGCGGGCTGTTTGGGGTGCTGTTCGGCGTCCTGGGCGGCGCTGGGCTGGGCGGCCTGTTCGGCGCCCTGGCCGGCAGTGACCACGGCGACTACGTGAAGCTGCTGCGCCGTATGGGCGTGCCCGCCGCACAGGCCGAGAAGTTCTACCAGGGGCTGCGGGGCGGGCACGTCATGGTGATTGCCCGTGACCCCAATGGTGCGCGCACCGATGAGGCGCTGAGCCTGATGAGAAAGTTTGGCGCGGTCAAGCTGGATGATGTGGTGGGCGGCGGACAGCTGCAGAGTGAGCGTACCGGCAACAACGGCCACTAAGCGGGATTGGCGAGGAGCTCCAGCCTGGTTAGGTTGGGGCTTTTTTTTGATGGGGTTTAGGCGGTGCGTTCGCCCCACCCCCCAGCCCCCTCCCCCAGAGGGGCAGGGGGAGCAGCGTTGGCACTGGGCAAGAGTTCCTACTGACGTTGGCAAGGCCGTACAGTTCGTCAATGTGTCCGGCCTCGACGCCATGCTCCGCCCTAGCGGAAGGGCCTGCGCGCTCCGCGCACAATGGCCTTGCCTGGACCTGGGCGGGAACGGGGCAAGAAGGCGTGGTGGGGGCGAGAGATTCTACTTTTCAAAGGACTTGATGGTTGTGTCTTCCTCTCTGCTGTGGAGAACTTGTGAAACTCCCGCAGGGTGCGGCGCTCAGGACGAGGTTTTTTCGGCTCTGTTCCGCGCATAGTCTCTTACGGTTCCGGCCTTCCCCACACCCCACTCACTCCGGCCATACCAGTGCAGGGTCCGCCGTGGTCAGCCAGGTGGTCGGCAGGGCTAAGTTTAATGCTGGCCCTTCAATCTTTTGCACAGGCACCACACCCACGCCGCTGCCGCAGATCCAGGCGCGGGTGATGCGGGGCAGGTCGGCCCTGTGGACCGGGCGCGTGACGTGGGGTCGCCCTGCCAGAGCTGCCACTCGCGTAATGCTGGGCAGGCCACCGGCGGGCACCACCAGCTCGCCGTCCAGTTCCAGCAGTGGCGCCGTCCGGCTGCCGTCCACAACGTGGCCGCCGGCGTCCTGCAGCCAGCCTTCAAAGGCGGGCGCCGATTGCTTGGCCGCCAGACGGGCGGGCAGATAGTTGCCCGTCTTGTGGGCGGCCAGCTGAGGGTGAACCTGCACGTCCGTCAGGCGCACCGTCACGCCGGATGGGCGGGGGCCAGGGGTCAGGGCACGGTGGGACCAGAAGGTGCCGCCCTCGGTCACCGTGACGCGCAGCAGGCCCCAGGGGAAGGCGTCAAAGGCGGGCAGAACGTGGTCCGGCACAGGCAGGCCCAGAAAGGCGCAGGTGCCGCGCAGCCGGCTCAGGTGGGCGGGCCAGTGGAGCGCTGTGCCGTGCCGGGTCCGCACGGTCGTAAAAGCCGACGTCCCGTGCAGCCAGGCGGGCTGGTTCAGCTCGTCGGGCAGGGGCTTCATCGCCGGTGCGCCGCGCTGAGCCCCAGCCAGTTGCCCAGCAGGGTGCGTCCGGCGGGGCTTAGAACACTTTCGGGGTGAAACTGCACCCCCCAGGCAGGCCGGCCCGGCACTTCCAGCGCCATGACCTCGCCGTCCTCGCTGGTGGCGGTCACCAGGGCGGGGTCCAGGTCACGAACGACCAGCGAGTGATAGCGCCCAAAGGCCGCGCCCTGCGGCACACCCTCAAACAGGCCGGCGCCGCTGTGGCGCGCGTACTCTGGGCGGCCATGCACCGGCGCGGCCCGCGCAATCTGCCCGCCCAGCACCTGCCCCAGCGCCTGATGCCCCAGGCACACGCCCAGCAGCGGCACGCCGCCCTGCAGGCAGGCGCGCGTCAGGGCCAGGGTGCAGCCGCTGGTCTCGGGCGTCCCTGGCCCTGGCCCGACCAACACCGCGTCCGGCTGGCTGGCCAGCAGATCGCGCGCTGCCTCGTCCTGAGACCGCACCTCCACCTGTGCCCCCAGCGCCAGCAGGTCGTGGGCCAGGTTCCAGGTAAACGAGTCGCGGTTGTCCAGCAGCAGCACCCGCAGGCCGGTCGAGGTCTGGGCCGGGGGCGGCGCCCAGGGACGGCCTGGCACCGGCGGGACCGGCGGCTGCGCTGGGCGGCCCGGCACGCCGGCCAGCACGCTCAGGAGGGCCTGGGCCTTGTGGACCGTTTCCTGGGCTTCGCGCGCCGGGTCGGCGTCGATGACGGTGCCGCCGCCTGCACGCACCTCGACCGACCAGCCGCTGTCCGTGCGAGTAAACGCCGCCGTGCGAATCAGGATATTCAGGTCCACCGCCGCCCCGCTGATCAGGCCCAGGCCGCCGGTGTACCAGCCGCGCGGCCCGGGTTCCAGGGCCGCAATCGCCTCCATCACACGCTCTTTGGGGGCGCCGGTGATCGTGCCGCCGGGGAAGGTGGCGGCCAGCACCTCGCGCAGCGTCACGCCGGCTCTGGCCTGTGCCTGCACCTCCGAAACCAGATGCATGACGTGGCTGTAGCGCTCGACCAGCATCAGGTCGGGCACCGTGACGCTGCCCGGCGCCGCCACCCGGCCCAGGTCGTGCCGCACGAGGTCCACCAGCATGGTGTGTTCGGCGGTTTCTTTCGGGCTGGCGCGCAGCTCGGCTTCAAAGGCGGCGTCTTCCTGTGGCGTGTCGCCCCGGCGGCGGGTGCCGGCAATCGGCCGCGCCGATACGAGGCCGCCGGCCCAGCGCACCAGCCGCTCTGGACTGCACGACACCACCACCTCGTCCCCCAGATCGGCATACGCCATAAAGGGGCTGGGGTTCACTTCTCGTAGCCGCAGGTAGGCCGCCAGCGGGTCGCCGTGGGCCTGCGCCTGCACCCCGCGTGAGAGGTTGACCTGATAGACCTCACCCGCCCGGATCAGCTCCTGCACGGCCCGCACGCCGGCTGGATAGTCCACGTCATCGGCGCCGAAAGGGCCCACGGTCAGCTCAGGCTCCGGGCCAGGATCGCCCGACAGCAGGGCAGCCCAGTCCAGATGCGCCCTGCCCACCACGTCCAGGGTGCCGGCGGCGCGGTCCCACACCAGCCCCGAGGGGTAGTGACCCCACCACATCGCCTCGCCCTGGGCCGGATGCGTGTTCAGGCCAAAGCCCCGCGCCGCCTCGTATTTCAGGCCGCCCAGCCAGGCGGGAAAGAGGGCGTCCCCAGCCGGAACGTCCGGCAGATCATGGCGAACCTGGCTCGGCCACGCACTCAGAAAGGTGTACCTTCCGTACGCCACCACTGGCCCCAGCGATTCCAGCAGCACCAGCCCCGGCGCACCAGCCGCGTGCAGGCGGCGCAGAGCGCGGGCCGGAGACAGGTCGGGGGGCAACACTGGAGGCGCCGTCACGGGGCGGATTCTACTCGTCTCTGCGGCACAGGCAGGGGCCTGGGTCACGGCCTCCCCAGCCGGAGCCCTGCCAGGATGTCCAGGCGGCCCAGAGAGCCCCAGTCCCCAGTGCCCTGAGCTAGAACTTCTGCACAAAGACCTTCCATTCGTCGAAGGTGCGGCGCGTGGTCTGGTTGGCCAGCCGAATCTTGATGATCTGGTCGCCCGTGGGCGCGGCGCGGCCAGCCGCCTTGAACGCCCGCCGAATCAGGGCCGAAAATTCCGCCTCGTTGCCTGCACTCAGTACCCAGTCCTGGCCGGCCTGCACGATGTCAGTAAAGTTGCGGCCACTGGCCTTCACCTGCGCCTGCCAGTAGGTCAGGTCGCCGCTGCTGGGCGGCCGGCCCAGGCTGCGGATGTAGGCCGCGGAAATCAGCCCTTCTCGGGCGCCGTCAATTTGCGGGTCTTGCAGGTAGCTGCGCGTGAAGTCCAGCAGGCTGGCGTAGGTGCTGTCGGGTTTTTTGGCCAGCTGACCCAGCAGCTTGAAAAAGGGATTGTTGGGGTGCGGCGCGGCCCCGAACGAATCGAGAAACACCCGCAGGGTCAGGTCGCTCAGCAGGGCGCTGGCTGCGGGCGCGTGCACGTTGCGCCGCAGTTCGGCGCGCACCTGGGCCGCCTGCGCGGCGCTCAGGGTCCCCTCGCGCACGCCCCGCGCCTCCCACAAGCCGCGTTCCTGGGCGCTGCTGACGCGCCCCAGCACCTCCAGATACGCGCTGTCCAGCGGTCCCCGGCCCGCCGTGCCTGCCCCAGGCGCGCTGCACACGAAGCCCACACAGCCGCTCTGGGCGTAGGCCACCGGCACAAGAAGCAGGGCGAGGAAGGCCGCGCGGCGCAGAACCAGAGGAATCATGGCCGCAGGTTAGGCCCTGGGCCGTTGCATGGGCGTTTCGTGGAGGTCACAACGAAAAAACCCTTACGTTGTGTCCGAGTTTCCGGAGTAGACTGGGGGCATGTGGGTTTCGACCAAAGCGCAATACGGCCTGCGTGCCCTGATTGAAATCGCGCGCCGGGGCGGTGAGGCCGTGCCCCTCAAGGACGTGTCTGAACGTCAGGGCATCAGCCAGCACTACCTCGAACAGATTGCCAGCAACCTGCGCCGCGCGGGCTTTATCAAGAGTATTCGCGGCGCGCACGGCGGGTACCGTCTGGCCCGCCCCGCCCAGGAGATCAGTGCCTACGACGTGGTGACCGCCATGGAAGGCAGCATCGCCCCGGTGTCCTGCGTGGAAGACGACCATGTCTGCGAAAGCCAGAACGTCTGCGGCACCCAGAACCTGTGGCACCGCGTGGACAGCGCCCTGCGCGACGTGCTGGGAAGCACCACCCTGGCCGATCTGATGGTCGAGAGCGAGCAGCAGCAGCACGCCCGGTTGGTGCAGCTGGAAAGCAGTTACGCGCACCCGCCGGTTTAAACTTCGGTGAACTGCGGGACCAGGGTCAGCGTCTTGCGCTGGCCTTTTTTACTGTTCTGCCTCGCCGTCCTCGGGCACCAGCGGCGCGATGGCCACGCGCACGATATGCGGCGTGACGCCTTCGGTCTCGACCGAACGGTACCGGCCCATCAGGGCCGCGAGGTCCCGTTGCAGGGCCTTGGCCTGGTCAGGCGGGAGGCTCAGGACGCCCCAGGAATCCCACACCGCCGGCCCTTGGTCACTGAGCAGATACTCGAAAAAGCTGTTGGGGGCTTCCGGGTCAGGTTCGGGTTCGACGTTGCGGGAGATCAGGCCCTGCTCTGAACCGATCAGATGTAGCCCGATGCGGCGCTGCCCCGCCGCCTGCACCCAGGCCGCGCCGATAGAGCGGGTCAGCCGCGCCTGCCACCGCCCGAAACTGGCCGCCGACAGCAGGGTGTCCGATACCAGTGGAGTGGAGGCAAACGGCACGAACAGGGCGCCTGGAGCCTCGTACAGCGTCATGGCGCGCCCAGCGCGGGGCTGGAGGCCCGCGCGGCGCAGCAGCCCGCAGGCCAGAAACTGCCGCACCCGGTACTGCAAGGTGCTGATGGGCAGCCCGGCCTCGCGCGCCGCCGCCTGGGCGTTCAGGGCGCGGCCCAGAAAGGGCCCCAGGGCGCGCACCGCCCGCGCGTCCAGCAGCAGCGCCGCCGCCTGCGGGTCTGTCACCACCACAGGTCTTTGACGGGAAGGCAGTGTCATTGGTCAGAGGGTAGCTCGCACGCTGCGGGGCATGTTCACCTTGATCCTCTCTGGTCCCTTTGCCCGGCTGTGGTGGGCCGGCCTGATCAGCATGACCGGCAACTGGCTCCTGGCGGCGGCCCTGCCGGCGCAGGTGTATCTGGAGACCCGCTCGGTGCCCGCCGCAACGCTGATGTTTCTGGCCGGCACCCTGCCTCGGGTGCTGCTGGGCTCGCTGGGCGGGGTGCTGGCTGACCGCTGGCCCCGGCGCGACGTGCTGCTGGCCAGCAACTTGCTGGCGGCCCTGGCGCTGCTGCCGCTGCTGGTGGGCGGGGGCGACCTGCCGCCGCTGTGGGCGGCCGCCCTGTCGTCTGCGCTCCTGGCGCTCGTGACGCTGCCGGTGGGCCCGGCCGAGGGCGCGCTGCTGCCAACGCTGGTGCCCGCCGACCAGCTGGCCCGCGCCAACGCCCTGAATGCCCTGAACAACAATCTGGCGCGGCTGGCAGGCCCGGCCCTGGGCGGCGCGCTGCTGGCGGCGCTGGGGCTGCGGGCCGCCGTGCTGGCCGACCTGCTGTCGTTCCTGCTGGCGGCGGCGCTGCTGCTGGGGGTGCCGCGCATGCCCGCCGCGCCGGAGGCCGCCCAGACGCGGCTGCGGGCCGCGTTTGTGGCCGGCTGGCACACCGTGCGCGGCTCGCCGCCACTGCGCCTCCTCGTGGGGCTGGCGGGCCTGTCGGCGCTGGGAGAGGGTGTGTTTGGCCCCCTGATTGCCCCCTTTGTGGCCGAGGTCATGCACGGTGACGCCCGCACCTACGGCTGGCTGCTGAGTGTGCAGGCGGTGGGGGGCCTGGTGGGCGGCGCGCTGGTGGCCCGGTTCGCCGCGCATCTTCGCCCCGAGGCCTTGCTGGTGGCGGGCAGTCTGGGGCTGGGCCTGGGCGACCTGGCGGTCTTCTGCCTGCCGCTGCTCACCCCGCAGGTGTGGCCGCCGCTGCTGGTGATGGCGCTGGTGGGGCTGCCGGCCGCCGCCACCGGCGCGGGCTGGACCACCCTGGTGCAGCGCCTGACCCCGGACGCCGCGCTGGGCCGGGTCTTCGGCCTGGCCGGTCACCTGATGGCCGCCGGGGTGCTGCTGGGCACAGGGCTCGCCAGTCTGGCGCGTGGGCCGCAGGGCATTCTGGCCGTCATCTGCCTGCAAGGGGTGATTCAGGTGCTGGTGGGCCTGGCGGCCCTGCGCCTGCTGGGCCGGACAGGCCGGGCGGCCGCCCCCGTATCTTGAAGGCCGTGTACCGTTCGCTGCTGAAGCCTGCCCTGTTCCGCCTGGACGCCGAAGACGCCCACCACCTGACGCTGGGGGGCCTAGAGGCGGCCTCGAAGGTGCCCCTGTGGCCTCAGGCGGCGCGCGCCCTGACGGTGCCGGGCGGCGAGGTCCTCACGCAGACGCTGTGGGGCCAGCACTTCGCCTCGCCGGTGGGGCTGGCGGCGGGCTTGGACAAAAACGGGGTGGCGGTGCCGGCTTTCGGCGCGCTGGGTTTTGGGTTTCTGGAGGTCGGCACCGTGACGCCGCTGCCGCAGGCGGGCAATGACCGGCCCCGGCTGTTCCGCCTGCCAGAGGACGAGGCGCTGATTAACCGCATGGGCTTCAACAATGCCGGCACTGCCGCCCTGCACGCCCGCCTGAGCGCGCTACGCACGCGCGCTGTGCCGGTCTGGGTGAATATCGGCAAGAACAAGGCGACGCCCAACGAGGACGCCGCTCAGGATTACCGCCGCTGCGTGGCGGCCCTGCAAGACGTGGCCGACGCCTTCGTGGTCAATGTCAGCAGCCCCAATACGCCGGGGCTGCGCGCCCTGCAAGCGGCAGATGACCTAGCCGCCCTGGTGCGGGAGGTGCTGGCAGAGGTGGAGGCCGGGCGTGTCCGCACCCTCAGCGCCCCGCCCGTTCTGGTCAAGCTGGCCCCCGATCTGCACCCCGCCGACTTTGAAGCCAGTGTGGACGCGGTGGTGAATGCGGGAGCCGCAGGCCTGATCGTCAGCAATACCACCCTGGCCCGCGACGGCCTGAGTCACCCGGCTCAGCGGGAGCCTGGTGGCCTGAGCGGTCGCCCCCTGACAGCCCGCGCCACCGCCCTGGTGCGCGCCGCCTTTCGCCAGACGCGGGGGCGTGTGCCCATCGTGGGGGTGGGCGGCGTCTTCACCCCCCAGGATGCCTACGACAAGATCCGCGCGGGGGCCAGCCTGATCGAGGTGTACTCCGCCCTGATCTACCGTGGCCCCGGCCTGGTGCGCGAATTGAACGTGGGCCTGGCTGACCTGCTGCGCCGCGACGGCCTGGGGACGGTCGAAGACGCGGTGGGCGTGGACGCCCAGTGAGAATGGTGGAGAGGTCAGGGGCTCAGCACGCCCGACCTCTCCGGCTGTCAGTGCCCGCTGGTCACTTTTAGACCGATGATGGCCACCAGCATCAGCGCCATGAAGCCCATGCGGGCCGCCGTGGCTGGTTCGTGAAACAGCACGATGCCGAGGATGCCCGCACCCACCGCGCCGATCCCCACCCAGACCCCGTAAGCCGTACCGATGGGCAGCGTCTTGGTGGCCAGGCCCAGCAGGGCCAGGCTGGCGACCATGCTCATAAGCGTCAGTGCCGTGGGCAAGGGCCGCGAAAACCCTTCCGTGTATTTCAGGCCAATGGCCCAGCCGACTTCCAGCAGACCCGCCAAAACGAGGAGCGTCCATGCCATACCGTGACACCTCCAGTGTGCCAGCGCCGTCTTGTCCTGACCGGGTACGGCGGGTCTCTCGTCCGGAAGTCAGCCCGCTGGGGGCGACTCAGGCCACTGTAACGCGGCAATGTAAGCAGCAGAGGAGAAGCGTGTCAGGGTGCGTTGACACCGCACCTAATGGATCTCAAGGCCGCTTTAGGTTGTCTGGGGGCAGGTGAGGGTGGCGCCAGGCATGCTCAAGGGGTTCCAATCCTCAGGAGGCCCCCATGACCGACCCAACACCCGAAACGCCCGTCAGCGATACCGACACCCCCAGCACCGAGCCGACGGAAACCCCGGCCCAGGCCGACCAGCCGCTGCAGCAGCCCAAGCCGGCAGAGGCTGAGGACGGCACCCACGGCCGTCCCAGCGACGACAGCGACCCCGGCCACAGCTGAGTGCAGGAGCAAGGCCCACCCGGATTAATGGGTGGGCCCTGCTCATTGATTCTTAGCCCGCGTCTTTGCGGCCGTCCTGGGCCTGGCTGCCGTCCTCGTCGTTCCCTTCCAGGCGGTCCTGGGTGGCGTTCGGCTCCAGGGCCTCGGCGCCCTCATCCGGGTCCTCACCCGCGCCGGGTTCGTGGCGGGCGCCCCGGCCGGGGTTGGCGTTCAGGTCGGTGGCCTGCTGGTCGGTCAGCCCGGTGCCCACACTGGGATCTTCACTGTTCTGGGTCATGCTCCAGGATGCGCTGCCAGGCTGGCGGGGCCGTGAGAGGGCGGTCAAGACAGGCTGGTCAACCCTAGGCGGGCGCGGCCCATGGGGGTGGCCAGTTCCGGGTGTCCAGCTGCGACCGCCGCCTCGTCCCGAATCCGGCACGAATCGCACTCGCCGCAGGGTTCCTGCCCGCCCTGATAACACGACCAGGTGACGTTCACTGGCACGTCCACCGCCAGGGCCTCGCGCACGATGTCGGCTTTGGTCAGGTGCTGAAGGGGCGCCACCAGCTGCGCCCCGTGGCCTTCAATCCCTGCTTTGGTCGCCAGGTCGGCCAGGCGCTGATACGCTGCCAGGTATTCGGGCCGGCAGTCGGGGTAGCCGCTGTAGTCCACGGCATTGATGCCTAGGTGCAGGGTGGAGGCGCCGATGGCTTCGGCCAGGCTCAGTCCAATCGCAATGAAGACCGTGTTGCGGCCCGGCACGTAGGTCGGCGGAATGATCTCGGCCGAGGTGCCTCCGGTCGGAACAGCCATGGTCTCATCGGTCAGGGCGCTGCCGCCAAAAGCCCCGATATTGATGTCCACGACGCGGTGGCTGGCCCCAAAGTGGGCGGCAATCTGGCTGGCCCGCTCCAGCTCGATGGTGTGGCGCTGGCCGTAGCGGAACGACAGGGCGGTGCAGGCCAGGCCCGCGCGGGTGGCCAGCCCCAGCACGGTGCTGGAGTCCAGCCCACCCGACAGAAGAACAACGGCGCGTTCAGGCATGATGCGAACTCCGGTTGAATTGGTAGCGAAAACGGTGAACTCCGGCAGGAGGAAGAAGGGACAACCGTAGGCTCACGGACATGTAGTGCAGTCCAGATCAGTACCCCAGGGCGACCTGGCCGCCCAGCGGAATTAGGCGCTTGTCGCTGTGGGGGTCCAGTTCATCGGGGCGGTACAGCTTGTGTAGTTGGTAGCCCGCCCGCAGCCGGGGATCGGCTTTGACCGCCTGGGTGATGGCATTCAGCACGCCAGCGTCTCGGTCGCGGGCCTTACTCCATTCCGGGTGCAGCCAGATGGGCGCGTCGGTCGGCAGGCCCTCCAATGTCGCCAGGCCGGCTGCAATGTCGTCCGGCTCGTGAACGATAATTTTGACTTCGGTGGCCTGGGCCACCACCTCGGGCAGAGGCGGCTGGCCAAACGGCTTGGGGCTGAGGGTGACCCAGTCCACCGCGCCGCGCAGAGGAGCAATGCCGCTGGTTTCCAGGTGGACGCGGCGGCCCTGGGCATGCAACAGGGTCACGAGTGGGGCCAGGTCAAACAAGATAGGCTCGCCCCCCGTCAGGACCACGAAGGCACCCTGCGGCGCTTCTTGCTGGACAGCCTCGCTCAGCTCCTGCGCCGAGAGCAGCGGCACCGAGTCCGGCCGGTAATCCCGGTGCCAGGTGCCGGCGCTGTCGCACCACGGGCAGGCCTGGGGGCAGCCGTACAGGCGGATAAAGTACGCCGCCCGGCCCAGATGCACCCCCTCGCCCTGCCAGGTGTAAAACCGTTCGTACACCGGGTATTTCATTCCCAGTACTCGCAATTGGAATCGGGCGTTTCCCAGAGAATGACCTTAAGGCACAGGTCCTGGCCCTGGTCGCCGGGGTCCAGGGTGTCCCGGACTCGCCGCAGCGTTTCGCCGTGAATGTGGGCCGCGATGACTTCGGCGGTGGTGTCGTCCCCTAGCAGGTCGTTCAGGTAGGCGTGGTCAAGCCCGCCCGCCTGGACATCTTTTTTGGCCCACTTGAGGGTCTTGAAGTCGGCCACCATAATGGCGCGCCGCACATGGGCGCTGGAGCGCAGACGGTCGGCGCTCAGCTCCAGGCGCACCCGGTAGGTGTGCCCGTGGAGGCGGCCACACGGCCCGTCGTAGCCCGTGATGACGTGCGCGGAGTCAAAGGTGAACTCCGTGTTGAGTTGCCAGGGCATGCTCAGTCAGCCCGCGTGTACTCGGCCTTGACCACGGTGTTGATGCCGCCCCGCACGCCATAGTCGCAGGTGATGGTCATGCGGACCGGCTCCAGCAGCCGCACCAGGTCGGCCAGCACGCGGCGCGTGGCGTGTTCGTGGTAGATGCCCACGAAGCGGTAGCTGGTGAGGTAATACTTGAGGCTCTTGAGCTCGACGCACTTCTCGGCAGCGACGTAGCGGATTTCCAGTCGGCCAAAGTCGGGCAGGCCGCTCCAGGGACACACGGGGCTGAACTCGTCGGTCGAGATCACGATCTCGATGGGCTGGCCGGGGTACGGGCTCTGGTCGTCTTCCCGGACATGCGGAAAAGTGTCCAGAATGGCCACATCAATGGCCGACAGGTCCTGAACGTCGTAGCGGCGCTGAAACCCGGTCTGGGCGTCGGCAGGGTGAAGCGTGGTGGTCATAGGTCTCCTCTGGCTGCGCGTGGCAGCAGGCCAACAAAACAGGTCGGCCCGGCGTCATCTTAGCCGCACTTCATTCGGCTGGTGGTGGAATCAGCCGTTACTGAGGCGAAGGGTGCGCAGGGAAGACAGAGACATGATCAGCAAGGCGTTAGAGCCACTGTTTCGATTCGGAGCCTGCCCAGACTGCATCTGGACGGGTGGGAAAGTCACCAGGTCCTGAGTCTTTGTGCCAACTCAGCCCTTCAGCAGAGGGCCACTGCAAGAGAACATGGGCGGCCAGTGTCGCCGCCCAAAGTGAGGTCATTACACCGGTTGTTCCAACAATCTAAATCGGCCGCGGGCCACCCATTCCAAATCCGGAAACTGCCCGGCACCCTTTTCAGTGCTGTTGGCACACATGATCGCTCTGACATGTCGCCGGATCTGTGCGTCGGTGTGGGTGGTCTGTTGTGCGCGCAAGGCCTGCACAATGTCCTGCATTGAAAACGTGCCCTCCGGATGCCCGGCAGCCAGGTCGCGGGCCACGGCAAGGATGTCTGTTCGGCACGTCATCTGTGCAGTGTGACAGGACCGCAGGAGAAGAATTGGAACGAGCCGTGGCGCGCTCGACACCGCTGGGCCACGCTTCAGACAGCGGCCACACAGAGAGGAAATGAACTCAGGCGGGCACGGCGCGAACCTGCAGCGCCAGGGTGCTCATCAGCTGAGCGTGATGCTCGGCACTCACCTGAAGAATGACTCGGCCTTTGAGGTACAGGTCCGATACGGCGTGCACCGTGGTCTGTTCAATATGCCGCAAGAGCACGGTATACCGGCGCCCTGCGGTCGTGAACTGCACACGGTCCATCGTGCCCGGCACCCAGGACAGGGCCAGGAAAGAAAAACTGCTCATGACTGCCTCGCTTTGCCAGAGCTCCAAATGAAGCCCGAACTTTTACAGTCTATCTGACCCTCATGATGTTCTGATGGCAAGAAAAAATCCTTCTCTCAACTTCATTTGATCGGCGTGTTTTTTGAGATCTAATAGTTCTGCCCATGCAGTTGACACTTCATAAATAAACTATGCTGTTCTGATGTTGAGACTCGAAGGCCTTTATGCAATTTCACCGACCAAACGGATGACACTCTTTGCTGATCCTATTCGGCCTTTATCTGGCGTGCTGGCTTCTGATCTTCAAGCCGTCCAAGACGCCTGCGCGGCCAACGCTGGGCAATGTGCCGTGCAGGTCAACACCGCCTTTGGGTGGATGCAGGGGACCCTCAGTGAGAAGACCCCCGCCCGCCTGCGCCTCCGTTCCTTTGAAGGGCACCTGTCGTTTCTGCCGCGTTCGTGAGGGGTGCGGCAGGCCCCCCCGCGTGCGGCCTAATTTCGGAACGACAACATAAGTTCGTCGCGGTGCCGTGCCGCTTCGTGTTGCGACATGCCGCAGTCCACCAGATAAGCCTCGACGGCTGCGCCCGCCGAGGTCACGGCCGCCTGTTCAGACTCAATACCGCTAAAAGCCATCACGTACAGGCGGAACAGATGCGCAGCGGTGGCAAAGGCGACCTTATTGGTGTCCATCCCTTAGCCTACGCCTCACCCGTCAGGTGCAGGCCTGCACACCTGGCTGTGAAAGCTCTGAATCTGAAAGAAGGTGCACCGGGTGGCATTCCCGTCTGGTTGATGCTGACGGTGATTGCTCTGGTGGTGGGCAATCTGGTGCTCTGGCTGGTGCTCCATACGCCTCGTTCGGCGTTGGCCGCTGGCGCAGGTGTACTGCCGGTCAATTAAGCAGCGCATATGAGTCACTCAGGAGTCAGGAGAGTAAGGCGGCCACTGGGTCGCTTTTTTGCGCTTATCTGGAGAAGCGCTGCCCCGTGCCAGAGTGATACTGCACGCCGGACCAGAACACGACCAGTTGCTGCACCAGCGCTTCCCACTCGGCAACGGCATCTGGCTTGTGTACGCACGCGCTCACACCCAGGCCATACGCCCGCGTCAGATCGTCCTCGCGCAGAGCCGCCCCGAGCACCATGACCGGCATCGTCGCCCACGGTCCCTGCTGCCGAAGACAGGCCAAGACTGCCCAGACCTGCTCATCGTCCAGGTGGAGCCCCAACAGGACGACCTGCGGGCCGGCGGGCATAGTCGTCTGCACATATGACCGCGCGGCCTGCCCTCCAGGCACCACAGTCAGAACCACCTCGGGGGCGACCAACTCGAAGACCGCCTGGATCAGCGTGCGGTCAAATGGTGAATCCTCGATCAGCAAAAAGGTCGGTGTCGAGGGCATCCCCGAGGTCTATCACTGTTGAGATAGCTTTGAGACTCTAGAGCTTGGTTAAGCCTTAGGTGTTGTGGGACTGTCCCTATATTCCAGTCGTGAGTGACCAGCGTACTGTCATCTTGATCGCTGTGCCATTGCCTCTGACCAGCTGTGCCTTTGGCCTCTGCTAGAACAGTCTGGTTGACATAGAGATCAAATCCCCTGATCGCTCCGAGGTGCGTGGACCTCTGACGAGCTGATCTGATTTCCGGCCGACACCGACCCGAGCATTCCGCCGCGCCTGTACACTCACGGACGCGCAGAGGGCCAGAAGAAGGCGCTGATGCAAGGCGGCCGTGGGGCTCAGTCACCTGGGCCTTAGAGAGGCTAGAGGGGGGAAAATGGAAGAAAAGATAGGACAGGCGCCGCGCAGCCGCGCCCGCATGCTGGAACTGGTGTTTCCCAAGGACACGAACTATCACGGCACTGCCTTCGGGGGCTGGGTGCTGTCCCTGATGGACAAGGCCGCCAGCATCGCCGCTGTGCGTCACGCCGGAGGCAACGTGGTGACGGCACGCATGGACGGTGTGGACTTCCACGTGCCCATTCGGGTGGCCGACGCCGTGGCGCTGGACGCCCAGGTGGTCAAGGTGGGCCGCACCTCCATGACCATCCGGGTGGATGTCTACCGCGAACACATGGCCAGCGGCGAGCAGGAGATAGCGACCACCGGCTATTTCGTGTTTGTGGCGCTGGATGACGCCGGGAAGCCCAGAGCGGTGCCGCCCCTGCCTGAAGGCCAGGACACCAGCAGCGCCCAGCCGGACCCAGAGGCCCGCCCATGAGTGAAGACCTCTTGC
The DNA here is from genome assembly GCF_009755355.1 of Deinococcus arboris. Lineage (GTDB taxonomy): Bacteria > Deinococcota > Deinococci > Deinococcales > Deinococcaceae > Deinococcus > Deinococcus betulae. The sequence continues at coordinate 69,480 of NZ_WQLB01000010.1, read as the reverse complement.
CGCTGCTGCACCTGACCCTGGTGCGCCACGGGCTGACCGACTGGAACGGTGCCGGGCGCTGGCAGGGCTGGACCGACACCCCACTGGGCGAAGCGGGGGAGGCACAGGCCCTGAAATTGCAGGCCCGCCTGGCCGGACGTACCTACGACGCCATTCACAGCAGCGACTTGAGCCGCGCTGCCGACACGGCCATGCTGGCCCTGCCTGGGCAGCCCCTTATTCTGGATGTGCGCCTGCGCGAACTGGCCTTCGGGGCGTTTGAAGGTGTGATCACCGACGACGTGCTGCACGACCCCCGGTATGCCGAATGGCAGCGCGACCCCTGGGGGCAGCCGGCCCCGGACGGCGAGAGCCTACAGGAGGTGGCCGAGCGCCTGCGCGACTGGGCCGATGGCCTGGCAGGTGGGCGCGTGATCGCTTTCAGCCACGGCGCAGCCATCCGCGCGCTGCTGTGCGACCTGTTCAGCTGGCCTGCCACACCGCAACCCGGCTACGTGCTGCCGTTTCCCTATCAGCTCTCCCATACCAGCCTGACCACCCTGACCCGCGTGGACGGCCGCTGGACCCTCCTGACCTACAACGACCACGCTCATTTGGAGGAGTAAGGAGCAGGTTGTGGGAAGTAGGGAGTGGGAAAAGATAGGAGCAGGGGTCATACGCCCCTGCCCCCGTCCTCTGCTTCACAGCTTTCTGTGTCCCCTGCTTTCTGTGTCCCCTATAGGCGTGGAGGGAGCAACAGCCCTACCTGTTTTTAAAAGTAGAACCTATTGTTCACACCCGCACACCTTGCCTCAGTGCCGCCCAGGTCCAGACGAGGCCATTGTGCGCGCAGCGCGCAGGCCCTTGCGGTGGGGCGAAGGATGGCGTCGAGGCCAGACCCGTGAACGAGTTGAGCAACGTCGCCAACATCAGTAGAAACTCTTGCCCAGCGCAGCGATTGCCCCCCCTGCCCCTCTGGGGGAGGGGGCTGGGGGGTGGGGTCAGTCGGTCAGAAACCGCCACGTTCGGTAGGTGCATACCTTTTGATTGCTCAAGCGTTGCGCGCTGTCGCCCTCGCCGTCTACAGATACCGCGCCGTCACCGACCGCTCACAGGTCAGCAGCCCCTTCGGCGGCCCGCTGTACAGCACTTCCCCACCGGCCCGGCCCCCCTCCGGCCCCAGATCAATGAGCCAGTCGGCCTGCCGAATGACGTCCAGCTGATGCTCAATCAGAATGACGCTGTTGCCGCCGTCCACCAGCCGGTCAATAATCCCCATCAGCAGGCCGATGTCCGACAGGTGCAGGCCCGTGGTGGGTTCGTCCATCACGTAGACGCTGCCTTTCTTGTGCAGCTCGGTCGCCAGCTTCAGGCGCTGCGCCTCGCCGCCCGACACGGTGCTCAGCGGCTGGCCCAGCGTTAAGTAGCCCAGGCCCACGTCGTTCATGGCTTGCAGCACCGCGCGAACGGGTTTCTCGGTGAAAAAGGCCAGCGCCGTTTCGGCCGTCATGTTCAGTACGTCGCTGATGGTCTGGCCCCGCAGCGTGTGGCGCAGCACTTCGGGCTTGAAGCGTTTGCCCTCGCAGACCTCACACACGGTCGAGATGCCTTCCATAAAAGCCAGGTCGGTGTAGACGACGCCCAGACCTGCACAATTCGGGCAACTGCCCTCCGAATTGAAACTGAAGAGGGCCGGACTCTGGCCGCTGGCCTTGGCAAACCCCTTGCGGATGGGGTCCATGATGCCGGTGTAGGTGGCGGGCGCCGAGCGGCTGTTGGTCGTCACGCGCGACTGGTCAATAACGATGGCGTCGGGATGCTGCGGCAGAAACACGTCGTGAATCAGGGTGCTCTTGCCGGACCCGGCCACGCCCGTCACCACTGTCAGGACGCCAGTTGGAATCTCCACAGAGACGTCTTTGAGGTTGTGGAGCCGCGCCCCTTTGACACTCAGCCACCCGCGCGGCTCTCGCACGGACGCCTTCAGAGGCAACTGCTGGGTGAGGTGCCGGCCCGTCAGGGTGGGCGCCGCTTCCAGGCCCTCAATGCTGCCTTCAAAAACCACCTCGCCGCCGCGCACGCCGGGGCCCGGCCCGATGTCCACCACGTGGTCAGCCATCCGAATGACATCCGGGTCGTGTTCCACCACCAGCACGGTGTTGCCCTTGTCACGCAGCGCGCCCAGCAGGCCAGTCAGCCGCGACACATCGCGCGGGTGCAGGCCCACGCTGGGTTCGTCTAGCACATACAGCATGTCGGTCAGGCTGTTGCCCAGGTGCCGCACCAGTTTCAGGCGCTGGCTCTCGCCGCCGGACAGCGTGGCAGTCTCGCGGCTCAGGCTCAGGTACCCCAGGCCAATCTCGACCAGGTGGGCTAGTCGCTCGGCCAGGTGCGCCGCCACGCGGGCCGCCGCAGGGTCGGTCAGCCCCTGCAAGAAGGTCAGCAGTTCGGTCGCTTCCAGGTCCGACAGCTCAGCGATGTTCTTCCCCTCTAGTCGAGAGGCCAGCGCCGCAGCGTTCAGGCGCGCCCCGCCGCAGACCGGACAGGTCTGGCTGGTCACAAACTGCTCGAACACGGCGCGGCTGCGGTCGGACATGGCGGCGGCGTCTTTCTTGAGGTACATGCGCTCGAAGCGCTCGACCAGCCCTTCATAGGTCATGTTGATCTCACCCAGTGAGACCTTGAGGTCGCGCCCGTGCAGCAGCAGGTGCAGTTCCTGTTCGGTGTAGTCCTGCACAGGTTTGTCGTTGTCAAACAGGCCACTGAGGGCGTAGGTCTTCCACAGCCATTTGCCGGGCTTGAAGTCCGGGTGCAGGATGGCGCCGCCGTTCAGCGACTGGGTGCGGTCCAGTAGCCGGTCCAGGTCCAGTTGAGTGGTCTTGCCAATTCCCTCGCACTCGGGGCACATCCCCTGCGGGGTGTTAAAGGAGTAGGCGAAGGCTGGCCCCGCCGACGGCTGCCCGGCCCGCGAGAACAGCAGGCGCAGCGGCGCGGCGATGTCAGTGTAGGTGCCCACGGTGGACCGTGATCCGCCGCCTACCCGCTTCTGGTTAATGATGACCGGCGCATTCAGATGCGACACGCGGTCTACGTCCGGCTGCCCGTAGTGGGGCAGGAAACCCTGCACAAAGGCCGTGAACGTCTCGTTCAGTTGCCGCTGCGCCTCGGCGGCCACCGTATCGAACACCAACGAAGACTTGCCGGACCCCGAGACTCCAGTGAACACGGTAATGCGGTGCTTGGGAATGTTGAGCGAGATGTTCTTGAGGTTGTGTTCGCGTGCCCCACGCACTTCAATGAATGCCCGTTCCGTCATGGATGGTCCTCCTGCTTCCAGCCTCTCTGAGCCAGATGTGAAAATTCCCGGCGTTTGGTCTTGAGCGGAGCTTAACCTTTGGCTCTCCAGGTAGGCCTGGTACCAGCCGTGAAAGGGGAGGGCGGCGGCAAAGTCGGGCGACCTCTTCGAGAGGGACGCCTCGGTGTCCGCCAGGTCAACGGTTCGTAGCCCAAACGCGCGGGGCCGCCGGGGCAGCTGGAACTGGGCGTGGCTGTGGGGCACCGTAAGGACCAGGGTGCCCAGCGCCTCACCTGCTGGGCTGCGTACCACGCTCCACATCCAGCGTTCCTGATCGGTCTCGTCGGCGTTGCCCCACTCACGCGAAACCCCGAACTCGCCCGGCAGCGGTGGCTCGGCGCTTAGGCCAGCGGCGCGGAGGTCGCGCTTGGCCCCGCGCAGCAGCAGATTCAGGTAGGTGCCGTAGGCCGCGTCGCCGGCCCGGGCATAGGCGTCGGCCAACTTGTCGGCGTGCGTGGTCAGCACGGTCTGCCACTGGGCGGCCAGAACAGCATCCAGCCACTCGCCTAGCGCTTCAATCTCACCACTTGGAACAGAAGGAAGGACAGTCATAGAAGCCTCCTTTTGACAGTGTTCTGTCAAGTCAATGAGCGTACTTAAAATGACAGTATGCTGTCAAGATATGGCCCTTACGCCCGCCGCCGCTGCCTTTGCCGATCTTGTGGTGCAGGTGTTTCACCTGAATGGGCTGCTACTAGAGGCCGGTGACCGGTTGACAGCCCCCAGTGACCAGACGAGCAGTCGCTGGCAAGTGATGGGCTGCATTGACCACGCGCCGCAGTCGGTGGCGGCGGTGGCCCGCACGATGGGCCTGACCCGTCAGAGCGTGCAGCGCACGGCCGACCTGCTGGTGGGGGACGGCCTGGCGGCTTACGAAGCCAACCCTGACCACAAGCGCGCCAAGCTGCTGCGCCTGACCCCCGAAGGCCAGCGGGTGCTGACGACCATCGAAGACGCTCAGGCGGCCTGGGCCAATCGGGTGGCTGACGGGTTAGATGAAGTGGCCGTGCGAAACGCCGTGGAACTGCTGGCAGCGGTGGAGCGGGCACTGGCCCGGCGCTGAGGGCCACAAGTTCGCGTGACTTTTCGGGTGAACCTCCTACCATGAAGCTGACCGGGAGGGCACCATGAACTTTGAATCCAAACCCCTGCGCCGGACAAAGGCGGGCCGCCCGCACAAGTCCTCCTCTTTGTCTCCGCAGGTTGACGCCCCATCACCCGCCTTGCCTTCCTTCCTGTTCCGTCCGCTTTCACTTCAGCGGCAGGTGGTTCAGCCTGTCTTGGCGGCCTCTGCCTTGCTTCAGGCAGATACCCAGGCCCGCGCGCTTCAGCGGCAGAGACTGATGACGCAGTCGCAGGAGGATGTCGCCCACCCAGTCCCCTCCACGCTTGCACCGGTGCCTACTGCGCCGCGCAGCCCTGCCGACTGGGTTACCGTCATGCGCCATCAGGCCCAGCAGACAGAGGGGAAAGCGCTGTCGCCACGAGAATGGACAGCGTGGACGGCCCTTCAGCGGCAGGTGGCCACGCACCTCAGCCAAGGCTACCGCCGGGAGTCAGGGCCTGCTCAGGTGCGGCAAGAACGTCTGGCGGCGCACCTGGCCCATTTGCAGGACCACCCACTTAGCGCGCCGGTGGCGGGGGCGACCCTGGCGCTGGTGCCCCCTGGAGAGCGCCCAGCCTTGCAACGCGCGCTGGACGCCGCCCTGGCCCGTGAGCAGACCGCGCGGGCGCAACTGGCCCAGCAGACCCTTCAGCGGCAGCTGGCAGAACTGGACGCCCAGGAGGCGCAACCGGCCCTGGAACGTATACAGGCGCGGCGGGGGGCAGGGCGTCCACTGCCCGGAGCAGTGCAGCGGCATCTGGAACAGGGCCTCAACCATGACCTGAGCCGAGTCCGCGTCCATGCCGACGCTGAAGCCCATACCCTTGCCAAAGGAGTCAATGCCGTCGCCTTTACCAGTGGCACTGATATCTACTTTCAGGCCGGGCGATATGACCCCAACACCCAGACTGGGCTGGAGTTGCTGGCGCACGAGGCCACCCACGCCGTGCAGCAGATGCGGGGGCAGGTGGGGCCTGGCGTAGACCCGGACGCCGGTTTGGAGGTGCAGGCGCAGAACATGGGTCGGCAGATAGCGGCTTTGCCCAGGCAGGCGGTTCGGCGTGCCACGCCGCCGCTGAGCTTTGGTCACATGTCACCCGGTCAGGCTCTTCAGCGACTGGCAGCGCCTACAGCCTCGCGGCGCTGGGAGCAGCCCCACGCTTTCGAAGGGCAACTTGCCAGTCCTACTGGAAGTTCTGAACTGAGCATCACAGCTCTCCAAGTGATTGGCAAAGGGGTAATTGTTGGGCAGTTCACGGCCACGAACGGGACGGGCCGCATTGATGGATTTCTGGACAGCAAGGGGAACGTGTACTGGACCGCCCGCTATCAAACGGGTGTCCTGAAGGACAAGGCTCGCAAGTTTCATGGCCGTATTGAGCAGAACGAGAAGGGCGTGCCGACGCGGGTGCTGGGTACTTGGCTGGGGCAAAATGCCCAGGGCAAACCTGTGGCCTACCGACTGAAGGCAGAGCATCAGGAATCAGAGACTGTACCGGAGGCGGAGGCAGACAGTGCCGGGGGTGGCCCGGGCCTAGACCAAGGCATCCACGCCGTGCCGGCCTCTCTCAAGCTGCCCGATGGCACCACTTTGAAATTGGACCCCAAGGATTTCAGCGCGCAGGGGTCATTCGCCACCACCACGGCCACCACAGGCCAAACCAGATTTGCTCCCCAGCCAACTGGTCTCGCTGGAGCCGTCACACGGCAAATGCTGGCGGATGTCAAAGGCCTGAAGCCGGCTGAAGTGCAGACGGCACGTCCCTGGACAGGCACCGAGTTCTTTGGCCAAGGGCCGGATTACCAGGACAAAAATGGTCCTCTGAAGTACGCTTCTGGTCTTCATCAGGTGCATAGCGGTTGGGACTTAAATACCACCATGGAAAATGTTCCTGGAGGCTCCATGGCCAAAGCTGCCGCAGATGGCATCGTTTGGTACAAGGGCTGGACTGGGATGGGCAACACCATCGTTCTGTACCATCCGCAATTTAAACGCCACACACGCTACGGCCATCTGAAAGATCTGGGGACATTGAAGGTTGGTCAGATTGTCAAGGCCGGGGCCGAGATGGCAGTTCTTGGAAATACCAACACTGGTTTGCCACATCTTCACTTTGATGTTATCAAGGAGTATGTCAATGCGGCGATGTGGAATGGTACACCAGTAGGAAAAACCCAGGAAGAAATCAACAAATTTGTCAAACAGCATTATGAAGACCCGATGCTTTTCTTCGCCCGTGCTGGTGTGCGAGTGCCTGGGACAACGCCGGAACTCATGGCTAAAGAAACCAAAGCTGCTCTCGGCGGCGGCGGCTTTCAGGGACAGTTAGCCGGTCTGATTGACCAGTTTGTGCAGATGCCTATGCTGTCGCCCAACCAGCTGTCAGTTCAGAGACAGGCTGAGGTGCCGGCCCTCCTGCGAAAGCATCTCGAACTGATCTTCAACGACTGTTTGCGCGCAAAAATCGACAATCCTAACCAAGTCGCTTACGTCCTGGCGACGGCCTATCACGAAACTGGATTCGGCATTCCTAAGTTCACAAGAAGCGCTACTCTTCAGGAAGATGCCAACCCTCTGAAGCAGGATGCACAGGGGTCCTACCGCGTGAATCACGTCACAGGTCGAAGGGTTCCTGGTGCCAGCCTCGTTGCCTATTTCAACGAGGCGTATGGGCGCAATACTGGGCTGGGCAACAGGGCGGGAACCGATGACGGCTACAACTACAGGGGCCAAGGCTTCGTCCAGCTCACCGGGAGAAGCAACTACGGGACCATGAGTGCCCTGCTCAACAAGATCGGCTTTTCATACTCTTTTGCAGGGAAAAAATATGGCAAGGGCGGGGTGCCTATTGACCTGCTGACCCAGCATGAACATGTCAGCCAGGTCCCAGAGCTTGCGAGCGTGATCTTGGTGCAAGGTATGAAGGCGGGGTCTTTTAGAAGTAAGAAGAATGCTGCGGGACAGCGCATTCTGCAAAGCCTCGATATGTATTTCAATGTTCAGGGGAATGATTTCACTGGAGCCAGAAACATGATCAACGGCGACGGACTACAGAACGGAGCCAAGGTTGCCGCAGAAGCCCAGGCCTTCTTGCAGACTCTGTTAAAGAATCAGAACTGGAAAAATCTGAGTACGGCTTACAAGGCAGCCGGGAATGCGTAGGCGCTCCCTCTGGCTTGCCGCCCTCTGCGTGTCTGGTACCAGTAGCGCCGGACAGCTCTCGAACTCCGCTTGGAAAGTCTTCTATGACGGCCAGCGAGCCACCGCCTTCAGTTCGTCAAAAACAACACCCATCTACCAGAGCAGGAAAGACCCTGATTGCCCGACCTCAGCTGACCGCTGGCAGGGCGAAGTCAAGTCTCTGGTCGGCCATTTCGCCTCCTACTTCACGCAGGAGGAGTACTACTGCGGGGCCAGTCCAGCGATTCTTAGAACGTATGGGACTTTGAATCTGGCCACAGGGAAACCTGTTGGTCTTCTGGAACTCTTCAGTAGAGCGGAGGTACTCAGAGCCCTTTCGGGGGACCCATTCGTTCAAAAAGCCCTGCGAGATTACGGTATTACAGGAGCAATTTCGGATCTGGAAACTATCAACGAGGCACTGGAAGTCACAAGGTGCCTCTCTCTTCAACCCTTTGACTTTCGAGAGTTTGCGTTCTTTGACTATCAGCAGGCAAAGAGTGTGGCGGGCGTGCGGCTGTCGCTTCGTGCAAAATTCAAATCATGTTCGCCTGGCTTCACTCAGCTGGGCTTAAGCATGCTGGCTCCTGCTCAATTGAGGCCCCAGTTCCTGGAAGCCAAACTGAAGAAGAACCTCATGGCAGACAGGTAACGGACTTTAGTTTCAGTACGTTCTGAAGCCAAACCCCACGGCTTTGTCGCCCTTGAGCCAAAAGCACTTTCCCTGGGTCGTGCCCTGCGGCCCAACCTTCAGAATGCCGAGTGCTGTCTTGCCATAGCCATTATCAAAAAGCTCGCTCGACACTTGATTCCTCTTTAAACTTTCAACGCAAGTCCATAACTTCTTGGCATCCGCCTGACCGCCAGCCAGGGCCTTGAACCACGCAGCAACAGTCTCCAGTCGCTGCGGCGTCCACCGGTCTTGTAGACGAACGGGAAAGAAGGCGATTTGACTCAGGTCCAGCTGACCGTTGTAGGTGCCCAGGTCGTATGCCAGATAAAACCTTTCCTGGCCACGGCGCACGAGAAAAACCTTGCCGCCTGGAAGCAGCTGCTCGCCGTGGACAGCGAGCAAGGTTGCTGGTTTGACCTCAGTACACCCACTGGCGCAGACCCGGTTCACCCAGTCTTGAAAGCCCTTCAGGGTCAGCGGAGTCAGGACAGGCGTGGACTGAGCCTGTACGTTGCCACCTGCCAGCACAAGAAGGGCGGTTGCGGACTGCCAGGTGCGCCGGAGCATAGGTCCAGCGTAAAGCCCAGCGATGAGCAGGTCATCCTGGCGGGGCCACCTCCAACTCACTGGCCAGCTCAGCCAGGAAGGCGCGCATGGTCAGGGTGCGGCGCCGGGCCTCGGTTTGGCCGGGGAGGGTCCGGAAGGTGCCGTCCAGGCGCAGCAACTTGGTAAAAAAGTGGTCCACAGTATAGGTCAGGTCGTCGGGGGTGCGGGCCACCGCCCAGGGGTCTTCTGGGTGCAGCAGCGCGCGCCCCAGTTGCCCGCCCACACCCGCCACGCGCAGCACCCCCAGTGCTCCCAGGGCGTCCAGCCGGTCGGCGTCTTGCAAGGCCGCGCCCAGGGTGGTCTGCGGAATGGCCCCGCGCGAGAAGCTGTGGTCGCGCACGGCCAGCGCGACCTCCTCGGTTTCGTGGGCGGTAAAGCCCAGCCCTGGCAGATGCGCCCGCACCGCCTGGGCACTGCGCTCGCTGGCCTGGGCACGCTCGGGGTGGTTTTTGGGCAGATTGACGACGTCGTGCGTCAGGGCCGCCGCCACTGCCAGCGCAGCGGGTTCGTCTGGGGCGCAGCGCACCGTCCAGCGGGCGACCCGCGCCAGGTGCCCTTCATCATGGGCGGCGTCGGCGCGCATGTTGCCCTGAACCCAGGTCCACACGGCGTTCAGTCGGGGATCATGCGCCAGCAGCGGCGCCAGAGGCGAGGTCAAGCGGACTCCATCATGGGTGCAGTATGCCCCCAGGTGGGGGGCGCCACTTCATGAGATCGGGTGAGAAACCTCACGCAGGCCGGGCCGGGCGTAAGCGGCGGGTGATGCTCCGGCGGCTACCGTAGGGCATGACCGCCGCCGCCCCCCACCCGCCCTCGATTCTCATCGTGGATGACAGTCCGGGGCTGCTGCACACCATGGAGTCCATGCTGCGGCCTCATCTGCCGGTCACCCTGGCTGACAGCGGCAGCGCTGCCCTGGAGCGCCTGACCCCTGACACGGCCCTGGTGCTGACCGACGTGCGGATGCCCGGCATGAGCGGTGTGGAGTTGGCGCAGCGGCTGCGGCGCACTCACCCTGACCTGCCCGTAGTGTTTATGAGCGGCATCGTCGAGGATGAACTGCGTGCCCAGGCCCGCGCGCTGGGGGTGCTGGACGTGCTGCGTAAGCCCCTGCGGGCCGAGCGGCTGTTTCCGGCCTTGCAGGAGTGGCTGGCCGGGCAGCTGATCTTGCCTGACCCTAAGGTGAAGGTGGCCCCGGTGCCCCCCCCGTCGCCTGCTCCTGCGCCGCGCCTGGGCCCCATTCGGGTGACGCCAGAGGCCCCGCAGGGACAGGCAGCCCCAGTGCCCGCTGAACCAGCTGCTGTGCCGGCGCCCCCAGAGCCTGAAGAGGCGCCCGCCTCTCAGCCTCTGGCTGCTCCCACATCCACCCAGCGTCAGGAAGCGGCCAGCCGCCTGCAGGCCGCCGAGCAGGCCCAGGCATATATCGCAGGCCTGAGCGTGTTGCCGGGCGTCAGTGCAGCCGGCGCCTTTGACAGCAGCGGCGCGGCCCTGAGCGTGACCACTGAAATAGGTGCCGAGGTGGGTGCATACCTGCGCTTTCTGATGACGGCGGCGCAGACCCTGACCCATCACCTGGCCCAGCCTCTGCCCATCAAGGCGCTGCAAGTCGAGTTTCAGGAGCAGGTGCTGGTGGTCTGCCCGGTGCCCGGCGGGGTGGTGGCGGCCCTGGTGCGCGACACTCCCAGCGCTAGCGGCGTCAAGGCCTGGCTGCGCCACCGCCTGAACTGAGAGGAAGCCTTATCACTCTCAGGGAGAGGCTGACTTGTCTGGTGCTGCTCACGCCACCTGACGGCCAGAAGGCACTCTCTCGCTGTCACGGGCAGAGGAGCACGCTAGGCTGGGTCCCATGGTGATTCTGGCCGAAGCGGGGGCGTCCCCAGCACAGATGGCCCGCGACCTGGGCGCCGAGGGCGCGCGTCTGGCCGAACAGGGTGTGCGGGGCCTGGGCCTCCCGCCCACCTTTGAGGAAAGTTTTTACCGTCACGGCAATCTGCCGGAGCAGCTCCGTCGCCTCTTCGCGCCTCTGCGCCCCGCGCGCATTGATGAGGACGCCCTGGAAGGACTGGCGACCCAGGCCCAGGTGCTGATTCGCACCACCTACCTGATGGACGACGCTGTGCAGCAGTTCTACCGGGCGCTGGCGCGGGCCGACCTGGGCCCCACACTCGTGGTGCGCCGCCCTGGTGAACAGGTGGCCGAAACCGCGCAGGTGCAGCCTCCCGGCACCGCCGCCCTGCACGCGGTCAAGCGGCTCTGGGCGCAGGACTGGGGCTTTGAGGCCGTGCTGGCCCGGCTGGACGACACCGGTAGCGTGGCGCTGGAGGCGCGGCCCACGCTGCTATTGCCCGGTGAGTTGGCGTAGAGCCGCCGCTTCCGAGGGGCCTACTGCCTGGTAAAAGTTGACTGAGCTAGTCGGATTAAGGCAGCATGAAGACATGACCCGTGTTCGTCTGGCCTCCTATGTGCTGTTCACCTCTGGCTGTCTCGCCGCTGCGGGTGCCTGGGCCGCAGGTTCCTTTCCCCTCGCTATCAAGCACAGCCTGGGCACCCTGGCATTTCAGAAGACCCCAGCCCGCGTGGTGACGCTCAGCGAGGAGCAGGCGGAGCTGCTCAGTGTGCTGGGCATCAAGGCGGTGGGGTTTGGCTCGGGCCGCGTCGAAGGGCGTCTGGGTCAGCCGGCACAGAATCTGAGCACTCTGGCCAAGGGCAGCCTGCAAAGTGCGGTGTTCGTGGGCGCGTACAACCAGCCCTCAGCCGAGCTGATGACGGCTCTGAAACCCGACCTGATTCTGATGGACGGAGAAGAGAGCAGCCGGGCCACCTACGACACCATCAGAAAGTACGGCCCCACCCTGGCCTACAACTACGACACCTTGCCCTGGCGCACGGCCCTGAGCGAACTGGGCCGCCTGTTTGGCAAGTCGGCCCAGGCCCAGCGCTACTTGCAGACCTATGACGCCCGCATTGCCACTCTGAAAGCGCAACTGGCAGCGGTCAGCAAGGCGGCGCCGAACACCACGCTGCTGTATATGTACGAGCCTAATTCCATCATGGTGCTGGGGCGCGGTTTCTCCTTCAGCCGGAACCTCGCCACGTTGGGCCTGACGCTGAACACGCCGGCCGGCATTGACCCGAGCATCAGCTTCAAGCAGCTCAATACTGAGGAACTGCTGACCCTGAAGACCGACCGCGTGCTGATTCTGCGCCGCCTGAACAACGGCCAGATGGTGCCCCGCAACGCCACAGATGAGGTGCTGAAGCGCCTGGGCAAGCCGGTGTTCACCTATCCGCTGGACCCGCAGGAAGCCTCCAGCGGGCCCCTGACCGACCTGAAACGCGCCGAAGCCCTGGCCAAACTGATTCGGCGCTAGGAAGCATGTCTCATGATGCGGTCCCTGCTGAAATGAGGGGCCGCGCCTCTGGCTAGCCTGCTCTCCTCGGCAGGCGGCTGCCGTACCCTGCCAGAGTGAATCCTGAGACCCTGACCGCGCTGGGCCAGTACCCCGGCCTGACCCTTGAACTGCACGACGGCGGCATTCTGGAAATTGTTATCCGCAGCGAGAAGACCCTGAACTCGGTGGATGCAGGCGCCCACCGCGCCCTGACGCGCGTGTGGCGCGATATAGACGACACGCCGGGTGTCCGGGCTGTGCTGATTCGTGGCGAAGGCCGGGGGTTTTCCTCGGGCGGCGACTTTACCCTGATTGAAGAGATGGCCAGCGACTTTACTGCGCTGGCCCGTGTCTGGAAGGAAGCGCGCGACCTCGTCTATAACGTCATCAACTGCTCGCGGCCCATCGTCAGTGCCATTCACGGCCCCTGCGTCGGCGCGGGGCTGGCGGTGGCGCTGCTGGCCGATGTCAGCGTGGCGGCCAGGTCGGCGCGGCTGCTGGACGGGCATGTGCGTCTGGGGGTGGCGGCAGGCGACCACGCCGCGATTATCTGGCCCCTGCTGTGCGGGCTGAACAAGGCCAAGTACCACCTGCTGACCGGCGAACCCGTCAGTGGCGAGGAGGCCGAGCGCATTGGCTTGGTCAGCCTCAGCGTGCCTGACGATGAGCTGCTGGACCGTGCCTGGAAGGTGGCCCGGACACTGGCCGCCGGCAGTCCCACCGCCATCCGCTGGACCAAGTACGCCCTGAACAACTGGCTGCGCGCGATGGGCCCCACCTTTGACGCCAGCCTGGCGCTGGAATTCCTGGGCTTTACTGGCCCAGATGTGCAGGAAGGTCTGAGCAGCCTGCGAGAAAAGCGGGAGCCGAAGTTTCAGAAAGATGCACCGATTTAGAATGACTGTGACCTTTGACGTCAACGCCGTGTTTGTCGGTGAACTTGAAGACCTGGAGACGTTCGCAGTGGTCCTGAGTGATCACCCAGACGACCCACAGGAGTGGCTGGAGCTTCAGCGCGCGCTGTTTGAGGATGAACAGGAGATGGCCCTGGGCATGGAGACCTATTGTCTGGTGCGGGCCAACGGTGCAGTTGTATACGGGGGCGTGACAGCCTGCATCCTGTCGGCGGCTGTTCTCGAACTCCACCTGGACCAAGAGGCGGCGGGTGTGCTGGGCACCTCTGTATTCCAACTGAAGTTGCATCTGACTGAAGCCGCTTCTGCCGAGCTAAAACGCGGCTTGCAGCGGGTCATGGCTGACCGCCTCCCGCCTGTATTTCAGCTGGCTTAGCCCTGTCTCTGTCCGGGGAACTTGGCCCCCATGCGCCCGGCCCGCGTTATTGTGGGCCGAAAAACCATTCCTGTAGGAGGGAACCCCATGACCACCAAGCAACCCGTCCGTGTCGCCGTGACCGGCGCCGCCGGCCAGATTGGCTACAGCCTGCTCTTCCGCATCGCGTCCGGCGACATGCTGGGCAAGGACCAGCCCGTCATTCTGCAACTGCTGGAAATCACCCCGGCCCTCAAGGCCCTGAACGGCGTGGTCATGGAGCTGCGCGACTGTGCGTTCCCTCTGCTGGCGGACATCGTGACCAGTGACGATCCCATGGTGGCCTTCAAGGACGCCGACTACGCCCTGCTGGTGGGCGCCATGCCCCGTAAGGCCGGTATGGAGCGCGGCGACCTGCTGGGCGCCAACGGCGGCATCTTCAAGCCGCAGGGCGAGGCCCTGAACGCGGTGGCCAGCCGGGACGTGAAGGTGCTGGTCGTGGGCAACCCCGCCAACACTAACGCCCTGATTGCCCAGCAGAACGCCCCCGACCTGGACCCGAAGCAGTTCACGGCGATGGTGCGTCTGGACCACAACCGCGCCATCTCGCAGCTGGCCGAGAAAACCGGGCAGCCTGTAAGCAGCATCAAGAACCTGACGATCTGGGGCAACCACTCCTCCACGCAGTACCCCGACCTGTCGCAGACCACCGTGAACGGTCAGCCCGCCCTGGACCAGGTGGACCGCGACTGGTACGAGAACAGCTATATCTCGACCGTCGCCAAGCGCGGCGCCGCGATCATTGAAGCCCGTGGCCTGAGCAGCGCCGCCAGCGCCGCCAGCGCCGCCATTGACCACATGCGCGACTGGGCGCTGGGCACCCCTGAGGGTGAGTGGGTCAGCATGGGAATTCCCAGTGACGGCAGCTACGGCGTGCCCGAAGGCCTGATCTACGGCTTCCCCGTCACTTGCAAGAACGGCCAGTACGAAATTGTGCAGGGCCTGGACGTCAGCGACTTTAGCCGGGGCAAGATGGACGCCACCGCCAAGGAACTGGAAGAAGAGCGCGATGAAGTGCGCAAACTCGGCCTGGTGAAGTAAAGCAGGCAGCAGGCAAGAGGGGCGGCTCCGATGTGGGGCCGCTCTTTTTGTTGACTGCCGCGTGCTGACGGCCTCTGGCTATGCTGTGCTGAGGCCATGCCCTCCCCAGAACGCCGCGCTGCACTCGAAGCCCGTTTTGCCCGCTGGCTGGAGCAGGACGTAACGGCACTGCTGCCCAGCGGCCCCCACCCTGACTTGCAAGACCGCCTGAATGAGTGGCTCCGGGCCCACTTCGCCTTTGACTGGGAGGCCGTGCAGGAGAACATCGGCGGTACGGCGGGGCATCACAGCGCCTTTCTGCAAGCGAAGGCTCAACTCGGCCAGGCGTGGCTGGCAGGCCGGCCCTCTGCCCAGACCCAAGAAGCGGAAGTCACCTGCTTGCGTGCCCTGCACGCTTTCTGGCTGGAGTGGGCCGGGTATCAGCTCACTGTGCTCAGCGACCGGGCTTGACATGCAGTGGACTGCACGTTTGACGCTGGGGGCCGGAGGGTTTGCATGATTGAACCGAACTGGACGCCGGCGTTGCTGGCCCGGCACGAGGCCGCGCGGCAAGCTCGACGGATACGGACCCCGATGCACTCCGAGTGGACTTGGAAAGCTGCGCAGGAGAGCGAGCAGGAACAGATGCGGATTGCGCGATATGAAAGCGCAGACGGTGCCTGTCCGGCTGTGCGGCAATTCAGCGGAATCCGCATGACCCGTCTTCGCCTCTCTCACCTGCGCTGCCCCCACTGGCAGGTCATCGTGCCTCTTCGGCGGCTGGCGTAATGGCCCTGACTGAAGCGCAGTTCCGTACACTGGTGGCCTTTTCCAGAGACAATCTGGCCCAGTTGCCCCCGGCAACGCGCGCCGGGCTGGAGACCCTCTGCGGCGGGCCTGAGGTTTTTGAAGCCCTGCTGGACCCGCGCGGGGTCGGTATTGGCCGCTTTGCCGCCCTGATGACCCTGCCGGTGACCACCGTGCGTCACCTGCTGCGCGAAGACCTGCTCCATCCGCTGCGGGTGGGCAGCCGGTTCCGGTTTCTGCTGCACAACGTCATTGAATTGCGTGGGGTGCAGGAGTGGCAGGCGCTGGGCCTGACGTTGGACGAGGTGCGCGCCTTCTTGAATGGACAGCGGCTTGTCGGGCTGGCCACACAGGGCGAGTGGATGATGTCTGTGTACCGGCAGGCAGATCAGCCCACCCCCGAACAGGTCCAGCAGCTCAAAACCACCGTGCTGGCCCAGGTTCAGGCGGCAATCACCCGGCTGGAAGAAAAGCAGGTCACCCTCGTCCAGCAACTGGAACAGGCCCGCGCGCTGGCGGTGGCTCTAGCTGGTCAGCCTGTTCCAGAGCTGCCCAGCTGACCCTTCACGCTCCCTTCACACCTCACCCCGACGCAATCCAACCAGAGGCAAGCGGCATAAGGCTGAACGGAGAACCGACATCACACAGGGCTGTCCGACCCGGACGGCTGGGGTGTCCTTGTTGCTTCATCGGCCTTTCGACTTCCCTTTTTCGCTGGAGGATTCCCATGAGCAACGACACGTTTAACCGCCGCAAGTTTCTTGGCGTGGCCGGCGCGACCGCCGCTACCGGTCTGCTGGCGGGCTGCGCCCCCGCGATGGGCATGGGCGCCCGGCCCAACCTGGACGGCACCATCTTCAACTTTGCCCTGAACCTCGAATACTTAGAAGCCGCGTTCTATCTGGCCGCCGTGGGCCGCTTGCAGGAACTGGACGCGGCTGGCGGCAACAGCAGCAAGGTCATCCTGCCCGCTGGCTTTACTGGCAAGAACGGCGACGGCGTGAAGTTCGAGTCGGCCGATGTGCGCGCCTACGCCAACGAGGTCGCCACCGACGAGCTGAACCACGTCAAGATCATCCGCAAGGTACTGGGCTTTGGCGCTGTGGCGCAGCCCACCCTGGACCTGGGGCCGGCCTTTGCGGCGGCGGGCGCGGCGGCGTCGGGCGGAGCCATCACCGGCTTTAACCCCTTTGCCAACGACCTGTTCTTCCTGCACGGCGCCTTTATCTTCGAGGACGTGGGCGTCAGCGCCTACAAGGGCGCCGCGCGCCTGCTGACCGACACCAGTGCGGGCGGCAACCTGGAAAATGCGGCGGGCATTCTGGCCGTCGAGGCGTACCACGCCGGGATGATCCGCACCCTGCTGTACCAGCAGCGCAACACGGACGTGACCTCTGCCCTGAAGGTGGCCGATGTGGTGCAGGCCATCAGCAACCTGCGCGACAGCGTGGACGGCGCCCTGGACACCGATCAGGGCATCGTGGAAGCGGGCGCGGCGAACATCGTGCTGGCCGACAGCAACGGCATCGCCTACAGCCGCACGCCTCGTCAGGTGGGGAACATCGTGTTCCTGGCCCCCGGCGCCGTCAAGGGCGGCTTCTTCCCCGACGGCCTCAGCGGCGACTTCAGCCAGATTCTCGCCCTGTAACCAGCGGCGGCAAAAAGGGGGCGCGCGGAGAAATCTGCGCGCCCTTTTGCTGTGCTGGTCGGGTCGTCAGGGCCTTCATATGTGTGCCGCTGAATTGCAGCACACCCGGAAAGCTTCTAGATCGCGCAATCCGCATCGGTTCCTTCTCTCTCTGCTCGGATTCCACCCGACATTCTGCTCGGTTCAATCGGAGGCTGGATCAGTCCAGTGCAAGCACCCACTCGCCCCCGCGCATCAGGGCTTCGCGCTCGCCGCTGGCGGTGATGCCGTCCACGTCGGTCTGGGCGGTGCCGATCATCCAGTCCACGTGAATCAGGCTGTCGGCGTTGCCCCCGGCGGCGCGCAGGGTTTCCGGGGTCTGGCCGCCCTGCACGTTAGTGGGATAGCAGCGGCCCAGGGCGATATGAGAAGCGGCGTTCTCGTCGAACAGGGTGTTCAGGAACAGTGTGCCAGTGCGCGCCACGGGCGCCGAGGCGGGCACCAGGGCCACCTCGCCCAGCCGCAGCGCGCCCTCGTCGGTGGCCATCAGCTGCCGCAGGGTGTCCTCGCCCTGCCGGGCGCTGAATTCCACCGCTCGGCCTCCTTCAAAGCGCATGCGAATGCCCTCAATAACCTGGCCACGGGCGCTCAGGGGCTTGCTGGCCACCGCCCAGCCGTCCACCCGCTCTCGGTGGGGGGCCGTGAACACCTCGTCGGTGGGCAGGTTGGGCACGGCACGGACGCCGTTCTGGGCGGTTTCGGCGCCGCCCTGCCAGACGTGATGGTCGGCCAGCCCCACCGTCAGGTCGGTGCCCAGCTCGCTGCGGATGTGCAGGGCGGCGTACTGCCGGGCGTTCAGCAGGTCCGTCAGGCGGGCCAGGCGCTCTGTGTGCGCGGCCCACGCGGCCACCGGGTCGGGCTGGTCGGCGCGGGTGACGGTGAAAATATCGGTCCACAGCCGCGCGACGGCCTCTTCCGGGGACAGCTCTGGAAAGACGCGCGCCGCCCAGGCCGGGGTGGGCACCGCGCCCACCGTCCAGTTAATGCGGAAGCTGGCCGCCGCCTCACTGACTGGCCGCAGGGCTTGGGCCAGCGCCTTGCTGCGGGCCCCGACGCGCGCCGGGTCAGCCCCGGCCAGCAGCCCAGGATCCTCGCCCACGATGGCAATTGAGGCGTACCCGTCGTCCATCATGGCTTCACGTTCGCGCGAGAACCACTCGGGGACAAAGCTGACTGCCTCGTCCTGGCCGTCCTCGTACAGGGCCAGGGCCAGGTGGGCGTCCTCGTACACCACGCGCACGTCGGCGGCGCCCGCGCGGTAGGCGGCGCGCGCCACTAAGCGGGCCAGAGGCGCGGCCTCCACCGGCGCGCTGACCCGGACCTTGCCGCCGGCTTGCAAGTTGACGCCGGTATGGACCAGCAGGTCGGCGTAGCGGGCAAGCAGGGTGTCGAAGTTGGGTTGTGTCATGGCCTTTACTC
Source organism: Deinococcus arboris (assembly GCF_009755355.1). Classification (GTDB taxonomy): domain Bacteria; phylum Deinococcota; class Deinococci; order Deinococcales; family Deinococcaceae; genus Deinococcus; species Deinococcus betulae. The sequence continues at coordinate 50,927 of NZ_WQLB01000010.1, read as the reverse complement.
TAGCGGCGTGAGGCCAGAGGACCGCAGCGGTCCAGTGGAGGGTGCGCCAGGCTCTGCACAACTCCAGAGCCGCCTCTGTGATGAGGTGGGGCGCAGTCACCTTCAAGCCACTGCTTGCTGTCCTGGCTTGGGCGGGCGCTCGGTCTCCTGCTGCGGTGCGGGGAAGCGCAGGGTGCCGGGAGCACCGGCCTCTGGCAGACCGCCCAGGGCTTGGCGCTCATGATCTGGGTTTCTGGGCTGTCTGTGACGGTCGGCGGAGGGGCTGCTCGCGCTGGGTAGGCGCCAGCTTTCTAAAACATTCAGGCACTCAAGCCTCTGCGTGCCGTCTATGCCAGGGGCGTGGCCTCAGGGCGCCAGTACACCCCAGCTTCGCGTGCCAACACGCCCAGGCCCACTAGCTCGCGGCGTAGGGTCATTACGTCACTGTAGACCTCGCCCAGCACGGCGTTGACCTCGCGCTCGGGATAGCGGCGGCCTGGGTCAAACAGGCTGGCCAGTTCGCGCAGCACCACGTCCCGCTTCTTGTGCTGGGCGGGCAGGACCGTCAGGCGGCCCTCCTTGAAAAAGGCGCGCAGTACGCGCCCTTCGTAGGGATCGCTGCTGGAGGGCGGGGTGGCGGCCCCGCGTACCAGGTCACCCAGAGGCAGGTCCAGTGTGGCGGTGGCCGCGCGGTGCAGGCGGTGATGCCCGTCCTGGCGCGTGGTCAGCAGCCCCGCTTCCGTCAGTTGCGCGAGGTGGTGGCTGACGGTGGCCGGCGCCAGATTCATCAGGCGCGCCAGCCCCTCGCCGCTGGCTTCCTGGGTCCAGACCAGACGCAGCAGGCTCAGGCGGGCTGGGTGCGACAGGGCGCGGAACAGCGCCGCCGTGCGGGTCAGTTCGGCGCTCACGGGCGCTCTGGTGGGGGCCAGGGCCGCGTGCCATGTGCCACCAGATGCGACGCCGCGTAGATGTCCAGCGCGGCGCGCAGCGTGTCTAGACGCGCCTGGGCTTTGGCTGTGGCTTGCAGGTCCCCTGCGGCCCGCGCCAGGCGCACGTCCCGCTCGGCATTGGCCTGTAAGCCCTGAAGAATGTGCCGGTATTGCCTGTTCATACGTTCCATCGCCTCGGTCATTTCGAGCCTCCTCGAATCATTTTGAACAATTCGATATTTGTCGAAATGAGCCGTGTGGCTTACCAGCCTTCGATCTGGCGCCCAGCTTCAAACGCCGCGACGCCCACCGCCACCGAGAGGTTCAGGCTGCGTCCGCCGCCCGGCTGCGGCAGTTTCAGGGCAGGCAGGGCGCCGCGCAGCCAGGTGGGCAGGCCGCGCGACTCGGGGCCAAACAGCAGGTAGTCGCCGCGCACAAACCCGGCGCGGGTGTGCAGGGTCTGCGCGTGGGTGCTGAAGGCCCAGACCCGTGCGTCTGGCGCCAGCGTGCCCTGAAAGGCCGTCCAGCTCGCGTGTTCATGAAGCTCGACGCCCTGCAGGTAGTCCATCACCGCGCGCCGGAACTCGCGGTCGTGCAGGTGAAAGCCGAATGGCCGGATCAGGTGCAGCTCGGCGCCCAGCACGGCGCAGGTGCGCGCCACATTGCCCACGTTGCCCGCCTTTTCGGGTTCAAACAGCACGGCGCGCAGCAGGGGAGGCGGCACCTCGCTCATCCGGCCACCTGCGTCAGCAGCACGGTCGCCCGCGCCTGAACGTGCGCCGGGGCCAGGCCCTCGGAGGTCTTAAAGCTCACGCCGACCTCGGTTTCGGGCAGCGCCAGCAACTCGGCCAGGGTGCGGGCCAGCTCGGCGCGCAGCGGCCCCAACTTGGGCCGGTCCAGCGTGACGACCAGCGCCACGTTGGCCGGAGCGTAGCCGCGCGCCTGCACCAGCTCCAGCGCGCGCGCCACGATCTGGCGCGAGTCCAGGCCGCGCCACTCCGGGGCCGTGTCGGGGAAATACTGCCCGATATCGCCCAGGGCTAACCCCGATAGCAGCGCGTCGGCCACCGCATGCAGGGCGGCGTCACCGTCGCTGTGGGCCACAGCGCCCAGCTCGGCGTGGGGCACCGGCACGCCGCACAGCACCAGCGGCCGCCCCACTTCAAGGCGGTGGGCATCTTCTCCGTAGCCAATTCGGAAGGGCAGGACAGACATGGGGCGCAGTCTAGAGCCGCGTTAACGCTGCGGTAACGCGCCGCCCGGCACGCTGCAGGTCACAGGGGGACGCCGCGAATGAAACACATGGACAACGACCTGTTTGAACACCTGCCGCTGCCCGCCGTGTACTGGGTGACCGGGCACCCCGCGCGGCTGAACCGCGCCTTCGTGCGGGTGTTTGGGCATGGTCCGTTGCCGGCCCCACTGCTTGAGCGCCCCGACGGCGCGCACCACACCCGTCTGACCACCCCGAATGGCGAGCGGCGGGTGTGCCGCATGCTGCTCAGGACCCTGCCGGGCGGCGAGCGTCTGGCGGTGCTGGAAGACGTGCAGGCGTACCACACCGACCCCCTGACACGTCTGCCTGACCGCCGCGCCCTGCTGCTGGACGCCGCCGACGCTCCGGCCCCCGCCACCCTGGCGCTGCTGGACATTGACGGCCTGGCGGCGCTGAACCGGCGAAGCGGCCAGGCGGCCGGCGACCAGGTGCTGTGCGCGCTGGCCGGGGTGCTGGCCCACGCCGCGCGCAACTGGCCGGCGCAGGTGTACCGGCTGGGCGGCGACTCGTTCGTGCTGTGTTCGCCGCAGCGGCTTCAGCCTGGGCACCTGCATCCGCTTCAGGCGGCGTTTGGCGGGCAACTGGCCACCCTGGGGGTGCCGGGGCGGCTGCGGCGCAGCGCCTTTGCCTTCGCGCTGGCCCACGCGCCGCACGACGGCACCACCCTGACAGACCTGCTCGGCGCCGCCGAGCGCCGGTTGGGCCGCCAGCGCTGGACGCGGCGCGGTGGGCTGGCCGCCGAACTGGGCCATCTGCTGCGGCAGGGGCGCCCGGCGCAGTCGCCTGCACCTGACCCGCGCCGCACCCATCTGGTGACCCCTTGAGCCGAATCTATGCCGCGCCTGGGGCCGCCCGCACCAGTGGACGCGGCTTGGGCCTGGCCCGGCTGCGCCCGCTGCCGCCCGCCGACCTGCGTGAACTGTGCCTGCACGGCGGCGCGCTGCACGTGGCCACGCCGCGCGGGCCGCTGCCGGTTTACCGGTTTGTGCCGCTGCAGGCGGCGGTGCTGTGCGGCGAGCGCGTGCCCTACGCCGCCCAGTGGCCCGAACACCTGAAACTGTTTGTCTACAGTTACGTCCCGCTGCCAGCGCCGCTGCCGGTCAAGGCCAGCGTGACCGCGCTGGTGGGCGCGCAGGCGCGCGACCTGTACGGGCTACGCACCTGGGACCAGGTGACGTACCAGGGCTGGCCGCTGTATCTCTATGCCTACGACCACCCTGGCCGCCCGCCGGGCGGGGTGGCGGCGCATCTGTTTGAGCCGGTGCTGGCCACCCAGGCCCCGCTGCCCCCTCCGGGCGCCGAGCGGCACGGCCCCTAAACCTCTTTCCATTCCAGGAGTGCTATGACCCAAACCGAGCAGCCCCTCAAGTTTCTGGCCCTGACCACCTTCGACGGCCGTCTGTACGCGGTCAGCCACGCAGGCGAGCCGCTGGCCCTGTACGTGTTTGCCCCGCTGGCCCAGGCGTACGGGGGCCAGTACGAGGTTCCTTTTGCGCCCAGCTGGCCGCAGTACAACCAGGACTTTGTCCTGCAGTACGTGCCCATGCCGGTGCTGTCCCCTGACCAGTTGCCCGATGACCTCGAAAAGCACATCACCAGTCAGGCGCGCGAAGGCGACCCCGTGCGGCCCTGGGAGCAGATGCTGTACCAGGGCTGGCCGCTATACTACGTGCCGGGGATACCTGCTTCGGGGGCCAGCGACGTGCAGCCCGCGATGTTCCAGCCGGCAAGGGTGGGGATGAACCCGCCAGACGCACCAACAAACACCACAGAGCCCGGTGGCGATGGGGACGTAGGCGGATTTCCGCCGCCAGTCTGGGGGCCCTGATCAGCTCAACTGCTGTTCAAGCCAGGCCGTCAAGGTCTGGTGAAGTGGCGCAGCGGCTTCTGAGGACAGAACAGGGACTGGCCAGGACAATCCGGTGAGTAAGGCCCGAGCGCGTCGCCGCTGCTCCATATGGACATTCGGTGACCCGGCCAATTGGCAGAGGAAGGTCCCCAGCGGCTCTGGGCCACAGCTGGAGAGGTCTGGAGCGGTGACCAACAGGAGTTCGTAGGCTTCCCAGGGGTTGCCCCGCTGCCGAATCAGCGCTGCAGCGTCACGGGCAGCGCGGCGAGCCTGGGGGCTGCGCCCTTTGGCATATTTCACCTGTGCGTCAAAGCGCAGCAATTCTACGGCCAGTTCGGAGGGCTGGGTGGTGTCCACCAGGCGGCGCGCCTGCTCAAGCCACCTTTCGGCGTCTCGCCACTGGGTCAGGGTGAGAGCAGCGGCAGTCCCATTGAGGAGGGCATGAACACTGAGAAAGACATGCCCCCGATCGGCGGCCCACTGGGCAATGGCCTCCGCTTCCCTCAGGAGGGCTGCGTCCGCGACATGGGAGAGCGCGCGCAGGTGGAGCAGGGTCTGCCGGGTCTGCCAGGCCTGCGCCTCGGGCAGCTCGGACAAGCCCGCCTCAACCACCTGCATTTGCCGCTGAAGTTCCTCTTCTTCTCCCAGAAAGGAAAGAGAACTGAGCAGACTCAGGCGGTAGAAGCGCTCCCGCGCCTCATCCCCTAAGCTCTGAGCCAGACTCAGGGCCTGTCGGGTCAGGTCCGCCGAGGCGCGCATCTGGCCCTGAACGCCGCGCACCGACGCCAACGTGTTCAGCACCTTCATACGGCTGCCCGGCAGGGTCGCCAGCGGCCCCTGCAAGAAGGCGGCGGCCAGCGTTTGCGCGTCCAGCAAGCGGCCTGCGCGGTAGGCCAGCCACATGCAGCCTACCTGAAGCGCCGCCTGGACCTCGGGCGGGGCGCTGACCTCTTCAGCCAGGTCGCTCAGGGCAAATAGGGCGTCCATGCCGGCGGCGTGCATGCCCCGGCGGTCATAGTGGGCCAGCAGATGCTCGGCGTGGGCGGCCGCTAAGGTGCCGCCGCGCAGGGCCGCCTGCATGGCCAGGTGTAGGTTGCTGCGTTCAGGGTCGGTGGCCGGGTCTTCAGGGGCCAGGGCCAGAAAGCGGCCCAGGTGGTGCTGGGCGTGCGCCGCCTGGGCCTCGCGGTACAGTGCGGGGTGCAGGGCCGCCTGCGCGCCCATCAGACCGTCCAGGGCCGGGTACAGGCGCAGCCGCTCGCTGCCGGGCAGGTAGGCTTCCAGAAAGGCGTGGCCCAGCAGGGCGTCTACGGCGTCGGCGGGCACACCCAGCGCGGCGCTGTCGGCGGGGTCAAAGTCGGCGCCGGCACTCAGGCGCAGGGCCGCCGCCTGCAGGGCCGGGCTGAGCATGGCCCACGACCGCTGCGCGGCCACCTGAAGTCCACGCCGGCCGTCGCCGTCGCCGTCGGCGGTGCGCAGGGCGCCGGCTTCCTGAAGCATGCGGGCATGCACGGCGTCCAGATCTTCGACGCGCAGCCACGACGCGGCCAGCGTCAGCGCCAGGGGGTGACCCATCAGGCGGCGGGTCAGGCTGGCGACCAGGCCGGCGTTCTGGGCGTTCAGCACAAAGTCGCGCCGCACCCGCGCGGCCTCGCGCACAAACACCTGCACCGCGCTGCACACCCCCACGTCCAGCCACGAAGCTTCGGGGGGCGGCCGCTCCAGGCCGCCCAGGGCCAGCAGCAGGTCGCCTCTTGCCTGCGGAGCCGTGGTGCGGCCCAGCCGCGAGCGGCGTCCGGTCAGCACCCAGCGCGTGCCCGGCAGCTGCGTGAGGCCCCGGCGCAGGTCCTCCAGGTCGTCCAGGTCATCCAGGCCGTCCAGCAGCACCACGGCGCCTTCCTTGAGGCTACCCCCCAGGGCGGCCCAGTCGCCGCCGGGCTGCCCACGCGCGGCGGCCAGGCGGGCGGCGACCTCGCTGGCATGGGTCACGCCCTCGGTGTCGACCAGGGTCACGGCGCGGCCCAGCACCGTCAGTTCGCGCAGCAGGGCGCGGGCCAGGGTGGATTTGCCGATGCCGCCGGGGCCGGTCACGGCCGCCACCCCGCCGCCCGCCTGCGTGGCCCAGGCCAGCAGGGTGTCCAGCTCGGCCTCGCGGCCCATCATGCGTGTGGCGCGCCGGGGCGCGGGCAGGCTGTCGGTGGCGCGGCGGCCGGTCAGCTCGCGCAGCTCGGTGCGCAGCGCGGCCTCCAGGGCGCTGGCCGGGGCGCTCAGGGCCAGCAGGCGGCGCAGGGTATCTGGCTCGGCGGGGGGGGCGCCCGGCAGGTCGTAGGCGCGTGCCGCCCACTGCGCCGCCTGACCGGGCTCGCTGCGCTCGGCCAGCAGCAGGGCCTCGCTCTGCACGTGCCGCGCCAGGCGCTGGCGCCAGCCTTCAACCCACTCCTCGAACTCGGCTGAGACCCCTTCGACCTTTAGGTCCGGCAGAAAGGCGCCGCTGTACGCCTGCACCGCCGCCTCGCCGCGCAGGGTCAGCAGCGCCGCTGCGTCGCAGGGCAGGGCTGTATCCAGCCGCTCCTCGCCGGACAGGGCGCCGGGGCAGGACTCCCGCAGGGCGTGCAGCGCCACGCGCAGGCTGGCTTCAGGCTTGGCGGCGCGCGGCCAGAGGAGCGCCGCCAGGTGGCGGCGGCTGGTGGGGCCGTCCAGCGCCACGATGGCCAGCATCAGCAGCGATTTGACCTTCCGGAAGTCCCCCAGGTGCAGGTCGCCCAGGGTGCGGAGCGTGACCGGCGCAGGCTGGAGCAGGGGAGAGGGGGGAAAGGAAAGGTTAGACATTGGCTGGGGACGCCTCTCATGGTAGCGCGCCGCAGGGGCGGGGCAGGGGGAGCGGTGGGCAGGCGGCGGGCACAGGGGGCTTAAGAGGCCGGGGGGTGGGGGTCGGCGGTGGCCGCACCGCGCGTGGCGTCTTGCAGCGCCGCCACAAAGTCGGGGGCGTCCTCGGGAAAGACAGATACTTCCAGCGTCACGCCCGCCGCGCCGTAGGTGTCCTGGCCGCGCACAGCGTCCAGGCTGCCCAGCAGGTGGTACAGCCGGCTCAGGTGGTCAAACGGCACGGTGACCCACAGTGTCAGCCGGGGCCGCACCTCTGTTTTCGGGGCCGCGCGCAGGCAGGCGGCCGCCGCGCCGCCGTAGGCCCGGGCCAGCCCGCCGGTGCCCAGCTTGACCCCGCCGTAATAGCGCACCACCACGGTCATCACCCGGTCCAGCCCCTGGCCCTCGATGGCTTTCAGGATGGGGGCGCCTGCCGTGCCGCCCGGCTCGCCGTCATCGTGAAAGCGGTACAGGCGCCCGATGCGGTAGGCCCAGCAGTGGTGGGTGGCGTCCGGGTAGCGCGCCCGAAAGGCGGCCAACTGCGCCAGCGCCTCCTCCGGGCTCTCGGCGCGGTCGGCGAAGGCCAGAAACTCGCTGTTCTCGGCCAGCAGGTCCTCGCGCCAGGGCCCGGCCAGCGTCGTGTAGGGCGCCGGGAGGTCTGCCGTCAGAGCAGCCCCCGCGCCGTCAGGGCCGCGCGGGCGTGCCACAGGGTCAGGCTGCTGGCGCCGTCCTGAATACCGCCCGTTTCCAGCAGCGCATAGGCCTGGCGCAGCGGCAGGACCACGCGCTCGATGGTTTCGGTGGCCTCGTGCGCGGTGTCTCCGAGGGTCACGCCCATCGCCAGAAAAGGATAAAACACCACCCCGCTGATGCTGGGCTGCGGATAGAAGCCGGGCAGCGCCAGCCACTCGGCCGCCACGCCGCCCACCTCTTCTTGCAATTCGCGCTCGGCGGCGTGGTGCAGCTCCTCGCCGCGCTCGACGCCGCCTGCCACCACTTCGGTCACGGTGGCGCGCAGGGGATAACGGTACTGCCGAATCAGCACGGCCTCGCCCTGCGCGGTCACGGGCAGCACGAAGACGGCGCGCGGCCCACGCGGGCGGTACTGGTACAGGGTCTCCACCCCGCTGCTGACCTGCACGCGGTCCTCGTAGACGGTGCGGAAGCCGCTGACCAGCACCCTGGATTCCAGGGTCTGCCAGGGCTGCGCGTCGTCCTCGGTCAGGGTGGCCCAGTTGGGATGCTCAGGCATGGCCGCAGGCTAGCAGGGGCGGCCCCTAAACGGGCGCGCCGCCGGCCCTGGCCAGCGCCTTGTCCGCCCAGACGTAGCGCGCGGCCAGGGTGCGGTACGGCGCCCAGGCGGCCAGCACCTCGGCGGGCGGGGTCTCCGGGTACAGCCGGGCCAGCCCCTGGCGCAGCGCCAGGTCGCCCAGGCTGAAGACGTCCGGGCGGCTAAGGCCAAACATCAGAAACATCTCGGCGGTCCAGCGGCCGATGCCCGGCAGGGGCAGCAGCGCCGCAATCACGGCCTCATCGTCCTGGGTACCCAGGTGGGCAAATTCTACGGCGCCGCTTTGCGCCGCGCCCGCGATGGCCTGCACTGTCCTGACTTTGGCCCACGACAGCCCCGCGCCGCGCAGGGCCTCGGGGTCAGCGGCCAGCAGCGTTTCGGGGGTCACGGCGCCCAGCAGGGTCTGCACGCGGGCGTAGATGCTGGCGGCGGCCTTCACGCTCAGTTGCTGGCCCGTCACGCTGCGCACCAGCGTAGTGAAGGGGTCAGGGGTCGGCGGCAGGACAGGCAGGTCGCCCACGCGGGCGATGACGGCGGCCATCACCGGGTCAAGCGAGAGGTGGGTGATGGCCTCAGCGTGGGTGGTCAGGGCAGGACTGGGGGGCGCGGCCATGACCCCATTGTCGGGCACTTCCCCAGCGGCCGCGCCGCCAGACCCCACAAAAAACCGCCCGGCCTGTGGTGGCCGGGCGGTCGTGCAGCAGAAGCTGCGGTGATGGTTACTGCGCGCTGATGCCCGTGTTCTGGGCAATCCAGTTGATAAAGCCGTTCACGCGGGTGTAGACCCCGTAGCCACGGCACTCGGCTGGGCCGTAGGACACGGCGCCCAGTACATAGAACTTGTTATTGTACCGCGCGGCCAGAGGGCCACCGCTGTCGCCGTTGCACGAGTCGCGGCCCGCGCTGTACTTGCCGCAGATGGTGTTGGCGGGGCGGCTGCCGCAGTCGCTGCCGGTGGGCGTAATCGGAATGCTGACTTCACGCAGGGCGCGGGGGCTGGAGGCCCCGGTTTCGGTCTTGCCCCAGCCGCTGACCACGGCCGACTTGCCGTTCACGTCCAGCACGCTTTCGGTGGCGTTATTGGGCAGGGCGGCCGGCTGCACCGTGCTGCCCAGGGTAAAGGCCGACACCCGGATCAGGGCGATGTCGTTGGCGCTGGTGCTGGTGTTGTAGCTGGGGTGCTTGATGATCTGCGCGGCGGTGCGCAGCTGCCCGGTGCTGGTGGTCAGGTCGTTAATCCCGGCGCGCACCCGCATCTGCGAGGCGCTGTAGCCGTCCACGCAGTGCGCGGCCGTCAGCACCCAGGTCGAGCTGATCAGGGTACCGCCGCACCAGCCGCCCGAGAGGTAGTTGCTGGGGGTCACGCTGACCTGATAGGGCCGGTTGGTCACGTTGGTCACGGTGCCGTAGACAATCTGGGCACTGAGGTCTTCACTGAACGCCTTCTCGGTGCCCGTCACCGTCAGGGTTTCCTGGGGCAGGGCGGCGGCCATCTCCGGGGCGGTTTGCGTGGAGCAGGCCGACAGCGCGAGAACACCCAGGGCGGACAGAACAGCATGCAGCGGTTTCAACATGACAGACCTCGGGGAGAACAGAGAGAAGGAAGAGGAGAAAGCCTTAGCGAACCGGTTTACTTGTTTTCCACCAGGGTGTAGTTGCCGCTGCCGGAGTAGCTGTAGACCTCCCAGCGGTAGGTGCCGCTGGCGGCGTTGTAGGTGATGCTTTCGGTGCTGGTGGCGCCTTCGCTGGAAGCCACGTCGGTCCAGGTGCTGCCGTTCAGTTTCTGGAGGTAGAGGTCGAAGTCGGTGCCGCTGGGGCCGGTGAGGCTGCCCTTGAGGGTGCCGCCGGCGTAGCTAAAGCCGGCGGTGCCGGGCTTGTAGGAGGTGCCGCGGTTGGTCACGCTGCCCGTGTAGGTCGTGCCGGGGTTCGGGTTCGGGTTGGTCGTGCCGTCGGGGGTCAGGCCGCTGACCTGCTGAATCCAGCTCAGGTAGCCGTTGACGCGGGTGTACACGCCGTTGCCGGTGCACTGGGGCGGCCCGTAGGACACGATGCCCAGCACATAGAAGCTGCCGTTGTAGGTCTGTGCCAGAGGCCCGCCACTGTCGCCGTTGCACGAATCCTTGCCCGCGCTGTATTCGCCGCAGATGGTGTTGCCGGGCACGCCACTGCCGCCGCAGCTGCCGGGGTTGGGGGTCACGGGAATGCTGACTTCGCGCAGGTCGTTGCTGGCGCTGTTGTTGTTGTTGCCCTGGGTCAGGCCCCAGCCGCTCACCACGGCGGACTTACCGCGCACGTCCAGCACCGCCTCGACCGCGTTGCTGGGCAGCTTGGCGGGCGCGGCGTAGGAGTTGTTGACCGCCGTGCTGAGCTTCAGCAGGGCAATGTCGTACCCCGAGGACACGCCCCGGTAGCTTGGGTGCACGGTCACGGTGCTGACCCCAACGGTCTGACCCTGGCTGCTGTCACTCAGTTTGTTGACCCCAGCGCGAATGCGGATGCTGGAGGCCGACGTGCCCTGCACGCAGTGGGCGGCGGTCAGAACCCAGGTGCTCGACAGCAGGGTGCCGCCGCAGTACTGAAAGCCGGTGGTGTCGGTCATGGCCACCTGGTAGGGCCGCGCGCCGCGTGCCGAGACCGTGCCGCCCACGATCAGCGGTTGCAGGGCGCCCTGATTGGCCTTGTCGGCGCGCAGGGTGGTCACGCTGTCGGGGGCAGAGGTCGGGCCGGTGGTGCCACAGGCGGACAGGGCGGCGGTCAGCAGGGACAGGGAAAGCAGGGTGCGTTTCATCAATTCTCCAGGGACTCAGGACACAGGGTCAAAGCAGACACGGGGTCTGTAGGGTCAACAAAACCCGCCGCCCAAGAGGGAAGAGCGGCGGGCCAGAGGCGGGGTTACTTGTTTTCCACCAGGGTGTAGTTGCCGCTGCCGGAGTAGCTGTAGACCTCCCAGCGGTAGGTGCCGCTGGCGGCGTTGTAGGTGATGCTTTCGGTGCTGGTGGCGCCTTCGCTGGAAGCCACGTCGGTCCAGGTGCTGCCGTTCAGTTTCTGGAGGTAGAGGTCAAAGTCGGTGCCGCTGGGGCCGGTGAGGCTGCCCTTGAGGGTGCCGCCGGCGTAGCTAAAGCCGGCGGTGCCGGGCTTGTAGGAGGTGCCGCGGTTGGTCACGCTGCCCGTGTAGGTCGTGCCGGGGTTCGGGTTCGGGTTGGTCGTGCCCGTTCCGGTGAACAGCAGGCGGTTGGGGCTGCCGGTGCCGGCGCCCGTGACCTTGTTGGGGGTCGAGGCGTTGATCAGGGCGCTGGTCACGGCGCTGTTGGTGGTGTTGCCAGCCGCAATCAGCAGGGCCACGGCGCCGGCCACGTGGGGGGTCGCCATGCTGGTGCCGCTGATGGTGTTCGTGGCGGTGTTGCTGGTGTTCCAGGTGCTGGTGATGTCGCTGCCGGGGGCAAAGATATCCACGCAGGTGCCGAAGTTGGAGAAGCTGCTCCTCGCGTCGGTGCGGGTGGTGCTGCCCACCGTGATGGCGCTGGCGGCGCGGGCGGGGGACACGTTACAGGCGTTCTGATTCTCGTTGCCGGCGGCCACGGCCATGATCAGGTTCTTGCTGGCGGCGTTGTTCACGGCGTCGTCGGTGGCCTGGCTGGCCCCGCCGCCCAGGCTCATGTTGGCCACGGCGGTGGCGCTGCCTTTATTGGTCACGGCCCAGTTGATGCCCGCAATCACGCCCGAGTTGCTGCCCGAGCCCTGGCAGTTCAGGACCTTCACGGCCACCAGGCTCACGCCCTTGGCCACGCCGTAGGTGCTGCTGCCCACCGTGCCGGCCACGTGCGTGCCGTGCCCCTGGCAGTCGCTGTTGTTGCCGTCGCCCGTGGTGTTCGTGCCCCAGGTGGCGCGCCCACCGAAGTTCGTGTGCGCCGTGTTGATGCCGGTGTCAATGATGTACGCCTTGACGCCGCTGGCTGTGGAGTTATAGGTGTAGTTGCCATCCAGGGGCAGGTCGCGCTGGTCAATGCGGTCAATGCCCCAGGTGGCGCCCGTCTGGGTGGCGCTCATCTTCACGACGCCGTCCTGCTCCACGTACTTGACGCGGGGGTCAGAGCGCAGCGTGCTGAGGTTCTGAGCGCTCAGCTTGGCCGCGAAGCCGCTCAGGGCCGCGCTGTAGAGGTGCTGGATGGTGACGCCCTGGGGGTCGAGGTTCAGGCTGCTGATCAGGCTGCTGGCGCTCTGGGTGGCCAGGCTGTTGCCGGCGCCTTCGCTGAAGACCACGATGTACTGCCCAGGAATGGCTTCGGGGTTGCTGGTGCCCAGCAGGGGGGCTTCTGTGCGCGTGCGGGCCACGTCGCTGGCCTGGGGGGTGGCGGCATTCTGGCCACCACAGGCCGCGAGAAGGAGGGTCAGCGCAAGGGTACCGAAAGCAATGCGTGCATTCATGGGAGTCCTCCTGGGTCGTTCCACGACCTGACCGGCGAAGTCGTGTCATCCGGGGCGCGACTAGGCACGACCAGACACTTCTGTCAAGTAAATTTGGGAACTTCGCTGATGATACGCACCTGTAAGCCACGTTAGATGAATGCCCTGGAGATGAAGTGCGATTTGTACGTTGGGAGTTCAAAATGACAGAAAAACCGCGCATTGGACACCTGTTCCTGGCGTCTTGATATAAGAGACAGGGGCACTTAACCCACCTTATTATGAGTGTATACTCATAAAACACATAAAACCAAAAAGCTCACAATCTGTCGTTTGAGGGGAAAACAGGCTTTCGGACTTGCGTTTGAGTTTTCCTTTGTACATCGGCTTTTAAAAGGTTCAGTCATAGAGCAGAATGGTAGAACTGAGGATCTTTGTCGCTGTCTATACATGAGATACGCCCAGGAATTGAGTGCGTCTGGCACAGCGTCCATACATGAGACTGTCAGAAAAATGTCAGGGAGGTCAGGTCTTGCAGCGGAGTGGTCTGAGGGCAGAGCGAAGGCAAAGTGTTTCGAAGGAGCTTTGAGTCCTCTCTATGTCTGCTCAGACCGACTGCGGAGCGTGCCAGCTGAACATAAAGACGTATCTCGATCTGGAGCTTTAGCTGCCCAGAGCAGGGGCTGTTCATATCGCCTGGGCCTAAGTCGCAGCAGCCATGACCGCAGGAGGGAGGCCGAGTAATGCTCCCTTCTCTATGTGTCCGAGGACATGGAGTGCCTTTCTGACCGTGTCACGCGCCTTTATCTCTGGTGGTCAGCAGAGAGTAGAAGCTAGAGCCACCCAGGTTTCTTCCTCAGCAGGATGGGCACGTCAGCCAGGCAAAGCCATGCCGCAGAGGGGGTGACGCGGTGTTTAATCCACTGAAAGAGCAGCGGAGGGTCGCCAGGGCGCTGTAGGGCCATCTTCTCCACTGTCCCAGCTACAGATGCCAGCCGCCCGCCACTTCCAGTTCCTGCCCGGTGACGTAATCGCTGGCGCGGACAAAAAACAGCGCGGCGTCCACCAACTCCTGCACGGTGCCCACCCGGCCGGCGGGAATCTGGGCCAGCGGCTGGCTGACACTCGTTTCAATCACGCCGGGGCTGACCACGTTGACGCTGACACCGCTGCCCGCCAGCACCTGCGCCAGCGAGCGCGACAGCTGCACCACCCCCGCCTTGGCAATGGCGTACGGCACGATGCCGGGGCGCGCCACCAGTTGCCCGGCCCCCGCATACCCCAGATTGACGATGCGGCCCCAGCCGCGTGCCCGCAGCAGCGGCGCCGCCTCCTGGCAGGTGGCGAAGGTGGCCGTCAGGTTGCTGCTGAGCATGTCGTGCCACTCGGCATCTGTGGTGTCCAGCAGGGGACGGTGAACGTAATTGCCAACGTTGTTGACCAGGACGGCCAGGCCGCCGTAAGCCGCGTGGGCCTGCCCGACCAGGGCGCGGGCCTGCGCGGGCACCGTGACATCGGCCGCGAGGGTCACGGCCTGCACGCCCAGGGCGCGGCACTGCTGCGCGGTCTCCTGGGCGTCGGCCTCGCTGCGGCGGTAATGCACCGCCACATCAAAGCCCTCGGCGGCCAGAGCCAGGGCCAGGCCCCGGCCAATACCGCGCGCTGCGCCCGTCACCAGGGCGGTGCCGCGCTGGCGGGTCACGCTTCCTCCCGCTGGGCCAGGTGCACCAGCGTGCGGGTGTAGGTGTTGAGGGGGTAGGTCAGCGCCTCGTCCAGCGTGACCCAGGCCCAGGCCTCGATTTCCTCGTTGGGGGTGATCTCGTGGCCGTCTGTTCCAGCAAAAAAGTCCACCAGCAGCATGTGGGCGTCCTTGTGGAATTCCGGACTGAGAACAGCCTCCTGGGTCTGGGCCAGGCGGAGGTCGTGGAGACGCAGCCCCACCTCTTCTGCAAACTCGCGCTGCACGGCGGCCAGCAGGGTCTCGCCCCATTCCACCTTGCCGCCGGGCACGCCCCACAGCCCGCGCCATTTGGTCGTGCGCACCAGCAGCACCCGGCCACCTTTGTCCCACACCAGCGCCCCCACACACACCAGCGGTCTGTTCATCCTGCCCAGCCTACAGGGCGGGCCTGACAGCCGGGGGGGACGAATGCTTACCGGCCCCGACGCCGCATAACCTGGCGTTCCAGGGCCGTAATCAGGGTGTAGACCAGGACGCCGTAACCGACCAGCAGGGCAATAGCGGCAAATTGCGCGGCCTTGTTCTGGTACACGCCGGCCACCTGCACGGCCAGGCCCAGCCCCTTCTGGTTGGGGTCCACGAATTCCCAGACCACCGCGCCAATCAGGGCCAGACTGGCGGCCAGGCGCAGCCCTCCCAGGAGGACGGGCAGCGCGCCGGGCAATTCCAGACGGGTCAGGCGCTGCCAGCGGGACGCGCGCAGGGTGCTGAAGAGTTCGTGGTAGGTGCCTTCCAGTTCGCGCACGCCCACCAGTGTGGCGATCAGCATGGGGTAGAGGGCGCTGAGGGCCGACACGACGACCGCTGGCAGCAGCCCAAAGCCCAGCCACGACACCAGCAGCGGGGCCAGTACCACGATAGGCGTACTCTGCGAGGCCACCAGAAACGGACTGAGAAAGCGTTCCAGCGCCCGCCACTTGGCCAGGGGATACCCGATCAGCACCCCGGCCAGCGCCCCCAACAGGGTGCCCAGCAGCGCCGCCCGCACCGTCACCCAGAAAGCGGCGGCCAGCGCGGGGGCTGTTTTCACCGCTTCCTGCCACACCGCGCCGGGCGTGGGCACCAAAAAAGGCTGGTTAAGGGCCGAAGCGCCCAGATGCCAGCCCAGCAGGGCCAGGGCCACGGCCAGCGCTGGCAGCCAGCCCGAGCGGCTGCGGGTGCCGGCGGTCTCGGCGCGCAGGCGGGTGCTGTCCCCAGTGCCCAGCACCGCGCGCAGGTGGGCTTCCAGGCCGTCGGTGTACGCGCTCACGCGGCCCTCGCCGCGCGTGTCCAGCACCTCGACAATCTGGCCGCCCTGCAACACGGCCACCCGGTCGGCCAGCCACACGGCCTCCCGGATGGAATGGGTGACCAGCACGGTCGTGCGCCCCGTTTTCTCGTGCAGGTGGCGCAGCTCGGCGTTAAAGCGTTCGCGGACCAGGGCGTCCAGGGCGGCAAAAGGTTCGTCCAGCAGCAGCACGTCGCCGCTCTGGGCCAGCGCGCGTGCCAGGGCCACCCGCGCCCGCATGCCCCCCGACAGCTGGGCTGGAAAGTAGGGACCATACGCCTCCATGCCCACCATCTTCAGGGCCTCCTGGGGGGCCAGGCCACCGCCCGCGCCCAGGTCGGCCGGCAGGGCCACGTTCCGCAGGGCGGTGCGCCAGGGCAACAGGCGGTAATCCTGAAAGACCAGGGCAGGCGGCGTGCTGCTGTGAACCGCGCCGCGTTCGGGCCTGAGCAGCCCGGCCAACACCCGCAGGAGGGTGCTTTTGCCGCCGCCCGACGGCCCAATCAGGGCCAGGAATTCGCCCCGGCGAACCTCCAGGCTCACGCTGTTCAAGATGACCTCGCCGCCCAGCCGCACCGTCACGTCCTGCACGGCCAGGGGGGGCCGGTCACCGGGCGCGCTCATGCCTTCACCGCAGCAGGCCGGGGCCGCCCGCGCGTGTTCACCAGCACCACGCCCGCCACCGCCACCGCGCCGCCCAGCAGCGTAACCGGCGTGGGCACCTCGCCCAGCCACAGCCAGGCGATCAGCACCGCAAACACCGGGGAGACATACAGGAAAGAGGTGGTCGTGCTGGCCCCCACCCGCGCCAGGGCGAAGGTCCAGGTCAGGTAGGCCAGGGCCGCCGGAAACAGCCCGATGTAGACGGCGGCCAGGTGTGCCCCCAGCGGCGCGCGGGCCAGTTCGGTGCCGAAGCCGGGCAAAAAGGCCAGCAGGGGCACGGTGCCCAGCAGCAGCGACCACACCGTGAAATGCAGCGGATTCATGCGCGCCAGCAGCGGCTTTTGAAACACGAAGTACAGGCTGGTAAACAGCGCCGCCGCCAGGATCAGCAGCGCGCCCTGGGTAAACTGCACGCCCTGGCCGCCGCCCAGCACGATCAGCACGACTCCGCCCAGGCTGACCAGGGTCCCCAGCCAGCCCAAGCTGTTCAGGCGTTCGCCGCCGTAACGGGTGGCCAGCAGCGCCGTGATGACCGGCCCCGCCGCGATAATCAGGCTGGCGGTGCCGGCGGGCACGCTGACCTCGCCGTAATTCAGGCACAGGTGATACAGCGTGATGCCCGAGAAGCTAAGGAGGGCAATGCGTCCCAGGTCAGCCAGGGGCGGCACCGGCAGGCGCGCCGCCAGCGCGTACAGCCCCAGCGCCGCCCCCGCCACCAGAAAGCGGTAGAGCGTCAGGTGCCCCGGCGAAAAGGCCTCCAGCCCCGCGCGAATCCCTGCAAACGCCGACGCCCAGAACACAACCGTGACCAGAATGGCCCCCAGCGAGAGGGCGTCCAGACGGCCAGGCACAGGGGGCGCGCGCATACGCCCGCCAGCATAGAGCGCCCCGGCAGATTAAGAAGACCCCCGGCGCGCCCCACACCCGCGCCCCCCGCGCGGCCCAGAGCATAGGCGCACAGGAGGCTCAGCCATGACGGACCCCAAAGACACGGCCCCGACCACCCCGGCCAGCACCCCCGAAACGATGGACCACCACACTGGAAACGACCACAGCACCCACGGTGCCAACACCAACCTGGACCCCAACTTGCAGGGCGGCCCCTCTACCCCAGACGATCAGAGGGCGGCGCAGGCCATTCAGGACGCGCACGAACGGGACCAAGCAGAGTAAAGCGGGCCGGGTTGTCATGTCTGCGCCCAGAAAGAGGGCCGCGGGCCTTAATCTGGGTTGGGGGACGCTTCACGCGAAACCCGCAAGGCACCCCATACACTGCCCCCACGGAGGGAACGACATGACAAACGACAGCAACACTTCTGGACTGGCCGGTATGGACCAAAGCCGCATGATCAGTGGCGCAGCAGGCGGCGCCCTGCTGCTGCTGGGGCTCCGCAAGCGCGGCGTCCTGGGCCTGGGTCTGGCCGCCGTGGGCGGCTACCTGGCCTACCGCGCCGCCACGGGCAACGACCCTGTGATGGCCGCCGCTGGCCTGGGCGGGGGCGCTGTGGCCACCAAGCCCATCTTTGTGGAACACAGCGTGGTGATTGACCGCCCCGCGCAGCAGGTCTACGACTACTGGCGCAAGCTGGAAAACCTGCCCCAGGTCATGAGCCACCTGGAAAGCGTGACGGCCCTGGACGAAAAGCGCAGCCGCTGGGTGGCCAAAGCGCCCCTGGGCACCCATGTGGAGTGGGAAGCCGAGATCGTCAATGACAAGCCCGGCCAGCGCATCGGCTGGCACTCGCTGCCCGGCGCAACGGTCGACAATGCTGGCAGCGTGCAGTTCGAGGAACTGCCCAACGGCGGCACCCGCGTCCATGTGGCGCTGTCATACCGCCCGCCCGCTGGGCCTCTGGGGGCCGCCGTGGCCAAGCTGTTTGGCGAGGAACCCAGCCAGCAGATTGCCGAGGATCTTCAGAAATTCAAGTCGGCCTTTGAGGGCGGCAGCAAGAACTGACGTTTAGCTGAGGAGAAGGGCAGATGGCCGGGAGTTTCCCAACCATCTGCCTTTTTCATAGGGTAGGGGACTGGCGGTCCAAGAGGTCTGAAGGAGTGGGCTAGAGGCTTCCGAGATCAGGCCGCCTCAAACTTGCTGCTTCAACCAGTCCTGATCGGGCGCGGTCATCTGAAGCACTTCGACCACCACGTCGTCTGGCCCCAGCACTTGCAGCCGCTTCTGGCCCCACGGCTCGGCGGTGGGCGGCATCAGGAAAGTCAGGCCGGCCTGCTGGAGCCTCACCGCTTCGGCGTCAACATCATCCACAACCAGGGCCAGCATCACGGCGGCTGTGCGTTTGCCCTGCAAAAAGGGCCCGGCGGCCTCGTGGTCCTTCTGAATCAGGTCGAGGTTGAACTGTGGATGGTCAGGGTGCTGCAAGCTGACAAACCACGGCAGTTCCGCCGTAGGGAGAAAGCCGAAGTGCTGCTGGTAAAACCGGGCACCCTCGGCGGGGTTCTGGCTCAGGGTCATCAGGCTGATAGCGCGGGTCTGCATCAGGGCCTCCTTTGTGAAGTTGAGGTTCAGCGGTACAGTACGCGGCGGCTCTGAGCAGGATCACAGAGAGAGCTAAGGGCTCTGCGGTCTGAAGCTGGCCTCGTCCTGATGCTGCCGTCAATCAGGGGCATTCAAATGAACGTTGACCTCAAGAGCCAGGACTGTCGCCACGGCGCGGCTGGGTAAAAAGAGAAGGACAGGTGATTTCTCCCGTCCCTCTCTGGTGCCGCCCGGTGAGCAGTGCTTACTTCTCGACGAGGTAGGCCGTTTCAATCACGTCGGGCGTGCCGCCCATGCCCGGCTGAATGCGGGTCAGGCGGTCCAGCACGTCCAGACCCTCCACGACCTTGCCGAAGACCGTGTGGCGGCCGTCCAGGTGGGGCGTGTCCACAAACGTCAGGAAGAACTGGCTGCCGTTGGTGTTGGGGCCACGGTTGGCCATGCTCAGGACGCCCTTGCCCTGGTGGCGGCGGCTGTTGGGCTCGTCTTCAAAGTCGTAGCCGGGGCCGCCCGAGCCGGTGCCGGTGGGGTCGCCGCCCTGGGCCATAAAGCCGTCGATGACGCGGTGAAACTTGATGCCGTCGTAGTAGTGGTGGCGCAGCAGGTACGCAAACGAGTTGACCGTGATGGGCGCGTCGTCGGGGTAGAGCTCCACAACCAGGCGGCCCTTGCTGGTCTCCAGAATGGCGCGGTACTGCTTGCCAGGTTCAATGCCCGCGCCCAGTTCTGGGGCCTGCGAAAAGCGAGTCTGGCGCTCGGCACTCAGTTCGGGCGTGGAGGTAAAGCCGTCGTCCTGGTAGGTGGTCATGGGGGGCATTGTAAAGGAGGGCTGTGGACCGTGGGCTGCGAACAGCCTGAGCGCGCTCTATACGAACGGTCAAGAAACTTGTCTCTGGTCCACACGCTTTCTGTCTTTGTTTTTACTCTCCCGTTCTCGCCCGGCGCTTTTGATACGCCCCGGTCAGCAGCTCTGCGATGTACTCACGGGTAAAAGGCATATCGCTGGCCTCGGCCGCCGAGATTTCCTCGTCCCGGTCGTAGGTGAGCCGCACATAGGTGGCGCTGTGGGCCGGGCCGTGGGGGTCAAACTCCAGCACCAGGTAGCACGGCAGGGTGGAGTCCAGCGGGTTGCCCACACTGCCGCAGTTCATCAGAGGGCGGCCCTCGACATCCAGCATCAGGGCCTCGTGCATGTCAGCGTAGACCAGCGCGTCGGCGTGTTCTTTGAGGCCAAACTGCGGGTTGGGCGCAAAGGCGTCCAGCTGATCGTGCAGGCTGCTGTGGGGGTAGAGGCGGTGAAACAGGCCCCGGCTGCTGGCATGCACAAAGCGCCACCACGCGCCGCCAAACTGCTCCTCAATGCCGTAGGGCAGCCCCGAGAGGTAGGTCAGGGCCTCGGGGCTGAGTTTGCTGCGTGGCCACAGGTCCTGCGGGCGGTGGGTGGCGCCGGCCACGCGGGCGTCCCAGTTCCCCTGAATCACGCGCGTGGCGTGGGCCTGGGTCCAGTCCACGACCTCGCGGGGGCGGGGGCCCTTGCCCACGAGGTCACCCAGCACCCAGATGTCGGAAAGGCCGCGCCGCTGAATGTCTGCGTGAACCGCGAGCGTGGCCGCCAGGTTGGCGTGCAGGTCCGCGAGGATGGCGAGGCGAATCATGCACCCGAGTCTAGCCCAGCCCCTGCCGGGCGCCCGGTCAGGTGAGGCGGACTGCGGCAAAACCGTTTGCAATGGTGATTCCCTCTGGCCGCACTGGCAAAGCTGCGGGGCAGAGGGAAAAGGAGTTCAAGCGGGCTGACGGGCGTGGAGGTTGCCTAGCAGTACTGTTCCGATAGGTCAACGAAACAGGTGGAGTCCGTGTGACATGGATTCCGCTTCATTGCCGTACAGCAAAGAAAGGCATCGTCTGCGCTTCCATATCGCGCAATCCGCAGCTGTTCCTGCTCGCTCTCGTGCGGCGCTTTTCAAGTCTGCTGCGCAGCTTTCCAAGTACGCTCAGATTTCATCGAGCCCTCTGCTCGATTCAATCGGAATCTGTATGAGAGGCCCCCTTAGCCCAGCTCGTGGTACTGGCCCCGGAAATACACCAGGGGGTCGTCGTCGGTGTAGCGGCTGTAGTCCACGAAGCCCACGTACAGGGTGTGGTCACCGGCCTCAATCACCTCGTGCTTACGGCACACGAGCTGCGCCACAGCGCCGCCAATCAGGGGCAGGCCCTCGTGGTCAAACCAGGGGACCAGTTCGTCGGGGCCGGGGCGCCCGGCAAAGTGATCACTGAGGTGGCGCTGCGCGGCCGACAGCACGCTGACGCCAAAATGCGTGACCTCGGGCCGCGCCAGCAGGGCGTGCATATGGGCGCGGTGGTCCACGCTGACCAGAATCAGAGGCGGCGTCAGACTGACCGACACGAAGGCGCTGGCGGTCATGCCCCGGCGCGTGTCGCCGTCTGCCGCGGTGATGATGGTCACGCCGCTGGCAAAGCGGCCCAGGGTCTGCCGGAACTCCTGGGGAGAGAGGCCGCCGGTCACGTTCTGCGTGTCTGTCATGCGGCGAGTTTAAAGGCTGAGGTCTGTGGGGACGTTCGGGCTACAGAGACGGGACGGCCTTGTATGGACGGCCGTCCATCTCCGACATCTCCGGGAGGACGTCAAATAGGCTCCGCCTCAGGTGCTTGATAAGACCGTTGTCTGAATTTTCCTTCTTCGCTCCTCACCCCTTTAGCCGGGCTGCATCGGAGGTGGTATCAGGGGCGCGCGGGTGGCAGGGCCGGCACGGGGGCCAGCGGCTCGGCGGCCAGGTCGCGCACCAGCAGGTCGGGCAGGCGCACTACGCCGCGCACCGGCACTGTGTCGGTCCAGCGCTGCCCACTGACCCGAATCTCGGTGGGGCCAGGCCGCAGGGCGGCAAATCCGTAGTAGCCCAGCGCGTCGGTGTGGCCCTCAGCCACCAACTGTCCGTCCTGGAAGGCCTGTACGCGCCGCCCCCCCGGCACCGCGCTGCCGGTGACCCGCCCCAGCAGGCCGCGCGTGGTGGGCGCCGTGTCGCCCCAGGGCTGGGGCTGAGCCAGCGCGCCGCCCGGCGAGCGCAGCAGCGCCAGCGCCGCCTGAAAGCCCTGCGCTGTGGTCTGCCGCTGACCGTACACGTCGGCGGTGGGCGTGCGGTACGAGTATCCGACCCAGCCCAGCCCTGCCTGCACCGCGCGCCGCGCCTGGGCCGCCGTGACCGCCGGACTGTTCAGGTACATGGCGCTGCCCGCCGCCACCGCCGCCTGCGTGCCGTCTGCCCGCATGGTAACCTGCCGGGCAAAGGCGTTCCAGCCGTCGTACCACGCGCCCTGCTCGGCCACGCCGTCGCGCTTGTAATTCATCAGGACGTTCAGTTCCAGCAGGCCATCTTTCATCCAGCCGGACCAGTCTTGCAGCACGTCGGCGTACGTGCGGGTCTTCTGGAAGGCCGCCAGGTCCGTGGGCGCCGCCGCGTAGGTAATGGTCGCGGCGCTGATCCAGACCTCAGGCTTCAGCGCCTTGACCTCCAGGGCGATGCGGCGCACGAGGTTGGTCACCTGCTGGCGTTTCCAGGTCTGCCAGGCCGGGTCGCTGGCGGCGGGGGTGCCGGCGCGGCCCGTTTCGGCGCGGTAGCGGGCCAGCACCTTGGCGTCGTAGCCCCAGGCGCCGCCGTCGGGGTAACGGATGCGGTCGAGCTGAAGGCCGTCTACGTCGTAGTGGCGCACCAGACTCAGGGCGGCCTGGGTCATGTAGTCGGCGGCTTCGGGAATGGCCGGGTCCAGCCAGGCGTCGCGCCCCTCCTGCCAGGTGCCGTCCGGGCGGCGCGACAGCCACGAGGCCGCGCCCGCCTGCGGGCCACGGGTGCGCATGACGTGGGTCAGGCGGGTGTTGGGCCGGGCCTCGTTGGCGGCGCCCGTCACGCTGATCCAGGCGATGACCCGTAGGCCCCGCGCGTGTGCCTGATGGATGACAGCGGCCAGTGGGTCAAATCCAGGCGTCAGTTCGGGGTCGGTCGCCGCCGGCACCGCCGCTTTCAGGCACAGGCAGTCGGCGCGGCGAATGGCCTGCACAAACAGCGTGTTCACCCCCAGGCGCGCCGCGTCCTCGACCGTCGCCTTGACCTGGGCGGGGGTGTAAAGCCCCGGTCCGAAGGCGTCTATCCACAGGCCCCGCAGCCCTGCGCCGGGCTGGGCTGTCAGCGCCGTGGGAGTGGGTGGGGCAGCGGCCTGGGCGCCGGGGCCCAGCGCAAGAAGGGTGGGCAACAGCAGGGCGGCGCGGCGCAGCAGGGTGGTCATGGTCGTGCCGGGCAGGCTAGCGCACCGGCCTCTCTGGAACGTGATAGCCCGCAGCGGCGTGGGACCGAGCGGCCTGTCACCGCTGTGCAGGAGGGTGGGCTTATGGCGGACCAGCGGTGGTCGGATGTTTCCGCTGGCCTCTCACGACAAAGGCGGCCTGCGGTCAGCGTTCGGCATCGTCCTCTGCGCTGTCATCGGTGCTGGCGGGCGTTGCGGCCGGGGTGTTGCGGTTCTTGCCGATTTCGCGCACGCGGCCCCCGAAGCGGCCCCGGATGTCCTCATACATGGGGTGGGCGCGGATGTCGCCGGGGCGACCAGAGGCGGGCTTGGCCTCGGCGGGCGCTGCTGGCGCTGGGGTCGGGACCGGCCGGGGGGGCGGTTTGGGGGCGCTGAACTGGGCGTAGGGCGCGTCGTCCAGCGGGGGGCCAGCCTCGTCCACCGGCCCCCCGAAGGCGTCCCAGTCGGGCTCCTCGGTAATGGCTTCGACGAGATACGGCTCTCGGGTCGGGTGCAGGCGATCGCCCCCCTGGGCGTCAGCTGGGGCTGGAGCGGGGTCGGCGGCGTGCGCCTCGTCCCAGGGGAGATCGGCCACTGGCAGCGGCGCGGGCGCCACGTCGTCAGGGCTGGCGGGCGGCACTCGGCGTTCGGGCGCGGGCCGGCCGGGCAGGGGCGGGGGCAGCGTGGCCACGGCCGCCGGGCGAGGCGGCGGCACCGCACTGGCCTGAGGGAGGGGGGAAGCCGTCTGCGCTGCTGGGGGCGCCGCCGACTCCACCGGCTCAAACGCCGGCCCGCGTGAGGTGGGGCGGCGCGGCGGCGCGCTGCGGCCAGGGTCAAACGGCGCGACCTCCAGGTCGGCAGGCGGAGCAGCGGCTGGAGGTGGTGTGCGGGGGGAAGCGGGCGCAGGAGAGGCTGGGGCCGTACCCCCGTTCTCGCTGCTGGCGCCGCCCAACTTCAGTCGGCGCCCGCCTTCTGGGGCAATCAGTTCAAAAGTCACCGGGCCAAAGACTTTCAGGACGATTTTGGCGATGTCGTCGAACTTATTGGCGACCTGCTTGGCATGAAAGGCGTTGCGCTCGTCGTAACTCAGGCTGACATAGCCAGCTTCGGCGTGCATGCGTGCCGGTTTCAAGAAAGCCTTCAGCTGCATGCTGGCCTGGCGGACCACATCGGCCCAGTTGCCCTGCGCGGCGGGCAGTGGCACGCCGGCTTCCTCGGCGGCGGCCTGCACAGCGGCGCGTACTGGCGTGGGGCCAGCCGCCGCGCGCGGTGGGGGGGCGTCGGTCCCGGCCGGCCTGACGCCGCTGGCTTTCAGCCCAGCCAGTTCCTTTTCCAGACGGTTCAGGCGCTGGAGCAGGTCAGCAGGAACGGCTGCGCCGCCTGTCCCAGCAGTCGCCCCGCCTGCACCATCAGCAGCCAGCAGGGCGTGGGTCAAGGCCAGCTCCAGGCTTTGGCCGTCGGCAGCGCGGGCAAAGCGGGCGTCCTGTTCGTCCAGGGCCGCCTGCAGCCGCAGCAAGCGGGGCACATCGGCGCCTTCTAACCGCTCGCCGCCCAGGCCCAGCTCGGCGTGCAGGGCCGCGCCCAGCGCCGAGACCAGTCCCTCGACCACTGTCCGGGCTGCAAAGCCGTCGCGGTACAGGGCCGAGGCGCCGCTCAGGGCCGCGCCAGGGTCGCCGCCCACCAGGGCCGCCGCCACGCCGCGCACCCGCTCGCCGGGCGGCAGGCCCAGCGCCTCTTCAACCCCCGCGCGGGTAATGGCGGTGCCGGCGGCCAGCATCCGTTCGAGCAGGCTCTCGCCGTCGCGCATGGCGCCGTCGGCCAGGCGGCCAATCAGCTGCAGGGCGTCACTGTCGGCGCGCACACCCTCACGGGTGGCCAGCCCTGTGAGCTTGCCGGCGATCTCTTCGGGGGTCAGGCGGCGGAAGCGGTAATGCTGGCAGCGCGAGAGAATGGTCGGAATAATTTTTTCCGGCTCGGTGGTGGCCAGGATGAAGATGACGTGGCCCGGCGGCTCCTCCAGGGTCTTCAGGAGCGCGTTGAAGGCCGCGCGGCTCATCATGTGCGCCTCGTCCAGAATGTAAATCTTCTTGCCGCCGCGCATGGCCGCCAGCCCGACTTTCTCGCGCAGGTCGCGCACGTCATCCACGGAATTGTTGCTGGCCGCGTCAATTTCGAGCACGTCGGGGTGGGACCCGGCGCGCACCGACAGACAACTCTCGCACTCGCCGCAGGGCTTGGGCAGCGGCCCGGTGCAGTTGGCGGTCATGGCGATCAGGCGCGCGGTGGTCGTCTTGCCCACGCCGCGCGGGCCGGAAAACAGGTAGGCGTGGCCCACCCGCCCCTGCGAGAGCGCTGCCTTGAGCACGTCTTTGACGTGTTCCTGGCCGATCACGTCTTCCCAGCGCACCGGCCGGGCCCGCTGGTAGATGGCGCTCATCGGCGTCCCTCTGCGGCGCGGCTCTGCGGGTTTGGGGCGGGGTGTGGAAAGGAGGAAGTCGGAAGTGGGAAAGACAAATGGCCAGCCCTACGTGCTTTTAACTGCTGTTGTTCAACCACTTGCCGCTTCACCTGAGTAGTGTAGAGGCCGGGAGGCCAGGGGCGCAGTAAGGCAGGTTGGGTTGAGGGAAAAAGGTCAGCCAGACAGGGTTTTTCCGTTCGGGATTACCCAGCTAGGCCCTTTTCAGGGGCAGGTAGCGGGGCTGCCACGCCCGGTCCCGAATCACGGCCTCCAACTGCGCCCGGTCCATGTTGCGGATGCGGCGCTCGGCGCAGACCCCGTCGCGGATGGCCTGCAGGGCCACATTGACGGCGACCTGAATGCTCAGCTCGCGCAGGTCGCGGGTGGGGGGGTAGACGCGCTCGCCGTACTGCTCGGTAAATTCGGCCAGGGTGCGCGCGGCTTCCATGACCATGCCGTCGGTAATTTCACGGGCGCGGCTGGCCACCGCCCCGAAGCCCAGTCCCGGAAAGATAAAGGCGTTGTTGCCCTGGCCCACGGGATAACGCTTGCCCTCGTAGTCCACGTCGGGAAAAGGGCTGCCCGAGGCGATGATGGCGCCGCCGCCCGTCCAGTGAATCAGGTCGGCTGGGCGGGCTTCCACATGGCTGCTGGGGTTACTGAGCGGAAACACGATGGGCCGGGGCGTGTGCTCTAGCATGGCCACCACAGTCTCCTGCCGGAACAGGCCGGGCACGCCGGTAAAGCCCAGCAGGGCAGTGGCGCGCGCATTCACGATGACCTCGTACAGGTCGGGGTACTCGCCCGCGTAGGTCCAGCCGGCCAGGTCGCCTGGGCGGCGCACGAAACTTTCCTGCTGGGGTTCCAGGTCAGGTTGCCCGTCCATCAGCAGGCCGTGGCGGTCCACCACGAAGACGCGGGCGTTGGCCTCGTCAGGGCTCAGGCCGTCGGCTTGCAGGCCCTGCCGGATCGCCATCGCCACGCCGATGCCGGCGGCCCCGGCCCCCACAATCACAAAGACCTGCGCCGACAGGGCCTCACCCTTGATGCGCGCCGCGCCCATCAGGCCCGCCAGGGCCATCGCCCCGGTGCCCTGAATGTCGTCGTTAAATGACGGAATCACCCGGCGGTAGCGCTCCAGGACCCGGAAGGCCGTGCCCCGGCTAAAGTCCTCCCACTGCAAGATGGCCTTGGGGTAGCGCTGCGCCACCGCCTCGACAAAAGCGTCCAGAAACTCGTCGTAGGCGTCCCCGGTCAGGCGGGGGTGGTGAACCCCCAGGTACAGCGGGTCGTCAATCAGGTCCTGGCGGTTGGTGCCCACATCCAGTTCGACGGGCAGGGTTTTGTCTGGGCCCACGCCGCCCGCCGCCGTGTACAGCGACAGCTTGCCAATGGAGATGGCCATGCCGCCGAAGCCCTGGTCGCCGATCCCCAGGATGGCGCTGGAATCGGTCGCCACAATCATGCGCACGTCGTTGACGGTCACGTTTTCCAGCATGTCTTCCACGCGGTCAATGTCGCCGGTGCTGACGGTAAAGCCGCGCGGGTAGCGGTAATTGCTCGAATAGTTGCGCACGGCTTCGCCCACCGTGGGCGTGTAGATGATCGGCAGCATCTCTTCGAGGTGGTCTTCCAGAATGGCGTAGAACAGCACCTCGTTGCGGTCTTGCAGGGCGCGCAGGTACTCATGTTTTTCGAGGTCGGTGCTGCATTTGAGGTAGCGCAGGTAGGTGCGCTCCTTCTGTTCCTCGAAGGTGCTGGTGTGCGGCGGAATGAGGCCTTCGAGCTCCAGTTCACGCCGCTCGGTGGGCGTGAAGGCAGTCGTCTTGTTCAGCAGCGGGTTTTGCAGCAGGGCCAGCCCCGTGACCTGAACGTTGATGTAGCGCTGGCCTTCGGGGTCGCGCTTGACGTCGTAGTAGCGGGACACGGGTGGAGACTTCGGCATGGCGCTGACAGCATACCGGCCTGCGCTTGTCTCAGGGTCAGAGGCGGGTATGGACAAAAAGTACGGCGGCGGACTGGCCGCGCCGCACCTGTGTTCAGGCCGTGAACTTTATCTCGCCGCTTCGGGGCCACTTACGGGGTCGGTGCCCCCGGCCTGATGCGCCGCCCAGCGCTCACGCAGGCCCTCAAAGCCGGCGTCTATTCGTTCCTGGGGCAGCACCGCCTGAAGGCTGGTGCCCCGCCCAATCTCGTCCCCCAGCTCGTTGACCGCGACCATGGAGGCGTAAATGCGCCGGCCTTCTTGCCGCTGAAAGGTGGCGGTGACCGTCACCGTCATGCCGGGCAGCGCCGAAGCCGTGTGCACGACTTCCACCTGCATCCCAATGCCGCCCTCACCCTCTTCCAGAAACGGCAGGATGATTTTGCGTCCAGCTTCTTCAAAGTGCTTGGCCATCCAGTAGGTCGCGTACACCGGATGCACCCGGCCCAGTTCGCCGAAATCCACCGTCATCTCGTTGGTCACGCGCACGGTCAGGGTCTGGGTGAAGCCGCCAGGAATGGGACGCATGGGGTCTACGGTAAGGGCCACGGCGCTTTATGGACAGAGTGTTAATCCATTCCTGCCGGACGGTAGGGCGCGCCTCCGTACACTGCCCCCCATGAGGCTCAAGCCCGCCGACCTGTTCACCCTGATGCGCGAGGCCTTCTTGGCCTTCGGGCAGGACAAGGCCCCGCGGCTGGCGGCGGCCATCGCCTACTACGCCATGTTCAGCCTGGCGCCGCTGCTGCTGCTGGCAGTCACGGTGGCCAGCCGCTTTCTGACCAACGAGGCGTTTTTGGAGCAGTTGTTTGGGCCGGTGGGCCTGATTACCCAGAATCTGGGCGAGGAAGCCGCTGCCTTCCTGCGTGACCTGATTAAGCCCGAGAGCCTGCAAAAAAGCAGTGTGATCGCCTCGGTGGTGGCGTTTGTCACCCTGTTCATGGGGGCCACGGGCCTTTTCGTGCAGCTTCAAGACGCCCTGAATACCATGTGGGGCGCCGACCCACCGCCGCCGCAGGGCTTCGTGCATGTGCTGTGGACACGGGTGAAATCCTTCCTGATGATTCTGGGCATCGGGCTGATCCTGATTGCCTTTCTGGCCCTGAATACATACCTCTCGGCCATTGCACAGGGGCTGGGGGACCGCATCGGCGCCGGGGCTTTTTTTGTGCGGGCGGGGACGGCCCTGCTCTCTACGCTGTTTCTCTCGCCGGTCTTTGCCGGCATCTACAAGGTGCTGCCCGACGTGAAGCTGGAATGGCGCGAGGTCTGGGTGGGCGGCATCTTTACAGCGGCCCTCTTTACGCTGGGGCAACTGGGGATCGGGCTGTACCTCGGGCAGGCGGCGCCCAACAGCGTGTTTGCGGGGGCGGCGTCGCTGGTGCTGCTGCTGCTGTGGATCTATTACTCGGCCATGATTTTCTTCTTTGGGGCCGAGGTGACCTGGGTGTATTCCCAGAAATTCGGCACCCGCGCGGGCGGCGCGGCCAACACCGCCAAGAAAGAAGCGCTGGTCGAGCAGGGCGTGGCCATCAGCGCGGCCGAAAGTCCCCAGGAGCGGGCGGCCAAGGACGCCACCGACCAGCCGGTCCGCGACGCGCGGGGCCGGGTGCTGGGGGTCAAGGTCCCCCGGCTGCCGCGCGTGTTGCCTCAGGTGCCCCGCCGTGACGAGGGCCGCGTCCTGCCCACGGTGCGCGCTGCGCTGTGGAACGTCGTGCTGGCCCTGCTGGCTGTGCCGGCCGTCATTGTGCTGCGGCTCCTGGGTCTGACTGGTGGCAAGCGGCGGTAAAGCTCAGAAGGGACCTGGCCGCCAGCTCTGTCCGGTTTCATTGACGCCCTGTCCGGTTGACTTTACCCTGGGTCTATGAACTCGCGCTGCCTGCACCGGGGGTCCCGCTGAGCGCCCCACCGACAGCTCAGCCGCCCCAGGTGCGTGCGCGGCGAGAACAGCTGGGGCTGCGGGCGGGCGAGTGTGCCCGTCTGACCGGCATCACGCGGCAGGCACTGCACGCCATCGAAACTGGCGCCTACGTGCCCAACACCCTGACCGCTCTGCAACTGGCGCGGGTGCTGTCGTGCCGTGTAGAGGACCTGTTCGTCCTGGCGCCCGCTGGGGTGCAGGCCCGGCTGGTGGGCGAGGCCCCGCCGCCCACCCGCGTCCGGCTGGCTCAGGTGGGCCCTGAGCTGCTCGCCTTTCCCCTGCTTGGTCAGGCGGGTTTAGGAGAAGCCGCCGATGGCCTGGCCCAGTCTGTGGCAGGCGGCCTGGCCCAGGTGGAGCTGCTGGGCGACCCGCAGCGGGCGGCCCAGACGCTGGTGGTGGCCGGCTGCGACCCGGCCCTGACGCTGCTGGGCACCCACGCCGCTCGCCAGGAGGGCCGATTGCTGCTGCGTCCACTGTCCAGCCTGGCGGCCCTGCGCGCCCTGGCCGCTGGCGAGGCCCACGCGGCGGGCATTCACCTGTATGACGCCCGCAGCGGCGTATCCAACCTGCCCTTCGTGGAGCGGGCTCTGCCTGGCCGCGCGGTCCACCTGCTGACCCTCTGGACCTGGGAGCAGGGCCTGATGGTGGCGCCGGGCAATCCCTGTGGCGTCACCGGGGTAGGGGACCTGCTGCGACCTGGCCTGCGGCTGCAAAACCGGGAGCCGGACGCCGGCAGCCGCCTGCTGCTGGACAGTTGGCTGGACGCGGCCGGAATTGGCCTGGAGCGCCGCCTGGCCCTGCCCGGCTACGGCCATGAGGTCGGCACGCCGCTGGCCGCCGCTGAACGGGTGGCGGCGGGGGCTGCCGATGTGGCCCCAGGTCCCCGCTCGGCGGCCCTGGCACTGGGGCTGGACTTCGTGCCCCTGCAAACCGAGCGCTTTGACCTGGTGGTGCCGGATGAATTTCTGGCCCACCCAGGCCTGCACCGCCTGCTGGCGGCCGTGCGTCAGCCGGCCTTTCGCAGCGACCTGCGCGCGCTGGGCGGCTACGACCCGGCCCACGCCGGCGACCTCTGGCAAACCGTTGGTCCCGCCCCCCAGCCCCCCAAGGAGACCCCATGACCCGCTCGACTGTTTTACTCGCCCTGCTGCTGACTGGCTCGGCCCAGGCCGCCAGCCTCACTGTATTTGCCGCGTCTTCGCTGACCGACGCCTTCACCGAACTGGGCCGGGCCTTTGACGCCCGCACGGGCCACAAGACGACCTTTCAGTTCGCCGGGTCTCAGGCGCTGCGCACGCAGCTGGACCAGGGCGCACGGGCCGACGTGTACGCCAGCGCCAACACCGCGCAGTTTGACCCGCTGGTCAAGAGTGGGGTCGTGAACCCAGGCCAGTTCTTCGTCAGCAACCGCCTGGCGATTATTGTGCCCAGGAGCAACACGGCCGTGACCACCATGCAGGACCTCGCCAGACCCGGCGTGAAACTGGTGATTGCCGACAAGGCGGTGCCGGTGGGCGACTACACCCGCCGGATGCTGAGCGCCGTTGACGGGTCGCGCGCCTACGGAACCGACTTCTCGGCGCGCGCCCTGAGGAACGTGGTCAGCGAGGAACCCAACGTGCGCCAGGTGGCCCTCAAGGTGCAGCTGGGCGAGGCCGACGCCGCCGTGGTCTACCAGACCGACGTGACCCCAGCGCTGAAACCCAGCGTGCGCGTCATTCCGCTGCCCACCCGCTTTAACCAGAGTGCCAGTTACCCCATCGGCACGGTGAAAGCGTCGGCCAATGCAGGCGCGGCGCAGGCGTTCGTGTCGTTTGTGCTCTCCAGCGATGGCCAGAAGATTCTGAAGAAGTGGGGCTTTCTGGCGCCCCCGGCGGCCAGACCCTGAGCCGAAAGCCCGCCCGTCTTCCCGTCCTGCCCGCCGTGTTGGGGGCGGTGCTGGTGGCTTTTCTGGTACTGCCGGTGCTGGCGCTGCTGGTGCGGGGCGTGCGGCCCGACTTTCTGCCCACGGTGCAGAGCCCCGCTGTGCAGGATGCCCTGCGCGTCAGCCTATTGACCACCGGCTGCACGCTGGCGCTGGTCGTGGGGCTGGTGACGCCTGTGGCGTGGGTGCTGGCCCGCTTCGAGTTTCCGGGCAAGGCGGCGCTGGAAACGCTGCTGGACCTGCCTATCGTCCTGCCGCCTGTGGTGGCCGGGGTGGGGCTGCTGCTCGTCTTCGGGCGCCAGGGCCTGCTGGGGCCGCCGCTGGAACTGGCGGGAATCCGTGTGGCGTTCTCGCCGGCTGCGGTGGTCCTGGCCCAGCTGTTTGTCTCGGCGCCGTTTTATCTGCGCACGGCCAAGGCGGGTTTTCTGGCCGTCGAGCCAGAGGTGGAAGACGCCGCCCGCACCGACGGCGCCGGACGCTGGGCGGTGTTCCGCCTGATCACCTGGCCGCTGGCTTTTCCCTTTCTGTTCGAGGGACTGGTGCTGGCCTGGGCGCGCGCCGTGGGCGAGTTTGGCGCGACCATCCTGTTCGCCGGGTCGCTTCAGGGGCAGACCCGCACCATCACCCTGGCGATTTACGGCGCCCTGGAATCGGACCTGGCCCCGGCCCTGGTGCTGTCGGCCGTGATGGTGGCCGTGGCCTTCGCGCTGCTGCTGCTGGTGCGGCTGGGCCGGGGGTGGGCGCAGGGAAAGTAGGACGTGGGCCGTGGAAAGGGGACAAGGTGTTCTGACAGGCAGCGAGGGGAAGGAGGCTCACGCTCCGCCTTGCTGGTGACTGTGCTCGCGACCGTCGCCCTCAGCTGGGGAACTGCCCCTGTCCCTCACCCCAGTTGTCCCAAATCCTCCTGCCTCGTGCCCACGCCCAGTTCCACCGGATAGGGCAGGGTCCCCTCATAGATGGCCCGGCCCACGATGGCGCCTTCGATGCGTTCCCCCTGCAGCAAGGCCACGTCGGCCACGTCAGCCACGCCGCCGCCCACAATCAGGGTGTTGGTCCAGAGCTGCCGCACCTGCCGCATCAGGTCGCGGTCCAGGCCCCTGAGGGTGCCGTCGCGGGTCACGTCGGTAAAAATCAGGGTTTCCAGGCCGGCCCCGGCCAGCACCGGGGTCAGCTCGGCGACCTCCAGGCCACTGCCCTGCGCCCAGCCGTGGGTGGCGACTTCCAGGCCGCGTGCGTCCAGGCTGACCACCACGCGCTCCGGGCCGTGGGCGGCAATCAGGTCGCGGACCAGCTCGGGATTCTTGACGGCGGCGGTGCCGATGACCACCCGCTCGACGCCCAGCGCCAGCAGCTCCTCGGCGGCGTCCCGGCTGCGAATGCCGCCGCCCACCTCCACCGGCACGCCCAGCTCGGCGGCCACCTGCCGGATGACGGCGCGGTTCTCGCCGCGCCCGGTGGCGGCGTCCAGGTCCACCAGATGCACCAGCCCGGCCCCCAGGCCCGCCCAATGGCGCGCGGCCTCCAGCGGCGACTCGAAATACACGGTTTCGCGCTCGGGGTCGCCCTCGTACAGGCGCACGGCGCGGCCCGACTGAATGTCTACGCAGGGAATGATGAGGGGGGCAGGCGGCAGGCTCATGGGCCCCAGGATACGGGCGGCCAGCCACAGGTGCGGCGCGGGAAGGCTACACTGCCCCCGTGCGCGTTGGGATTGTCACGGCCACTTACCTGCCTTCCCGCAATGGGGTGGCGACCAGCACCGCCCTGTTTGCCCGGGGGCTGCGTGAACGTGGCCACGACGTGCGGATCTTTGCGCCGCGTCACCCCCAGATGCCCCCCCACGAGGACGGCGTATACCGCCTGAATTCCTCATTTGCCGGCGCGCGGGCGCTGGGCGCCCCGGCCGACTACCCGGTCATGCTGGCGCCGGGGCCGCTGCTCACGTCCCGGCTGCCGCTGCGCGATCTGGACGTGCTGCACACCATGCACCCCTTTCTGGCTGGGGGCCTGGCCCTCAAGTGGGGGCGCCTGGCGGGGGCGCCGGTGGTGTACACGGCGCACACCCAGTACGACCAGTACCTGCACTACGCGCCTATGCCCAAGCGGGTGGGCCGCGCGGTGCTGCGCCCGCATGTGGGCGCTTTTGCCCGCCGGGTCTCGGCGGTGCTGGCCCCCGGTCAGGCGATGGTGGACATGCTGCGCGAGTACGGTTACGCAGGCGAGGTCGAGCTGTTTCCGAATCCGGTGGACCTCGCCTCGTTTCAGGCCGCCGACGGCGCGGCGTTTCGCGCGCAGTTTCACATTGCCCCAGAGACCCCGCTGGTGGTGTCGCTGGGTCGCCTGGCCCCCGAGAAGAATCTGGACGTGATGCTGCGCGCCTTTGACCAGGCCCGTGCCAGCCGCCCGGAACTGCGCCTGCTGGTGGTGGGCGACGGGCCCAGCCGCGCCGCCCTGGAACGCGAAGCGCGCGAAGGCGTGACCTTTACTGGCCCCGTGCCTTACGCCCGCGTCCCCGAGGCCCTGGCCGCCGCCGACGCCTTCCTGACCGCCAGCACCAGCGAGGTCCTGCCCATGAGCATGATTGAAGCGCTGGCCGCCGGCGCGCCCCTGGTGGCCGCCCGCAGCCCGGCTGCCCTGGACCTGATCGAGGAAGGCGTGAACGGCACCATTCGGGACGCCTCGCCCAGCGCGCTGGCGGGGGGCCTGCTCGACACCCTGCACCCGGACCGCCTTCTGGGCTTACAGGCCGGTGCCCGGGCCAGCGCTGGCCGTTACGACCTGGCCGGCCGTGCCAGGGCGCTGGAACAGATTTACGAACGGGTCACGGCCGGGCAGAGCAAGCGCCGGTAAGTCGGGGAGGAAGGAGGGTGGGCTCCAGACCTGGAGCCCATACACCGGTCTTGGGATGTGTGCGGAGCAGATGGACTTTGGACAAGGGCAGGCGGCACCGCAACCTCCGGCACCGCCTGCCCTTGGAAGGAAGAACTCCTACCGGCTCACAGCTTCAGGCGACGCCGAGACTTTCTCTGGTGCCAGCCACTGCTCCAGCCAGGCCAGGTATTCGGTCAGGCGCGTCAGGCGGCGGTCCGGGCGGCCCGAGCGTGACAGCTCGTGGTCCTCGCTGGGAAAGCGCACAAAGCGGGCCGGCACGCCGTGCAGCGTCAGGGCGGCGTACCACTGCTCGGCCTGCTCAATGGGGCAGCGGTGGTCCAGCACCGAATGCACGATCAGGGTGGGCGTGCGCACGTCTTCGGCCCACTGCAGCGGGCTCATGTCCCACAGCCGCAGGGCGTCGGCGCGGCGGTGAAAATTCAGGCCCAGTTCGTCGTCCCAGAAGCGCAGGCCGATGTCGCTGGTGCCGCCAAACGACAGCAGGTTGCAGATAGAGCGGTCGGTGATCGCCGCCTGAAAGCGGGTGGTGTGCCCGGTCAGCCAGTTGGTCATATAGCCGCCGTAGCTGCCGCCCATGACCGCCGTGCGCGTGTCGTCCAGCACCGGAAAGGTCGCCAGGCAGCGGTCAAAGAAGCTCAGCAGGTCGTCGGCGTCCACACTGCCCCAGCGGCCATGAATGGCGTCCACCCAGGCCTGCCCGTAGCCCACGCTGCCGCGCGGATTGCTGTAGCACACCCCGTAGCCACGCGCCGCCAGCAGCTGAAATTCATGCGTAAAGGCGTGGCCGTAATCCGTGTGAGGGCCGCCGTGAATGCTGAGCAGGGCCGGCACCTTTGCCGGGTCTTCGCCGCCGGGCAGCAGCACCCAGCCTTCGCCTTCCCCCAGCTCGGTGGCAAAGCCCACGCGCTGCGGGGTGCGGCCCGGGAAGGGGAGACGGGCGTGCAGGTCGGTGACCGTCACGCCGTTCAGCTCCACCTCGGGAAAGCGGTCAGCCCGTTCCCGGATGAGGGCCACGCCGCCGCCCCGCGCCGTGAAGGCGGCAATCACGGCCTGCGGGTCATGGTCGTGGGCAGCCACCTGCCACTGCCCGGCGCTGTCCTGCGCCGCCCTGAACAGGCCGCAGCTGCCGCGCACCGTCGAGGAAAACAGCAGCGTGCGCTCATCCAGCCACACCGGCCGCTCGGGCAGGGCGCCCACATGGCAGTCGCCGCCGACCAGGTTGCCTACCGGCGAGTCGTGACCGGGGTCCAGGCGCTGCGGGTCTCCCTTGCCGTCCAGGGGCAGCAGGTACAGGTGCGCGTGTTCGGTGTTGCCCTGGCCTTCGGGGCGGCCGACTACCACGAAGCGCGCGCCGTCCGGGTGCGGCACCACCGCCTGAATGGCTGAGTTCCAGCGCGTGACCTGCCGCGCCTCGCCGCCCAGCGGCAGGTGCCAGACCTCCTGCTGCCACTGCGCGGCGTGCAGGTGACTGGCAGAGCCCACCAGCAGCACGCCGCTGCTGTCTGGCAGCCAGGCGCAGGTGCTGACCTCAACTTCAGGCGCGTACCACTCGCGCAGCTCGCCGCTGGCCACGGTCAGCAGGAAGAGGCGCGCGGCGCGTTCAGGCAGCCAGTCGCGGCCGTTAAAGCGGTAGCGCGGCCGGGTAATGACCCGCGCTTCGCCGCGCTCATCGCGCTTGTCCTCATCGTCAGCGGTGCTCAGGAACGCGATGTGCGCGCCGTCAGGACTCCAGCTCACGTCCTGCACCCCGCCGCGCAGGTGCGTGACCTGGCGGGCCTCGCCGCCCGACAGGGGCAGCAGGTACAGCTGCGCGCCCCCCTCGCCGGCCTTGCGGGTTAAGGCCAGGGTCTGCCCGTCCGGCGACCAGCGCGGCGACCCGTCGCGGCCGGGGCCGTGCGTCAGGGGGCGGGTCCCGTTCTCGTCTGCCAGCCACACTTGGCCCTTGTAGCGCGGCCTGGCAAAGGCGGGGTCGGGCTTGCGGGGGTCCTCCTCCTCGGTGCGGGTCAGGACGAAGGCCACCCGCTGGCCGTCGGGGCTGACCTGCGGGTCCGACGGAAACTGAAGGTGCAGCAAACTGTCTGGGCCAGGCCGGGCCGAGCTGGGCTGAATCATGGGCATCAGTCAAGCACAACCGTTGATCAAGCACACCGCGGGGCCCATCACCCAATTTCGCTGGAAACGCTCCCAGCCGATGTTTGCCCAGGCATTGATGATGACTTTCCCAACGCAGAATGGAAGAAGTCTCCCCATTCCCAGACAGGCTTACCGTAACCTGACTGTACCGGCCCAATCCGGTCTGTTCCCACCTTTCTGTCTGCTTCCTCACGGCAGATTGTCCGCCGCCGTCCCCAGTCTCTTTCCTGCTTTTGGAGGTTCACCATGCAAGAGCTGTCCTGCACCTGGGTTCCCGGCACATTTGACGTCGTTCGTTTGAAATTTGCCGGCCGGACCGTTGAAATGACCAGCACCCGCCTGGCGCGCCTGTTTGGCAAGCAGGCTATCCACGACCTGTACCTCAAGGGTAGCGCCAAGCTGCGTGTCGATGCCCAGCAAGTCGCCCTGCTGACCTGAGCCTGCGAAGACAGGTCCGTGCGCCCCGCCCCTTTGCCGACGGGGCGTCTGCGTTTGCCGCTAGCATGACGGGCATGACCCCTGACTTGGGCGCCCTTCAGGCTGACCTGCGCCGCCTGGCTGAGATTGAATCGCCCTCTGGAGACAGAGAGGGCATTGAACGTGTGATGGACATAGTCGAAGGCTGGGCGCGCGACCTGGGCGCTCAGGTAACGCACCTGAGCGGCGGCACCCGCACCTTCGAGTTGGGGGTAGACGGCGCCGCGCCGCCGCTGCTGGTCCTGACGCACGCCGATACCGTGTGGCCGCGCGGCACCCTGGAGCAGATGCCGCTGCGTGTGGACGGCGAGCGGCTTTACGGCCCCGGCACCTACGACATGAAGGCCGGCATCGTGGGCCTCATTCATGCCCTGAGGGCGCTGGAGCTTCAGTGGCCACGCGGCGGCGTGCGGGTACTCCTCTCACCCGACGAGGAAACCGGCAGTGAGAGCAGCCGCGCCCACATCGAGGCGGCGGCCCGGACCAGCCGCGCGGCCCTGGTCGTGGAGCCGCCGGTGGCCGACACCCACGCCCTCAAGACTGGGCGCAAGGGCACCGGCACCTTTACCCTGACCCTGACCGGCATTGCCAGCCACGCAGGTAACAAGCCCGAGGAAGGGGCCAGCGCTATCGGCGCCGGGGCCGAAGCCGTGCTGGCGCTGCACGCCCTGGCCCGCCCGGAGGCCGGCACGACGGTCAGTGTGGGCCTCATCAGTGGGGGCAGCGCTGTGAATGTCATTCCTGCCCACTGCACCCTGCACGCCGATCTTCGCGTGTCCACCCTGGCCGAGGCCGAGCGGGTGGAGGCCGCTGTCCTGGCCTGGCGCCCCAAGGACCCGCGCGTGACAGTTGAGGTATCCGGTGGCCTGAACCGCCCGCCCTTTGAAGAAGGCCCGGCCACCCTGGTCCTGTACGAACAGGCGCGCGGTGTGGCCCAGACGCTGGGTTTCGAGCTGGGCCGGGCGGTGGTGGGGGGCGGCAGCGACGGCAATTTTACGGCGCCCCTGACCCCCACCCTGGACGGCCTGGGGGCGCCTGGCGACGGCGCCCACGCTGCCCACGAGCATGTGCGCCTGGACCGCTGGCCCAGCCACGTTCAGCTGCTGACCGAGTTGCTCAGGACGTTTTAGAAGCCAGAAGAGGGTGTAGGTGTCCAAGGTGAACTAGCAGGGGCTTGACGGGTTCTCTTTCGCCGCTGATGGACTTGTGGGTGGCTGCTTCTTTGAATATGAATTGGGGAAGCCCAGAAAACAGCTTGGTAGATGAATGGCCGACGCCTCTAGTGGATGACCAAAGGCATGACTGGGTCTATTGTTCCGCGATGATGAGAGTGTTTTAGGCCGTCGTAGACCGAGAATTACCATTCCCAGTCGGCCGCACTTTTGCCCTGCTCAATCCTGTGGTCGTGCACTAGCTGGCCGGCCGTCTCACAGCTGTAGGAAAGAGACCTACTAATACGGACTCCCATTGAATCGTCTGCATCAAAGATGAACTCTGAGAGGAGCGAGATAGAGAGGGTTCCGGGCGTGGAATTTACACAACAGTTCTTTCCTGATTTGTAAACGGAACAGACGGACTCCGTATAGAGCCGCCTCTCCTTTTCTCCGGTCAGGCGCCTTCTGGTTGAGCGGTGCGGGGGGCGGCCAGCAGCGCTGACAGTTCCGGCGCGGTGATGGGGCGGCACAGCCCGTGTCCCTGGCCCAGGGGGCACCCCAATTCACGCAGGGCGCTGAGGTGGGCGGGGGTCTCGATGCCCTCGGCCGTCAGGTCGGCGCGCATGTTCCGGGCGATCTCCAGGGCGGCGCGCGTCAGGGCGTGGACAAAAGAGCCGGCCTGGTCGCTCGTCAGGTCCGCCGTGAGCGAGCGGTCCAGTTTCATGCCAGTAATGGGCATGGTGCGCAGCCGCGCCAGGTTGGAATAGCCCGAGCCAAAATCATCAATGCTGACCCGCACGCCCAGGTCGCGCAGCTCCTGCAAGGTGGCGGCGGCGCGGTCGTCCTCGTACAGGACAGCGGTCTCGGTTAACTCCAGCTCCAGGTGATGAGGGGGGAGGTCTGTGTCATGGAGGGCGCCGCGCACGGTGGCGCCGAATTCGGGATGCAGCAGCTGCACTGGGCTGACATTCACGCTCACCACCAGCCCCGGCCAGCCCAATGCCGAGCGGCAGGCGGCGCGCAGCACCCACTCGCCCACCGGCACAATCAGGCCCACGCGCTCAGCCACCGGAATAAATTCGGCCGGCGACACTTGCCCCAGCGCAGGGTGGCTCCAGCGCAGCAGCGCCTCGGCCTTGACGGGCGTGAGGTCCCGCAGGCGGTACACCGGCTGAAAACGCAGCGACAGTTCCCGCCGCGCCAGTGCGTGCCCGAGGTCGCGGGCCAAGACCTGAAAACGCTCGGTGGCGGCGTCCTGCTCGGGGTGGTAGCGCCGCACCTGACGCCGCCCGGCCCGCTTGACTGCGTACATGGCGCTGTCGGCGTGGCGCAGCAGGTCGTCGGGCTGGGCGGCGTCGTCGGGATACAGGCTGATACCGATGCTGACCGTGGTGTCCACCCCGATGCGCAGGCTGGGCAGCACAGGTGTCTGCAGAAGGCGCTGGGCCGTGTCCTGGGCCGCCCTGTGGTCAGCCCCCGGCAGCACCACCACGAACTCGTCCCCACTGAGGCGGTACACCTGGGCGTCTGCGCCCGCCAGGCGCTGCAATTCAGCGGCCAGGCCCCGCAGCAGGTCGTCGCCTGCGGCGTGGCCCAGGGTGTCGTTGACGACCTTAAAGGCGTCCACGTCCACAAACAGCACGGCAAAGGGCGCGCCGACCTCATCCGACAGGCGGCGCAGCTCCTCGTGCAGGCGCACGCGGCCCGGTAGGCCAGTCAGCAGGTCGGTGTACACCAGCGACTGCAAGACGCGCTGCTCGCCGTGCAGGCGGCCCAGCGCGTCGTTGCGCTGCATGAAAAAGGACGCGCCGTACAGACTGACGGCCGCCGCCAGGTTGATTTGCAGCAGGGCCAGCGGCAGGTCCGGTGTCAGGGGCTGTCCCTGGGCCAGAGGCCACAGCACCAGAGAGGCGCTCACGCCGGCTGTCACCCACAGCAGCGCCCCCAGCAGGCGGCGAACCTCGCGCGCCAGGTCGGTCAGCATGGTCCAGGTGATGACGGTGGGCAGCCACACCAGGGTTTCCAGAACCTCCAGCACCTGCGCCCGCTGGCCCCCCAGGGTCAGGCCCAGCAGCAGCAACTTGGCATTTAAAAACAGACCGCTGCCTGCCGTAATCAGCAGCGTCAGTTGCCGGATGGACGCCCAGCCGCGCAGCACCGCCACCCAGCAGACCACCAGCATGGCGCTCATGACCCCGTACAGCGGGGGGTCGTAGGTCGTGTCCCAGGTATCGCCGCGTGAGAACGCCAGCGCGGCCACAATAGACAGCTGCACCGCCGGTAGGCCCAGCAGCAACATGCGCCGCCACGCGCTCCGCAGGTCCTGGGTCATGGACGCGCCCGGCTCCATACCTCCTACCCTACCGCGCAGCGCCCGCAGGGTTCACAGGCTGTCTGGGGGGTATTCTGCGCGGGCGCCCGCCGCCCCGGAGGACCCCATGTTCAGCCTGTTCCGCAAGCCCAAGCCCAGCCCCTACGTGAAACAGGACAGTCCCCAGGTGTTCCGGGTGCGTGTCAGAACCCGGCCCCACGGCGAGCTCGTGGAGTTCCGCTTTACCAAAGGGGCCCACATCGGCGCCGACGAGGGCGGCTTTCTGTTTCGCAAGCCGGTGGTGTCCCCGCAGCATCTGGACCGGGGGGAACTGCTGGTCCGCTTTGACCGCGCCTACCGCGTGACTGCCACTGAAGGCGAGAATCTGGACTTTGTGCCGGTCAGCGAGTGGGAAGACTAGAGACAGACACTGACCTCAGAACCGTTCAAGCAGCTTGAGAGAAGAGGCTTCAGAGTGAGCGTCAAAGGAGGCGGATGGAGGTGGACTTCCCAATCCTGTCCAGGGAGGTCGTCGTTGCCGACACCCTCCGGTTTAGCCCTCCTGCGGCACTTCGTAGAACGTTTCTTCAGTGATGCGTCCCGGAAAGCGCCGGATAAAGTCCACGGTGCTGAGGGCCTGGGTGCGGTGGCAGGCAATGGCCTGCAACTTGCGAGTGATAAATGGCGTCACGTCCCGGCGCACGTTGGGCGGCAGCCACTCGGGCCGCAGGGCCTCCTGCTCGGGTGGCGTGTCGCTGGCGTAGTACCACAGGCGGGGGCGCTCCTGCTGGGGCAGGCTCTCCCAGGCGGCCTTAACCGCGCGGTGAGTGGTGACGTGGTCGGGGTGACCGTTGCTGCCATTGGGGGGAAAGGTCAGCACAATGCGGGGCCGCAGGCGGGTGATGGCCTCGCGGGCCGTTTCGACCAGGGGGTCAAAGGGCTGCTGCGCCAGGTATTTGTCTGGAAAGTGATGGTGTTCAAAGGTGCTGCCGGCGTGACAGGTCAGGCCAATCACGTCCAGGCAGGCGCCCAGCTCTGCTTCACGCATGCGGGCCAGGGACTCTGGAGAATCACACAGCCCCAGGGTGCGCCCCGCCTCGCCCCGCGTCAGGGTCACCAGGCCGCACGGCTCATCGGC
Source organism: Deinococcus arboris (assembly GCF_009755355.1). GTDB lineage: Bacteria > Deinococcota > Deinococci > Deinococcales > Deinococcaceae > Deinococcus > Deinococcus betulae. Next base: position 9,487 of record NZ_WQLB01000010.1, on the reverse strand, counting down.
GGCCAGGTGGGCCATCAGGGTGCCAGCGGCGCCGTACACCTCGTCGTCGGGGTGCGGCACGATCAGCAGCAGATGCAGGCGAGCGTCGGTCATGCCCCGCAGGGTAGCGCACGGGTTTTAAGGCGGAAGCGGGGTGCCGGGCAGGTCCGGCGCCTAGTGTTTTGAACGCTTGGGCCGCGCCGGGCCGCCTTGCCAGGCCGCCAGCATGAGCGACACGATGATGACCATCAAAGCCAGCAGCAATTCCATACGGCATTCTCCCTTTCTTTATCTGACGTTCATGTGACAGTGACCCGGTCACTTGTGCGAAACGTCTCAACATCAGATGAATTGTGGCTAAACGCCTGAACTGTACGCCTGCCCTGGCCTGTTTTCAAAGACCGGCGGTCAGTAAGTGGTGTTCAGCGTCCTCCGGCGCCAGGCCAGAGGCCAGCAGCGCGCTGTGCCACTGCTCGGCTGTGACCGGCAGCACACTGAGGCGCGAGCCTTTGCCAGTCAGCGGTGACCCAGCCCACTCGGGCAGGGCGCGCAACTCGTCCAGCGTGACCACGCGGGGCAAGGCCTGCACCGGGGCCACCTCCACCATGCTCCAGCGCGGGGCCTCTGGGGTGCTTTTGGGGTCAAAGTAAGGACTGCTGGCCTCAAATTGCAGGTTGTCGGTGTGGGCGGCGCGCACCACCCGAGCCACGCCGGCCACGCCGGGGGGTTTGGCGTTGGAGTGGTAAAAGAGACACAGATCATCCTCGGCCATTTCGCGCAGAAAATTGCGGGCCTGATAGTTGCGCACGCCGTTCCAGGGTTCGCGTCCGGCGCGCTCTAGATCAGGGTAGCCGAAGACGTCGGGTTCAGATTTCAGCAGCCAGTACCGCATACCCCTCAGGGTAGGGGAGAGCGCCTCAGGGCACGGCGGGCGGTAGGGGGGGCAGCGGTTCGCGCTCGGTGGACAACCGGATCAGGCCAGGGCGCTCCGAGGAGCCGTCCCACGCCCCCGCTGTCCTGTTGAGCGGCATGACGGCGACGTAACTCCCACGCGCCTGGTTGCTGTAGCCCCCAACAGGCAAGCCAGAAGCATCGGGGTCGGCCTGCGGATCAACAATCAGGCGGGCCAGGACCGTCCATTCGTTCAGGTGGAGGGGCTGGTGGCCGGTGAGCACCGCATTCTCTCCATCGGGCCTGACCACAGTCCGGAAGAGATTGCCCCGTTCACGCAGGCGCACCCTGGGATCGTCACAGGCCTCTGTGGACGCACTCACGGCGCCGCCACTCAGGTGGGCGCCGGTGTTCCAGAAAGGAGAAGGCCAGGGGCGCTCTGCTGCGTAGAGCCTGGCCTGCGGCTGCCCCCCGCAAGTCAGGCGCTGTGTGGTCAGCAGCAGGCGAAGCTGGTCGCGGTAACTGCCTGGAATGCGGCCCCGGATGTTTTGAGCAGTCACTTTGGCGGCGGGATAGGTGTTGACCATCAGGTTGTCCTGACGGCCCCCAGCCGACCCGGAGAGGTGGGCGAAGATGACCGACTGTGTGCCCTTCGGTAAGGTCAGAGTCACAGCCTGATAAATGCCCCGCGGAGCATCCGAAGCGGCGAAAAGAGCGGCAACATCCTGCTGATTGACAGCCTCAAACCGCGCGCCTTCACGTGGGGGCAGCCACTCCCGGTAGGTCACCCAGCCCAGGCCGCTCAGCAGCAGCGCGCCCAGGGTCAACCAGCCGGCGCGGTGCGTGAAGGCGTGGCCCAGCAAGCCCCGGTTGACCGGCTGTGGGTCACCCATCGCCCGCACCGCCAGAAACTCGGCTTCCTCACGGGAAAAGCCCTGAGCCTGGTGTTCGGCCACGCGGCCCAGCAGGTGCGTGCGGAGTTCGGCGGCGGCGTCCAGGCGCTCGGCGGCGGGCAGGCCACGGGTGGCGCGGCGCAGGTAGGCTTCCAGGGTCAGGGCGGCGCGGCGCGCCGGGCGGGGTGTGCGGGCGGCCCTCATGCCAGCCGCCCTAGCAGCAGGGCGTCCAGCGCGCCGCGTAAGGTCTGCCACTCCTGGCGCTTGGCGTGCAGGGCGCGCCGGCCGTCCTCAGTCAGGCGGTAGACCTTGCGCGGCGCCCCGCCCCGGTCGCTGGGCTGCCATTCGCTCTGGACCCAGCCTGCTTTTACCAGGCGGTGCAGCGCCGGGTACAGGCTGCCTTCTTTCAGGTCAAACAGGCCGCCGCTGCGCCCGTTGACGTGTTTCAGAATGTCCAGGCCGTAGCGGGGCTGATCCTGCAAAGCGGCCAGTAGGGCCAGGTCAAGCGTGCCAGATTTCAGTGGGTTCATCAGGGGCCTCCCGCAGTCTCTTGCATCACAAGGTAGTGAACGCCCACTACCTTGTCAACTAAGGATGTGGCCCTGGCTGACCCCGTGCCCTTCGCCACCGTCGCCGCTTGGCCGGCGCTCTACACTGACTGCGTGCGCGCTTCGCCCTGGCTTCCTGTTTTGCTGCTGCTGGCGCTGGCCGCCTACCTGCTGCCCGACCTGCGGCTGCCGTTTCAGCCGGCGCCGGTGGTCACGGTGCCCGGCCCGTCTGCGGCCCCAGCCCTGCCCAATCAACTTCCGGCCGCCACACGCGCCCTCTTCGAGAAAAGCCGCCCGGCCAGCGTGCGCGTGGAAAGCGTGAACCCCAGCACCCGCAACGCGGGCATCGGCACGGGCTTTTTCATCAGCGAGACCGGGCAGGTCCTGACCGCCTACCACGTGGTCAGCGGGGGCCGCCTATTTCAGGTCAGCACGCTCTCGGGGCGCTCGTATTCGGCGCAGGTGACGGCCTTTGACGCCAGCGCGGACGTGGCGCTGCTCCAGGTGCGGGGGCGCGGCCCCTTTCCTTACCTCAAGCTGGCCACCCGTCCGCCACGCGTGGGCGAAACGGTGCTGGCGGTGGGCAACAGTGGGGGTGACTTCCTGCAGCCCCGGCGCGGGCAACTGCTGGGCCTGGACACGCCGTCCAGCGACGTGACGTTCCCGCAGGGCACCCTCGAAATGACGGCGCCGCTGGCGCCTGGGGACAGCGGCGGCCCCATCATTGACGGCAATGGACAGGCCATCGGGGTGGTCAGTTACATCAGCGTGGATGTCAGCGGCCAGACCCGGCGCAGCTACGCCGTGCCTGTCACTGAGGGCAACGCCCTGATTGCCTCGTTGAGAGCCGGAGAAACGAAAGATGTGCCGGTGGTGGGGCTGATTTTCGATACGGTCCACAGTGGCCGCACCGAGCTGGCGGGCGGCGTCATCGACGGCGTGGCCCGCCGCAGTCCTGCGGAGCGGGCGGGGCTACGCGGCAACGTGCGTGACGGTCAGGGGAAGCTGGTCAGCCTGGGCGACGTGATTGTCCGGGTCAATGGTCAGCGAACCCGCGACGCCAACGCCGTCATTCAGGCGGTGCGCCGCTTAGCTGTGGGCGACACGGTCACCCTGACCTACCAGCGCGGCGAGGAACTCCGCGAAACGCGAGTGGTCCTGGTGCCCAAGGCCAGCGTGAATCTGGAAGAGTAAGAGGAAGCGCCTGACAGCGGTTGTGCGCTGCTTTGAAGGCGGTGCAGCTCCACCTCAATGTCAGAGAATCGCCGGTGTGTCCGACTGCATGGCTCCGCTCGCCTCTGGGGCCACAGTGAGTGCAGGTCTCGTCTCTGACAGAACTCTTGCAGCTGACTGTGCCCGGAAACCTCAAGACCTCCATGAACCGTGACCGATGACATGAGAGGCCGCTTTGGCTAAACTTTATGGACAAGAGGTCAGTTCCGTGACCCTGTCCCTCGCAAGGAGTCCCTATGAACAAGCTGTCCCAGACCGTTGCTCTTCTGAGCCTGATGGCCGCCCTTGCCAGCTGCGGCAAGGTGGTCGGCGCTTTCGTGCCGCCGCAAACCGTGACCAACCCGGCTGGCCTGGAAGGCAAGACCCTGACCTCGGACTCGGCGCTGCAACCCGCCGCCGTCAAGGGCAGCGTCAGTTACTCCACGCGCGGCGAAACCTTTGCAGACATCGCCTATCCCAAGGACGTGCCGTTTGATATCCGCCCGCACGCCCTGGAGTTCCAGGCCGGTTTCAGTGAGGCCACGCTGGCAGGGACCTGCCTGCTGACGGCGCCGGCCACCGCAGCTGTGACCCTCAAGTCGCTCAAGGTCGAGGTCAGTGACGCCTCGGGCAAGGCCATGTTCAGCGCCGCGCCGGGCACGGTTTTTACGCTGACCCGTCAGGGCGCGACCGGCACCTACGCCGTGTCCGACACAGTGGCCAGCGTGAAAGCGGGCGCTGCCGACACCGACGCTTTTATCCGGGTGCTGACCCAGGGCGGCCCCAACCAGGCCAGCGTCACTGCTGAAATTACCGCCGATAAGGACAGCCTGGCCGGCTGCACCATCTCCTTCAAGGTCAAGAACCCCAAGGTCATCTTGTCCGACTTTTCCTGAAAGAGGTTTCCAACAAAAACCCCCCGGCTACCTGGCCGGGGGACTCTTTTTTGCCTGGGCTTTACCTTGAACCCGGTTCCAGGGCGCCGCGCAGCCACGCCTGAAATTCGGGCAGGGCGCGGTCGTATTGCAGGGCAATAATCTCGGGGACCTCATAGGGGTGCAGGGCCTTGATTCGGGCCTCAAGGTCGGGGTACTGCTCGCCGCTGGTTTTAATCAGCAGCAGACTTTCAGGGTCCTCGGCCACGTCGCCGTGCCAGCGGTAGACGCTTTGCAGACCCGGCACGATATTGACGCAACCAGCCAGGTGTTCACTGACGAGAATCCGGGCCAAATCCAGCGCCCGTTCCGGGGGAAGGGTGACCAGCACGACAAGTGACATAAGAAGTGCAGCATACGCCGGGGCGGCATGAGGAGCAGAGGGTGCGTGAACGTTCCCACAAGTGGCGGCAGGGGTGCTGCAAGGTAGGCTGCCCCCTATGCGGACGGTGGTCCTGATTGTTCTACTGGTGCTGCTCGGGCTGTTTGCCCTGCTGAACACCAACGCGCTGATGTTTCCGCACACCCTGAGCCTGGGCTTCGTGACCTATCAGGGCGTGCCGATGGGGCTGATTCTGCTCATTCTGGGCACCCTGCTGATGGTGCTGTTTTACGCCTGGGCGGGAATTGCGGGTCTGCGGGCCCAGGCCGACAGCGCTCGGCTGCTGCGCGATATGGAAGCCCTGCGGGTCAGCCTGGACAGCCAGGAAGGCAGCCGCTTTGCCCAATTGCAGGAGCATCTGGACGCCCGGTTTCACACCCTGGGACCAGGCCAGAATGCCGGCGAGGTGGCGGCCCTGAGTGCGCGTGTGGACGCCCTGAGCCGCGACCTGAACCTGCAACTGGCGCAGCTGGACGACTACCTGAAAGGCAAGCTGGGCTAGGCGCGCGCCTTGAACCCGGTGCAATGCAGCCGCAGGGGGCACCCTAGAATGCGCGGGTAGGAAGTTCGGCCTGGCGGGTGCGCCAGGACAAGCCACACCGGAAGTCTGTGTTTTCACCTGTACCGGCACTGTTTGACACACAGCCGCTGTTTTTCACCCTTCTGACGAGGAGTTTGACCGCATGGCCCTTGACCGTTTCTTTCGCCGTCGCCGCCCGCAAGTGCAGCCGGGCACCGACCTGCCTGATCTGTGGACCCAGTGCCCCGCCTGCAAAGAAGGGCTGTATAACCGTGAGCTGGAAGCCAGCGCCTTTGTGTGCCCCAAGTGCGGCCATCACCTGCGGCTGGACGCCGCGCAGCGCGTCAGCGTCCTGCTGGATGAGGGCAGCTTTGTCCAGCACTCGGGCCGGGTTCAGCCCACCGATGCCCTGAACTTTGTAGACACCGAGAGCTACCTTGAGCGTCTACGCCGCGCGCAGAAAAAGACGGGCCGTCCCGACGCCATCCTGACTGGGCGCGGCACCCTGCTGGGGCAGGCAGTCACCGTCGCCGTGATGGACTTTGCCTTTTCGGGCGGCAGCATGGGCAGCGTGGTGGGCGAGGAGATTGCCCGCGCGGCCGAATACGCTGCTGAAGCCGGTACGCCGCTGCTGATCGTGACCGCCAGCGGCGGCGCCCGCATGCAGGAAAGCGCCCTGTCCCTGATGCAGATGGCCAAGACCACCGTGGCGCTAGAAACCCTGGCCGAGCGTGGCCTGCCGTATGTCAGCATCTTGACCGACCCCACGACCGGGGGCGTGACCGCCAGTTTCGCCACGATTGCTGACGTGATTGTGGCCGAGCCGGGCGCCCTGATTGGTTTCGCAGGGCCGCGCGTCATTCAGCAGACCATCCGCCAGAATCTGCCTGAGGGCTTTCAGCGCGCCGAGTTTCTACTGGAACACGGCATGGTGGACGCCGTGGTGGACCGGCGTGAACAGCGCAGTTACCTGGCCTCTCTGCTGGGGCTGCTCACCAGACGCGAGGCCAGTGCATGACCGCCCTGAAAGACACCCTGCGGGAATTGGAGGCGCGGGTGCGCGACCTGGAAGCCACCGCGCAGAAGACCGGTCAGAATCTGGACGCCGCCATTCATCCCCTGCGCGCCGAGGTGCAGCGCCTGCAAACCGAGCAGGCCCAGCAGCCGGTCAGCCGCTGGGAGCGGGTGCAGCTGGCCCGCGCCCAGGGCCGCCCCACCGCCCTGGACTATGTAGACCGCCTGTGCACCGAATTCACCGAGCTGCACGGTGACCGCCGCTACGGCGACGACCCCGCCCTGATTGGCGGGCCGGCGCGCTGGCAGGGCGTACCGGTCATGCTGCTGCTGCAACAAAAGGGCCGCGACACCAAGAGCAAAATCAAGCGCCGCTTTGGCAGCGCCAACCCTGAAGGCTACCGCAAGGCCGTGCGCCTGATGGACCTGGCCGACAAATTTGGCCTGCCGGTGGTGGCGTTGGTAGACACCCAGGGCGCCTACCCCGGCCTGGAGGCCGAGGAGCGCGGCCAGGGCTGGGCCATTGCCGAGAGCATTCGCCGCATGCTGACCCTGCGCGTGCCTGTCATCAATGTGGTGATTGGCGAGGGCGGCAGTGGCGGGGCGCTGGCGGTGGGTGTGGGTAACCGCGTCCTGATTCAGGAAAATGCCTGGTACTCGGTGATTTCGCCTGAAGGCGCGGCCAGCATCATCTGGAAAGACGCCAGCAAGGCCCCTCTGGCCGCCGAGGCCCTGAAACTGACCGCCCCCGACCTGCTGGCCCTGGGCATCGTGGAAGAGGTTATTCCCGAGCCGCTGGGCGGCGCCCACGGCAACGCCGACGCGGCAGCCGAAGCGGTGGGCGAGGCGGTCAGCCGTCACCTGCGCGACCTGATGGCGCAGACTCCTGAGGTCCTGAAGACCAGCCGTGCGGCCCGCTTCCGCAAACTGGGCGCGTATAGGGAATAAAAAAAGGAGCCGAAGAGGAGCCACGTCGTTCAGAAGGCGTGGCCCTTCGAGTAGCTCTGCGAACATGCTGATGCGCGCCTCCGCCACACCTGAAACAATGCGGGCGTGACCTCAACCCACCCACGGCCCGTTCCGGTTTCTCTCCGGGGCGACCACGTAGACGTGTACACGAACGCGCGCGGCGAGGCCGTGCCGGTGCCGGACCCATACCGCTGGTTGGAAGACCCTGACAGTGACCAGACCCGCGCCTGGGTGGCCGAGCAAAACGAGGTCACCGAGGCGTTTCTGGCGGCCCTGCCCGCTCGTGCCCACTACCGCCAGCGCCTGAGCGCCCTGTGGGACTACGCCAAGCCGGGTGCGCCCTGGACGCGCGGCGGGCGGTCTTTCCGGATATATAACCCTGGCCTCCTGAACCAGCCGGTGCTGGAAACGGCGCCGGCCCCCACCGGCCCGTGGCGCTCCCTGCTGGACCCCAACACCCTCAGCGGGGACGGCACAGTGGCGCTGGCGGGCGCCTCGGTCAGCCGCGACGGGCGCCAGCTGGCCTACGCCACCCAGAGCGGCGGCAGCGACTGGCAGCGCTGGCAGGTGCGGGACATTGACAGCGGCCAGGACAGCGCCGAGAGGCTGGACTGGAGCAAGTTCAGCGGCGCGGCCTGGCACCCCGACGGCAGCGGCTTTTATTACAGCGCCTACGACGCCCCCGTCGCCGGCGAAGCCCTGACCGGCACCAATAGGGGCCAGCGCCTGATGTTTCACCGCCTAGGCACCCCTCAGGCTGAGGATCAACTGATCCTGGCCCGCCCCGACCAGCCGGACTGGGGGTTTGGAGCGACCGTCACCGAGGACGCGCGGTATCTGGTGGTTCAGGTCTGGCTGGGGACCGACCCGCGCAGGCTGTTGTGGGTGCGCCCTCTGGCCTCGGACGGCCCCTTCACCGAACTGGTTTCCGAGTTCCGGGCCGCCTACTGGATGGTCGGCAGTGACGGCGACACCCTGTTCGTGCAGACCGACGAGGACGCCCCACGCGGGCAACTGCTGGCCTGGAACGCCGTGACGGGCGAGCGCCGCACCTTGATTCCCCAGGGACCCGACACCCTGGAAGCCGTGCACGTGGTGTCCGGCGGCCTGCTGACGGTGACCCTGCGGGATGCCAGCCACCGCCTGCACCTGTACGGCCGCGAAGGCACGCTGCAGCGCGAGATCGCTCTGCCCACCTTCGGCACCCTGGCCCTGAACACCCACCCGGATGACCCGGAGGTCTACGCCACCTTCACGTCTTTTCTGGCTCCCACGACCCCCTACCGCCTGACCCTGCCGGACGGCGACCTTGAGCCGCTGGCCGAGCCGACCCTGCCCTTTGACTCCTCGCCCTATGAGGTCACCCAGGACTTTGCCACCAGCCCGGACGGCACGCGCGTGCCCCTGTTTATCGTGGCGCGGCGCGGCCTGCCCAGGGACGGCACCCACCCCACGCTGCTGTACGGCTACGGCGGGTTTAACGTCAGTCTGACCCCGACTTTCAGTGTGTCGCGGCTGGCGTGGCTGGAGCGCGGCGGGGTGTATGTGCAGGCCAACCTGCGCGGCGGCGCCGAATACGGCGAGGAGTGGCATCTGGCCGGGACCAGGGAACGCAAGCAGAATGTCTTTGACGACTTTATCGCCTGTGCCGAACACCTGGGGGCCACAGGTTGGACCTCGCCGCAGCGGCTGGCGATTCAGGGCGGCAGCAACGGCGGCCTGCTGGTGGGCGCCTGTCTGACCCAGCGGCCAGACCTGTTCGCAGCGGCCCTGCCGGATGTCGGCGTGCTGGACATGCTGCGTTACCACCTCTTTACCATCGGCTGGGCCTGGGCCAGCGACTACGGCCGCAGCGACGATCCGGCCATGTTCGACGTGCTGCGCGCCTATTCACCGCTGCACACCCTGAAAGAAGGCGAGCGCTACCCCGCCACCCTGATTACGACCGGCGACCACGACGACCGGGTGGTGCCGGCCCATTCCTTCAAGTTCGGGGCGGCCTTGCAGCGGGCGCAGGGCGGCCCCGCCCCAACCCTGCTGCGCATTCAGACCCGCGCGGGGCACGGGGCCGGTAAGCCCACAGCGCTGGTCATTGAACAGGCCGCTGACCTTTACGCCTTTCTGGAGCGGGCGCTGAGCATGAG
>NZ_WQLB01000001.1 GCF_009755355.1 Deinococcus arboris | reverse complement strand
TATACGGATTCCGATGAAATCCGAGCGGACTTGGGAAGTTGCGCAGCAGAGCGAGCAGGAACAGATGCGGATTGCGCGAGATGGAAGCGCAGACGGAAAGGCACCGGCTGCGCTGCAATTAAGCGGAATCCGTATTACACGCTGATTTCGGCAAACCTCGCGTTTTCCTGAATAAAGGTCTTGCGGGGAGCGACCTCGCTGCCCATCAGGTTCTCGAAGACCTCGTTAGCCACGATCAGGTCCTCAATGCCCACGCGCTTCAGGGCGCGGGTTTCGGGATTCATGGTGGTGTCCCACAGCTGGTCGGCGTTCATCTCGCCCAGCCCCTTGAAGCGCTGGATGTCGTACTTCTTGCCTTCCTTGTTGGCGCGGGCCACATGCTCTTTCAGTTCCTCGTTGGTGTAGAGGTACGTGCCCTTCTTCTCGCGGCCCACCATGATGCGGTACAGGGGCGGCTGGGCGATGTAGAGGTAACCCGACTCCACCACCGGGCGCATGTAGCGGTAGAAGAACGTTAGCAGCAGCGTGGCGATGTGCCCGCCGTCCATGTCCGCGTCGGTCATGATGATGATCTTGTGGTAGCGCAGATTGGACAGGTCAAAGTGCATCCGGTCGCCCGTGCCTTCCACACCGGCGCCAATCGCGCCGATCAGCGCGCGGATTTCGGCGTTCTTCAGAATCTTGTTCAGCTCGGCCTTTTCGACGTTCAGAATCTTGCCGCGCAGGGGCAAGATGGCCTGAAAGCGGCGCTCGCGGCCACCCTTCGCTGAACCGCCAGCCGAAATGCCTTCCACGATAAACAGCTCGGATTCGCTGGGGTCCTGCGATGAGCAGTCGGCCAGCTTGCCGGGCAGGTCGTCGTTTTCCAGCGGGTTGCTGCGGCGCACGATGTCGCGGGCCTTGCGGGCGGCTTCGCGGGCGCGGGCAGCTTCAGCGGCCTTTTCCACGATGGTCTTGCCGACCTTGGGGTTTTCCTCCAGGAATTCGGCAAACTTCTCGCCCACCACAGCGTTCACGGCCGTTTGCGCCTCGCTGTTCAGCAGCTTGACCTTGGCCTGCGACTCAAACTGCGGGTCTTCCACCTCAACGCTGACCACGCAGTAAATCCCTTCCAGCAGGTCGTCGCCGCTGGGCGTGGGGTTGCCGCTCTTGATGAGGTTCTTGTCTTTGGCGTACTTGTTCAGGATGCGGGTGTACGCCGTCTTGAAGCCGGTCAGCGGGGTGCCGCCGTCGCGGGTGCGGATCATGTTCGCGTAGGTCAGGATGTTGTCGCTGGCGTAGGTGTTCGCGTGAATGAACGCGACTTTGACGTTCACGCCGCTATGATTGCCCGTCATGACGATGGGCTGGTCATACAGCAGTTTGGTGTCGTCGGTCACCAGGGCGCGGGCGAAATTGGCGATACCGCCCTTCTCATGGAAGATCTCCTGCTTGACCTGTCCGGCGTGCAGTTCGGTGCGTTCGTCGGTGATGACAATTCTCAGCCCAGTCAGGTAGGCCAGTTCGCGCAGGCGGTTGCGAATGCGGTCGTAGTTGAACTGGTTGTCGAACTCCTTGAAGATGGCGGGGTCCGGGTGAAACGTGACGCTGGTGGCCCACGTGACCGTGGAGGGGGTGTCGCCGTCAACTGTCAGGGGCTTGACCAGCACGCCTTTTTCAAAGCGGATGTTGTGCAGCTGGCCGTGTTTGTTGACGGTCACGTCAAGGAAGGTGCTCAGGGCGTTCACGACCGTCGAGCCGACGCCGTGCAGGCCGCCGGAGACCTTATACGCCCCCTGGCCGAACTTCCCACCTGCATGGAGCTCAGAGAAGATGACCTCGATGGCGGGGCGGCCCTTGCTCGCCATGATGTCGACAGGAATCCCGCGCCCGTTGTCGGTGACCGTGGCGGACCCGTTGGCGTGCATGGTGATGTGAATTTCGGTGGCGAAGCCGGCAAGCCCTTCGTCAATCCCGTTGTCAATGATTTCGGTCAGGAGCTGGTGGTAGCCATCGACCCCTGTGCCGCCCTGAACGTACATGCCAGGGCGCTTACGCACCGCGTCCATGCCTTCAAGCATGCTGATGTGACTGGCGTTGTATTCGGCGTCGGGACGGTTGGTGCTGGTGATCTCTTCGACGGGCGAGTCGTGGAGGGTGTCATCGGTTTTGGTCATGTCACTCCTGGGACGCGGCTCCGGGTGGGGCCAGCGTGTGATGGGGGAGAGGTGTAGGGAATTGCGCGTCCAGCCGCGCCTTCCAGCTCTGTTCAGTATACTACCAGAGTTGAAAAGGGTCAAATATTTTCTGTAAATAGCAGAATAAGCGAGGGAAAGTTGAAGGGGGAAGAATCGGTGTGTGGGCGGGCGCGCTTGGGCTTCTGGCTGGGGCTGGCCTAGCGGGTAAAGCTGGGTGTCGCCCGCTTCCCCGGTTTCCTGCGCAGAGAGTCGCCGTTACAATGCACGGCGAATGCTCCGCATAGCCCTGCTGTCTGCCTCATTGCTGGCCAGCGCCGCCAGCGCGCAGGAGGTGGCGTGCGCGCTGCCTCCTGCGCCGCTGCCCACCCGGACGCGGGCTGTCTTTGTGCTGGACACCAGCGGCAGCATGCGCGGTATCGGAGACGGGCGGGCCGACATCTTCGAGCGGGTCAAGGCGAGTATCGGGGCGTACGTGCGCGCGCAGCAGCCGGACCAGGTGGAACTGCTGACCTTCGATTCGGGCCTGCGCTCGCGCCGCACCTTCACGCGCCCTGCGGGCACCCCGGCGTGGAACGCGGCGCTGGGTGGCCTGAAGGCCGACGGTGAGAACACCTATCTCTACCGCAGCCTGCGTGACGCCCTGGCGCCCCTGTCGGCAGCAGGCGGCGCGGTCACGCAGGTGTTCGTGCTCACCGATGGCCGCGACAACGACACCCGAGCGGCAGGTCAGGCGGTCAGTCCCCAGGCCGCGCTGGCAGCGTTTCAGGGGCGCGGCGCCCTGGACCGCCTGACCTACATTGCGCTGGGCACCGATATTCCCCCCGAAGCCCAGGCGGCTGTGCGCGCCAGTGCCTATGCCAGCGGCCTGACTGTGCCGGTGGGTGAGGTGCCGGCCCTGACCGCTGCGGGCCTGGAAGGCGGGCTAAGGGTGGCCGGCAGTGACGGCACCCTGCCTAGCCCTTTTCCGGCGGGCACACCGCTGACGGTGGCGGGCGCGGGGCTGCGCAGTGGCGCTGGCGCCCTGACCCTGACCGACCTGCGCCCAGGCCGAGCGGCACTGCTGTGTGCGCCGCCCGCCGCTGGCGCCGGCTGGTTGGCCGCCCGGCCCCGGCGGGTGCTTGTGCGCGCTGAATTGCCGGCCGGGGCCCTGCGCTGGCTGAACCCCGGTGCGGCGCGGCAACTGCGGGCAGGCGACGACCTGGTGCTGCGGTACCGCGCGGCGCCGGGCCTGAATCCGGCGGCGGCCACGCTAGGTGCCCTGGGAGAAGGCGTACGCGGCAGCCTGGAGGCGCGGCCCGGCGCGCGGGAATTTGCGGTGCGTCTGACCGGCCTCAGGCCCCAGCCAGGCCAGACGTTCGTTCCCACCCTGACCTTTCCGGGGTCGCCCCCTCTGGCGCTGCCTGAACTGGTGGGGGCGGCGGGGGGCCGGGTGCTGCCAGAGCCGGCCGGGTCCTCGCCGCCGGCCACACCAGCCCGCGCGATTCCGGCGCTCTCGGCGGTGTCGCTGCTGGTGGCGGCGCTGGTGGCCGCGCTCCTGGTTCTGGCGGCCCTCAGTCTGCGCCGCCCCGCCGCGCCGCGCGCTCGCCTACGCCCCAGTGCGCCGCCCGCCGTCGAGGGCCTTACCTACCGCGAGGACCGCACGCTCTCGCTGGTGTCGGCGAGCGGGGACGTGACGGGGGTGCCCACGCCTCTGGGCGGCCCCTTTGATCTGGGGCAACTGTCCAGTGTGCCGCACCTCAGCGGCCTGCGCGCTGAGCAGCACCGCGCCGGCCTGCGGATTTTGCGCGTGCCGCCAGACCTGGAAGTCAGTCAGGGGGCGCGGCTGGTGCAGCCGGGCGACGTGATTCGGCCAGGGACGCTGCTGGGGGTGGCGGTGGCCCGCCCAGCACGCGCGCCTCATCCCACCCTGGGTGAACTGACCGGTCTGGGGCTGCCACTGGCGCTGCACACCGCTGGGCCCACCTTGCGGGTGCGCGGCCCTTACGGCGAACACGCCCTGACGCTCCACGCGCCGGTTACCGACCTGGGCCGCGTGCTGCGGGCGCCCGCCCTGGAAGACCTGACGGTCAGCCTCAGTGGGCGTGAACTGCTGCTGCTGCGCGTCCCGGCCCACCTTCAGGTGCGGGCTGCGGGCGAGGCCCAGCCCCTGCTCGGCGGAGCGGCGCTGCCGGCCCACGCGGTCGTGGACTTTCTGGCCGGTTAAGGGCCCGGCGCGTCCCCTGCTACGCTGGCAGCCATGGAGTTCCTGCGCCAGCTTCACGGGTATCAGATTGTCGGGTTTCCTATCCCGCTGTTTCCCACCCCATTGGCCCTGCTGACCCTGGTGCTGTTTGTCTGGAGCCTGGGCCCGGCGCTGAAACTGCAGGTCGGCACGCCCTTTCTGGTGTGGCTGCGCCTGACCTGGGCCGGGCTGCTCCTGCCGGGCGTGACGGGCATCCTGCTGGCGCTGGGCGGCCTGAAAGTGCCCAGTGCCACCGATATGGGCGGCGGCGCCACCAAGTACGGCTACGCCGCCGACCCCAGCCGCGACTGGGAACACTGGATGTACACGGGCTTTTGCCTGCTGACCCTGTACGTCATCGAGGTGCTGGTCAAGGGGCGAATGGTCGAGCACCGCATCGGCCTGAGGCTGCTGCCCGTGGCGACGCTGTTTCTGTACGGCTGCGCCTACATGGTGGGGCGTGTGGCGGTCTTTCCGGGCAGCACCCCCGGCACCTGAACCGAGAAGCCAATCGCTCCATCGGCCCCGGCACTGCCAGGACGACGCTGCGGCCCGCCTCAACGGACGCCGATGAAATCCGGGCGGACTCGCAGAGCTGCGCAACAGAGTAAGAAGGAGAGCAGACGGTGCTTTTCCGGCTGTGCCGTCATGAAGCGGCATCTGTGCTCAACGGCGCGTCAGCTTCACTTCACACCCGCGTGGCACAACTGTGATGAGGTGTGACCCCATGCGGCGACTGCTTTCTCTTCTTCTTCTGGTGAGTCTGGGTTCCGGCCTGGCCCTCACGCCGCCCACTGTGACCGTCAAATCAGGTGACACCCTGTATAAGATCGCCACCCGTGCGGGTCTGGGTGTGGCTCAGCTTCAGCAACTCAATGGCCTGACTGGCACGACCATCCGCGCCGGTCAGGTGCTGCGCGTGCGAGCGGTGACCTCATCTGCCCCCAATTACACCGTCCGGGCCGGCGATACCCTCCGCCGGATTGCGGCGCGGGCCGGGGTGTCGGTTGCGGCGCTCAAGGCCGCCAACGGGCTGCGCGGCGACGCCCTGCAACGGGGCCAGCGCCTGTCTGTGCCGCCCGCCGCCCGCCCAGCGCTGCGCCCCACCACTGAGGTCCGCACGGTGTATAGCTACGTCTGGGTGGGCGTCAAAGACACGCCGCAGGTGCTGGCGGCCCGCTACCGCCTGAGCCTGGACGGGCTGCGGCGTCTGAACGGCCTGAGCACCTACCGCGCCGTCGTGCCGGGCAAGAAGCTGCTGGTGCCCATGCGGGTGCCGGTGCCCATTCCGCCCCGGCCGCAGCGCCAGCCAGTGACCTTCAAACGGCTGAAGCCCCTGAATGTGCCCGTGCAGATTGCCAATGTGGACCTGCGCTGGCGCGACGTGCTGGTGGCCCCAGTGCTGCCGTCCCGCCGCCTGACCTTCAGCACGGGCGCGCGGGTGGGCGACCTGGCTCGGCGCAGCGGGGCGCGGGTGCTGGTGAATGGGTCGTATTTTCACCCGCAGTCGTATGCCCCGGCAGGTGACATCGTGACCCAGGGGCGGCTGCTGACCTGGGGCCGCATTCCGCAGGCGCTGACCATCACGCCTGACAACCGCGCGGCCTTCCGGGTCAGTGCGGTGGCGGCCCTGGGACGCCCACTAGATACCTCATGGGCCGGGCTGGAAACCGTGGTGGCGACGGGGCCACGCATCCTGAGCGGCGGCCAGGTCGTCACGCGCTACAGCACCGTGTTCCGCGATCCGGCGCTGTTTGGCCGCGCCGCCCGCAGCGCTGTGGGCCTGATCGGCAACCGCGACCTCGTGTTTGTCAGCACCCATGCCCGCCTCACCACCACCGAGATGGGCAAGGTGATGACCCGCCTGGGCGTGCGCGACGCCCTGCTCCTGGACGGTGGCAGCAGCGCGGGCATCGCCTGGAATGGCCGCGCCGTGCTGGACAGCGTGCGTAAGGTCAGTTATGGCATTGGGGTCTTTACAGAGTATGCGGGGCGGCGGTACGTGAAATAGAGAAGGGGGGAGGGTCAACCGAGACCGCCGGTAGTTCTGGCAGCAGAATCTAGAACGGCCAAGGAAGATGATCCTCAACTGCTTCTTAGGCGAACGAAGTGAGGCACGCCAAGAGACAGCGGCAGTAACTGGGACGGCAGTGAAGCGGTCATACGGACTCCGATTGAATCGAGCAGAATGCTCGATGAAATCCGAGCGAAGCGAGAAGCAACAGATGCGGATTTCACGATATGGAGACACAGACGGCGCCTTCCCGGCTGTGCTGCAATGAAGTGGAATCCATATCAGGTCTAGAGGTGGCCAATCGGCTCTTCGCTAAAAACAGCCTGGCCATCCCCTCTATCGGAGACTGACAACAGCCCATGCGTGCTGGGCAGCCCTGGCAGTCCAGCTCCTGTTGCGTCGGCCTCGTCTCAACCGAGTGTGCGAGAGAGTAAAAAGCAGACGGCGTTTTGTGACCGTGAGCGCGCTCCGGCGCCCGAGAAATCTCAGGTCAGGCTCGCCGGGTCGTCCAGAAGCGTCTGCACCGCCTCAAAGTAGGCGCCCACGTGGCGCCCGTCCATTAGCGCGTGGTGGACCTGCACCGACAGCGGCATCTGCCAGCGCCCGCCCACCTCGGTAAACCGGCCGGTGCTCAGGCGCGGAATAGAGTCGGCCGGGGCCAGTGGCATGGCGTGGGTAATGGCCGTAAAGGCGACCCAGGGCAAGCTGGAAAGATACAGCACGTCGTCTTGCACGGGGTCTTCGTCCAGACCGGGTTGCGCGCGGCTGGCGGCCAGGGCAGCGGCGGCTCCCTGCAAAAATCCCCGCGCATCGGGCTGGTACGGCAGCAGGCAAAAGTGAAACAGCTCGCTCTCGGCCCCGGCGTCGGTCACCGAGGGATGAACGCTCTCATGTTCCACCACCTCGTCCCCCCGAATCCGCCAGCGAAAGGGTGTGAGTTCGTTGGCCGCGCGGCTCAGCACGTAGGTCACAGCTGGCGTAAAGGCCACCTGCCGCCCCTGCACCTGGGTCCGGAAAGCCGTGATGTCCACCGGGGCCGTGACGCTGAAATGCGGCTGGGTGTAGCCCCGGAAAAAGTCAAAGTGGGGCCGGCGCGGCCAGGTGTTCAGGTCCAGGGTCTTCATGTCATCAGGCTAGAGCAGGGCGCCCAGTCGCCCGTCATGCCGTACCATGCGGGGATGCCGCGCTTCTCCCTTTTCTTTTCCTGGTGGCGACCATGAGGACCGAGCAGCTGCAGGCACAACTGCTGCGCGTGCTGAGTGACGCTATTGCCGGACTGCAAGACCCCCGTGTGCCCATGATCGTGACGGTCGAGCGGGTGGCGCTGACCCCCGACTACAGCCTGGCGCGGGTGTACGTCAGCTCTATGTCCGGCGAGATGGAAGACCTGCTGGAAGCCCTGCGCGGCGCACGCGGGCACCTTCAGCGCCAAGTGGCCGATCAGGTGCGGCTGCGGCGCACGCCCACCCTGGAGTTCTACGCGGCTGGAGAGCGCTGGTGAGCGCCTTTGTCTCGGTGCTGCGCGTGCGCTACGCCGAGACCGACGCGATGGGGGTCGCCCACCACGCCGGCTATCCAGTGTGGTTCGAGGTGGCGCGCACCGACGCCATGCACGCGCTGGGGCTGCCGTACCGCGAGGTGGAGGCGCGCGGCTACTACCTGATGCTCTCAGGCCTGAACGTGGAGTACCGCCGCGCCGCCCGCTACGACGACGAACTGCACATTCATGCCCGCCTGAGCAGCGTGCGCTCCCGTACCCTGACCTTTACCTATGAGGTGCGCCGGGCAGAGGAGGTGCTGGCCACGGGCGAAACGCGCCACATTGCCACGGACCACACCTACCGCCCAGCCCGCCTGCCCGACGACCTGCTGGCGCTGCTGCAAGGCGCTGTCAGCTGAAGCAGAGGTGACCTGGGCCAGTTGCCGCTGGCCTCTGCACAAGTTGAACGAGCAGGCGGCTTCAACCCTTGAGATGGACAGAGTTAGCCGGTCTGGCAAAGGGAACGGCGCCGTCTGCATAGTCTTCAAAGCCCAGGTCTCCCCGCGTGGCCCTGTGATTTCAGTCAAATGCTCTAGACTGCCGCTCTGATGAGTCACCTGTCCCGTACCCTGCCGGTCAAGCGGGCCGCCCACGTCTATCTGGTACAGGACGGCCACCTGCTGCTGGTCGAAGAACGGATGGACGACGGCAGCATCTTTTATGGTCTGCCGGGCGGCAAGGCCCTGCCGGGCGAAACCCTGGGCGACGCGGCGGTGCGGCAGGTGCTGGTGGAAACCGGCCTGACCGTGACCGACCTGATGTTTGTCAGTCTGCTTGAAGGCGAACTGCTGACCGGCACCCGCAACGAGTGCTACGCCATTTTTGGCCGCTTTACTGCCACCTTCCACGGCTCGATTGACCCGACCGACCCTGAGGTCGTGGGGGTCAAATGGGTGCCGTTTGACCAGATCGAGGGGCTGGTGCGTTACGGCCCGCCCCCCGAGGTCGAAGAACGCAATCCGCTGCTGTGGGTGCCCACGCGCGACTTCGTGCAGGGTCAGCCCCGCTCGTACTACCCGATTTAAGGCGGTGCGGCGGGCAGCGCTGGCCCTGACCCTCACGCTGCTGGGCGCGGCGCTGGGGCAGCCGCTCCCGGCGCCGGCCTGGGGCGATTCTGTCTATCCCCAGCTGGGACAGGCCGGCCTGGATGTCACGCACTATGACGTGACGCTCCGCGTGGCCCGTCCCGGCACGCGCACGCTTCAGGGCGAGGTGACCCTGACGGTGCGCGCCGTGAAGGCCCTGCCGCTGCTGAGCCTGGACTATCTGGGCGCGGCCGTGACGGGCGTGACCTGGGACGGCGGAGCCGTGCCGCACGAGCGCACCCCTGAAAAGTTGCTGGTGCGCCGTCCCCTGGCGGCGGGGCAAACCGCCCGCGTGACCGTGCGGTTTGACGGCGTGACGGGTGAGGTGCCTGACCCATCGCTGCCGGGCGCGCTGGGCTGGCAGGCGGTGCCGGGGCCTGGGGGCGGCGTCAACTTTGCCTACAGCGAGCCGGACGGCACCCGCGCGTTCCTGCCAGTCAACGACCACCCAGCCGACCCGGCCACCTTCACCCTGCGGGTTACGGTGCCCCCAGGCGTCACGGCCGCTGCCAGTGGGGTGCAGACCGGTGTGCAGCCGGTGGTGGGCGGCCGCACCTTTACCTTTGAGCAGCGCCAGCCCATTCCCCCATATGCCCTGGCCCTACACCTGGGGTCGCTGGAGCGGGTGGACCAGTCAGCGGTGGTCTCGGGAGGAAAACAGGTGGCGCTACGCGACTATTTCCCACCGGGCATCCCGCCTGCGGTGCGCGCGCCTTACGCCCGTACCGGCGAGATTCTGCGTGTGCTGGGCGAGTGGTTTGGGCCGTATCCCTTCGAAACCTATGGTTCGGTGGTGGTCACTCCACCCCTGCCCGCCCTGGAAACCGCCACGCTGTCCACCATGCCCGTCACCTCCAGCTCGGTGCGCGTCATTGTGCATGAGGCGGCGCACCAGTGGTTCGGCAACAGCGTGGTGCTGGGCGACTGGGCCGACACCTGGCTGAACGAGGGCTTTGCCACCTACGCCGAACTGGTGTGGGCGCAGAGCCAGGGCGAGGACGGCCAGGCGATGGTGCAGGGCTGGTACGCCCGTTTGCAGGCGCGCGGCACCCGGCCCCTGGTGGCCCGTGCGGCGGACGACCTCTTTGACGGCAGCGCCTACGCACGTGGCGCCCTGGCCCTCCATGCGGTGCGAGTGACCGTGGGTGACGCGGCCTTTAAGAGCTTCCTGCACATCTACGTCCGCCAGCAGGCGGGGCAACCCACCCGCACGGCGGACCTGCTGAGGTTGGTGCGCGCGCAGCTGGGTCAGCCGGCCGAGGCGGTCCTGCGCCGCTGGATAGAGTCGCCGGCCCTGCCCCCACTGCCGGGCCTTCAGACCCCCTGAAGCTCATCTTTACCCAGGCTGAAGGCAGCGGCCCTGACCAGAGGGGGGCGTGTACGCTGCCCCCATGTGGCCTTTTGGAAAGAGCACGGCGGACCGCGTCAAGGACGCGCTGAACGAGCAGCCTCGCTTGAAAGACCTGGGGCTTCAGGTCCAGGAACGCGGCGGCGCGGTCACGGTGAGCGGGATGGTGCCCAACGAGCGCTACCTGCCTCTGATTCGCGTGGTGGCGGAGGGGATTAACGGCGTCAAGAGCGTAGACGTGAGTGGCGTGACCTTCGAGCAGGCCAGCTCTGCACCGGTGCAGAACAGCGCCACAGCCTCTCCTTCAAGCTCGTCAGACAATGCGGGCCAGACCACCCTGCCGGAACTCAAGCCCCAGGTGGCCCCCACGACCGGCAACCTGAACGCCCGTCCCGCCGCCGCACAGCCCCAGGAACTGGAGCCCATGCCAGAGGCGGAAGTGGCTGAACTGGAAGACCGCAGCCGTATCGCCAAAGCTGTCCTGAAGGCGCTGCGTGGCAACGGCGAACTGGCCGACGACCCCATTGATGTGCTGCAAAGCGGCAAGACCATCATCCTGCGCGGCGTGGTGGACAGTGACCACGAGCAGCGTCTGGCCGAGAAGCTGGCCCGCGAGGTGGACGGGGTGGCAGGTGTGGACACCAGTGGCCTGCGTGTGGCGGCGGGTGCCAAGGCTCTGGCCAAGGAGAAGGACGAGATCAGCGGTGACACGGTGTACACCGTCAAAGCCGGCGACAGCCTCTCGGAAATTGCTCAGAAGTATTACGGCGACGCCATGCAGTACAAGAAGATTGCCCATTACAACAACATCAGCAACCCCGACCTGATACAGCCGGGCCAGAAGCTGCGCATTCCGGGCTAAGCGCCTGACACGATCAAGAGGGCACCTGAGTCGTCTGGGTGCCTTTTTATGACTCATCACTCTCAGACTCTGATATCGGAATCTGATACCTATATGGACATCAATCTTTTCAAGGGCAACCTTGACCTGATCTTGCTCAGCGTGCTGGAACGCGAAAGCGGGTATGGCCTGGACCTAGCCAAGCGGGTGCAGGCGCTGACCGATGGGGCCATTACCCTGAACGCGGGCAGCCTCTATCCAGCGCTGCACCGCCTGGAGCGCGCGGGATTCTTGCAGACCAGTGAAACCACGCTGGCGCGGGGCGGGCCCCCGGTGCGCACCTACGTCCTGACCGACGCGGGCCGCGCCGAACTCGTGCGCCGCCGCGAAGGGTACTCGGCCTTTGACCGGGTGCTCAGGAGCCTGTGGTGAGCGCCCTGCCCCCCGAAGCCCACACGTACCTGCGCCGGGCCACCCGGCTGCTGCTCCCGCGTGCACAGCGCGCCGCACACGCCGAGCTGCACGCCCACCTGCATGGCCTGATGCATGACGCGCTGGTGCGGGGCCTGCCGGCAGGCGACGCCTGGCCAGTGGCTTTGCGGGCGGCGGGTCCGGTCTGGCCCCTGGCGCTGCGGCTGGCGGCGGTGCATACCCTGCCTCCTCTGCGCGCCGCGCTGCTGGTGGGGGCGGCCCTGGGCGGCGCTGCCTACGCCGTTCAGGCGGGTGGGGCCAGTGCCCCGGCGGCTCAGCTGACCCCGGAGCGGCCATGACAGGTGACTGGCGGCGCGCCTGGGGCTGGGTGCGCGAGTGGTTTCAGCCCCTCGCCGTTGCCCTGCTGCTGACCCAGTTCGGTGCCTCGGCCGTGCGGGTGGACGGCGCCAGTATGCTGCCCGCCCTGCGCCACGGTGAATGGCTGGTGGTGGGCACTGCGGCCGGCTGGGCGCACCGCCTGGGGCTGAGCGGCTACGCGCGGGGCGACATCGTGGTGTTCAAGCCGCCGCGTGAGGCGGCCTACGAGTGGACCAACGTGTACCGCGGCCTGCCTCTGCCCTGGCGGTACCGGCCTTTTCTGGTCAAGCGGGTGGCGGGGCTGCCTGGGGACCGTGTGGCGCTGCGTGGCGGCGTGGTGTGGGTGAATGGCCAGCCTCTGCCCGAGGAAGCCACCAAGACTTACTGGGCCGCCTTTTGCCCCGATACCACCAGCCTGGTGGCCAACAGCGTGGCGGCCAGCCCTACCCGGACCACTCTGGCTGAGGTCACGGTACCGCCGGGGCATTACTTCGTGCTGGGCGACAACCGCAGCCCTGGTGGCAGCCTGGACAGCCGCACCTTTGGCCCAGTGCCAGTGGCCGACATCGCCGGGCGCGCCGCAGCCAGCGTGTGGCCCCTCCTGCGCCCCGAGCGCGCGGTGCCGCCCTGCGACGGCCAGCCGCAGCCCGAACGCCGCGTGAAACTGGAGGGTGAGACCCAGATTGGTCCCCGCCTGCTTCAAGGTACGCATTGAAAATGGCTGAGGCATGTCGGGTGCTGGCCAGCAGGAACCGGACGGTGGCTTGCTGGTGATTTGAAGGATGGGATGACGCTGTCCTCTTGAACATTGGCGAAACATCTCCTTCTGCGGAAGTTGCGCTCTGTCACAGCCACCCAGCCTGCTCTATCCCTCGGCACGTCCGCTTTGTTCAGTCTCTCTGAGCGCCTGGAAGCCCACTCTGCCGCCCCTCCTCTACAGCTCTCCAGCGCGGTCTTGATGCCCATGCGCCTTTCGGGGGACGCTGCAGTGCTGGCCGGCCCGCTAGGCTGCGCGGCATGATAAGGGTCATGGGAGCACCTGCGCCGCCTGCCCGCCGCCTGCACCGCGGCGCGCTGGGCGACCTGCTGGACCCTGCGACCTACCGCGCCGCCCTGTATGTACTGCTCTCGCTGCCGGTGGGCGGCGCGGTGGCGGGGCTGCTGACTGCGGCTGTGGTGGGCGGGCTGCTGACCCTGCCCGTGGTCGTTGGGGCCGGGTTCCTACTGGCCGCGCTGTGGCTGGTCTCGGCGCTGGGCGACGTGCAGCGCGTCCTGATTGGGTTGCTGGGGGTACGGGTGGCGCGGCCAGCGGCCCCAGCAGGACCGGGCGGGCTGCTGGGCTGGCTGGGGGCCACGCTGGCCAATCCGGTCACCTACCGCACGCTGCTGTTTCACGTTATCCAGTTGCCGCTGAGCTTGGTGTGCTGGGTGGTGCTGTGTACCCTGCTCGCTATTCAGGTGCTGGGGCTGGGGGCGCCGCTGTGGGCCATGAATAGCGCCGTGCCCGTGGTGTGGGGCGAGTGGACGCTGCGGCCCGGCGCGCTGTCGGTGGCGGGGCTCATGCTGGCGGGCGCCGGCGCCCTGCTGGTCAGTGCCGGCGTCCTGAGCGTCATGGGCCGCATGTGGACCCGTCTGGGTGTCGCGCTGCTGGCCCCAGACGGCGACGAGGCTGCGCGGCGCGAGGTCGTGGCGCTGCGCCGGGCGGCGGGCCGGGTGGCCCTGGGTGACGACCTCAACGCCACCCTGGCTGACCTGACCGAACAGGCCTGGCAGGCCAGCACGGCGATGGCGGTGGCGCTGGACGCGCCGGACGGCTCGCGCCGCGCGGTCAGTGGTGTGCCGGGCGCCTGGCCCGCCGCCCAGGAACCGGGGCCCGCCCCCGGCGAGGCCAGCGTGCACGCGCTGCCCGGCGGCGGCTGGCTGGCCACCTTGCCCGTCACGCTGCCAGCGTCGGCCGGCACGCTGGACGGAGGCACCCTGCGCGCGTGGTATCCGGCTGGGGGTCGGCCCAGCGCCGATGAGCTGGCGTTTTTGCTGTCCATTGCCGACCACGCCGGCACCGCGCTGCACGCCG
This sequence comes from Deinococcus arboris, assembly GCF_009755355.1. GTDB lineage: Bacteria > Deinococcota > Deinococci > Deinococcales > Deinococcaceae > Deinococcus > Deinococcus betulae. The sequence continues at coordinate 301,023 of NZ_WQLB01000001.1, read as the reverse complement.
CGCAGCTTATTGAGCGGGCCGGGGCGCGGGCCGGTGAACAGGAGCGCGCCCGCCTGGCCCGCGAACTGCACGACAGCGTGGCCCAGGCCCTGTACGGCATCACCCTGGGGGCCAAGACCGCCCGCGCCACCCTGGAACGCGACCCGGCCAAGACCCGCCAGAGTCTGGACTACACCATCCGCCTGGCCGAGGGCGGCGTCTCGGAAATGAAGGCCCTGCTGTTCAGTCTGCGCCCCGACGCGCTGGAAGAGGGTGGGCTGATCGCTGCCCTGACCCAGCACGCGCACGCCCTGGAAGCCCGCCACGGCCTGACCGTTCACGCCGACCTGCGCGCCGAGCCTGACCTGGACCCCGACGCCCAGGCCGCCGCCTACCGCGTGATGCAAGAAGCGCTGCACAACGTGGTCAAGCACGCCCGCGCCCACACGGTCTGGCTGGGTGTGGCCCAGGAGGGCCGCTGGGTGACCCTGAGCGTGCGCGACGATGGCCGGGGTTTTGACCCGCAGGCGCAGGGGCGCGGCACCCTGGGCCAGCGCTCCATGCGCGAGCGGGCGGCGGGGGCCGGGGGCTACCTTCAGGTCACCTCTGAACCTGGTCAGGGCAGCGTCGTGACCCTGACCCTGCCCCGAGTGCTGCCCGGAGGCGGCGCGTGACCACGCTGCCGCCGTCCCGGCCGCTGCTGCCGGTGCTGGGGCGCATGGCGCTGGGCCTGGGGCTGGTGGCCGGGGGCCTGGGGATTTTCTGGCAGGCCTCGCCGCGTAGCCTGACCCCCGGCATGAGCGTGCAGAGTACGCCGCTGTCGGTGCCGCTGGACGGGCCGCTGCCACTGGACCTGGCCAGCAGCGCCGCCCTGAGTTTTAACGGCGACCGGGTCAACGTGCAGCTGTCTGCGCTGCCCGCAGGCAGTGACCAGGCGGTGCAGGGGCACGTGTATCACCGCGCGCGCAACCCCGTGCAGGCGGAAGTCTCCCGCCAGGGCCGCGCGATCACCGCGCGGGTGGCCCTGATTGTCAGTCCGGTGCCTGTTCAGGTGGTGGTGGTCAATGGCCCTGAACCGGTGCAGCACCGCCTGACCCTGGGGCTGGCGCGGGGGCTGCCGCTAAGGCTGAGCAGCGTGACCACCAGCGGTGAGCAGGTTCTGGCACTGGCCGCCCTGCGGGTCCAGGCGCTGAACCTGAGAACCGAGAGCGGGCGGGTCAATCTGGACTTGCCAGGGCGCCCCGCAGGCCCGGTCAGCGTGGTGACGCGCAGCGGCGACGTGACCCTGACCGCCCCCGCCGGCAGCGCGCCGGACGCTCTGCGGGTTAACACCACCAGCGGCGACCAGGTGCTGAACTTAGGCAGCCTGACGACCCAGACGCTGGGCGTGGGCAGCGGGAGCGGTCAGGTGAGGATGACCCTGCCAGCTGTCTCAGGCCGGGCGTCGGTGACCACTGGCAGCGGCGATATCGTGCTCAGCGCCACGCCCCGCACCAGAGGCGCGCTGGACATCCGCACGCAGAGCGGGCGCGTCACGCTGCGGCTGCCTGAGACGCTGCGTACCCGCGTGCGCTTTGCCGACCGCGACACCGTGAACTGGCCGCGCGGCGCCCCGGTCAGCCCCACCCCGGCCCTGGACATCTTTGTGGACGCCCCGCGCGGCGACATTACTCTGACCCCCCTGGAGGAAACCCGATGACCACCCCTGCCCCCGTCCGTGTGCTGTTGGTTGACGACCACGCCGTTGTTCGCCAGGGCCTGCGCCTTTTTCTGGGCCTGGACCCGCTGATTGACGTGGTGGGCGAGGCCGCCAACGGCGAAGAAGCCCTTCAGGCCGCCGCCGAGCTGCGCCCTGATGTGGTCATCATGGACCTGATGATGCCGGTCATGGACGGCATCACGGCCACCCGCAGCCTTAAGCGGCAGCATCCCGACACCGAAGTGATTGCCCTGACCAGCACTCTGGAAGAGCACAAGGTTAACGGCGCCATTGAGGCTGGGGCCATCAGCTACATGCTGAAAGACGCGTCCAGTGACACCCTGGCCGACGCCATTCACGCGGCGGCGCGCGGCGAGGTGCGGCTGCACCCCGAAGCGGCCCGGCGGCTGGTGCGCGACTTCCGGGGCGGCGAAATGCGCGAGACCCTCACGCCCAAAGAAACGATTGTGTTGCAGCTGTTGGCCCACGGCTACAGCAACAAGGACATTGCCGCTGACCAGGGCGTCAGCGAGGCCACTGTCAAGACCCATGTGTCGCGCCTGCTGGGCAAACTGGGTCTGGACAGCCGCACCCAGGCGGCGCTGTACGCCCTGAAACACGGCGTCGCCCAGTTAGATGGGATAGAGCTGTAAGGCCGGGGCCGCGCCGGAGCCAGTGGGTCACCGAAGCGGGAGGCAAGCGGTCATACCGCGCGGTGCAGTCGTTCCAGAGGTCTCTGTAGGCCGGTTGGGCAGAGGCGTCAGTGCCGCTTAATCCGCTGTTCGTGAAGGTGGATGGAGCGTTGGATGTGAAAAGGCGATGCGGCGGCGGCAGACCACTGCAGCTTCCGAGTGGGCTTGCGTAGCGGCGAAGCCGAGCAAGCAACTCGTGATGTGAACTCGGCGAAGTGAAGGAGAGCTGTGGCTTTCCAGGGTGGCCTGGAATTAGGACCATCCCATTTGCGTTGCGGGTCACCGCTGGAATGCGGCCTGCTGAGCTGCACTGAGGGGCACCTCTCCTGCCTCTTCAAGCGACCCCACAGGCGCAGGTCTGCCCAGGCGCGGTAGGCTCGCGGCATGACGGTGCCGCCTGCTCAGCCTGACCTGACTGCCCCAGCCACTTCGCCGGGGTCCCGCCCCATCCGAGCCGTGGATGGCAACCGCGCGGCGCTGGCGCTGCTGGCGGTGCAGAACGTGGCCTCGGCGGCGCTGCTGGCCCTGGGGGTGCCGCTGGGCACCTCGCTGCTGCTGGCGTTCTGCGTGGTGGTGCTGACTGGCGTGCTGCTGTTTCGCCCAGCGCTGCGGGCGCTGACCCAGGACACGCGCTGGCGCACGCCGCCGGCCTGGGGAATTGCCCTGGCCGCGTTCGTGCTGGCTTTTCTGGCGTCACGGGCGTTCGTGCTGGCTTTTGTCACCCTGTTTCCCCAATCGGCCGACAGTGTTCCGCAGTTCCTGAGCCGTGGGGCTGACCTGTGGGTGCTGCTGCTGGCGGCGGGCCTGCTGGTGCCCTTTGCCGAGGAGGTGGCCTTCCGCGGTCTGCTGATGCGGGGTCACGAGCGCGCCGCTGGCTTCGGGGTGGCGGCCCTGACCAGCACTTTGGTGTTTTCGCTGGCCCACGGCGTGCCGGCCAGCGTGGTGGGTATTCTGCCGCTGGCCTATGTGCTGGCCCGCCTGGTGCAGCACACCGGCAGCCTCTGGAACAGCGTGATTGTCCACGCCCTGAACAACACGCTGGCGGTGGGGCTGGGCAGCCTGCTGGCGGGGCGCCTGCCCGCCAATCAGGAGCAGGCCACCGAGCTGCTGAAAAATCCGGCGCTGGCGGTGCCCCTTTCGATTGGCGCTGCCCTGTTTGGCACGGTGGTCTTGGTGGTCCTGCACCTGTGGCTGACCCCCAAACCAGACCCTCAGGAACGCAGCGCGCCGGGGCCGTGGCTCAGCGCCTCGCTGGTGGCGGTCGTGCTGTTCGGGGTGCTGGCGGCCCTGGCCACCCTGCCGGGTGTGATGGGCTGGCTCACCTCTGCGCGCGACGCCCTGCGCTAAAGCTGAGGTTTTGGGGTTTTGCCAGTTTGGGGGTTTTAGGGCTGGACTAGGGTGCTGCAAAGCCGGCCGGCCACTTCTGGGCTTCTGCCTGGCTCCTTGGCCTTTGGCTGGAGCGTGCCCATGTCCGAACAGCATTGGTTGGCCCACGTTAGCCCCGTCAGCCCGCTTAGGTTCCTTCTGGTTTCGCTCAAATGGACTCGGAGAGTTTGGAGGCTGCCTGGCGTCAGGGAGAGCGCCAGCCGGTCTTCTCACGCCGATTACTCCGCATGCACCTCCCAAAGAGGTATAGGGTCAAGTGCCGACACAATGGTCCGATGCTCACCCTCAGGCCAGCTGCCGGATAAGTGCTCCCGCTTCCCACTGTCTTTCAATTCTGGTCGCGTTTCGGGGCGGCGTGCAGCAGGGCCTGGGCCAGCGCTGCCGGGTCGTGGCGGGCCTGCCCCGGTTGCAGCAGCGGCAGCACCACTGCACGCCCGCGCAGATCGCGCCCCGCGCCACTGAGGTTCAGCAGGTGGGCGCCGTTCTGGGCGTAGCGGGCCGTCACGTCGCGCGGCGGCACGGCGCTATTGACCAGCACGCAGTCCGGGGCGCGGCCCAGGTGACGGGTAATTGCCTGCACATGCTCCTCAAGGGTCAGGTCGTCTGTTTCGCCGGGTTCGGTCATCAGGCTGGCCACATAGATGACGGGCGCCGGCGCCGCGCGAATTTCGCGGGCGATATCGGGCACCAGCAGCGCCGGAATAATGCTGGTGTACAGGCTGCCTGGCCCCAGCACAATCTGATCGGCTTCACGGATGGCGTGCAGCACTTCGGGCAGGGCAGGCAGCGCCGGGGGGTCCAGGCGCACGTCCTGAATCTGGGCGTCCCCCACCTGAGCGGCAAAACCGCTCTCGCCGCGCAGCACCCGGCCGTCACTCAGGCGGGCGACGAGGGTGGCCGGCTGGGTGGTCGCCGGATACACCCGGCCGCGAATCCGCAGCACCTCGTGAATGTCCAGCATGGCCTCACTCAGGCCGCCCTGCTCCTCGCTCAGGGTGGCGAGCAGCAGGTTGCCGAAGGTATGGCCTTCCAGGCCGTCGCCGCGCTCAAAGCGGTGCAGCAGCAGCCGGGCCATGACCGGGCTGTCCGAGAGGGCGGCGTAGCAGTCGGTCAGGTCGCCGGGCGCGATCATGTCCAGGGACGCCCGCAGCCGACCCGACGAGCCGCCGTCGTCTGAGACGGCCACGATGGCGGTGGTGTTCCCGGTGTGGACGCGCAGCCCGGACAGCAGATTGCTCAGGCCGGTGCCGCCGCCCACCGCCACGATGCGGGGACCCCGCGCGAGGTGGCGGCGCTGGTACATCAGGTCCACCGCCTGCTCGGGGGCGGTGCCGGTGCCGCGCAGCACCGAGCGGTTGAGCATCATGATGCTCCACAGGGCCCCGAACAGCGCGAGCAGCATCAGGGCCATGCCGCCCGTGTACAGCGGCATGATTTCGGGGCTGACAAGGTGGTTGACCCACAGAATCCAGCGGGTGGCCGCAAAGTGCAGCGGGCCGGTCCAGGTAAAGTGCAGCACGCCCACGGCGCCGATAAACGTACACACCACGAACAGGGTCAGCCAGCGCTTGACCCCCAGGCCGGGCGACATCCACATCTTGGCGCGCCGGGTGGCCCGGCGGCCCCGGCGCAGGGTCTCGGTGCCCAGTGACCCGGTGCCCAGGGCGTCGGTGCCCAGCGGTTCCGGCCCGCCCACCAGCGGCGCCCGCCTGCCCTGCTCGCGCGGCAGGGGCGGGCCGCTCATTCTCCGTCCACTTTCATGTCGCGGTGGTCCATCACGTTGACGTTCAGGTCCTCAAGGTCCTGCGCCAGGCGGGCGGCCACCGCTACGCTGCGGTGCTGGCCGCCCGTGCAGCCCACCGCCACTGTGTAGCCGTGCCGGCCCGCCGCCCGCGCCCGCTCGGCGGCCACCCGCACGAAGTCGCGCAGCTCGGTGTAAAACTGCTCGGCGGCCTCGTCGCCAAAGGCGTAGCGCGCCACCCCAGCGTCCAGCCCCGTTTTGGGGCGCAGGGCGGGGTCGTAATAGGGGTTGGGCAAAGAGCGCACGTCCAGCACCATGTCCGCGTCACGCGGGGGTGCGTGCTTGAAGCCAAACGACATCAGGCGCAGGGTAAAGCTGTTTTCCAGCCGGAACAGACCCCTCACCCGCTCGGCCAGTTCCTTGGCACTCAGGTCAGTGGTGTCAATCACGGTATCGGCAATGGCGCGCAGGGGCGCCAGCAGGTCACGCTCACGGGCAAAATCCACCATCAGGTTCTCGCCCAGCGGGTGTTCGCGCCGCGTGAAGTTGTAGCGCTTGAGCAGCACGTCGGAATGGGCTTCCAAAAACAGCACCCGCAGGTCCTCGCGGCGGCGCGACAGGCGGGTGTAACTGGTTTCCAGCGCCCCCAGAAAGTCGCGGGTGCGCGCGTCGGTGCTGATGGCCACGCACTTGAGGCTCCGGGCCGTCACCAGGTCATGCATGGCCCCCCAGAGTTCCGGGGGCAGATTGTCCGTGATAAAGAAGCCGGCGTCCTCCAGGGTACGCAGCGCGGTGCTTTTTCCACTGCCGGACAGGCCAGACACGACCACAAAGGGCATGGGGGCAGTGTAGCGCGGGGGGATGAGCCCAGGGCGACCCCGCTCCTGGACGCCCCGCCTTACGCGACGTCCAGCCGCTGTGCGGCGTGCAGCTGGGCGTAGCGGCCACCCCTGGCCAGCAGGATGTCGTGCTGCCCCTGCTCGGTCACTTGGCCGTTTTCCACGACCACGATGCGGTCGGCGCCCTGAATGGTCGCCAGGCGGTGGGCGATAATCAGCGTGGTGCGCCCGCGCGCCAGTTCGGTCAGGGCGGCCTGAATAGCCCGCTCGGTTTCGGTGTCCAGGGCCGAGGTGGCCTCGTCCAGAATCAGGATGGGCGGGTTTTTCAGAAAGATGCGGGCAATGGCCAGGCGCTGCTTCTGTCCGCCCGAGAGCTTGACGCCCCGCTCGCCAATCACGGTGTCCAGGCCGTCAGGCAGCGTGGCGATCCAGTCGTCCAGGCGCGCGCGGCGGGCAGCGGCCCAGAGCTCGGTCTCGGGGGCCTCCAGCCGCCCGTAGGCGATGTTCTCGCGCAGGGTGCCGGCGAACAGAAAGACGTCCTGCTGCACGATGCCAATCTGGGACCGCAGCGAGGCCAGCGTGAAGTCCCGGACATCGGTGCCGTCAATCGTCACGGCGCCTGCCCCGACCTCGTAAAAACGGGGCAGCAGGGAACAGAGCGTGGTCTTGCCTGCGCCCGACGGGCCGACAAAGGCCACGGTCTCGCCGGCGGGAATGTCCAGCGTCACGCTGCGCAGCACCGGCTGGGACCCCGTGTAAGTGAACTCCACCTGGTCATACCGCACCGCGCCGCGCAGGGCCGGCGCCGCCTGCGCCCCAGGCCGGTCTGCAATGTCCGGGACAATGTCGAGCAGTTCGGTGTAGCGGCGAAAGCCGGCAATGCCCTTGGGGTAGGTTTCCAGCACCGCGTTGATCTTCTCGATGGGGCGGAAGAACACGTTCACCAGCAGCAGGAAGCCCACAAACTCGCCGGGCGTCAGCTGACGCTGCAGCACGAAGTAACTGCCCGCCACCATCACGACTGTCTGCGTCAGGCGCATGGACAGGTAACTGAGCGAGAGGTTGGCGGCCATCAGCCGGTAGGCGTCCAGTTTGGTCTGGCGGTAGCGGCGGTTGTCCTGCGCGAACAGCTGGCGCTCGTGGGCCTCGTTGGCAAAGGCCTGCACCACGCGGATGCCGCCCACATTTTCCTCAATGCGGGCGTTAAACCCGCCCACCCGGCTGTACAGTTCCTGCCAGTTGCGGGTCAGGCGGCCACCGTAAAAACTGGTCAGGCAGGTGGTCAGCGGCACCACCACCAGGGCCACCAGGGCCAGGTTGGCATTCACCTGAAACATCAGGAAAAAAGCGCCCAGCAGCGTCATCACGGCGATGAACAGGTCTTCCGGGCCGTGGTGGGCCACCTCGCCAATCTCTTCGAGGTCTTTGGTCAGCCGGGCGACCAGATGCCCAGTCTTCTGCGAGTCGAAGAAGGTCAGTGACAGCTTTTGCAGGTGGTCAAAGGCCTTGCGGCGCATCTCGGTTTCGATGTTGATGCCCAGCATGTGGCCCCAGTAGGTCACCACCGACAGCAGGCCCGTATTCAGCACATACAGGCCCACCAAGCCCAGCGAGGCGAAGACGATAGCGCCCCAGTTCTGGCCGGGCAGCAGCCGGTCGATGAACAGCTGAACGGCGATGGGAAAGCCGAGTTCCAGAATGCCGGACAGTACAGCGCAGGAGAAATCCAGCAGAAAGAGGCGCCGGTAGGGGCGGTAATAGCCCAGGAATCGGCGCAGCAGCGGGGCAGAAGGGTCAGGGGTGATAGATGTCATAAGGGAGGGGACGCCGGGCGTTCAAGCCACTCTAGGCGACTTCCGGCGAAAATCACTCTGCGAAATGGCCAGGAGGCGCAGCGGCAGCCACGCCACACCGGGACCAGAGCAGTATAACTTGACTAAATAAGTCGGATTAATCAGGATATGTGGAACTGTCTGACGCCTGACTGGCGGCCTGCGGCGGCCCTGTCCTCTTTTGCCCACCCTGTTTCTTTTCTCCCGGAGCCCGTTGCGATGACCCAGCCCCTGATTGATGTTCAGCACCTGAGTGTAAGTTTCCAGACCGATGACGGCGTGGTCGAGGCCGTCAAAGACGTCAGTTTCAGCATTCTGCCCGGTGAGACGGTCGCCATCGTGGGAGAGTCGGGCAGCGGCAAGAGTGTCAGCAGCCTGGCCATCATGGGGCTGCTGCCCCGGCCACCGGCGCGCATTGACGGCGGTGAAATCCTGTTCCGCACCCGTGGCGGGCAGGTCGTCAACCTGCTCAAACAGGGCGAAGGGCCATGCAGCGCATCCGTGGCAACGAAATCGCCATGATTTTTCAGGAACCGATGACCAGCCTGAACCCGGTGTACACCATCGGGGACCAGATTGCCGAGGCCATCATGCTGCACCAGCGCAAGAACCGCGCCGACGCCTTTGCACACACGCTGGAGATGCTGCGGCTGGTGGAAATCCCGAACCCGGAAGCCCGCCTGAAAGCCTACCCGCACCAGCTGTCGGGCGGGATGCGCCAGCGCGTGATGATCGCCATGGCCCTGTCGTGCAACCCGGCCCTGCTGATCGCCGATGAGCCCACCACCGCGCTGGACGTGATTGTGCAGGCCCAGATTCTGGACCTGATGCGCAAGTTGCAGCGCGAGACCGGCACCAGCATCCTGTTCATCACGCACGATCTGGGCGTCGTCGCCGAGATGGCCGACCGCGTGGTCGTCATGCAGCGCGGCGAGATGGTCGAAACCGGGACGGTACAGGCCATCTTTCAGCAGCCGGAGCACCCCTACACCCAGCGCCTGCTGGACGCCGTGCCGCGCATTGACGAGGCCCGCCCCGCCCCCGAGCGCCGCGACCGCACGCCCCTGATTGAGGTGGACCACCTTCAGGTGTACTTTCCGGTCAAGGGTGGGCTGCTCAACCGCGTCCAGGGACATGTCAAGGCCGTTGACGGCATCTCGTTTGACATCCGGCGCGGCGAACTGTTGGGCCTGGTGGGCGAGTCTGGCTCAGGCAAGACCACCGCCGGGCGGGCCATTCTGCGCCTGATTGAACCTACGGGCGGCGATGTGCGGTATGACGGGGTGTCGCTGCGGGGCCTGAGTGCGGGGCAGCTGCGTGCCTACCGCCGCAAGATGCAGATTATTTTTCAGGACCCCTTTGCCAGCCTCAACCCGCGCATGACGGTCAGTGACATTCTGGCCGAGCCGCTGGTGATTCATGGGCTCGCCACCAGTGACGCTGCCCGGCGCAAACGGGTGGCCGAGTTGCTGGACATGGTGCAGCTGCCTACCACCGTCATGGCGCGCTACCCGCACGAGTTTTCGGGTGGGCAGCGCCAGCGCATCGGCATTGCGCGCGCCCTGGCCCTTCAGCCCGAATTTATCGTGGCCGACGAGTGCGTCTCGGCGCTGGACGTGAGCATCCGCAAGGAGGTGCTGGAACTGCTGCGTCAGCTCAAGGATGACCTGAACCTGACCATGCTGTTTATCTCGCACGACCTGGCCGTGGTCGAGAGCATCGCCGACCGTGTGGCCGTCATGTACCGGGGCCACCTGGTCGAGCTGCAAGACGCCCATACCCTGTACCGCCAGCCGCAGGACGACTACACCCGCGCGCTGCTGAGCGCTGTGCCCATTCCCGACCCGCAGGTCAAGCGCGAGCGGCTGCCCTGGGACGCCGCCGCCTACGCCCAGCGCCACGCGCAGCGGCAGGTGCCCTGAGATGTGCCGCTTTCCCGTGCAACTGGCGCAGCTGGACGCCCTGCGGGTGATTACCCAGTGCGAACACGCCACCGTGGCGCTGGTCTGGGGCCACTGCACCTAGCACCTGCAACCCGCTGACTTTTTTGCGCTGGCCGACCTGCTCCGGCGGCCGGAGGGTGCCGACGCCTGCTTCGTGCTGGACGAGTACAGCGACAAGAGCCTGCTGTGGTGCGGCGACAGCGCCCTGGTGCTGCGCGGCGAGGCGCGCGCCGAATTGGCGGCGTTGGTGTGGCAAGCCGCGCCGCTGGTCGAACTCGAGCCGGGCCGGGCCGCCCGCCGCCTGGGCCGGGACGGCGTGTTCGCGGCCGCTGCGCCCATGCTGCATTAGCGGCGTCGGCCCTCAATAGGAAAAGCCGGGAACCTTGGTGTTCCCGGCTTTGCTGGTCTCTGGCATGACGGCCAGCAGCAAGGTCAGCGCACCTTGGTTCCGCTGGGGAGGTCCAGGCGCAGGCCCACGAGGTCCAGGTTCCCCTGGTCATCCTCGGCGGCCAGAATCATGCCCTGAGACTCGATGCCGCGCAGCTTGGCGGGTTTCAGGTTGGCCACCAGAATCACCTTGCGGCCCACCAGGCTTTCGGGTTCAAACCAGGTGCGGATGCCGCTGACCACCGTACGCTCTTCCTCGCCCAGGCGCACCGTCAGTTTCAGGAGCTTGTCCGCCTTGGGCACCGCCTCGGCGGCCAGCACCTCGGCCACGCGCAGGTCAATGCGGGCAAAGTCGTCAATGGAAATCAGGGGCTGTTCCGGGACGGTGGGGGTGGCGGCAGGGGCAGCGGGGGCAGGTTCAGTCTGGGTCATGGGGGTCTCTTTCGGGGGCTTGGTGGCTTTGGGGGCCGGGGCAGGTGCCTCGGTCGCAGCTGTGGGTTCTTGTGCTTTGGGCTCGGGCTTGGGAAACAGAATCGCGCCGCCCTGCACGCGGGTGCCGGCGGGGGTCAGGCCCCAGGCGGCGGCCAGGGTGTACGACTGGCCGCCCAGGCCCAGCTGCGCGCGCAGGTCGCGGGCCTTGGCCGGAATCACGGCTTCCAGGGCCACGCTGGCCACGCGCAGGCCCTCGGCAGCGGTATACAGCACCGTGTCGAGGCGCCGGGCGGTGTCCTCACTCTTGGCCAGGTTCCAGGGCGCGCTCTCGGCGATGTAGCGGTTGAGGTCGCGCACGAAGTTCATGGCCGCTTCGATGGCCATATTGATTTTCAGTTCGTCCACCAGGGTCAGAATCTGACCGGGCAGGGCCAGCGCCGCCGCCTCAATCTCGCGCTCGCGGTCGGTCAGCTCCTGCGCGGCCGGAATGGCGCCGCCCCGGTATTTCTGAATCATGGAAATCGTGCGCGACAGCAGGTTGCCCAGGTCGTTGGCCAGGTCGCTGTTCAGGCGTGAGACCAGAATGCCCTCGCCGTAGGGGCTGTCGGCGCTCAGGGTCGCCTCGCGCAGCAGGGTGTAGCGGATGGCGTCGGTGGGGTACTGATCCACCAGGGCCTCGGGGTCAATGGCGTTGCCCAGAGACTTGCCCATCTTGCGGCCGTCCTCAGCCAGGATGTGGCTGTGAACCACCAGGCGGCGGTAGGCCGGCAGGCCAGCGGCCTTGAGCATGGTGGGCCAGAACACCGCGTGCGGCTTGAGGATGTCCTTGCCGATGACGTGCCAGGCGGTGCCAATCACGTCTGGGCGCTCACCTTTGCTGACCGGCGCCGAGACGTAATTCAGGAGTGCGTCAAACCACACGTAGGTCACGTGGTCGGCGTCCCAGGGCAATTCGATGCCCCAGGGCACGCGGCTCTTGGGCCGGCTGATGCTGAGGGGCCCAATCGGCTCTTTCAGCATTTCCAGCACCTCGTTGCGGTAGCCGGCTGGCTGAATAAAGTCGGGGTTCTGCCTGATGTGCTCCAGCAGCCACGCCTGGTACTTCTCCATGCGGAAGAAGTAGTTGGCCTCGCGGCGCAGTTCGGGTGGGTCCTTGTCGCCGGGGTAGCGGCGCACGCCGTCACTGCCCTCAACCAGTTCCTTCTCGGTGACGTACCGCTCGGCGCCCACCGAATACAGGCCCTCGTACTCGTCAAAGTAAATGTCGCCGGCGTCGTACACCCGCTGCAAGATGTCCTGCACAAAGCGTTTGTGACGGCCCTCAGTGGTGCGGACAAAGTCGTCGTAGCCAATGTCCAGGCGGTCCCACAGGCCTTTGAAGGCGCGCAGGCTCAGGTCATCCACAAAGACCTGCGGCGTCTGGCCGGCCTTGGCGGCGGCCTTGGCAATCTTCTCGCCGTGTTCGTCGGTGCCGGTCAGGAAAAAGACCTCGCGCCCGGCAAGGCGCTGGTAGCGGGCGATGGCGTCGGCCAGAATTTTCTCGTAGACGTGGCCGATGTGCGGGGCGCCGTTGGCGTAGTCAATGGCGGTCGTGATGTAAAAGGGGTCGGCTTGGCTCATGGGGATTCCTTTCTGTCCGGCCCTGACCCAAACGGGAGCGGCCTGGGCAGGCAAACGGCTTTCAGAATAAGCGGCAACAGGAAGCGGGGCGCCCGGCCTGACCAGAGCGCCCCGCGCGGCTCTCTGGGGTCAGAGCCGCTGGGGCATTCGGGGCGTCGTATAAGGCGCGCGGGTCATGGCAGAAGTGTAGCGCCCAGGCCGCCCCACGGGCCTGCGCTGCCTGGCCTACAGCCGCCGCCCAAAGGTGACGGCGCCGGGGGTGCGGCCCAGTTCCTCAAAGCCCAGGTGGCGGTAAAAGCCCTGCGCCCTGACATTGCGTTCCCCCACGCCCAGATGCACACCGGGCACTCCGGTAACGCGCAGCGCCTCCAGTAGGGTGTCCATCAGCTGCCGGCCCCGGCCCCCGCCCTGGGCGCGCGGCAGCAGGTCAATGTGCAGATGTGCAGGGAAGTTGGCCAGCAGGGTGCCCGGCGTGCGGCGTGGCTGGTGAATCAGGGCAGTCAGGCGCTCGTCGGGGGTGCGGGCCGCCGGGTCGGCCGGCGGGACAGGGAACTGGGCCCGCAGCGGCGGCCACCACGCCTGCTCCAGCGTGTCCTCAAAGGTGCGGGTCTCCGGCGCCCCCAGAACGTAGCCGCCCACGCCCGCCTCGTCCTCCAGCACAAAGGCAAAGTCCGGCGCGAAGCTGAGGTAAGGCCCGGCGTAAATGTGCCCCAGCAGCAGCGGGTCGGCATAGATGGCGGTCGCATCCTGCCCACTGTCGCCCGTTTCCAGGCAGATGCGGTAGAGCGCGGCGCGGTCTGCTTCCTGGGCACGGCGCAGGGTGAACATGCGCCTCAGTATGGGGCGAACAGGGGAGAGGGGTGAAGCGTTGACGATGGAGTGACGTGCGCTCTGGCTGTCATGGCTAGAGAGGTGCGCCGCTTTTGCTCAAGGTGTTGTGCAGCCCTTCATTTGCAGCCCATCTCTGCCAATCATGGCACCGGAGGCCGCCCCGGCAGCCAGCGCCCCATAGCGGAGAGGCGTCCCTTTCTCTTCCTCCACCTGTCCCTCAGAAGGTACTTTGTAAATCCGACCGCTTGAATTTTTAAATCTATACTGAGGGCATGTCTGTCTCTTCCTCTTCTCCCGCCGCGCCGGACCCACTGACGCGGCTGACCTTGCTGCTACTGGCCGCCCTGACCGTAATGTCGGGGGCCACCATTGCCCCAGCCCTGCCGGCTATGCGCGAACACTTCGCTGGCGTTCCCAACGTGGACCTGCTGGTCAAGCTGGCCCTGACCATCCTGGGGCTGGTGATTGCCATTACCGCGCCGCTGGGGGGCGTGCTGGCTGACCGCTTTGGCCGCCGCCCGGTGCTGCTGGGGTCCTTGCTGCTGTACGCCGTGGGCGGAGCCAGTGGCTTGGTGGCCGAGTCGCTGGGCGCTGTGCTGGCGGGCCGGGTGGTGCTGGGGCTGGCGGTGGCGGGCACCATGACGGCGGCTGGGGCGCTGGTCAACGACCTGTTTAGTGGGCCCGAACGTGGCCGCTTTCTCAGTCAGCAGGCGGCTTTTACCAGCTTTGGCGGCGCTGTGCTGCTGCCGCTGGGCGGCGCGCTGGCCGGGCTGTCGTGGCGCGCACCCTTCGTGCTGTACGCGCTGGCCCTGCTCCTCCTGCCCCTCACGTTGCGCCTGCCGCGCGGCGTGCCGGCGCCAGCACAGGAGGCCGGCCAAGTGCAGCCCCCGCGTTGGGGGGCTATTGCGCTGGTGTACGGCCTGGCGCTGGGCTACATGGTCGTGTTTTATCTGATGCCCGCCCAGGGGCCTTTTCTCCTCAGAACGCTGGGAGCGCAGGCGGCCCAGACCGGCCTTCTGCTGGGCACCTTCACGCTGATGGCGGCGGTCAGTTCGCTGCTGTACGTGCGCTTTGCGGGCCGCTTTGACCCCCGCCGCGCCGCTGCGCTGGGCCTGGGTGTGGTGGCGGCGGGCTGGCTGGTGGTTTCGGCGGCGCCGAATCTGGCAGTCGCGCTGGCCGGGCTGGTTTTGGGCGGGCTGGGCGGCGGGCTGGTGTTTCCCAACCTGTACACCTGGCTGGCCGACCTGACGCCACCGGCCTGGCGCGGCCGTGTGGTTGCCGGCATGAGCAGCGCGGTGTTTCTGGGCCAGTTCCTCAGCCCGTTGCTGCTGGCCTCGCCGACCGGGCACGAGGCGCGCGGGTATGTGTGGGGCGCGGCACTGGCGGCCGTGATGGCCGCAGCGCTGCTGGTCCTCAGCCTCAGGCGGGTGGCGCCACAGCCGGCCGTAAGCCGCTCTTAGGCGCAGCGGCACAGGCGGAAGCGACTGGGGCAATCCGGTCGCTTTTTCATTCTCTGCCTGACCCCTGATCCAAGCAGCCTGAGAACCGAGGGCGCCTGGCGGAAGGCTGTGGGTCTGCTGGGTGAGACTGGCGCTGATCTGTTCAGGCGGTTAGAGGTCTCGCGCCAAAGCTGCATCTCCTCCAGCCAGAGCAACGTGCTTCGTGGTTGAGAGACCACCACGCTCAAGGCCATTCCAGCGGTCTTTTCTGGGCAGAAACCTGCGCTGCTGTGGCAGAGTCAATAACAGCTCTGAGGTTGGCCATGAGGGCCACCGTCAGGACCGCCGACTCCCTCAGGCTTGAAGTTGAAGTGCCAGAGACTGGCCGCCCCAGGCCTCTACTAAACGTCATGTCCTTCCGGGCCTGCGGGGCCGGGCTGCACTAGAATCGCGGGCGTGATTGCTTACCTGTCCGGCGTGGTGCGCGAAATCCGCGAAGGCAGCGCGGTGGTGGTGGCCGGTGGCGTGGGCTACGAGGTGCAGTGTCCGGTGGGCACCCTGGGCCGCCTGACTGTGGGCGAGCCCGCCGAGCTGAACACCCGCTTTGTCGTACGTGAGGACGCCCAGCTGTTGTTCGGCTTTCAGGACGCCGACAGCCTGCGCCTGTTTGACCTTTTAACTGGAGTCAGCGGTGTGGGGCCCAAGCTGGGGCTGGCGCTGCTCTCGGCCATGCCAGTGAGCGCGCTGGCTCAGGGGTTGCTGGGCGGCGACGTGAAACTGCTCAGCAGCGTCAGCGGCGTGGGCAAGAAGACCGCCGAGCGCCTGGTGCTGGAATTGCAGAACAAGGTGCCCGAGCATCTGGCGGCGGCCGCCGCCCCGGCCGGGGGCCGCGCCGCCCGCATGGTGAGCACCGCCGGGCGCGACGCCATTGACGCCCTGCTGGCGCTGGGCTTCCGCGAGGCGCAGGTGCGCGCCGCTGTGGCCGAACTGCTGGCCGCCGAGCCTGACCTGAACGCCGACACCCTGATCCGGAAGGGGCTGGGCCGCCTGAGGTAGAGGGCCGCCTGGCAGCGGCTGTCAGTTCTACCCTCGGGGGAGAGGTGCCCCTCAATTCCGCCCACGCCGCTGCCCCTTGTGGACGCTCACCTTGTTCGCCTGAGCAGCGGTCAAGGCTTATGACGCCTAGCCGCTCTGGTCGCGCGGTGCGGTAAGCTGATGGCTGTTCGGGAGGTCAGCTATGACGTTCGCGCCGCGCCGTTCACCCACTCACGAGCCGACTCCGCCGTCGGTTTCGCCGTCTTCCCAGCCGCACGCGCCTCAGCCAGAACGCCAGCAGACCCGGCAGGTTCTGGAGCGTCATACGGTTCGCCCACTCACAGCGCAGCGGCAGGCTGTGCAGGCGCCACTAAAGGCGGCTGCGCTGGAGAGGCAGGAACTCGAACGTGTGGCCGTGCAGCGCCAGGCCGCCCAGACCCAGCTGGCCGCCCTGCCCCTTTCGGCACGTGGGGCGGAGGCGGCCCTTCAGCGTCAAGCGCCGCCGTCTGCACCGGTCCCCACAAAGCCGCAGACCCCCAGCGAATGGGTGACGGTCATGCGGGCACGGGCCGAAGAGGTGGACGGCGTGGCGCTGGACACCCGTGCGGCGGCGCAGTTCACCGCCCTCCAGCGGCAGGTGGCACAGACGCTGGCGCAAGGCTTCAAGGCGGACCGGGGCTCAGCGACAGCCCGCTGTGAGACGTACGGCGAGCATCTGGCGATCTTGCAGCGGCATCCCATCAGCGCGCCGGTCTCGCGGGCGGTGCTGGGTCTGGTCCCCGGTGGGGAGCGGCTGGCCCTGCAACGCGCTGTGGACACGGCTGTGCAGCGCCATGAGGCTCAGGCCATACAGGACGCCCAAGCGCTGCGGGCACTCGCCCTTCAGCGGCAGTTGGCGGAACTGGACGCGGAGGCGACGCAGCCTGTCTTGCAGCGCATTCAAGCCAGACGTGGAAGCGGTAATCCTCTCCCGGAAGCCGTCCAGCGCCACTTGGAACAGGGCCTCAACCATGATCTGAGCAAGGTGCGGATTCACGACGACAGTGAAGCCGACAAGATGGCCAAAGGTGTCAACGCGCTTGCTTTTACGACGGGCACCGACATCTTTTTCCAGAGCGGGAAATTCAGCCCCAACACGAAAAGCGGCCTTGAACTCCTGGCACATGAGGTCACCCATACTGTCCAGCAGTCTCAGGGCCGAGTGGGCAAAGGGATTGACCCCGACGCCGGGCTGGAAAGCGAGGCCCGCACGATGGGCGCCAAGCTGGCCCAGGTCATGCCCAGCCCGAAAAGTCTGATGCCGCCCAGCCCCCACGCCCCTGGGGTCTACAGTAAAGGCGCCGCCCTGCAACGGGCACAGGACGGGGCAGTCCAGCGCTTCGCCCTGAAACCCCTGTATGACCTGCAACCGCAGGCGGTGCAGCGCTGGGGCAATCCCCTCAGCTGGGCCGCCGACAAGGTCAAAGACGGCGTGAGCGCCATTGCCGATAAAGGCAAAGAGATGATTGCCGGCGCGCTGACCGCCCTGCCCGGCTACCGCGAGCTGTGCATGGCCTTTGGCAAGGACCTGGTGACGGGCAAAACCATGTCGGTCAATCCCGACAGCATTCTGGACACGCTGGCCGGCTGG
This sequence comes from Deinococcus arboris, assembly GCF_009755355.1. Taxonomy (GTDB): domain Bacteria; phylum Deinococcota; class Deinococci; order Deinococcales; family Deinococcaceae; genus Deinococcus; species Deinococcus betulae. The sequence continues at coordinate 283,538 of NZ_WQLB01000001.1, read as the reverse complement.
GTGCCTGGACCCCTGAAGGACATCCTCAAAGCCCTCAAGGAAACGGGCGCCATCCCGAAGGCCTGGACATGGTTCAAGGCTGAGCTGGGCAAGCTGGACCTGGGCGGCGCGCTGGGCGAGATTGCCGGAGCGATTGGGAAGGCCGACCTGGGCGGGGCCAAGAACGCCGTAACCCGCCGCATCAGCGGCCTTAAAAACCTGATTGTGGGCAGCGCGCGCAAGATTGCCGACATCGGCCTCACCGCGCTGGCCGCTGGACTCGGGCCGGTGGGGCAGCAGGTGGTGGCTCAGCTGCGGCAGGGCGGCGACCTCATCCTGCAGGTCCTGAAAAACCCGGCCAAGTTTGCTGGCCACCTCCTGAGCGCCCTCAAAGGCGGCTTCTCCAAGTTTGCGAGCAACGCGCCCAAACATCTCCAGAACGGGCTGGGTCAATGGCTGACCGGCGCCTCGGGCATCACCTTTCCGGCCAAACTGGACCTGCAAGGCGTCTTCATGACGGCCCTGAGCGTGATGGGCCTGACCTATCAGGCGCTGCGGGGCCGTCTCGTCAAGGCGATGGGGCCAAATGGCGAGAAACAGGTCCGGGCGGCTGAAGGCACGATTGACACCCTGAAGAGCATCAAGGGCGGGTTGCACAAAGCCGACGAACTGAAAGCCAACCAGGCCCCGGTCAGCGGGGAAGTGGTCGCCGGCCTGAAGACCGAAGTAACCAAGAGCGTGGTCATGGCGGGCATCACCAAAGTGGCGTCCATGCTGATTCCAGGGGGCGGCTTCGTGCAGGCGCTGATTGGGGCGTTCCGCAGCGTGCAGTTCGTGATTGAGCAGGGCAAGCAGATCATGGGCGTGGTGACGAGTGCGGTTCAGAGCGTAGGCGCGATAGCGGCGGGCAACATTGGGGCAGCGGTGGCCGGAGTGGAAAGCACGCTGGCGCGCAGTATTCCGGTGGCGCTGGGGTTCCTGGGCAAGGTGCTGGGCCTGGGCAACATTGGCACCAAGATCAAGGGGGTCATTGCCAAGGTGCGCGGCAAGCTTGATGGCCTGCTCGACAAGGTCGTCGCGCGTATCAAAACCGCCATCAGCAAATTAACGGGGAAACCGAAGAACACTAAACCTGAAAGCGCGACCCAGGACACACCTGACAGCCGCGCGGTGAAGGCTGAAGTACGGGCTTACCTTTCGGGCCAGTTGCCCCGGCAGGGCAAGGCAAAAAACACGCAGGCCACCTTGCAGCAGGCTATGGACAAGTTTAGGCCCAGGGGCCTGAAAGCTCTCCGCACGAAGCAGGTGAAGCGGGGGCAATACCAGATTGAGGCCAGTGCGTCGCCCTATGAGAATGTCGGTCTCACCGACACGAAGATCATGTTTGATCAGGACGACCTCGAACTCATGACTATACGGCGTGGCGTGGCCCTGAGGGCCTCTATTAACGGCATTGAGATTCAGTCGGCGAACACGCCAGGAAAGAAAGGTGAGTTACCCAAACACGCGGAAGAGAATTTTGTGCAGAACGCCGAGCGGGTGATTAAGCGCTTCGCCGGGCAAATGCCTGAAGTGATTGTGCAGTTGTCAAGCAGTCCCTGCGGTGACCCTGGGTGTGACGCGGACCTTCAAAAGAAACTGCACAACTGCGCCTCGACGCTCATTGAATTTTCTCAACGTCACCAGGTTAAACTTCGCGTTCAGGTGTTGGGCATCTACTCGCCCAAAGTGAAAGGCGGCAAAGCTCTGTCGAGAGACGGCATTCAGAGGATGCTTGAGCACGGTATTCGCGTCGAAACCTGGTCACCGGAGCAGGCCATCACGCAACTGGAGGCGGATGCGGGTCCACTTGATCCAGCCATTAAAAAATCAATTCACTCCAAGCTGCGGAATGTCATCAAAGAACTCGAAGCCCTCTCCGGACTGAATTTGAGGTAGCTGTGGACCGTTCAAGTATGACTCAGGAACAAATCAAGCAGCGTCAATCCTTTCTAACGGTGCTTGAGGCAGACGGCTGGCAGCTCAAAAACGTTGAGGCTTTTGACAATGATTTTTGGTTGGATGCGGAGATCACGGCAAGAAAGCGGATTCCAGAGAGTATCATGGAACTCAACTACAGCTTTGAAAACAGCTATGTCAGTTTGGCAGTGGCAAAATTTGATGAGGGACGCGCCGAATATGTCATTTATTTCGATACCCTTCAAAATTCAGGGGACATTCTTGGTGTTATTGTCGAGCACTCATCTGCATTAACCGTCAAGGGGGCAGTCCATCTGGCAGCGAGGCTGGCGAGCGAATACCCTGGCGACGTTTTCTTTTTCACGGGCACAGAGAGTATTGCCGTCACACAAGATACGGCACTGACTGTCTTCGAAAAATTCAATAACGAGCTGGCCTGAGAACTGGGGAGTGGGCACCATCTTGGTCACGCGCATATCTTGGCGCTGAAACTGGCCTACTTATGGCGGGCCAAAACAGATTGGGGATAAAGGCGATTAGTCCGGCACCTGCCTCACACCGCCAAAGGTCAAGGCCAAGCGGGCAGATCCGCGCTGGAAGGATGAATACGGCGCGGCCAGAAAGTGCATTGAGTCCGCATTCTCCGTGCTGGTCGGTGCAGGGCTGCGCTAGGGACAGGTCAGACGGACTCCGATTGAATCGAGCAGAATGACGGGTGGAATCCAAGCGGATTTGGAAAGCGGCGCAGCAGCGCGAGCAGGAACAGATGCGGATTCCGCGATCTGGAAGCGCAGACGGGGCCTGCCTTTGCTGTGCGGCAATGAAGCGGAATCCGCATCAAGACCTCCCTCAGCCTCCGATGGAAGGTGGCGCTCTGCATCCTCGCCCATAACCTGAACTTCCTCGACCTCACCACCTGAGCGCTGTCCTGTCAATGCGCGGTTATTCGTCAGTTCTGCGTAATTCCGCTGCGCTCCCGTAACCACCCACAAACAGCGCCACTCGCAATTCATGCAGAAACTGCCGCAGCCAGGCTTCGGCCGCCTCGGCGCTGTGCAGGGCAGGGTCCAGCAGCGGGCGGGCCACCGCCAGCACCTGCGCCCCCAGGCTCAGCGCGCGGGCGGCGTCCAGCCCCGTGCGAATGCCGCCCGACGCCACCAGCGGCAGCCCCGGCGCGGCCTGCCGGGCTTCTCGCAGCGCCTGGGCGGTGGGCACGCCCAGGTCGCACAGGTCAGGCGTGATCACCGCGCCGTGGTGAACCAGCTGCTCCACGCGCGCCCAGCTGGTGCCGCCGGCTCCGGCCACATCCAGGGCGGCAAAGCCCAGCGGCGCGGCCGCCGCCACCGTCTGCGCATCCAGGCCGTGGCCCACCTCTTTCAGCAGCACGGGAAACGGCAAGGTGGGCACCACCTCGGCCAGGCGGCCCAGCAGCCCGGACCAGCGGGTGTCGCCGCCCGGTTGCAGCGCTTCTTGCAGCGGGTTGACGTGAATGGCCAGGGCGTCAGCGCCCACCTCAGCCACTGCCCGGCAGGCCTGCTCGGCGCCGTACCCCAGCAGAAACTGCGCGCCGCCCAGGTTGCCCACCAGCAGGATGTCGGGGGCCACCTCGCGCACCAGAAACGAGGCGCGGGCCTCAGGGCGTTCCAGCATCACGCGCTGCGAGCCCAGCATCATGCCCAGCCCCAGCCGCTGCGCCGCCTGTGCCAGATGCCGGTTGATGCGCCCGGCTGCCTCGGCGCCGCCAGTCATGGCGCCTATCAGAACGGGTGCCCGCAGGGACCGCCCTAAAAAAGTGGTGTCCAGCCGGATGGCGTCCAGATCGCGCTCCGGGAGGGCACGGTAGGGCCACGGCACCGCTTCTAGCCCTGTGGTCTGCAGCGCGTACTGGCTGTCGGGGCGCAGGCAGGCCTCGATGTGGCGCAGCTTGCGCTCCTGAATGGGCGCGGGCTGCTGGCCCGGCGTCGTGTCGGTGCCCTGGTCGCCTCGTCTCACCTTTACAGCCTAGCGGGCTGGGCCGTGTCCAGCACATCAAAAGCGTGCAGCGTGACACAAAGTTGACAGTCTGGAGAAGTCGCGCTACTATTCCTGAGCGCTGAAAAGCGGCCCCACAGGGAAACCGCGACACAGACGTCAAAAGCAAGACCAGAGTAACGCAGGGTAGAGCAGTCTGGTAGCTCGTCGGGCTCATAACCCGGAGGTCGCAGGTTCAAATCCTGTCCCTGCAACCACTTCGCCCCCACTTCGGTGGGGGTTTTCTATATGTGGTCAGCACTGGGAACCCTGCCGCGCCGCGCCGCGTAAGGCACAGGCGTATGAGTCTTGCTTTCGTGGTTTTCCTGGTGGCCTGGGTCATCGGTATGATTGGCACCTTTGTTCCGGTAATTCCCGCCACGGCCATCATCTTTCTGGGGTCAGTGGCTGCGACGCTGGTTGACGGCTTTCAGCTCTGGCCAGACCTGCCCTTTCTGCTGACCTTCCTGGCGATCACCATCCTGATTGGGCTGGTGGACAACGTGGCTTCGGCGTGGGGAGCGCGCAAGTACGGTGGCAGTAAGCAGGCGATGTGGGGCGCCCTGATTGGCGGCCTGGTGGGCATCTTGCCTATCATTCCCTTCGGCCTGATTCTGGGGCCGCTGCTGGGCGCCCTGATTGCCGAACTGGTCGTGGTCAAAAAGCTGCCCGCTGACGCCCTGCGCTCTGCCTGGGGGACGCTGGTGGGGCTGCTGGCCGGTCTGGCCGCCAAGCTGGTGCTGCACCTGATGATTGGTCTGTACGAGCTGTGGCGCCTGTGGGACCCCAGCAAGAGCCTGCTGTGACCCGGCCGGTTCTAGGCTGGCCTGTGTCTTCCACGTCGGGCCTCTGATGCTCTCGTTGCCCTGCGCCGCCCCTCAATGTCCTGGAAGTTAATCTGCCAGCGCAGGACAGTCAGTGCCAGCTCTCTGCTCGAGGGACGCGAGACAGACGCGCGAGGCTCTGACGATCTGCGCCGTATGGATAGGCGCGAGCGGTTGAGCCTTCCTCACCACGTCCACCTCCCTGGAGCCTTCACCCGAAGGCTCTTTGTGTTATTACGGATTCCGAGTGAATTGAGCAGAATGCTTGATGAAATCCGAGTGGATCTGGAAAGCTCCGCAGGAGAGCGAGCAGGAACAGATGCGGCTTTCGCGATGGGGAAGCGCAGACGGTGCCTGTCTTTAGCTGTGCTGCAATTCAGCGGAATCTGTATTAGCGGCTCAGCAGCAGGGGGGCCAGCGCGATAAAACCCACCGCCAGTGCGGGCAGCAGAGGCAGCAGCGCCCCCGCCAGGGCCCGCCCGGTGTGGCCGGTGAGTTCCCGGAAAGCAGCGAACGCCAGTCCACTCTGGGCCAGGGTGCCCAGCATCGTGACCGCCAGCAGCAGGAACGCGGCGGGCGTGCGGGCCAGACCGGCCAGCGCCAGCTGCTGCACCTGCCGCGCGTCCTCGGCGGCTCCGGCCAGCGCGGCGGCCGTGGGGTGCCAGGCCGAGGCTGGGGTCAGCAGCGCCAGGACAGTCACCAGCACATATAGAGGTGGCAGCAGCGCGAAACTCGCACCGTATACCTCGGCAGGGCGTCCAGCCCGGCCCGCACCCAGTCGGCCCAGGCCCCACAGAAGCAGGAACGTGAACATGGTCAGGAACGTGCCGCCCAGCGCATTGGTGGCGTGCACCGCCAGCGGCGCCGTGCCGCCCGCCCCCTGGGCAGCCAGAGTGACGGCTGGGCGCACCAGGGCGGCGTAAGCCACCCCCGACAGCACCGCCGCCAGGCCCACGACCCCCAGGTAACGCCACGCCAGCGGCTCGGTCGGCGCCAGCGTCCGGGCAAAGAGCCGTGGTCCGGTCAGCAGGGCGGTGGACAGGGGCGCGTCGGGGCTGGGCGGCAGGGGAGACGGGGCAGAGCGGGCCATAAACCCCGCCATCGTAGAGGCTGAGACAGGAGCAGGCCAGCGACCAGACTTCAACCGGCGCGCAGCAGCAGCTCAGCAGAGAGCCAGTGAGAAAACGGCGAGTTGAGACAGATCGCCACCTATGGCGCTCGGCGCGGCGCCGTCTCTCCTCCAGGCTCGGCTCTCTTTTCTTGCGGCGCTGTGGTTGAGAAAGATGCTGTGGCATGGCCCACCGCCCGCCTCTGTTTCTGTGGCCTTTCTTTGAGAAGCCTCAAATCAGAGGTCTACATGGCCAGCGCTCCTGCCCTTACAATTTGCATCCGGATGACGGACCTTGAACTCTTCCTCGTTGTCGTGTCAGCGCTCTGTGCGCTCTATGCCCTGTTCACTTTCCGCGCCAGCGCCCACCGCCTGCATTACCGGGACCGCCCGCTGTTCTGGCGTGGCGTCGCCCTGCCGCTGGGCCTGGCTGGTCTGGGCCTTGGGCTGCTGGCCTACGCCCTATTGACGGACACCTCGACAGGTGTGTTCTGGGCGGCGGCGGCCCTGGGCGCTCTGACCGCTGCCCTGGCCTGGCTGACTGAGCTGGAACCCAACCGGGTGGTGCGCTGGGCTTACCGGACCGTCAAGTCCTGAGCGGAGCGCAGGAGAGGAGCCGGATCACCCGAGAGGGGGCCCGGCTCTTTTCATGCGCCCCGTGTCCTCACCCGGAGCAGGTACACTGCTGGGCGTGCTTGCTGTTCGGGTCACCTTTATGCTGCTGGGGCTGCTGCTGGGTTATGTCGTGGGCCACGCCCTGGCTGGGGGCCAACCCGGCGAGCTGAGTACCGTCAATACCCTGAGTCTGATGCTGGCCGGCACCTTGATGGCGCTGCTGCTGGCGCCGCGCGCCGAGGTTCTCATCCTTTCAGGGACTGGTCGGTTTCTGCGCTGGTATAACGGCCTCTCGCCACGCAAGGTGGCGGCGGCCACCTTTGGCCTGATTATCGCTCTGCTGCTCAGCGTTCTGCTCAGCAGCCTGATGCGCAGCCTGCCGTTTTACACCTGGGTCTGGAACGTCCTGGTGACCCTGGTGTTGGGGGTCTTTTTCACGTCATTTGCGGTGCGCAACGCCGAGGCCTTCGGGCTGCTGGCCTTTCCGCAGGTGCGGCGCAAGCAGGGCGGCAAACTGCTGGACAGCAACGTGATTATTGACGGCCGCATTCTGGAACTGGCCCGCACCGGCTTTCTGGACGGCGAGGTGATTGTGCCCGGCTTCATTCTGCGCGAGTTGCAGACCCTGGCCGATAGTCAAGACCCCCAGAAACGAACACGCGGCAAGCGCGGCCTGAGCGTGCTGGAAGACCTGCGCCAGTTGCGCCCCCTGCGCGTGGAAGACTGGGACACCGACCTGCCCACCACCGACGACAAGCTGATTCGCCTGGCCCGCGAATCAGGCGCGCGCATCGTGACGAACGACGGCAACCTGGGCAAGATTGCCCGCCTGCATGGCGTCGAAATCCTGTCCATCCACGAGGCGGCGGTGGCGCTGCGGCCGCAGGTGCAGGCGGGCGACCACCTGACGGTCACCATCACGAAAAGTGGCCAGCAGCAGGGCCAGGGCGTGGGCTACCTGGAAGACGGCACGATGGTCGTGGTCGAGGACGGCCTGAAGCTCCGCGGCAAGCCCGCCCGCGTGCTGGTGGTCAACAATGTGCAGACCAACGTGGGCCGTATGATTTTTGCCAAGGTGGACCGGGAAGAGGGAGCGGCGTAAAAACGGAAAGTGCGTACAGCACTGGAGATGGAGAGTAGTCCAGTGCTGCGTGGGTGCTGTACTCGCTACCCTTCCAGCCTCTGCACGCTGCTGCCCGCCACGCTCTTGGTGACCAGCAGGCGGCTGGGAAGGCGCTCGGAGAGGCTTTCGACGTGGGTGACCACGCCCACCATGCGCCCCTGGGTGCGCAGGTTTTCCAGGGCGCCGGCCACGGCTTCAAGGGCCTGGGGGTCCAGGGTGCCGAAGCCCTCATCCAGAAACAGGGCGCCCAGCACCTTGTTGCCGGCCAGGTAATCACTCAGGGCGATGGCCAGTGACAGGGAAGCCAGGAAGGTCTCCCCGCCCGACAGGGTCTTGACCCCACGGACCTCGCCCGCGTTCCAGAGGTCCTGCACCACGTAGTCGCCGCCCTGCAAGGCCAGGCGGTAGCGCCCGTCGCTGATGTCATGCAGCAGCAGCCCCGCGCGGGTAAGAAGCTGGGCCTCGACCTCGGCCAGCAGGAACTGCTGAAATTCGTTGGCCTTGAGGCTGCCGGCCAGGGTCTGCCAGGTATCAAAGGTGCGCGAGGCGGCCAGGGCGCGCGCCTCTATGTCGGCCTTGCGTTCCAGGCGCTCGCGCAGGGCCCGCTCCTGTTCGGCCAGCTGACCGGCCCGCTCACGGGCGACCGTCAGGGCCGCGTCGGTGGCGGTCAGGTCGCGGGCCACCTGGCTCAGCTCGGCCGGGTCAAAGGGCGCGGCGCCCAGCTGGCGGTCCAGGTCGGCCACTGCCTCTCGCAGCTGGGCGCGGGAGGCGCTGTAGCTGCGCGCCGCTTCTTCCAGCGCGGCGACTTCGGCTTCGGGCAGGGCGGCGGCGCGGGCCTGGGGGGCATCCAGCCCCAGGCCCGCCAGCGCGGTGGCGAGGGCCGCCGTGGCCTCGGCCGCTTCCTGGGCGCGGCGGGCAGCGCCGCTCTGCACGCCGCGCAGGGTGGCCTGCGCAGCGCTGGCTTCGGCCTCGGCGCGTGCCAGGGCGCCCTGCGCGGCCTGGAGCTGCTGGCGAATGGCGGCGATGTCGTGCAGGGTCGCCTGCCGGGCGCGGGCCGGGTCGGGGCCCGCCGCGCGTACCCGCGCCGCTAACCCCGCGAGGAGCCGCGCGGCCTGCGCCGCCGGGTCACCAGCCACCAGCGCCTCGGCGGCGCGCAGGTCGGTTTCGCGGGCCGCTATCCCTTCCTCCCAGTCGCGTAGGGTAGCGGCGCGGGCCTCAGTGGCGCGGCGCAGGGCCCCCAGCTCCAGGCCAATCTCTTTGTAGCGCAGGCGGCGGCCGTCCAGGGCGGCGCGCAGGGCCGCCGCCTGACGTTCCAGGGCGCTCAGGTCCGGCACCTCACCCTTGGGCAGGACCATGACGGGCTGTTCACACAGCGGGCACGGCTCGCCCAGGTGCAGATGGGTGCGGTAAGCCGCCACCCCGGCGGTGACCTGCGCCTCGCGGAGGGCCGTGTCAGCCACGTCCAGCTCGGCTTTGGCTGCCTTGCCCTCCCGCTCCACGCGGCCCTGCTCGGCTTCCAGGGTGCCGATCTGTGCCGTTTCCAGGTCCTGTCTGGCCCGGTCGGCGTGCAGGGCGGCGCGCTGGGCTTCCAGCTGCACGCGCTCCTGACGGTTCTTTTCGGCCTTCTGGGCGCTCTCGCGGGCGATCAGGAAGGCGTCCTCGTCCCAGGGCAGCGGCTGAGCGTGGGTGGTCTGCGGGGTGCCGCCGGCCCGGCGCAGGCGCGCGGCGTCATCTTCGGCTCCGCGCAGGGTCTCGGCGCGGGCCTCTAGGTCCGGAATGCGGGCGTCCTGGGCCTGGGCCGCCGTTAGGGCGGCTTCAGCCTGCTCGGCGCGGGTCTGGGCGGCCTGTGCGGCGGCTTGGGCCCCCCTGGCCTCGCTGGCCTCGCGGTCGGCGGCGATGCGGGCGCGTTCGGCGGCGTCCAGCAGCGGCAGAACTGCGGCCACCCGCCGCGCCTGCCCAGCGCGTTCGGCGCCGGCCTGCACGCTGGCGGCGCGGGCCTCCAGCGCCTGAAGGCGGCGCGCGGCGTCCTCGCGGGCCCGGAACACGCGCTCCTGCTCGCGCAGGCGGGTCTGGCGGGTATTCAGGCGCTCGCGCTCGTCGGTGAGGCGCTCGGCCTCAAAACTCACCGCCTCGCGCTCGGCGCGCAGAGCCGCCGCCGCTTCCAGGGTCACCCCCTCGTATTCGCCAGCCAGCACGGCATTCAGGCTGGTGGTCTGATGCTTCAGTTCCTTGGCGCGGTCAGAGGCGACCCGCTGCATGGCGGCCACGTGGTCCAGGCCGGTCAGCTCGCCCAGCAGCGCCTGACGCTCCTTGCCGGTGCCGTGCAGCACCTTCGAGAACTCGCCCTGCGGCAGCATGACGCTGCGGGCAAAGGTCTTGAAATCCAGACCCACCACGCGCCGAATCCGTTCACTGATGCCCTTGGCCCCGCCGTCGGACAGGTTGGTCCAGCGGCCGTCCTCGTCCCGGCGCTCAAAGCGCACCTCGTTCTCGGCCTGCTTGCGCCCCTTGGTGCGTGACGCGCGGTAGACGGCGCCCCCCACCTCAAACGTCAGGCTGACGGACAGCCCCCGCTCACCCTGAGAGATCAGCGCGTCCAGCCCTGCCGCGCCCAGCCGGGCCGTCTGCCCGTACAGCGCAAAGGTCATGGCGTCCAGCAGGCTGCTTTTGCCGCTGCCGGTGGGGCCGACCAGCGCAAACAGTTCCAGGTCGCCCAGGTCCAGCGAGGTGTGCTGCCGAAAGGCCGTGAAGCCCTGGAGGTCGAGTGTTAGCGGGCGCATGGGTGGCCCTCCGGGCCGGTAAGAGTTGATGGTTGATAGGTGACGCAAGGGGCAGCGGCGCTTCCTGTGTCCTGTGTTGTCTCCATCAACCGTCTCCTTTCAACCATCAACCCCTTCACGCTTCCTCCAGCAGCGCCGCTTCATCGGCCTCGCGGAAGGCGGCGCGCAGGTCACTCGGCAACTCGCCGCGCTTCTCGCGGTGGTAGCGCTCGTACAGTTCCAGCAGGCTCAGGCCCTCGCGTTTCAGGTCTGGGGTCATGAGGTCGTCCTGGGCCGCGTCCAGGTCCACAGCCAGGGTGGTGGGGGCCAGTTTCAGCACACGGTCTTTTAGGCCTGGCAGGGCGGTGCCCGCAGGCGCCCGCACCACAACCTTCAGCAGGCCAGTGAAACTGCCCAGGGTGCCCAGGCGGTGTTCGACCTGCGCCAGGTCCACGCGAATGGTTCTCAGTTCGCGGCCACTGGCCAGCGGCAGGGCGTGCACGCGCGCCGGGCGCCCGGCCTCGACCTCGACCAGGTTGACCTGCTTTTTCTCGCCGCCCTCACCAAAATCCAGCTGAATGACGCTGCCGGAGTAGTAGGCGGGCGGGGCCTCGCCCACCTGCTGCGGCTTGTGGATGTGGCCCAGCGCCACATACTGCGCTCCGGCTGGCAGCTGCAGCCCCGACAGGGTGTAGCTGTTGGTCAGGTCAAATTGCAGGGTGCGCTCGGAGCCGCTGGGCACAGCGCCGTCCAGGGTGGCGTGGGCCATCAGCATGTTCACGCTGCCCGGCCGAAAGCCCTCGCCCAGGCGGCGCAGGAAAAAGCCCATGCCCTCGCGGTATTTCTGCCGCCAGGCGCCCGTGTCGCCGCCCAGCAGGTCGGCCGCCTTGACCAGCCGCCGCTCGGAGAGGTGGGGCAGCGCGCCCACCACCAGGCTCTCGCCGCCCCGCGTCTGCACTGTGCGGACCATCTCGGCCGGGTTGGCGCTGGGCTGAGCCACGACCTGCACGCCCACCCAGCCCAGGAGGCCCGTCACCGAATTCAGGCGGGCGGCGCTGTCATGGTTCCCGGCAATGACCACGCTGGGAACGCCCGCGTCGCGCAGGCGCAGAAAAAAGTCGAACACCGCATGTTCCGCGTCCGCAGAAGGGTTGCCTGTGTCGAAGAGGTCCCCGGAGACCAGCACCACGTCGGCACGCTCGCTGCGGGCCAGGCCAGCAATCTCGATCAGCGCCTCGTGGACCTCGGGGGTGCGGTCAAAGCCCCGCAGAGAACGGCCCGCATGGAAATCAGCGGTATGAAGTACGCGCATCACAGAAAAAATAGCATGGGCCAGCCGGAGCTTCAGCGGCCGGCACAGAGCGCTGGCCGACCTCTAAGGGTGAGTGCTGGCCACAGCGCGGAGAGATGGGCACAGCTCTCCTGCACAGCGTGGCGGCCGTGCTGCCCCGACCCGCTGACTCTCCTTAGTCCTGGCAAGAGGTAGAGCAGTGGGGGCGAGGGGTCGCCCGGCCCGCCAAGGTTGATGCGGGCGGCGCAGCTGCTAGACCCCAGCAGGCGGCACGACCCCAGCGCTAGGTTAGGACCAGTCCCAGCGCCTTGTGACTGAACGCCTGGTTCTGGCGAATCAGGGTCTGGATTCGTGGCGGGAGGTTGGGGTCGCCCAGCAGGTCATCGTACCGGGTCAGGGCGTCGGCGTGCCGCCCCAGGTAATACTCGGCCACCGCCGCTTCCAGCCGGGCGTGAAATTGATAGATCTCGTGTTCGGCAAACAGAAAGCCGGGCAAAGCGGGCAGCGTGGCCGCCTGCGAGAGGAACAGGTGGGCGGTCGCAAATGCCTTGAGGTGCTGGTAGTGCATGCCGATGCGGTACAGGGTCTCGGCGCGGGCTGGCTGCGTCTGGTACGCCTCCAGGTAAGTGGCCATCACTTCTGGCCAGGGGCGGCCCAGGGTGTCGCGCAGGCGGGCCATCTGGTACTGCGAATACCAGACCTCCTCGGGCCAGCCGCCCATGCTGGCGCGCCGCTCGTAGGTGCTGAGCGCCTGTTCCGGCTGCTGCGCGTCCCGGTACGACTGGGCCAGGTAAAACACGTACCGGCTGTTGCGCGGGTCCTGTTTTAGGGCCTCTTCCAGCACCAGGGCGTCTTTTTTGTACTTGTCGGGGTCAAGGGACCGCGCGCCTTCCGGTCGAGGAACGGTGTACACCCCCTGAAGTTCGCCGCGTGTGTATGGATCGGCGCCGGCCAGATGTTCGTGCAGCACGCCTTCCCAGCGCCAGGGAAGGCTGCGGCGGGCCAGCTGAAGACGCAGGTAGTGTGTGCCACCAAACTGCACCGGCAGCATGTAGGCGTCGTCGGTCAGCTGCGGCAACTCAAAGTTGGGGCTAACCACCATTTCTTCATCGGCATCTATAAACAGCAGGTAGTCCACATCGGCTGGGGCCAGATTCAGCGCCTCGGTGCGGTTGTGGGCAAAGTTGACCCAGGGGCGTTCGACCAGGCCGCCCGGCAAATCGCTCATGAGGTCCTGAATGAGGGCCTGGGTGCCGTCGGTGCTGCCGGTGTCCACAATCAGCCAGTCGGTAATGAGGGGGCGCACCGATTCCAGACACCGGCGGATGACGTGGGCCTCGTTCTTGACAATCATATTCAGGCAGATGCGCTGTGCCATAGGGGTGACCTCATCGTAAAGAAGGGGAGAAGAGAAGTCGAGGGGAAGCGCGTAGGTTCAGAGAGCCGGGACGGGCCAGCTATGAAAAAGACCCCACACAGGGGGTCTTTTTCATAGCCAGGGGATTAAGGGATAACGTTTCCGGGAGGTCCGGGAGGACCCTCGGGGCCTTGTGGACCCTCAGGACCTTGTGGTCCGGGAGGACCGGCAGGACCAACGGGACCTGGGTCACCCTGTGGACCTTGCGGACCCACAGGACCAGCGGGGCCTGGATCACCCTGTGGGCCAGCAGGACCTGGGTCACCTTGCGGACCTTGAGCACCATCAATGCCTGGTGCACCGTCAGCTCCAGCAGGACCCTGGGCACCGTCGGCCCCAGCGGGACCTTGAGCACCATCAGCTCCAGCAGGACCTTGCGGACCCTGAGCACCATCAATGCCTGGTGCACCGTCAGCCCCAGCGGGGCCGGGATCACCCTGTAGCCCTTGAGCACCATCAGCCCCAGCAGGACCTTGTGGGCCTTGCAGACCAACTTCACCCTGAGCTCCCGTTGCGCCTGTAGGACCTGTCGCACCGGTTGCCCCAGTCGCGCCCGTCGCTCCAGTGGCACCGTTAGCACCGGTGGGTCCAGTTGCACCCGTTGCCCCAGTCGCACCTGTTGCGCCTGCGATGCCGGTCGCGCCAGTCGCACCCGTTGCGCCCGTCGCACCATTAGCGCCCGTCGCGCCATTAGCACCCGTGGCACCGGTTGGGCCGGTCGCGCCAGTGGCTCCATCAGCGCCCGTTGCGCCTGTGGCACCAGTAGCGCCTGTCGCGCCGTCCGCACCCGTGGCGCCGGTGTCACCCGTCGCACCGGTTGCCCCAGTGTCGCCGGTTGCCCCGGTAACGCCCGTCGCACCAATGGCTCCATCAGCGCCAGTTGCACCTGTGGCACCCGTGTCGCCGGTTGCTCCAGTCTCGCCCTGTGGGCCTTGTGGGCCGACAGGTCCAATCTCGCCTTGCAAGCCTTGCGGTCCCTGTGGGCCGATGGGGCCGACCTCGCCCTGGAGGCCCTGCGGGCCTTGTGGACCAACTGGCCCAATTTCGCCCTGAGGACCTTGCGCGCCGGTTGCCCCAGTCTCGCCTTGCGGGCCTTGTGGGCCGGGGAGACCAATCTCGCCCTGAATGCCCTGTGGACCCGTTTCGCCGGTTGCCCCCGTGGCACCAGTTGCGCCAGTGGCACCGTCGGCACCTGCGGCGCCGGTTTCACCCGTCGCACCCGTGGCACCGGTGGCGCCAGTATCACCAGTTGCGCCGGTGGCTCCGTCAGCACCGGTGGCGCCCGTGGCACCTGTGACGCCTATGGCGCCGGTGTCACCCGTAGGGCCAGTGGGACCCGTCGGGCCGATGTCGCCCTGTGGGCCTTGTGGGCCGACCGGTCCGATCTCGCCTTGCAAGCCTTGCGGTCCCTGTGGGCCGATGGGGCCGACCTCGCCCTGGAGGCCCTGCGGGCCTTGTGGACCAACTGGCCCAATTTCGCCCTGAGGACCTTGCGCGCCGGTTGCCCCGGTCTCGCCTTGCGGGCCTTGTGGGCCGGGTAGACCAATCTCACCCTGAATGCCCTGTGGACCCGTTGCGCCGGTTGCACCCGTGGCACCGGTTGCGCCGGTGGCTCCGTCAGCACCGGTGGCGCCCGTCGCACCTGTGACGCCTATGGCGCCGGTGTCACCCGTGGGGCCAGTAGGACCTGTCGGGCCGATGTCGCCCTGTGGCCCTTGTGGGCCGACAGGTCCGATCTCGCCTTGCAAGCCTTGGGGCCCCTGTGGGCCGATGGGGCCGACCTCGCCCTGGAGGCCCTGCGGGCCTTGTGCACCAACTGGCCCAATCTCGCCTTGAATGCCCTGTGGTCCTTGAGCGCCCGTGGCACCTGTTGCCCCAGGAGTGCCTTGAGTCCCAGCTGGTCCCTGAGCACCAGTGGCACCTGTTGCCCCAGGAGCGCCTTGGGTCCCGGCTGGTCCCTGAGCACCAGTGGCACCTGTTGCCCCAGGAGCGCCTTGGGTCCCGGCTGGTCCTTGAGCACCAGTGGCACCTGTTGCCCCAGGAGCGCCTTGGGTCCCGGCTGGTCCTTGAGCACCAGTGGCACCTGTTGCCCCAGGGGCGCCTTGGGTCCCGGCTGGTCCTTGAGCACCAGTGGCACCGGCAGGGCCAGCTGGACCGGGCGCGCCGCTGGCCCCGGTTGGGCCGGCTGCTCCAGCAGGTCCGGCTGGCCCTGCCGGTCCAGGCCCGCCGTTGGCACCATCAATCCCAGACGAGCCGGCTGGCCCGGCTGGCCCAGTAGGCCCGCGCAGGGCATTTAAGGTGGCTGCTGGCAGAGACCTGACGTTAATGAGAACAAGTTGCCCATCACGGACAATGACAATTTTCCCCTCGTCCCCGGCCGTCAGGGTCACGCCTTCCGGGGTGGGAATGACCACCTCGGTCGTGTCCTGGGCCCGGGCGGCTGCCGAGAGACTCAGCAGCGCCGTCAGGGCAAGTGTCGTTAATCGGTTCATGCGTACTCCTTCCATAACTCTTCTGGGCTAGCCAGGGTCATGTCAGGGCCAGGTGAACTGCCTGGGTCAAAGGACCAAACAGAGCCTGAAAGGTGGTGCAGCACAGCTGGGGAATTGCGCCTGGAGCTTAGACTCTGCGTCAGAGGCGCAGGCCAGGGTCTAGCTCGTGGGCGACCGGGCAAAAGGTCGCCCAGACACCGTGACTCCGGGTCCAGCAGGGATGCCGTTCTCCCTGCACCGGATGACACCTTCTGGAAAGAAAGAGTGAACGGACATACAGCCTGGCCTCCTGAAGACGCAAAACGGAAAGAAGAGGAGCAGATAGGGTGCTGACGACCTGATGAGAAGCTATGAGATTTAGACGAGGAACTGATGGCCAGTCTAAGAGCCGTATTTCTCGTGTCTCTGAGGAAGACCTTTACTCTTACCTCAGTCTTCTGGTAGTAAACGCCAGCGCAGAAAGCTCTGCATAAACGCACCTGGCCTTTACAACATGGTCGCGTCACCTCTGATTAAGAGCTTTGAGAGAGGCAAGCTTCTACCCTTTCCTCATGAGGCTGCGCCGCCTGCTGTTCGTGTATCAGATCCCTTTGTGGGCGTGTCTGCTGCTGGCGTTTGCCTGTGTGCTGGGCGCCCTGGACGCCCGTGTGAAGGCCACCGCGCAGGCCTCGCAAACCCGCGCGCAGCTGGAAGGAATCAACACGCTGCTGCTGCACACCCTGGATATGGAAACCGGTGTGCGCGGTTATGTGGTGGCGGGCGACCCTGTCTTTCTGGAGCCCTACCGGGAAGCAGTGGCGGCGCTGCCCGGCGATTTTGCGGCCCTGCGGCAGCTGTTTGCTGACCCCTCGTTGGGCGTCACGGTGCAGGCCAACCGCACAGCCTCGCTGGCCCGCATTGAGGCGCTGGTTACCCGCTGGCAGCAGGACGTGGGGGCGCCTGAAATTGAGGCCCGGCAGCGCAGCGCCGCCGCCGCCCAGGCACTGGTGAAAAGTCAGCGGGGCAAACGGCTGCTGGACACGGTGCGCCGCGAGGTGGCGGCCCTGAATGCCAGCCAGACCGACAGCCTGCGCCGCTATGAAGCCGAGGCTGTGCGGCAACTGCGGACCTTGCGCTGGACGCTGTACAGTTCGGCGGGTCTGCTGCTGCTACTGAGCTTTATCAGCACGCTGGCCGGTGCGAACGTTCTGGTACGGCACCTTCAGGCCCTGACGGGCGGGGCGCAGCGCGTGACCAGTGGCGCCGAGCAGATCACCGTGCCCGAGCGCGGCCCCGCTGAGCTACGGACCCTGGCCCGCACTTTCAACGACATGGGCGGGCGCCTCCATGCCGCGCGCCAGGCCGCTGAAGCAGGGGCCGCGCAGCTGACCGGGCGCAACGACTGGATGCGCCGTCTGGGCGACCTGAGTGACGCCCTGCAAGCTGCCCGGAGTCTGGACGAAGGCGCGCGCATTCTGGAACGCGCTCTGCCAGCGCTGCTGCCCGGCACACGTGGCACCTTGTCACACCACAATGCGTCCCGGAATCTGCTGGTGCCGGTCATGACCTGGGGCGCCGAGGTCGCGGCCCCCATGCCCTCCGACCACTGCTGGGCGCTGCGGCGCGGCGAGATGCAAACCCCCGAGGCCCGGGAGTTCTCGCCGGGTTGCCCAGTGGCGGGCGGGCAATATGTGTGCCTGCCGCTGTTTTCTCACGGCGAAACGCTGGGGCTGCTGCGGGTGGACAGTCTGGATGGTCAGGCCCTGAGCGCTGAAACCCGGCAGCTGCTGCCCGGCGTGGCCCGGCAGGTGGCCCTGGCCCTGGCCAGCCTGCGCCTGCAAGACCGCCTGCTCCAGCAGTCCATCCGCGATCCGCTGACCGGGCTGTTCAACCGCCGCCAGCTGGAAGACCAGCTCTCGCACCACGTCGCCCTGGCCCAGAGCGGCGGCCAGCCCCTGAGCCTGCTGGCGCTGGATATTGACCACTTCAAGCGCCTGAACGACACCTTTGGCCACGAGGCCGGAGACGCGGCGCTGGTGCGGGTCAGCGCGGTGCTGCGGGACCACGCGCCGGTAGGCAGTACGCCCGCGCGCCCCGGCGGCGAGGAGTTTGCCCTGCTGCTGCCTGAGACGGACCTGGGCGGAGCCGAAGCCCTGGCCGAGCGGGTGCGCGCCGCCGTGGCCGCCCTGAACCTCAGCCATGCGGGCATCAATCTGGGGCAGGTGACCGTGTCGCTGGGCGTGGCGGAACTGGCGCCGGGACAGGCCACGCCCGCACACCTGACGGGCGCCGCCGACCAGGCGCTGTACGCCGCCAAGCGCAGCGGGCGCAACCGGGTGATGAGCGCGGCGGCGGCGCTGGCCACCCCCGCCTGACCGCTGGCCCAGGCGCGCGTCGTCTCCTGCCTCTGCGCACCGGCCCTTTACCGCTCTCGTCATTTCGCTCACGCCGGAATGCCTGGGGTCACGCTATGCTGTGAGTCCATGTCTGCCGCCCCCCCCACCGAGGCTTTCCGCGTGTCTGGCGGCGTCAATAAGGTGCGCTTTCGCGCCGAATCTGGCTTTACGGTCATGTCGGCGCGCATCCGCAACACCGAGGGCGAAGACCCCGACGCCACTGTCATTGGCGTGATGCCTCCCCTGGAGGCCGGGGACACCTTCAGCGCCGATGTGCTCATGGAAGAACACCGCGAGTACGGCTATCAGTACCGGGTGCTCAACATGGTGCTGGAGGCCCAGCCGGCCGATCTGACGGAAGCCGGGGTGGCGGCCTATCTGGAAGCCCGTGTGGGCGGCGTGGGCAAGGTGCTGGCCGGGCGCATCGCCAAGACCTTTGGGCCGGGCACCTTCGACATTCTGGAGTCCGACCCGCAGCGCCTCTTGCAGGTGCCCGGCGTCACGCAAAGCACCCTGCACAAGATGGTGCAGAGCTGGTCGCAGCAGGGCCTGGAGCGGCGCCTGTTGGCGGGGTTGCAGGGGCTGGGCCTGAGCATCTCGCAGGCGCAGCGGGCGGTGAAACATTTTGGGGAAGCGGCTCTGGAACGTCTGGAGGCCGACCTCTTTGCCCTCACCGAGGTCGAAGGCATCGGCTTTGTAACAGCCGACAAGCTGTGGCAGGCGGCGGGCGGCACGGGCGACGACCCCCGGCGCCTGACCGCCGCCGCCGTGTACGCGCTCCAGCAGGCCGCGCAGCAGGGGGGGCACAGTTACCTGCCGCGTGGCCGGGCCGAGAAGGGGGTGGCGCACTACACCCGCGTGACCCCCGCCCAGGCGCGTCTGGCCGTGGACACCGCCGTGGAACTGGGCCGCCTGTCCGACGACACCCCGCCCCTGCTGGCCACCGAGGACGCGCTGCACGATCCCAGCCGCATCTACCTGCCGCCGGTGCTGCGCGCCGAGAAAAAGCTGGCCGGTCTGATTCGCACCCTGCTGGCGACCCCGCCCGCCGGCACTGACTGGACGGTGCCCAAGAGGGCAGCCAAGGGGCTCTCGGCCGAACAGGCCAGCGTGCTTGACCTGCTGGAGGACAACCGCCTGGTCGTGCTGACGGGCGGTCCCGGCACCGGCAAAAGCACGACCACCCGCGCGGTGGCGGACCTGGCAGAGACACTGGGCCTGGAGGTCGGGTTGTGCGCTCCCACCGGCAAAGCCGCCCGCCGCTTGGGCGAAGTGACGGGCCGCACCGCCAGTACCATTCACCGCCTCCTGGGCTACGGCCCGGCGGGCTTCCGGCACAATCACCTGGAACCGGCGCCCTACGACCTGCTGATCGTGGACGAAGTCAGTATGTGCGGCGATGGCCTGATGCTCTCGCTCCTGGCTGCCGTCCCACCCGGTGCGCGGGTGCTGCTGGTGGGCGACACCGACCAGCTGCCCCCGGTGGATGCGGGCTTGCCCCTGCACGCCCTGACGCAGGTGGCCCCCACTGTGCGCCTCACGCAGGTGTACCGTCAGGCGGCGCAGAATCCTATTATTCGCGCGGCCCATGAACTGCTGCACGGGCAGGCGCCCGCGTGGGGTGACTCCCGCCTGAACCTTACCGAGACCGAGCCGGATGTGGGCGCCCGCCGCGTGGCGCTGCTGGTGCGCGACCTGGGCGGCCCGGCGCAGGTGCAGGTGCTGACCCCCATGCGGAAGGGGCCGCTGGGCGTCGAGATGCTCAATCACCACCTGCAAAGCCTCTTTAACCCCGGCGAGGGCGGCGTGCGGATTGCTGACGGTCAGGCCCGCCCTGGCGACGTGGTGGTGCAGACCAAGAACGATTACACCAACGAGGTGTTTAACGGCACGGTGGGCACGGTGCTCAAGGAAGGCAGTGGCCGCCTGACCGTGGATTTTGACGGCAACGTGGTAGAACTGGCCGGCGCCGAATTGTTCAACCTGCAACTGGGCTACGCCCTGACCGTTCACCGCGCGCAGGGCAGCGAGTGGGGTACGGTGCTGGGCGTGCTGCACGAGGCCCATATGCCTATGCTGAGCCGCAATCTGGTCTATACCGCCCTGACCCGCGCCCGTGACCGGTTCTTTGCTGTGGGATCAGGCAGCGCCTGGGCCAAAGCGGCAGGCCGCCAGCGTGAGGAGAGGCACACAGCCCTCCTGGAACGTATTCGCGGAAAATAACCAGGACGGGCTTCGGAGCTGACAGCGGCTTTCTACAGCTGGGCCGAACTCCTGAAGGCGAGGGAAGCGTGTAAACTGGCTTGCTTCGCTGTCTCGCAGACTCGCCCGCAGAGGTAGGCATTGAGCTTTGAGCGTCAGATACTCATAGCCAGCCTCTGCCGCCAAGCGGCGAGATTGGCAGCTCTATGACAGAAATCTGTCGGTTTGCCAAGCAGATATGAGGAAATTCACACTCCCCAACCAGGGGGGTGAGATTTTTCGCATTCTTTGCTCATACTGGCTTTATGCCGCCGAATGACCGCACCCAGGGTGCCACTCTTATCGTGTCCCTGCTGCTGGTGATGTTGATGCTGGCCGTTATCATGAGCGTGACGGCTCAGGTCACGCTCTCCACGCGGCGGTCTAGCGCCGATCAGGACGCCATCTTGCGAGCCCAATACGCCGCCGAATCCGGAGCGGCGCGGGTGCAGGCGCGCTTGCGGGCGGCCAGTGACCTCCTGGCCCAGGCCAAGTTTGCTCAGGGCACGACGATTCCCGAAGTTGAGGCCCAGGTGGCGGCCATTTGCGGCCTGACCAGCTTGCCCTCACCGCTGGCCCTGGACGCCACGGTCTGTGGGCTGTCTGCCCGTCCGCAGGGCCTCAAGGAGTCCGGTGCCACGAATGCGCGGGTCAGCGTGCTTCTCAGCACCGTCAGCGCCGCCGCTTTTGCCACCGTGGGTCTGCCTGGCGCCACCGACGCCGACCGCACCCGGTTCTGGTCCGACCTATTTTCGGGTGTAGAAGGTGTGGACGTGGGTGGAAGCCAGGACGGCGCGACCTTCAGCGCCCGTTACGGCCTGAAGCCGCTTGCAGTCGTTAAATCCAGCGTCAATGGTTACCGCCTCATCTTCACGGTTCCGGACGTGACTGTGACGGGGCAGGCTGGTGGCGCCACCCGGCAGGTCAAGGTGCGTGCGGCGCAGGACGAGCTGAGTCTGCTGATTGAACGGCCTTCGCTGGCGCCCAACGCCCTGTTCACCAACCATCATTACCTCAGTGGCGTGTCGGAAGGCAAAGGCGAAGGCATCTATTTCACCAGCCGCACGCTCTTTAGCGGTCCGGTGCACACCAACCAGCACCTGAATATCGTCGGCAAACCCTGGTTTGGAGGCGCCGTCAGCAGCGCGGGCTGCCCGGCGGGGCAAATTACCACTGGCCCCAACGGGCCGCAGTGCGCTGTGGCGAGCGTTCCCGGCGCCGTTCTCAATGGGTCGTTCGTGGCGGCCAGTGCAATGCCCAACCCGCAAGCTCCGTCGGTGTGCGAGAGCGGCAATACCAATTGCGCGGCGCCTACTTTCGATCAAGGTGTTAACTGGTCGGCCTCTTACCTGCAACTACCGGAAAACGGCAACGATCAGCAGGCGGCGGCGCAGTTGGGCGGCGTGGCCATCCCCGGCGACGTCAGCGAATTGCAGCTGTATCAGGCTCCCCTAACCCCAGGTGGGCAGAACGTGCAGCGCCTGACCTACACCGTGCCGGGGGCTACTGGCCCTGTCACTGTGCAGTTGGCCATAGACAGCAACAAAAACATGCTGATGTGGGACGGCACTGCCTGGGTGGGCGCGGCCCGGCAGGCGGATGGCAGCTTTGCGCCGGGCGTATCCTCTGCTTTCAACGGCGTGCTGTACGTGGGAGGCAAGGTGGCCAACCTGAACGCTGGCCCCAACAGCAGCAACGGCGGCGCCGCTGTGGCGTCGTTCAGCGGCCTGACGCTAGCCGCTGCAGGCGACATCAACATCACCAGCAGCCTGCGCTACGCCGACCCACCCTGTGCAGGGCAGCATGTGCGCAACGGTGACGGCAGCGTGACATCCGCCGCCTGCACAAACCTGAACACCCGCAACATCTTAGGAATCTACTCGGCCCAGGGCAATGTGAACCTGATGAAAGACCAACTGGGAAACGACCCTGCCATTCACGCCGTCCTGATGGCGGGTACAGGTGCCGTGCAGGTGGATAAATATGACCAAGGCACCTCTCAGGGCACCGTCAACCTGATCGGCGGCATTATCGAAAATTATTACGGCGCCTTCGGCACTTTCGACGGCGACACAGCGAAAACGGGCTACGGCCGGAACTTCGTCTTCGACCCACGCACCCTGCAGGGCTACGAGCCGCCCTTCTTTCCCACCGCCCGCACCTGGAAACTTACCTTGACCGAGAAGGCCGGCACCCAGCCCCTGACGGCGCCTTTACGCCTGCGCGGCGATACGGTGAGTGCCGGAGGCGAACAGTGAGCGCCCAGACCCAGGGCTTTACTCTGCTAGAACTGCTGGTCGTCATGGCTATTCTGGGCATTCTGGCGGGCGTGCTGGGCCTGAATCTGCTGAGCAGCTACCGCGCCTCTCAACTGCGCGAAGCGGCTTCGCAGCTAAGCGGCGACCTGCGGCAGGCCCGTAGCGACACGCTGAAAACGGGCCAAAGCGTAGGCATCAACATCACCCTGAATAGCACGGCCTACACCGTGACACGCGGGGCGGGCGCTCAGACCCGGACTCTGCCCAGCGGCGTGGTGGTGGCAGAGAAAGTCGGCGAGACCGAAGTCACTTATCAGGCGCCCACAGGGACCATTGGTGGGAATGGCGTGGTCTGGACACTGCGCCACCC
Source organism: Deinococcus arboris (assembly GCF_009755355.1). Taxonomy (GTDB): domain Bacteria; phylum Deinococcota; class Deinococci; order Deinococcales; family Deinococcaceae; genus Deinococcus; species Deinococcus betulae. The sequence goes on along the minus strand of NZ_WQLB01000001.1, from coordinate 260,717 downwards.
CGGCGGCCGTCAAATCAAAGTCAAGGTGGTTGGCATCACCGGAAAGGTCATGATCGATGCGACAAATTAACCCCCGTATCCAGGGCATTACCATCGTGGAAGTGCTCGTCGGTGTGCTGCTGGTCAGCGTTATTGTGATGGTCGTGCTGACCCCGCTGACTGGCTTCTTCGGTCTGACTCGGCGCAGCACCCAGCAGGTGGGCGCCACCCAGGCGGCCCAGCAGATTCTGGAGACTGTCCGGGGCGACTGGCTTTCGTCGGCCGTATACGCCCAGCGCTGCACGACCGCAGACTTGAGTGGCGGCAACCTCACCCTCACCGTGACCAACTTAGACCTGAATGGCAATACGGCGGGTGAAGCACCCATGCACCCAAGCTGCAACGGCAACGCGCCGGACCTGGCCCCAGCGCGGCGTGTCAGTGTCACAGTGCGGGACGGCGCGGCGCAGTCCACTCTAAGCGTGGATGTGGCCCGGCCATGAGCAGCCGCAACCATGGCTTTACGCTGATTGAACTGCTGGTGGCCGTCGCTCTGGCACTGATTGTGCTGTTCGCGGCTTCCAATCTACTGATTTCCAGTTCCAGCAGTGCCACGAATCTGCAGGCCCGCAACGACATGGCGCAGGAAGGGCAAATTGCCCTGAACTACATCGCGGCCAATGTCAGGGAAGCGGCGTATGTGTATCCGAATGGCACTACGCTGAATCTGGGCGGCGGGGACACCACGCGGCGGCCAGGGGGCGGAAGCTGGGTGGTCGGCAACACGAATGCACCGATTTTGGCTTTCATCAAGGCACCTAAAGACGTGCCTCCCAGCGACCCATGTGTGCACCCCGTAACAGGTGCTCTGGACAACGAGGATGCTTGCTATAAGTTCGTAGCTTATTACCCTGTGCTAAGAAGTTACTGGGTCAATCATATTTCCGCAGAGAGCCAAAACTATCCGGGCGCCGACCCGGCCAATGGTGACCGTTGGCTGTTAGTGGAATATCGCCGCAACATCCTGGCCAATACGCTCCCTACCATGGCCAACCTTGGCATTCTCAATGTGGCGAGTGGCAGCGGCAAAATCCTGCTCGATTACGTGCAGCCCGCCGTGCCTAATCTGCAGCCCCTCTTTACCGTTCAGGCCGACAGCCCGCAGACCCCGGGCAACGTGCGCGTGACCATGAACTTCAGCATGAACCGCTTAGCATCTGGTAAAGAGGTCACTATCCCGGCTCGCCCCTCGCCCGACCCGGCCACCTGGACACAGACCCTAAGTGCCGCGCCGCGCAACATCGGCACCCTGGCCCCATAGCCCTGGCGCGTGCTAGCATGAAATCCCGGAGGCCGAGCGCCCCGGTTTTTCTTTTTGGCCCCCAGGGCGGGGTCAGGCGCTCGCGGCTAGAGATGAAATATATCTTCGTAACAGGCGGCGTGGTCAGCAGCCTTGGCAAGGGCGTGGCAAGTGCAAGTCTGGGGGCGCTACTGCGGGCACGCGGCTACAAGGTCACGGCCGTCAAGATTGACCCGTACATCAACATTGACGCGGGCACCATGCGGCCCTACGAACACGGTGAAGTCTTCGTGACGGCCAGCGGCGCCGAAACCGACCTGGATATTGGCAACTACGAGCGTTTTCTGGACCTGGATATTCCACCGGGCAGCAACATCACCACCGGGCAGGTGTACCAGGAAGTCATCCGCAAAGAGCGCGCCGGCGATTACCTGTCACAGACGGTGCAGGTCATTCCACACGTCACCGACGAGATCAAGCGCCGCATTCGCGCGGCCGGCGAGACGGCCGGGGCTGAGATTGTCCTTATTGAGGTCGGCGGGACGGTGGGCGATATCGAGTCCCTGCCCTTTCTAGAGGCCATTCGTCAGTTCAAATTTGACGAGGGCGATGAGAATGTCCTGTACCTGCACCTGACGCTGGTGCCGTACTTGGGCACCTCCAACGAGTTCAAGACCAAGCCCACCCAGCACTCGGTGGCAGAACTGCGCAGCGTGGGCATCAGCCCCGACATCGTGATGGTGCGCAGCAAGGAAAAGCTGCCGCCGGAAATCACGCGCAAGATTGCCGCCTTTACCAGTGTGCGCGAAAACCGCGTCTTTTCCAGTTACGACGTGTCGCACGTCTACGAGGTGCCGCTGGCGCTGGAAGAACAGGGCCTGGGCAAAGTGGTCGAAAGTCTGCTGGGCCTGGAGCGGATTCACCCTAGCCTGGGCGTGTGGCAGAACGCTGTTAAGACCATCAAGCAGCCCGCGCGGGAAGTCACGATTGCCATTGCGGGCAAGTACACGGCGATGCCCGACGCCTACCTGTCCCTGATGGAGTCGCTGACCCACGCGGGCATTGCCAACGACGCCCGCGTCAATATTCGCTGGGTCAACGCCGAGGAACTGGCCGACCCCAGTGTGTCGGACGAGGACGTGCAGGCGCAGCTGGCCGGCGCGGACGGCATTCTGGTGCCGGGCGGCTTTGGCATTCGCGGCATTGAAGGCAAGATTCGTGCGGCGCAGTACGCCCGCGAAACCGGGACGCCGTATCTGGGCATCTGCCTGGGGATGCAGATTGCCGTGATCGAATACGCCCGCCACAAGGCGGGCCTGACCGGAGCCAACTCGGCCGAGTTCGATGAATACGCGCCCCACAAGGTCATTGACCTGATGCCCGAGCAGCTGGAAGTGGCGGGTATGGGCGGCACCATGCGCCTGGGCGATTGGCCCATGAATCTGGAAGGCGGCACCAAGATCGCCGAGCTGTACGGCGTGGCTGGCGGCGGCACCGTCAAAGAGCGCCACCGTCACCGCTTTGAAGTCAATCCCGCCTACACCGGGCAGCTCAAAGACGCGGGCCTAGTGATTAGCGGCGTGACTCCTGGCGTGGCCGGACGCGGCGCGGGGCTGGTAGAAACCATTGAGATTCCGGGCCACCCTTTCTTTGTGGCGCTGCAAGCCCATCCCGAGTTCAAGAGCCGCCCCATGCGCCCCAGCCCGCCCTTTGCAGGGTTTATTGCTGCGGCCCTCAAGGAAAGTGGGCAGCCAGCCGTGGGTAGTGATAACTGACAGCGGTCTTTGGTGCAGTTGAGGCGTGCCCTCAGCTGCACTGACTGGCACCGAGGGGTGCACGTCACTCCAGTGTGAAGCGGAACCAAAAGCCAGGACTTACGCGCATAGAAGGGACGCTGCTTAAATGGTGTCCCTTCCTGCTTTTTCTCCGGTCCACTCCTGACTGTTCATTATCCTTTCCACCTGCGCTTCCAGCCCTGCCAGATCGCTGCTGTTCTCAATGACCCAGGTGGCGCGGCGGCGTTTTTCCTCGGCGGGGAGCTGGCGGGCGTCACGGGCCAGGATGTCGTCTTTGGTCAGGCCGCCTCGGGCCAGGGCACGCCTCAGCCGCACGTCCAGCGGCGCGTCCACGACCAGCACGGCGTCCATCTGGGCGTCCAGGCCACTTTCAAACAGCAGTGGGACGTCCTGCACCACCCAGGCTTCGGCGCGAGCCGCCGCCTGCGCTTCAAGGCCGTTCATCCGCGCCCGCACACGCGGATGAACGATAGCGTTCAGGTCAGCCACCGCCGCCGGGTCGGGAAAGACGCGGGCGGCCAGGCCCGCGCGGTCCAGCACACCTGCTGTCACGGTGCCGGGAAACCGCGCCTCTATCTGGACCAACACCTCCGGTTCCTGGGTGACCAGTCGCGCCTGCTCGTCGGCGTCCAGCACGGTCAGGCCGCGTGCGCGCAGCAGGCCTGCCACTGTGCTTTTGCCCGCGCCGATGCTGCCGGTCAGGCCCAGACGGCGGGGTGGGAGAGGGTCGGCAGTCACGCCCCGACTGTACCGCCCTCTGGTCTCACCCGGCGCTGCGGCGGGCTTCATCAGACCGGCGTCACCGGGGCGCAGAACACTGCGGTCTATGCTCAGCTTCTGCGGCTCCTGGCCCTCTCACGGCCACTTCACCCGGTTTGTCGGCGTTCTCACGTATCATGGCGTTATGCCTGTTTCTGGCAGGGTGAGGCCGGCGCTGCACAAGGCGCCGGGCCGCACGGAGGTTTCCGAGTGAAGCGAAGCACGACCAAGACCGGCCTGCTGGGCCTGCTGATGACCCTGGGGCTGGCGGCCGCGCAGACGGCCCCCACGACTCCGGCCACCCCCGCCCCGGCCCAGGCCGCCCCAGCGGCTCCGCGCGCCATCCCGGCGGCCAACTATGTGGCGCTGGGCGTGTACTACTACGAGCAGGGGCAGTTTGACCAGGCCTACGTGGCCTACCGTGCCGCCAGCGAACTGGACCCGCGTAGCCCCGAGGCCCTGATTGGCCTGGGCCGCTCGCAGGTCAAGCTGCGGCTGTACAGCGCCGGCATCGAGACCCTGCGGCGCCTGATTGGCCTGGACAGCCGCAACTTTGACGCCTATATCTCGCTGTCGCAGGCGTATGTGCAGCAGTACATAGGCGCGGGCGACCGGACCAGTGTGGCGACCAACCTGAATGAAGCTCTGCGCGTGCTGACCGACGCCGAGGCGCTGGCCCAGGGTGGCACGACCCGCGCCGTGCAGCTGAGCCGCGTGTGGAATGAACGCGGTTACGTCTACAAATTGCAGGGCGACGCCAGCAAGGCCATTGAGGCCTTCAAGCAGGCGATTACCCTGAACGGCGAGAACGCGATTTTGCTGTACAACCTGGGCGACATGTACTACGCCACCGGCAACCTACCCCTGGCGCTGGACAGCTTGCAGCAGGCCGTGATCGTGGACCCGCGCGACCCCTATAACCGCGCCTATTACGCCAAGCTGCTGGCCCTGAGCGGCAACCTGACGGCGGCGCGCCCCGAAGCCGCGCAGGCAGCCCGCCTGGCGCCCAGAAACGCCTACGCGGTCGGGCAGTACGGCGTGGTCAGTTACCTGGCCAAAGACACCACCACCGCCCGCGCCCAGCTGACCCAGGCCATCACCCTGGACCCGCTGCGGTACCCCGAGTTCTATTACTACCTGGGCCGCCTGGCCCTGGACGGCGGCGACCTGAAGACCGCGCGCGACAACCTGACCCGCGCCGCCGCGCTGGGCAGCAGCACCCCCGAATACATCTATTACCTGGGCCTGAGCTATGAGCGCGGCGCAGGGGCCGTGGCCGCCGACCGCCTCAAGGCGCGCGAGAATTATGAACGGGCGCTGCAACTCAGCCCCAGTTACAAGCCGGCTCAGGAGGGTCTCAACCGCGTGAAATGAGGCTTGGCGCGGTGCTGAGCCTTGTCACAGAACTCTGACAGCGCCCTGCCTTCAAAACTCTGCCCCTCCTCACCCCCTGGCGTGCCCCCGCCGGGGGGGCTGCCTTTGTCGGTGCATGGTGCCAGGAGAGAAAAGCGGCTCGAGGACACTCTTTCTTGCCCTGGTCAGAGGAGAGGGGAGGCTTGGTAGCAGGCTAAAGACGTTCATGTTGCTGGGAGTGAGCGGCATGAAAGGAGCAGATTTGTACCGTGAGGGTACTTCAACCGCTTCAGGTGACTGACAGCGACAAAGGACCCTCACATGACCAAGACTGCCCTGACCATCCTGATTCCCTTTAGCCTGCTGCTGGCCTCCTGTGGCGGCGCACCCAGTACCCCCAGCGCCAGCACGGTCCCCGCACCGGCCGTGGGCAGCAGCGGCTCGACGGGCGGTCAGGGGGGCAGTGTGCCCAGCGCAGGCGACCAGACCATGAGCGCCCAGGAAGCCCAGGTCCTGAAGGAAGTCAACGAGGCCCGCGCTCAGGCCAGGTCCTGCGGTGGTCAGGCGTTTGCCGCCGCGCCCGCTGTGACCTGGAACGGCTATCTGGCGGCTTCGGCCCGTGGTCACGCAACCGACATGGCGGCCCGCGCCTACTTTGACCACAACACCCCTGAAGGCCGCACCCCCGCGCAGCGCATGGAAGCGGCCGGCTACAGCAGCTGGCGCCAGGTGGGCGAGAACATCGCTGCTGGCTACACGGTGCAGAACGTGGTGCAGGGCTGGATTGACAGCCCCAGCCACTGCAAGACCCTGATGGACCCCGGCCTGAAGGAACTGGGCGTGGGCTACACCTACCGCCAGGGCAGCCCCTACGGCACCTACTGGGTCCAGAACTTCGGCACGCGCTAAGGGCGCTGTGCCTGCGCACCGGGGTTGAAGCCGGGCGCACGCGATAACTCTAGGGCGGGACGGTTCTGTGAGGGGAACCGTTCCGCCCACTTTTGTGGTGTCGGGAGGGTGAAAGTAGGGGAGTAGACGTCAGCACTGGGCACGAGTTGCTTCTGCTGTTGGCTCTACTGAAAGGCCATGCGCGTGGCCTGAAGTTTGTCTTGCGTCGCTTGCAGCTCGGCTTTCAAAGCGTGCTCCTGGGTCTTCTGGTCTCGGCGGCACCTTTCGTCAAGGTGGTTGGCCATTCGGCGCCATCCTGTCGCCTTTGTGGAGGGGCCTGCACCCTCAAAAGCTTATAAGCCGACGTAGACGACGCGAGAAGCGCGAGGGGCTGCCACTGAACGGGTGGAGCCACCGCCAAGGGCCTCATCCGGACCTAAACGGTGTAGTAGCAGGGCCTCTTGGCGAGGTCTATAGATTTGACTTTGAATAAAGAGTGCGGAAGTCAAGTCCTTGTGAGATGGAAGCCAGGAACTTTATGGCGCAGTAAACGCCATGAGTTGACAGTCCTGCGTCCATATGAGGTGCTGGGCCTCTAAACATGAAGCCTCCCCTCTGGCAGTCTGGGCTGCTGTGGGTTATGACTTGATTTGAAAAGCCAAGTGGGTTTTTCCTCGCCGCTTTCCCCTGCTCCCGGAGGCCCCACCATGAAAATCGCCGTGATTATTGGCAGCACCCGCGCCACCCGTTTTGCTGACAAGCCGGCCGCCTGGCTGCGCGGCATCGTGTCACAGCGCACCGACGCTGAGTACGAGTTCGTGGACCTGCGCGACTATCCCATGCCCTTTTTCGACGAGGTGGCCTCCAACCTCTGGGCGCCGACCCAGAACGAGGTCGCCTTGCGCTGGCAGCAAAAGATTGCGGAGTTTGACGGCTATATCTTCCTGACCGCCGAGTACAACCACGCCCCGACAGGGGTGCTGAAGAATGCACTGGACTACGCTTATGTGGAGTGGAACAAGAAGCCCGCCGCGTTTGTAGGGTACGGCTCGGTGGGCGCAGCGCGCGCCATTGAGCAGCTGCGTCAGATTGCCGTGGAACTTCAGATGGCGCCTATCCGCACCGGCGTACATATTCAGGGCGCCGACTTTTTTGGGGCCTGGCAGGCGGGGGCGGCACTGGAGGACATGGCTCACCTGCAACCCGGCGTCCAGAGCATGCTGGATGAACTGCACTGGTGGGCCTCGGCCCTGAAAACGGCGCGGGAAGCGACTGCGGCGTCCTGACAGCGGCGACCAGTTTCGCCCTAGGGGCACAGAACGCTCCACTGCAGCCGTAGGCTCTTGCGATCACTCACTTCGTTCGCCCCAGCGCGGCTGAGGGTTTCCTTCGTTCAACCGCGCTGGGTTCCGCTGTCAGCATGGACTGAAGCGCGCCCCCTCTGGCCATGAGGGAGCGCGTGTTGTTCTGCCCGTCCCAGGCGACCGCACGTCAGATACAGCTCGGGAACAGAGCCCTGGCCCGATTACCCCAAAGGGAATGCACATACAGAGGCACGGTGAACCCTGCTCAGCCAGTTGGCCCATGCCTTCAGCGAGCCTCGCGTATAAGGTGCTGACCATGACCTGGCGAGACGACACCCAGTAGGCCCTTTGGAGGGGGCCTGCCATGAGCGGACGTCTCTGGAAGCGTGAGCAGCACACACGCCGGCTTGTTTCTCGTCGTCTTCAGCAGCATATTCAGCCGTTTTGGGGCTACGGAGAGCTGCCGGAAGTTCAGGCGGCTTGGCCCCGACGCAAGTGGCGTGAACTGGGGTGCTTTGAACAGTGGGCGGAGGCGCAGGTCGTGGCCTCCCGGCACCCTGGTTCGGTGCTGGAGCCGGTGTGGCGGTACTGCCGCAAGCCCAGGCCGCACCGGCAGGTGATCGGCTACCGGGTGGGCGTTGTGACCCGGCTGGGAGCGCCGTACCGTACCCCCGTCATGACCTGGGCGCTGGAGGAAGCGGCCGCGCGTCACCAGCAGACGCAGGCCCGCCGCTGGTTGAAGCGCGGAAGCCTGAAGGGCGGCATCGCGGCTTCCACCCGCAGCTCTCGGCGGCGTTGGCGCCGTGCTGGACAGCAGATCTGTAGGCTGGCCCTGCGTGGCGATCTGGACACCGCAGACGCCCTGGAACCTCAGCCCCGGCGGCTGGGTGTGATGTGGGACATCTGGTAAAGAAAAAGCGAGAGGGCGCCGCTTCATAAGGCGCCCTCTCGCTGTGAACTTTGGCTATCTGCTCCGCCCTGCCCGCTGCGCGGCCACAAATGCCAGGAACTCGCTTTGTTCCAGCGTGTTGACCACCTGCGCCGGGGTCAGCCCCGCCTTGCGCGCCGCCATCACGCCGTATTTCGCGTCGGCCAGACCGGCGGGCACGTGAGCATCGGTGTTGATGGCGAACTTCAGGCGGTCACGCCAGCGCAGAGCTGCCCGCCAGTCCAGGTCCAGGCGGTAGGCGTTGGCGTTGATTTCGACCACGGTGCCGTTCTGCTCGCAGGCGGCCAGCACCGCGTCCAGGTCCAGGGCGTAGCCGGGGCGGCGCAGGAGCAGGCGCCCGGTGGGATGCCCCAGGATAGTCACGAGGGGGTGCGAGACCGCGTGAATCAGGCGCTCGGTCTGCCGCGCGGCGTCCAGGGTAAACAGACTATGGACGCTGGCGACCACGTAGTCCAGCTGCTCCAGCACGTCGTCGGGATAATCCAGCGAGCCGTCGTCCAGAATGTCCACCTCGGCTCCGGCCACGAGGGGGAGCCCGGCGGCCTGCAACTCACGCACTTCCTTGAGCTGAGCCAGCAGGCGCTCGATGCTCAGGCCGTTCGCGTAGTGCGCGGCGCGCGAGTGGTCTCCGGTGCCCAGGTAGCCGTGCCCCAGCCGCACAGTTTCGCGCGCCATATCCGCCAGGCTGGCCGCCCCGTCGGACCAGGTGGAGTGGGTGTGCAGCATGCCGCGCAGGCTGGCCACTGTCACCAACTCGTCTGGATGCGGGAGGGTCGTCCAGAGGTCATCATGCTCGGGCTCGCGGTATTCGGCCGGGCGCAGCGTGAGGCCCAGAGCCGCTGCCACCTCGGCCTCGGTGGGCGTAGACAGGGGCTGGCCGCCGCGTAGCAGGCCGCGCCCGGTCAGGTCCAGGCCTCTGGCGCTGGCCTGGGCGCGCAGCTGCTCGCGGTACGGCCCGCTGCCGCCCATCAGCAGGTCCAGGGCGCCGCGTGTGGCGGCTTCTGCGTAAGCCACTTCCACAGGTACGCCGTCCACCCGGCCCGCCAGCACGGGCTTGCCCTCTACGGCGCTCAGGTCTTCCACCAGGCCGCCCAGTCGCTCCGTCAGGTCGTCGGGGGTGCCCGTCACCGTCACGCGGGCCACGCGCACCGTGTCCAGCCCCCGGCGCACGTCGCCACTGGGGCGCGGGTCAAGGCCGTTCAGGCGGGCACACAGCGCTCCCACAACCTCAGCAGCGGTGCTCAGGTGCTGACGCTCCTGTGAGGCCAGCGCGAACTCTACCGCCGCCAGAAAGCTGGCCGCACTTTTGGCCCCAAAGCCTTTCAGGGCCGCCACCCGTCCGTCGCGGCAGGCCTCGCGCAGACCCTCCAGCGAATCTATGCCTGCGTCCCACAGCGCGCGAATCTTCTTTGGTCCCAGGCCGCGCACCCGGAACAGACTCAGCACGCCCGCCGGAATCAGGCTGGCGGCGTCTTCCAGGGGGCCAAAGACGCCCGTCTCAGCGTAGGCCAGCAGATCAGCGGCAATCGCCTTGCCCACTTTGGGAATACCCACAAACTGCCGGGCGACCAGGGCCTCGGGCTCGGTGTCTACTGCTTCGAGGCTGCGCGCGGCGCTGCGGAAGGCCTGTGCCCGAAAGGGGTCGTCGCCTACACCCAGCAGGTCCAGCAGGTCAGCGGTGGTTTTCAGCACTGAAACGAGGTCCTTGCGCGTGACCTCAAGCATGGCGCACCCGCCCCTGGTACGTCACCACGCGCCCGCCCACGTCATGAATCTGCTTCAGGGCCCCCGCAAAATGAAACCCTACCTCTTCCGGTTTGTGCGCGTCGCTGCCCAGCACGAAGGGAATGCCACGCTCGGCGGCCAGGCGGGTCAGGTCGGGGGCCGGGTAGGCCTCAGCTACGGGCTTGCGCCAGCCGGCCGTGTTGAAATCCAGCGCCAGACCGCGCTCGGCCACCACGTCCAGCGCGTGCAGGGCGGCGTAGCCTTCGGGGTCGCGGTGCCCGAACTTCTTGGGCAGGTCTAGATGCCCGATGGCGTCGAATAGGCCGCTTCGGGCTGCGCCTTCCACCAGGCCGTAATACTGCGCGTAGAGCTCGCGCAGGTCGCGCGCCTCGTACTCGGCCACGAATTCGGGGTTGTCAAAGCCCCAGGCGCCCAGGTAATGTACGCTGCCGATCACGTAGTCCCAGGGGTACGCCGCCAAGATGTCCTCTACAAAGCGTTCGGTGCCGGGGTGAAAGTCCGCTTCCAGGCCCAGCCTGACTTCCAGCCGCCCGGCAAACTCGGCCTGCACGGCGCGCACCTCCTGCACGTACTCGTCCAGCTGGTCGCGGCGCATGCGCCACGGCGCGTCGTACCACGCGGGCATGGGCATGTGGTCGGTAAAGCACAGCCCGGCCAGCCCGGCCGTCAGGGCCGCCTGGGCGTACTCGCGCGGCGTGCCGGTGGCATGCCCGCACAGCGGCGTGTGCAGGTGGGAATCGAACAGGGGAGACGCCATAGGGCACAGGGTACGGGGCGCGGGGCCGTCAGGCGGCGTGCCGCGCAACAAATTGAACAAGAGGGCCGGGGAGAAAGGCCACTCTCCGGTCAAAAAGACTGGCGCGCAGGCGTTCTCATCGGCCATGAGCAGCCTGCAAAGGCAATTCAGGGCCAGTGACCCTTCTCCACGTCTTCTTCAGATTGCGCCCCTGGGTACAGCTTGCCCCGGCCCTGGCTGGCACGGTGGCCCCTATGGCGAAGACCAAAGTTGACCTGACCATCCCCAAAGGCGTGCAGGCCAATGCTCAGCGGGGTCTGGAGCTGCGGAGGGAACACGGCTACGGCGGCACGAAAGTCGGCGAGGCCACCGCGCACCTGCTGGCAGCGGGTGGCGCCGTCACGGCGCGCAAGGCCCGGCACATCAGCCGCTATTTTCCTCGCCACGCCGGTGACAATCTGGACGAAACCGGCAAAAGCGGTAAGCCCTCTCGCGGCTACATCGCCTGGTTGCTGTGGGGTGGCGACGCCGGGCGCACCTGGAGCGAGAAGGTGGTGGGCCAACTGGACCGGGCCGAGACGGGGGCATCTGCTCAATCGGCTTGAGGCCCCTGGGCCGCGCCCCGTAGGCTAGGGCGTGACCTCAAACCATATGGCGGCGCTCCGGGCGCTGGGCCCCCACGTTTCCGGCCAGGCAGAGGACCAGAGCCTTAGCGTCTGGCCAGCCTCCCATTCCTTCTCCACATGAGGCTGGGCCTCCTCGCGTTGCTGGGTTGGCACGCGGTCCTCGTGATCGGGGTGCAGCGCCATCTGCCCCTGCCCGAGCGGCTGCTGACCTATCCCGCCACGCTGATGGCAGGCCTGTCGCCCGAGGTGCTGCCGGCCGTCGCCGAGGCGGCACTGCTGAGCGGCACCTATCTGCTGGGCGGCCTGGCGCTGGCCTGGGTGTTGGCCGCCGGCCTGAGGCGCGCGCCGCTGGGGCTGTTGTGGCTGCTGGAAACTGTGCCGCCCTTCCTGCTGCTCTTGCTGGGCGTGGCGCTGGGGCTGGCCGTCACCCTCTGGCGGGGCTGGGATTTTCCCCTGACCCCCTGGTCCCCGCTGATGCTGACCTTTATTGTCGCCAGCCTGGCCTGGCCAGTGGCGGCGCGGGCGGCGGTGCAGACCCGCGCGGCGTACCTGGAGGCGCTGGCGGCCGATCACAGCCGCACGGCGCGGGCGATGGGTCTTCCGGAAGGCCAGATTCAGCGGCGCGCGCTGGGCGTGGCCCGCCCCGTGCAGGCGACCACGCTGGCCGGGGACGCCCTGGGCCTCACGCTTTCACTGACCATCCTGGAGGGCCTGCTGCACTTTCCGGGCCTGGGCGACACCGTCTCGCTGGCAGTGCAGGGGCAGTTCTCAGAAAGCGGGCAACTGGAAGGGGACCGGCTGATGGTGTTTTCCAGTTCGCTGCTGGCCCTGCTGATGCTGGGCGGCCTGGGTCACGTCATCCTGCGGGGCGTGGCGGCGCGGCTGGACCCCCGCCCGGTGGGGGCCGAATGACACGGGGTCCGTCTGTAGTTCCAACACATTGGGAAAGAACCGATGTGCAAATGCCACGCCTGAGACCCGTTCTCTCTCCTTTTCGCTTTGCTCAGAGTTCATCGTTGGCACAAACGATGGGGCCAGAGGCCGTATGAGGTGGCTTCTGCTGCCCCTGGTGCTGCTGGCCTTACTGGCCCCGCGCCAGGAATGTGCGGTGCAGTCTCTGATTCCGCTGCCAGCGGCGCAGGCGGCGACCAGCAGCGTGGCCTTTATAGTGCCCCCTTTGCGGCCGGGTCACCCGCTGGCGCCGCTGGGCACCGACCGCTTTGGCCGGGACGCCGCCTGCGTGCTGCCGCGCGCCCTGGCCCGCTCGCTAAATCTGGCCGTGCTCACGGTGCTGCTGGGCCTGCTGCCTGGGCTGCTGCTGGGCCTGTGGCACGGCTGGGGCCGCCTGCGCCTGCCGCCCGAGGTGCCCACGCTGCTGGTTCTGGTGCTGCTGCTGGGCCGGGGGTCGTTCCGGGCGGTGCTGGTGCTGGGGGCGGCCCTCCTGACGGCGCGGCTGGTGGGTGCCCAGGTCACCGCCCTGCGCAAGGAACCTTTTATGGAAGGCGCGCTGGCCCTGGGCGGCGGCGCGTGGCATCTGTGGCGCACCCACCTGTGGCCTCACCTGCGCGGGCGGGCCGCAGCGGTGGTGGCCACGGTTCTCAGCGGCGTCTTCTTATGGCTGATGGAACTGGGGGCGCTGGGCTTTCACGACCAGCCGACCCTGCGCATAGCGTTCAGCGACGGCTTTGACCTGGTGCCCGACGTGACCGCCCTGCCCTTAAACGCCGACCTGGGGCAACTGGTCAGTTTTGCGCGCTGGGCCTGGCTGGACACGCCTGAAGGGCTGCTGTGGCCGGTGCTGCTGCTGACCCTGCTGGTGCTGGCCCTCAAAGACCTGGCGAGCTGGGCTGACGCGCGCTTTGTCCCGCCCCTGTCTAGGGTAGAGGGCCAGCCGGAGGAGGAGAAACAGCGCCCCCAGACCCGCCGGATTTTCAGGCGCCGCGCCCAGGGCTGAAGTCCGTCCGGGCGCGGGCCCACGGCCCAGCAGTGACCGACTCCCAGTAGCACGAAATCCTCAGAGGGGCTGCCGACTTCGCACACTGTGTTCGGAAGTATGGGACAGCAGGCACTTGAGCTTTGGAAACCGGGTGTTACAGTGCCGAAGTACCACACAACCCAGGCGCACGGCGTTGACGGCCCCTTTGCTGGCGGCGGTTTCCAGGCTGGCGTGCCCTTTTTCTGGAGGACCTATGACACGAAGGCTCACGTCGTCCCTGCTGCTCAGCACGTCCCTCTTCCTGGCTTCCTGCTCGCAGACGCCTCAACCGCAGGCCGCCCCGCCGGTCACGCCGGGCACCTCGCTGGTGGCCACGGCCGATGAATGCAGCGTCTTTCAGCAAAAGCCCATCGTGGTCTCGCGCATTGACTTCAAAACCGAGCGCGACTGGATTGACATTGTCAAGACCTTCGAGCCGATCGGCGGCAGCGCCGAGGAGAAGTTCGTGCTGCTGGACGTGGGCCAGGCCGACTTCGAGCGCCTGCGCGTCACGGGCCTGAGCCGCGACTGGACCATCCGCATTGACAAGGCCGAAACCGAGCGGCACAGCGGCTCGCTGAAAGAAAACCTGGGCAGCCTGTCTATCAGCGGCTACTCCTGCTACCGCACCGTCGAAGAAACGTACAGCAGCGCACAGGGCCTGGTGTCGCAGTACCCCAACCTGGCCAGCTGGAGCAGCATCGGCTCGACCTGGCTCAAGACCAAGGGCCGCGGCGGCTACGACATGAACGTCCTGAAGCTGACCAACAAGAGCACGGGCGGCACCAAGCCCAGACTCCTGATTACGGCGTCTATCCACGCGCGGGAATACACGCCCGCCGAGCTGTCCACCCGCTTTGCCGAGTACCTGCTGGCCAACTACGGCCGCGACGCGGACGTAACCTGGATGCTGGACAGTCAGGAAGTCTGGCTGGTGCTGCAAAGCAACCCCGATGGCCGCAAGAAGGCCGAGGCCGGCGCGTCGTGGCGCAAGAATGTCAACGACACCCAGAAGTGCAGCAACGGCCTGTTTGGCGCCGACCTGAACCGCAACTTTACCTACGCCTGGGGCACGGGCGGGTCCAGCACCGACCCCTGCAACGAAACGTACCGGGGCGTCAGCGCTGGCTCAGAGCCCGAAACCCAGAACCTGCAGAACCTGATTAAAGCGGCCTTTGCCGACAACCGTGGCGCCAGCCGTACCGACGCGGCCCCGGCCAATACTTCCGGCGTGTATATGGACATTCACAGCTACTCGCAGCTGGTGCTGTGGCCCTGGGGCGACACGACCACCGCAGCCCCCAACGGCGCCGCGCTGCAGTCGCTGGGGCGCAAGCTGGCGTACTTCAACGGCTACACCCCTGAGCAGTCGGTGGGCCTGTACCCCACCAGCGGCACCACCGACGACTTTGCCTACGGCGAGCTGGGGGTGGCGTCATACACCATCGAGCTGGGCACCGCGTTCTTCGAGCCGTGCAACACCTTTACCAGCACTACCCTGCCCAAGAACCAGGCGGCCCTGCTGTACGCCTTGCGCGTGGCCCGCGCGCCGTACCAGCTGGGCAGCGGCCCTGACAGCGTGAGCGTCACGGCCCCGGCCAGTGTGGCGGCGGGCGCCAGCTTTACCCTGAGCGCCAGCGCCGACATCACCCGCTTTAACACCAGCAACGGCAGCGAGCCGGCCCGCACGGTGGCCGGGGCCGAATACTTCATTGACACGCCGCCCTGGGCTGGGGGCACCGCCAGCGCCATGACGGCGGCCGACGGCAGCTTCAATACCAACCGCGAGAACGTGCAGGCGACGGTGTCCACCAGCGGCCTGAGCGCCGGCAAGCACACCGTCTATGTGCGCGCCCGCAACAACAGCGGCACCTACGGGCCAGTCTCGGCGCTGTTCGTGACCGTGGGCGGCGGCACCACCCCGACCCCCACGCCCACCACGTACAACGGCACGGTCAGCAGCGGCGGCACCAGCTACCAGCCGGGCACGGCGGGCTTTTCCTACGCGGGCGGCACCCTCAAGGGCAACCTGACGGGCCCCAGCGGCACCGACTTTGACCTGTACCTGCAAAAACTGAACGGCAGCACCTGGACGCAGGTGGGGGCCAGCGAGGGCAGCACCAGCACCGAGGCCATTACCTACAACGCGGCCAGTGGCACCTACCGTTGGCGCGTGTACGCCTACAGCGGCAGCGGCAACTACACCCTGACTGAAACGAAGTAGGGCGGCGCTGTAGCTGCAGTAAGGGAAAGTAGGTTCTGGGCGTCAGTGTATCTTCAAGCGTCCTGAATGAATAAACATGCGTAATTGGTTGGGCTGGCCTGGGGATGACCTGGGCCAGCTATACTTTCTGCCTATGCCGAAGGCCGAGAAAACAGTAAAAACCAGGAAAAAGAGTGAGGCTGAGACTGAGGCGGCGGTGCTCCGTTCCGCACCTGCTCTGCAAAAAGATGCGCTGCATACCCTGGACACACTGCCGGCCCCCGTGATGGCCGGGCGCGACTTTCTGAGCAACCTCGACATGACGGCCGCCGAACTGCGCGCGGTGCTGGACACGGCGCATTCGATGAAGCGCGGCGAGTGGCGCGCGGTCAAGCCGCTGGCTGGCCTGTCGCTGGCCCTGGTGTTTGAAAAGGCCAGCCTGCGCACCCGCACCACCTTTGACGTGGGCATGTACCAGCTGGGCGGGCACGCCATGACCCTGTCCAACACTGAAATTGGCCTGGGCACCCGCGAGCGGGTCAGCGACGTGGCGCGCAACCTGGAGCGCTGGGTGGACGGCGTCATGGGCCGGGTCTACCTGCAACAGACCCTGCAGGAACTGGCGCAGCACGCCTCTATTCCTGTCATCAACGGTCTCTCGGACATGCTGCACCCCGCGCAGCTGCTGGCCGATTACCAGACTATTGAAGAGGAATTCGGGGCTGACCTGCGGGGCCGCCGGGTGGTGTACATCGGAGACGGCAACAACCTCGCCAACAGCCACATCCACATGGGCATCCTGACCGGCACCGACGTGACGGTGGTGACCCCGGTGGGCTACGAACCGAATGCAGGGGTCCTGATGGACGCGGTGCGCGCGGGCGTGCAGGTCACCCTCACCAACGATCTGAGAGCGGTTGAAGGTGCCGACGTGCTGTACACCGATGTCTGGATCAGCATGGGCCAGGAGGCCGAAGCTGATATTCGCCGCCGTGCCTTCCGGGGGTATCAGGTGACCCCGCAGATGCTGGATACCATCGCCCCGCACGGCATTTTCCTGCACTGCCTGCCCGCCCACTACGGCGAGGAAACGGTGCCTGAGGCCACCGAACACCCCAAGAGCCGCGTCTTTGACCAGGCCGAAAACCGCCTGCACGCGCAAAAAGCTCTGCTGTACCACCTGATGGGGCATCTCCAGCCGCGCTGGTAGGGCACAGGCGCCACACTGAGCCTATGACCAACGTGAATCCTGCGCTGTTCGGAGACCAGAGTGCCGGTGTGGAACGGGCGCTGGCGGGTCTTCAGGCCCAGACGGCGGCCCATGACGGCGCCTGGGGCCTGGGCCGCGCCGACTGGCAGGCCGACCTGCAGGCCGGCACCCTGACCTTCACCAACGAGACCTTCCGGGCCACCTGCCCCGTGCAGGTGGTGGGCACCTACAACACGCAGGACGGGTCGTGGCTGTGGGGCTGGGACCACCCATCGGTTCCGGCGGAGCTGGCCAGGGCCGCCGGCAAGGTGCGCGCCTTTGCCCAGGAGCACCGCCTGCACGCCCTGACCACGCGCACCCTGAGCTGCACCGAGGAAGACGCCTGGCACCTGACGGCGCTGGCCTGCACGCTGGACGGCGCCCAGGGTGCTTACCGGGGACCCGCCGGCCCCACGCTGGTCTTCATGACGTTCGGTAAGGTGGCGCTAACCTCGGCGGGGCAGGGGTGACCACCCTCTTCACCCCCCGACTGACGATTCGGCCTCTGACTCCGGATGACCTGCCCACCCTGGTCGCCTACCGCAATGACCCGGAGGTCGCCCGCTTTCAGGCCTGGGCGCTGCCAGCCACCCTGGATGCGGCGCAGGGTCTTGTCTCGCCGGCGCCGCTGGGGGCGCCGGGCTGGGTGCAGCGGGCTATGGCGCATGCAGACGGCCTGCTGGGCGACCTGGCCCTGAACACGCGGGGGCCGCAGGCCGAGCTGGGCATCACGCTGGCCCGCCACGCCCAGGGGCAGGGCTACGCCGCCGAGGCGCTGCGGGCGCTGCTGACCCACGCCTTCGGGCCGCTGACCCTGCACCGCGTCTACGCCAGCATTGACCCGCGCAACGTTGCGGTGGCCCGGCTGCTGTCTGGTCTGGGCTTCCGGCATGAGGGCACGTCGCGCCAGAGCTACTGGCACCGGGGCGAGTGGACCGACGACGCGCAGTACGCCCTGCTGGCCGACGAGTGGACCCCATGACAACTGCTCCGGTGGAATGGCTCGACCTGGTCAATGAGCGGGACGAGGTGGTCGGCACCGTCACGCGAGAAGACGCCTGGGCGCGGCGCCTGCCGGTGCGGGTGGTCAATGCCTTCCTGATCAATGCTCGGGGCCAGCTGTGGATTCCGCGCCGCACCCAGACCAAGCGCGTGTTCCCCGGCTGCCTGGATATGAGCGTGGGCGGTCATGTGGAGCGCGGCGAGAGTTACGAGGCTGCCTTCCTGCGCGAAACGCAGGAGGAGCTGAATCTGGATCTCGGCACCGTGCCCTGGCGCGAGGTGGCGGCGTTTTCGCCTTTCGAGACGACCCTGAGCACGTTCATGCGGGTCTACGAGATTCAAGCAGACCTGTCCCCACACTTCAATCCTGACGATTTCAGTGGCGCTGAGTGGCTGACGCCGGGTGAGCTGCGGCGCCGGATTGAACACGGCGACCCAGCCAAGGGCGACCTGGCCGAACTGGTGCGGCGGTGTTATGGGGGAAAGGATGCGTGAGGCGCCCTTCCTGCTGGCCCGGCTCCATCTTCCACTTGACCACCGCTTGCCATTCATCTTCAGCGGGTGTGGCGACAAAGTCGGCCCGATGGACGGCAGCGTGTTTACCTTTCCACGCGGCGGCGACCTCGTGAACGCTTACGCCTGGTGGCACACCAGCGAGTCTGAGGTAATTGGGCGCGGCGCCACTGGCGTCATCCGCCTGATGCCTATGGTCCCTGACCTCTGGGCGCACCTGAAGGCTGGGCAGACGATAGAGCTGCTTCACGCCATCCTGGCCGCACAACTCATCCAGCCTTTGACGGAGACTTCGACATGACCCTACCCACAGTGTTTATTGACGGCGAGGCCGGCACCACTGGCCTGCAAATCCGCCAGCGGCTTGAGGGCCGCGCCGACCTGACGCTGCTGCACATTGACCCGGCCCGGCGCAAAGACCCGGCGGCCCGCGCCGAGCTGCTGAACGCCGCCGACGTGTCCATTCTGTGTCTGCACGACGACGCGGCCCGTGAGGCGGTAGCCCTGACCACCAACCCGGCCGCCCGCTTGCTGGACGCCAGTACCGCCCACCGTGTCAATCCCGAGTGGGTGTTTGGGTTTCCAGAGCTGAATGCCCAGCAGGCTGGGCGGATTGCGGCGGCGCGGTACGTGGCCAATCCCGGCTGCTACAGCACCGGCGCGATTGCCCTGCTGGCACCCCTGACGGCAGCAGGCCTCTTGCCCGCTGACCACCCTGTCAGTATTCAGGGCTACAGCGGCTACACAGGCGGCGGACGCGCGCTGGTGGACGCCCACGAGCAGGACGAGCCCCATCCGATGCGCGGCGCGTTTCTGGGCTACGCCCTGGGCCTGAGCCATAAACACATCCCCGAGACCATGCGCTACGGCGGCCTGAGCCGCACCCCTATCTTTACGCCGAATGTAGGCGCCTGGCCGCAGGGCATGACGGTCACCATTCCCCTGCATCTGCGCGAACTGGGTGTGGGCGCGGGTGACCTGCACGCCGCGCTCAAAGCCCACTACGCCGGGCAGCGGTACATGCGGGTGGCTGATCCCGCCGACAATCCGGAGATTCTTGACCCTCAGGCCCTGAACGGCACGAATAATCTGGACCTCTTCGTCTACCCCTCGGGCGACGGCGAGCGCGCCGTGCTGGTCGCCCGCCTGGACAATCTGGGCAAGGGTGCGGGCGGCGCGGCGGTGCAGAATCTGGAGCTGATGCTGGACCTGGCCTCCAGCTGATACGGCTTTAGTCTGCAAGGCCAACATCTGGGGATTTCCCGATGTGAAAACGCCATGCCCGTCAGCCCGCTTGTGCTCCTGATCGCTCTTCTGCGGGGCTCTTCACGTTGACTGCGCCGCGTTCCAAGTCCGCCCGGATGTCATCGGAGTTCGGCTAGCGCATCCCCCCAAACTGCTTGTTCGCCCTCGTCTTGCTCACAAAGTTGTTCAGGCGCGCGGTAAACACTTCGGGCTGGCGGCGGGCTTCTTCGATATACCCCACCCGGATGCGCTGATACAGCGCGGGAAAGGCCTGGAAGTTGGCCCAAGTCTGCGGGTCTGTCTGAAGGGCAGCCTGGATATCCGGGGCGACCTGAAAGTGCTCTGTGGACAGGTCGGGCAGCACGGCGCGGCCCGCAGCGGTCATCCGGCCCTCGGCGATCAGGCGGCGGGCCCGCTCGCGGTTGAGCTCGGTCCAGTGGCTGCGCGGGCGCCGGGGCGTAAAGCGCTGTGCCAGGCGTGCGTCGTCCAGGCGCTTGGCGATGCCGTCGATCCAGCCAAAGCACAGCGCTTCTTCGACTGAGTCCAGATAAGGCACGCTGGGCTTGGTGCTGTCGCGGATGAGCCAGATTTCCGCTTTGTTGGCGCTGTGGGTCTCCAGCCAGGTTCGCCAGGCAGCGCGGTCCGGGGCATGCAGGGTTTCGGTGATGTCCATACGGGGCTCCTGGGGCGCGGCGGCTAAGCCAGACCTCCCCATTTTTTCGGCCCGGCGGCGCCCTGCCTACCCCACGCCTGGGTGTGGCGGCCTGTCCCTGCTAGCCTCGGCCCATGAGTGCCTCCAACGCCACGATTCAGGAGATGGGCGTGCGCGCCCGGCAGGCTGCGCGGACCCTGCGCTCGCTGCCTACCGCGCGCAAGGTGGCGGCGCTGACCGCGTTGGCGGCGGGCCTGCGGGCCAGCGCCGACGCCGTCCTGGCCGCCAACGCCCAGGATGTCCAGGCCGCTCTGGCTGCGGGCCTGCCCGACCCGATGGTGGCCCGCCTGCGCCTGACACCCGCCGCGCTGGACAGCCTGGCGGCGGATGTCGAGGCCGTCTCGCGCCTGCCTGACCCGGTGGGCGAGCAGAGCCCGGTGCAGGTCCAGTCCAGCGGTATCCGGGTGGGCACGCGCCGGGTGCCGCTGGGCGTGCTGGGCGTGATCTATGAAAGTCGGCCCAATGTCACCGTGGACGTGGCGGCGCTGGCCCTCATGAGTGGCAACGCGGTGATTCTGCGCGGCGGTAAGGAAACCGTGCACAGCAACGCGGCGTTAGAGGAAGTGATTCACGCCGCTTTGCAGGCCCAGGGGCTGCCGGCCCAGGCCGTCCAGGTCATCCGCGACCCGGCCCGCGAGCGAGTGCTGGAACTCCTGACCCTGGACGAGTGGGTGGACGCCATCATTCCGCGCGGCGG
Organism: Deinococcus arboris; assembly: GCF_009755355.1. GTDB lineage: Bacteria > Deinococcota > Deinococci > Deinococcales > Deinococcaceae > Deinococcus > Deinococcus betulae. The sequence continues at coordinate 239,685 of NZ_WQLB01000001.1, read as the reverse complement.
GGCGGGACTCCACCGCTTTTGTGTGGAGAACGCCACCGTGCCGGTCATCGTGGGCGGCATTGGCGTGGTCCACATTTACCTGGACGCCTCGTTCACGCGCGACCCACTGGACAGAGAGAGGGCCGCGCAGCTCCTCCACAACGCCAAGGTGCAAAAGCCCAGCGCCTGCAACGCTCTGGACACCCTGCTGGTGGACCGCGCAGCACTGGTCGCCTTGCCCCAGCTGGTTCAGCCCCTCCTCAACAGCGGCGTGGCCCTGCGCGCCGACCCCGAAGCCCTGGCGGTGCTGATCGCCGCTGGCCTGAGCGCTGAGCCTGCCACCGAGGCCGATTACGGCACCGAATTTCTGGCCCTGACCCTGAGCCTCAAGGCAGTGGCCGGGCTGGACGAGGCCCTGGACTTTATTGCGGCGCACGGCAACCACACCGACGTGATTCTGACCCGCGACCCCGCCCAGGCCGAGCACTTTGTGCAGGACGTCGACAGCGCGGCCGTGATGGTCAATGCCAGCCCCCGTTTCAACGATGGCGCGCAACTGGGCCTGGGCGCCGAGGTGGCCATCAGCACCCAGAAACTGCACGCCCGTGGCCCGATGGGACTGAGGGAATTGACCACGACGAAGTGGGTGGTAGAGGGCAACGGGGAAGTCAGGGTGTAGGGCTGCGGGCCACCCCCAGCCACACCCCCAGCCAGAGGCGGCACAGGAGTGAACTTCCCTGCGCCGCCCTCTCTATTTTTTCCTACACCCCAAGCGGCACGTCCACGCCCAGTTCTGCCAGCACCGTCCGAATCGCCTGGGCGTCAATGCCGGCTCTGGCATGAACACTCTCGGCGGTGGCGTGTTCCTGAAACTCGTCGGGAATGCCGAGCACCCGCACGGGCACTTGCAAGCCCTCGGCGTTCAGGAATTCCAGCACGGCGCTGCCGAAACCACCGACCACGGTGTTGTCCTCCACGGTCACGAGCGCGCAGGCGGTCCGGGCCAGAGTGCGCAGCATGGCCTCGTCCAGCGGTTTGACAAAGCGGGCGTTCACCACGCCGACGCCGCTCAGCCCCGCTGCGGCTTTCTCGGCGTACTCCAGCGCCTTGCCGCCCGCCAGGATGACCACCTCGTCGCCGCCCTGCACCCGCTCCCATTCTCCCCAGGTCAGCGTGGGCCAGGTGCCCGCCGCCACGGGGGCCGTGTTGCCGCGCGGATAGCGGATGGCAAAGGGGCCGTCATGCTCCTGGGCGTATTTCAGCATGCCGCGCAGTTCGGCGGCGTCTCTGGGCAGGCCAAGGCGCACGCCGGGAATAGAGCGCAAGTAGCTCAGGTCAAACACGCCGTTGTGGGTGGCGCCGTCGGCCCCCACGATGCCCGCGCGGTCAATGGCGAAGGTCACGTTCAGATTCTCGATGGCCACGTCGTGCAGCACCTGATCGTAGGCGCGTTGCAAAAACGTAGAATAGATAGCGACCACCGGACGCAACCCTTGCAGCGCCATGCCGGCGGCGGCTGTGACCGCGACCTCCTCGGCAATGCCTACATCCAGGTAACGGTTGGGGTGGGCCCTGCTGTATTCCACCAGGCCGCTGCCCTCGCGCATGGCGGGCGTAACCACGAAGGTGCGGGGGTCCTGGGCGGCCAGCTCGATGACGGCGTCACCAAAGGCATTGCTCCAGCTGTACGCCTTGCTGGGGCTGAAGTCGCCCGTGGCAGGGTCAAATTTGCCGGGCCCGTGCCAGTAGATGGGGTCAGCCTCGGCGTAACTCAGGCCTTTGCCCTTCTTGGTCACCACATGCAGGATGGTCGGGCCGTCCAGGTCCACCAGGCGCTCCATCAGCCAGGCGAGTTCCTGCACGTCGTGGCCGTCCACCGGCCCCACGTAGCGCACGCCCATGGCAGCGAAAGGATTGACGCTGGCGGGGTCAAAGAAGTGCCGCGTTGAACTCTTGGCGCGGCTCATCAGGCTGGCCAGCGGTTTGCTGACGGCCTCTACGGCCTTTTTGCCGGCGCCCTCGCCCTCCTGAAACCACTTCTGGACCTGCAAGCCACGCATGAACTTGTTGAGGCCTCCGACGTTCTCCGAGATACTCATCTCGTTGTCGTTCAGGACAATCAGCATCCGGCGGTTCATGTCACCGATGGTGTTCAGGGCGGCCAGGGCCATGCCGCCAGTCAGGGCGCCGTCGCCAATCACGGCGGCGACCCGGTAGTCCTGGCCCAGCGCGTCGCGCGCCACCGCCATGCCCAGCGCGTTGGCGAGGCTGGTGCTGGCGTGGCCCACGGTAATCGCGTCGTGTTCGGACTCGCTTACCTTGGTAAAGCCGCTCAGGCCCCCCTCTTTCTTGATGGTGGGCATCTGCTCCCGGCGGCCGGTGAGCATCTTGTGGGCGTAGGCCTGGTGGCCCACGTCAAAGAGAATGCGGTCGCGCGGCGAATTGAGGACGTAGTGCAGCGCCACGATCACGTCGGTGGCCCCCAGGCTGCTCGCCAGGTGCAGGCCGCCTACCGAACACACGCGCACAATCTCGTCCCGCAGTTCCTGGGACAGCAGGGGCAACTGCTCGCGGGTCAGCCTTTTCAGGTCGGCGGGCGCCTGAATCCCGTCCAGCAGGGGCGTGAGGCTGTCGGCGGCACGTTCCATCACTGACCTCCAGGGCGGGCCGAGAAATTGCGGGCGGTCAGCAGCAGGCCTTCGGGGGTGCGCACCTCGCCCACATAGGGCGCAAACCACAGCTGCTGCGTGGCGGGAAACAGGCCACCCAGCGTGTCGCTGATTTGCCGCGTGACCACCCAGACCTCAAAGCGGCCGCCGGGGGTCTGCACGGTGCGGCGGTCCTGCACGGTGTAGCTGTAATTCAGGGTGCCGCGCGCCTGCTCTTTGCCGTCGTCGCCGCTCACCGTGATCTGAGACTGGCCCTGCCAGGTCAGTCCCAGGCGCCAGGCCGTCTGGGCGGGCAACTCCAGCCACGCCGGCTCCAGCCGGATGTTCACGCCGGGCTTGCGCAGCCCCAGCAGCCGCACCCCCGAAGCGTCCACCGTGCGGTACCAGGTCTGGTCGGCGCCGCGCCCAGCGAGCTGAAAGGCCTGCGCGCTCTGGCTGCCATACACCGTGACGCCTAGCGCCCGCAGCGTGTACGCCGGGGCGCCGCTGCCCTCGCCTTCGGGCAGGTAACTCCAGGCCAGCCCGGTCTCATGGGGGTAAAACGACACCGCCGAGACTGGCGTACTGGCCTGAACCGTGGTCGTGGCCTGCGGCGCGCAGGCGGCCAGGGGGAGCAGGAAGGGCAGCGCGGTCAGCCACACGCGAAGGGAAGGGGAGGCCGACATGCCACCGAGCTTAAAACAACGCATCGCCTTCATTCTGTCAGCAAATATGAAGTTTTCCTGACGGTCATCGGTCAGAAGGTGCAAGTGCCAAAGAGGGTAGTTCCATGCAGGCCGCTGGGGGCGAGGAGAACTGGCTGTCAGGGCCAGTTGCGTCAGTTCTTCCAGTTGCTGCCTCCACTGTCCATCTGGAAGGTTTTTAAGCTGAGGGGATGGGCAGAGTGCCGCGGGAGCAAGGGATGGTGCAGACGTAGAGCTTGCTCGTCAGTGCGGATTCGTGGGCGTGACCGACAGAACCCCTATTGAGGCAGCAAAAAACATCCGGACCTTCGCCCGGATGTTCTGAACGCGTACGGGTGCCTCTTAGCCGCCGCTCTTTTCGCCGGCGCTGCCCGGCTCGCCCTGCACTTTCGCCTTCAGGGCCGCAAAGGCGTCGTCCAGCTCGCGGCCCCGGCCCAGGTCCTTCAGTTGGGCGTCAAAGTCATTGTCCTGGCGCAGGTCGCTCATGGCGCGGTTGCGGTCTTCCAGGCCCTGCACTTTCGCCTCCATTTCCTCAAAGGCGTCCATGGCCCCGCCCGCCTTGTCAAAGCCCGAGACGCGGTCCAGGGTCGCCCCGGCCTGGGCGGTCTTTTGCCGCGCAGCCAGCAGGGACTTCTTGGATTCCATCTCGTCAATCTTGGCTTCCAGGGCGCGCAGCTGCGTTTTGAGCTGCTCGACCGTTTGAGTTTGCTGGCCCAGCTGCTCTTCAAAGCCGGTGGCCAGGTCACGGGCGTTCTGGGCGCGGCGCAGGGCCTCGCGGGCCAGTTCCTCGCTGCCGCCGCGCAGGGCTTCCTCAGCTTTTTTCTCGTATTCGCTGCCCAGGCGGCGGTTGGTGCTCGCTTCGCGTTCCAGCTTGGCGTTCTGGCTCATGGCGTCGGCCACTTCGCTGCGGGCCTCGGCGTAGGCAGCGCGCATGTCACGCAGGGCCTGCTCGATAATCTTGCCTGGGTCTTCGGCGCGGCTGATCAGGTCGTTGACGTTGGCGCGCAGCAGGCGGGACAGGCGGTCAAGGATGGTCATGGGGGTTTTCCTCCTGAGAATGGGACTTGTCGCCATCATGACGCCTGGGGGCCGTGCTGACAGCCGCTTCCCAGCAAGCCTCAAGGCTCGCTCAAGCTCTGCTGAAGGCTACAGGGCAGGGGGCCAGGTCTTGGCGCAGAGACCCTGTTTGAAAGCAGAGCAGTGCCCCAGTGAGGGATGAGTGCTCACTGGGGCTCAGACGAGTGGTCCTCTCAGGCCGCGCAGCCAAGATGAGCCTGGACTGTGAGAAAGCTGCGCAAACCTGACGGTGCGGAAGGCTGGATAAAGCGAAGGGTCTGTGGTGCCGCCCCAGCCTGAGGCAGCGGGACAGTCTCAATCCCACACGGGCCGTGTGAACTTCAAGGCAGTCGAGGATTTCCCTCAACTACGCTCAGAACACAATCGGTTTCAGGCCGACGCTGTCGCTGCCGCAGGCCACGGTCAGCGAGCCGCCGGCCGGGGTCACCGTGCAGCCCAGGGCGCGCAGGCCCGAGACCGGGAAAATCAGGTTCTTGCCGTCAGTGGCGGGCGCCAGGGGCAATTCCACATTGCCGCCGCCCGCCTGGGCGCTGCGCTGGCCAGCGGTGACGGTCAGGGTGCCGTCTTCTGCCACCAGGCGGAATTTGCCGCCGCCCAGCGAGGTCACCGCCACGACACCGACCAAATCGCTGCCCAGGACGTAGGGCTGGCCCTTGCTTACGCCTGCTGGCAAAGCGGCCTTGGCCGCCGCAGCGGGTGCCGCCGCCTGGGCCTGCGCCGTGTCTACGACGACCAGCGTTTCCTTGTCGCTGATGGGGCTGAGCAGCACATAGGCCGACACCGGGCCACTGGCGGCGTCCTTGACCAGCAGCACGCTGGACTTGCCGCTGGCCTTCCAGTCCCCCTGGGCGCGGGTGCTCAGCTTGCCCCGGACCAGGGGCCGCAGGCTGGCCGGCGCGCTCTGGGCATACAGGCACACCGCCTGGGCACTGAGCTTCAGCGCGGCGGGGCAGGTCAAGATGCGGCCCTTGACGGCCGCACTGACCTCCACCGACAGGGCACTGACCGCCTTGGTGGTGGCTGCCGAGGACACGCCTTTAGGAGCGGCCGCTGGGGTGGCCGGGGTGGTCGCCTGTGCGGCGGCGGGCGCGCACAGCAGCGCGCTAAGGGTCAGGGTCGCAGACAGCACAAGGAAACGCATACGCGCCCCATGCTAGGGCCGCAGCATGAGCGTGAACTTTGAAGGCGGCCTTTGCCGTTACTCGGGAGAACAGGGAGAAAGCGTGCCACGGGCCGAACCTGGGTTTGGGCGCTGCCTCCTCGCGCGTGCCTGAACAAGTTGCCCTACTTTCCCACTCTCTACACCCCACTTCCCCTTTTTGCAGGTGCTAGCCTGCCGGGCGTGAGTTCGCGCACGGGCCTGTCTGACACCATTGCCGCTATTGCCACCGCGCCGGGCAGCGCGGGCGTGGGCATCGTGCGGGTCAGTGGTCCCGGCGCCCTGGCCGTGGCTGACGGGCTGTTTCAGGGGCGGCGGGCGCCCTCGCGGACCTCAGGCGGCCGGTTTCTGTTCGGGTCGTTTCTGGATGAGGCGGGCGAAGTGCTTGATGAGGGGCTGTGCCTGGTGTTTCGCGGCCCGCACTCGTACACCGGGGAGGACGTGGCCGAGTTTCAGACGCACGGCAGCCCCGCTGTGCTTGGCCGGGCGCTGGAAGCGGCCCTCCGCCTGGGCGCCCGGCCAGCCCGGCCCGGTGAATTCACCCTACGCGCCTACCTGCACGGCCGCCTGGACCTCACGCAGGCCGAGGCGGTGCTGAATCTGGTGCAGGCCCAGACCGACGCTGCCCGCCGCCAGGCCACCCTGGGCCTGAGTGGAGCGCTGCGTGAACGGGTAGGCAACGTGACGCGCCAGGTCACGCGCACCCTGGCCGCCTTACAGGCCCTGCTGGACTACCCCGAAGAGGGCGTGCCCGAAGAAGACCGCGCCGAACCACTGGCCCAGGCCGAGCATGACCTGACCGAACTGCTGCGCTCGGCGCACGCCGGGCAGGTGGCCACGCGCGGCGCCCGCCTGGCCCTGATTGGCCGCCCCAATGCCGGGAAAAGCAGTCTGCTCAACGCCCTGCTGGGCTACGAACGCTCGATTGTCACGCCGCTGCCCGGCACCACCCGCGATTACCTGGAGGCCGGGCTGGAACTGGCGGGCGTACCGGTCACGCTGGTGGACACGGCGGGCATCCGCGAAACGGGCGACCAGATTGAGGCCGCTGGGGTGCGGCAGGCTGTGGCCCTGGCGGGCGCCGCCGACCTCGTGCTGGTGCTCGAAGACGGCAGTCTGCCCCGTGAAGACCTGGGCGCCGAGGTGCCCCCCGCTGGCCGCGTGTTGAAGGTGCGAACCAAGGCCGACCTCCCGGCCGCCTGGCACGACCCGGAAGCCATAGCGGTCAGTGCGGTGACTGGCCAGGGCCTCTCCGAGCTGCGCGCCGCCGTGGAAGCCGCACTGCTGGGTGACGCCGCCCGCGGGGAAGCCTGGCTGACCACCGAGCGCCAGGCCGACGCCGCCCGCCGCGCCCTGGGTCATATTCAGGCTGCCCGTGATCTGCCCGACGATCTCGCCGGCTATGAACTGGAAGAAGCCCTGCGCGCCCTGGCCGAGCTGACGGGCCAGGACGTGCAGGAGGACGTGGTGGACGCAGTCTTCCGGAATTTCTGTGTAGGAAAGTGAACGGGGAGTAGGAAGTAGGGAGTGGAGAAAGAAGAAGGCGTGCCAGTGGATGGCGACGCCTTCTTTTTCCACTTACCACTGCCCACTCCCTACTTCCCCTTTTACATGTTGTGCAGCACGTTCATGATATCGCCGTCTTTCATGACGTACTCCTTGCCCTCGGTGCGGACCCAGCCCTTGCTCTTGGCGCCGGCCCAGCCCCCGGCCTCGACCATCTTGTCCCACTCGATGACCTCGGCACGGATAAAGCCGCGCTCCAGGTCACTGTGAATCTCGCCGGCGGCCTCGGGGGCCTTCTCGCCCCGGCGGATGGTCCAGGCACGCACCTCTTTTTCCCCACTGGTGATAAAGGTAATCAGGCCCAGCGTCTCGTAGCCCACCTTCACCAATTGGTCCAGGCCGCTTTCCTGCACGCCCAGTTCTTCCAGAAAGGCGCGGGCCTCGTCCTCGGGCATCTCGGCCAGTTCGCCCTCAATCTGGGCGCTGATCTTCACGACCTGCGCGCCCTCGGCGGCGGCATAGTCGCGCACCTGCTGCACGTACTCGTTGTCTTCCGTCAGGTTGTCTTCGCCCACGTTGGCGACGTAAATCACGGGCTTGGTGGTAATCAGCCCAAATTCTTTGGGGATGGGGGCGTCGTAGCTACCCGCGCGCGCCGGTTTGCCCTCGCCCAGCACGGCCAGGAGCTGCTCGGCCAGGGCCGCCTGCTCGCGCGCATCCTTGTCGCCACTCTTGGCTTTCTTTTGGAGGTTTTGCAGGCGCTTTTCCAGCCCCGCGAGGTCGGCCAGAATCAGCTCGGTATTGATGGTCTCGATGTCGTCCAGGGGGTCCACGCGCCCGGCCACATGCACCACGTTGCCGTCTTCAAAGCAGCGCACCACATGGGCAATCGCGTCGGCCTCGCGGATGTTGGCCAGAAACTGGTTGCCCAGCCCCTCGCCCTTGCTGGCACCCTTGACCAGCCCGGCGATGTCCACGAATTCCACAAAAGTCGGGATGATCGGCGGCACCCGCTCGCCTTTGGTAAAGACCTTGCTCAGCGCGCCCAGGCGCTCGTCGGGCACGGTGACGCGGCCCACGTTGGGCTCAATGGTGGCAAAGGGGTAGTTGGCGGCCAGCGCCCCGGCGCGCGTGATGGCGTTAAACAGCGTGCTTTTTCCGACGTTGGGCAACCCGACAATTCCGATGGCTAAACTACTCATCCAATCAACTCCTCAGCCGCGCTGGGCGGCAACCCTCCCAGTTTACAGGCTGCCCCTGCCGCCGCACACTCTGGGCTATCCGGCCCCGTATATCGGCACACTGATACCGGTCGTCTCCAGCCGGTGGACCTCTGTAGAACAGGGAATCTGTACTGGTTTTAGGAGTCGTCAACGCTCTCCACCTGAATGGGAGAGGCTAGCCGTTCCTTCTTTGAGCGCCAAGTGGACTGGTGCATTCGCGAGCTCTTGAAGTTCCTAAGCAGGCCAAGTCGCTTCCGCCTTCTGGGCTAACCCGAGGGGCTTCACCAGCTCACCTGTCTCAACAAACACCACTGTACTAAAGACCTGCGCTGGCACGTCCAGAACCGCCGCCGAGAGGTCAGTTCGACCAACCTGAAGGTGAGTAAAATAGGCCTCCTTTAGGCCAGAACTGGCGACACGATGACCTCCCGCCCTATGTACCGGCACCGGGTCTGCTACGGTGACCTGTGCTGAAAGACGATATGGCAATTCATGCAGGAATACCGGAAAAGGCTGTGAAGGCCTCACTCACCCGTTTACGCGAACGAACCGATCTGGCCGATGTGAGCTGGGACGTTGCCAAGTCCAGGCCCGGACGCCCCATTAAGGTGTATTTCGAGGCCGAGACGATGGCAGAGATTCAGGTGGTAAAGCGGGCGCTCGAGCAAGATCTCAATGAGCACGGCTTTGACCTTTACCCCTAACGCCTGAAGCTGCCGGCGGCGGGTAGAGACCCTATGGCGGGGGTTGGACGGAGGTGGGGGAGAGCTCAAAACGTTCGAGGAGTGACGGGGGCTGATCATCGTCACTCCCTGTTGTCCCGCCACGCAGGCCGGGCATTAGGGTTATACGGACTCTGGTTGAATCGTTTGCAAAACCGATGAAATCCAAGCGAGCTGGCGCGGCTCTGCAAGGCAGTTCCTTAAGTCCGCAACAGTGCGAGAAAAACGGGTGCCAGGCATAGAGTTGGCAAATCAATACCCTTCAGATTTGTGAATGAACCGGCCGGCATCCGCAGAAGACAGACTTCTGAACGTTTCAGCGGAACTCTTCAAAAGGCAGAGGCCCGATGAAAAGAGGTGCTGGGCCTCTTAGCGGCGGCCGAGCATATTCAGCAGGTCGCGCTGATCGCAGGCGCGGCCGTTGTGGTCGGGGTCGCGCTCGGCGCTGTAGGCCGCTTCGTTGCGGCGAATGTCTTTGAGGCCCAGGGCCAGCAGCGCCGGGCAGTCACCTTTGACGTTCACGGCGGCGCGGTTCACCCAGCCCAGCTGCCCCCCGACGCGCACCTGGCACCACAGCGTGTGGCACTGCACGATGTCCAGCGTCTCTTTGGCGGCCACGACTCGCAGCGCCGCTGCCTTGGCATTCGGCTCGGCCAGCAGGGCTGTGGCCATGGCCGCCCAGCCTGCCGCAGCGCCCGCCTGACTGCACAGCAGCGCGCCGGCCAGGCAGCAGACCATCCAGAGTCGGCGCGAATCGTTCAACATGGCACGTTAGAGTGTACTCGGTTCAAAGCGCCGCTCCGTGAAAGCCTGCCCCAGGGGCCCCTGTGGGGTCATGACCCCTGGGCCGGCAGGGCGACCGTAAAGCGTGCCCCGCCCAGCCGCGCTGAGGCACCCAGCCCGGCGCGGCCCCCGTGTGCCTGTGCCAGCGCGCGCACAATGGCCAGGCCCAGGCCGCTGCCGCCTGTGTCGCGCGCGCGGCTGCTGTCCAGGCGGGTAAAGCGGGTAAAGACCGCCTCGCGGCTGCCCTCCGGGATACCGGGGCCGTCGTCCTCGACGTGCAAGAGCACCTCGGCGCCGCGCGACTCGACCTCCACATTCACGCGGCTGGCCGCGTGGCGCAGGGCGTTGTCAATCAGGTTGGTCGTCATCTGGCGCACCCGCACCGGGTCGGCCTGCATGGGGGCGGGCGCCGCCTGAAGCGTCAGGGCCACGCCGCGCGCCCCGGCGCGGTCTTGCAGGTCGCGCACCACCTCGGCGCCCAGGGCGGCCAGGTCCAGGCCCTTGACCTCCAGGGTCAGGCGGCCCGCGTCGGCCAGGGTCAGGGTGCGCAGGTCGCCCACCAGGCGCGTCAGGTGCTGGGTCTGGGTGCTGAGCAGCGCAATCTGTTCCGTGTTGAGCGGATAGACGCCGTCTTCCAGGGCGTCCAGACGGGCCTGCATCACGGCAATGGGCGTGCGGAGTTCGTGGGCAATGTCGGCCACCGCCTGCTGGCGCTCCTGCTCCAGGGTTTGCAGGTTCTCGGCCATCTCGTTAAAACTCTGGGCCAGGGCCGCCAGCTCGCGCTCGCCGCCAGGTGTGGGCGCGCGGGCACTCAGGTCGCCGCTGGCCAGCCGCGCCGCCGCGCGCGACACCGCCGACACTGGCCGGGCCACCCGCCGCGAAATCAGAAAGGCCAGGAGGGCCGAGGCCACCGCCGCCACCAGCCCCACCTGGAGCAGGCTGCGCTGAACCTCTTTCAGAAAGTCCTGCGTCTGGTTGGGGGGGCCGCGAAAGAGGTCGTCGCGCCAGCCACGCGGGCGGCGGCCGCCCTCGACGGTGGCCTGCGTGCCGGCCGGGAGGGTCACCGTTCCGCCCACATCGGGGCTGCTTTGCCAGGGGTCCAGAAAGGGGTCAGCGGCACTGCCGGTGCGGATGACAGGCAGCGGCGGCGTGGGCGCCACCGTCTCGCCGCGCAGGGCTGCTTCCTGGCGCTCGCGCAGGGCGGCGCGCACCTCTTCGGGCAGCCGCTGAAACTGGCGCTGCACCGCCAGATTGGAAAAATAGAAGGTGCTGCCCACCGACACCCCCACCACCAGCAGCATGGCCAGCAGCAGGGTCAGTGCCAGGGGCCGGCCCCCGCGCCAGGGCCAGACGGGGCGTTTCATCCAGCGGCCTCCAGGCGGTAGCCCACGCCGCGCACGGTATGCAGCAGCCCACCGGCCTGGGCTGCGTCCAATTTGCGCCGCACGCTGGCCAGGTGGGCGTCCACTACTCGTTCCAGCGCCTCGCTGCCCGGCAGGGCCGCCGAGAGCAGTTCTTCGCGGGTATACGCCCGGCCCGGCGCCTGCGCCAGGTGCGACAGCAGCCGGAACTCGGCGGGGGTGAGGTTCAGGGCTTCGCCGTTGACGCGGGCGGCTACGGCCAGGCGGTCAATTTCCAGGGGCCCCACGCGCACCGGGCGCTCGCCGCCTTCCAGCGCGGCGGTGGCCCGGCGCAGCACCGCCTTGACCCGCGCCATCACTTCACGCGGGCGGAACGGCTTGACCACGTAATCGTCGGCGCCCAGTTCCAGGCCCACGATCTGGTCGGTCTCCTCGGCGCGGGCTGTGACCAGAATAACGGGCGTGCTGCCAGAGGCCCGCACCGTTTTCAGGATGTCCAAGCCGCTGCGGCCGGGCAGCATCACGTCCAGCAAGATCAGGTCAGGGCTTATGGCACGGTAGGCGTGCAGCGCGGCGTGGCCGTCGGCGGCGCGCTCGGTGCGGTAGCCCTCCTGCCGGGCGTAGGCTTCCAGCACCTCGGCCAGCTGGGGTTCGTCCTCGACAATCAGGATCAGGGCGCTCATGGGGTTCAGCTTAAAGGGCGCGCGTGAAGGGACAACGAAGGGGCGAGGTGCAAAAAGTGCAGGGCCAGGACAGCCCAGGCCGCGCCCAGCCGGCCTTTTCTCGTCTTCGATAAATCTTCACACAGGCTGAGCGGCGTCTTCGCAGACCCCCGCCACAGTGGGCCGCATGAGTCGCCCTCCACCTTCTCTTCTACTGCTCGGGCTGAGCCTGGCCCTGCTGGGCGGCGCGGCCCAGGCCCAAACAAGCCCCGCCCCGCCCAGTTCAGCCCAGACCAGTGCGGCCCCAATAGACTCCCGCCTCTACACCCTGGCCGACGCCTACGCCGGCCTGGCCCAGGCCCCCAGCGTCACCCGCGCCGCTCTGAGTGTGCAGGTGGCGGCACAGAACCTGGCCGCCTCGCGCGCGGCGCTGGGCCTGACGGTCAACGTGACAGGCAGTGCCAACTACGCCGGGCCCACCAGCACGACTGCTGCCGACGGCACGGCCACGGCGGTGGGCGGCACCCTGAGCGGCAGCGCCGGGGCCAACGTCACTCTGGGGCTGCTGCCCTGGTCGAGTGCCCAGAGTGGGCTCCGCACCGCCGAACGCAGCCTGGCCCAGGCCCAGGCCAATTTGCGTGAAGCCCAGGCTACGACTCGCCTGAACGCGGCTCAGGCGTACTGGACCGCCGCGCTGGCTGGCCAGGACATCACCCTGGCCGGGCGCACCCTGGCGCAGCGGCAGCGGCAACTCACGGTGGTGCAGGCCCAGCAGGCGGCCGGCAACGCCACTGCTGAGACCCTGCTGAGCGCGCAGGCCGGGGTGCAGGCCGCCCAGGCCAGTCTGGCGCAGGCCCAGGCCAGTCTGGACGGTGCCCGCCGCAGCCTGGAGGCGGTGCTGGGAATCCCGCTCGGCGGCGTGACCTTTGCCGGAGACGCACCCGTAGCCGAAGAAGCCCCAGACCTGGCGGCGCTGGTGGCCCGCGCCCGCACGGCGCGCAGCGAGGTCGTGAGCGCGCAAAACGCTCTGGCCAGTGCCCAGGACGCCCTGGCCACCGAGGAGCGCGACACCCGCCTGCCCGACCTGAACGCCAGCGTGGGCTACGGCGGGGCCGGCCTGGGCACGGTGGCCGCGACCCTCAACCTCAAGCAGGGCACCCTGGGCGGCAGTTACACCCTGCCTCTGGGCAGCTCGTCGGGCTCGACTTCGGCGGCCTCGTCGGGCAGCGCGCGGCTGACCGCCAGCATCAGCGGGTCGTACACCATCTTTTCGCCGGCTCAGCAGGCCCAGCGTTCAGCCGCCGCCGCTGCCGTCACCCAGGCGGAACTGGCGCTGACCGTGGCGCAGCAAAACGCCGAACTGGACGTGCGGACCCGCGCCGCCACCCTGCAAACCAACCTGGCCGCCGTGCAAAGCCGCCAGAGCGCCCTGACCCTGGCCGCCCAGAGCCTGGACACCGCCCGCGCCCGCCTGGCCGCTGGTACGGCCACAGCTGACGACGTGGCGAGCGCCGAACTGGCCGTCGCCCAGGCCGAGCGCGACCTGCTCTCGGCCCGCATTACTGCGGCTCTGAGTCAAACCGCGCTCCTGAACGCCGCTGGAGGTTCTCAATGAAATCAGTTCTGCTTGCCCCCACCCGAACCGCCCTCCTGCTGAGCGCCGCCCTGCTGCTGGGCACGGCCGCCGCCCAGAGCGCCGTGGGCCTGGGCAGTGCCGTCACCGCGACCCTAGGCAGCAACGCCGACGTGAGAACCGCTCAGGCCAACCTGGACAAGGCCCAGGCCGCCAGCCGCGCCGCCCAGGCCGATCCCGCCGCGCTGGTGGCGGCCAAGCTGACCGCCAAAAACAGCGAAGCGCAGGCCCAGGCCGCGCTGCGTGGCGCTCGCCTCTCGGCCGTCAGCAGCACCATCAGTGCGTATACGGCCCTGCTGGAAGCGCAGGAGAACGTGGAGGTGCAGACCCTGCAGGTGGCGGTGGACACCAAGGGCGTGCAGGTGGCCCAGGTGAAGCTGAACATCGGCAACGCCACCGCCCTGGACCTCACGAACGCGCAAAATACCCTGGCGAGCAGCGGGCAGAATCTGGCCGATGCCCGCGCGCAGGTGAATCTGGCTGCCGCCCGGCTGGGCACCCTGACGGGTCTGGGCAGCAGCGTGCGCGCCGGCAGCGCCGTTACGGCCCCCAAACTGAGCGCCACCCTGGCCAGCCTGCAAGGCGGCCTGGGGCGCCTGAGCAGTCTGGTCTCGGCCGAGAACGAGGTGGCCAGCGCCACCTTGAGCGTCAAGCTGGCCGACAACGACTTCACTCCGGCACGTACCCTGCAAGACGCCAAGACGGCCCTGGCCAACGCCCAGCGCAGCCAGGACAGCGCCGAGAAAAGTGCCGGACAGACCCTGGCCAGCGCTTACCAGACCGCCCAGAACACCTACGAACTGTTGCAGGTGGCCCTGAGCCGTGAAGCCGCCGCCCAGAAAACCTACACGCAGGATAGCGCCCGCCTGAAAAGCGGCACGGTCAGCGCGGTGGAGGTTCAGGCCACCCAGCTCACGCTGAAAAAGGCCCAGTACAGCCGCCTGCAGGCCCAGAACAACGTTCTAGAAGCCCTGGGCGCCCTGTCGGTGGCGGCCGGGCAGAACCTGACCGGCGTGGGCGGAACGCTGTGACCGTGCAGACCTCGCCCCTGCGCGCGGCCCCGGCGCGCCGCAAGCGCTGGCCCTGGGTGGTGAGTGGCCTGCTGCTGCTGGGCGCCGTGGGCGGCGGCGTGGTCTACACCCGCACCCGCACGGCCAGTGCGGCGGCCACCGCCCAGCCCACGACGACGACGACCCGTGTGGAGGCCGGGGTGCTGCGCCTCTCGGTCAGTGGCCCCGGCACCCTGGAAGCCGCCCAGACCCGCACGGTGGGCGCCGACCTGACGGCCACCGTGGGCGCGGTGCCTGCCGTGGGCGAGCGCGTGACCAAGGGCCAGCTCGTCACGACCCTGCAAAGCGACGCCGTAGAGCAGAATGTGCGCACGGCGCAGCTGAACTTGGACAAGGCCCGCGCCAGTCTGGATGCCACCCGCGCCTCGCAGGCCAGCAGCGTGGCCAGCCGCCAGAGCAGCGTGACCCAAGCCCAGAACAGCCTGACGCAAAGCGCGCAGACCCTGACCGACGCGCAGCGCACGCTGGCCGGGCAGCGGCAACTGGCCGCGATTGGGGCCATCAGTGCTCAGGCGCTTCAGGAGGCGCAGTCGGCGGTGACCAAAGCGCAGCAGAGTGTGGACAGTGCGCGTGCCAGCCTCTCGGCCGCCCAGACGCAGGCGGCGGCGGGCGGCGGCAGCGACACCCAGGCCCTGCGCAGCGCCCAGATTGCCGTGCAGCAGGCGCAGGACACCCTGGACGCGGCGGCGGCCGACCGCGCGGGCCTCAAGGTCTACGCGCCCATCAGCGGCGTGGTCAGTGCCGTGACAGCGGGCGAGGGCACGGTGGTCAACAGCGGCGCGACCATTCTGACTCTGCTGGACGACACCACTCTGAACCTGCCAGTGCAGATTGACGAGACCGAGATTGCGGGGGTGCAGGCTGGCCAGCAGGCCGAGGTGACGCTGGACGCCTTCGAGGACCAGACCTTTCGCGGCGAGGTGGTGCGCGTTTCGCCCGGCGCGACCCAGAGCAGCGGGATCAGCGTGTTTACCGCCACTGTGGAATTAAAAAATCCGGACCGTACCCTGCGCGCCGGCATGACCGCCGAAGCCGAGATTATTCAGAGCGAGGAACGCGGGCTGCTGGTGCCCAGCAAGGCCATTCAGACGGTCCGGAGTCGCAGCTATGTAGAGGTGCCCGCCGCTGAACCCAGCGCCGAACCCGAGCGAGTCCGCGTCACTACCGGCGAGACCGACGGCACGAACACGGTGGTGCTGGACGGCTTGGAGGCGGGTCAGGAGATCGTGGTGCCGGGCAGCGCCTCGTCCAGCCGGAGCAGCGCGGCGGGCAGCACCCGGCAGACGCAGAACAGTGGCTTTGGGGGCGCTGGCGGTGGCCCGCCGGCCGGCGGCTTCCCCGGAGGAGCTCCGTGACCGCCGTGGCCCGGCCGCCCGTCGTGGACATTCAGAGCGTGGGCAAGGTCTATGCGCAGGGCGACGTGGTGTTCGAGGCCCTGAAGGGGGTGAGCGTGCAGATCGGGCAGGGCGAGCTGGTGGCCCTGATGGGGCCGTCGGGCAGTGGGAAAACCACCCTGATGCAGATTATTGGGCTGCTGGACCGCCCCAGCAGCGGCGCCTATCACCTCGCCGGGCGCGACGTGACCACCCTCAGCGAGAACGAGCGCGCCGAGGCCAGAAACGAGGACATCGGCTTCGTGTTTCAGGCGTTTCACCTGCTGCCGCGCCTGAACCTACTGGAAAACGTGGAGGTGCCGCTGACCTACGCCGGCGTGCCTCCCCGCGAGCGGCGCGAGCGGGCGCTGGCCGTGCTGGAGCGGGTCGGCCTGGCCGATAAAGCCCGCAACCTGCCCAGCCAGATCAGCGGCGGGCAAAAGCAGCGGGTGGCGGTGGCGCGCGCCCTGGCGGGTCGGCCCCGGCTGCTGCTGGCCGATGAACCCACCGGCAACCTTGACACCCGCACCGGCGAGGAGGTGATGGCCCTCTTCGGCGACCTGCACGCCGAGGGCACCACGGTGGTGATCGTGACCCACGAGGACGACATCGGCGCCTACGCCGAGCGGGTCATTCGGGTGCGCGACGGCCGGATTGAAAGTGACCGCCGCCAGGTCCCGAAAGTGGCCCACCGGCCGCCAGCCATAGGGAGCGCGCCGTGACGGCCGGCGGCTCCGGGCTGGAGGTCGCCGCGCCGTTGTCCCAGGTCGCAGCGGCCTCGGCCACCCGGCCCCGCCGGGGCGGGATTGGGCTGGGCGGCGCCTTCGTCATCGCGTGGCGGGCCATCGTGGGGACGCCGCTGCGGTCGGTGCTGACCGCGCTGGGCGTCATCATCGGCGTGGCGGCGGTGGTGGCGCTCACCGCCATCGGGCAGGGCAGCACGGCGGGGGTCACGCGCAACCTCGAATCGCTGGGCACCAACCTGCTGACGGTGCAGAGTGCGCGCGGCGGGGGCGGCGGCAGTCTGGTGCGCGGCGGTCCCCGCCAGACCGTGACGGTGGAGGACGCCGAGGTACTGGCCAACAGCTTTGGCGACCGGGTGGTGGGTGTGGCCCCCAGTGTCAACAGCAACGTGCAGGCCAAGCTGGGCAACCTGAACACCCAGGCCAGCGTGCTGGGGACCTGGCCGGCCTACGAAACGGTGCGCAACAGTCCTGTGGAGGCCGGCGCGTACTTCACCGACGCCGACGTGAAGGGCAAGAAGCGGGTGGCGGTCATCGGCGCGCAGGTGCTGACCGACCTGTGGGGCGAAGACGCTTCCCCAGACGCTGCCCTGGGCCAGAAGGTGCGCCTGGGCAGCGTGACCTTCACGGTGGTGGGCGTGTTGCCCGACAAGGGCAACAGCGGCTTTGGCAATGCCAACAGCCAGGTGCTGATTCCTCTGTCCACCTATCTGCAGCGCTTTGCCCGCACGAACAGCACTCGGGGTGAGCCCACCGTGGGCAGCATCTACCTTCAGGCGACCGATGCCAAAGACCTGACCCAGTTGCAGACCGATGTCACCGACCTGCTCAGTGAGCGCCACGAGCAGACGGACCCGGACAACCTCGATTTTCAGGTGCAGAATCAGGCCGACAGCCTGGCCAGCCTCAGTGCCATTACCGGCACCCTGACGCTGCTGGTGGGGGCCATTGCGGGCATCAGTCTGCTGGTGGGCGGCATCGGCATCATGAACATCATGCTGGTGTCCGTCACCGAGCGCACCCGCGAAATCGGCGTGCGCAAGGCCCTGGGGGCGCGGCCCCGCGACATCCTGACGCAGTTTCTGGTTGAAGCCAGCCTGCTGTCGGTCGGCGGTGGTGTGATCGGCATGGCGCTGGGCGTGGGCCTGGCCTTCGCCGGGCAAGGTTTTGGAATCTCGCCGGTCTTCACCCTGACGCCCATGCTGGTGGCGTTTGCTTTCAGCGCCTTCGTGGGGGTGTTTTTTGGCTACTACCCCGCCGCCCGTGCGGCCAAGCTCGACCCCGTGGATTCCCTACGCTACGAGTAAGTTCCCTGTTTGCCCCCAAAAGTCCTTTCCCAGGAGTTGCCTATGAAAAACGTGTTGATGACAGCCGCCGTCATATCCACTTCCTTCGCCGCCGCCCAGACGAGCGGCCAGCCCCAGATGAGCGCCGAGCAGCGCGCCCGCATGACCCAGATGCAGGCCGTGATGGACCTGGCCCAGACGGTGCGCCTGCTGCCCGAACTGGAAAAAAACAAGACCACCGCGCTGACCAAGGCCCAGGCCAAGGTGCTGTTGCCCATCCTGACGACTATTCAGAAGGCGGCCAGTGTCCAGCCCAACGATGCCAAAAAGTACCTGACCCAGATTGAAGACAAGGTGCTGACCAGCAAGCAACTGACGGCCCTGGACACGCTGATGCTGAAAGCCGAGAAAGAGCGGGAAGCCCAGCGCGCTCAGCGGCAGGCGGGCGGGCAAGGGGGCCAGGCGCGGATTCCGGGCGTTCCGGGCGGCTTCTTGCCGGGGCAAGGTCAGGGCCAGCGCCCAGGCGGTCAGGCGGGGCAGGGCACTCAGGCGGCGCGAGGTGGCCAGGCGCAGGGGGGACAGCCCGGTCAGTTCAATCCCTTCAAACAGGGCCGCAGCGCCGACGACCTGAAGAAGTACATCGCGGCGTTGCAGAAGAGGTAAGGAGCAGCTGTTGCAGGGGGCCGCGTGAGGGAAGGCGCGGCCCCTCTGCTGTCCCTATCCGGCTGGGCGCTGCCAGAGTTTCCCATTGAACTGGTTGCTTACAGGAGTCAACCTGCCGGGCCTGATAGGGCCCCCGATTCAACCAGTTGCACGAACGATGGAATCCGAGCTGACTTGGACAGCGGCACAGCAGGCTCGAAGATCTTCGCAGCAGCGCGAGAGGGAGAAAAAGTAGGCTGACGGGCGTGAAGTTGCTACATCGGAACAGAACCGATGTGTTGGCTTGATAGACGAAATCTGTGGGAGAGAGCCACGGCACAGAGAGAAGCAGGATGACACGCGCCGTCAGGCGAGTAGCACGTCAATCTACGTGTGCTGTGCCTTTTGGCCAGCGGGCAACGGCCCTTCAGCTTTCCTGGCTGCTCAGCAGGGCCAGAAAGGTGGCCACGATGCTCGGGTCAAACTGGGTGCCGGCCCGCAGCTGCGCCTGGGCATCGGCGGACGACCAGGCCGGCTTGTAAGGGCGCTCGCTGAGCAGGGCGTCGTAAACGTCCACCACGCTGAACACGCGGGCCAGCAGCGGAATCTGTTCGCCGGCCAGCCCGTCGGGGTAGCCGGCGCCGTCCCAGCGCTCATGGTGAAAGCGAATCACCTCGCGCACCTCGCGCGGCACAAAAACTTCCTCGCGCAGCATCTCGTCACCCAGCACCACATGGCGCTGCATGGCCTGGCGCTCCTGGTCGTCCAGCGGGCCGGGTTTGCGCAGCAGCTGGTCATGGACCCCTACCTTGCCAATGTCGTGCAGATACGCGCCCCAGCGCAGGTGTTGCAGCTGCTGCTCATCCAGCCCCAGGGCCTGCCCCAGCGCCAGGGCCAGGGTGGTGACCCGGTCAGTGTGGCCGTAGGTTTCGTCGTCGCGGCTTTCGAGCACGCGGCCCAGCGCGCGCAGGGCGGCTTCTCTGGTTTGCTGCAAATGCTCCATGCTCGCGCTGCGTTCCAGGGCGTGTTCGATGCGCGCCGCCACCGTTTCCATCAGGGTTTGCAGTTCGGGGGGCAGGGCCACCGGGCGGTGCATGTGAAGCAGAAAGACGACCCCCACCACCTGCCCGCCCTGACGCAGCGGCACTGCCACAGCAGTCTGAACGTGCGTGGCCCCCGGCAGCCGGTCCGGCCAATCCTGATAGTGCTGCACCGCCTGGGGGCGGCCGGACCGCAGCACCTGCCCAATCAGCCCGCTGGGTTCGTGGGGCCGGAGCAGCGCCGCCGCGACCAGTTCCTGCGACTGCTGCTCTCCCTCCTGCACGCTCAGGTGGGCCAGGCCACTGGCGTCCACGGTCACCACGCCGCCGGTGGTAAAGCCGCTCAGGTCCAGCAGGGCGCGCAGGGCGCAGCGCACAATGTCTTCGGGCTGGGTCAGGCCCTCCAGCTGCGCCGACAGCCGCGCCAGCCGCTCGAACTGGCGCGCACTGTGCTGCGCCTGCTCCAGGGCCCGCCAGCGCGTATAGGCCACGCCGGCCGCCTGGCCCAGCAGCAGCATGGCCTGGGCGTCGTCGGGGCCCAGCTGCTCGTCACTTTCAGAGGTATCGGCCGACATGACCCCCAGCACCCGGCCGTCGGGGTCCAGCAGCGGCACCCCCAGGTACATGGCGGCGTGGCGCTGCTCGGACAGGTACACGGCGTCGGCGGCCAGATCAGCGCGTGCGAGCAGCAGCACCTGACCTGAATCCACCACCCGCCAGGACACCCCCTGGCCCCGCTTTAGGCGGCGGCCGACCGCGCCCTCACTCAGGCGGCCTGCTGCCGCCACCAGTTCCAGCTCGTCCTGCTCGGGGCGGTACAGGATGACCAGCGAGGTCGAGGCGCGCGTGATGCTCAGGGCCAGCTGCACGCAGCGCTGGAACACGTCCTGCGCCGACTGCGCCAGCAGCACCACCGCCTGCGCTTCCAGGGCCGGCTTGGGCAGCTGGCTGTACGGCCTGAGGGTCAATGCCGTGTCGCCCTGCGTCACGCGGCGTCCACCCCCTGCACTGCCTGGGGCGTGTCGCCCCTTTGGGTGCGGCCCATGGCCCCAGAGTAGCGCGGCGCCCGGCCTCCTGACTTCACCCGCCAGGGGGCGCCAGTCTCATGAGGCTCAGGCGGCCAGGTTCAAGCAGTCTTTTGCACGGACAGCGGCTGTCAGTGGCGCTCTGAAGCCAGGGGGGCGGGCCTCCACCGCTGTTCCGTGTGGACACACTTTCATCCCAGAGCGCTTGAGTTGCGGCCGTTGGCCGTTCTGGATGCTGCGGTGAGGGATAGCTCCCTCCATTCCACGGAGTCTGCTCGTGGACTTGAAAAGTTGTGTCGCAGTGCGAGTTGGAGCGGACTGGGTTTCGGGCGTGGAGTGTGCAAACCGGCGCTTTCCCAATGTGGCAACGCAACAGACGGAATCCGTATGAGACTGTTGCTTGCACTGCGACTCTCCTTGGTCAATCCTCCCGCTTCTGGAGGCTTCAGAATGACCCTCACCCCTGAAGACCGCTTTGCCTCACTCCCACTCAATCGTGGCGGGTGGCTTGCCGGTGATGTCGTACACCACCCGGTTAATTTCATGCACCTGATTGACGATGCGGTTACTCATGGTCGCCAGGAAGTCATACGGCAGGCGGGCCCACTCGGCCGTCATAAAGTCGTCGGTGGTCACGGCGCGCAGAGCGGCCGTGTAGGAATAGGTGCGTTCGTCCCCCATGACGCCCACCGACTGAATAGGCGTCAGGATGGCCAGCGCCTGAGAACAGCCGTCGTACAGCCCGAACTCCCGCAGGCCCGAGATAAAGATGTCGTCCACCCGGCGCAGGATGTCCAGCTTCTCCTCGCTGATGGCGCCCAGGCAGCGAATGGCCAGGCCGGGACCGGGGAAGGGGTGACGCATGCGGATGTGGTCGGGTAGCCCCAGCAGCCCGGCGATGGCACGCACCTCATCTTTGAACAGGGTGCGGAACGGCTCGACCAGCTTGAACTGGAGGTCGTCCGGCAGGCCGCCCACGTTGTGGTGGCTCTTGATGTTGGCCGCGCCCTCGCCGCCCGCCGACTCGATGACGTCGGGGTAGAGGGTGCCCTGGGCCAGAAAGTCGAACGGGCCGTGGGTGCGGGCTTCGCGCTCGAAGGCCCGAATAAATTCGCGGCCAATAATCTTGCGCTTCTGTTCGGGGTCGGACACGCCGTCCAGGGCCGCCATGAATTCGGTGTGGGCATCAACCGTGATCAGATTCACGCCCAGGGGCTTTAGGGCCGCTTCCACCTGCTCGCGCTCTCCCAGGCGCAGCAGGCCGTGGTCAATAAACACCGCCGTCAGGCGCTCGCCCACCGCGCGGGCCAGCAGCAGGCCCAGCGTGCTGGAATCCACGCCGCCCGAAATGGCCAGCAGCACCCGGCCCTCGCCCACCTGGGCGCGCACGCCCTCCACCAGTTCTTCAACGATGTGTTCGGTGTTCCAGTCGCGGTTAACGCCGCAGATGTCCAGAAAGTTGGCCAGCAGCTGTCCGCCCTTGGGGGTATGCACGACCTCGGGGTGAAATTGCACCCCGTAGCGGCGGGTCTGTGCGTTTTCAATGGCAGTGACGGGGGTGTCCTCGGTCTCGGCCACGACCTCGTAACCCTCGGGCAGCGCTGTCACCGAGTCGCTGTGGCTCATCCAGGCCACGAACTCGCCCTGAATGCCGTCAAAGAGTTGCCCGCCGTAACGGGTCAGGTCGGCCTTGCCGTACTCGCGCTTGCCCGCACGTTTCACGTCGCCGCCGGCCTGCTGGGCCAGGTACTGCATGCCGTAGCACACGCCCAGCACGGGCACGTCCAGGTCCAGCACGCCGCCGGCCGGTTTGGGGGCCGCTGCGTCGTAGACACTGCTGGGCCCGCCCGACAGCACAATCCCCTGCGGGTTCTCCTGCTGCACGCGCTCCAGCGGGGCATTGCCAGGCAGAATCACGCTGTACGCGCCCAGCTCGCGGAACCGCCGGGCAATCAGGCGCGTGAATTGGCTGCCGAAATCCAGAATGACGACGCTCATCGGCCCTGATTGTGTCACGCGGGTCTGGGTGAGGCGTCCGGTCGGGGCAGACGGGTGAAGCGCAGGCCCGACCGCAAGGCCTGCGGCCGCTCTCCACGCCTGATTCGGGGAGGATTCACAACAAAACCCAGCACCATGGAGGGACAATTCCCTTCAGGGTGCTGGGACGAGCGAACTGGCCAAGTTGTGGGGCTACGAGAAAAGCGCAAAGGGGTCAGGAAGTGCAACGCGGCGAGCTGACCTGCTGGGATAGGGGCGTTGAACGCAACAAGCCTACGGGCGGAAATAGTCACCCTGCGCGAGGTCCTCCAGCAGCCCCCGGTGGGTCGGGTGCCAGTTCAGCAGTTCGCGCGTGGCTTGATTGGAGGCCGGCGCGTCCATGCTGAAAAAGGCGCCAATCCAGCCAAAGTGCGCCGCTACCGCCTCGCGGGGCACCGACACTGCCGGCAGGCCCAGGTGCTGACCTATGGTGCTGGCAATCTCCTGTGCAGTCAGGCCTTCTTCGGCCACGCCGTGCAGCACCGAACCGGCGGGGGCCGATTCCAGCGCCAGCCGGAACAGTTGCGCGGCGTCCTGTCGGTGAACGGCGGGCCAGCGGTTCTGGCCGCCGTCCACGTAGCCCGACTGACCCTGTTGCCGCGCCACCTCAATCAGGGTGCGAACGAAGCCGGGGTCACCCAGGTCATGCACGGTGGGGGCCAGCCGAACGACCACCGCGCGCACCCCCTGCGGCGCCAGGGCCAGGGTCTGCTCGGCAGAGCGGGCGCGCAGGTTGCGGGTCAGGTCGGGCTGGTCCTGCTCGGTCACGGTGCAGCCCGGCGCGATGCCCAGAATGCCTGAGGCAATCACCAGCGGCCGGCCGCTGTGCAGGAGGGGGCCACTCAGGGCCGCGATGGCCTGCTGGTCGGCCTGCACCGAGCCGGCAAAATCCGAGAAGTCGTGCTTGAAAGCGAGGTGAATGACGCCGTCGGTCGCCTCGGCCCCGGCCCGGAGGCTGGCCAGGTCGTCCAGCGAGCCGCGCTGCACCTGCGCGCCAGCGGCTTCCAGCGCCTGGGCCGCCGCGTCTGAGCGGGCCAGGCCCAGCACCTGATGCCCGTGGGCCAGCAGCTCGGGCACCACGGCAGAGCCGATAAAGCCAGACGCACCAGTGACGAAAACACGCATGGGAAAACCTCCTAAAGAGAGAAGTGATGTCAGAAACTGACCTCACCCACTCTAGGCTCGTGGGTAAGTGATGTCAATCTCTGACATCACTGGGGTCTGGCGCTATAGTGCGGCGCATGGCCCGCTGGACGCCGGACGCTCGCCGCCGTTTGGCAGAAACGGCGCTGGATCTCTATATCGAGCAGGGCTTTGAACAGACCACAGTCGCCCAGATCGCCGGGCAGGCGGGCCTGACCGAACGCACCTTCTACCGGCACTTTGCAGATAAGCGCGAAGTGCTGTTTGCACGGTCGGCGGTGCTGGAAGCGCGCATGGTTGAGGCCGTGGGGCAGGCGCCGCCGGGCCGCGCGCTGGACCTGCTGGTGGCTGGGCTAGAGGCCGCCGACTCTTTCAACGAGGACAGCCGCCGCTGGTCTCAGCGCCGTCAGCAGGTCATCAGCGCCAACGCGCCGCTGCTGGAACGCGAACTGACCAAACTGAATTCCCTCCGGGCGGGCTTTGCTGGAGCGCTCGTGCAGCGCGGTTTTGCCAGGGGCGCCGCTGCCCTGGCCGCCGAGGTGGGGGTCATCGTGTACCGGCAAGCCTTTGAACTCTGGATAGGCGCGCCCGCCTTCATGGAGTGGAAGGCGGCGATTCGTCAGGCCCGTGCCGAGCTGGAAGCCGTCCTGGCCAGCTCGGCGCCTGATGCTGTGCCCAGCGCGCCCTCCAGTGAAGTTGCTTCGCTGCTGGACAAGCAAGATCTCTGAAAGCAACTCCTGACTGGTCGCAGAAAACCGCTTGACTGAGCCGCTTTGAATGAAAGCGGCTCGCTGAAGAGTCATTCTCGATGTGTTCCAGGGCGGCTATGGGTTCTGCTCACACAGCAGAATCCAAGGCGTTGATGCCTGCGACACTCAACCACGATGCAGAGGAACGAAGTGGCGGCGTGGGCGTCTCTGGCCCGGAGGTAGACCGGCCCGCCGCTGTAAGCTTTCTCCTCAGTCGCTCAGGTCAATGGTCACGGGCTGGCGGCGCGGCACCGTCACGGTCAGGTTGGCCGGGGACCAGCCCGGCGCCACGACCTTAAAGCGGTAGGTGCCGGGCACCGGCAGATGCAGCGTGCCCGGCACCTGGCCCATCTGCTGCCCAGGCGTTAGGCGGGCGGCGTCCGGGGCACTCAGCAGGTTCAGGTTGGCGGCGGTCGCGGCAGCGCCCCGCAGGGTGACGCGCACGTCGCAGCAGCCGCCCAGGGCCGGTGCCAGCGGCGCGGCGGGTTCAGGGCGGTGTGTCATGGCCCACCAGCCGCCCCCCAATACCACCAGGGCGGCCAGCACCGCTGCGGCGCGGCGCGGGCCAAACCATTCGGGCCGCGCCCACTCGGGCATGGCCGGGCGCGTGCGCGGCGGCGGGGCGGGGGCCTCGCGCACCACCCGCCAGGACTCGTCCTCGTCCCAGCCAATGCGGATGGGTTCTCTGGGCAGGCGCCGGGGCAGGCGGGTGTCGGGCCTGGGGGCCAGCGTCCTGGCCGGTTCGGCGGGCGTTGGGCCATCGGCGCCCGGTGCCTCGGGCTGGGGTGGGCGGCGCAACGAGGCCGGCAGGCGCTCCACCGGCCCGGTGGGCACCGGTCTGGACGCTGGCGGCGCGGCTTCGGTGGGCGTCCAGCCGGGCAGATCGTCGGCAAAGCCAATCTGAATAGGAGCGGGCGGCGCGGCCGGAGGCGGCCCCTCGGCCTGTCGCTGCCGCGTTCGGCGCTCGGCGGCGGCCTGGGCGTCCAGGATGGCCTGGGCGCGCCGTTCCTCGTTCTGGCGGCGGCGGCGCTCCTGGGGCGTTTCCGGGCCGGTGGGCGTGGGTGCTGCCGGGGCCGGCGTGGCGGCCCCCTCGGCCACCGGGTCACCCAGCACAATCGGCGTGCCATCGTGTGGGGCCGCCGAATGGTCAGTGGGGCTGACCGGCGCGGGCGTGCCCCGCTCGGTGTCAAGCGGCTTGGCTGAGACGGAGCTGGGCCTTGTCGGTTCAGGTGTGGTGGAAGCAGAGGGTGGCGGGGGCGCCTCTGGAAGCCGCTGGGGCGCCGCTGAGTCACCAGTCAGGGCGGCCAGCGCCTGCGCGGCGCTGAGGGTGCCGGGCTGGGTCACCAGGGCACGCAGGCGGGCGGGCAGGCCGCCCAGTTCGTCCAGAATCACGGCCAGGGCGTATAGGTCGTCAGCGGGCCGGGCGTCGCCGCCCCAGGGCAGGCCCGCGCCCGCCAGCAGGACGTGGCCGTCCACGCTCCAGAGCTGAGAGCGGCTGAGGCCCCCATGAACCAGGCCGCGGGTGTGCAGGGCCTCCAGGGCGCTCAGGGCGCCGCGCGCGGTCAGTTCGGGGTCGCTGGCGGGCCGGGCCTGAAGCGGCAACTCGGTCACCAGGTACGCCTCGCCGCTGCTCTGGCCGCTGTCCAGGGCCGGTAGCAGGTGGGGATGCGGCGGCAGGTCAGGCCACCCTCCTGGCCACTCAGGGCCGCTCAGCACATGCAGCAGCACCGGCATGCCGGTCAGGCGGTCGGTGGCGCGCAGGGTCCGCACCGGGCTGCTGGGGCGCCCCGGCAGTTCCCGCGCCGCCACGTACGGGCCAAGAGCGTTCATGATGACCCCGGCCGTGGATTGGGTAGGCCGGCGACCTGCCGGTTCTGGTCCACACCCGATGAAATGTGAATCACGCGCCCAGTATAAGGACGTAGTCACGCGGGGCGCGAGGCGGGGGCGGCCGGGACCGCCGCGCCGCTACTGTAAGCGCGTGGCTTGCCACCCCCTCAGACTTGCGCTACTAATGGCCCCATATGCGTGACGCCGTCCTGAGCGCCCTGAGCACCGTGAATGACCCCGAACTGCACCGCGACCTCGTGTCGCTGGGCATGATCGAGTCGGTGCAGATCGAAGCCGGGGCGGTGCAGGTCAAGGTGAACCTGACCACGCCCGCCTGCCCCCTGAAAGGGCAGATCGAATCGGATGTCCGGGCGGCGGTGCTGACGGTGCCGGGTGTGCAGACCGTGGACGTGACCTTTGGCGCCACCGTGCGCGCCGCGCAGCCGGCCCTGCCCGGCGTCAAGCATGTGGTGCTGGTGGGCAGCGGCAAGGGCGGCGTGGGCAAAAGCAGCGTGGCCGTTAACCTGGCCGCCAGCCTGGCGCGTGACGGCGCGCGGGTGGGCCTGCTGGACGCCGACGTGTACGGCCCCAGCGTGGCGCACATGATGGGCCAGAGTGCCGCGCGCGTCACCGCCAACGCCGAGCGCAAGATGCAGCCCCTGCTGGCCCACGGCGTTCACTTCATCTCGATGGCCAACCTCTCGCCCGCTGGGCAGGCGCTGGTGTGGCGCGGGCCGATGCTGCACTCGGCCGTCCAGCAGTTCGTCAAGGACGCGGCCTGGGGCGAGCTGGACTACCTGATCGTGGACCTGCCACCCGGCACCGGCGACGTGCAACTGTCGCTGACCCAGACCATTCAGGTGACGGGCGCGGTGCTGGTCACGACCCCGCAGGATGTGGCCCTGATTGACGCCTCGCGCGCCCTGGATATGTTCCGCAAGGCCAGCGTGCCGGTGCTGGGCGTCATTGAAAACATGAGTTACTTCGTGGCCCCCGACACCGGGCACACCTACGACCTGTTCGGCCGGGGCGGCAGCCGCAAGCTGGGCGACTACACCCTGCTGGGCGAGGTGCCGCTGGAAGTCTCGGTGCGCCAGGACGCCGACGCCGGGACCCCGGCCGTGCTGGCTCATCCCGACAGCCCCGCCGCCCTGGCGCTGCAACACGCCGCGCGCACCCTGGCGGGGCAGATCAGCGTGCGGGCCGATCACCGCGCCCTGGCCGACCTGCCCGGGCAATTGACTGTCGTATGACGGCCGTTCCGTGCCCCTCCCGAACAGGCGCGAGTGCCAGCCTTCTCCGGCCAGCACGTCGGCGGCTGAGCCCCGCTCTGCCTGGACTGAAACCTGAAGGGTGCGGGCTCCGGCCGGAGGGGCCATGACCGCCACCCTCACCCTGCCTCCCCCGGCCAGCACCGAGCGCACCAAGACCCGGCTGCTGGAACTGGTCAAGCGCCACGGCCCGCAAACCGCGCAGGACCTGGCCGCCCGGCTGGAGGTCAGTATTCCGGCGGCGCGGCGTCATCTGTGCGACCTGCAAGACCAGGGGCTTCTAGAATCGCGTACCGAGCGGCCCGGCGGGCGCGGCCGGCCCCAGCACGTGTTCGCCCTGACTGACCGGGGCGAGGCGGCCTTTCCCAAAACCTATTCCAGCCTCTGCGTGGACGTGCTGCGGCACATTGAGGCCCTCTACGGCGCCGGCGCGGTGCTGGAGGTGCTGGGCGCCCGCAACACCGAGATCGCCGGGCGGCTGCGCCCGGAACTGCCTGCGGCGGCGCCGCTGGGCGAGCGCGTGCAGACCCTGGTGGCCCACCTCACCGAGCACGGCTTTGATGCGGCGGCTTACGAGATTGACGGACAGTGGCACCTGATTCAGCACAACTGCCCCAACCTGACCGTCGCCCGGCAGTACGCGCAGCTCTGCGCCGCCGAGAGCACGCTGTACGCCGAACTGCTGGGCGTACCCGTGGCGCGTGACACCCGGATAGCCTGTGGGCAGGGCACTTGCCATTACCGGATAGGCTGAGGCCACCGTGAGCGACTCTGCCGCGCCCTGGTCCCAGGCTGACCACGCCCGCTATTCCCTGGTGGCGTGGCCGCCCGAAGCGCTGGACACCTGGCTGCGCCGCCTACAACTGCGGCTGAATGTGCGCGGCTTTGGCCTGCCGCACCTGAATCTGCGCGCGCCTTTTCACACCACCCTCAGTTCCCCCGACCTGGTGGCGGCCTGCCGGGGGGTGCTGCGTGGGCAGGAAGCCCTGACGGTGCAGGTGCTGGGCTGGAAACGGGTGCCCAGCATGTTTTTTCTGGAATGTGCCCTGGGCGACGACCTGCACGCCCTGCATGAACGCACCCTGAGCATTGGGCCGTCCAGTCAGGCCAGGCACGACGGGGCTGCCTACCGCCCTCACCTCACCCTGGCGCTGGGCGTGTTGCCCTGGGCCGAGGAAGAATTGTGGGCCGAGATAGAGGGCCTGACGCCGCCTCTAAACAGCTTCCGGGTCGAGGCCCTGAGCCTCACGCGCGAGTGGCGCGGCGAGGTGCAGGAGCTGCACACCTTCCCCCTGGTGGGCGCTGGACTGCCCTTGCCCCAGAAAGAAGCCGCGCCCAGCTAAGCGGGCGCGGCTCTGGTGCTGGGCGTTACACCGAAACGGGCTGTTTGAGCTGAGCGCTCAAGGCGCCAATGAAGCGGTCATAACCAGCGAAGTCCAGCTGCTGCTCGTTGTCGGACAGGGCGGTGGCGGGGCTGGGGTGAACCTCCACATGAATGCCGTCGGCGCCGACCGCCAGCGCGGCCTTGGCCAGCGGAATCAGCAGGTCGCGGCGCCCGGCGGCGTGGGTGACGTCCACGATGACCGGCAGGTGCGTTTCCTGCTTGGCCAGGGCCACGGCGCTGAGATCCAGGGTGTTGCGCGTCCATTTCTCGTAGGTGCGGATGCCGCGCTCGCACAGGATGACTTCGGGGTTGCCTTCCGAGAGGATGTACTCGGCGGCGTACAGCCACTCTTCGATGGTGGCCGACAGCCCGCGCTTGAGCAGCACCGGGCGCCGGGCGCGGCCCACCTCGCGCAGCAGGGCGAAGTTGTGCATGTTGCGCGCGCCCACCTGCAGGATGTCGGCGTGTTCGGCCACGATCTCGACGTCGCGGGTGTCCATCACTTCAGTGATAAACAGCATGCCCTGCTCTTTGGCCACGCGGCTGCCCAGAATCAGGCCGTCTACGCCCATGCCCTGAAAGCCGTAAGGGCTGGTGCGCGGCTTGTAGGCGCCGCCGCGCAGAATCTTGATGCCCTTGCCCGCCAGGAAGGCGGCGGTCTGTTCCATCTGCTCCTCGGATTCGATGGAGCAGGGCCCCGCGATAATGATGGGCGGCGCGTCGCCGCCAATCCGCACGCCGTCAATGTCCAGCACGGTGTCGTCGCTCTTGACCTTGCGGGACACCAAGAGCTGCTTCTTGTCGTTGCTTTCCTCAAGGTCCAGGCTGGCCTTGAAGATCTCCTTGAAGATGGCCTTGACAGCGGCGGTGGTGAACGGCCCCTCGTTCAGGGCTTCAAGCTCCTTGAGCTGCTGCTCCTCGCGGGCAGGGTCGTAGTGGTTGGGGCGGCCTTCCTGGGTCTTGGCGTGGCCAATCTGGGCCACCACGGCGCCGCGCTGCGAGAGCAGGCGCAGCAGGTCGCGGTTAATCTGGTCTACCTCGCTGCGGAGGTCTTCGATGGTGCGGGGCTGGGTCATGCTGCGCAGTGTAGAAAGCGGGTCTGGGCTGCGCCGGAACCCTGCTAGTCAATTGTTAAGAGTTGTCCAGGTCCGGTCAAACTGGCTTGATGGGCTTCTAAATGCGCTACTAGGCGGGGTGAATGTCAACCGGTTCGTCTCCTGGCAAATGAAAAGTGAAAGGTGCCAAGCGGACAGCGTCGTCCTGGTTTGCTCGTCTCTTCAGGCCCCCAGAGTCAGACTGACCGGCACGACCTCGAACAGATCTGCATTCGGCGTGAATAGACAGGTAAGGGGTGCGCGGGTGAGGCCACCAGGCGCGTGTTGCAACTGCAGGACGCCCGTGAGGGTCCAGCTGCCTTCACGAAAGCGGGCCGGTTGTGTGAAGACCACCTGGCGAATGTCGGCCCGCCGAACTGCCAGCGTAGCCAGACTGATGCATGCCTTGCGGGCCACTAGGGGCGTCCAGCCCTGCAGGCGAGAAGGGGGAACCTGCCCGTATCCCAGCGTCAACGCCGAGAAAAGGCCGAGCACCAGGAGGCAGGTGGCTTGACACCGCGTGGGTAGAGGGCAAGCTGACAGACGGAGATGAGGCCTGTTTGAGACGGATGGCGCCTGGTTCCTTCCTCACTGGGGAAAGCGCCGACGTAACTGGGCCACACCCTGAGCCCGCTCTGCTTTCGCTCGCCCTCTTGTAGAGGTGCCTATGGCTGCAGCGCCAATCCCAAGTCCGCCTTTGGTTTGCGTCTATAGATAAAGCCACCTCCTGCCGTTCTGAGCGGTCAGGAGATGGCCTCTTGAAGAAATGCCGTTTAGTGCAGTCTTTCCTCCAGCGATAAGCGGAGAGGCTCCAGTTCGGCGCGTATTCGGGGCCGCGGCGCCGTCACCCGCAGGTCATCGGCCAGCACGCCGCCGCTCAGCAGCAGCACCCGGTCCGCCAGTTTCAGAGCCTCGTCCAGATCGTGGGTCACCAGTAGAGTGGTGGCGGCGGTGTCGTCCAGCAGGGTGTCCAGCAACCTGTGCATCTCGGCGCGGGTCAGGGCGTCCAGGGCGCCGAACGGCTCGTCCAGCAGCAGTAGCGCTGGGCGGTGGGCCAGGGCGCGTGCTAGGGCCACCCGTTGCCGCTGCCCGCCCGAGAGTTCGTGCGGGTAGGTCCGCGCCCGGTCGGCCAGCCCGACGCCGTTCAGGGCGGTGCGGGCGTGGTGCCGGTCCTGTGGCCCCAGACCCAGCGAGACGTTGTCCAGAGCGCCCAGCCAGGGCAACAGGCGGTCTTCTTGAAACATGACCCGGACGCGGGCGTCGCCGTGGGGGTGATCCAGCCGAAGCTCGCCGCTGCTGATGGGGGTCAGGCCTGCCAGGGCGCGCAGCAGGGTCGTCTTACCCCCGCCGCTGGCGCCCACCAGGGCCACCCGCTCGCCGGGCGCGATGTCCAGGGACAGGTCGCGCAGCACCGTCTGCTGGCCGTACTGCACGCTCAGGCCCCGAATGTGCACGCTGGCGCCGCGTGCGGGCAAAACGGGAACAGGTGGCGGAAGAATCTGCACGGCGGTCATGCGACCATCTGCCAGGGCAACAGGCGCCGTTCCAGCCCGCGCACCAGCGCGTCGGCCGCCTTGCCAATAAGTGCGTAGATGACGATGGCCAGCACGATCACATCGGTGCGGAAGAACTCGCGGGCGTCCATCGCCAGAAAGCCGATACCGCTGCTGGCCCCAAAGGACTCTCCGACCACCAGCGCCAGCCAGGAAATCCCCAGGGCGTAGCGCAGGCCCACCAGGACGCTGGGCAGGGCACCCGGCAGCGTCACGCGGCGAAAAGTTTCCAGTGGCCCTAGGCCGTACACGCCCGCCATCTCCTTCAGGCGCGGATCAATGCTGCGCACCCCGTGCAGGGTGTTCAGGTACACCGGAAAGAAGGTGGCCAGCGCAATCAGAAAGACCTTGCCGCTCTCGCCCACGCCAAACCACAGGATGACCAGCGGAATCAGGGCGAGATTGGGCACCGTGCGCACCATCTGAAAGGTGGTGTCCAGCAGCAGATTGGCGGCCCGGAAGGTGCCGGTCAGAATGCCGAAGGTAAAGCCCAGCCCGGCGCCCACCAGCACGCCCAGCCCGGCGCGCTGAAGGCTGATCAGAAAGTGCCCCCACAGGTCTCCGCTGCGCGCCAGTTCCCAGAAGGCCCCGACCACGGCGCTGGGGGCAGGCAGGACGCGGGCATTGAGCCACCCCACCTGGGCTGCCAGTTGCCAGAAGGCCACCAGCAGGGCAGGCACCAGCCAACGCACCCACTCGCCGTTGGGGAGTGTCCGTGCAGGCCGGGCGCGTTTGGCCGCTGGTGGCACGGCGGCCTGGCCCCGCCGCACCTGGGTCAGGGTGCCCCGGAGTCCGGTCACTTCAGCCCCAGAGTGGCCAGCGCCGATTTGAACGCGGGCAGCGTCACGTAACTTTGGGTGCTGAAAGTGACAGCGCGCGGCAAGACTCCTGCTTCCTGAAAGGCGCCGGCCAGGGTCCGCAGCGGCGCGAGATCCGCCGCGCGGAAGGGCCGGATGTTAAAGGGCACGCCTTTGGGCACGGTGACGGCCAGCACGCTCTTGGGAATGCCCAGTTCGTCGCTGAACTGCGCAATCACCTCATTCTGGTTGCGGTTGGCCCAGTCGGCAGTGGCTTCCAGTTCGGCCAGCAGCACCTGCAGGGCCCGCTTTTTCTCGGCGTTGGCCAGCACGGCGCTGGGGGCCAGGTGATAGCTGTCCCCGCGCCCCAGGCCGGTGTGGTCACGCAGCACGCGGGCCTCTGTGCCCTGCAGGGCGGTGGTCAGGAACGGGTCCCAGATGGCCCAGGCGTCAATGCTGCCGCTTTCAAAGGCCGGGCGGGCGTCGGGGGGCAGCAGGGGCACCACGGTCACGTCCTTAAACGTGAGCCCAGCGCTTTTCAGGACGCTGTATAAGAAGGCGTGGGCGCTGGAGCCGCGCGCCACCCCAATCCGTTTGCCTTTCAGGTCGCTGGCCTTCTGGATGCTGGAAGTCTTGGGCACGATGACGGCCTCGGTGTCGTCCGACCGGTTGACGCTGACGCCCACATATTTCAGGTCAGCGCCGCCGGCCAGCGCAAAGACGCCCGGCGCGTTGCCCACGCTGCCAAAGTCCACCGCGCCAGCGTTGGCGGCTTCTAAGAGGGGCGGCCCAGCAGTAAACAGCACCCACTTGAAGTTAATGCCCTGCACGGCGTACTTATCCAGCGTACCGCGCGCTTTCAGGATGTTGGGAATGCCGCCTTTCTGGTAGCCGATGGTAAAGGTGACAGCGCTGGCGTGGCCCAGCAGCAGGGCGGAAAGGGTCAGGGCCAGTGGACGGATTCGGGTCATGTGAAGGCTCCTAAAAGGTTGAGGCGAGGTCGCCAGGCCGCAGGGGAGAAGGCGGCCCAGCCGGGGATGGGTGGTTGAGGTTGTGCCTTCGGGGCGCTGAGCCCCTCGTTCTCAGATGCTGCGGAAGCGTCCCACCGTCTCGGGGGCCTGGGCGGCGTTCAGGGTGGGGGTGGATGTGTGGCTCAGCACCTGACCGTCGCGTGGGGTAAACACGGGGCTGGTGCGGCCCAGCGCCGGGAACAGCAGTTCGGCCACGCGGTAGGCTTCTTCCAGATGCGGGTAGCCGCTGAGGATAAAGGTCTCGACGCCCACGTCCTGGTATTCACGCAGGGCGGCGGCCACGTTCTCCGGGTTGCCTACGAACGCCGTGCCGGCGCCGCCGCGCAGCAGGCCCACGCCCGCCCACAGGTTCTTGCCCACCCGCAGGCTCTCGCGGGTGCCGCCGTTCAGCGCGCTCTGACGGCGCTGCCCCTCAGAGCCGCTGTGCAGGAAAGCCTGGTGCGCCTGGGTAATCTGTTCGTCGCTGACCCCAGCGATCAGTTCGTCGGCAGCGGCCCAGGCTTCATCCTCGGTGGGACGCACAATGATGTGGGCCCGCAGGCCAAAGCGCACGGTGCGGTCATGCAGCGCGGCCTCGCGGCGCACGGCCTCGAACTTCTCGGCCACCTGCTCGGGCCGCTCGCCCCAGCTGAGGTACACGTCCACATGCTCGCCGGCCACCGCCAGCGCCGGCTGGCTGCTGCCGCCGAAGAAGATCGGCGGGTAAGGCCGCTGCACACTGGGCAGCAGGGAGCGGCCTTCATGCACCTGGACCTGCGCGCCTTCATGCGTCACGGTTTCGCCGCGCAGCAGGCGGCGGAAGACCCCCAGCCACTCGTGGGTCAGGGCGTAGCGTTCTTCTTGCGAGAGCTTCAAGCCCTCGAAATCAAAGTTCCCGCTGCCCGAGACGATGTTCAGGTTAATTCGTCCGTTGGTAATCCGGTCCAGCGACGCTGTCAGCCGGGCTGCCAGCACCGGCGAAAAGAGGCCGGGGCGCAGCGCCACCAGAAAGCGCAGTTGCCGGGTCAGGGCCGACAGAGCGCTGGCCAGAATGACGGTGTCTTCATTGGTGCCGCCTGTGGGCAGCAGCACGCCGTCAAAGCCCAGGGTGTCGGCGGCCTGGGCCACCTGCGTCAGGTAGGAGAAGTGCGCGGGGCGGCTGGGCTGACCCAGTTGCCGGCCGTCGCCGCCGGAAGGA
This sequence comes from Deinococcus arboris, assembly GCF_009755355.1. Taxonomy (GTDB): domain Bacteria; phylum Deinococcota; class Deinococci; order Deinococcales; family Deinococcaceae; genus Deinococcus; species Deinococcus betulae. The sequence continues at coordinate 204,983 of NZ_WQLB01000001.1, read as the reverse complement.
ATGAACCAGTACAGGTTGGGGCTGGGGTGCGTCATAGCAGACCTCGGAAGGGGTGTGAGGAGTCGTCTGAACCTCAAGAGTGAGGTCAGTTCAGGGCGGGCCGTCTGGTCAGGCGACTCGGGCCGTAACGGTGTTGATCGGCGCTTCGGCTGGCAGAGCAACGCGTGTCACGCTGGCGCGGCCAGTCAGGTACAGCTGGGCCACCGCCTGGGCGCCGTAGATGCGCTCGAAGATCAGAACATTCCAGTCCAGCGTGCCGTGAGGCGAGGTCACGAGCAGGGTGTCAAGGGTGCCGGGCTTCCAGCGGACGTGCAGGGTCTCGGTCATGGGCAGCTCCTGGGAAGGATGTGGGGGAAAACCGGAGCGGGGAGCGCGCAGCGTGTGGGGCAGGCGCGGCGTGTCAGCTCGGGCGACATCGGTGGTGCATAGATTGTCCTTTCAGGGGAGCGCGCTGGGCGCTCGTCCTATCGGTCCCTCAGTCGGGCAGGCGTGGAGCACCGGGGAGAGGTGCTACGAGGCAGCGGTCAACAACAGCGCGCGGGCCCTGGACAGGCGCGGAAGGCTGAGTTGAGGTGGGGCTGCGTCATAGATCTCCTGGTTGCTGCGGCGTCATCGGGCCTGTTCCCTCGGCCGCTCTGGATAGTGACCCTCTTCAGGGTTGAGGTCACCTTAGAGTAGATGACAAATCTTGTCAACTAAAGGGGCGAGGCTGACCCAGACAGGCATGGCCAGCGGTGGTGCCGGCACGGGTGCCTTTTTGTTTCAGGAATCAGCCCTTGCTTCTCTGCCGTCACCAGGCCACTGGAGTCACGTTTCGCTCTGGTCTTCCGGGGTGTTTACCATATGCACGGCCACCCGCGAGAGCGCCATGTGCAGCTCGCGCGCGTCGGCTTCGGCAATCTCGGGGGTGGCGCGCAGCGCGGCGTTCATGCAGGCCAGCCAGGCCCGCGCCCGCGCTGGCGTAATAGGAAAAGGCAGGTGCCGGGCGCGCAGGCGGGGGTGCCCGTAGCGCTCGTGGTACAGCGGCGGCCCGCCCAGAAAACCACTTAAAAAAGCCAGCTGTTTTTCGGCGGTTTCTGTCAGGTCAGCTGGAAAGAGAGGCGCCAGCGCCGGGTCGGCGGCCACCAGGGCGTAAAAGCGGGTGACCAGCTGGTCCAGTGCTGCTGGCCCAATGCGGTCATACAGGCTGCCGCCCGTGGTCAGCGAAAGGGGAGCCGTCATGGCGGGCAGGCTAGCGCGGTGGGGCGCCTACCTACAGGGACAGAGGCCACAGCGGCGCCCCACCGCGCAAACTGAACCCCTACTTGATGACAGCGTTCGCCGGCAGGATGTACACCGTCTCCAGGCCCCAGGGCTGCGGCTTGGCTGGAAACTGCGCCGTGCGCCACACCACGTAATTGCCCACATCTGCGGCGGTCAGCAGACTTGTCTTGTAGGGCACGTCGGACCACCCCACGGCTTCTGGGGCGTCGGCGTCCCGCACGGCAATCAGGCCGCCCTGGCCCAGCACGTCGCTCAGCTTGGCGGTCGGCGCGTAGCCGTCGCGGCACCAGAACAGGATCTGCGCGCCGCTCTGGGCCAGGGTCTCTATGTTCGGAATACGGGCCTTGAGAAAAGCGTCCAGGTCGTAGGCCTGCACATTCAGGTCACGCCCATACAGGTAGTCGGCCGCAATGGTCACGGTCTCGGCCGGCACGCCTGTGGCGCGCAGGGCGGTGTCGGTGACGTTGGCACGGGCCAGAGCCGCCACCTTGAACACAGCGATTTGCTGGGCTTTGGTGGGGGCAGCGGCCGCAGACACCGCATTCAGGGTCAACAGCGAGAAGATCAGCAGGACAGGAAGACGCATAGGGGAAACCTCCGGCAGAGCAGTGAGTAGATTCGGCGCGCACTGTAGCGCAGCCCGGCCCGGCGTGAGGACAAAAAAATCGGCGCCCCACTTGAGGGCGCCCAGACTTACCAGGAGTCTTTATACGTCGCGGCGGTCAAACGCGAAGATGCTCATCAGGCCAAAGCCCGCCGTGTAGATCAGGAGCAGCACCAGCGGCTGCAAAATGTCGCCCTGCTGCACGTATAGATTCAGGTGGCTGGTGAGCAGAATGCGCTGAACCGCGTCGGGCAGCACCACCAGCAGCCGCATGACAATCAGTGCGGCGAAGGTGGCCAGCGCGGCCGCTGCCGTGCTCAGGTACAGCACGCCAAACAGCAGCGACAGGGCCGCCACCGGCATCAGCACCACGCCGGCCAGGAGGCTGCCGCGCAGCACCTCGGCAAAGGCGGCGTCGCTGCTCAGCTGGCCGACGCCCACAAACAGGCCCGGCCCCAGCCCGGTGCCACCTGCAAAACTGCCAAAGCCCAGCGGAATGCCGGCCAGCAGCGAGCCCACCACTGTGGTCAGAATCAGCAGAAAGGGGTAGCTCAGGGCCACAATCAGCTTGCTGGCAATGACCTTGGTGCGGTCCACCGGGCGCAGCAGCAGGGGCGCCAGGGTGCCCTGCGCGACCTCTGACCCAATCATCTCGGCGACGGTCACGGCAATAAACAGAGGCAGCAGATACCCGATGGTCACGCCGATGCTGACCGCCGGCAGCTGCCAGCCACTTGTTAGTTTCACCTGAATCAATTCGTCCAGGCGGGGGGCAAAGGCCCACAGCAGCGGGAGCAAAAAGGTCACCAGCAGGGCCAGCCGGGCGCTGCGGGCGCCGAAGAGCTTGCGGAATTCCAGGCTCAGCAGGGTCAGCATGCGTGGCCTCCGGTGGGCTGGACAGCGTGGGGACGGGGCAGGGAAGGGGTGAGGTCACTCATCAGGCTTGCTCCACGCGTTCGCGGTAGTACTCGTACAGGTCAAAGTGGTCGGGGCTGGCCTCAAAGACGCGAATCCCTTCCTGGTGCAGGTGGCTCAGGGCGTCGGGCACGCGGGCCTCGCCGCCCAGATGGGCGATGGCGTAGGGGGTGCGGGTGCTGACCCGGCGCACAAACGGCAGGCGCTCCAGCACCGCCGCCGCCCCCACCGGGTCGTCCACCCGGAAGCGGTAGGCGGCCTGGCGGGCGCGCAGGTCCACCGTGTCCACCAGTCGCCCCCCGGTCAGAATGCCCACAGTGTGCGCGTAAGTAGCAATTTCGCGGAGGTGATGGGTGGACAGCACCACCGCGCAGCCGCTGGTGGCCAGGCTGGTCACAATGCGGTGAATCAGGCCGATGCCCAGTGGGTCCAGGCCGCTGGTCGGCTCGTCCAGAATCAGGACCTTGGGTTCGGCCAGCATGGCGCTGGCCACGCCCAGGCGCTGCCGCTGTCCCAGCGAGTATTCGCCCACCTTCTTGTCGGCCATGCGCGTCAGTTCCAGCAGCGCCAGCACCTCGCGGATGCGGTCGCGGCTGATGCGTCGCCCGCCGGGAGCCATGGCCGCCAGATTGGCATGCACTTGCAGGTTCTGGGTGCCCGTGAACTGGGGGTAAAACTTGGCCGGCGCCTCCACCACGGCGCCCAAGTAGGCGCGGGCGCGCTGGCCGTCCAGATGAACGTCACGCCCCAGCAGCCGCACGTCGCCGTCCGAGGGAAAGGCCAGGCCGGTCATGGCGCGGATGAGGGTCGTTTTGCCGGCGCCGTTGGGACCTGTCAGGGCGTACACCTCGCCGGGCATGACGGTCAGGTGCACGTCCTCCAGGATGCTGTTTGAACCGTATCTCTTATACAGCCCCCGCACCTCGATGGCTGGGGTGGCTGGGCCGCCTTGCTTGGTCACTTTCATAGCGTAACCCACGCTTCCGTGCCGTGCTCTTACAAGCCGCTCACATTGGCGGGCATGAGGCGAGGGCCATAACACACTCTTCCTGCGTCGGAGAGGAGGGAGACAACCAAGCCGGTTCAGCACACTGTGCAGAACTCCGGGGACCTTCTGCGCCGAGAAAAGAGGCAGAAGTCTGGCTACAGCCTTCAATGCTCTTGAGGGAAGGATTCATAAGAGCGCTGAGTCAGGTGGCCCTGTGACAGCGAGTCTTTAAGCAGTCACCCTCTGTCAGCGAAAACCAGAGCAGCAAAAAGCGCCAGGCTTATGTCCTGGCGCCTCCTGTTCAGACCCGGCTCTAGAACTTCTTAAAGCGGGTGAGCTTGAAGGGTGTTTCTGGGGTGCCGCCCTGCAACTTATCCAGCTGCGCCTGCGTGACCACGAGGTCGCCGCCAATGGCCGCCAGGGTCGCCGGGAAACGCAGGCCATTCAGGGGTTCCTCGGTCATCAGGGTGCCGGAAGTGTAGTCGGCGCTGAGCATCACCTTGCTCACCACCTGATCCTTGTTGCGCGCCACGTACAGCGTGCGGCCGTCCAGCAAAATGCCGTCGCCGTTGACCAGCTCGCCCATGACCTTGCGAACGGCCTTGGTCTTCAGGTCAATGCGCCACAGGTCGCCCGTGTTCAGCTGCATGGCCAGCAGCGCGCGGCCATCTGGGGTCGCCGCAATACCGTTCAGGTTGGTGCCGGGGCCGTACTTGATGGGGGTCTGGCCCAGGTCCAGCCAGGCGCTCAGCTTCAGGTCTGGCGTCACGCGGAAGATGACCGGGCGGGTCGAGTCCGTCACGTAGACGTTACCGTCCGCCGCAGGCGTCAGGTCGTTGACAAAGGCGTTGGGCGACTTGGGCGTGTTCAGGATAGCCAGCGGGAACCCGTCGGGGCTGAGGACCGTGACCGTACCGGTGGCGCCACCCGCCACCCATACGCGGCTCTGGCTGTCCACCTTGAGGCCCAAGGCTGCCCCGCGCCCTTGCCCGCCGCCGTTGGCAAACTTGCTGACAGCGCCGGTAGAGGCATTGATGGCATAGATGTCGCCGGTGCGGGCACTGCCGGTGAACAGGAGGCCCCGTTTGGCGTCATAGGCCACGCCCTCGGGAAAGTCCTGCGGCCCGGGCAGGGGGTAGTCCCGCACGCTGAAGTTCAGGCGCGTGATCACCCCACACCGTTCCCTCGCGCCCGTCAGCCCCGCAGGATCACTCTTGTAGTCATCCGCCTTGGCATGAATCACGATGCTGCGATTGAGGACCCCCGTCATCCCCGTCAGGCTGCTCTTGGCCGTTGTGTACGTCAGCGTCCCTGTCCCGTCGGCCCCCACCGTGATCATCGGTAGGTCCCCGCCGTGGCCATAGTGGTTGTCGGCCACCGGGTCATCGTGGTTCTTGCTCATGCCGGGGTCAAAATGACCCCCGGCCCCACCAAAGGCCACCACCGTATTGGTTGCTGGGTCAATGCCGGGGGTGCAGCGGCCGTTCTCGTGCAGGTGCAATCCGTGCTGGCCGGGGGTCAGGCCGCTGACCTGCACCTGCACGCGCAGGTTCATCCCCTGCTGGGTGAAGGTGGCGGTGCCGCGCACCTGCCCCTGGGGGTCGCGCAGGGCGGCAGTGGCGGAGAGAGGACTGGAGGCGGGGGCGGCCATCGCCATGGGGAGGTCCAGGCCGCCAGCGAGGGCGAAGCCGAGGGAGGCCGCACCGATCAGGAGGCCGGCAGGGAGCAAGGTCTTCATTTAGTTGCCTCCGGTGTAGAGCACACGGTAGAGGACACCGCTCTGATCGTCGGTGAACAGCAGACTGCCGTCGGTGTAGGTCGCCACGCCCGCCACCCGCCCAAACTGCTTCCACTCCCCATTCTCTTCGTACACGAACCCTGTCACGAAGGGCTCAATGCGCTCGGGCTTGTTCTGGGCGTCGAACACCAGACGGGCAATCTCGTAGCCGCTGGGCTCGCTGCGGTTCCACGAGCCCCGGTAGGCGATAAAAGCGTCGTTGCGCATGTCGGCCGGGAACTGGGTGCCCGTGTAGTAGTTCATAGCGATGGCGGCGGCATGGGCGGTGTACGTGACCAGCGAGCCCTGGGTGCCCGCGCAGTACTGGGCTTTGCTGACCAGACCGGGGATATTGCTGGCATTGACGTAAGGGTCAGGCTGCTTGTCGCCGTAGCAGAAGGGCCAGCCGTAATTCTTGCCGCGCTGGATGGCATTAATCTCTTCGGGCGGGATGTTGTCGCCGTGCCAGTCGCTGCCCTGGTCAGCGCCGTACAGCACCTTGCTGACCGGGTGCCAGCCAAAGCCGATGGTATGGCGCAGACCGCGCGCGTAAATCTCGCGGGTCTTGCCGTCGGGCGCAATGCGCAGCATCGTCGCTTCTTCCGGGTTCTGGGTCAGCGAGTCGTTGTTGGTCGAGCCGAAGGTGGCGTACAGGTAACCGTCTGGGCCCCACTTGATGGTGCGGGCGGGGTGCTGTCCGGCGTCCGGGAAGCCGTCCGCGAAGATACGCGGGACGCTCAGGCTGCCGTCTTTGGCCATGTCCATCACCCAGATGGTCTTTTCGCCCACGACATACAGCTTGTTGTTCTTGACGTCCAGGCCGTGGGCGGCCTTGATGTTCTGGGCAACCATCTTGCGCTCGACGGCTTCAATCTTGCCGTCCTTGTTCACGTCTTTCATGTACCACACGTCGCCTTGCTGACGCCGGGTGAGGTAGATGCCGCCGTCAGGCATGACGTGCAGCATGCGGGCGTTACCCAGCCCGGTGGCCACCACCTTGATGGTAAAGCCCGCCGGCACCTTCAGCCGCGCCAGCTTGTCGGCCGTGAACTCCAGGGCCACAGGCTCCAGACGGGTGGCGGTCACCGTGGCGGGCGGCTCGGGTGGGGTGATGGGACGGGGGGACGGAGGGGCGGTTTGGGCCAGGGCGCTAACGGTCAGCAGCGCACTCAGGGCGGCTAGGGCAGATTTCATCATGGGAACTCCTGGGGAAGTGGTCTAGAGAGAGGGGCTCAGCGTGCGAAGTGGCCCCCAGGGAGGCAGCTCCCTGCAGGGCCAGTCGGCGGGGATTAGCGCAGGCCCGCGAGCCAGGCGCGCATGGCGGCGTTGACGGCCATGGCCTTCTCGAAAGTGGCGGCGTGGCCAGCGCCGGGCACCATGACCAGGCGGCTGTCAGCAATCTGGTTCTTCATCTTCATTTGTAGTTCGGCGGGGGTCACGTTGTCTTCCACGCCCGCCAGAATCAGCGTGGGCACGCGGATGGTGCCCAGCACCGGGTTGGCGTCGGGGCGGTTGGCCAGCGCCATTGCCGCGCCCACAGCGCCGTCCAGGCTGGCCTGCTTGATCAGGCTGCCCAGGTGCGCCACCTGATTGGGCATCTTCATGCGGCTCTCGGCGGTCAGCATCCGGGGCAGCAGGAGGTCAACCAGGCTGGCCACACCCTTTTGCTGGGCCTGCTGGCCAGTGCCCATCCACATGGCCTTTTCAGCCACCCCTGCCGGGTCGGCGGTTGTGTCAATCAGCACCAGGCCCTTAAAGCGGTCAGGGTCGGTTTTGTACATCTGCAGCAGCGTCATGCCGCCCATGCTCATGCCGCCCACCACAATGTTGTTCAGCTTCAGGGCGTCCATGAACCCCAGCATGGTCTTGGCGTAGTTTTCAATGCTGGCGTCGCGGCCAGGGGCCTTGCTCTGGCCAAAGCCGGGCAGGTCCACGGTAATCACGCGGTAGCCAGGCAGCATCCGGTTGTTCTTGAACAGTTCGCCGTTCAGGGGGTAGCCGTGGATCAGCAGCAGAGGCTGGCCGCTGCCAGCCGCCTTGTAAAACACGGTCGCGCCGTTCACGTTCACGGTGCCCCGGTCGGGAATGGTCTGGCCTTCGGCAGCTCCGGCAAGGGCGGCGGTCCACAGCATGGCAGTCAGGGTAAGAAAAGGAGTACGCATAGAACCTCGGTGGCCGGCTTCGCACGAATTTCCAGCGCAACGCAGCGCAGCGGCACGTCTTCGGGCAGGGGCCAGAAGATGAAGACCTGCACAGAGTTAGAGCCAGGAGAGCGAAGTGCCTGAATTGAACGAAGTCAAGCTAAGCGCCGCCTGCGTGGGGCAAATGAAGCTCAGGCACCTTCTGAGCCCTACCTCAGGGTGCCTTCAAGAAAGGCTGAGGAGAACCTTTAGAGAAGCGTCAGGTCAGTTCAACGAAGAGGTTCTGAGAGCTGGGGGGTACGGCTCCGACCGCCACCGCGCGGCGGTGAAGCTCCCGCACGGCCCGCTCGCCTTCCTCGCCCACATCCAGGCTGAAGTCGTTGACGTACAGGTCAATGTGGGCCTGCATGACCTCGTCGGACAGTTCGGCGGCGTGCTGACGCACATAGTCGCGGGAAGCCTGCGGGTGGGCATAGGCGTAGTCGAGGCTGGCCCGCACGGCATCGTTCAGCTCGGCCTGCACCCTGGCCGGCAGGTCGCGCCGCACCAGAATGGCGCCCAGCGGCAGCGGAAGGCCGGTTTCGCCCTCCCACCACGCGCCCAGGTCTAGCAGCTGGGTCAGGCCGTGCCCGGCGTAGGTGAAGCGCGACTCGTGGATAATCAGGCCCGCATCTAGGCGCTGCCCGCCGGCCTCGCCGCGCGCCACGGCGGGCATGACCTCGTCGTACCGCATGCGGACCACCTGCACCTCTGGATAGACCAGGCGCAGCAGCAGTTCGGCGGTGGTCAGCGCCCCCGGCGAGGCCACCACGCGCCCGTTCAGGTCCTCCACATCGCCGCGCGTGACCACCAGCGGCCCCACGCCCCGTCCCAGGGCGCCGCCGGCCCGCAGCGCCACGTAGGTGTCCATGACTTCAAAGTAGGCGCGGTAGCTGATTTTGGTGATCGGCAGCCGGCCCTCCACTGCCCAGTCGTTCAGGGTTTGCACGTCTTCAAGCACCTCGCGCACCGGCAGCGGTGACGGTGTCAGGCCCGCGTGCAGCGCGTGAAAAATAAACGTGTCGTTGGGGCACAGGGAGTACCCCAGGTCGAGGGTGGGGGTGTCGGTCATGCCGCCCAGGGTACGCCGCGCCTGGCCGGGGCAGGGTTGGTCAAGTTCCGCTTCAGGCGGAGGTCAGTCAGGGGGCCTACGCTGGGGCCCATGTTCAAACTGCCGGCCGCCGCCCTGCTGGGCCTCCTGATGACTGCTGCTCCGCTGGCCCAGGCGGGCGGAGCGGGTGGGCCAGTGCCGGCCTCGGGGGTTTGCCGCCCTGGCTACGTGCGGCCAGACTTTGTCGCCCTGAACCGCCAGCTGCGTCAGGCCCGGACCCTCTGGCAGGCTCAGGGCCTGAAGACCTACCGCTATGACGTGCGGCAGGTCGCGGCGCCCGTGCTGTTTCCCACCACCCGCGTGACGGTGCGGGGAGGTCAGGTGACGGGGACGGCGCTGGCGCCCGGTGAGTCGGGCGAACCCAGCCCGCTGGCCCGCCTGACCCTGGAAGGCCGCTTTGACACTGTGGCCCAGATCCTGCGCGAACAGGCCAGGGCACGCTGCCCCGATGTACGTGTGAGTTACGACCCGGCGCTGGGCTTTCCGGTGTTGCTCTATAGCGGCCTGGGCGACGGCGGCATTGCCGACGGGTTTGGCGAATGGACGGTTACCAATTTCACGCCGCTGCAGTAAAGGGGGAGTGGGTAGGAGTGAGTGGGGAGTGGGAAACCCCCTTCCGCTCCGTTGAACTTGGGGGTGAGGGCTGTGTGCCCGTGGCTTCCGATGAGGACAGCGCCTCACATACTGCCCTTGCCCAGCCTGACCCCTCACCCTGCCAGCGGCTTGGCGGGCTCGGCGTTTCGAGAGGCTGCACTCCACTCACCACTGCCTACTTCCCAACAATGCTTTAAAAAATAAACTGTGTCTGGCTAACAGCGTGAGGCTCTGGCCGGTGGTACGCTTCCTCTATGACGGGGAACACCCACACCTATGACGTGGTGATTGTCGGCGGCGGCCCAGCCGGCCTGACCGCTGCGATTTACACCGGCCGCGCCAGCCTCAAGACCCTGATTCTGGAAAAGGGGCTGCCCGGCGGCCAGATTGCCCAGACCGAGGAAGTCGAGAACTACCCCGGCTTTCCTGAGCCGATCAGCGGCATGGAACTGGCCAGCCGCATGCAGCAACAGGCTGAAAAGTTCGGCGGCGTCATTGAGATGGACGAGGTGCAGTCTATCGTCCGCACGGACGACGACCAGTCGCACGAGTATCCCTTCACCGTGACCGGCTACAGTGGCACCTACCGCGCCAAGGCTGTGATTCTGGCCACTGGCGCCAACCCCAAGCGCCTGAATGTGCCCGGCGAGGAGCACTTCTGGGGCAAAGGCGTCAGCACCTGCGCCACCTGCGACGGCTTTTTCTACCGGGGCAAGAAGGTGGTCGTGGTGGGCGGCGGCGACGCGGCCGTCGAAGAAGGGCTGTTCCTGACCAAGTTTGCCGAGGAAGTGACCCTGATTCACCGCCGCGACACCCTGCGCGCCAACAAGGTGGCCCAGGCCCGCGCCTTTGCCAACCCCAAAATGAAGTTCATCTGGGACACGGCCGTAGAGGAAATTGAGGGCGCCGACAGTGTGACCGGCGTGCGCCTGAAGAACCTCAAGACGGGCGAGGAAAGCGAGATGCCCACAGACGGCGTGTTCATCTTCATTGGGCACGTGCCGAACACCGAGTTTGTGCAGGACACGGTTAAACTGCGCCCCGACGGCTATGTGGACGTGACCGACGAGATTTACACCAGCGTCCCCATGTTGTTTGCCGCCGGAGACGTGAGCGACTACATCTACCGCCAGCTGGGCACCAGCGTGGGCGCCGGCACCCGCGCCGCCATGAGCGCCGAGCGCGCCCTGGCCGCCCTGGAAGTCGAGGCCGAAACCGCCGCAGATTAAGACCGTCCCAGGAGGCCGCCTGCGTGCAGTGCGCGGGCGGCCTTGCGTATGCTCTGGGTATGGCCCGCCGCACCCTCAGCGCCCGCATTCGCCGCAAGGTCAGCGGCTACGCGGCCAAGTTCAGCCGGCTGTGGCGCTCCATGAGTCCCGAAGATGCCCAGCCGGATGACGACTGGGCCGCCGCCCTGTTGACCCCCGCCGAGGCGCGGGTGTACCGGAGCATGGACCCACGTGACCGTGAACACGCCTGCCGCGTGGCCCGCCACCTGCGCCGCGATCACCCCGATGCGGGACCCGAACTGCTGGCCGCCGCGCTGCTACACGACTGCGGCAAGAGCCTGCGGCCCTACTGGCTGTGGGAACGGGTGCTGGTGGGCCTGGTGCCCAACCGTCTGGCCCGCGTGCTGCCGCCTGTGGGGGCGCTGGGCATCCGCGCCCACCACCCGGAACTGGGCGCCCGGCTGCTGGCCCACGCCGGCGCCCGTCCGCGCGTGGCCCGCCTGGTGGCCCGCCATCACCATCCCGGCGGCGACCCCGAGGCCACTCTGCTGCATGTCTACGACGACCAGGAGTAGAGGGACACGGCTGCGACGCAGAGGGGCTTTTGGGGCGGAGTCAGCTTGAAGCATAGACCAGAACGGTTCAAGTCAACTGATACGGACTCCGATTGAATCGGCAGAATGCTTGGTGAAATCCGAGCGGACTTGGAAAGCGGCGCAGCAGAGCGAGCAAGAACAGCTGCGGATTTCGCGATATGGAAGCGCAGACGGTGCCCTTCTTTGCTGTGCTGCAATGAAGCGGAATCCATATGAAGCAAGCGCGGCGATGGAGCAAGGCGGGTGCTGGAGTTAGAGTGCGCTACTTGCTTCTGTTCCAAGGAAGGAACTAGGCGGATGGCCAGCGCGTGTGGTCCAGCCCCTCCCGGTCAAAAGGTAGCGCCCCGTCTCTGAACAAGACGGGGCGCTGTGAGGCACTTCTGATCAGTCGTGGTGGTGGTCGCCCTCGGCGTGGGCGTGGCCGTGGTCCAGTTCCTCAGCAGTGGCGTCGCGTACGCTCAGCACCTTCACGTCGAAGTTTAAGGTCATGCCGGCCAGGGGGGGGTTAAAGTCCACCTGCACGGTCTCGCCGTCGACGGCCAGCACGGTAAACGGAATCACGCTGCCGTCTTCCGACTGGGCGTAGTAGGTCGCGCCGACCTCCACGTCGTCCTCGAAGTCCTCGCGCGACAGGTCTTCCACGCTGTCCTCATCGCGCTCGCCGTAGCCGTCTTCGGGGGCCACGGTGACCTGCAGCGCGTCGCCTGCGCCCTTGCCTTCCAGGGCCCGCTCCAGGCCGGGAATGATGTTGCTGTGGCCATGCAGGTACACGAGGGGCTCGCCGCCCTCGCTCTGGTCAATGACTTCGCCGTCCACCGTCAGGGTGTATTCCAGTTCGACAACCTTGTCCTGGGTAATATTCATTGTGGTCTCCATTCCCCACCGGGCCGGACTGTCCTGCTCGGGGCCGGTGGGCGCATCCTGCCCCAAGGAGTGTACCCCCTCCCGGTGAGCTGTCCATTCTGTGCCGGCTGGAGCGGCGCACTCACGGAGCGACCCGGAAGGTCCAGGTCACCGGGCCGCGCGCCGTCACAAACCTCACCTCTACCTGGGCACCTGCGGGCAGCGGCTGACCCGGCAGCAGCAGGGCGGCGCCCTGGGCCGCCAGAATGGCTCGGCCCGCCTGCGTGTTGCTGGCCGAGGCGCCGGTGAAGGTGGACGCAGTCAGTAGGCACGCAGGCGCGGCGTGGCCATTGACTCGCAGTGCTGCGCGCCGGACCTGATTGCTCTGGTCTGGCCCGAGCAGCAGGGCCAGCGGTGCGCCCATTGGACCCGACTGGTCGGCGCAGCCTGCCGCTGGGTCTGGCCACTCCGACGCGGCGGCGGGACCGGCGGCCATCAGGGCGCCCGGCGCGGGATAACGCACGGGGTAACGCCCTCGTCCTTTCAGGCCCCGGCGCACGTCCAGCACCGCCGCCGAGCGCAGTGTGCCGGCCCCATCGTGCGCCTCGCCAAAGGCCACCTGGGTCAGCCGGGGATCCAGCAGTTGCGGCAGGTGAAAGGCGCCGCTAGCCCAGTAATCCACCGCCCGTTCCATCCCAGAGGTCGGCTGCGACGACACGAAGTAGTGGCCCGGAGCGCAGGTTTCGCCGGCCGCCGTGTGGTGAGGACTGGCCGGGTCCTGCCGGTGTTCGGCGCGGTCCTCACGCACCAGATACCGCGCGTGGGCCGCGCAGCCGCCAGTCCAGGCCGTTTGTGCCTGGACCGGGGCCAGGTTGGCCCGACGGCGCACCCGGTTCAGAGCGGTCAGGGCGCGGCGCTCGGCGGCCGATGAAGCGGTCGTGTCCGGTGCTTCAGCAGGGGAGGGGGCCAGGGTCACTTTGTTTGAGGCTATTGACTGGGTAGCCGCAGGTTCAAGGGACCCTGGCGGCGGCAGCGTGACCTGAACCTGCGGCACGGGCGGGGCAGCGACAGGCAGGGCCCTGGACACCACCGGGCGCGGCCAGGGTGACCACGAACCGGCCCACCACAGCCCAGCCAGGCCCAGCAGGAACAGGCCGGCCGTCCACGCGGCGGCCTGCACCGCCCGGCGCAGCCAGGAGGCAGGGGCCCTGTGTTCAGGCGTCATGCGGACAGGCTAAAAGTGGGAGAGGCCGGGTGGGTGCGCCGCGCGCCTATCCTGCCTTCATGCGCCCGCCTCAGCCCGCCTCCTCTCCCTTTCCCATGCACGTCAGCGTCGAGGAGGCCCGCGCCATGCTCGCTGCGCTGCTGCCCCCCCTGGACACCGAAACAGTGCCGCTGGCCGAGGCGGCAGGGCGCCTCCTGGCCGCCGACCTCCCGGCCCTGGTCAGTCATCCCAGCGCCACCGAAAGCGCCCTGGACGGCATCGCGGCCCGCGCGGCTGACACCCTGGAGGCCAGCCCAGAGACGCCGGTGCGCCTGCGGGTGGTGGGCGAGAGCCGAGCTGGGGCCGCCTTCGCCGGCATGGTCGGTCCCGGCGAGTGCGTGCGGATTTATACCGGGGCGCCGTTACCCCCCGGCGCCGACGCCATCTGCCCTGTCGAGCAATTGACCGATGAAGGCGAGGCCCTGACCTGGCTCTCGCGCCCCGCCAGCCTCGCCGATGTGCGCCACGAGGGCGGCGATTTCCGGACCGGCGAGGTGGTGCTGCGCGCGGGCCTGCCCCTGACCGCGCCCCAGCTGGCGCTGGCCGCTGCACTGGGGCACGCCGCCGTGCCGGTGCGCCGCCGCCTGCGCGTGGCCCTGCTGTCCACAGGGGACGAGGTGGTGCCGCCCGGTCAGCCGCTGGCCCCAGGACAGGTGTACGACTCCAACAGCGTGGGCCTGAGCGCCCTGCTGCTGGAGTGCGGCTGCGAGGTGCTGGCCCTGGGCCGCGCCCCCGACAGCCCCGAGGCCCTGCAAGCTGCCGTTGACCGCGCGGGCGGCGCCGACGTGCTGCTCAGTAGCGGCGGCGTCAGCATGGGCAAGTACGACTTCATGCGCGACCTGCTGCTGGACCGGGGCCGCGTGGCTTTCTGGAAGGTGCGGATGCGCCCCGGTGGCCCGGCCATCCTGGGCGGCTGGAACGGGCTGCCGGTGTTTGGCCTGCCGGGCAATCCGGTCAGCAGCCTGGTGGTGTTTCAGGTCATCGTGCGGCCGGCCTTAACGGGTCAGCCGCCTCAGACCTTGCGGCTGCGCGCCGCCACATCTTTCCGCGCACTGCCAGACAAAACCGCCTTCTGGCGCGGCGTTATCGAGAACGGCGTGGTACGCGACTACGGTCAGCAGGGCAGCGGCGTGCTGCGCTCGCTGTCCGAGGCCGGCGCCCTGGTGATTGTGCCGGAAGGGCAGCCGGTGAACGCAGGGGACGACGTGGAGGTGATGCTGCTGTAAGTGGAGAGTGGTCAGTGGGAAGCAAGGTGCCCTTTCCACTGACCACTCCCTCCTCCCCACTTACTCCTGCGGCACGAGCACCAGCGCCCCCCGTCCTGGCACGCCCAGCGGCGTGTCGCCGGTCAAGTGGACGGTGCGGCCCGTCAGTACGTCACGGTAGGCGCCGGCCTTGACCCCGGTGAACGGCAGATGCGCGGTCTGTAGACCCGTATTCAGGCCCACGTAGGCATCGCCGCTGGCGTGGCGGCGGGCATAGACCAGGCCGTCACCGCTGGCATGGGTCACCTCAAAGGTGCCTCGGCCCAGGGCGGGGGTGGCATGGCGGGCGGCGGTCAGGGCGCGGGTCAGGGCCAGGGTGTCCTGGTTCCACGTGCCCTCCTCCCAGGGAAAGGCGCGGCGGCAGTCGGGGTCGGGGCCGCCGGGCAGGCCGATCTCATCGCCGTAATAGATACAGGGGGCGCCCACGTAGGTCATCTGAAAAATGGTGGCCAGGTGATAGGCCGTGGCGTCGCCGCCCACAGCGGTGAGAAAGCGGGCGGTGTCATGAGAGTCGAGCAGGTTGAGCTGCACCCGCACCACATCCGGGTGATAGAGCTGCGTGACTTCGGTCATGCGGGCCCCGAAGGCAGCGGCGTCCATCGGCTCTACGCGGCCGGTGCCGCTGCGCTCATTCATGGGGTGATCGAGGGTCTGGGCGCCAAAAAACGCCAGGCAGGGGCGGGTGAAGTGGTAGTTCATCACGGCGTCAAACTGATCGCCGCGCAGCCAGCGGTGGGCGTCGCCCCAGATTTCCCCCACGATGTAGGCGTCGGGGTTGATTGCCTTGACGCGGCGGCGGAACTCCTGCCAGAACGAATCGTCGTCAATCTCGTTGGGTACGTCCAGGCGCCAGCCATCAATGCCGAAACGAATCCAGTGCTCGGCCACGTCCCACAGAAACTCGCGCACCGCCGGGTGAGTCGTGTTGAACTTGGGTAGCGCGCGGTTGCCCCACCACGCCGCGTACCCTGCAGGCCGGGTGTCGTCGTAGGCCTGTAGCGGCCAGCCCTCGACATGAAACCAGTCGCGGTAGGCGCTGGCCTCGCCCTGTTCCAGCAGGTCGTTGAACTGAAAGAAGCCCCGGCTGGCGTGGTTAAACACGCCGTCCAGCACCACGCGAATGCCGCGCGCGTGCGCCTCGTCAATCAGCGCGCGCAGGGCCTCGTTGCCGCCCAGCATGGGGTCCACCTGGTAGTAGTCGTGGGTGTGGTAGCGGTGGTTGGCCGCCGACTGAAACACCGGGCAGAAGTAGATGGCATTGACCCCCAGGCTCTGGATGTGGTCCAGCCGGGCGGTCACGCCCCACAGGTCGCCCCCCATGTAGCGGTGAAAGTGCGGCTTGTCGCCCCAGGGTTGCAGGTTCAGGCCCCCCACCCGCCCCGAACGGGCGAAGCGGTCGGGAAAAATCTGGTAGAACACCGCGTCCGTCACCCACTCGGGCGTGATGGGGTGGGCGTCGTGGGCGTGGTCAGGATGGAGCGCTTCCATGTCGCGCCCGAGCATAGCGGCCCCAGGCTCTCGCGCCTCTGACAGACGATTGCAGCGGCTAGACGGGTGCGGGGTTGGCCTGCGCCCAGCGCACGGCGAAGGCGCGCGCCTGTTCGGGAGTCTGTACCTCGCCCAGGGCCGCCGCCTCGGCCAGGGCGCGGCTGACCTGCCCAATGCGGGGCCCCGGCGGCGTGTCCAGCAGGGCCATCAGGTCTTCGCCGCGCAGCAGTGGTGCGGGTGGAGCGGGCTGGGCCTCCAGCGCCGCCAGCACCCGGCTCATGGCGTGGGCGTAGGCCCGGCGCGACGCCTCGCTGCTGGCGGGGCCGCGCGCCGCTTCGCGGTCAGCCAGCATGACGCTCAGCAGGTCGGGCAAGAGGTCGCGGCGGCGGTGGACAAAGCGCCGGGCCTCGCGCTCGCCTGCCGGCAGCGGCACCATATGCGCCCCCACCAGCGCCGAGACGCGGCGAATGTCGTCGCCTGGCAGTTTCAGGCGGGTCAGGAGCTGGGCGGCCAGCGCCGCGCCGACCTTGTCGTGCCCGTAAAACGAGGCCCGGCCCGTCTGGGGATCGCGCGCCAGGGTGCGGGGCTTGCCCACATCGTGCAGCAGGGCCGCCCAGCGCAGCGGCAAGGGCGCGTCGGGGCGGCGGGCCAGCAGCTGATGCAGCGCTTCTAGCCCGTGATGAAACACGTCCAGATGGTGAAAGCCGCCCTGGGTCAGCCCCAGGCCCTCGCGCAGTTCAGGCAAGGTCAGGGCCAGCAGGCCCAGGTCCTCTAAGCGCAGTAGGCCGCGCGCCGCTTCCGGGTGAAGCAGTAAGGCGTGCAGCTCGTCCCGGATGCGCTCGGCGGCGGGCAGGGCCAGCGCGCCGCCCACCAGGTCAGCCGCCACCGAACGCACCGCTGCCCCGGTGGCGCTCTCCAGCCGAAAGCCCAGCGTGGCTTCAAAGCGGGCGGCCCGCCACGCGCGCAGCGGGTCGGCGCGCAGATTCTCGGCCGAGACCATGCGCAGGCGGCGGGCGCGCAGGTCGGCCAGACCGCCCACCGGGTCAATGACCTGGCCATCGGCCAGCACCCCCAGCGCGTTGACCGTGAAGTCCCGGCGGCGGAGATCGGCCGTCAGGTCGTCGGGCAGGGGCACTAGGTCGTGCTGGATTCCGCCCGGTGCGCTGACCCGCCAGTACCCACGTTCTTCGTCCAGAGGAAAAGCCGAGCCGCCTGTCTGGGCTGCCAACTGCTGCGCCGCTCCGGCCGGGTCGGGCACGGCCCAGTCGTAATCTTTGGCCACGACGCCCCGCTGCCAGTCGCGGGCGGCGCCGCCCACCAGCACCGCGCCAGGCGGGAAGGGCGGCAGGGGAAGACGGCGGCGAAACATAGGCCCAAGCTAGCGCCGCTGCGCCTCCTGTGCCTGCGTCATGTGGCTCACTCTTGCCAAGCGGGCGCGCCTCTGCTACAGTGCCCACCGCTGAGGGGGCTTAGCTCAGCGGGAGAGCATCCGCTTTGCAAGCGGAGGGTCTGGGGTTCGAATCCCCAAGCCTCCACCAAAGACAACCACCGTCCAGAGCGGTGGTTTCTTTTTATCTTTACCTGTGTGCGCTGCTTTGGTCGTAGCAGAGAGAAGAGTTGCCGCGCCCGGTGTCTGGCCCTCAGGTGACTTGAGGAGGAGGGACCCGGCGAACTGTTGTGGCGTGGTAAACGGCAATTGGGAGGCACCTGGCGTCGCCGGAGTTGTAAGGAGCCGCCGTCTTCAAAACTGATCCCTGCCAAAGCTGGCGGGAGTTTCTTCGTCTAAATTACCGGGAAGCGGGGATTGACAGGGTGGCGATCAGCTCCTGAGGTCAATGACTTTGAGGTTGTGGGCGAGGATGCCCAACGCGACCCTCAAGCGGCGACTGAGGTAGGTTCTAACCTGTCGCCAGCCTTGACGAGCATAGAGAACGCAGACTCAATGCACTTTCTTGCAGCGCCGTCTTCGTCCTTCCAGCGCGGATCGACTTGCTTGCCATTGACCTTCGGCGGGTTCAGGCAGGTGCCGGACTGATAGCCCTTGTCTCCACTCTGCATTCATCTCGCACAGCACGCTGAAATCATGTTCATTGACGGGACGAATCTCATTGTTGACAATCTTGCCGTTCCGGGCGCTCCACGCATGCAATTTGAAGCCGTACACTGGCCCCGCTGCGCTGAATCCATCACGAGTCCCACGAAACGTGCACCGTGGCGCCCGCTTGAAGGCCGAGACGGACAGCGGCGCCGAATCCACAGCGACAGCGACGAAATCCAGACGCTGGAGTTGGGTGGCCAGACGCTCGACCATTGAGTCGGCGCTGGGCCTGCAGTTCAGATGGGAAGTGCGGGCAGTGGTTCAACTGGAGAAACTGCCACCACCGGCCGAAGTACGGCACTGTGTGCAGCTTCCGAAGAAGCGCGGCCGCCAAGAGTTCTGCACCAGAGATGTTCTCGTGGGCGTGGTGTGGGCCGACTCAGCGACTGAGGCGCGTGTCAGCGGTGGACAGGGGGGCACAGTGAGGTCGGGACGGCTCATAAGTACCGCCCCTGCCTCATTTTTTGCACTCCAAGTCAACCCCTCTTCGCGGTGAATTGGTGCGTCGGCATCATCGTGTTCTTCGGTCTTTTGACGCAGCTCAGAGGTATTGGCAACCCGCACAGTGGGCCTGTAACCGGGAGATGGTTCACTCCAGTTCAGCGGCGGCACCCTGATCTGCTGGCCAGATCAGGCCATCACTCTGGCCCAAGCCAGCAGCACGAACGTCTATGCGCTCAAGGGCCTCATTCTGGGCCAGGCTAAGGCACAAGGATGGTACGAGTTCAGCGCCGCGTATCGGGGCGAAGGGAGTGTCGGTCGCCTGATTGAAGAAGGACTCAAGCCCTGTTGAATCCACGGCATTCCAGACGACCCAGTGGGCAGCGGCGGCTGAAGATCTGGGAAGGGATTGCGCTGGCGGGGGGCGGGGAGGGATGGCGGCAAGATGCTTCCTTTTCACGGCCTTGAGCCAATTCACAACTTCAGTCAGGCCGGGAGTGGCCAAATAGGCCGGTTCCCTCAGTTGTGCCTTTGACTACAAAGTCAACGGCTCTCGCTGCCCCTCACCCCCTTCAAGCCCCAAGGAGAATCCTCATGCGCAAAGTCGCCCTGCTAGGCCTCAGTACCCTTCTGATCACTGCATGTAATGCCACGACGCCCCCAGCAGCTGAAGTCGCGCAAGCCGCGTCGCCGGCTGCCGGGAGCCAGCTGTTGACCGCGGCCGAGGCCAATATGCCGATGATCCGCCGTGTCGAATTTGCAGGTGGGCGCTGTGTCATGAAGCAGTTTCAGGAGATTGGAACCAGCAGCAACTACTTTCAGGTTATTCACCAGAACGACGGCGCGGTGCGCATGAACATCAAGATGTGGGCGCCGTACCAGGCGCCCAGTTGGGATTTCAACGAGAGCCACAAGTCCATCTACCGGGGATTCAGTTATGGCCTGTCGCTGGAGGTTTACGGCTTTTGCAAAGTCAATGGGACTTGGGTGGGCGCCCCCGTCTTCCGCGCCAACTGACAGCCACTGGTTGACACCGCCTGCCTTCGGGCGGGCGGTTTAAGCTGGGGGCGTGAAACGCGACCTGGCCCAGATGGGCGACCTGAACCGCCGTAGACGGGTGCTTGGCCCTTCCCGGTGATACTGGCACAGCAGACAGCTCAGGCAGGCGCGGGCGGTGGGGCTGGTGATCGTGGACTGATAGGGGAGACCCCAAGCCAAAGGCCCTGACACTGGGGCAGGGCCTTCTCAGTTCAATGCGTATAGCTCAGGCTTCGAGAAACTCTGCCAAAGCTGACTGAGCGATACAACGCAGTATGCAGGGGAGCGACAGAAACCAGCGGCATCACTACACAAACGCGCTACACAAGACGAACCCCCAGGGAGAACCTGGGGGTTTCTTCGTCTGAGTTGGTGGGCGGTATAGGATTTGAACCTACGACCCTTCGCGTGTGAAGCGAATGCTCTACCACTGAGCTAACCGCCCGAAAAATGACCTGTGGTGGGCCCTGCCGGATTTGAACCGGCAACCAATCGGTTATGAGCCGACTGCTCTGACCGTTGAGCTAAGAGCCCGTGGGCACAGCCGCCTTTCAAGGCGAGGGGAAGTGTAGCAGCGCCCTTCTCGTGTTGTCAAACCCTGCGCCCTGGCCGGGGGCGGCAGGTACAGTGCGGGTATGCGTGTGGTGCATGTGGCTTCCGAGGTGTTTCCGTTCTCGCGTTCTGGCGGGCTGGGCGACGTGCTGGGCGCTCTGCCGGCCGTGCAGGCGGCCCAGGGCGCCGAGGTGACGGTCGTGTCGCCGTGGTACGCCGACATCTGCCAGGAGGTGAGAGAAGTCTGGCGCGGCGAGGTGCAGGCGCCCGGTGCCCCCGACCTGGGTACCCTGCGCATTGGTGAGGTCAAGTCAGAGGGCGTGCGCTACCTCTTTCTGGGCCTGATCCCCTTTGACCGCCCTGGCTTGTATCACCAGGACGACGTGTGGCGCTTTGCCCAGTTTGGCCGGGCCGTGTGGCCCGCGCTGGCGGCCCTGTCGCTGACCCCGGACGTGGTGCACGGCCACGACTGGCAGGCCGGGCTCAGTGTGGCTTGGGCGCGGCTGGCCGGCGTACCGGGCGTCTTCAGCGTGCATAACCTGCAGTACCAGGGCCGCTGGAACATTCATGACGGCGCGCCCTGGACGGGCCTGCCGGGCTGGGCCTTTACCCCCGACACGCTGGAATTTCACGGCGACGTGAGCCTCATGAAAGCGGGACTGGTGTTTGCCTCGCAGGTCACGACCGTGAGCCCTACCTACGCCCAGGAAATCCTGACCCATACGTACGGCGAGGGGCTGGAGGGCCTGCTGGCCCGCATCAGTGCAGAGGGGCGCCTGAGCGGCATCATCAATGGCCTGGACCAGGACCGCTGGAACCCCCGTGAGGACGAGCATATTCGGCCCTACCGTGACCTGCGCGGCAAGGTGGCCGCTGGCCGCGCCCTGCGCGCCGAGTTCGGGCTGGACGGCGCGCCCATCCTGGGGGCGGTCAGCCGCCTGGCCGAGCAAAAGGGCATGGACGTGCTGCTCTCGGCGCTGCCCGAGTTGGTGCAGGACTGGAACGTGGTCGTGCTGGGCAGCGGCGACCCCCGCCTGGAAGAAGGGCTGCGCGACTGGGCCGAACACGGGCGCGTGGTGTTCGTGCAGGGCATGCATGAGGCCCTAGCCCACCGCATTTACGCCGGGGCCGACGCCTTTGCCATGCCCAGCCGCTTCGAACCCTGCGGCCTGTCGCAGATGATCGCCATGCGCTACGGCACCCTGCCGGTGGTACGCGAAACCGGCGGCCTGGTGGACACGGTGTCGGCTGACGTGGGCTTCCGGTTTGGCCCCGAAACCCCGGACGCCCTGGCGGCCGCGTGCCGTGAGGCCCTGGCGGCGTTTGCCAATCGCCCCGACTGGCGCGCGCGCGTGAAGCGCGGCATGGCGCTGAACTTTAGCTGGGACGGCCCGGCCGCCGCTTACCTGGCCCTATACGCCGAGGTGCAGGCCGCGCCCCTGGTGCCCGTGGCTGGGCTGGAGGCATGAGCAGCGAGGTCGGGCTGGGCGACCTGCACGCCGAGGCGGTGGCCCCGGAGGCCCTGACCCCGGCCCTGGCGGCGCTCTATGAAGTGCCTGTTTCAGAGGTCGCCTGGATGGCGCAGAGTTGCGCGGCGGCCTGGCTGGTCTCGGAGGTGCAGCTGCTGGACGGCCAGGCGCGTGAGGTCGTGGTGGGCGCGGCGGGCGCGCGCCCCAGCCCGGCCCACGGCGCGGAACTGCTGGGCGGCGTGTTTGCTGGCCCCCGCCGCGCCGAAGTCACCGCGCTGCTGGTGGGCGCGGCCTACGCCGGGGTGGGCCGCGCCTACGTGTTTGCCGACGGCCACCTGTTTACCCCCGAGCCGCTGCTGTCGGCCGGCTGGCGCGAGGTCGGCGCCTACCGCCGCCTGGAGGGCCGCCCGCCCTACCGCGCCGCGCCGCCGCCCGCTGGGGTCATCCTGCGCGCCCTGGCTGAAACCCCAGTGCAGGCCCGGCTGGAGGCCCTGCGCACCTTTGAAGACCGCATCGGCCACCACGCCGTGACCCCCGAGGCCGCCCAGGACGGCGCCGGCGGCTTTGACCCGCAACTCAGCCTCGTGGCACTCGACGAGGCCGGGCGCGGGGTGGGCGTGTGCCGCGCCGCGATAGACGACGAGGACGGCCGCCCGGTGGGGCGCCTGGACGCGCCGGGGGTGGCCCTGGCCTGGCGTCATACGGGCCTACGCGCCGCCCTGCTGGCCGGGGTCTCGGCGCAGCTGCGGGCCCGCGGCGCCGCCCACCTGAGCATGGATTCCTGGGGCGACACCCCCGAGGAACTGGCGCACGACCTGGGCTGGGGGCTTCATGTCACGGGCGAGACGCCGCTGCTGGCCTCGCCGTAAGGCCCTGTCCAGAAGCAGGCTGATAGCATCGGGGGCGTGAATCTGGCCGTCGTGCTTGTCTCTCCCAAAACCCCTGGCAACATTGGCGCCGCCGCGCGCGCCATGCTGAATATGGGCGCCCGTGACCTGCGCCTGGTGGCCCCACGCTGCGACCATCTGGATTCGGGCGCGGTGGCGATGGCGGTGCACGCCGCTGACCTTCTACGCGAAGCGCGCCTGTATCCCACCCTGCGCGAGGCCCTGGCCGACCGCGACCTGAGCGTGGGCACCACGGCCCGCCTGCGCGCCGACCTGCCGGCCCCGCAGCACCCCGGCCACCTGCGGCCCCTGGTGCGCGCGGCGGCGGCCCCAGCTCTGGTCTTTGGGCCCGAGGAAACCGGCCTAATCAACAGCGACCTCGAACAGTGCCAGGTGACGGTGCGGGTGCCCACCGCCGAGTACGCCAGCCTGAACCTGGCCCAGGCGGTGCTGCTGGTCTGCTACGAGTTCTTGCAGGGCGTGGACGAGCTGCCCGAGCGCACTCGCAAGACGGCCACCCGCGAAGAGATGGAAGCCATGTACGGCCACCTGCACGAGACGATGCGCCTGATTGGCTACACCGACGCCGTGCGCGCCCGCCACACCCTGCGCCTGTGGCGGGCCGTGCTGGACCGCGCGCTGATGTCCAGCGCCGAGAGCCGCCTGTTTCGCGGCCTGCTGCGTCAGGTGGCCTGGAAGGTCGAGGACGCCGCGCGCCGGGGTCCAGCGGCGCTGCCGCCTGCACAGGGGCCCGAGCCCACCGAGGACACCCCCTGAGCCGGCCTGGTGACCTGACAGACACCTCAGCTGAGGTGGTCGCGCTCGTTCCCGAACCCGCCGACACCGAGGAGCGCGGCTTCCGGCTCTCAGACCGGGTGCGGGTCGTGCGCAACGTGCTGCCGCCCCTCATCGTGCTGGTGGTGGGGGTGGTGGAATTTCTGATTTCGCGCCTGCCTTCGTCGCGTCAGGAGCTATGGGCGCATCTGCTGTTTTACGGCCTGGTGGGGCCCGCGGTGACGTATTTTTCGGTGGAGTGGATTGCCCAGGGCACCCGCGCCCGCGAGCGCGCCGAGCGCGACCTGCGCGACCTCTACGGCCAGCTGAGTGCCAGCCACGCCCAGCTCGGCGCGGTGCAGGCCCTGATGCGCGACCTGACCGACGCCCCCGACATGGGCGCCGTGCTGGATGTGGCGGCCCGGGGCGCCCTGCGGGTCACCGGCGCCGCCCACGCCACCCTGACGGTCCCTGGCGGGCTGAGCGCCAGCGCGGCCCCCACCCCGCCCCCGGAGGTCCGGCACGCCCTCAAGGTGCCGGTGCCGGGCGGCGGGGCGCTGGCGCTGGGCTTTACAGACCCCCCAGGTGAGGACACCGAGGCGCTGGCCCAGGCGCTGGCCGCCGAGGTGGCGCGCGGTGTGGAAGCGGTGCGTCAGCGCACCCTGGACCTCATGACGCTGTATTCCGTGGACCAGAGCATCCGCGCCGAGCGCAACCTGCGCCGCCTGCTGGCCCGCGTGACCCGCACAATGGCCGAGCGGGTGGGCGCCGAGGCCCGCGCCATCTTTTTAAGTGACCAGGACGGGGTGCTGCGCCTGGAATACGCCCAGGACCGCCACGGCGAGAAACGCGGCGGCTTGCCGGCGCCGCCCTTCGCGCAGCAGGTGGCGCAGGCCGGCGAGCCGCAAAGCGCGGCCGGTGGGGACGCCGCCGAGGTCTTTGCCGACGCCCGCAGCGTCCTGGGTCTGCCCATGCGCGACGAGGAGGGCCTGGTGGGCGTCATCGTGCTGGGGGACGCCCGTGACCGCGCCTTTGACGCGGCCCGCGTGTCGCTGCTGGCCCTAATGGCCGGGCAGGCCACCCTGGCGGTGCGCAACGCCCGCGCCTACCTGTATTCCGAGGAACTGGCCATCAGTGACGAGCGTGCCCGCATCGCCCGCGAGATTCATGACGGCGTGGCGCAGTCGCTGGCCTTCGCCGCCCTGAAGCTGGACATCGTGGCGCGGCAACTGCACGCCGACCCCGCCAAGGCCGAGACCGAGGTGCGCGCCGCCACGACGCTGCTGCGCGAACAGATTCGGGAGGTCCGGCGCTCTATTTTTGCGCTGCGCCCCATTGATCTGGAGCGCTACGGCCTGCTGGAAACCGTGCAGCGCTACGTGCTGGACTTTGGCGAACAGAACAGCGTGCGCGTGACCCTGAACATCAGCGGCGACGTGCACCTGTCGCCGGGCGACGAGGCGGTGGTGTTCCGTATCCTTCAGGAAAGCCTGAACAACGTGGCCAAACACGCCCGCGCCCAGGAGGTCAAGGTGACCCTCCACGGCGGCGAGCGCGTGACCCTGCGCGTGCAGGACGACGGCGCTGGCTTTGACCCTGCGGGCCTGACCGGCCGGGTCAGCAGTGCGGGCGGCCTGGGGCTCCTGCAGATGCGCGAGCGGATAGAGGCGCGGGGTGGGGAGTACCGCGTGTTGTCCAGTCCTGGCCACGGCACCCTGATCGAAGCCGATATGCCCCAGGGCTAGGGCGGTCAGCTTCTGGGCGCCGCCGGGACAGGAAGCCCCGTAGATTAAGGCGGAACACCGAGATCGGAAGTGATTGGAGCGGGATGTGCTGAGAACAGTATTGGGGTTGCTCCACGAACCTGAGCAAGAGTGGTACGTGCCAGCTGCTGCACAAGCCTCTTGACCCCTGCCGTTCACCCTGGCCTCCGGACGCAGGGCGTTTTAGAGCCAGGCCTTGACGTGTGGGATCAAAGATTTTGCTCTGATGCTGTTTCGAGGCCTTTTGGCAAGGACAGGGTCAAAGCGAAGGTCGTTCAGCTGTGGCACCTGGCTACCGCGTGACGAGAGCGGCACAGGCCGTCCTGACTGTGGTGGGCCCTTGCGGCGTTCCGCCGCGCGCCCCATCCCGTATGCTGGGAGGCAATGAGCGCCGTGATTCACCTGCAAGCGCTCGGGCTGACCGAATACGAGGCCCGTGCCTACACCGCCCTGCTGGCCCTGGGGCGCGCGGTGCCGGCCCGCGTTGCGCGTCAGGCCGGCATTCCCCGACCCAAAATCTACGAGACCCTCGAACGCCTGGAAGGCCGGGGCCTGGCCGCCAAGGTGGGGCAGAACCCCCTGGAATACGCGCCGCTCAGTGCCCGCGAGTACCTGGCCCGCGCCCGGCGGTCCTTTGACGACCGGCTGGGGGCCCTGGACCGTGACCTCTCGCGCCTGGCCCCCGACCCCGCCCCCGAAGCGGTGTATCACCTGTACGGCGAGGCGGCCATTCGCAGCCTCTGTGAAGACCTGACCCTGAATGCCCGGCGCAGCCTCTACATGGCCGGTGAGGCCACGCTGGCAGACCGCCTGGAACGCCTGAGCCCCAGAGGCGTCACGCTGCGCCGCGCCGAGCTGGCGGGCCTGCCCAGTATCGCGGCGCCGGGGCAGCGCGCCTTCCTGCTGGCCCGCGACGGCGAGGCCGCCCTGATCGCCCATTTCATCGAGGAAGGCGGCGCGGGCGAGGCGCACGGGGTCCACACCCATAACCCGGTGATCATTCACCTGATAGAGGGCTACGTGCAGCTCAGCGCCCAGCAGCGCGCGGCCCCCGCCTGAATTTGGTGTTGACAGCTTGGGGGGCCGCTGTTAATCTATCTGAGCCTCAAACGAGGCCAACAGAACAACCTGGGGCTGTGGCGCAGTTGGGAGCGCGTCTGAATGGCATTCAGAAGGTCAGGGGTTCGAATCCCCTCAGCTCCACCAAGAGGCCCCGCTGCAAGCGGGGTTTTTTCAAGGCGATGTAGCTCAGCTGGTTAGAGCGAACGACTCATAATCGTTAGGTCCCCGGTTCAAGTCCGGGCATCGCCACCACACGCAAGGAAACACCGTCTATGACGGTGTTTTCGCTTTTGTACTCGTGGAGATGAGCGAGATGAGATTTGCCGAATCGTGTACTTTCTAGCAGGAGGCAATTCAGCACACGACTCGACCAAACCAGCAGCGGAGGCCGTCAGAAAGGAGGGGTCAATGAACCTCACTGAACTCTGGCAGCGGCACGCAAGGCATCTCAAGTTGCGCAGGCGTAGTGCATACACCGTGACGTATTACGCCGCCACAGGTCGGGCACTCACGGCCTACCTTGAAGGAGAAGGTCACCAGATGGTGGCAGCCGAGGTGCGAATTGGTGACTTGCGCGGTTTCATGGAGCATCTTCAGTCTCGGGGACTTGCAGAAGGTGGCATAGACGCCCACTTCCGCGCTTTGCGTGGCGTCTTCGGCTGGGCCGTAGCCGATGAGCTGCTGGAACGCGACCCTACCAAGCGGCTGGAACGGCCCAGGAAGCCCCAGAAGCTCATGGAGACGCTCAGTCCTGACGAGTACCGCCTCCTGCTGGCAGAGGCCCGCAAGGGGCCGCAGAAAAGCCGGGATACGGCCCTGCTGGTGACTCTGTTCGACACCGGTTTGCGCTTGGCTGAGGTGGCCAGTCTCCAGGTGACAGACGTGCGCCTCACTGAGGGCCATCTCCGGGTGGTGGGGAAAGGGAACAAGGAACGTGTTGTGCCCTTGGGCCTGCGTTCGACAGAAGCGGTAGACCGGTACATCCGGAAAGCCAGGAAACCGAAGCATCCCTGCATACCGAACGTTTTTCTGGGCCGAAGTGGAGAGCCCCTGACCCGGTCTGGCGTGTCGCAGCTCCTGGCCGACCTCGCAGCTGCTGTCAGTATTCCCAGGGCGCATGCTGCCCCGCATGCCTTCCGCCGGGCCTTTGCTGTCAACTATCTGCGCAACGGCGGCGACGTGTTTTCGCTTCAACATGTGTTGGGTCATACCAGCCTAGAGATGACCCGCCGCTACGTGAACCTCCTGCCGGAAGACCTCAAAGTGGCTCACATCCGGGTGTCGCCTGCCGACCATGCCAGTCTCCGGGGGACCACAGGCGGCAGGCCATGATGCCAGGGCAGATGCGAGAGGGCACTTTCAGTTCTGAGCAGCGTCTGCGCTTCACGACCCTTGCCCTGAAGCGCAATCTGGCCCATATCCGCTGGCGGGAGACCAATCCTTACGGCATTTCCAACGAGGCGTCTGTCGGGCTTCAATTAGCCAGCACGCTCCTGCTTTGGATAGCGACCAGCCCACTAGAAAAAGTGATGAACGACCTGGACAGTGACCCGCTCAGCCCGAAGCTGAAGCGCCACTGGACGGAGCCGGACTTTCAGCCCAACCACGCCGAGGGGCTGCGGGCCACGCTGCCGCAGTGGCGTGCCGCCATTGCACAGGGGAAGGTAGACGTGCTGCTGGCTGGGGACGGCTGGCAGGTCACCGGTCTGCGGGCACGGCTGGGTCAAGCAGGCGGTGAGAGCCCAGTATGGGAGATGACCCTGGACTGTGAACGGCTGGAGTTCATCGTGGATATCCTGGCCCAGACCGTGCCCTTCTGGCGCTTTCCCCTCACCCCGTCCTCTGCTGAGCGGGCGTCAGCAGGTGCCAGGCGGAACGGTAGGGTGCCAGGGGACAAAACGGCGACTCTGGGTGAACCGTCAGTGACGCCTGGCGCTCCGCCACAGGAACAACGTAAGCGGCGCTGAGCCGCTCATTTTGGAGCACAACGAGCAGCAAGAAGTTGGCATCCGCCGCGTAGTCTTTGGCATAGAGATGTTGTCCGTGGAATGAGGGCCGCACCTCCGGCAGCACGTACCGGAAGTGACGGCCCTCGCCATGTCTGGATGTAGCCGACGTTTTCACATCTACTCGCCAGCCGTTGACGAGGAGGTCGTAGGGCGAGCCTGGCGGCATGACATGAACGGTCAAGCCGAGCGTGACCAGATGTTCTGCAACCAAGCGCTCGCCGAGCGTTCCCGTTGAGTTTGGCTGATGGTTGCTGCCCAGGTTGAGGGCCTTCTTGCGGCGTTTGATGCTCGAAAGGCTGAGGCCAAAGTGTTGAGCGAGTTCGTTGTCCTTGAGCCCACGGGCATGGGCGGCGGCGAGTTGAGATAGGTCGATGTTCTTGTGGTTCATGAGTACCTCCAGCAGGCAAGAAAATTCGCCCGGCGGGTACCGGGCGGTCGAGAAGGTGGGGTTGTGTGCGAAGAGGGATGTTTGGATTCAAGAGAAATCAAAAGACGTGGCAGTCGTATCCCGTGAGCCTAAACATGGCTGCTCTGGCAACTCGCTCGTCCTCAGCGTAGACGCGGCTGCGACCGCCTCCCAACTCGGCTGGGAGCATGACCTGAAAGGACTGCAAGTGAGCCAGCTCCGAGTCTCTTCTAAAGATGTCCAGCACCCTAGAGACTTGGATCCCGGTGGCTGGCTTGTATTCCCCAAGTTCAGCGTACAGGGGCTGTAAAGTCCCCTGCCAGGCGTTCAGGAGGGGGGTGCTGCCACGTGGGTGGCCCAGCATGGCGCCTTGCACGCAGAGAAGTGCCTTCGCTTCGGCAGGACGAGGAGTGTACAACCCTAGGACGACCAAGCAGAGGTGCGGCAGACCGCCGTACATCTTCAACAATTCGCAGCTCAATGCTAGGACGGCCTCCGGCTGATGGGGGCGTTTGGCCCATTTGGTGAAGGAGCGGAGTGGAACGTATTCGGCGATGGAAAGCCATTCGCTGCCCCTCAATTCTCTGTCGAACTTGTCCAGGTCGAAAACGGTGATAACCCGTGGCCGGTCTGGGTCACCAAGCTCGAAAGTGGTCTGACGGCCACGGTGCAGCATCTGGAGCAGCTCCGTGACCCGCAGGTGACGGGCCATGCGTTCCCGGCGGGTCGCACTGTGCGGCTCGATGGCAGCCAGAAAATGCGCCTGGTACAGGCTCGGTTTGGCTGGCGGATGAAGAGCCACCACATGTCGTCCCCGGTAGGCATTCACGCCGCGCCCCGCGAACCAGTACGCAAATTCGATGGACTGGAAATCCGCTGCTGGACCCCAGGCCAAGGTCAACGGCGGCTTCAACCGGACAGCCCATTCAGGTTGAAACTTGCCGAGCTTCAGGCGGTTGGTCACTTCCCGGTATGAAAGGACCAGGGTGCCCGCCTTATGGCGGCTGGTCAGTTCCCCAATCTCTCCGAGGAGATGTTTGCGTTTCGGCTCCTGGTCGCCATCCAAGAGGTTCTTGCGGTGGATGTGCCACTCCTTGTGAACTTCCACGTCAAGGGGTACCACCGGCCAGTCCTGCCTGAACTTAACTTGGTGCTGCTGAAAAACGGCCTGATACTGCCCCACCGCCGCATCGGCGTAGGCATCCAGAACAAGAATGGGTGGGCTGTCGCCCCTAAGAGTACGGAGGACGTTCGCCCTAAACCTGACGGAGATAGGTTTGCCCTGCTCCCACACGACACCGAACCGCTGGCTGTTCGTAGGGGTGACCGATGAGGCGGCGAAGTCCTCGCGCATCGCCTCAACAACTTCGTCGGGAACGATGTCGTTTGGGTCTTCGGCTTTGACGGCGGCCTGGAGAGTTTCTTGAAACCTCGCCCAATCCGGCGCCCCAGGCGGGGCTGCCACGAATCGAGTCCAGAAGGGCCGCCCGGTCAGACTCTTTGCTGTAACGCCCGTAATGGGGTGTTCAACCACTGCCAGCTCGTCTTCAGGAATCTCGTTCGACAGGACTTGCTGCATGACCTGATGCAGGGCTTGACTGATGGTGCCTGGCTTACCGGGTATCACGTCATTCCACAGAATCCAGGCGGGCGTCAGCCCACCCGGCTCCTCGCCTAGGCTGTACACCAATGAATCCAGGGGGTCTTCGTCAATCACCACGAGGTCTACGTCCGCCATGAACTGCTCGTAGTGCGGCGGGCGGCTGGGGGCTAGCAGCAGCGGAAGGTGGGCGTGACTCACGACGTAGACCGAGGTGTCCTTGGACCATCTGAACTGCGCGTAGTACGCCCCGGCGGAGTGTGTCCGTCCAAACCCTTTGAGGATTCGCACCCTGTT
The DNA here is from genome assembly GCF_009755355.1 of Deinococcus arboris. Taxonomy (GTDB): domain Bacteria; phylum Deinococcota; class Deinococci; order Deinococcales; family Deinococcaceae; genus Deinococcus; species Deinococcus betulae. The sequence goes on along the minus strand of NZ_WQLB01000001.1, from coordinate 174,470 downwards.
GCTGAGACGCTCTGTGCGAAATGCATTAAGGAGCTGACGCCGGGCCTCCTCGCCCAGAGAGTTGGCGTCCCTGGTGCCATGCGTAGCCCAGACCACCCGGTAAGGTTCTCCAGCAGGGCACCGATGGGCCTCGGCAATCAGGGCGGCGACTGCCGCATACATCGCTGTGCTTTTGCCACCTCCTGGGGGAGCGGCGATGACATGAATTTCGCCCCACCTGGTGGCGTGGATGATGGGTGAAACATCGGCGGCTTCGAGTTGAACGGTCTTGGTTGGTCGCATTGCGGTCAAGTTTCGGTAGGTCTGGTTACGGCGTCAGGAGGAGAGGACGGCTGGCGGGTGAGCAACCTTGACAGAAATACTACTTATTTTGTGGCTGTGTTCAGAGTGTTGGAACGTCCTGGTGTTACCAAAACGCCTGATAAAGAGGTAACGAATCCAACGAGAAATCTCTCTCCTTGAGTTCGGAAGAACGCCAAGCCGACCACTTAGGGTGACGTGGTGACGGTCAGACGCCGCCCCCTGTGCCTGGCTACGCGCACCTTGTTCCCCGCCATCTTCCAAAAGCAATCGGCGCGTGAGCGCCCGACGCCTTTAGGCGGCGGTGGCTGTTCAGCCGACGACTTCACCGATTGTGCGTCGAAGCGAGGTCAGGTCGCGTGCAACTCCGGGGCGGGGTAGTCGGGGGGACCCTACAACCCCACGGACTGCGGCGTTGGGGGGCAACGACTCTGAGGAAGGGAGGGGGGCTTTCCTGAAGGGATTTGCAACCTTGAGGCTGGCCGCTTCGCGGCGGAAAGAAGGCGTCGATTCACACATGTAAAAGCAACCCTTCGGCGCAGTCGTCCACCGCCGCAACCCAGGTCTTGCCGATGAGGAGCTTCGCCACCGACCTAGAGGTCATATTCCGCACCGTGAAAGGCCAGCCACGACTTGCGCTCGGCGTAGTCAGGCAGCAGCACCTCCAGCCGTTCCCAGAATGAGGCCTTGTGATGGTGATGTTCCAGGTGAACCAGCTCATGAACCAGCACGTACTCGGCCATACGGCGGGGCAACAGCGCCACCCGCCAGTGCAGCGCCACCGCCTGCCCCGTGCCGCATGACCCCCACCGCTGGCCGAGGTCTGTCACCCGCACACTGGAAGGTTGGACACGCAACCGGGAGTGCAGCCGAAAGAGTTGCTCCTCGGCCCAGGTCGAGAGGTGGCCGGAGTACCAGCGGATAAACAGCTCCCGGCCCCGCGACGCTTCGGCACGGTGCAGCCGAAACCGGCCCCCCTTCAACGTGAGCCCTTCTTCTTCGGGGGCCCCCTCAGTCAGGAGCAACCGGTACGACCGCCCCGCGTAGAAAAAGCCCTCGCCTGTCACGTACTCCCGTTCGCGGCGGGGACGGTGCAGGCGGGTCTTGTCAGCCAACTTGCTGTAGAGCCAGTCCTGGCGGGACAACACCAGTTGCCGGAGCATGCCTGCATCTGTGCCGCTGGGCGCCAGAATTAGCAAGGCTCCGTCGCGTTCCAGCCCCAGGCTCACCGTCCTGCGCCGGGCACTCTCCCGCACTGTGAAGGTCAGGTCGTGCAGCGTCAGGGTCCATTCGGCAGGGACTGGCGTCAGTCGAGGGTCACCCAGCGCAGATGGAGCCGCCGCGCCAGCCCCATCAACTCGTCGGCCACCGCTTCGCATGTGGAGAACGGTATCAGGCCCTGGTCGTCGAGATAGCCAGCCAGCCAGCCTCGCACCCGGCTCTGCTGCACGGCATTGCGCCAGAAATCCGGAATCGCCGTGCGCTGGCGCAACGCCTGCACGATGTGAGCGGTGCCTTCAATCAGCCGCTGGCCCTGCTCTCCAGTCAGGTCTTCGGGCTTCTCCGGCTGGGCCTCCAGGAGGACGCTGAAGAAAGGCGCTTCGGTGTGTGGATTGAGGCCAGTGGCGTCGGCGGGCCGTCCTGCCTGCATCTCCTCGAAGAAGGCCAGCAGGGCTTCGACCAGCGCGTCCCAGTGTTGGGCGTGCAGCTTCAGGAGTTCTTCGAGCCGCTCGCTGAGCTTGCGGTAATGCACCGGGTCATCGCCCAGCCGGGTGTTAATGAAGTGCCGGGCGGCGTGTTCCATCGCGGCGGCCTGCGTGCGTTTGGACGTGAAGCCGCCGACCTCCTGGCGGAAATTTGGGTCAAGAACCTCAATGCGCGGCACCTTAACCTGTATGCCGCTGGCATCCACATACTGTGCAATGAGCGCCCTGACCTTCTCGCCGCCGCCCAGCAGGGGTTCGGTCTCTCCTTCGGCATAGACCTGTCGGGCCGTGTCGGCAATCCGGCCCAGGAGAGCCGCGTCCTGCACGTATCGCAAAGCTTCGGGGCGGGGCAGCACGATGTCCAGCGCGTTCAGAAAGGCCGAAAGTCTGACCTTGAACTCGGCCCTGAGCTTCGGGTCGGCCAGAAGGTTCACGCCGTCCTCGCGATGGTCCAGCCCGACTCCAGCCTCGGAGAAGATGCGCCGCACGTCATGGTGGGCCGTCTCAAGGACCGGCAGGGTGTCCTTGATGGAGGTCATGGCTCCTGCAACATCGGCCTGCGTGTAATCGCTCAGCGCCTGCGCGAGATGGTGGCCGACCCCGTAATAGTCCACGACCAGGCCGTGCCTCTTGCGTGGAGCTGTCCGGTTCACACGGGCAATCGCCTGAAGCAGCTCATGGTTCCGGATGTTTCGGTCCAGATACAGTGCCTGCTCGACGGGTGCGTCGAATCCGGTGAGCAGCATGCTCTTGACAATGATGATGCTCAGCGGGTGAGTCGGGTTTTTGAACTGCCCGCCTTCCCGGATGCGGCTTTCTTGCTTTGTGGAGTCTGTCCACTGCGCCCAGTCAGCGGGGTCAGTCTTGCCGCCGTCCGAAATGACCGGGGCAAATTCCAGCTTGCTCAGCCGTTCGCGGTGGGGATGGGCCGCGACGAGGGAACGGGTGCGTTCATCGAGGCTGGCCAGCTTCTCCGGGGGCAGGCTCAGGAAGAGCGAGTTCAGCCCGTTCAGTTCTTCCCCCAGTCTGGCCTGCGCCTTCAGGAAGGCCCGGTGGTACTCGACGGCGGCCTCGCGGCTGTGGGCCACCACCTGCGCCTTGAAGCCATTCGGCAGCACCTGAGAAGCGTAGTGGAGCAGCATGTCTTCGGCTTTCAGGGCTATCAGCTTGGGCGAGTTGAGCAGTTCACCCAGCGTGCCGTACTTCTCTTGCAGCTTCTTGCGGGCAGCATCGTCGAGTTCGTCGAAGAACACGTCGAACAGCCCGTCCAACGACTGACCGTCCTTCAGAAACGCCTTGACGCTGCGGCCCTCGTACAGAATCGGCACCGTCGCCTTGTCCTGCTGGCTCTCCAGAATGGTGTACTGGTCAATGATGGGGCCGAAAATCTCCTGCGTCTTCTTCTGCTGGCCCTGAATGATAGGTGTCCCGGTAAAGCCGATGAGCGCCGCATTCGGCAGGGCAGCTCTCAGGTGCGCGTGCTGGGTATTGGTGTGTGAACGGTGGGCCTCATCCACGAGCACCAGAATCTTCTCGCTGGGGTTCAGCACAGCCTGCTGGGGGTCGAAGTCCTCGCCGGTCTGCCCCCGAAGCTTCTGCACCATCCCGAACACGAACCCCGCTCCCGGTTGGGAGAGGGCCGCGTTGAGGGCCTTGACCCCCCTGGCCACCGTCAGCGGTTCTCCGGCCACTTTCGCGGTACTCACCAGTTGTTTTTCCAGGTCACGTCGGTCCGTGACCACCACAATCTTGAAGGGGCGCAGCTCTGGCACAGTGCGGATGGCCCGCACCAGGAACATCATGGTCAGGCTCTTGCCCGACCCCTGGGTGTGCCAGACGATGCCGCCGCGTTTGTCCCACTCCGAGCCGAGCAGCCGAGTCTCGCCCGTTTCCAGTCGGGCCAGCGCCCGCCGAACGGCCCGGTACTGCTGGTATCTCGCCACCCGCTTGCCCTCGGCATCGGTCAAGGTGAAGTTCTCCAGCAAGTCGAGTAAGGTCGCCGGGTTGAGCACACCTGCTGCCAGCACCTGTTGCGGGTGCAGCTTCGTCTTGCCGAGCTTGGCCTGCACCTGTTCCCGCGTGAAGGGGAAGGTGTCTTTCCAGGTTAGGAAGGCCTCCATGGGGGCACCCACCGTGCCGATGACAGCTCGAAAGAAGTTGGTACCGACCAACAGCTGCACGGTGTGAAAGAAGCGCTCCACGCCTTCGGGCTCCAGGCTGCCACGCCGGTTCTGGTACATGAGCAGGTCGCTCACGGCTTTTTTCATCGGCGAGGCCACATCTGGCGACTTGCACTCCACGACCACCAGTGGGAGGCCATTCACGAACAGCACGAGGTCGGGGATGATGAAGCCGGGCCCACCTGTGTACCCCGGCGGGTCAACGCGGAACTGGTTGACCGCCAACAGGTCGTTGTTGGCCGGAGTCCGAAAGTCCACGAAGCGCACCGTGTGTCCCTTCCCGTCTGGCCCCGTCACCTGCACGCCGTCGAGCAGCAGGGCCGTCAGGTGGGCATTGACCGCCATCAAACCGTTGACCCCAGCAGGCAGGCGGGTTAAGGCGCTGACCGCTTCGGCAACGTGCCCGTCGTCCAGCCAAGGGCAGTGGGGCAGGTTGATTTTCCGCACCGCTTCCCGCAGTCGGCCCATCAGCAGGGTTTCCTTGAACGACTCGCGCTCGGTCAGGTCCGGAACGAACGCGTCGCCCAACAGAATGTCCCAGCCAAGGCCACTGAGCTGCCCCATCAGGGGGAATTCCACCTCGTTGTATTCGGGGCCGTGCGGCGTGTGGGCGTGCGTCATGGACGCTCCGGACGAAGAGAGGTCGCAAAGCTCGGCGGATTCATTCCGGTTCCGTCAGGAACCCCCGCAGGGGCCACGTTGGGGCTCAGCATCACGCTTCCGCTGCTTGGTTTCCGGCCAGCACGTCGCGCTCCACATAGCTCCGAAACTGTGCAGCATCCGTGAAATACAGATAGCCCGCCTGATTGGCCGCAGCCAGGGTGAGGTCGGGTTCGGCCAGCAGCAGGGCAACGGGTTGACTCAGCCCCTCTTGAAGACCATTCAGCCAAGCCACATCCAGCGTCGCCAGCAGTTCGCCCTCGGCGTCCACCAGTTCATGCCGCAGCACTCCTTCGGGCAGGCCCTGGGCCATCACCCAAGCATTGACTTCCTCCAGCACCTTCGACTCTTCGTCTCCTAGTGCTGTGCTGACCGCAGGCAGGGTGTCTTGCGGTTCTTCGGTGGCGGTGCTCAGGGTACCGCCAATCAAGCTGTTTAGGAAGGTGTTGGCCGCCCCGGCGAGCAACTCCCGGCGCTTGGCCAGAAAAGCCCGGTACTGGTCTACCGACCACAGCTCCGGTGTCATCGGAATCCAGTGCGATTCGATGGCCCCCGGATGTTTCGCGGCGAAGGTGGGCAGATACTGTTCGGGCAGGTCATCGGAAATCAGCAGGTTGGTTTCCTGCGTCAAGAACGTGAAGTTGGCGATGGCGTTGATGAGCTGACGGTCTATCCCGGCCCTCTTGAGCTGCGCCTGCGGGAAAACGTGATGGACTTGCAGCTTGCTAAGTGAGCCAAGAAGGGCGTTGCGCAGCTCGACGCCGCTCTCCCAGTCGCGAGCGTGCTCGACCCGGCTGAGCATGTACAGCATGGGGTAAAAGCGTGCTCCCCTCGTGGAGCCTTCAAAGTCTTCCGGACGCACCTTCAGGTCACCCCGGTTGCGCCTCAAGTCGGCAATCAGGCGGTCAAGCGCTCCTTCTGAGTCGCTGATGAGGTTCAGGTCACGCGCCAAGACACTCTCTGTGGAACCTGCGTACCGCCCCCACAAGAAGGTGTGGATGTACCAGTAGAGCAGCTTTTGCCGCTCGGTGTGGCTGTTGAAGTCCTTACCCCGCTGATGGATGTAGCGGGCCATGACTGGGAACGAGTAACGGCTGCCCAGCACTTGGTCGCTGTCGAGGCCGAGAGACGAATTCACCAGATTCAGCAGCCGGTTGATGGCCTTCTTGGCGTCGGCCAAGCCCTGCTGGAACTGAGCGGGCGTGACGTGCGAAAGGGCCGCGTAATACGCTTCTCCGGTCACGACAGCGTTGATGACCCGCATCAGCCAGTCGAGTTTGAAGTGAAAGCCTATCGCCGACCACTCGCGCAGGGCTTGTTGCATCTCTTCACGCGCCTGTGGCCATTCGGCGCACACCTTGGCCAGGGCCAAGTCCCCGCTCGACAGCTTGGTGCCGCCGCTGTTGACCTTGTTAAAGATGTCCACGACGGTTTCGACGGTCTTGTCTTCTCCGACGATTTCTTCGATGTGAACATCAATGTCACCGATATTCTTAAGGCGCATGATTCGTTCAAAGTAATTGTCAGCCTTGTCGGGCATGCCGCCGAACAAAACCCTGCCCAAGCTGCCCAGTTTGCTGGCATCCGTAAACAGCTCGGTGACGTTGAGCCACAGGGGGTTGTTCTGCATTTTCTGCGGTGCGTAGAACTCGAATTCTTCGGTGTCGAGGTTGAAGTACAGGCCGGTGAAAGCCTTGACATTGCCATCAAAAAAGCGGGGTGGCTTGCCCCGCATCACGCCGTAGAGGCTGGTCATGCGCTGCTGGCCGTCCAACAGCAGGCTGATGGCCCCCAAGGTGGACGCGGCTCCCCCTCTGGTCGCCGTCGTGTCGCCCCGCGTCTTCCATGTCAGCAGGCTGCCCACCGGGTAGCGGTGATAGAGCGAGCGCATCAGGCCACGCACCTGGTCGCGGTTCCAGACATAGCCGCGCTGAAACTCTGGGAGTGCCACGGTGTTCAGGTCAATCTGGCTGAGGATGTCCGCGATTTTCATAGTCTGGCCGTCACGCTACCACTGCTGCCGCACCCGCCTGAACAGATTTACGTGTCGTCCGGCTCTGAATCGGTGGGTGCCCAGAACTGCCGAGCGAACAACTGCTGCATCGAATCTGTCCCCGCTTGTGCCCCTTTGCCTGTCTTTTTAAGGGCCGACTGACCCCAGCGCTCCAAGTCCCCGGAGACAGTGAGTACCGTCGTAAAGCTGATGGGCGGAATCATGTCCCCGAATTTGCCGATGAAGTTAGCCAGGTATTCTTCCGATTTCGCGTACACCCCTTGCCGTCCAGTCACGAGATACAGTACCGACTCTGCTTCGATTTCCCGCTCAGCCAAGGGCAAGCGAGAACGCTCATCCCAGTTCTTTTCATTGGGGGCTTTGCCCAAGTGACCACACAGCACATGGGCCAATTCATGGATGAGCGTGGCGTAACGCTCTTCAAGAGGCTGGGTCGAATTCAGCATGACCACGAAGCGCCCTTTCTCGTGTGCCTCGGTTCGGCGGACGTACCCTGCTTTCAGCGGCTCCATCGGCTGCTGCTCGACCAAGATGCCTTCTTGTTCGGCGTGGGCCAGCGTGTTGTCCCATACATGGGGCGCAAGCCGCCCACCCACCGCGAAAGGATGCAGTGCCTGTTCTGGAATACGCGAGTCGTCTCCCGCTGTATCGGCGAGGTCGTACACGAAGTGAACAGGGCCGAACGGCACCAGCAAGACCAGTGGACGGGCTTCCGGTAGCACCATGCGCCGGTGCTCGCGTTTCCATTTGGCTGCTGTCGCTACGTAGGTGGCTTCTGGGCGCTGCATCCGAATCAGGAAGGTGTTGTAGGGGCTGTACTGCGTGAACTTCCGAATGAACCGCAACGTATTGAGATACTGCTGGCTGCCCCTGTAGTCCCGGCTGCGCTGAAACAGCTCATCGAGTGTGTCCAGCTTGACGAAGTCATCGAACAGAGGCGGAAGTTCGCGGCCATACAAGTCCGTGTTCATAGAGAACCTCCAAGCCGCAGCAGCAGACGGTCAAACAAGTCGGTGGGAACAGTCGGGCGGTGGTCTCGGCTGTTGAACCGGGGGAAATCCTTCAGGTCGTTGCCCAAGCGTCCAGCCACCGTGGCGTGATGCCGCCCGACTGTCCTAGCGAAGGCGAGTATTCCTCTCATCGTATGGTTGCCAGTGTGCAAGTAGGGCTGCCAGATGGCGTCAGGAATCAAGGCTTCGCGGGCGTAGGCATGCGCCTCCTGCTCGGCTGGAGCCGGGTCACTGTAGGTCACCAACTCTTCGCCCATGACTGCCGCGTGGTTATGCCAGATGTGGCCCAGCTCGTGAAACAAGTTGAACCAAAACACGTCGATGTGCGGGTAGCGCATAGAGAGAGCCACTACCGGCTGGGTCGGGGACTTGGCCCCGGCATCCAGCCAGAAGGCGGCCCCACTGGTCTTGCTGCCCTTGGGGTGCTTGAGCAGCACAAAGCGCACGCCTGCCGCCTTCAGGACATCAGGAACCTGCAAGATGCCGTCCAGCGTCCTAGACAGCTCGGCAAGGTCAGCGACTGCCCTGTCTAAGGCTTCCCGCGAGTAGGCCGCGACTTGCTGGCGTGCTGCTATCTCACGCGCCTGAGCTACCCAATCGGTCTGGGCAGCCGGGTCTACGCCTGCGCTTGCCCGGAAGTTGACAACCGGGTCGAACGCAGGGGTGCGAGGTGATTCAAAGGAGATGTTGGCCAGTGGCTCGGTCTCTGCCTGCTTTGCGGGTTCACTCTCTCCGACAGACACTCGCTTTCGCCCCGTCAGCAAGTCTTCCATTAGCCCCCGCTTGAGCGTTAGCAGCTTGGCAAGTTGGGCTTGTTCAACACGTAGCTTGTCGTCATTAGCGCCTAGGACGCTTTCAATCGACATTTGTTCTGCGCGACTCGGTAGAGGCACACGGACTTCTCTTACTATGGCGGAGCTGATTTTGACCATACTCTCCGAAGTTCCTTGAGCGTTGGCTATCATCTGGCGACGAACCTTGGGTAGCCGTAACAGGAGCTCAAGGAATTGAGCTGACACAATGGAAAGTGGCACTAAACGCATCATTAAATCTGGGTATATGCAAGGAACACCCACATCTCGGTATATGCCCACTGCGGCCACAAGTTGACGTGTATTGGCTCTGCTAAGCAATAAGTCCCCATCTTGTAGGAAGTAGGCACTCAGCCGAGAGTCTTGTTCAGGAGCGTTCTTCAACTGCCTGGGGCTAAAGCCATGAGGAGTCAAACAACCGAGGCCAAGCATGAGCGTACCGTTGTAGCTAGGGACTTCGCTTGGGCTGTAGCCGTTCCTAGGAGGTTGTGCTAATACATCAGCAACCCGCACAACCTCCCAATCCCTTGGCACACGCCCCAGCACCGTGTCCTTAAACAATTCCGGGGTTTTCTCCGGGTCGCGGAGGTGGCCGCGTTCGTCCACCCCCCGCGTCAGCAGGTCGTGCAGCAAGCCTTGGCGGGCGGCCTGAAGCTTGACAATGATGCGCTGCGTGCCTTCAATGGTGCGGTCAAGCGTATCGAGGATGTCGGCAATCCGGCGCTGTTCGGGTAGTGGGGGTAACTCTAAGGGCAGGTCAAGAACAACCTCATTGGCGAAGTTGACTTGAGACTCTGCCATCCCGGTTGTGCGGTCGTTCAGATACTGTCGTGCTTCGGGTAAGGCCATTGCACGGTAGACGTACCTTGCCTCCGCTTTGGCTGGATTGATGCGGAGGCAAAGCATTTTCCCGGAAGGCACAATGTTTACTGATACATCGTTAGCGTAAGCAATCACGCCAGTGCGCTCACGCGGCCCTGCTTTGGTTATTAGAATGTCGCCTGTGCGAACTTGCAGGTCTTGATTGACCGGGAACCATGCCGGGAGAATCTTGTTCGCGTACTGATTCCAGCCTGTCCAAGTAATTGCTGTTGTTTTGAGCACAGCCCACTTCTGCCCACCCTTAACGGGAATCTCTTCACAGTCAGGGCTTGGGCCAGAAAAAGAGCGGGTGACTATTTCCCGAACAGGTTGTCTTGTTCTCTCACCCGGCATAACCCAACTCCCGCAAGAATCCTTCTAACTGCTGGGCGGCGGCGTTGCGCTCTTGCTCCAGCGTTCGCAGGCTCACATGGTATTTGTCATGCCAGCCTTCCAGCGTGGTCACAATCCGGTTGCGGTGCGTGGTAATGGCGCGGGTCAGGGCCGTCTCTAGGTTCTCGCGCATCAGGCCGAGGGCCAACGCCTCCCGCTGCGTGTCGCTCATGGCGTGGGCGGCGGCGGCCAAACTGCCCAGCGCATTGGCAAGGGTGGCCTTGTGGGCCTTCTTCAGGTCGCCCAGTTGCTTCTTGACCACTTTCGCGACACCTGCGTTGTAAACGGCTTGCATCGGGTCGCGCTCGTCGGTGTCGTCTTCGCCGTCCTCGTCTCCTTCTAGTTCGGCTAACGCTGCTTCCAGTTCGGCCCGGCGTTCGTCTAGTGTGGCAAGGGCTTGCATGGCTCTGGGGGCCAGGGCATGCAGCAAGCGGTCACGGTCAATGCCCCCGGTGGTGGCGGTGTCGCCGTCCTCGCTGGTGGCGTTGGCAATCCAGCCGCTGAGCAGCTCGGCCCAGCCATTGGCCGCCAGCGTCTTCAGGTTGAACTTATTGTCATCCCACCAGGAAGCGATGACCCCGGCCACTTGGAAGGGGGTCAGGAGGGGCGTGGAGTTAATCTTCACGCCTTCTCCAACGCTGTCCAGACTGCGGGCGAACGCCACCTGAAAGCTCCCCAGCAGCTCGGCCCGCAAGGTCTGGAGAGCCTTCGTTTCGGGCAGGCGGGCAATGTGGAGGTGATGCTCGTCCCACCAGTTGACGAAGCGCTTCTGAATATTCTGCTCGGTCTGGAGGACACCAACGCTGATGTCTACCACCTGCCGAAGATGCTGCCGACTCGTAATGTACGGAGCAAAGTGAAGGTACGTCTCGGTGGATTCCGTCGGGGGAAATACGACCGTTACGTCAAAACCATGTGATGCAAAGAGCCCTTGTTGGGCCTCTACTTCGCGCCGGGGCACGCCCCCCTGAAGGTGGGCACGCACGTCATGGGGTTCGGGGGCGGGGGTATTGTCGGCATAACGGCGGATGTTCAGGTTGTCGTCGTTGTCGCGCAGTTCCTGCCGAGTCACCACGCGGGCGTAGCCGGGGACGTCCTGGAATGCGGCGTAGGTGCTCGCAATCTTCTCGATGTGCTCGGCTCGCAGGTAGTTCTGAGCGCGGCCACTGTGGTACTCAGCGTCGGCGTTGATGAACAGCACCTTGTTCTGGCGGTCAACGGGCTTATCACCCTGGTGCCGAAGAATCAGGATGGCGGCGGGAATGCCGGTGCCGTAGAACAGGTTGGCAGGCAGGCCGATGACGGCCTCCAGCACGTCGTCGTTCAGCAGGCCGGTGCGAATCGCCTTCTCTTCGCCGCCCCGGAACAACACGCCGTGTGGCATCACCGTGGCGACCATACCGTTCTGGCGGGTGACGGCCAACATGTGCTGGAGGAACATCAGGTCAGCCTTCTTGCCGCCTTCGGGTGTGTAGCCGTACTTGAAGCGGTGGGCGACCTGCAACTCTTTCTGGACGTAGTTCAGGCTGAAGGGTGGATTGGCAATCACGCGGTCAAAGCGCATCAGGCCGCCGTCGGGTTCCTTGTGCAGCGGGCGGGCCAGCGTGTCGTCGTTGTGCAGCGTGGCGTCGTAAATCCCGTGCATGATGAGGTTCATCTTGGCCATGGCCCACGACCCGCCGTTGGCATCCTGACCGTACAGGGCCACCGTAGAGGGGTCGCCGCCATGTTCTTCCACATGCTGGCGGCTCTGAATCAGCATGCCGCCAGAGCCGACGGTGGGGTCGTACACGCGCATCTTGGGCTGCGGGTTGAGCAGACGCACCATCAGGCGCACTACGTCACGTGGAGTATAAAATTCGCCGCCTTTCTTGCCTGCGCTATCGGCAAACTCCTTGACCAAATACTCGTAGGCAGCTCCCAGCAGGTCGGGAAACTCGAAGTTTTCGTTCAGCAGGGGCTGCTTACTGAAGTGGTCAATCAACTCGCGCAGTTTGCTGTCGGCAATCCGGGTCTGCCCGACACGGCGGTTAAAGTCAATGTGTCCGACCACGCCTTCGAGTGCAGCAAAGTTCTCCTCTTCGAGGGCAGCCAGCGCCTTGTTCAAGCCGTCGCCTACGTCCTTGTGTAGGTGGTCGCGCAGGGACTCCCAGCGAGCCTGTTCAGGGACATAGAACACCTGTTGGTCTTCGTACCGTGAGCGCGATTCGGCGCGTTGCTTGGCTTCTTCTGGGGTGCGGCCCAGGGCCAGCTGCTCTTTGAGGATGCGGCTGTACTGCGCCCCGAACACGTCCGAAGCACGCTTGAGGAACAGCATGCCGAAGATGTATTCCTTGAAGTCGGAGGCGTCCATCTTGCCGCGCAGGATGTCAGCGGCGGCGAACAGGTGCCGCTCCAGTTGTTTGAGGGTGAGTTTGGGCATGAAATCTCCGTCAGGATATGGTCGGGCTTGGCAAAGCGGATGAAGGCCAGGACGGTGTTTTTCGCCCCAGCCCTCTGACCAGCGTTCGCCCAGGTTTAGAGGTTGGCCAGCAACTTGGCCTTGAAGGCCCGGAACTCGTCCTGGTCCAGCACGCCCTTGGCGTGCAGTTCCGCCGGGCGTTCCAGTTCCTGTGTGATGGACAGACCGGCAGGTGCTGCGGTGGTCGGTGCCGCTGGTGCCGCAAGCGCTGGCTCCTGAATGAACAGATGCCGGAACTCGGCCATGTGGTCCACAACTTTCTGGGCATTCAGGGCCCCCGCGTGGACGCTCAGGCCGCCCCAGATTTCGAACTTGATGCGCTGCTTCACGCCGTTCACCCGGCAGTGCACGGCGACCGTGTTCTTGAGCCGATGAACGTCATTGTCTGCCCCGTTGGCAAGGAAACTGCGCATCATGCTGACCTTGAAGTTATCCAGTTCCAAGTCATGGACGGTGCTGTAGTCGATGCGAACCACCGTCGGGAGCTTGACCCAGACCATGAACGTGTCGCCCAGGTAGAGTTCGCCGCTGTCGATGATGTCCGGCATGCCTGGGTAGCCACCGTGGTAGTTGGCCGTCACCTTGAACTTGATCGGGCTGGGCAGGCAGTGGGCCAGGAGGGCTTCAGTTTCAGCCCACTTCTGGGCGGCCTCGGCTTCGGCAACCTTCCGCTGCTCGGCGCTTTTTTCCTGATATTCGGCGTAGCGTTTCTGGCCTTCTGTGCCCAGCTCGACCGCCACCTCAGTTGCTTTTTTGCCGATTTCCTCCAGCTTTTTCAGGAACGACATGATTCTCCTTACCAACCCAATTTGGGGCGGGACATGACGCACTCGTAGCTGAAGTCTGTTGCCCCGAAGTCGTTTTCAGAGGAGGCACGTCGGCAACTGTCTGCTTTCCAGCCCTGCGCGCCCATAGCGTTCATTTCCTCCTCGAACTTCAGGTCGTCCGGCGAAGCCGTCATGTACTCGTACTTCGGGCGGTGGAACAGCTGGAAAGCCAGCAACAGCAGCAGAATGGCGTTCGTCGCCATGAGCACCCGTGGCAGGAACTTGAAAAAGGAGGCATCGGGGAGGGCCGCCTGACGTGCTGTGGCTGATACTTCGGGCTCGATGGTTGGAATGGGCGCTGTACCCTCAGTCGGCATTTGGGCGGTTGGTACGGTGTGGCGTCCGGTCATACGAGCTCCTTCTTGGTGGGGGCGACAGGTGGGATGGGCTCATCCTTCCCAGTGATGTGCTGCGTGATGTGCTCGGCGCTCCGCAGATACGCCACGAAGGTCACGATGGCGACTCCAGCCACGCCCAAGCCCAGCCAGCCGCCCGCAAAGAAGTCATACAGTCCATGCAGAAGTGCTGTAACCCCTACCCCCAACAGAAGTAGGGCCGTCCGGCGCTGGGGAGCCAGCAGGCTCAGCCCCAGGTAGTACCCAGCAATACCGCTGAAGACGCAATGCAAAAAAGGCAGGGTGATAAGACGCAGGAATTCGGACACCACATAGTTGCCGCTGCCCACCAGCCCGAATGTCATGCCAAAGGTGTTGGTATCGGTGTAATGGATGGAGTAGGCAACTGCTTCGGCGACACCAAATGCCAGGCCACTGATGCCAGCGTAGAAAGCTGCTTCGCGGGGCGTGCGAATTTCACGCCACTTGACGGCCAGCCAGAAGACGGGCAGGAGCTTCACCGCTTCCTCAACTAGGCCAACGCCTGCCACAAAGCCCACCAGCCGGGCGGGGCTGAAGTTCCATTCGGTGGCGCTGTACAGCGCAGAAATGAACGGCAGTTTCTGGAGGGTCAGCACCAAGAAGACGCCCACGATGGCGGTGAACACGGTGATGAGGAAGAGGTTGCGGCGTTTGAGCTGGCCCGGCTGGACGATGGCCCAGAGCACGTAGCCCCACAACAGCGCGAAGTAGGTGCCAATGGCCCAAGCCGCGTCTTGAATCTCTGCGTCAATGCCCCAGAGGTGCGTGAGGGAGAGGGGAAACAGGGCGAAGAACAACAGAGCCTGGACCCACCGCATGCGCCAGGGCTGGTCGCCCAGCCAGCGGCGAACGGGAAAGAGTACGTCAAAGGGTAGACCTTTGAAATCATCAATCAAAGCCTGGAGGGGCCGTTCCGTCCGTGTAGGAGAATTCGGGGGTGCCGCAGCCACTGGGACAACGGGGACCACATCAGGATGGTCAAGCTGCGAAGCGACATCAGACACGGTGTGACCTCATGGTGTCTCACGTTACGCTCTCCAGGCATCAGGCAGAGCCGCAGATTCGTGCCGCCAGGACACCTCCAACAGGTGGTTTGCCTCTGGTAGCAACCACTAACTTTAGTGGTGGTGATGGATGATGTCGTCGCCCCGGCTCTGCGCATGTCATCAATTTGTTGAGCAAGTTGGTGAGGCGCTCATAGGGCCGAAAAGAGAACGGGAGTCAAAAGAAATCCCTTTACTGGGAGAGGGAAAGTCTCTCTAAGGTTTGACACGGTACTGCTGATTGCTCTCTAAACTGGCTCCATTGATAACCACTTCAAGCAGGGGCTGTGCAGCCTGACGGGCAGGGTTCACAGCCCAGCGCTGAGAATCGTTCTGAGAACGCACGAGGCCCACAGGAACCCGATAGTGGATACGAGGGATACTGGGGTCAGACGCCGCCATCTGCGCGGCTTGTGCATCACTAATATGAATGTCAGGGTCAAACCCAGTTAGACGTCCGTCTTTATCGTATTGTGCCCCTTGAATTTCAAGGATTTTTTCTGCCTCGGCAGCCGAGTCTGGTGTGGTGTATTCAACTGTCGCCGTCGCATACCGAGGCGTTGTTGGAGAGATTTTGACATCCTTTACTTCCCAGCTATAACGCTTCGGGTCACGGGGTTGTCGGCGGTCTATATAAGCGGATAATTCTCCCCAACCTTCTCTCAAGATGTCTTCGCCGGATTGCTCTAGGTTCATGGAGTCTGCGAGTAGATTTGCGTCCACCAAAAGCAGGGCCTGAATAAATTGACCGACTGCCTGTTCTGGCGTGCGTTCTGGCTGAGCGCTTTTGTTCGTCATAACAACACTTCCCCCAGCGAGAATAATTGCAATAGCGAGAAGAGCGATTTTCATAATCCCCGGCCTCACTTTATAAAGGCGATTTCAGATTTCTCTTCTGCCAAGATGCGCTTAACAATTTTCTTCTTCGCGCTAGGCAAAGAATTATAGATTCGCAAGATTTGGGCGATAACCACTGAATCCTCTATGCCTATGGCTTTCCATTTAATAATGAGATTGGCAGCATTCAGGGGCTCCAGCGTTTCGTAATAATCTTCAGTAAGGAGCTTCACTATATCTTGGTTGTTATCTAGAGGGAAAGCCTGTAACAAAGCAAACGCATCCACCATATTGACGACCATCACCAGGCTGCCCTGCGCTTTGGCAGTCTTGAGGGCCAACATGACCAACCGCTGGACATCCGGTTCGTCAAAGCCCTTGGAATACAGCCACATAAGCTGTAACAACATGCTGGCATGTCGCTCAGGAACCATTTTTTCGCGCTGCTGAGGGTCGAGGTACGCCTTTGTTTCTTTGGCAACGTACTGGTTTCCCACCGTAAAGTCCTGCACGAAGTCCTGCGCCCAGACTTGCAAGCCGCCCAAGACATCGCCATAGCGGTCGAGGGTAGAGTTCGGCTCAATTCCGTTCATGCTTGGCCGAATGGCCTCTGGCGCAATCTTATTTAAGTTCCCGATGCCCGCTGCGGGTGTCTTCGTGATGTCTCCCGTCAGCTTGCCGTCTTTGAGCGTATAGGGATTCTTGGGCGTCAGGTCATCGCCGACCAGGGCTGTCATGCGCCGCCAGGTCACCAGACGTTCAGTGCTCATGTCAGCGCCCATCACGTAGCGCATAGCCCCGTCGGTCAGGTTGGCCTGAATTCCCTGATGCACTGCCCATGTTCCTGTAGCACCGCTCACGCTGCCATCGTTCAGAAGCTTCTGAATGTCGCCGTACATCTTGCGCCCGGCGATGTCAAAGACGCCGCTCATGCGGAAGAAATCGGGTTTGAAGTCAGACGGCTTCGCGCCGTACTTCTGGCCGTAACTCTCCGCCACCCAGGCTTCGGCACGCGGCAAGTCATAACGAATGTGGGCGAGCATAGACGCCACCAATGAAAAAATTGCTCCGCCCGCTTCGGTAGGAAAGCCATCGCCCCCTTCCATCTGGTCGGCAGTCTTGAAGGCTGCTTTCCAGTGGGGCTCTACCTTCGCGCTGGTCGCTTCCAGGTTGTCGGCGTAAATCTTGTCGAAGTTCAGGACGCACTGCATGACGTAGCTGGGGTAATCGAACGTGCGTTCTTCGCAGTACCGGATTTCCTGCTCCGTGACGTAGCTGTAGACCTTGGCAAACCAGTACCGGTAGTCCGTCACCTTCTTTTTGTCTTTGCTGAGCATCGCGTCGGCACGGTCCCGTTGGCCCTTGAGCAAACTCCTGGCCCCTGCAAGCAAGGTTTTATACTGTTGCTCGCTCTCGCCAATTTTGATGTTGGGCACATCGTTTTCGTCCCTGACCGGCGGATTCCCAAAGAGCTTGCCACTCTTGCGCCAAGGGCTGATAGACCCCGCCAAACGCTCACTCGTTGCCCTGGCCGAAGAAGGAGACCCTAAGGCCATCACCGGCTCAGCATATTGGGTGGGAGAGGATGCTGGTGTAATCGTACCCTGAGTAGGACGGCGCTCCTCGAACGTCATAGCTGAACCCTAGAGCATTTCGTCTATAGAAGTGAGCGATTTTGCTGGAGAACCACTTCTGACCCTTGTGCTTAGTGCTCTGCCCAATCTCTGGGCTTAGCTGCCAGGGCAAGCGCAGGATATTCGGCTTCAAGCCAGGCCCGGCGCGTGCGGTGGGCACGGTAAAGCTTTTCCAAATGCATTTGCTCTGGCCCGTCCATCTCCTCGTCGTCGCCTGGCGAGAGCAGAATGCTCAGGGCGTTCAGATTGCCGAGAATTTGCAGATATTCCTGAATGACGGGAGTCGGGATACTGTTGCCTGCGAGTCGGGCGCGAATATATTCGACATCGGTAAAGTTCATGTGGCCTCCTAAAGAAGAGGCCCCAATACCTGGAAGGGCACTGGGGCGAAGCGAGAACGGGTGTTTAGGGTCGGGCGGAGTTGGTGAGGCGCGGCTTTGCTGAGTTCATGCCAAGTTCTGCTGAGTCGCAGCGAACTTTCTGTCATATGGCATATTCATCAGAGTCGCTGATGGCAAATCGTGTGTTTCTGGTAAGTTTTGACATTTCCGTAATGACAGTTTACACTGTCTGGGACGGTAATTCTCCGAAGCTGGTTAGAGCGAACGACTCATAATCGTTAGGTCCCCGGTTCAAGTCCGGGCATCGCCACCACAGAAAACAATCCTCGTCCTAGACGGGGATTTTTCTTTTGGCCTGAGTTAAAGAGCTTGATTTGGCGGATGGGGTGCTTAGCAGGAGTCGTTCGCTCTGAAAGTGCTGACAGGCATTTCGTTGAGCCGAGCATAATTCCATCCCCGACATGTACAGAGGGCAGGAAGGTTGGGCGGCCCACTGTCCCGCCTTCTCCAGCCACTTGCGAGTCGCCTCGCAGACCTGCGGACCGCCTTGGCTTACCCTAGGCCTCATGTGGACCCGAATTCCTTCCAGCAGTCTGCGCGTCACGGGCGCGGACCGCGTGGATTTTGTGCATGGTCAGATGACCAACAACCTGCGCGCCGCGCCCACGCCGGGCCTGGTGGCCTGCGCGTTTCTGAATGTGCGCGGCCAGATTGAGCAGTTTGCGCGCGTCTATCGCCGTGAACAGGACGTCTACATTCATCTGGATGAGGGGCAGGCGGACGCCCTGGCCGCGCGGCTCCGGCGCTATATCGTGTTTGATCAGGTAGAGCTTCAAGACACCTCAGTTGACCTCAGGACGGTGCATGTCTGGCAGGCAGAGGCCGTGCCCGGCTGGGACCTGGCCGGCGGCGAGGCGCAGTCGCTGGCCCTGGGCGGCGCGGCCGTCCTGGCTGGGCGCGTGAACCGCACCGGCACACCTGGCCTGGACCTGCATTATCTGGCGCGTGAAGAGGAGGCGGTCCTGGCGGCGTTGCCGGGGTCAGAGCGCCCTCTGGGTGACTTGGACGCAGCGCGCGTGACGGCTGGTCTGCCTGACATCACCCGCGACGCCCTGGAAGGCACCCTGCCGCAGGAGGTTGGGCTGGACCTGAGCGGCCCCCTCCCAGCCATCAGCTACCGTAAGGGGTGCTATGTGGGGCAGGAGATCATGGCGCGCCTGGAGGCGCGGGGAAATGCCCGCTATCACCTGGCCCGTCTGGACGGGGCGGGCCCGTGGCCGGCCGGTAGCGAGGTCACCCACGAAGGCCGGGTGGTGGGGCAGGCTGGGCTACACGCCGGGCCAGGCAGCGTGACCCGCATTCGCAAGGACCTGCCCCAGGGCGCGGCGGTGGAAGTGGCTGGGCAGGCCGCCACGCTGCACCTGACCCATGCTTGAACGGTTTGGGCACGACCTGAAGGCTGGGAGCCGCGCGGGACTCCTGCGGGCGGCGCGCCGCGCCTACCTGCTGGCGCTGCTGGTGCTGGCGGTGCCCAGTGTGGCAGTGGGCGCGGCGCAGTGGCTGAGTGGCCAGTCGGAGTTGCCGCTAGGAGCGGCTGTGGTGCTGGCAGGCCTGGCCGCCGGTCTGGGCCTGATGGCGTATCTACTGGCACGCCGCGCGGCCCAGAACGCCCAGTGGCCCGCCCCTCAGGCGGCGCTAACAGGGGCCTTTCAGCTGGCTGGGGTGCCTGGAGTGCCGCTGCTGCTGGCCGGCGCCTTTGCTCCGGCCTGGGGTCTAGCCCTCTTCCTGCTGGTGCTGGCAGCGGGTGGGCACCTGCTGGCCTGGGCTAGCCTTGACCGCTGGGTGAGAAGCCCCGCACAGGACGGGTAACCCGGTCACGCGCTTTGGAGAGTAGCGCCCTACCGGACAGCCAGGCCAGAGAGGTCATCTATGGAAATTCAGAGCCGCCTCAGCTTGTGGGGTGGTTCTGGGTTCTGCTCTCAAGGCGTGAGGCTAAACCGTTGAGACAGACAGCCTCGCTCGCGTTAAGTGAGTGAATGCTGCATCCGAAACAGAAAGGCGCCGCTTCCCCGTTGAAAGGAAGCGGCGCCTTGACTGTGTGCTTTAGCGGGACTTGGGATCGAGCGCGTCGCGCAACCCGTCACCAAAGAGGTTAAAGGCCAGGCTGAACAGTACGATAAAGGCCGCCGGATACACCAGCACGTACCAGTATTCAGGCTTCAGCCACGCGCGCGCAAAGTCCACCAGCTGGCCCCACTCTGAGTAACCCGGCTCAAAGCCCAGGCCCAGGAAGGACAGGCCCGCGATGGTCAGCGGCACTGTAGCCAGGTCAAGCACAGCGGTGGTAAAGACGGCGGCCACGCTGTTGGGCACCACGTGTTTCATGATCAGGCGGAAGTCGCGGGCGCCCAGGCTACGGGCGGCGTCCACATACTCCAGCTGACGGGTCCGCAGCACCTCGCCGCGAATGAGGCGGGCGTAGCCGGCCCAGCCTGCAATACAGAACGCCACGATCATGGGAATGGTGGGATCATAGACGCCCCCGCCGCTCAGGCGAGCACGCAAGATCGTCAGAATCACAACCGTCAGAATCAGCGGCGGCAGGGCAAACAGCACGTCAATGAAGCGCTGAATCAGGTTGTCAATCCAGCCGCCGTAGTAGCCGCTGATGGCCCCGATAATCACACCGGTCAGCAGCGTAATCCCCACGATGATGAACGACAGTTTCAGGGCGGTGCGTGTACCCCAGATCAGACCGTAAAAGATATTGTAGCCGTTGACTGTGCCAAACAGAGCGTCCTGATTAGGGGCGGTAGGCTGCTGCTGAAAGCTCAGGCGCTCGGTCAGGTAACAGCTCTTGGGCGGTGCCAGGGTAGCCTGCCAGAAGGCGCCACTTACTGGGCTAAAAATCTGGTTGCGTTCGGTGATGTTCAGGTCGCGCAGGCAATTGCTGCGGTCTTTGGGCACTGCAATCAGGGGCGCAAACAGAGCGATCAGGCCAAAGAGCAGCGTGATGATGAGCCCCGTGATTGCCAGGGGATTGCGGCGCAGTTTTCGTACGGCGGGGCTGGTCCAAAACAGTTGCCAGCCGCTGCGGTTCTGGGCTTTGGGCGCGGCGACGGTGGTCATGCGATTCTCCGGGGGAGGGGGAAATGGGGCATCAGTCAAACCTCACGCGCGGGTCAATCACGCCGTACAGAATGTCCACAATCGTACTCACGACCACCACGATGATGGCCGAGAGCATGGCAAAGCCCAGCACGGCGGCCAGGTCCACGCCCAGCGCCGCTTGCACCACCCACTGCCCCACCCCAGGGTAGGCAAAGATGGTTTCGGTAATCAGCGAGCCGCTCAGCAGACCGATAATCAGAAAGCCGCCCAGGGTAACAATGCTCAGCAGGGCGTTGCGGCGGGCGTGCTTGTTGTTGACGACGCGGCTCGACAGGCCCTTGGCCCGCGCCGTGCGCACAAAGTCACTGGTCAGCGCTTCAAGCATGTTGTTGCGCATCACCTTGATGATGCTGGCGCTCAGCACGATAATGAGCGTCACTGATGGCAGAACGAGGTGCTGCACAACGTCCCAGGCCACGTCCCAGCGGCCGTTGAGGGCGGCGTCCACCGACAGCAGGCCGGTGTAACGCTGAATATCCGACAGCGCAAACTGATTCAGCACGCTGACCTGCCCCGCGCCGGGCAACCAACCCAGATAGGCGTAAAACACGGCCAGCAGCAGAATCCCCACCACGAAACTGGGGAGACTGTACCCCAGGACCACGAACACGCGCAGGGTCTGGTCAATCAGTTTGTCTTTGTGCAGGGCGCTCAGCGTGCCCAGCCAGATGCTCAGCAGCAAGATGGGAATGGCGGTGATAATCGTCAGCTCGATGGTGCGGGGCAGCCGCTCCTTGATGGTGACGATCACATCCTGGCTGCTGGCTCTGGAATAGCCGAGGTCGCCTTTAAGGGTCGCGCTCAGCCAGCGCTGGTACTGCACGGGAAAAGGGTCGCGCAGGCCGCGCTGCTCGATGATCTGTTCCAGGCGAGCGGCCTGCTGCTCGCTGCGGATGTACGGCGCGGCGCGCTGCTCGGGGGTCAGCAGCTGCGTCAGGCCGACAATCATCAGGGAGAGGACGAGCATCACCACAGGAATCTGGATGAGCCGCCTCACGATGAAATTCAACATGGGGGCCTCGGTGGGAAGTCTCCGGGCGCAGGTGCAGCGCACGCAGCAGCGGAGGAAAGAAAGGTGAACACAACAAGCCAGTGGGGTGGAACCGTTAATGTGGAATCCGCCCTCTAGCCTAGACCACAACCGGCGGCCTGCGCAAAGGTCAGGGGCAGCATGGTGGGACAAAGCGGCGCGGCTTCAGGCGGTCCTGGACGCCTTCCGGCGCTGTGCAGGCACCTTTTGGGGGCCTCAGGACGGGGCGGCCCACAAAGCCTTAAGAAACGCTCTGCGTCAGCTCCGGCGTACGGGGCACAGCAAGCAGGGCAGCCTGCACAGAGGCTGCCCTGTCTAGGACGCGGCGGGAAAGAGACGCGCCGCCGTCATGACCTTACTTCTTGCTCAGTTCCTTCCAGAAGGTCCCGGTGGCAAAGCTGATCATGGGGTTGAAGTTGGTGGCACCGGCACCCACCAGGGTGTCGCGGTAGAAGTTAAAGCCCACGCCTGCCGGAATCAGGATGTAAGGGGCCTGCTCGTAGGCCTTCTTGCCCACCAGGCTGTACAGGCGGTTACGCTCGGCCGTGTTGACCGTGCTGCGGGCCTGGTCCAGCCACTTGTCCACCTGGGCGTCTTTCCAGTTGTTGCGGGGGTAGTAGTACCCGTTGCTGGAGTAGAAGGTGTACATGAAGTTGTCAGGGTCGGCGTAGTCAGGCGCCCAGCCGATGATGATCATGGCTTCCTTACCCGTCTTGGAGTCGGCCAGCATTTCGCTCCAGGGCTTGGCGGTGATGTTCACCTTGAACTTGGGGTTCATGCTTTCGATGTTGCGCTTCAGGATTTCCATGGCGGTCTGGGCAGCCACAGCACCGGCGCGGTAGTTGGCGTTCAGTACGAAGCCGTTCTTCCACAGCTGGCCGCCCCAGGCGCGCTTGAAGTAGGTTTCGGCCTGCTTGGCGTCAAACTTGTAGGTGCTGACCTTGCTGTCGTAGCCAGGGAAGGTGTCGGGGAGCAGCATGGTGCGCTGCTTGCCCTTGCCGTTTTGCACGTCGTTGATGTATTGCGTGTAGTTAAACGCGTAGCTGAAGCCGCGGCGCACGTTGGCGTCCTTGAAGAAGTTGGCGGGAATGCCCTTGCCGTCCAGCTTGCCGCTGCCCAGCGCGGTGGATGCCTTGATGTTCTGGTTCATGAAGATGGCGGTGGCGCCGGTGTTGGGGAGGTTTTCCACCCAGGTCACGCCGGGCTTGCCCTTGATCTGCTCTTCGTCCACGGCGCGCCCGCCGCCTTCGATGATGTCAGCGTCGCCGCGCAGGAAGGCCTGCTGACGGGCCGCCAGTTCGCCGACCTTCTGGATGATCACGTTCTTGATGGCCGGCTTCTTGCCCCAGTAGCCGTCAAACGCGGTGGCCAGGAAGGCGTTGGCGTCCTTGCGCACGAACTTGTAGGCGCCGGTGCCGCTGGGCTGCTTGCTGAGGTTGGAGTTGGTCAGGTCCTTGCCCACCCAGTTGGCCATATCGGCGCTGGTGCCCTTCCACTCGCCAATCTTGATGGCGTGGTCGCGGTCCACGATGCTCTGGCCAGTGTAGGCCAGCTTGGCCAGGAAGGCGGGGTCAACGCTGGGCAGGGTGAAGACCAGCTGGCCGGCGTTGTTGCACTCCACGGCCTTGTCAATGCGGGCCCAGGTGATGGTCTTGTCGTCAGCAGCGTTGGCGCCCGTGCCCAGCAGAGACTCGCTGATAAACCAGTTGCCGGACTCGGGGCTGTTGGTCACCAGGTTGCGCTCGAAGGTGTATTCGGCGTCGGCGCAGTCAAAGGCGTTGCCGCTATGGAACTTGACGTTCTTGCGCAGATCGAAGGTGTAGGTCTTGCCGCCGTTGCTGATGGTCCATTTGGTGGCCAGCAGGGGCTCGAGCTTGGTCAGGCTGGCCCCGCTGTAGGTCAGCAGGGTTTCGTACATGTTTTCCACGACGGCGCCCGAGGCGGTGTCGTAGGTCACGCCGGGGTCCATGGTGGGGATATCGGCGCCCACCTGCTCCACGAGGGTGTCCTTGGGAGCAACGGCCAGCGCGGTGGTCAGGGCAAGCAGGGCGGTCAGTGCGGCAAATTTCTTCATTAGGCCTCCGGGGGCTGTTCTGACAGGCAACGCGAATTTCAGGTGTAGCGGTGTGAGCCTCGCGCGGCGCTGTCTAGTGGGTTGAATCGCCGCGCATCATAGCGCAGCACATTTGGGGTTGGTGTGATGTCCGTCCCTGTTAGACTCTGGCCTGTGTTGGCGAAATTTTTGCCGACTGGAACGCAGTTTTTGCGGAGAGGCTGTGTGGCCAAGCAGTCCGCCCGCTGGGGGTAAATGGGGGAGAAGCGAGGCAGAGAGAAGGTGACTGACACCTGGAGCGGAGAGGGGCTGTCTGTCCAGGGAACACCAGAAGCGGGGTGAAGGCCGTTCTGGAGGCCCCCAGGCTGCCTGGGGCTGCCCCGCGCCGCGGGCTGGCGGCCCCATGACATACTGCGCCGCGTGAAGAAGCGCATTCTGCTGCTGGCTGGCGGCCAGTCCGGTGAACACGAGGTCAGCCTCCTGAGTGCCCGCAGCGTGTTGGCGGCCCTGCCACGCGACCAGTTCGACGTGACGCCTGTGGTCATCAGCAAGCAGGGGCGCTGGCTGCCCCCCACCGAAACCGTGCGCGCCTTGCAAGACGGCGCGGCTCCCACGGGCGGCGACCTCGTGCTGCACCGCGCCGCCAGTGCCGAGGGTTACGACGCCGTCTTTCCGCTGCTGCATGGGCCAATGGGTGAGGACGGCACTGTGCAGGGCCTGCTGACACTGGCCGGCATTCCCTTTGTGGGCAGCGGCGTGCTGGGCAGCGCCGTCAGCATGGACAAGGTGATGACCAAGCAGGTGCTGGCTTCGGTGGGGATTGCCCAGGTGGCCTGGCGCCTGGCCGTGCGCCGCGAGTGGCAGCAGCATCCCGACAGCGTGCGCGCGCGCGCGGCCGACCTGGGTTACCCCCTCTTTGTCAAACCGGCCAACCTGGGGTCCAGCGTGGGCATCAGCAAGGTGGGGACGCCCGCAGAGCTGGACGGTGCCCTGAATCTGGCGTTTGGCCTGGACCGCCGTGTGATTCTGGAGGCCATGACCACGCACCGCCCCCGCGAAATAGAGGTTGGGATTCTGGGCAACGACGCGCCCATTGCCAGCCCAGTCGGCGAACTGCGCTTTGAGGCCGAGTTCTACGACTACGAAACCAAATACACCGAGGGCCGCGCCACCATGCACATCCCGGCGCCCCTCCCCCCTGAGGTGGCAGAGCGGGTCCGCACCACCGCCCTGCAAGCCTTCCGCGCCCTGGACTGCGCGGGCCTGGCGCGGGTGGACTTCTTTTATATCGAGCAGACCGGCGAGCTGCTGCTGAATGAGGTCAACACCATGCCCGGCTTTACCACCACCAGCATGTATCCCAAGCTGTTTGAGGCCGCCGGCCTGAGCTACAGCGAACTGGTTACGCGGCTGGTGGGACTGGCGCTGGAAGACAGGTAACCAAAACTAAGCTGTGGGGCCAGTCAGCGCCCAGGTATTGAGGTGGCCTTCTGCCGGGGTGAATGCCCATTGGACAGAGATCTCCCTGTCCTATCAGGAGGACGGAACGAGAGGTGTGCCTCATGCCCGGATGCCGTTGTGCTCCGCCTCGCTCTGCGGTGCCCCTCTGTCAGTTGAGCATCTCTATAACTACGGCGAGGCTCTCTTTTCAGGCCTTCCCAGGAGAATCAAAGGCAGTCGGAAGAGGCTGAGAACCCCCCGTGCAGCCTCGTTCCTTTCGGCACGGCCGCCTCTTCCCGAACCGTCTAAACAGAAAAGGCGAAAAGTGGAGGCGCCTCCCTACATCTTTCTGAGCCACCCTGTCGCCCAGCGCGTCACGGCGGGCATCACCAGATAGGTCATGGAGAGCACGACCACCACCATTTGCGGGAGGGCGCGCAGGGGTGTGGGCCAGTGGCCCAGCCAGGGGCGCAGGGCCTCGCCGAACAGCCAGCCGGTGCTCAGGCTCACGGGGTACAGGGCGGCCAGGGTCAGCAAGGCCATCTTCCAGCGGGGCGGCTGGCGCAGTTGGGGCGCGGCCGGCGGGGTAAACCAGAAGTCCAGGCCCGGCTGCTTTTCAAAACTGACCTGTTCGTCCACCAGCGGCGTCACGCGCGCCAGCCAGGCTGCCCGCTCGGGCGAGAGTTCCCAGGCGGCGGCGCTCGTCAGCGAATCGAAACGGGCCAGCAGCGTGTATTCGTGTTCGCCCGGTGCAGGCCGAATCACCCCGACGCCCCGGTGACCGGGAATCCGGGACAGCAGCGCGTTGGCCTCGGTCAGCAGGGCCTCGTACTCGGCTTCAGAGCCGGGCCGGATGCGGCGCCGAATCACCAGGCTGATGGGGTCGGCCGGCTGATGCTCCTGAAACTGGAAGTCGAGGCTGGCGGTCACGGCGCCGCTTCGGCCTCAGGGCGCGGCCAGGCCACGAGCAGCACCCCGGCCAGAATGACGCCCAGGGCGACCCAGCCCAGGGGGCCCAGGCGTTCGCCGCCCAGCCCTACACCCAGCAGCACCGCCACTACCGGATTGACGTAGGCGTAGCTCGTCGCCAGCGCCGGGCGGGTGTGCGCCACCAGGTACATGTAAGCCGAGTAGGCCACCAGGCTGCCAAAGACGGTCAGGTACGCCAGGGCCCACAGGCTGGCCGCGCTGGGTGTCCCCCAGGGTTCGCCCAGCAGCAGGCTGAGGCCCAGCAGCACCCCGCCGCCCGTCAGCATCTCGGCGGCGCTGCCCATCAGGCCGGCGGGCAGGGGCAGGCGGCGCGACCACTGGCTGCCGAAGGTCCAGCATATCGGCGCCAGAATGAGCAGCAGGGCGGCCTGCGGCGTGGCGCGCAGCTCACCCAGATTCAGGAGGGCAATGCCCAGCAGGCCCACCCCGATGCCCAGCCACTCACGCCCACGTGTGCGCTCGCCCCACAATCGGCCAAACAGAGCGGCGAACAGGGGAGACACCGCAATCACCAGCGCCGCCACACTGCTGCTGGCGTCGCGCTCGGCCAATGTGACCAGGCCGGTGCCGCCGCCCAGCAGCAGCGTCCCGACCAGGGCACTGGCGCCCCACTCGCGCGCCGTGGGCCAGGGCGCGCCGCGCAGACGCAAGAAGGCCAGCAGCAGCGCCCCGGCCAGCACGAAGCGCACCGCCAGCATGCCCAGCGGGGGCAGGGTTTCGATGGCGACCTTGATGCCGAAATACGTGCTGCCCCACACCACGTACACCAGGCTCAGGCACACCAGCACCAGTGGCGTCAGGCCAGAGGCCCGCCGGGCGGCGGCGGTCATAGGGGAAGAAAGGCGCCCGGCGCGTCTTCCTGGGCGTTCAGACGGCTCTCGATGGCGCGGGCGTGGGCCTCCAGGCCCTCAGCGCGGGCCAGCAGCGCACCCGCCGGGCCAATGCGGCGCAGCGTGTCTTCCGTCAGGCCCACCACCGAAATGATGGTCTGAAAGTCCCGCACGTTGACCGGACTCATGAAGCGGGCGGTGCCGCCGGTGGGCATCACGTGACTGGGGCCGGCCACGTAGTCCCCCAGCGCCTCCATGCTGGCTTCGCCCAGAAAGACACCGCCTGCGCGCTGCACCCCGCCCAGCAGGCTCCAGGGGTCGCGGGTCAGCAGGCACAGGTGTTCGGGGGCGTACAGGTTGGAGAGCTCCAGTGCCTCCGCCAGCGATCCGGCCAGCACCACCTTCATGCGCGCCTGCACACTGTCGCGCGCCCAGCTGCGGTTGGGTTCGGGCAGCGCCTCAAGTTGCCCGTTCAGCTCGGCCTGGACCCGCAGCAAGAGGTCGCGGCTGGTGGACACCAGGACCGGCTCGGCGCCGTTGTGTTCGGCCTGGGCCAGCAGGTCGGCGGCCACAAAGCGTGGGTCGGCGCTGTCGTCAGCCACCACCAGCGTCTCGGTAGGGCCAGGCAGGCTCTCGATGCCCGCCATGCCGTACACCATGCGCTTGGCAATGACCACAAACAGGTTGCCCGGCCCGGCAATCTTGTCCACAGCAGGGATGCTGGCGGTGCCGTAGGCCAGCGCCCCGATGGCCTGCGCGCCGCCGACCTTGTACAGCTGGGTCAGGCCCAGTTCGCGCGCCGCCACCAGAATGGCGGGGTGAATGCGGCCCTCCCGGTCGGGTGGGGTGGTCACCACGATGTCCCGCACGCCCGCCACTTGCGCAGGTACGGCGGTATGAATCAAGGTGCTGATCAGGGGCGCCAGGCCGCCCGGAACATAAACCCCTACCCGGCCCAGTGGCCGCACCAGCTGGCCCAGCGCGCCGTCCGGCCCGTGGTTCAGAAAGCCGTGGGCCGGCTGCGCCTCATAAAAGGCCCGCACGCGGGCGATGGCCAGACGGATGGCGCTGTGCAGGGGGCCGTCCACCGCAGCGGCCGCCAGGTCCTCGGCGCTGACAGCCAGTTCTTCGGGGCGGTGGCCGTCCAGCCGCTCGGTCCAGTCGCGCAGGGCGTCGTCGCCGCGCGCGCGCACATCGGCCAGGAGGCGCTCCACGACCGCCTCGGGGCTCAGGGCCTCGCCAAAGGTGGCTTCGATGCGCCTCAGCACGGCGTCAGGAACGGGCAGGTCGTTAAAGGTGCGCGTCAGGGCACGCCGGGCATCTGGGCCTTGCAGCACTTGCATGGAAACTCCGTAAGGGGGCGCGGGAGGCGGGAAGTGGTGCGCGGGCACAGACCACGCGCGGAGGCGTCTCAGTCTGCGCGCTTTGCGGGGCAGGGCGTCCGACTTGTGTGGATGGTGCTGGGAAAGCGGGTGAGGGCAATTCTCGGCAGGGTATGCCCGCAGGAAAGCAGGACGGACTCACTTCTTGTAGGCCTGTCCGTCCTGCTGACTTGGCGCCACTTGCCCTGCCTGGTGTTCCGACAACCGGCGCCTCTGGGCTTACACCCTTCGCCGGCGGCGTTCGGGGGTCGGGCGGCGGGCCGCGCCCTGCGCGTTGGCCTCGACAGGGCCAAAGTCGGTGGGCTGAATCAGGCGCATCAGGCGCCATGGCTCGTCCTGCTCGATATATACGTAGGCGTTGCCGGGACGCAGAAAATACCCGCTGCACGTCACGCCGCCCAGCTCGGTATCGGGCAGGCGCTGAATCAGCACGCGGCCGCCGGTCAGCTGGGCGTAGGTGCGCTCGGGGCCGCCGCCCTCCTGAGCGGTCAGCCAGCGCAGCCACAGCAGCAGACTGACCGGGTCGTGGTATTCGGTGGTCAGCGGGCTGGACGCCTCGTCGCGGCCCTGGCGCAGGTGAATCAGCCCGGCCTTACGGTCAAAATTGACCTCGAAGCTGGGGCGGCCCCGGCCGTCGCCCTCGGCGTAGCCCAGGCTGCTGCGGTGGCGGGGGTGCAGGCGGCTGGTCTGCACCCGGCGGATTTCTGGCAGCACGCCGCCAAAGTCAGTCTGCACCCGCGCGGCAAATGCGCTGCGCTCCCCCTGGAGGGTCCAGTGCTGTTCTCCGGCGTAGCGCCCCCCCAGCGACAGGGTCAGGCTAAAGGCCTCTGGGGTTAGCTCGGCCGCGTCCAGAAGCTCTCACCCGGCCCGGTCCAGTCGGCGCCCAGCGCCTCGGCCACGCTGGCGCCCAGGTCGGCGAAGGTGGCGCGCTCCCCCAGATTCACGCCGGCCCAGCCCGCGCGGTGCATGAGCAGCAGGCCGTGTTCGCGGGTGTGGTCGCTGCCGTGCCAGGTGGGGTCGTTGCCGTGGTCGCTGGTGATGATGAGGGCGCCGCCCTCTGGCACCGCTGCCAGCAGGTCCGGCAGCGCCGCGTCCAACTGCGCCAGGCAGGCGCTGTAGCCGGCCGGGTCGCGGCGGTGGCCATACTTGCTGTCAAAGTCCACGAGGTTGGTAAAAATCAGGCCCGAGGTGCCGTCCTGCGCGGCCTGCTGCATGCGGGCCAGGGTCTTGGCAATGCCGTCGGCGTTGTCGTCGGTATGAATCTCTTCGGTAAAGCCCCGGTGCGCGTAGATATCGGGAATCTTGCCGATCCCCACGACGGCCTGTCCGGTGGCCTTGACGGCGTCTAGCACAGTGGGCGGCGGCACCAGGCTGAAGTCCTTGCGGTGCTCGTTGGCGCGCTCGAAGGGAAACTCGCCCCGGAAGGGCCGGGCAATCACGCGCGCCACGGCGTATTCGCCCTGCAGGATGTCGCGGGCGGCCTGGCACCAGGCGTACAGGGTGTCCAGCGGCACCACGTCCTCGTGGGCGGCAATCTGGAACACGCTGTCTCCGCTGGTGTACACAATCGGCGCGCCTGTCGTCAGATGTTCGGGGCCAAAGTCGCGGATGACATCCGTGCCGGAATAGGGGCGGTTACACAGGTGGCCTTTGCCGGTGGCGGCGTCAAACTGGTCCATGACGGCCGGCGGAAAGCCGTCCGGGAAAATCTGGAACGGGTACTGCAGCTGCACGCCCATGAATTCCCAGTGGCCTGTGCTGGTGTCCTTGCCGGGGCTGACCTCGCGCATGCGGCCGTAGGCCCCCTGGGCTGGGACCGCCGGAATGGTGTCTGGGCCTGTCTCAATGGTGGGCACCTGGGCCAGCCCCAGCGCTGCCAGGTTGGGCAAGGCGGCGGGCGCCGCTTTCAGGGTGTGGTTGAGGGTGTGCGAGCCAGCGTCGCCAAACTGCTCGGCGTCGGGCAGTTCGCCGGCCCCCACAGAATCCAGCACGAGAATCGTCAGCAGCATGGGGTCAGTGTAGGCCAGCCAGGCACAAAGGGAGCGATTCAGAGGCGGAGGTCAGGGGCTTCGGGGGGCAGCTGGGCGGCCTGCCACTGCGGGTGCAGCCCCTCAGCACGCCCGCTCAGTTTTCTTGTCCAGCGCCCTCGTCTTCCTGCGCTTTTGACTAAACCGGTTCAGGGCCTGGGCCGCGCCTTTTTCTCCCACCAGATGCTCACGGGACGCGGCTGGGGCGCGTGCTACGCTGCCAGCTGTGACTGTTCCCGCTTCACCTGTGCCCGCCGCGCCTGGCCTGGAGGCGGCCCCCGGCGCCGCCCGCCCGGTGCTGCACGCCGAAGGCCTGAGCAAGACTTATGGCCGCCGCGCCGTGGTGCGGAATGTCAGCCTGCGCGTGGAACCCGGCGAGATTGTGGCGCTGTTCGGGCCCAACGGCGCCGGCAAGACCACCACCTTTTATATGCTGGTGGGCTTTATCCGCCCTGGCGGCGGCCGGATTGCGCTGGGCACGCGCGACGTGACCCGCCTGCCTATGCACGAGCGCGCCCGGCTGGGCCTGGGCTACCTGCCGCAGGAACCCAGCGCCTTTCGCAAACTGACAGCCCGTGACAACCTGCTGGCCATTCTGGAATACCAGGGCCTGCCGAGAGGCGAGCAGGAGGAGCGCGCCGACGCCCTGCTGGCCGAATTCGGCCTGACGCACCTGGCGGGCAGTTACGCCTACCAGCTGTCAGGCGGCGAGCGGCGGCGCCTGGAACTGGCGCGCGCCCTGACCACCGACCCGGATTACCTGCTGCTGGACGAGCCGTTTACGGGCGTAGACCCTAAAAGCATCCGCGAGATTCAGCGCCTGATCCGGGAACTGCGGGACCGCCGGGGCCTGGGCGTCTTTATCACCGACCACAACGTCCGCGAGACCATTGCCCTGACTGACCGCGTCTATCTGATGTACGACGGCGAAGTGAAGTTTGAAGGCACCCCGCAGTCGTTTGCGCAGGACCAGGACGCCCGGCAGCATTACCTGGGCGACGACTTCGAGCTGTAAGGAGAAGAAGCTGTGCTGTGGCTGTTTTTGCCGTTTGTGGTGGTGCTGTCCGGCGTGGTGGCCTACGCCGCCGACACCATTGCGCGCAAGGCCGGGCGCCGGCACCTGCGCTGGTTTGGGCTGCGGCCCAAACAGACGGCACTGGTGGTGGCGGTGCTGTCGGGCATGGGCATCAGCGCGGCGAGTCTAGCCGCATTTTTGTTGCTCAACCGCTCGGCGGTGAACACCATTGCCCAGGCCGATCAGCTGCGTCCTCAGCTGGAGGCGCTGCGGCTGGACATCCGCGCGGCCCAGGCCGCCCAGCAGGCCGCCCAGCAGGCGCGTGACCAGGCCCAGCAGGAAGCGGCAAAATTGCGCGGGCAGCAGGAGACCGCCCAAAAAGCCCTGGGCGCGGCGAGGGACGATCTGAGCGCCGCGCGGCGGGACCTGAACGCGGCCCGCGCCGCCGAGCAGACCCTGAAGACCCAGGCCGCCGGCCTGCAGGCCCGCGTGAGCGCCCTGACAGCCACCCGCGAGCAGCTCGAAGCCCGCGCCGCCCAGAGCCGCGCCCAGCTGGCGCAGTCCGAGGCCGCCCTGAACGCCAGTCAGACCCGCGCGCAGACCCTGGACGCCCAGGTGGTTGACCTCAATGCCCGCGTGGCCCTGGCTGAATATGAGGCGCAGGCCGCTCAGACCCGCGCCCAGGTGGCCCAGGCCGACGCCGAAGCGGCCCAGAGTGCCGCCGAGACCGCGCAGGCCCGCGCCGCGCAGACCCAGACGCAGGCCCGTGAGGCCCAGGCGCGTGCCCAGGGGCAGGCGCGCGCTGCCCAGGCCGAGGCGCAGGCCGCCCAGACGCAGGCCCGTCAGGCCCAGGCCCAGGTTCAGGCGTTGGAAGCCTCACGGCAAACGGCCAGTCAGGCGCTGACCCAGGCCAACCGCAACCTGACCCAGGCCAGGGCCGACCTGGGGCGCGCGCAGACCCAGCAGAAAGACGCGCAGGCGGCCGTGACCCGCCTCACCACCGAGCGCGCCACCCTGCAGACCCAGCGCGATCAGGCGGCCCGCGAGGCGGCCAAAGTCCGCGCCGACCTCAAGACCTTGCAGGTGCAGCAGGCCGAGCTGAAAAACAGCAACGAGGCCCTGGGCCGCGACCTGGCCAAAGCCCGCGAGAGTCTGGGCAAGCTGCAAGACGAGTATTCCAGCAGCCGCGCCGAGCTGAGTGCCACCCGCAACACCGACCTGGCCTACCCCAAGAACGAACTGGTGTACGCGGCGGTGGTGCCCAGCGTGCGAAACCTCGACACCTTTTTGCAAGACGCCGGGCGCAGCGCCCTGGGCCGGGGCGCCCGCGGCACACCCGCCGTGCGCCTGAGTGCGGGTGCCCGCAGCGCCCTGGAAACCAAGCTGCGCGGCCTGAACGTCAGCACCTTCGTGCAGTGCCGCGCTGCACAGAACGCTGCCGCCGGCCTGCCAGTCGAACTCACCTGCGACGCCCGGCCCAACACCACCCTGTTCCGAAGCAACGAGATTATTCGCCGGGCCAGTGTGAGCCTGGGCGCCAGCCCCCGCGCCCTCCAGGAACAAATCAGCGACCTTGTGAAAGACGCCGTGCTGGACGTGACCTCGCGCGGAGTGCCCAGTGAATATGTGCAGGGCCTGGATGTCAACGAGTTCGTGGACCTGCTCACCCGCCTGAACAGCCGCAGTGGCACAGCCGTCGTAGGGATTGCCGCCCGTAGTGACGTGAAGCCCGGCAGCCGGGTGGACCTCTATCCCGTGCTGCCGTAAGAGGCAGGCCGCTGCTGATGCCGTGGCAAGGGGCTCTTTACCTCAGGGGCTAATGCCATCACATTCTTTGGCTTTTGGGTTGTTGAGTAAGTCTCTTTGCCCTGATACTTGACTTCGTTCTGGCAAGAGATCCGTGGAACCGTGTGAAGTTGGGCTGCTCGGCTGTCCTGTACGGCTAATGCCTCTCTAGGGCAGGCACGCACCTCCTTCCAGCCGCTCTCTCCCACAAAGAGCCCTGGCGTCCGTTTGGCGTCAGGCGGCCCCGGTATGCTGCCCGCATGCGCCGCCTGGCCCTGACTGCTCTGCTTGCCCTGACCGCCGCCCCCGCCAGCGCCGCCCCTGTGCGCGTGGAGTTCTGGCACGCCATGACCGGCGTGCAGGGCACGGTGGCCACCTACGCCCGCGAGTTCAACGCTGCTCAGGACACGTATGAGGTGGTCCCAGTGGCCCAGGGCAATTACCGCGAACTCCTGCCCAAGCTGCAGGCCGCCGCTGGCACCGCCAAAGCCCCCGCGCTGGTGCAGCTGGAATTCACGCAGTTTCCGGCGCTGGCCGCTGCTGGTCGCCTGACTGACCTCACCCGCGCCGCCGAGGCCCTGCCAGACGCCCTGCAAAACGATATTTACCCGGCGGTGTGGCGCACGGGCCAGCTGGGCGGGCGCACCTACGGCCTGCCGTGGAATGTCAGTGTGCCGGTCCTGCTGTACAACGCGGGCGCCCTGAAGCGGGCGGGCCTGAACGCCCCCGAAACCTGGGCGCAGTTAGAAGCGCAGTCCCGCACCCTGGCGACTGGGGGCCGGCGCCCGCTGGTGGCCGCCGCCGACGCCTGGACCTTTGAAGCCAATGTGCTGTCGCGCGGCGGCGCGCTTGTCAGCGGCAGTGCGCCGCGCCTGAACAGCCCGGACGCCGTGGAGGCCCTGACCCAGCTGGCCCGCATGAGCGCCGCTGGCCAGGCTCAGCCCCGCACCCTGAACGAGGCCACCCGCGCGGCCTTTGACTTTGCGCGTGGGCAGAATATCTTCGTGCTGGCCAGCGTGGCCAACTGGATCGACGCGCGCAAGCTGCCGTTTTTCAGCCTGGGCGTGGCGCCCTTTCCCTGCGAAAAGGAAGGGGCCTGCACCGTGCCGCTGGGCGGCGCGACCCTGGCGGTGCCGGCAGGTACCCCTGCGGGTGAACAGGCCGGCGCCCTGGCCTTCTGGCAATTTCTGATGCAGCCCGCCCGCCTGGCGAACTGGGTGCAGACTACGGCCTATGTGCCGCCCCGGCGCGCGGCTGGGCCACTGCTGGAGGACTGGTACGCCAGGAACCCGCAGCTCAAGGCTGCCCACGCCCAGATTGCCCGCGCCGTGCCGCGCCCTACCACGCCGGACTACGCGGGCTGGATTGCCCTGATGGAAGACGCCCTGCTCAAGGCCACCACCGGCAAATTAAGTGCGAAAGCGGCCCTGGACGAGGCCCAGACCCGCGCCGAAAAGTGAAGGCCCGCCGCGCTAAACTTCCCCCGTGAGCCTGGCTTACCTTTTCCTGACCTTGCTGGCGGCCGCCGCCCTGCTGCTGTTCCTGTGGCGGCCCGGCCTGGCCCGCGCGGGTGTGGTGTGGGGCCTTGGCGCCCTGCTGCCGCTGCTGGCTGCGCTGGTGGTGGCCTTACAAGGCGGCCGGTAAGGGACGTAGTATCTCAAGCGGTGAGAGACTGAAGCACCTGCGATCCATCTGTCTGCTTCACTTGGTCCCTGGGTCTAGGCTATTCCCCCAGGTAGCGGCGCAGGTCGTCGAGGTTGTGGCTGGTGCCGATCACGACCAGCTTGTCGTGGGGGCGCAGCTCGTCCTCGGCGCGGGGGGTCACCTCAATCTTGCCCGCCCGGCTGATGGCAATCACCTGCACGCTGAAACGGCCGGTCAGGTTCAGGTCGCGCAGGGTGCCTTTTAAGCGCTCATTGGCCTCAATTTCCACAATGGCGTAGTCGCCGCCCAGGTCCAGCGTATCCACGATGTTGGGGGTGGCGATCTGACGGGCCAGGCGCACGCCCATGTCGTGTTCGGGCCGAATCACCAGGTCAGCCCCGATGCGCTCCAGGACCCGGCGGGCCATCTCGTCAATGGCCTTGGTCACGACGTAGGGCGCGCCCAGGCTCTTGGCATTCATGGTGGCCAGAATGTTGGCCTGCACGTCCGTGCCGATGGCCACCACCACCACGTCGAAGTCGCCCACGCCCAGGGTCCGCAGGGCGCGCTCGTCGCTGGCGTCCACGATGGCGGCGTATGTGACCAGATTCATCACCCGCTCCACGTTTTCCTCCTGCTGGTCAATGGCCACGACCTCATGGCCCATCTCATAGAGGGTGGTGGCGACGGCGGTGCCAAAGCGGCCCAGCCCAATCACGAGGCATTGTTTACTTTTCATCAGAAGAGTCCTTTGAGGTGAGGGGGCTCAGCCCACCAGAATGTCACGTTCGGGGGGATACTTCACGCCTTTCACGGGTGGCTGGCGCAGGTTCAGGGCCACGGCAAATGTCACTGGGCCGATACGCCCCAGATACATCAGGGTGCTCAGAATCAGCAGGCCGGCGTCGTTCAGGTGCGGCGTGACATTGAGGCTCAGGCCCACGGTGGCGGCGGCGCTGACCGTTTCAAACAGCAGCGGGGTAAAGCCCAGCGCCGGGTTGGTGACCAGCATCAGAAAAAACGAGCCGAAGACCAGCAGGGTGTAGATCGTCGTAATCGTCCCGGCGCGCACCACGTTCTCGGGCAGCACCAGCCGGCCAAACACCACGAGTTCGGTGCGGCCCCGAATCAGGTTCCAGGCGCTGCCCAGCAAAATGGCGAAGGTGCTGGTCTTGATGCCGCCGCCCGTCGAGCCGCTGTTGGCGCCGATAAACATCAGGGCCACCATCAGAAAGATGCTGGCGCTGCTCAGGGCCGTCATGTCCACAGTGGCAAAGCCCCCGGAGCGCGGCGTGACGCTCTGAAAAAAGGCGGCCAGCAGCTTGGCGGGGGCTGACAGCGGCCCCAGCGTGCCCGCCCGCGCCCATTCCAGTGCCAGCAGCAGGCCAGTGCCGGCCACCAGCAGCACGCCCGTGGTCCACAGGGTCAGGCGGCTGTACACCAGCATGCGGTTACGCCGGGGCGCCTGCCAGTGGGTAATCAGATTGAGCTGCACCAGAAAGCCCAGCCCGCCCAGCACAATCAGCAGGGCAATCACGCCGCTGACCAGCGGGTCGGCCACATACGGCGTCATGCCGCCGGGCAGCACCACGAACCCCGCATTGTTGTAGGCGCTGATGGCGTGAAAGACCGCCTGATACAGGCCCTCGCCCAGCCCGAACTGCGGCACGAAACGCCACGACAGCAGCAGGGTGCCCGCCGCCTGCGCCGCCAAGGTGTACAGAAAAATGATTCGGACCAGGCCCAGCACGCTGCCCACGTTCAGCGCATTCACCTGTTGGGCGAGGTGCTGCCGCTCGCTGAAATTCACGCGCCGCCCGGCCAGCAGGGCGAACAGGGTGCCGAAGGTGATGATGCCCAGCCCCCCAATCTGCGCCAGGACCAGAATCGTGACCTGTCCGGCGCGGGTAAAGGCCTCGCTGGTGTCCGCCACCACCAGGCCCGTAATACACACCGCGCTGGTGGCGGTAAACAGCAGGTCCACGGTGGACAGGTTGGCTTCCGGGCGCGTCATGCCGGGCAGGTGCAGCGCGGCGGTGCCCAGGGCGATGCCCAGCAGATACACCAGCGCAATCAGCTGTGGGGGGCGCACCCGGGTCAGCAGGCCCCGCCGGGGCCGACGAGCCATGCGGCGGCGCAGGCTGGGCAGTTTCATACGGCGGGCCTCCTCATCCGATGAGAATGTCCTTGTCGGCGGGGTAACGGACCAGGGCGCCCCCCTGGGGCCGGTTAAAGGCCACGGCAAAGGTCAGTGGCCCAATACGCCCCAGAAACATCAGTGCAATGAGGACCAGATGCTGCTCTGGATTGAGCAGCGGCGTGGTGTTCATGCTCAGCCCGACGGTGGCAAACGCGCTGACGGCCTCGAAAAACAGGTTGACGAACAGCACGTCGGGCCGGGTGTTCAGCAGCAGCAGCGCAATCAACATGAGGTTGACCAGACCGATGCTCAGCAGGCCGACGGTCATGGCGCGCAGGATGGTGTCGGTGTCAATTCGCCGCTGAAACAGGATGGTGTCACGCCGCCCACGCACCATGCTCCAGGCCGAGGCCATCATGACGTAAAAGGTGCTGGTCTTGATGCCGCCGCCTGTCGAGCCGGGGTTGGCGCCGATGAACATCAGAATAATTGTGATGAACAGGGTGGTCAGCCCCATCGCGCCGTAATCCAGGGTGTTAAAGCCAGCCGTGCGGGTGGTCACGCTCTGAAAGAAGCTGGCCAGCAGGCGCTCCCCCAGTCCCAGTGGGCCCAGAGTCTTGGGGTTGTTCCATTCCAGCACCAGATACGCCAGGGTCCCCAGCAGCAGCAGAGCGGCCATCATGGTCAGCACCAGCTTGCTGTGGACCATCAGGCGGGTACGGCGGGCGCTCAGCAGGTGGGCGGTCACATTGAGCTGAACCAGGAAGCCAGTGCCCCCCAGGATGATGAGCAGGGCCAGCACCAAGCTCACAAGCGGGTCACCCACAAAGCCCATGACGTTGTCGCTGTACAGCGCAAACCCAGCGTTGTTAAAGGCGCTGACCGAATGAAACAGCGCGTAGAACAGGCCTGGGCCCCAGCCCTCCTGGGGCACAAAGCGCAGGGCCAGCAGCGCCGCGCCCACGCCCTCAATTACAAAGGTGTAGATGAAAATAGAGCGGATGAGGCCCAGGACCCCGCCTGCATTCAGGGCACTCACCTGATGGGCGGCGTGCAGGCGCTCGGTAAAGTTCAGGCGCCGCCGTGAAATCAGCGCGAAGGCCGTCCCCAGCGTGATGATGCCCAGGCCGCCGATCTGAATCAGCCCCATGATGATGGTCTGCCCCAGCCGGTTGAAATCCTTGCTGGGGTCAATGACATTCAGGCCCGTGACGCACAGCGCGCTGGTGGCGGTAAACAGCGCCTGCAAGAAGTTGACGCTGCGCCGCGTGCCGTCCGGGTTGAGCCCATGCGTGATGGGCAGACTGAGCAGCGCGCCCCCCACCAGGATGGCCACCGCGAACGACAGCGCAATCAGTTGGGGGGGGCTGAGCCGCAACAGCAAAGGCGTGCGGTTGGCCCGTCCAGAGGTCAGGGGGCGCGGGGGCGGAGAGGGCCGGGTCATAGAACGGCCCGGATTGTACGCCCCGGCCCCAGCCTGTGTATGGGGCACGGCTCCTGCGGCGCCCTATACTGTTCTGCTATGCCGCGCCCCGCCCGCCCTGACCGCCCCGCCTTCTCCCGGCGCTCCCCGCGCCCCAAGCCGGACCACCGCACCCGCCAGCCGGCCCACGAATACGAGCTGGAAGCGCTGCGCGGCCTGGAGCATGTGGCGGTCACCGAGCTGGACACGGTGCCGCTGGCGCGCGATATCCGGGGCCTGCGCTTCTGGTATCCCGGCGACCCCGAGCGCCTGTCCCGCCTGCGTTCGGTGGTGGCCGCCTACCGCATTCGCAGCTGGGACGTGCCGAGGCCGCGCGGGCTGCTGGGCAATCAGCAACTGGGCGAACTGACGGACTTTCTGCTGGGGGTGGCCGAGGTCGGCGGGCACCGCTCGTTCCGGTTGGGTGCGGCGGGCAAGGAGTCAGGGGTCATGCAGCGGCTGGCCGAGGAACTGCAAACAGGTCTGAATCTCCCGCACGACCCGCAGGACGGCGAGCTGCTGATTCGGCTGCGGCCCCAGGAGGACGGCCCCGGTTGGGACGTGCTGGCGCGGATCACCCCCAAACCGTTGAGCGCGCGGCCCTGGCGGGTGTGCAACATGGCGGGCGGCCTGAATGCCACGGTGGCCTACGCGGCGCACAAGCTGGCCGGCCAGCGCGACCAGGACCGCATCTTTAACCCCATGAGCGGCAGCGGCACCTTGCTGATAGAACGCGACCTGATGGGCCCCAGCGCCGCCATGGTGGGCGTAGACCTGAACCCCGAGGCCGTGCGCTGCGCGAAAAGCAACATTCAGGCGGCGGGGCGCGAGATCGAGGTGGCGGTGCGGGACGCCCTGCACACGGAACTGCCGGCCCGCTCCTTTGACCTCGTGATGGCGGACCTGCCCTGGGGCGACGCCATCAGCACGCACACAGACAATGAAGCGCTGTATCCGGCCTTCTTGCACGAGATGCACCGCCTGACCAGCCAGCGCGGGCGCCTGTGTGTGATTACCCATGAGATTCGTTTGTTCGAGCGCGTGCTGAGTGCCCAGCAGAAGTGGCATGCCCACGAACTCTTTCAGGTGGCCAGTGGGGGACACCATCCGAAGGCTTATCTGCTGAGTAAGCGGGTGTAGGGGGGCTGGGGTGTCAGAGCGCGGCCGGGTGGGGACAGAGGCGAGCTTGATGGCCCGGAGGCTTTTCTCTGCAGCCTCCTTTTTGTGGTTCCTGCGCCGTATGTGGCTGGGTCTGGTGTGCTGGCTGGGCATGAGCAGCGCGCAGGCCCCTGTGGTGTCAGCGCCGCTGCGCCTGAGCCGCGAACCGGGGCTGAGCGCGCCGGTCAGGGCGGCGCTGGCCGCTGTGCCCGCAAACGTGCAGGTGGGTGTGCTGGTGCTGGACCTCCAGACGCGCGCGGTGCTGGAGGCGCAGCGGCCAGACCAGAGCCTGAGTGCCGCCAGCACCACCAAACTGGTCACGGCCGCCAGCGTGCTGGCCGAACGGGGCGGGGCCACAGGCTTCTGGACCACCGAGTTGACGGTGCCGGCCCCGCAGGTGGGCCGCGCCCAGGTGTCCAGTCTGACCCTGCGCGGCAGCGGTGACCCTGGCCTGGGCGTCACGGGGCCCTACAGCCTGCGGGCGCTGGCGGAGCAGGCGGCCGCGCGCGGTGTCCGGCAGGTGGGCGAGGTGCGTGTGGACGATCAGGTGCTGAAGGCTGGAGGCTGGCCCAATGACCTGCTAGGCGAACCGGTCACGGCCCTGCGCCTGGCCGAGTGGCGCACCCGCCCGCCCCTCAGCGCCGCCGAGGCCCGCACGCGGCTGGGCGCTGTGCTGAAAGCAGAACTGCGGCGGGCCGGGATTCAGCTGGCTTCAGAGGACGTTCCCTCGGCTCCGGCTGATGTCCCCTATTTTCCGCCAGCCCGCACGGACGAGCGCGGGCAGCCGCTTGCTCCTGACCCCCTGATTCCCCCTGCCCGCCGCGCCGAACAGGGGGTGGCCAGCGTGCGCAGCGCCTCGCCGTACCGTCTGCTGGCCGCCACCCTGCGTCCCAGCGACAACGCGCTGGCCGAGGCCCTGCTGGGCACCCTGGCCCACCGTCCCAGCGGCAACGGCACCCGCGCGGGTGCCCTGGCGCGTGAGCAGACATGGCTGCGCCGTATGGGGCTGGACCTGACTGGCGTGGCGCTGGCCGACGGCAGTGGCCTGAGCCGGGGCAACCGCCTGACCCCGCGCGCCCTGGTCACGCTGCTGCGCGTGCAGTACGACCTGCCGCACCCGCTGCCGGGCCGCGCCGGGCTCCCGGCGGCCCTTTACCGCACGCGCGGCAACGCTTTTATAGAGGCGCTGCCGCAGGCTGGGACCGGCACCGCCACGCCAGCCGGGGTGCGGCGCGGCGGCACCCTGGCCGGGCGGCTGGTCGGCACGGGGCTGGACGTGCGGGCCAAGACCGGCACCCTCCCAGGGGTCAGTGCCCTGGCCGGCTATGTGACGGCGCGCAGTGGGCACCCGCTGGCCTTTGCGGTGCTGATGAACGGTCCAGAAGACGCACCGATCCTGACCCTGCGCGCGGCCCAGGACGATCTGGTGCGCGCCCTGGCGGCCAGT
Organism: Deinococcus arboris; assembly: GCF_009755355.1. GTDB lineage: Bacteria > Deinococcota > Deinococci > Deinococcales > Deinococcaceae > Deinococcus > Deinococcus betulae. The sequence continues at coordinate 133,440 of NZ_WQLB01000001.1, read as the reverse complement.
TACTAAGGCAGAGAAGGATGGAAGGAATGGCGGGGGTGGTGGGACAAATCAAATACACCTTTTCGGATACCAGTCTCTGTCGGGCAGTTCACTGACAGGCAGTTCTATCGGCATCGTTTTTCGGCTAACCCTGACCGACTCTGCAGCTTTGGAGGCCCAATCAGAGGTGTCCTGAGCCTCTTTGCAGGTTGATCGGTCTGGGGCAAACGTGCCTCTCCCCCCGGTGCGGGGGCACACCCAGCGGCCTCGGGACGCCCTTCACGCGCCGGCCAGGCTCAGCCTCTAGACTCGGAAATGTGAAAAACGGCGCAGAACAGAAGGTCATGCTGGCGACGGGCAACGCCGGCAAGGTGCGGGAAATAGAGGAGGCGCTGGCGGGCGTGAACTGGACGCTCAGCCCCCTGGGCGGTCTGCCGCTGCCCCCCGAAACCGGGCGCACCTACGAGGAAAACGCAGCCATGAAGGCCTGCTTTGTGGCTCACATGACGGGTCAGCCGGCGCTGGCCGACGACAGCGGCATTGAGGTCGAGGCGCTGGGCGGCGAACCTGGCGTCTACTCGGCGCGCTTTGGCAACCGCGAGAATGACACAGAGCGCAACGTCTACCTGCTGGAAAAACTGCGGGGACAGGCGAACCGCCGCGCCAAGTTCGTGTCGGTGGTCATCCTGGCTTACCCAGACGGGCACGTGGAAACCTACCGGGGCGAACTGCCCGGCACCCTGCTTGAAGGCCCGCGCGGCGACAACGGCTTTGGCTACGACCCCCTGTTTGTCCCGGTAGGGCAGACCCGCACTCTGGCCGAAATGACGGTGGCCGAGAAGCGCGCCCTGAGTCACCGTGGTCAGGCGCTGAAAAAGTTGCTGGAGGTTCACCAGCACGGCAGCCCCGTGCGCGGCGCCCCGCCCGTGACCCGCGACTGATCAGAGGGCTCAGCCCGCAGCGCTCAGAAGTCGGTGGCTTCACTGCAGGGCAGGCTGGCGTTTTCCCGCTCTATGCCGCCGTTCAAGGCGGCTGTATAGCCAGAGACAGGTGCCTCCTGTCCAGTGCCTTTGATGTTGCCAGGGCTTCTGGCCCACTGCACCTTTGATCTTCAGCGTCTGTGAACCCGGCGGTCAGCGTTTCTTGAAAGAGGGAGGCTGACCGCTGTTGTCCTGCGCTGGCCTGCCTACGGTGGCCCCATGAGCGCATACCGAACATTGGTGGCTGGTCTGCTGGGCGGGGTCGTGGGCACGCTGGCCATGGGGCAGTACTGGACACGGGTGGCCCCGAAGTTAGAGGGCGACAGCGGCGGCCAGGATGATAAGAAGCCTGACCAGCACTCTATTTCCCTGGTGGGGCAGCAGCACGAACCCGGCGAGAGCAGCACCGCCGCCCTGGGCCGCGTGGCTTACGAGAAAACCGAGGGCCACCCGCCAGGCAAACAGACGCGCGCCGCCCTCAGTGAGGCGGTGCACTGGAGCATGGGTGCGGGCAGTGGGGCGCTCTACGGCGCGCTGGCTGGACGCGGAAATCCCCTGAAAGGCGCCGCCTTTGGCGTGGGCCTCTGGGCCCTGATAGACGAGGGGCTGGTGCCGCTGCTGGGCCTGCAAGATGGTCCGGCCGGCAGCCCGGCGCGCGGACATGCCAACCGGCTGGGCGCCCACCTGGCTTACGGGCTGGGATTGGGGCTGACCGTCTGGGCGCTAGCCGGGGTGCTGCCTGGCGACGATTAATAACGGGTTTAGCCCAGGAGCGAAGGTCTGATCGTGCTGGCTTTCTCTCCTGAGCTGAGTGCATGAGAACCGAGGCCGCTCTTCGGATTCAGTGCGGCGTTCTCAGTCTTGCCTTAGCCCTGGGCGTGTTCGCGCACGTCGTTTTTCAGGCGCATCAGGATGGCCCCCATGCCGCGCAGGCGCATGGGCGTAATCAGCTCGGTCAGGCCCATGTCCATGTAAAACTGGTCGGGGATATTCAGAATTTCGTCGGGGTGAGCGCCGTCCAGCGCCTCATGCAAGATGCCCGCGTAACCGCGCACTGTAGGCGCCTCTTCGGGTACCTTGAAGTACAGGTGCATGCCGCCCGCCTCGTCCTGCTCGGTCACCAGAAAGAACGGGCTGGTGCATTCAGGCACAGGCTTCAGGAACTCGGGGTGCTCCAGGTACTTGGTGGGCAGGCCGGGCAGCTTTTTGCTGTATTCCAGCAGCGCTTGCAGGCGCAGCGGCTTGGGCGCGCTGCGAAACAGATTGACAATGCTTTGCAGCTTTTCGGGCAGAGGGGCGGCGTCGCTCATGGCTGCCACTGTAGCGCCGTCCACCTGGGGGGATTGGGGTGGCCTGTCCAGTTGACCACTTTTGTCAATAAGTCCTGGACAGGGGTACAATCCGGAGGCAAAACGCGCACGACCCTTTAAGCTTCATCCCACAGGAGGCACACACATGGATTACGCAAAAGACGTTCTGGTCAGCACAGACTGGGTGGCCCAGAACCTGAACACCCCCGGCCTCCGCCTCGTAGAAGTGGACGAAGACATTTTGCTGTACGACACCGGCCACATTCCCGGTGCCGTCAAGCTGGACTGGCAGACTGACCTGTGGCATCCCGTTGAGCGCGACTTTATTACCCCGGAAGAGGTCAGCGCCCTGCTGGGCCGCCTGGGCATCGGGGCAGATGACCAGATCATTCTGTACGGCGACAAGAGCAACTGGTGGGCCGCCTACGCCTACTGGTTCCTGTCGTACAGCGGCGTCAAAAACCCCCTGAAGCTCATGAACGGTGGCCGCCAGAAGTGGGTCGCCGAGGGCCGCGAGCAGACCACCGACGCTCCCAGCGTGGAAGCCACCCAGTACCCGGCCCTGACCCGCGACGACTCGCTGCGCGCCTTCCGCGACGAGGTTAAGGGCCATCTGGACAGCGTCAAGAGCGGCACTGGCGCCCTGGTAGATGTCCGCAGCCCCGACGAGTTCTCGGGCAAGGTGACCCACATGCCCGCCTACCCGCAAGAAGGCGTGCTGCGCGGCGGCCATATTCCCGGTGCCCGCTCGATTCCCTGGGCGCGCGCCGCCAACGAGGACGGCACCTTCAAGAGCGCCGACGAACTGAAGGCGCTGTACGAGGGCGAAGGTGTGACCCCCGACAAGGACGTCATCGCCTACTGCCGCATTGCCGAGCGCAGCAGTCACAGCTGGTTCGTGCTGCGCGAACTGCTGGGCTACCCCAGCGTGCGCAACTACGACGGCAGCTGGACCGAGTGGGGCAATGCCGTGGGCCTGCCTATCGAGAAGACCTACAGCGAAGCTTAAGGCGCCGCTGGGGCAGAGGGCGGTCAGTCCGGTCTGGGCTGGCCGCCCTTTTCCGTTAGGCTGGCCCTATGGTCAGGCGGTGCTTTGCGCGGGTGGTTGGGGAGAGCGGAGAACTGCGGCTGAATCTGCTGCACAGCGGAGAAGTTGGGCTGGTGTTCCAGGGGCAAACCCACACCTTTGAGACCCTGGAAGACGCCCTGGACGGCGCGGCCTGGTTGCCCGAGGTGCCGGGCGACCTGTATGAGGCGCTGGCCTGGGAACTGGACCTGCTGGCGCTAAGGAGAACGTCTCCAGGCTGAAGTCCAGGGCTCATCGGCCGGTCCCCTTCATACGCGGCGGCGCAGGTGCAGCGGCCTGGGCGGCAGCGCTGTGGGCAACGTCAGCTTTGGTCAACCGCACCGCCAGACTTCGTCAGGGTGTCGAAGGCTGTGGCCGCCAGACGACCAGCAGGTCTATTTTGTCCTTTGGCGAACCCGTGCAGTCGAGGACGGCCCGCTCGGTCGCCCAGCCGTACTGAAGCGCACCAAAGTCTTCAGGTCGCCTGTTCCAGAGGTCGGTCAGGCCCCGCGTCCAGGCCGCGCACAGTTGCCGGGCTGTGCGCGTGTCCTGCGGCGCAGGCACGGCAACGATGTCATCAAGCTGTGAAAGCGTGTCAGGGTGATAACTCAGCGTGATCTTGACAGCGCCGCCGAACAGCTCGCCTTCAAAGTGGTGGTTGGCGTAAGCCCGACTGTTGATCTGTGGACTGGGCAGGGGCCGAAACCCCTGACGGATCAGTTTGGCACGGGCCCCTGCGGCGTCGTCTTCCCGCATCAGCTGAAGAAACTGGGCCACCTTAGGCTCTGGGGCCGCACAGGCCACCAGACCGCCAAGCAGCAATCAACGCATGGGCCATATCGCCGTGCAGTCGATGAAAACAGCGGGCAGACTGCGCCTCTTTCCCCGATTCAGAAAAGTGTTAGAAGACGCCATCTAAGCTGACCTTCATGATGGGAGTCCTTGTCGCCCTGGTGGTGCTGGCCGTGCTGGTCCTTGTCTGGCGCCTGTCACAGCGCCGTCCCCGCACCCCTGCTGCGCCGCCACCGTCGCCGTCGTCTGACCGGCCTTCGGGGGTGCGCGTGGTGCCCACGCCTGAAAGGCCACAGACACAGGCCGCAGTGGCCGCCGCCCCGGTGGTCGCCGCGCCAGTCTTCGCCGCGCCCCCCGGCACCGCAGCCCTGGATGACCCCGACGCTGTGCGCCCGGAAGTCAGCGCCGAGGCGGTGGCCTCAGCCCGCGCGGCGGTGCAGGCCGATGTGCCCGACGCCATCCTGTCGGACGCCCTGCTGGACGTGACCCCCGAGCAACTGCAGCGCCTGATGGCCGCCGTCCCCGAGGACGTGATGGCCCGCGCCATCGGCCGGGACGACAAGGTGAACCAGGGGCCTGTCAAGGCCGAGGACCTGCAGCAGCTTCAGGGCATCGGCGGCGCACTGGACGATCTGGACATCTGGAGTTTTGGCGATGACAGCGCCAGCACGCCCGGCCACAAGGCCTGAAGCCAGGAGGTTCAGCGTCCCAGCATCACGCTGGGGCGTTTTCGTCTGAGAGGCACGGAGGGTCCCGGCAAGCCAAGGGAGCGCTCTGTTGTGGAAGCGGCAAGCGGGTCAAACCAGCAGACTGACTGGCTGGGTGAACCGGGTCGCCCTCACTTCATCACCGTTTCTTGAGCGCGCTATCAGCTGGCCATGACAGAGAGGCCTCACCCTGAGGCATGACCCCCAGCGACGACCGCGAGGCCCTGCCTGTTAATCCCACCCTGGCCCCACATACTTTCCCCGCTGCGTCAGCGCAGGGTGCCGATCAGGGGCCGATGCCAGACGAGTTGCCGCCCGCTCCGGGGGTGCCGTCACCCTCCGGGGAAGGCCTGAGCAGCGCGGAAGTTGCCGCCCTGGTCAGCGGCGGCGATCCCTCTATGACCGAGGCCAACCTGGCCCTGGAAACAGCGGAAGGCCTGGACCCCAAGACCCAGAGCTGAAGTGCGGGCGTGCCTCTGCCTTACGCTGGGGCATGCTGTCTATCGCTGACCTGCGTGCCGCCTGCGCCGCGCTGCCCGGCTCGCAGGAAACCTTTCCCTTTGACGCCACGACCCTGGTGTTCAAGGTGGGCAGCAAGATGTACGCCCTGACCGACATTCAGGCCGAGCCGCTGACCCTGTCGGTCAAGGTGCGCCCCGAACACGGCGAGGACCTGCGCGCTGCCCATGAGGCCATTGCTCCCGGCTATCACCTCAATAAGCGCCACTGGGTCACGGTGACGCTGGACGGCCGGGTGCCCGCAGCGCTGGTCCAAGAGTTGTTAGCCGGCAGCCACGCCCTGGTGGTGGGCGGCCTGACCCGCGTCCAGCGCGCCGAGCTGGGTCTGTGACGCGGCTGCGCGTCCTCTTGGGGGCCGGCGAGCAGCGCTGGTCCGGCTGGGGGCCACCCAGCCGCCCGAGCTGGACCTCCTGAGACCCCAGACCTTCGCCCAGTTTTTTGGGACGCCAGGGCCGACGCTTTCCTGTGTGAACACGTCTGGGAACACTTATGTTGTCAGAAGGCGAGCAGGCCGCGCCGCTGGTGTTCGGATACCTGAAGCCGGGCGGCACTTGCGGGTGGCAGTGCTGGACGGCGGCTACCCTGACCCTGCGTACCGGGCGCTGGTGGGGGTGGGTGATCCTGGCCTCGCCCATGACCACCACGTTCTGTACACGCTGGAGACCTTTGGCCCCGTCTTTGCCGGGGCAGGGTTTGAGCTCCGTCCCCTGGATTGGTGGGACGCGCCGGGAACGTTTCACCGACGGGCCTGGGACCCCGAGGACGGCCCGGTTGACCGCAGCCATCAGCTGGAACACCGCAACGCCGCGTGGCGATGGGGCGAAGGACCATTGGGCTTTATCAGTCTGGTGCTGGACGCCGTGAAGCCGGGCTAGGGCGTGTAGGCAAAGGTGTTGTGCAGAAGGCGGTTACGCTGTGGGTATGTCTGTGTACCGCACATCTTGGAGAAATCCACGCCTTGATGGCGAGCTGCGTGCTCTGCTAGACGCGGGCTACTCAAGGGACGTTGCTATTCAAAAGTTGTGGGGCGAGATCGGGTGGGGATGTATGGAATTAGCTGCCTCCGTCGCTGCCACGTGCAATCTCAGTGGGCGTGAGGCCAGACGCCTAGTCGTGAAGGCCACGTTCGACCGGCCTAGATTCATGGGGGACTAACCCCTTGGCCTACACGCCCTAGCCGCTTGATTTGCCGTCTCGATCTCTTTGAGGCAGCTTGACTTGGGGCAGAACGGCGCCTCTTATTCTGCTATTTACATATTCATAAATTGAGGCTATGCTGGAAGGTGAAATTCGCCACGTTCCCTGCCTCTGAGGTTCCCATGATTGTCGAGACCAAGATTGTTGGCCGCCGCACCCCCTTTGAACGCCGCCCGCTGGAGGTTCCGGCGGGGCCACAGACCCTCCAGAGCCTGCTGACCCATCTGGTTCATGCCGAGGTCGCCGCGTACCACGAGCGTCAGGAGCAGGTGGGCGTGCTGCGCGTACTGACCGAACGCGACCTGACAGAAGGCGCGCTGGGCGGCCGGGTGGCGGTGGCCCCGCAGGCACCGGGCGGCACTGTAACCCCCGAGGACGCTGTGCGCACCGCCCTGACAGCGTTCGGAGACGGCCTGTATTACGTGTTTCTCGATGAGGAGCAGCTGGAGTCGCTGCAGGCCCCGCTGACCTTGCGCCCCGACAGCACGCTGCTGCTGGTCCGCCTGACTGCGCTGGCCGGGGGCTGAGGATGGACGTTCACGACTATCTGCGCGGTTTCGAGGGCCCCTGGCAGGCCGACTTCATGGTCCGTCTGCGAACGCTGCCTGACGAACAGGCCACCCTGATTCGTGCTGAACTGAAGGGCAGTGGTGACCAGGCCGCTCATCAGGCCCGTGAAGCCGCCCTGACCGACCTGCTGCACGGCAGCGACGAGGCCACGCGGCAGGCGCTGGCCGCTGTCTTCTTCCCGCAGTTTCCCGAAGTCGCGCGCCGCACCGTAGAGGCGCTCCTGACCCGCCACCCCTACACTGAGGGCTACAGCCGCCGCGCCTTTCGCGCCCCCGGTGACCGCCGCATGGCCGCGAGGGCCTGGAACTGGCTGTGGAGCACCTGGCAGGTCACGCGCGACTATCCGCAGCCGCTGGACTGGTTTGCGGTGCATGCGGGCCTGCTGAGTCCCTGGCAGAGCCGGGAACTGGGGCTGCTGCTGGGTCAGGCGGTCAGCGACGGGCACGAGGATATTTTCCAGATTCTGCGCGACACGGCCAGCACCCAGCATCCGGTGGCCCGCATGGGGCGGCACGTGCCGCTGGCGCTGCTCTCGGGCACCCGACCGGATGCCTGGGCCCTGGCCGAGGGCCTGCTGCTGGCCGCCCAGCGCCAGGAAGGGCTGCGGCAGGTGATTCTGGAAACGGTGGACGAGGCCAGCCCCGAAGCCCTGACGCAGATGCTGCGCCTGATTCTGGCTGAAGACCTGCTGCGCTTTGCCGCGACCCTGCGCGCCGCCTGCGTATGGTTTGGCCTGAATTACGATGTGACCGATCTGAAGGCGGTGCGCGCCCACCTGACAACGGCCCTGGGTTACCTGGAGGATTCAGCGTCGGCCCGGACGGCCGTGACTAGCGGCAGCGGCGCAGAAGCCTACCTGGCCCTGTTCACCCTGGCCATGCGGGACGCCATTGGGGCCGCGGCGCTGGCCCGCCCCCTGTTGGCCGACCCCGCCCCAGAGCGCCGCATGGCCGCCGCCCAGTTCCTGCTGGCCGCTGACGCCCTGCAAGGAGGCGACCTGAGCGCCCTGCTGGAGGACCCGGACCTGCGGCTGGCGGCCCTGGCTGGGGGGCGCGTCAGCCCCTGGACCCGCGAGGCACAGCCTTTTTCTCTGGAGGAGTTTGCGGCCTATGCCGGGCGCCTGCCCACCGAGAGCCGGCATGACCCGCTGCTGTTTCCCTGGCTGGGGCACGTACCGGACCGCGCCGAAGCGATGAACAGTTTGCCCAGGGTGCTGGGTGACCAGCCGGTGGCAGACCTGGCCCCGTACCTGACCCACATGAGCAGTGACGGCCGTCTGGGCGTGCTCGGGCGCTTGCGCGAGCGGCACGGCAACACGCCTCAGCAGTTAGACGCCCCCACCCGCGACCTGCTGCTGACCCTGCTGCAAGACCGCCAGAGCGGCGTGTCGCAGGAGGCCGTGCAGGTCATGGGGCAGCTGACCCCAGAGCCGCAGGAGGTTGAGGTGCTGCATACCCTCCTGCGCCGCCGCAGCGCTGACCTGCGCCGGGGCCTGATTCGCCTGCTGGCCACCGACCCTGACCTGGGGGCCAGCAGCGCCCTGGCCCTGCTGGCCGGCAGCAACACCGAGCAGCGCCAGGCCGGGCTGCAACTGCTTCAGGCAGTGGGCGGCGAGGTGCCCGACGGGTTTCAGCCGAAAAATGTGGCCGAGGAAACCCTCCTGGCTGCCCTGACCGAACCGGGGGCTCAACCCACGCTGGAGGGTGGCCTGGGCCTGTTTGATCCAGCCGACCTGAGCCGCGCGGTGGCGCCAGTGCCGGCCGCCCACGACTTTGTCCCAGAGGTGGCGCGCGGCGCCGGGCTCCTGCGCAGTCTGAACGCCCTGATCGAGACGCACCGCGAGACCCCGCTGACGGGCATTGGCTGGGACGGCGAGCAGACGCTGCTGCTGGGCAATGTGCGCGGCGGCCTGCTGCGCCCGCGCGCCGACCAGCCCATGCCCCTGGCCGACCTCTGGAATGGTTGGTGGCAGACCCGGCCTGACCCGCAGGACGGGGACCTGACGCGCATGGCCTGGGCGCTGAGTCATTTCGTGGCGCGGGAGGACACCACCGAAGCCGAGCTGGACGCCGAACTGTACACGCTGGCCGAGGAACTGGCGCAGGACGTGGACCTGTCCCCCGAGGAACTGGCCGAGGCGCTGGAAGACGACACCGACGAGGAGGAGCGTGCCCAGGCCGCCCAGGTGGCCGGCGTCAGGGAAGCCCTGCGCCGCCAGACGATTGACCGCACGCTGGGGCCACTGGTGCCGCTGCGGCTGGAGCACATGGACCGCGTGAGGGCCGTCGTGGGCTACCTGCGCGCCGGGTTCAGTACGCCCGCCGACCTTGACCTGAGCCTGGACGCCTGGGCCACAGCCCTGAGTGGGCTGCCCGCCGACGTTGGGCTGCTGACCGACCCCCGGTATTCCTGGCGCAGCGATGACCCGCGTGACTGGTTTGCGCCCCTGCGCCCGGCCTGGGCCCAGCTGGAGGCCGCCACGCCAGCACAGCTGCGCCGCGCCTGGGACCTGACCCTGCACGAGGGCCGCGCCTTCGCGCACCTGCCCCTTCAGCGGCCCTCGACCCCGCTGCTGGTGCGGGCCTACGAACACGGCTGGGCAGGCCGCGCCGACCTGCTGGACGCGCTGATTGGGCCGCGGCCTCAGCGCAGCGGCTATTACTACGGCCATGACTTTGGCGACCTGGCCGCCGCCACGCGCCCCCGCCTGCGGGATGACGTGCCCACTCACCCCGACTGGCGCGCGGCGGTGGATGACGTGCGCGCCCGGGTGCTAGATGTGGAACTGGCGCGCGGCGACCTGGAAACGGCCGCCACTCCGGCGGCCCTGGCCCTCGGCCAGGTCACGGGCGCGGCCCTGACCCTGCGCCTGCTGGCAGCGCTCGGTAAAAATCCCCTGCGGCGCGGCTATCAGGGCCGCAGCGAGAGCCGTGACGTGACGTTCAGCCACCTCGTCCGGGTGTCGTTTCCGGCGCCGGCCGACACCCCCGCCGCCTTTGCCCGCGAGGTCAGGACGTTCGGGGTGGGCGAGGCCCGGCTGCTGGACCTGGCCATGTTTGCTCCGCAGTGGGCGCCGCTGGTCGCCGACGTGCTGGGCTGGAAGGGCCTGCGGGACGGCGTGTACTGGCTGCATGCCCACACCCGCGACACGAACTGGAGCGTGCCCCAGGACATCCGCGAAGGCTGGGAGGCCGAGATCGCCGAGCGCACCCCACTGTCGGCCACTGACCTGATGGGCGGCGCGGTGGACGTGGCCTGGTTTCACCGCATGCACCGCACGCTGGGGAAGGCGCGGTTTCATACCCTGCTGGACGCAGCCAAATATGCCTCCAGCAGCGGCGGCCACAAACGCGCCGAACTGTTTGCCCGCGCGCTGCTGGGCGAACTGGACAGGGATGAACTGGTCACTCGTATCCGCGAGAAGCGCAATCAGGACGCCGTGCGTGCCCTGGGGCTGTTGCCGCTGGGTCGGGGGCCGGCCAAGCGCAGCAGGGACCTGGAAGCCCGTTACCGCCTGCTGGCCGATTTTCGCCGGGAAGCCCGGCAGTGGGGCGCCCAGAAGCAGGCCAGCGAGCGCCTGGCCGCCGACATCGGCCTGCAGAACCTGGCCCGCACCGCAGGGTACGCCGATCCCCAGCGCTTGATGTGGGCGATGGAAGCCCGCACCGCCCCCGACTGGGCGCAGACCGTCACCGAGGGCGGCGTGACGGTGGGCATTGCCCTGACCGACGCCGGCGACGCCAGCCTGACCGTGCGGCGCGGCGAGAAAGTCCTGAAAACCCTGCCGCCTGCCCTCAAGAAATTGCCAGCTGTGGTGGCCATCCGCGAGGCGGTGGGCGAACTGGGCGCGGCCCAGAAGCGCATGCGCGCCGCCCTGGAAGAGGCGATGGTGCGCGGGGACCACTTTCAGAACAGCGAGCTGCACGACCTGGCCCGGCATCCAGTGATAGCGCCCATGCTGCACTCGCTGCTGTGGGTGCTCAATGAAAGCCAGCTGGGCTGGTGGACGGGCGATACGCTGGACACCCTGGGCGGCCCGGTGCCCATCGGTGACCAGGCCCTGCGCCTGGCCCACCCGCATGACCTGTATGTGGGGGGGCAGTGGCCGCAGCTCCAGCAGGAGGTCATGACGCGGGGGCTGGCTCAGCCGTTCAAGCAGGCGTTCCGTGAGTATTATCCCCTCACGGCCGCAGAACAGGGCGCGGCGCGCAGCACCCGTTACAGCGGCCATCATGTGCAGCCAGGCAAGGCCGCCGCGCTGTTTAAATCGCGCGGCTGGGTCACCGTCCATGAGGAAGGCGTGCGCAAAACCTGGCATGCCGAGGGCCTGAATGTCTGGGTGGACACCAGCGTGGGCTCCGGCACCCCCAATGAGGTCGAGGGCGCCGAACTGCGGGCCGTCTACTTCACCACACGCGACGGGTTAGAGGCCCTGCCGCTGGCGCAGGTGCCGCCGCGCCTCCTGAGCGAAACGCTGCGTGACCTCGACCTGGTGGTCAGCGTGGCCCATGTGGGCGGCGTGGACCCGGAAGCCAGCCAGAGCACCACCGCCATGCGGGCGGCCCTGCTGCGCGAGACCCTGCGCCTGCTCAAACTGGGGAACGTGCGCCTGGAGCACGACCACGCGCTGATTGACGGCCACCACTCGCGGTACACGGTGCATCTGGGCAGCGGCACCGTTCACCGGCAGCCGGGCGGGTTCCTGTGCATCGTGCCGGTCCACAACCACGCGCAGGGCCGTCTCTTCCTGCCCTTTGCCGACCCCGACCCCCGGACCGCCGAAGTGGTCAGCAAGGTGCTGCTGCTGGCCGAGGACCGCAAGATTCAGGACCCCACGATTCTGGAACAGTTGCGGTGAGGACGCAGTTGCCTGTGCCTGTCCTCACCGGGCTGCGGCTTGTGCACTATGGGCTAAAGCCGCAGCCCTTCGGCGGGGTTCAGGCGCAGGTGCAGCTCCGGGCCGATGGCCCTGACGCCGCCCTGCAGGCCGTCACCCGCTTCTTTCATGGCGGCTGGCTTCAGGACTCGCCCGAGTTTCTGACGGCTGTGCTGGCCCTGCTCCCCGGCCGGGGTGTCAATCTGCGCGAGGAAGGGCAGGTGATCCGTCAGGGGGACCGCCTGCACCTGTGGTCAGGCATGACCTATTTCGAGCGCACCGCTGAGGCCGACCTGGAGTTCCACGAGGTCTGCGAGGTGGTGCGCCTCAACTTGCATCTCCTGACCCTGAAGCGCGAGTGGCTGACCTCGCCCTCGCGCCGTGGCCTGCCGTCCTATGAGGAGCACCGGGGCTTCCGCGTGCAACTGCTGCGCCCAGAGAGCGAGAGTAGCGTTGCATTAAGTGGTTGGTAGGAAGGTGCAGTTATCCATATCAACCGCTGACCAGCTGTAGGTCTGCCACGCCGCTTTGCAGCTCTGCTCGCCTGAGGGTCATTGGGCGACAAAGCTCAACTTGGCTCTAGGATTTTTCTTCTGGGCGCCCTCGGCTCATCCTCAGGCAGAATGCCCGGTGAAATCCAAACGGGGTTGGAGAGCGGCGCCGCAGACCCCAGGAGCTTCGCGGCAGAGCGAAAAAGAGCACAGATGGATGGTGTGTTCTGGAGGCGCAGACCGTGCCCTCCTTCTCTCCACAGGAGAGGGGCGGAGACCTCTGCCTCTGCCCCTCTCTCACCTGCACCTTTAAAACGCGGTGTCGAGGGCCCCTAGCGCTGCGTCGGCGTCCGTAATGCCTGCCTGAGCCATGTCGGGGCGCCCTCCGCCCTTGCCGCCGCCCGCCGCCGCCAGCTTGCCAATCAGCTGCCCGGCGTGGGCGCCGCGCGTGACGGCGTCTTTGGTCGCCTTCACGACCAGACCCTTGTCTCCCGCCACCACCACGAGGTCGGCGCCGCTCTGGTCCAGCAGCTTGTCGGCGGCGCCGCGCAGTTCGTTGCCTTCAATGCCCGCCAGCTTCAGCGCCGCAACCTGAAAGCCGCCCAGCTCGCGGGTCTGGGCTGCGCTGCCCCCACCGCCCATCTGGGCCTCGGCCAGCTGGCGCCGCAGGGCCGCCATGTCCTTCTCAGCGGCCTTCAGCTGGGTTTGCAGGCCTGTGACGCGGCCTTCCAGCCCATCGGCGCTGGTATTCAGCAGCCCCGCGACCTTCGCGGCGCTGTTCAGGCGCTCACGCAGCCAGGTGGTGGCGGCCTCGCCAGCCAGGGCCTCGATGCGGCGCACCCCACCCGCCACGTTCTCGTCGCTCAGCAGCACAAACGCGCCGATATCGCCCGTCCGGCGCACATGGGCGCCGCCGCACAGCTCCTTGCTGCTGACCGGCTGGCCGCCGTAGTTCACGTCGCCGTCCACGCTGACCACGCGCACAGTCTCGCCGTACTTCTCACCGAAGAGGGCGGTGGCACCGGCGGCTTTGGCCTGGGCAATGGGCATCTCCTGCCAGGTCACCGTGAAGTTGGCGCTGATCCAGCGGCTGACGAGCAATTCCACGGCAGCAACCTCCTCAGCGGTCAGGGCCGCCCCATGCGAGAAATCAAACCGCAGACGGTCGGCGGCCACCAGCGAGCCTTTTTGCGCCACGCCGCTGCCCAGCACGGCCCGCAGCGCAGCGTGCAGCAGGTGTGTGGCGGTGTGGTGGCGCTGAATGGCCTGCCGCTCTCCGGACACGGCGCCGCGCACGGTGACGCCTTCGCGCAGCTCACCCTCTTCTACCAGCACATCATGCAGGAAGACGCCCTGGGGCGTTTTACGGGTGTCGCGCACCAACCCGGCGCCACCGGCCCATTCCAGGCGGCCCGTGTCGCCCACCTCACCGCCGCCCTCGGCGTAGAAGGGCGTGCGCGACAGCACGACGGTGGCCTCGCTGCCCGCGCTCAGATGCTCCAGGCGCTCGCCCGCACCGACCAGGGCCATCACTTCCCCTTCGGCTTGCAGGTCGTCGTAGCCCACGAACTGGGTGGGCGAGAGGCCATCCAGGGCTTCCTGATTGGCCCCAAACAACTCTGATTTACCGTATTTGCTGCCCGCGCGGGCAATGTTCTGGGCATTTTCCAGGCTCTCGGCGTAACTGGCTTCGTCCACCGTGATGCCGTATTCCTCGGCAATTTCTTTGGTCAGGTCCACGGGAAAGCCGTAGGTGTCATAGAGCAGGAAGGCGTCCTCGCCAGACAGCGTGGCGCCCTTCTGCATGCCCGACAGCAGGCCGCCCAGCCGCTGAATCCCGCCCTCCAGCGTCTTGAGGAAGCGTTCTTCCTCAGCGCGGATGGTGGCCTCAATTTTGGCCTGGTTGTCCTTGAGTTCCGGGTAGGCGCCGCCCATCTTGTCCACAACCAGGGGCACCAGTTTGTAGAGGCTGGGTTCACGCAGCCCCAGCAGGTAGGCATGACGGGAGGCGCGGCGCAGAATCTTGCGCACCACATACCCGCGCCCAGTGTTGCTGGGCACAGAGCCGTCGGCAATCACCATGCTGACCGAACGGATGTGCTCGGCCACCACGCGGTGAGACACGTTCTGCGGCCCTTCATAGGGCTGGCCGCTGAGTTCCACGACTTTGGCCACCATCGGCGCAAAGACGTCGTTGCTATAGAAGTCGTACACGTCCTGCACGACGGTCGCAATACGCTCCAGGCCCATGCCAGTATCAATGTTCTTAAACGGCAGGTCTTTCAGGACGGGCGTACCGTCGGGCAGCGGTTCCTGGCGGTCGTACTGAGGAAAGACGCAGTTCCAGATTTCCAGAAAGCGGGCGCTCTCGCGGGTCTCAGCATAGTCAGCCCAGCTGTCCTCGCCGTATTTATGGCCACGGTCATAGAAGATTTCACTGCACGGCCCGCAGGGACCGTTGGGCCCTTCCTTGGGCGCGTCCGCTGGCCAGAAATTCTCGTCCGCGTCAAACCGCAGAATCCGTTCAGGCGGCAGCCCAATCTCCTGCGTCCAGATGGCGAAGGCTTCCTCGTCATCCTGGTAGATGGTGGCGTGCAGTTTCTCAGGGTCCAGGCCCATCCACTCGGGGCTAGTCAGAAACTCCCAGGCCCAGGTCAGGGCCTCGCGTTTGAAGTAGTCCCCAAAGCTGAAGTTGCCCAGCATCTCCAGCAGCGAGCAGTGGCGCAGGGTCCGCCCCACGTTCTCGATGTCACCAATGCGCAGACATTTCTGCGCCGTGGTCACGCGCTTGCTGGCCACGCCGTCAAAGACAGCCGGTGCGCCCATGAACTGCTCTTTGAAGGGCTGCATGCCGGCCACTGTGAATAGGGTGGTGGGGTCGGGGGCAATGGTGGAGTAGCTGGGCAGGCGCAGGTGCCCCTTACTCTCGAAAAACTGGAGGTACTTTTCCCGAATCTGGGCGGTGGAGAGGGAAGAGGGCATGGGGGAGAGTATAGCTGCCTGCTGAGAAACTTCTCTCCCCAAAGTAAAGTTATTTTGGAAGCACAGTAAATGAAACAGGATATATACGTCTCTCTGGTCTGCCATCGCTGCCTTTGATGACGTGTGTTATCACCTCTCCATCATCTAATTTGAAGTCAATTGCAATACTAACCTTATATTTATCTGATAAATCATAGTATTTTATAAAATTTGCTTTCTTATTAGGAAGATACTTCAAGTCGTTGAAGGCTGACATATCGTTTTGTTTAATAGATAAGTTATTAAGAAGATGTCTGATTATCTCCCTCTCATTTGATGAGAGCTTCGCATCATATTCCCAGAAGGTATACCTGAATCCTACAATCTTAGAGTCATTTTGATATATTTCAAGATTTTTGAGCTCTCTGGATGAAACTCCATCTGATAGAAGGAATGGACTGACTAGGTAATTTATGCCATTCAACCGATCATAATATGGCTGCCCTGGTGAATGGGTACATTTGAGATATTTACACTGAGGTATTTTAGAGAGCATAGAATTTGTAGACTCCGCCTGAGACTGACCAGACAGAAGAAGTATAAGAGGTAAAAAGTATAGGGATGTTCTATTTAACATATTGCGCTCCCATACTGACCAAAATCTTATAAGGATCCTCAAAGTTTTCAAGAACTGATTTTAGATTGCCTCCTCCCCAAAAATCTCGTAACTCTTCCACACTTCTCTTGCCTGTTCCCTTATTTGGTTTGAGGAGCTCTAAGTGCAAGTGTGGCAACCACATATTCGTCTTTAAGACGCCGCCAGATTTACCGCTTCCGCCTAGTTTTCCTATTGGTGATCCAGCTCTAACGGTTTTGCCAGGTTCTATGTCTATGCTCTCCAAATGACCGTATCGACTGTACAGTCCCAGTTGGGGATGGTAGATGGCTATTTGGCGTCCTAAGCCGCCGACACCGGCAAACTCCACCCGACCATCTGCTATAGCGTAGATCGTCATTCCGCGATCATCACTTCCAGAACCCCAATTGAAATCCCAACCTGTGTGAAACCCTACTCCACCAGCATAATCGTTTGTTCGGCTGTCGGCAGAAAACTCAGCTGTGGGGATCATCCTATCTCCCACTTTATAGTTTTTATTGCGCATACCTGATAGCCTTTTGGCTAACGTTGTTGTGGCTAAAGAGCTATCATTGTAATCGAATTTCTTCATTGGCCAGAATATCGTTTTGGCAAATTGACCCGAATCTTCATCGGGGGTACTCTCATCAACTGATGTTTGCGTTTGAGAGATGCGGCCATAGGGGCCTCTGGCCATAATGGCCTTAGCCTTATCTTGACCGCCATACATCGCACTTAAAACATTCAAAATCGACTGCGGGTAAGCGTGATCACCACCTGTGGCCTGTGGAATGCTGGTAGGAGCATACCTCTCCATGTATGCTCGAAAAGATTTATTTAGAGAATCGGAAGTGTAGTAATCTTGATATTCTTTGTGATGCTGATTTGCTATAGGAACTAGAATTCTGGATATAATGCTCTCGGCTGGATTAGCATAGCTTCTGAGTCCTTCTGTTATGCCCCCAGGCTTCATGATGCCGAACAGATTATTTTTATCATGTGCCGCATTGGATGTTCCGGCCCCGGTTTCTACGTACCACTGGGCAGCAACAAGTTCTGGAAATGGGTCCCCTAATTCTTTAGCTATAGCAACAACCTTAAAGAACATTTTTTTGCGCTCTTCAAACGGCACGTCTGCGGCGGACTGCGCTCCGGGGAAAGTATAGGCATTCTCGCCAAAGTCGAGCCCTTTGGCGTGCTTCCTAAGATAAGCCTTGACCTTCTCGACTTCCTCTTGAGTAAGTTGCACCCCTGTTATGGCAACGGGTCGCCCAAGGACCTCTTGGATCACCTTTTCAATAGAAACGCCTTGTGCATTACTCTGCTGTGTAGAGGGGGTGGAAGATGAAAGCTGCTGCCCAGTGCTAGCCAGCCCTGCTGGCATCACCACGAACCCCATCGCCATGCTCTCGACATGAAATTTGCCGCTTTCAGTCTCATTGGTGAAACTGGTGGTGATTCTGCGGCCGTCGGGACTGAAGCGGCCCTCAAAAACAGCGTTGTTCTCTGTGCCTTTCACGGCAAATGTGTTGTCCTCGCGCAGGATGCCTTCAACGTGCCAGCCGCTGCCCTGGCCGGGCTTGGCCATGTAGCGTCCATGCAAGTGTCCTGTTTCGTCCCGAACCAAGCGGAGCTGAAACTGCACGCCCTTGCCTTTGCCCAGAAAAGTTCGTTCCCACTTTTTGGGCGCTTTTTTCAGAGCGGCGGGTTTTGCAGGCGCTTGTGGTTTTGGGGCAGATGCGCCGCTGTCGGCGCTGAGGGCGGGTTCGCGTGTCAACATACTGACCTCCGGTTCATTCAAGCTAACGCAGAGGAAAGAAGTCGCATGCCGCACATGAGCAGGGGCCGCCGGACACGCGGCGGCCCCTCTAGGCTCAGTCCAGGTCTACCGCCCACCAGGCTTCCCGCTGCGCGGCCAGGCGGGCGCGGGGATCGCCAATTGTGTCCAGAGCGCGGGCCAGGCCCTGCCAGTCCGGCTCGCTCATGGGGTCAATGGCCAGGGCGCGCTGGTGAAATTGCGCGGCGTCCCGGTCACGGCCAGCCAGGGTGGCGGCGCGGGCCGCAACGCCCAGCAGGCTCAGCTGCTTTTGCTCCAGGCGGGCGCGCACATCGTCGGCCCAGGGACTGTCGGTGCCAGGCAGAAACTGACCGTACTGGGACACCAGTTCGCGCAGTTCCTCCAGCCCCAGACTGCCCTGTTCGGCCTGGGCGGCCAGGAGCTCAAAGCGCTGCACATCGTACTCGGGGTTGAGTTCGGCGTTCAGGGCGTAGCGGCGGTTGGCACTGACTACGGCTTCATTGCTCAGGCTGCGGCGCAGGCGGTGCAGGGTCGTGTGAAAGAGGCTGCTGGCACGGGCCTCGTCCTTTTCGGGCCACAGGGCCTCGGCGGCTTCCCAGCTGGTCACTTCCTTGTGTTCCAGCAGATAGAAGAAGAGTTCCAGCGCCTTGCGGCTGACCCACGACACGGCGCCACCCTTCCAGACCACCTGCGCGGTGCCCAGGCCCTTGGCCTGCATCCCACTTTCACCTTGCAGGGTCAGGCCGGCGCGCCTCAGGCGGGCGTCAATGGCGGTGGTCAGGTCCTGTGGGGTAAAAGGTTTAGGTAGGTAGTCGTCGGCACCCAGGTTCATGCCCCGGCGCACGTCGCCGCGCTCGGCGTGGCTGGACAGCAGCATGAAGGGAATGGCCGAGAGCTGCTCATGGGCCCTCACCTTTTCCAGGAATTCCAGGCCGGTCATATACGGCATCACCACGTCGCTAATCACGAGGTCGGGGGTAAAGACTTTCAGGAGGTCGAGGGCCTCGACGGGGTGGGTGCTGGTACGCACCTCGTGCCCGGCGCGGGACAAAATCACGCTGACAAGCTTGAGGATGGCGGCGTCGTCATCCACCACGAGGATGCGGGGCATGGCGTGAGTCTATTACGAAATGACGGCAGGTCGGGAGCGCCCACCACCTTGGCCGATGCCTTAGCCTGCCGGGCATGACTCTGCCTTCGCCCCTGACTGTTCTGCACGCCCGCACCTTGACCCTGGATGACCCGTGCCCCGAAGCCGGGGCAGTGCTGGTGGGCGGCGGCCGGGTCCTGGCAGTGGGCACGCGCGAGGAGGTGCGCGCCCTGGCCCCACAGGCCCAGGTGCGGGATCACCGTGATCTGCTGCTGACCCCAGGGCTGGCCGAGGCGCACATTCATCTGGTGTCCTACGGCTTCTCGCTGGAACAGCTCAATCTGCACGGCGCGCGCAGCGTGGCCGAGGTCCAGGCCCGGCTCGCGCAGCGCACCCTGACCACGCCGCCGGGCACCTGGATTCGGGGCGGCGGCTTTCTGCTCTCGGAACTGGGGCTGAGTGAGTACCCGTCGGCGGCCCTGCTGGACGAGGTCAGCCCCTACCATCCGGTGCTGCTGTATTCACGCGACCTCCACCTGTCGTGGGCCAATTCGGCGGCGCTGCGGGCGGCCGGGATTCATGGCGGCACGCCGGACCCGGAGGACGGCCGGATTGTGCAGCCCCTGGGTTGCCTGCTCGAACACGCCTCGGGACTGGTAGAGGCGGCGATTCCGGCGCCCACAGAAGCGCAGTATCTGGCGGCGGCGCGGGCCGGTGCGGCCGACCTGGCGGCGCGCGGCTACGTCAGCGCGCACACGATGGCCTTTGAGCCGCCCGAGGCTCCCCGCGCCCTGCAAGCGCTGGCCGACGCCGGCGACCTCCCGCTGCGCGTCTGGGCCTGCCTGCCGCACGGGCGCCTGGGCCTGGCCAGAGACCTGGGGCTGCGGCGCACGCCGGGCGGGCTGTTTCAGTGGGGCGGGGTCAAGTTTTTTGCCGACGGCGCGCTGGGCAGCCGCACGGCCTGGCTTCACGCTCCAGGTTATGCGGACGGCTCGGGCACAGGCATCCCGCTGGATTCCCCAGACCTCATCCGGGAGGTGGGGCGCGAGGCGCTGGAGCTGGGGCTGACCCCGGTGACCCACGCGATTGGGGACCGGGCCAACACCGAGGTGCTGGACGCCTACGACCACCTGCGGCCCCTGGCCGAGCAGCGGGGCGTCCGGCTGCGGGTCGAACATGCCCAGCACCTGCGTCCAGCGGACGTGCCGCGCTTTCATGGCCTGACGGCCAGCGTGCAGCCTATTCACCTTCAGGCTGACGGGCCCATGATTCGTGACCTGCTGCCGCAGCTGCAGGGCCTCAGTTACGCCTTCAAATCCCTCCAGGCGGCGGGCGCGGTGCTGGCTTTTGGCAGTGACGCCCCGGTGGCCCCGCCCGACTACCGCGCCAACTTTGCGGCGGCCATCAGCCGCGTGGACGACGCGGGCGAGCGCCTGACCCCCGCCGAGGCCCTGACCGAAATGGACGTGCTGCGCGCCCACACGCGCGGCCCTGCCCTGGCGGCGGGCTGGGCAGATGAAGGCGTCATCCGCCCCGGCGCCCGCGCCGCATTTACGCTCTGGGACCGTCTGGGTGGCCACGCGCAGGCGCTGGTCCTGTAGACGGTAAGAGTGGTCCTGGAAAACTGCTTCAGCGGCCTGGGAGAATACTGGGAAAAAAATGTGTTTCGGCTGTGGCCCACTTTCTCGGCGCTGGAGTCGGTGATGGGCTAGCAGAGCGGTGAAGGATCGCTAGGAGGGTCCATCGGCACTTCTCTGAGCTGTAGGTGTCTTGGCTGGCAGGCCGCATGGCTTGATGGCGGTGTAAGTTTCGCCTCAAGTTCATTGGACCTCTTGCCGCTGGTTGTCCTATTCACAGACGTTCGAGAGGGCCAATTTGGCCCAAACCGACGCCCTTTTCGGATGAAAAGCCGAAGGGTGATGGAGAGCAGCAAAGTCCATCACCCTCCGGCTTTCAACCCTTTATTCCTCTTCGGGCAATTCCGCGTTGGAGTAGACGTTCTGCACGTCGTCCAGGTCTTCTAGAGCGTCAATCAGGATAAGGAGCTTGCGGGCGTCGTCGCCGTTCACAGCCACCGTGTTGCTAGGCAGCATGGCGACCTGGGCGTTGTCCACCGTAAAGCCGGCGGCCACCAAAGCGTCCTGCACGGCATACAGGTCATTGGGGCCAGTGCTGACCTCCAGGCCATCCTCGGTTTCCTGGATGTCCTCGGCGCCGTGTTCAATGGCACTTTCCTGGGCGGCCTCGCTGGCGTCGGTCAGCAGAAGCACGCCTTTTTTCTCGAATTGCCAGGCCACGCTGCCGCTGGTGCCCAGGCTGCCCCCGCGCTTGCTGAAGACGGCGCGGATATCGGCCACGGTGCGGTTTACATTGTCCGTCAGCGTCTCAATGAAGATGGCGGTGCCGCCGGGGCCGTAGCCCTCGTAGGTCACGTCCTTGTAATCGGCCGCGCCCTCGCCTGCGCCCACGGCGCGCTTGATGGCGTTGTCAATGTTGTCCACCGGCACCGTGGCGCTTTTGGCCGCTGCGATGGCGTTTTTCAGGCTTAAGTTGCCGGCGGGGTCGCCTGTGCCGCCTGAGCGGACGGCCGCCTGAATGGCGCGGATGTGCTTGGAGTACATCGCGCTGCGCTTGCTGTCGTTGGCGCCTTTCTTGCGCTTAATCTGAGACCATTTGCTGTGACCGGCCATGCTGCAAACACTCCTTGCGTGAAAACTGCGCCCGCTCGGCTTCAGGGTCGGGGGCGCGTGCAAGGGGCAGTTTAGCGTAGAAGTGCCTAGCCGTCCTCGTCGGTGGGTTCCTGGGCGGGGTGCGGCGGCACAAAGCGCGCGTGGTCCTGGGTGGGGGACAGGTTGGCCCGCTCCTCGGGGCGCGGTCCAGTGTCCAGTCCGCTAATCAGCACCTCGCCGCGCCCGCCCGGCGTGGCAGCTGGTCCCGGTCCTTCCGCTCCCTCTGGTTGTGTCATACGTCAGAGTACGCTTTCTAGGCCCGCTGCCGGTGTGAGCTGTGAGGCGCAGGCTTTACATCCAGCCTCCTCGCCTGTCACAGCCTGCCTCTCTTTCATAGAAGGTGGGGTTTTTCTGGGTCTGGAACGAGTCCAGCCATTCCATAGGCATCATCTTGAAACTGCTGCTCAATCTACGAAGCATCTCTCCACGTCTGCCCCTGACCGCAACGCAGCTAACGGCAGAAGCCAGAGCAGCCAACAGTCGTCACCCTCAACCGTTCTGACGCCGGTGAGTGCAGCAACAGGAGTGGAATTGAGGGGCGGCCTTGACCCCAGGGTGGGACTGGCCGCCCCTGTGAGGTCCACCTTGGGGCCAGAGCCTCTTTGCTTCCGCGCCGGGCGTCTTTCAATGGTTCCTCAGCTGGGCTTACACCCGCACAATACTGCGGTCGCCCATCACCACTTGCAGGCCCGATTCGCTGGGGGCTGTCACCAGCGCGTGACGGCCAATCAGGACCCGGCTGAGCGGACGGCTGGGGTGCAGCACGCGGGCAAATTCATCGATCAGGGCGCCGTGGAGCCGCGCCGTGTCCACGCGGGCATGCGCGCCCACACTGACGAACGGGCCCAGGGTGGCGCCGCGCACCAGGGCGTGCGGGCCTATCCAGACGGGGCCCGTAATCACGCTGTCCTCGACCACAGCGCCGGCTTCAATCACCACGTTGCCGGTCAGGACGCTCCGCTCGGCGCGGCCGTCCAGGCGCGGGCGCTGCTGGCTCAGAAAGTGCGTATTGGCCGCCAGCAGATCGTCGGGCGTGCCGGCGTCCGACCAGAAACCGCCCAGTTCCACAGCGCGCACGGTGCCGCCCGCCGCCATCAGGCGGGTCAGGGCCTGGGGAAACTCGATTTCTCCCCGGTCACTGGGCGGCAATTCGGCCACATGCTCCAGCAGCTCGGGCCGGAAGGCAAACACCCCGCAGGCCGCCAGGTTACTTTCTGGTGTCCGGGGCTTTTCAACCAGGCGCAAGAGGCGCCCGCCTTTGACCACGGCTACGCCGTAGGCCTGCGGATTGGGCACTTCCTTGACCCCCAGGACGGCGTCGGCGTCGCGCAGGGTCGTGATGAGGGGCGTCAGGTTGTCCTGAAAGAGATTGTCCCCCAGATAGAGCAGGGTCGGCTGATGCTCTAAAAAGGCGTGTGCGGCCAGAACGGCGTGCCCGGTGCCCAGCGCCTCACTCTGGCGAATGAAGGTCAGGTGCCCGCTGTTGGCGGTGGCGTCGCGCAGGTCGGTCTCGCTGCTGGGGCTGGTGACGATGCCGATGTCGTCCACCCCGGCGTCCCGCAGCGCCTGGACGGCGCGGGCAATGATGGGGGTGCCCGCCACCGGAACGGCATGCTTGGCGCGGGTGGCGCTGATGGGAAGAAGACGACTGCCGCGCCCAGCGGCGAGAATAAGCCCTTTCATGACATCACGCTGGAGTATACGGGCCGGGCGGTGAGAACCATTGCAAAGCGTCCCTGTGCGGCGCTCAGCGGCGCAGCGCGTCGTCCAGCGCGTCGGCAAAGGCGTCCTCGTCGTCCAGCCAGGGGTAATGGCCAGCGTCCAGCACGGTCACGTCGCCGCCGGTTAAGTCGCTGACCCAGGCCACCTGCTCGGGATAGCTCGTGCGGTCGTGCGCGCCAGCAATCACGAAGACCGGGCGGCGAATCTCTTGCAAAAAGGGTGGGTATTCAAACTCCCAGAGGCCCTGCGCCACCAGGGCGTCCCCGACCTCGCCGCCGCCCATCAGCTGGCTCTCGGCGTCCGCAAATTCCAGGTGCATGCGGCTGGCGCTGTCCTTGAATTGCAGGGCATTCAGCAGGTCGCGCGCGTTCAGCAGTGCAAAGGCCGCCTCCACCCGCGCGCCGCCCACCGCCGGGTGAAAGCCCTCGGGGGTCTGGGCGCGCGCCTTCTCGGCCGGGTCATCCAGGGGGACGCCCTGGCGGGCACTGGCTTCGGCCAGCAGGGTCAGGGCCAGTTCTGGAAACTGCACCCAGGGGTTGACCACCACGGCCCGCTCGGTCCGGGTGGGGTAGCGCCGCGCGTATTCCAGCGCAATCAGGGCGCCAAAGCCGTGGCCCAGCGGCACCAGCCGCTCGGCGCCCAGGTGGTCGCGCAGGGCTTCAAGGTCGCCCACCAGCGTGTCCAGCGTCAGGGTCTCGTCACCCTGCTCCGTGTCGGCCAGCGGGCCGCTGCGCCCACAGCCCCGCTGGTCCAGAAACACAGCGGGGCCGCGCAGGCGCTCGCCAAACAGCGCCTGAAACGAGTAGCTGTTGTAGCCAGGGCCGCCGTGCAGAAAAACTACCGTGGGGTCGGGCCCGGTAGGATCGCCCACCACCTCGAAGTACAGGTCGGCGCCGTTCAGGTGCTCCAGGTAGCTTTCGGCCCACCCGTCAGAGCCGGCGCTCTGGGGGGTGTCGTCGTGAGAACCGGTCATGCGCGCCATTGTAGGCGGCCAGGCTGCGCGGGGCTGGGTCACTGCTCCGAAGCGGACCGCAGGGCCGGCCAGAGTGCCCCTCTGATTAGAGGTCATAGGCGGTGGGGGAGGGTCGAGGTGTGGGCTTTGCCCCCGGAGGCTCTGCGGGCCTGGTGCGCTAGCCTGCCGGGTATGGAAGGCGAGCCGCTGGGCATCACGTTTGTGCTGGAGGGCCTGGACGATCTGGGCTTTACGCGGGTGCTGCGCGACCTGCTGCACGACCCTGCCTTTGCCCGGCCCCTGCAGGTGCAGGCCCAGGAACCCCGCGCGGGCGTGCCCGGCCGCCTGACCCTGGTGTTTGACCCCAGCGAGCGGGAGCGGGGCCTGAACGCCATGCAGCGCCTGAAAACGGTGCTTCTGCGCTACGGCGTGCAGGTGGACAGCGTGTCGGTGCCCCAGCCCTAGCGGCCCCGCTCCTTTTCAGCTGTTAAGAGTCTATAAACCGCGTCTGCGTCCCACTGGGGGCGCGCGGCGCCTACCATGTCCCGGAAACAGGTGTCGCCACGCATCTTCGCTGCGCCCGCCCCGGCCGTTGGCTGTGGTCTGGCCTCAGCCCCCTTACCGGCCCCGATACCCCAGGAGACAAGACAGCAGCTATGGAGCAACGCATCCTTCTTATTGAAGACAATCCAGATATCACCCGCGTCGTGCAGTACGAGCTGGAGCAAGCCGGCTACCGGGTGCTGGCCGCCCCTGATGGCGTGACTGGTCTCACCAGCGCCCGTGAGAGCAGCCCCGACCTCGTGATTCTGGACCTGGGCCTCCCCGACTTTGACGGCGCCGAGATTGCCCGGCGCCTGCGCAAGACCAGCAGTGTGCCGATCATCATCCTGACTGCCATGGACGCCGTGGACCGCAAGGTCAATCTGCTGGAAGCCGGCGCCGACGACTACATGACCAAGCCCTTTCACCCCGAGGAACTGGTGGCCCGCGTCAAGGTGCAGCTGCGTCACCAGCAGCACGGCGAGGTGATTTCGATTGGCCCGCTGGAAATCCACCCGCAAAAGCGTCTGTGCCACTACAACGGCCATGAGGTGCGCCTCTCGCCCAAGGAATTTGACCTCCTGACGTTCCTGGCCCGCCAGCCAGGGCGCGTGTATTCCCGCCAGGAAATCGAGCGCGAGGTCTGGAACGGCGAACTGCCCAGCAATTCCAACGTGGTGGACGTGCATATGGCCAACATGCGCGCCAAGCTGCGTGACCTAGACGGCTACGGCATCATTCGGACGGTGCGCGGCATCGGCTACGCCCTGAAGACGCCCTGAAAGTAGAACCGCAGGGCCAGGGGGGCGCTCCGGGTTGGCGTTGGGGCGCCTCACGGCTGTGACGGCACCCAACCTCACCTTGACGGGTATCCCCGGTTTTCAGGTGGGCCACTGGACCGAGGCCCAGGCCCGCACCGGCTGCACCGTCCTGCTGTGCCCGCCTGGCGGGGCTGTGGCTTCGGCGTCTTTTTTAGGCCCCAGCCCCGGCACCCGCGAGGGCATCCTGTTGGCCCCCGAAAAAAAGGTGGAGCGCATTCACGCCCTGCTGCTGACTGGAGGTAGTGCTTATGGCCTGGCGGCGGCAGCCGGCGTGGTGCATGTCCTGGAGGAACGCGGCGTCGGCCACGAAACCCCCTGGGCGCGGGTGCCGATTGTGCCCGCCGCTGTGATCTACGACCTGGGGGTGGGCCGCGCCGATGTGCGCCCCGGCGAGCGGGAAGGTGAACTGGCCGCGCGAGCCGCCCACAGCGGGCCGGTGGAGCGTGGCCTGGTGGGGGCCGGGACCGGGGCCACCGCCGGCAAGTATCTGGGCACTGGGGCGGTGCCGGGCGGCCTGGGGAGCGTGTTGCTGGCGCGGCATGGTGTGCGGGTGGGTGCCCTGGCGGTCGTGAATCCCATCGGCGACGTGCTGGATGAACAGGGCCGGGTGCTGGCTGGCCCTGGGGTGGGGCCGGGCGCCGTGGCCTTTACTCCTGGCGAGGTCGAGAGCACCACCCTGGTGGCGGTTGTCACCGAACACGCCCTGACCAAAGCCGACTGCCGCCGCCTGGCCGACGCCGCGCAGGCGGCCCTGGCGCGCGTGATTCATCCCAGCCATACGTTCTGGGATGGGGACAGCGCCTTCATGATGAGCAGCTGCGCCTTGCCTTCGGCTGACCCTCTGTTGCTGGGCGCCCTGGTGCAGGAGGCGGTGTGTGCGGCGGTGCGCGACGCCGTGCGGATGTCGGGGCAGGCACAGCTTGAGGGCCGAGGAGCGCCTTAAGCAAGAAGTCGGATGATGCGGGTAGCGGCTTTCTAGTTCGCGGCCCAGACCGATTCTGGCTGCGTCGTGCGGTTCTGGGAACGCAACTGGGTGGCCCGCGTCATGCTCGTCCGTCTGCTCTCTGTGCTGCGGAACGTCCTCGCCTGCGGTGGTCCGATGGACTTCTTGAGGCAGGTGGTGGCGCCAGCATCCCCTTTCACCGTTTGCAAGCGCGGGCCTCCAGGTGAAGACAGAAGGAAAACAGGGCTCACTGCACAAATAACTGGCGACCTGAGGCCGCAGTGCCTGGCCCCTGGGCCGTGTGGCCCAGAACTTACGCCTCCCTAAATTGGGTGAAGCTTAGCCGTGCCCCGGCCAGCTGAAAACCGGCGCGCCCAATATTGCGTTCGCTGGGGGTGCCGGGCGTGACGAATACGCTGGCCAGGGTCGCCCCAGCCAGCGCCGCCGCGTGCAGCCGCGCCGAGAGCAGTTCGGTTTGCACGCCCTGGCCCCGCGCTTCTGGCCGGGTGGACATGCCAAAAAGCGCGGCGACATTGTCTGTGACCTTTAGGGCAGCGCTGCCAGCGGGCTGTCCACCGCGCGTGGCCACAAACAGGCGGGTCTGTGCATTCTGGGCCACCACAGTCATGACGGTGGCGCTGCTCTCGCCAAAGCCCTGCGCCGACAGGGCGGCCCAGCCCAGCCTGTCGGCTGTTTCCTGCGTGTGGGTGGGCTGCGGGGGCAAGTCGGTCAGGTCGTGCAGGTAAGCGTGCAGCAGCCCCGAGCACTGGTAGCCCCGCGCCCGCAGGAGAGGCAGCGACGGCATGACCTCGGGCGACAGCAGATGAATCAGCGGGAGCTGGTCATGGAGAGCGCAAAAGGCCTCGAACGCGGCCAGGTCGTCGTTGGTGAGGGACAAGCCCCCGCCGTGCCAGGCGGAATTCAGAGGCAGCCCTGGCCCGGCGTAAGCGGCCCTCAGCGGCCCAAAAGCAGCCTGAATGTCCGCCTGGTGCGCCTGGGCTTCGGCGCGTGCCAGTCGGGCCAGGGCGTCGGGGGGCAGCGGCATGGTGCCAGGATAGTGTGACCGGATGGGGCCTGCGCTGGGGGCCCGAGAGTCGCCGGCGTCAGGAGGGCAGCGGCGCCCGCTCATCTGGCCCTGGGACAAGCTTCAGGCAGGTTTAAGCGGGCGCTGAGCTTGTGTGGCTTCTCGCCTTTGGAGGCGCGCTGCCCGTAGAGGATGACGTCATGCTCGCTTTCCATCCTCACCTGTTCGTGCGCATCGTCGAACTGGACGGCCCGCGCGCCCCCATGCCCAAGCCGCTGTCCAGCGGGTTTAACCCCCACCGCGCGTACCGGGTGCTGGGTGTCTACAACCCCTCGGAGTCCTCGGACGCCTACTTTATTCTGGCCAACGACCGCGACGAGATGTGGTTTATCTGCCAGCGTCACCTGCGGTTTGCGGGTCTGCACGACACGGCCGCGCATCATCTGGACTGGCCGTCGGAACATGCGTCAGCCGCTGACTGATCTGGACTCTGATTGAATTGGAGTGAAACCGGTGCAGCCTCGGTAGGCTGTGCAGCAGAATTGAAGAGCTTCGCCGAAGGGCGGGAAAGAGCACAACAGGTTCCGGGCGGGAAATAGGCAGATCGGTGATTTCCCGACCCATAAGGGTAACGGACGGCAGCGGCGAAAGCCGCCAAAGCAGGACTGGGGGGCCGCTGTCCCGCCCTGGTCCCAGTAGCCTGGGGCCCATGACCCAGTTGCCTGCCGCTCCTCTGTCCCGCGCATTCGTGTCCCTGATCGGTGCAGGGCCAGGTGACCCAGGGCTGCTGACGCTGCGCGGCCAGCAGGCGCTGGCCCAGGCGGATGTCGTGCTGTTCGACTATCTGGCCAATCCCGATCTGCTGCGCTGGTGCCCCCAGGCCGAGACCATCTATGTGGGCAAGAAAGGCTTTTCCGAGTACATCAGCCAGGAGCAGATCAGTGCGCTGCTGGTGGCCAAAGCGCAGGAGGGCGGTGGTCAGCGGGTGGCGCGCCTCAAGGGCGGCGACGTGTTTGTCTTCGGGCGTGGCGGCGAGGAAGCCGAAGCCTGTGTAGCGGCTGGCGTACCCTTTGAGGTCGTGCCGGGTGTCAGCAGCGCGATTGCCGCGCCGGCTTACGCGGGGATTCCTGTCACTCACCGGGAAGCGGCGCGTTCCTTCGCAGTGCTGACTGGCAACACCAAAGAGGGGGGCGCCCACTACGAACGCCTCTCCGGGGTAGACACCCTGATTCTGCTGATGGGCGTGCGGAACCTTGACCAGATTGCCGCCGACCTGATCGCGGCAGGAAGAGACCCCCAGACGCCGGCCGCCACCGTGCAGTGGGGCACCACGCCGCAGCAGCGGGCGGTGACGGGCACCCTGGCCACTATTGCCGACGTGGTGAGAGAGGCTGGTCTGGAAGCCCCGGCCGTCACGGTGGTGGGTGAGGTCGTGCGCCTGCGCGAGACCCTGCGCTGGTTTGACCAGACGCCCGGCTTTGGCGGTCCCCTGACTGGCAAGACCGTGGCCGTGACCCGCACCCGCGAAGGCGCCAGTGCCCTGGGAGATGTGCTGCGTGCGCGCGGCGCGGCGGTGCTGGAAGTGCCGCTCATCCGCTTTGCGCCGGGCACCGCGCCCGAACAGGTCGGAGCCTTGCTGAACGGCTTTTCGGGCTGGCTGCTGCTGACCAGCAATCAGGCGGTGCGCGCCCTGTTTGAGCTGCTTGAGGCGCGGGGGCTGGACGCCCGCGCCCTGGCTGGCGTGAAGCTGGCGGCGGTGGGCCCCAGCACCGCCCGCTCGCTGGCCGAACGGGGCCTGCGGGCGGACTTTGTGCCGTCTACCCCCGGCGCGCGCCACCTGGCCGCCGAACTCCCGGCCCAGCCCAGCGAGGCGGCCCTGCACCTGACCAGTCAGCTGGCCGAGGATGACCTGGAACGCGGCCTGAGTGTGCGCGGCGTCCAGTACCAGCGTGCCGAGCTGTACCGCACCGAACCGGCCCCTCTGGACGGCGGCACCCTGGCCCGCCTGCGCGCTGCCGATGTGGTCACCCTGGCCTCGGGCAGCGCGGCCCGGCACCTGGCGGCCCTGGCCGGCACCGATTTCCGGGTGGCGGCGATGGGCCCACAGACCGCCGACGCCGCGCGCGACGCAGGATTTGCCCAGGTGACGGTGGCCCGCGAAGCCACGTTGGAGGCGCTGGCCGACGCCGCTGCGGACGTGGTGGGCGGGGAGTAGGGCGTGGGCTCTGGGGTAGAGGAGAAGGCAGTCAAAAGGACCTGAAGCGCAGACCGGAGAGGAAGACAGGGGCGGTTCACACGCCATAGCCCCCATGCCACACTGCCCCCATGACCACACCATTTCGCTGGGGCATTCTGGGTGCGGCGCGGATTGCGCGGGCGCTGATTCCGGCCATTCGGGCGGCGGGGGGCGAGGTCACGGCGCTGGGCGTGCGTGACCCCCAGAGCGCCCACGCGCAGGCTTTTGCCCAGGAGTGGAACGTGCCGCTGGTCGGCGGCTACGCCGAGGTGGTGGCGGCCGATGTGGCCGCCATTTACAACCCCCTGCCCAATGACGCCCACCACCCCTGGACCCAGGCCGCGCTGCAAGCGGGCAAGCACGCCCTGACCGAGAAACCGCTGACCCTTAATGCCGCTGAGGCTGGGGCATTGGCTGAGGTGGCCGCCGCGTCCGGGCGCATCCTGCTCGAAGCGTTTGCCTACCGCTTTCAGCCGCACATCACGCGCATCCGTGAGGTCGTCGCCACCGAACTGGGCGAGGTGCGGGCGGTGCGCGGCGCCTTCGGGTTTCACCTGACCAACCCCGGCGATTTCCGGTGGCATGCGGCGCAGGGCGGCGGCGCGCTGTACGACGTGGGCACCTATCCGGTCAATCTGACCCGGCTGCTGCTGGGCGAACCGGCGGGGGTGGTGGCCTCGGCGCGCTGGACGGCAGGCGGCCCCGAACAGGGGGTGGACCTGGCCCTGAGTGGCGTGCTGGAGTACGGCTCGGCCCTGGCCAGCATTGACTGCGCCTTCGACTGGCCAGGCACCGCCCCGCAGCGCCTGAGCGTTCTTGGCACCCGCGGCACCCTGAGCGTGCAGGGCGGCTTTGACAGCCACACGCGGGCGCCGGTGACCCTGAACATTGAGGTGGACGGACAGGCCAGAGAGGAGACCTTTGGCCCCAGCAACGGCTACGCCCATATGGTGGCGCACCTTCAGCGTGCGGCGCGCGGCGAGGAGGCGCCCTTCTATCCGCCCAGCGACGCGGTGGCCCACGCCCGCGTGCTGGACGCGCTGTATGCGGCGGCGCGCACCGGGCAGCGGGTGGCCTTACCCAGCCTCTAGAATGCCCCGCATGACAGACCATTTGGCGGGCTGGCAGCCTGCGCCGGCTGGACACAAGCATGTGGTCAGCATCAGCCTGGGCAGCAGCGCCCGCAACGCCCGCGAGACCGTCACGGTGCTGGGGCAGCCGTTTGTCGTGGAGCGCATCGGCACCGATGGAGACGCCCGCAAGATGGCCGCGCTGTATCAGGCGCTGGACGGCCGGGTGGACGCCTTTGGGCTGGGCGGGGCTGACCTGTACGTGATTGCAGGCGACAAGAAATACGTCTTTAACAACGTTCGCAAGCTGGTGGCCAACGCCCGGCAGACGCCTGTCCTGGACGGCAGCGGCCTGAAAAACACCCTGGAACGCGACGCCATTGCCCAGCTGGACGGTCTGCTGGGCTGGCGCACGCAGAAGGTGCTGATGGTGTCGGCGGTGGACCGCTTCGGCATGGCCGAGGCGCTGGCCGACCACGGCGCAGATGTGGTGTACGGCGACCTCGTGTTCGGGCTGAATGTGGACCGGCCCCTGCGGTCTATCGGGGCGCTGCGCCGGGTGGCCGGCCTGGTGCTGCCGGTGCTGACCAAGTTGCCGCAGGACTGGTTTTATCCCACAGGCAAGAAACAGGAACAGAGCGTGGAAGGCAAGGGCACGAAATACTACGCCTGGGCCGATGTGATTGCCGGAGATACCCATTACGCCAAGCGCTACGCCCCCCAGAACCTGAGTGGCAAGACGATCCTGACCCAGACGATTACCGCCGCTGACCGCGAATGGATGAAGGCGCGCGGCGTGCGGCGCCTGGTCACCACCACGCCGCGCATGGGCCAGCGCAACTTCGCCACCAACGTCCTGGAGGCCATGTTCGTCGCCCTGAGTGGGCAGCGGGCCGCTCTGAGTGGGCCGGCCTATCTGGACTACATCCGGCAGGTGGGCTTCAAGCCAGAAGTCAACGAGCTGTAAGGCGGCGGCTCTGGCAGAGCAGACCAGTTCCGCGCACCCCTCAATTCTGTTGGCGCCGCTGACGCTCTCGGTCACCGCATACGGATTCCGTTTGTTTGGTTGACACATCGGGAAAACGCCGATTTGCTAACTCCACGTCTGAAACCCGTTGTTCTCCTTTTCGCTCTGCTGCGCCGCTTTGCAAGTCCGCTCGGATGTTATCGTTGTTGCCAACGATTCAACTGGAGTCCGTCTCATTCCTGCCGGAGTGGTTGAGGGCTCTGCTCTCAGCGCAGGCTATCCAGCGCGGCCGTCAGGGGTTTGAGGTACTTCGGGTACTGGGCCTTCGTGGCGTTGGCCGTCACGATCAGCAGGCCGCCGGGCACCGGCACAGCGCGCAGGTCGTTGTAAATGGGCGTGTCCAGGCCGCTCACCCAGAAACGCAGCACCACCCATGACCGCTCGCCCAGTTTCTGAACGCTGTGACTTTCCCAGCGGAAGCCCGGCGCGCCCTGCACCGAGCGTTCCAGGACGCTTTGCAGTTCTCCCAGGTCGGCAGGCACCTGGGCGCGGCGTACGGCAAAAGCGATATTTACGTCCCAGTGTGGGCCGGGCGTGGAATACACGGCAGCGGGCGGCGTGCCGCGCGAGTATTTGAGCTTCAGGATGTCCGGCGGCATCTTGACAAAGCCGGCGGGCACAGTGAACTGGACATTCGTGCCCGGTACGGTCACGGGCGCGGCGTGGGCTGACACAGACAGGACAGTCAGCAGCAAAGCAGGCAGGACGCGGCGCATGGTCCCAGTCTAGAGTCCGGTGCGCCGGGCCAGGCCTGTGTCCAGCCAGAGCCCTTCTTTACCGGCAGAACACCTCGGCCCAGTCGGGAAACTGCGGACTGACCCGTAGCAACTGCATCAGTGCCGTGCCGGGGCGGGTGTACCAGAGGTCACCGTGCCCGTGGGCGTCTGGGGCTCGGGCCAGGCGCCGCGTGGCGTCGTGCAAGAGGTACGCCAGCAGGCGTAGAGGCGCCGCCTCGCCCAGCACGCCCGGCGCCTCATCTTCATAACCGCGCCATAGGTCCGGGGCCGCCAGGGGACCGCCGTAACACAGGTCCAGCGCCGGGTCGCCCCATCCGGCGTCCCCCCAGTCAATCAGGGCAGTGACGGCGCCGCCCTCTGTCACCATCAGGTTGCCCGGATGCAGGTCATTGTGCAAAAAGGCCGGCTGGAGGGGCGGCGAGGTCTCCCGCAGCAGACGGTCCACGGTATCGGCGGTCCACCTGGCTTCGGCGCGGCTCAGGTGTCCGCCGTCCAGCACCCGGACCATTACTTGCGCTGTGTCCGGCGGAGTGATGACCTCCAGCAAGCCCTGAGGGTCATCCACGCTGCTCACCCCAGCATGTAGCCGCGCCAGTGCCCGGCCCGCCGCTTGCCACGCCCGGCGCAGGCGGGGGTCGCCGTGGGCCCAGCCGCAAGAGTCCAGACTCTGCCCTGGCGCAAGGGCATAGACCGTGACCGGGGCGTCCAGCACGGCGCGGCTGTTGTCGAAGATCAGGAGGTCCGGCGTGTTGACGCCGGTGCGGACTGCCGCCGGGACGGCCACGCTTTCGGTCAGGGTGTCCTCGTCGTCGCCGGGCATGGGCACGCGCAGCACCACGGGCTGCCCCGCCCGCCGGGCGAGATACACCCGGTTGACAATGCCCCTGCTGGGCAGACGGGTCAGAGGGCTGTCCAGGCCGTACCGCTCGGCGAAAGCCTGCAGTTCGGTCGCGCTGAGGTCAGGCAGGGCCGGCATCCCATCAGTGTCTGGTGGACAGGGGGGCCAGGGCCTGCGCCAGATGGCGGATACACTGCGCCTTATGCAGGCTCTGGTAGACGCGATTCGGCAGCAGGGCGAGGTGCTGCCCGGCGGCATTCTGAAGGTAGACGGGCTGGTAAATCACCAGCTGCTTCCTGGGCTGACGCGCGAGATGGGCGAGACCTTTGCCCGTCACTTCGCCCCGCTGCGTCCCAACAAGATTGTGACCATCGAGGTCAGCGGGATTGCCCCGGCCATCGCCACCGCCATGACGCTGGGCGTGCCACTGGTGTACGCCCGCAAGAAAAAGCCGGTGACCATGAAAGAGCCGATTTTCACGGCCCAGTCGGTCAGCCGTACCAAAGGCGGAGTCGTGGACCTCTTTGTCAGCAGCGAGTTTCTGGGCCCTGCCGACCGCGTGGTGGTCATTGACGATTTTCTGGCCTCGGGGGGCACGCTGCGCGCCCTGGTGGGCATGCTGGCCCAGAGCGGGGCGCAGCTGCTGGGTATCGGCTGCGTCGTGGAAAAACAGTTTGAGGGCGGCCGTGAGAAGCTGGCTGACCTGGGTGTACCCATTCATACGCTGGCAAACATTGTGCAGATGGACAGAGGACTGGAAGTGGTGAGTGGAAAGTAGGGAGTGGCGGCCAGAGAATATGACCTGTAAAGAAGGCAGAGGCCTGACACGACATGGTGACCGCGCAGAGGAGGCCCATTTCTCACAGCCCACCCGCCCCACCTAACGCCCGTTTGGATACCATGGGCCGCATGACACAGCCCGGCACCGAACTTCAGGAACTCATCGCGGCGATGGAGCAGCGCCGCACGAAAGTCGAGCAGGGCGGCGGCCCCGAACGCCTGAAAAAACAGAAGCAGGGCGGCAAATTGACCGCCCGTGAGCGCATTGACGCCCTGCTGGACCCCGGCAGCTTTCTGGAAATGGGCACCTTCGTGGAACACCGGGGCGGGCGGCTGATGCAGGGCGTCGAGGCCCCCGGCGAAGGGGTGGTGACAGGCCGGGGCACGGTTGACGGCCGGCAGGTGTTTGTCTTTTCTCAGGACTTTACGGTGCTGGGCGGGTCCCTGGGCAAGATGAACGCTGCGAAGGTCACGAAGGTGATGGACCTGGCCGCCAAGACGGGTTGCCCCGTCATCGGCCTGAACGACAGCGCGGGCGCCCGCATTCAGGAAGGGGTGGACAGCCTGTCGGGCTACGGCGAGATTTTTTATCGCAACGCCATCTATTCGGGCGCCATTCCGCAGATCAGCGCGATTCTGGGGCCATGCGCGGGGGGCGCTGTATATTCCCCGGCCCTGACCGACTTCATCCTGATGAGCGAGGGTAGCAGCTACATGTTCATCACGGGGCCGGAAGTCATCAAGTCCGTCACGCGCGAAGACGTGACCTTTGACCAGCTGGGCGGCGCGGATGTGCATACCCGCAAGAGCGGCGTGGCCCACCTGGAATACGACGGCGATGAGGCGGTGCTGAGGGGCGTGCGGGACCTGCTGGGCTACCTGCCGCAAAACGCGCACGAGAAGGCGCCGGCTCACCCCACCAGCGACCCGGTGACCCGCACCACCGAAAAGCTGCTGGACATCGTCGTGCCCGATCAGCGCAAGCCCTACCCCATGCACGACGTCATTCACGAACTTGTGGATGACGGCACCTTCTTGGAAATCCAGCCAGGCTGGGCCAAAAACATAGTGGTGGGGTTCGCGCGTCTAGGCGGAGAGTCGGTGGGCATCGTGGCGAACAACCCCCGCGTCATGGCCGGCACCCTGAACATTGACGCCAGCGACAAGGCGGCGCGCTTTATCCGCACCTGCGACTGCTACAACATCCCCATCCTGACGCTGGTGGACGTGACCGGCTTCCTGCCCGGCGTGGCCCAGGAACACGCGGGCATCATCCGTCACGGCGCCAAGATGCTGTACGCCTATGCCGAGGCCACCGTCCCCAAAATCACCCTGATTACCCGCAAGAGTTACGGCGGCGCGTATCTCGCCATGAACAGCCGGGACATGGGCGCCGACGTGGTGTATGCCTGGCCCACAGCGGCGGTGGCCGTGATGGGGGCCGAGGGAGCCGCCAATATCGTCTACCGCCGTGAGATTGC
Organism: Deinococcus arboris; assembly: GCF_009755355.1. Lineage (GTDB taxonomy): Bacteria > Deinococcota > Deinococci > Deinococcales > Deinococcaceae > Deinococcus > Deinococcus betulae. The sequence goes on along the minus strand of NZ_WQLB01000001.1, from coordinate 97,564 downwards.
CGCCAGCGAGAACCCCGAGGCCACCCGCGCCCAGAAGATTGCTGACTACAAAGACGCCTTTGACAACCCCTATGTAGCGGCCAGCAAGGGTTACATTGACGATGTCATTCCGATGGAAGACACGCGCCGCGTCCTCATTCAGACCTTTGAGATGCTGCGTGACAAGGAAGAGACGAGGCCCTACAAGAAGCACGGGAACATACCGCTGTAATTGGGGTTGTGGAGAGTGGTGAGTAGGAAGTGGGAACGGGCGCAGCCTCAGTCCACTAACCACTCTCCACGTCCCACTTACCCTCCGCGCATCTGAGCGCGGCAGACTGGCAGCCATGACCAGCAAATATGCCAAACCCACCGACGCCGAACTGCGCGAGCGGCTGACGCCCACCCAGTACCAGGTCACGCAGCATGAAGGCACCGAGCGGGCCTTTACGGGTGAGTTCTGGGACCATACCGAAGAGGGCATCTACGTGGACGTGGTCAGCGGAGAACCGCTGTTTTCGAGCCTGGACAAATACGACGCCGGGTGCGGCTGGCCCAGCTTCACCCGCCCCATTCCCAGCGTGGCCCTGACCGAAAACACCGATTATAAGATTGGTTACGCCCGTACTGAGGTCCGTTCGCAGGGGGCAGACTCGCACCTGGGGCATGTGTTTCCCGACGGCCCGCAGGAACACGGGGGCCTGCGGTACTGCATCAATTCAGCGTCGCTGCGCTTTGTGCCGGTCTCGGAACTGGAGACCCAGGGGTATGGGGAATACCGCTCCCTGTTTGGGCAGTAAGACGGGGTCGGATTGAATCATTGACCGAAATGGTTCAGTCCAACCAGAGGGACTCGCAGAACTGCGCTGCCCTGAAGGAAAAGAGGCGGGCTGACGAGCGTAGAGTGCGAAAGAAGGCTCTGTCCCGAGTTGCAGACGGAATCCGTAAAAAACCAAAGAGGAGAGGGAGGCGCGCACGTCGCCTCCCTCTCGTTTGTGGCTGCCTTTACCGGGCGGCGCCGAAATCCTGCACCCAGTAGTGGCCGTAGCTGCCGCCCTGTGCGTAGCCGACCCCCAGTTCCTTGTAACTGGCGCTCATGATGTTCTTGCAGTGGCCCTCACTCTTGAGCCAGCCAGCCACCACGCTTTCGGGCGTGGCCTGGCCGGCGGCGATGTTCTCGGCCACCGTGCGCCACGCATAGCCCGCCGCCGTGATGCGCTGCGAGAAGGTGCGGCCATCCTTGCTGGTGTGGCTGAAGTAGTTCTGGGCCGCCATGTCGCTGGCATGGCCCTGGGCCGCTTGGCTGAGCTGAGCATTCAGGGTCAGGGCTGGCGCGGCAGCGTAAGCGGTGGCGCCGCAGGTCGCGCCTGTGGCACGCGCCGCGTTGGTCAGGTCCAGCACCCGCTGGGCAAAGCCAGGCGCTGGGGGAGGGGTGGGCGTGGGCGCTGGGGCTGTGGGGGCCGTCACCGTCACCGGAAAGTCCAGAAAAGAGCCGGGGCTCCGGGTCAGGGCGGCACGCACCGTGGTGCTGCCAGTCCCAGTGGCGGTGACCAGGCCGCTGGGGCTCACCGTGGCCACGGCGGCGTTCCGGGTGGTCCAGGTCAGCTGCCCAGGTTGCGGCGCCTGCCCGCCCACGGTCACGCGCAGTTGCAGGGTTTGCCCGGCACTCAGCGTGATGGGTGTAGCGACGGCCTGCGCGGCTAGGGTCTCGGGGTCTGCGCCCGGCGTGCCTGTGACGGGAGCAGCCGGGGTTTCGACGACTGGACTGCTGGGCGCACTGCCACAGGCAGCGAGGGTCAACAGCAGGCCCAGGCTGGCCCCGCACAGCAACGCTTTGGTCATGCTGTCATTAAACCGGCATGAAGCCCAGCTTCACGTGAGATGAAATTACTCATTTCTCACCGCTGGTTGCTTGCCGTATTCGCGCAGGAAAAGCGTCTCTTTGCGTAAATCTTCACACCGTGTTTTTCTCACCATTTACAAATGGAACAGGCTTGATGAGGCCAAAAACCTCACACTTTGAGGAGGCTGAAGTGAAGTTCCTGGCTTTCACCGAGACTCAGACCTGAGTGATCGGGCAGAGCCACCTGAACTGAATCGCCCAGGCCAGCCGCGCTGTCCAGCATTGCCGATCCCACCTCATCGTCAGGGGCGCCCCAGAGCAGGGCCGCGCCGCCTTCTGGCCGGGCTTGCCACAGCAGAGCGCCCACCGGCACGCTGCTGCGGTAGGCCAGGAGGGGCAGGTAAGACCGCTCGTCTTCCAGCCGCGCGGCCAGGTGGCGGCCCAGGGCCGGCCCCCACTCGGGCGTGCCGTATACGCCAGCCAGCACCCCGGCCCAGGTGCCCAGATGGAGGCGTGACAGCTGCTCGACGACCACCTCATTCCCGGCCCTGTCTCCTGGGTGCCAGAGGCCCAGCCGCAGGCGGGCAACAGGCTGACTGTTCGGGACCGGCGCCGCGCCCACCACCAGCACCGGCTGCCCCTGTCCCTCGTGCCAGTCGCGCACCGCTTCAAGGTCCACCCCGCTCCTGTCTTCGGGAAGGTAGGTGGCGTTCAGGGCCAGCACGTTCACGGCGGGGGTCAGCAGTGTGGCGGCGCCGCCCTGCTCACGCTGGAGGGTCGAGAGGGGCGCGTGAAACGCCAGCAGACTGGCCAGAGCAGGCGGCAGCATGGCCCGAGGCTAGAGCATGGGCGCCGGCAGACAGGCCGAGTCTCAAGCCCATGCAGGGCGGCGCCACATCTTTGGCGCGGCGCGGCGTGCTGCCATGCAGACCACAGGAGGTTGTTATGTCCACACACCCGTCTCGCCATCATCCTGCCCCGGCGCCGCCTCGCTGGGCCGCGCTGGCCCTGAGCGGCCTGGCCGGCGCCCTGACCGTGACGCTCCTCAATGAAGGCGTGCGCCGCGTGTTGCCCCACGCCCCGCGCATGGACGTGCTGGGCGAGCGCGCGCTGACGGCGGGTCTGGAAGCCGCCGGCACCCAGCCGCCCCAGGGCGGCGCCCTGTATGCAGCGACCCTGGCCGCCGATCTGGCATCCAACACCATCTTCTACGCTCTGGCTGGTTTAGGCGGCGCGGCGCGGGCGCCCGGTGTGGGGACTGCACTGGGGCTGGTGTCAGGAGTAGGCGGCGCAGCCCTGCCGCCCCATGTGGGCCTGGGCCACCAACCAGACGAGCGCCCGCAAACGCTGCTGCTGACCGTGGCGTGGTACGCATTGGGGGGCCTGGCCGCCGGCCTGGTGTACCGGGCGGTCGAAGGCGACAGGGAGCGCGAGCGGCCGAACGGCGGCGCTTGACCGGCTGCTGCGGCGGACTCCAACTGAACCGCCCGCGCAAGCGATTCAATTCGAGCGGACTTGCAAAGCTCTGCAGCAGAGCGAGAAGGAGAACCACGGGTTCGGACGTGGAGTTGGCAAAGCGGCTCTCTCCCGATTTGTCAACTGGAATCCGTATAGGGCAGCGCTCAGCTGATTCATTGGCCAACATCAAAAGGCCCCTGACGCGAATGGTCAGGGGCCCTTTGATGTGGCAGGGGCTTAATTCCAGCGGCCGCCGCGCTGCTGGCGGGTTTCGGGTTCGGGGGCGGCATACAGTTCCTCGGCGCGCGAGAGCTTCTTGCGGCCATATAGGCCCTCAAGCACAAACTCGGCGGCGCTGACGCGCACGGCGTCGTCGGCGCTGCTGGCCACCTCGGCGGCCAGGTCGGTCAGGCCTGGCACCTCGCGCGTGGCCTTAAGGGCCTCGGCCGCGTCGCCCCCCTGGGGAAAGCGGAAGACGTTGCCGTTCTCAAACCACTTTTCGAGGTCGCGGGTGTTGGCGCTGCCGTACAGACGGGCGTAGGCCGCGCCCGCCGCCTTGCGAATCACGTCGCGGGCCACGCTGTCGGCGCCCTTCAGTTCGCCCTCGTATTCCAGTTCCATCTTGCCGGTGATGGCCGGCAGGCCCGCGTATACGTCGCTGACTCGCACCACCGGGGCGCCGTCACCCAGCAGGCTACGGCGCTCGGCGTTGGCGGCGGCCACTTCCATCAGGGAAATCGGCAGGCGCTGCGAGACGCCGCTGAGCTTGTCCACGCGGCCGTCCTCGCGGGCCTGGAAGGCGATTTCTTCAATCAGTTCGGCCATAAAGGGCGGCACCACCACAGAGGGCGCGCGCACCGCTTCCTGCGCCGTGATGTCCATGCCCAGGCGCACGTCGGTGGGGTAGTGGGTGCGAATCTCGCTGCCGATGCGGTCCTTGAGGGGCGTGACAATCTTGCCGCGCGCCGTGTAGTCCTCGGGGTTGGCCGAGAAGACCAGCATCACGTCCAGTTCCAGGCGAATGGGGTAGCCCTTAATCTGCACGTCGCCTTCTTGCAGGATGTTAAACAGCGCCACCTGCACCTTGGGGGCCAGGTCGGCCAGCTCGTTCACCGCAAAGATGCCCCGGTTGGCGCGCGGCAGCAGGCCAAAGTGCATGGAGCGCACGTCGCCCAGGCTGGTGCCCAGGCGCGCGGCCTTGATGGGGTCTACGTCGCCCACGAGGTCAGCCACGGTCACGTCGGGGGTGGCCAGCTTCTCGACGTAGCGGTCGGCGCGCGGCAGCCAGCGGATGGGCAGGCTCAGGCCGTGTGCTTCCAGCAGGTGCCGGCCCTCGGCGCCCACCGGGTTCAGGGGGTCGTCGGGCATGTCGGCGCCGTCAATGATAGGCACGTCTTCGTCGAGGAGGTCCGTGATGGCGCGCAGGATGCGGCTCTTGGCCTGGCCGCGCAGTCCCAGCAGGATAAAGTTCTGCCGCGCCAGCAGGGCGTTCACCAGCTGCGGAATCACGGTGTCGTCGTAGCCCACCACGCCGGGAAACAGGGTCTCGCCCGCGCGCAGTTTGCGCGTGAGGTTGTCCCGCACCTCGTCCTGCACCAGTCTGATTTTTCCGTCGAACGGCTGGCGCCCGGCGTACTCCGGCGTGTCCAGCAGTTCCCCTAATGTCCTTGCTCTGGCAGTCACCGTCATGATGCGCGCAAACGTATCACGCGCGCCCGGCGTGGAATGTGCGCCTTTCTGGCAATGTCGGATGCCCGCGCCGTAAGAGGCGGCCCCTGAATCAGCCTCCCCGTGCAAAGCGCCGTTCCAGAAGCCGCTGCACCAGCTCCAGCAGACTGCTGAGCGCCCAGTAGATCAGGGCTGCGGCCAGATAAGGCCCAAACGGCTCGAAGGTGCGGGCAATGACCAGCTGCGCCGAGCGCAGGAGTTCGACCACCGTGATGACCGACACCAGCGAGGTGTCCTTGACCAGGCCAATCAGGGTATTACTCAGGCTGGGCAGGGCCACGCGCGCCGCCTGCGGCAGCACCACCAGCCGCATGGTCTGTGAGGGACTCAGGCCCAGGCTGATGGCCGCTTCACGCTGGCCGCGCGGAATGCTCAGGATGGCCGCCCGGATGGTTTCCGAGAGGTACGCCGCCGCGTTCAGGGTGAGCGCGATGACGCCGCCTGCCAGGGGATTGAGGGTGATCCCCAGGCTGGGCAGGCCGTAGTAGATGACAAAAATCTGCACCAGCAGCGGTGTGCCGCGAATAAACGACACGAAGACGCTGCTCAGGCCGCGCAGTCCGCTCCAGCGCGACAGCCGGGCCAGGGCCACCAGAAAGCCCAGCGGCAGCCCCAGCAGCATGGCCGCCAGCGCGTAGGCCAGGGTCACGGGCGTGGCGGCCAGCAGGGTGGGTAGGGCCTGCCACGCGCTTTGCAGGACGAGAAGAAGTTGTTCGGTGTTCACGGCGCCTCCTCCAGAAGGGGTCCTGGCTCCCTCCCCAGGATGAAGGGAAGGAGCCAGGACGCGGGCCAACTGGCGTTCAGGGTTTGCTGACGTCCTGGCCGAACCACTTGCGGCTGATTTTGGCGTAGGTGCCGTCGGCCTTCAGCTGAAGCAGTGCCCGGTCCACGGCCGCCTTCAGTCCCGTGTTGCTCTTTTTCAACGCCACGCCGACCGGTTCGGGGGCGCCAATCACCCCAGCGCCGCGCACTGGCAGATTCTGCGACTGAATGAGGTAGCCCACCAGCAGGCGGTCATTGAAGGCGGCGTCCAGGCGGCCTGCGGCCAGATCCGCCAGGTATTCGGGCGCGCCGGGGTAGGTCACGACGTTGATGCCGCCCGCGTCCCGCAGCGTCTTCTCAAAGTTGCTGCCCAGCCCCACCCCCACGCGCTTGCCCTTCAGGTCGGCCAGCGTCTTGGGGCTGAAGCTGCCCGCGCGCTTCACGATGATCTGCGGGCTGGAGTAAGCGTAGGGGGCACTAAAGCCGATGGTTTTCTGCCGCTCGGCCGTAATGCCGACCTGATTGACGATGACGTCGTACTTGTTGGCCTGCAAGCCCGCCAGGATGCCACTCCATTCTGTTAATACAAACTCGGGTTTCAGACCCAGCTTGGCAGCGACGGCCTTAGCGATGTCGACGTCAAAGCCTGTGAGCTGGCCCTTGTCATCTTTGTAGGTGAAGGGGGCGTAGGTGCCCTCCATGCCGATTTTCAGCACGCCTTTGGTCAGGGTGCTGGGGGCGGCGGCGTGGGCGGTGGTCAGGCTGGCACTGATGGCCAGCAGCAAAGTTGAGGTAACGCGGTTCATAAGACTCCTTGGTCCCTGAGGTGGACATCACCTCAGAGCACTTTAGTTTACAAAGTATATCAACAATCACCGTGGTGTGGGAAAACTCAGAAGTTGAATGCTCCTTAGATATGTCTGATTCCCTCCAGCGCGTTGGCCACTGGGCGCAGAACATCACTTGGTGGCTTTCCTATGAGGAGCAAAGAGGCGACTGAGGCGCTTGTTTTCAGTTCATCACAGACGGCAAGACACAGAGTCACCAGTTCACTGGTTGCGGTGGATGAGAGCGAGTTGTGCACGCCGCAGCCCTCTGCGTGTCTCTGTCTCCAAGGTTTTGAGTTCTGTGCTCAGTAAGCTCAGTGGTATGACGAGAGGCTCTGGCGACAACGTCCGACACCTGAGGAATGCGGGTGGGCCGCTGCTTCCTGCTCTAGCCGCAGAAATGCGGGAAGTGGCTCAGGCGGCCCTGAACTGGCCGGCGCCGGCCTGGGCCCTGCTGGACGTGCGTGTTCGAGCTGGAGAAGACCTGAACGTTACGGCGCTGCTCAGCCCGTCTCTGGTTTTGAACAAGGCACTGGCGGCTGGGCTGACCCCGCCCCCGCCACACCAGCGGCGGTGGGCGGCATGACGCGCGTGGTGGTCACGGGCGCCAGTGGGCACCTGGGCCGGGAAGTGGTGCCGCTGCTGCGGGCCAGTGGCGCCGAGGTGGTGGCCCTGAGCCGCCGCCCCCGGCCGGCCCAGCCGGGTCTGACCTGGGTGACTGGTGACCTGAGCCAGCCTGACCCTCTGCGCGCAGCGCTGCGCTCCGGCGACGTGCTGGTCCATCTGGCGACCCAACCACTTCGGGCAGGTGCTGACCTGAACTTGGCGAGGGCAGCAGTCCAGGCTGCGCAGAATGCCAAAGCTAGTCACCTGCTGTTCATGAGCATTGCTGGCCTGGAGCGGCTGCAGGCGGCGCCGTATTACCGCGACAAGCTGGCCGCCGAAGGGCTGGTGGCGCAGAGCGGCGTGCCCTTCACCATCCTGCGCACGACCCAGTTTCATGAATTTGTGGCCGAGTTGCTGACGCGCCTGACCCTGCCCGGCCCGCTCACCCTGCTGCCGGCAGGCGTGACTCTGCAGCCGCTGGAAGCCCAGGCTGCCGCGCGTGCGCTGGCTGACCTGAGTCTGGGCTCGCCTGTGGGCCATGCCCCCGAGCTGTGCGGCCCACAGGCGCTGACCTTTGCGGAGCTGGCCCGGCAGCGCGGGCCTGGCCGGGTGCTGAGCCTGCCGCTGCCGGTGCCGCTGTTCCGGGCGTGGCAGGGCGGTGCTGCGGTCCCGCGCGGTGCCCAGACTGTGGGCCGCACCTGGGCCCATTGGGTGGCGGCGCAAGAGCACTACCGATAAAGGGCGGCTATGAACTCGGATTGAAGCGTCTGAAATAACGACTGAATCAGCACAGAGGGGAATTTTAATGATGGGCGTTGTCCCCAGGGCTGTTCTGGTATGTAGTACGTGCAAATGACGTATGGCTCCTGAGTACGTCACTCAGACCTGCTCAGATGTAGGTTCCTGCTCCATCCAATCGTCCTGACCAAGATAAACGAGCTTCTCAAGCACGCTTAGGCCTAGCCTCAGGGGGTCGGTTGCGCCGGAGCCGCAGTCTTCTGGCGCGGGGGCAGAAAGCTCAGGGCAATCAGGCCCAGGCCCAGCCACTGCGCTGCACTCAGAGAGCGGCCCTGCCAGAAGTCCAGCGCCAGCGCTGTGGCCGGGCTGAGGCGCGTCAGCAGCGAGACCTGAAGGGCCGAGGTGGACTGAATACCGCGGAACCACAGCGCGTAGGCGGCGGCGGTGCCCACCACGATCAGGTAGGCCAGCGGCGCCCACTGCGCCGGGGTGGGCGCCGCTGGCAGGCCGTCCAGCAGCAGGGCCATGGGCAGCAGCAGCAGGCCGCCCCAGCACAGCTGCCAGGCCGTCACTGCCAGCAGCCCCGTGCCTGAGGGCGTTCCCCAGGCGCCGGCCAGGAGGTACCCACCCGACGCGGCCACCACGCTGAGCAGGCCAGCGGCCAGGCCCAGTGCGTCCAGATGGGCCCCTGGCCCCAGCACCAGCAGCGCCACCCCCACCAGGCCCAGCAGCGCGGCAGAGAGTGCCTGCCGGGTGGGCGGCTGTCGCAGGGCCAGGAGGTTAAACGCCAGAATCAGCAGTGGCCCCAGCGCGCCCAGAGTGGCGGTCACCCCTCCGCCCAGCCGACTGGCGCCCAGAAACAGCGTGCCGAAGAACAGCCCGAAATTCAGCGTCCCCAGCAGCAGGCTTTTCCACCACCAGGCGCCCCTGGGCCACTGGCGCACCACCAACAGGAGCAGCACCCCGGCCCCCAGCGCCCGAAGCGCCGCCACTGTCAGGGGCGGCATGGGCTGAAGCTGCTCAAGCACCACATAACTCGTGCCCCAGCTCAGAGGTGCCAGAGCGGCCAACCACAGGGCCGAAGAAGCTTTCATAGATTTATTTTAGTATAAAAATATTTATCTATAAAATAGAGTAGGCCATTTTCTATACTCTGCCCATGACCATCCTGAAGGCGCTGGACCGCATTCGGCAGGACTGGCAGGCCGCCGAACCAGGGCTGGACAGCGCGCCCATGCTGACCTTCATCACGTTCAGCCGTGCCCACGCCCTGCTGGGCGACGCCGTGCGGGCCACAGCCGCGCAGGCGGACCTGACCTCGGCCACCCGCGACCTGCTGCTGACGCTGTACCGCTCGGCTCCGCCTGAGGGTTTGCCGGCCAGCGAGGTCGCCGCGCTCCTGGCGGTCTCGCCCGCGACGGTGACGGGCAACACAGACCGGCTCGAAGCGCGCGGGCTACTCACGCGCCGCCTGGACCCGCAGGACCGGCGGTCGTGGCGCCTGGCCCTGACCGACGAAGGCCGCGCGCTGGTGCAGGCGCACCTCCCTGTGCACCTGGCGTTCGAGGCCCAGTTGCTGGCGGCCCTCAGTCCAGAAGAGACCCGGCAGTTTGAAGGGCTGCTGCGAAAACTCATCGCCCATGCCGAGGCGCAGGGCCTTGATTGACCGGCGCCCGGTAACCCCTGCCGATGGGGCGGTGATTGCCCGTCACCGCTTGCCTGACCCAGCCGACGCTCCTGACCGTCCGGCCTACGCGGCCTGGGTGGCGGGGGCCATAGCGCGCGGCACCTATCTTGGGTTCGTGACGCAGGTGGGCGGCGAGATCATCGCCGGGGCAGGCCTGACCCTGCTCGACTGGGGCCCCAGTCGGGGCGACCCCCAGCCACTGCGGGCGCGGGTGGTCAATGTCTGGACCCACCCAGACTGGCGCCGTCAAGGCCACGCCCGCGCGCTGGTCCAGGCGTGCCTGGCGGCGGGTCAGGCGCGCGGCGTCACCCGGTTTGCCCTGGGCACCACCCTGCAGGGCCGCGCGCTGTACGAGGCGCTGGGCTTCGCGGCCAGCGGAACTGAGATGACCGCGCACCTCCCGGCGCCTCCGGCTCGCTGAGCGACAGGCCTCCGTGAGCCCATGCCTGCCCGGAGGCAGAGGTGCACGTTCACAGCGGAACTCAGCGTGGTTGAGGGTGATGAGCCTCAACCACGCTGAGGCGAACACAGTGAGTGCCTATAAGAGACAGCGGCGAAAGTGAAGCGGAGGGGCGTTATTGGCCCCTCAACGGAACTGGCAACCGCTGTCAGCTCAGACTGACCGGTTGAGGCCAGTCACCCGGCTGCCGGCCCGCCGCTTCAAGAACTCGTCGGCTCGGCCCCCGCGCGGGCGGTCACGATGCCGCGTGAGGCGGCCCAGGTGCCGATGTCGGCCCCCTGCAGGGCGGTGGCCATCAGGTCGGGAAAAAAGTCGGGGGTGCAGGCAAAGACGGGAATGCCCAGGGCCGCCAGCCTCGCGGCGTTGTCGTGGTCGTAACTGGGCGTGCCGTCGTCATCCAGGGCCAGCAGCACGATCACGCGCACGCCCAGCTCGCGGAATTCGTTCAGGCGGCGGATCATCTCGGCGCTGCCGGACCCCTCGTACAGGTCGGAAATCAGGACAAAGGTGTGTTCCTCGGGGTTAGTCAGGAGCCCCTGGCAGTAGCGCAGGGCTAGCGGGGTGTCGTTGCCGCCGCCCAGCTGCACGCCGAACAGCACGTCCACCGGGTCGGCCAGGTGGTCGGTCAGGTCCACCACCGTCGTGTCGTAGACCACCACGTTGGTTTTCAGAGCCGGGAGGCTCGCCAGGACGGCGCCAAAGATGCCGGCATAGACCACGCTGGACGCCATGCTGCCCGACTGGTCCACACACAGGGTCACGGCCTTGAGTTGCCGCCGCGCACGTCCGTAGCCCACCAGGCGCTCGGGAATCACGCTTTTGCGCTCGGGGTCGTAGGTGTGCAGGTTTTTCAGGAGGGTGCGGCCCCAGTCCACCTCGTTCTGGCGGGGGCGGAGGTTGCGCTGCGAGCGGTTGAGGCTGCCGGTGACCGCGCTGCGCAGCGGCTCGGCCAGCCGGGCCTGAAGGTCGTCCACCACCCGCGCCACCACCTGCCGCGCCAGCGCCTTGGCTTGAGCCGGCATGGCGTCTTTCAGGCTGATCAGGGTGGCCGCCATGTGGACGTTGGGCTGGAGGTGCTCCAGCAGTTCAGGTTCCAGCAGCAGGGTCTTTAAGTTCAGCCGCTCGACCGCGTCGCCCTGCATGACCTGCACGGCCGACTGCGGAAAGAGGTCGCGGACCTCGCCCAGCCACGCGGCCACGGCCGGGGCGCTTTGGCCAAACCCCACATTCCGGCCCGATTTGCGGCCCTTCTGGGGTTTTTCCGTTTGAAGGGTAAAGGGTGCGCCGTCGTACAGCGAGGCCAGCGCGGCGTCCAGGCGGCGGTCGTGTTCGCTCAGCGGCTGGCCGATGCCGTCGGCGCTCTCGCCGGTGGCGGTCTCGCCGCCCAGCAGCAGCCGCCAGCGGCGCAGGCGCTCCAGGTCGGGGGTCAGGCTCTGCGGTGCGGGGTCAGTCTCAGGGGTCATAAGGGGTCTCCAGCAGGCAGGGTCACGCCCAGCAGGCGCAGCACGACCGGCACCACCCCCGCGCCCAGTTCGCCGTTAACCTGCGCGGCCTGCTCGGTGCGCTCCAGGCCGCGTAGCTCCTCGCCCAGGCGCCTGCGCGCGTGTGGGTCCAGGCGTGAGAGGGAGCGGCGCAGAGGCGGCAGCACCTCGCTGTAGGCGTCGGGGTCCAGGCCGACCACCCAGGTGTCCAGCAGGGCCAGGGCGGCTGGGTCGTGGCGCAGGGTCTGGCCGTCCTCACCGATAAACCCGCCCAGCCACGCGGCCACGTCCAGGGGCGGGGCGCCGGGGGCCAGGGCGGCCGCCAGCCGGACCTGCACCTGGGCGGCGTCCAGCAGGCCACGGTCGCGCAGGCGGTTCACGGCGTCGCCGCGCAGCAGGGGCGCCGTGCCCTGGGCATCCAGGGCGTGCAGGGCCACGACCCACTGGCCACTGGCCTCGGGGTCGTCCAGCAGGCGCACCGCCGCGTCGGCCCCAGCCAGCTGGCGGTGGAGGGTCTGCGCCGCTTCCTCGCCCAGACCGTGCGCCGCGTTGGGCAGCCCGGCGGCGGCGCGGGCCACCAGCGTGCGGAAGACGGGCCGCAGGTCGTCGTCCCCCCGCGCCCTCACGTCGCCGTAGCGGGCCAGGCGGGCCAGTGGCGGCAGCGCCAGCAGCAGCGCGGCGGTGTCGGCGTCGGCGGCGCGTTCGTCCAGACGGGCCAGAGTGAAGGCGGCGGCCCCAGGGAGTCCACTCAGGCGCGTGACTTCCAGCAGGTCCGACAGTGCGCCCAGGTCAGCGGCCCGCCGCGCCGCCGAGACCGCCGCCGAATTCGCCGCGCGCACCAGCGTGTTGCCATGCCGGCTCGCCTCTACCACGCGCACACTGAATTCTGGTTCCCAGCGCAGCGTCCAGGCTTCCTTAAAGGTGCCGGTGCCCCGGCTGGCGGCCTCCTTGGCCCAGGGCACGCCCAGCAGGGTCAGCCGGTGAAAGAGCTGAGAGCGGCTCAGGCCCGCGTCTTCACGCAGGTCGAGGGTCAGGTCGTGGGTAACCGCCTCGCGCTTCAGCCGCAACCGGGCCAGTGTGGCTGCCAGGTCCTGTTCCAGCGGCACGGCGGGCACACCGGCAGGCACGCTGCCCAGCGCCTCGCCCACGAACAGTTCCTCTGAGAGCAGGCGCAGCGGCGTGTCCGAATCCCAGGCAAAGACTGCCCGCGTGGCGTCGGTCAGTTCGTCCAGCCCGGCCAGGTGGCGCCCGCGCAGGGTTGCCAGGGCGTCCGCGAGCCGCACGGCGTCAATCACCTGCGCGCTGGAGGCGTCCAGTCCGCGCGCCCGCAGCAGCCGGGCCGAGCGGGTCAGCCAGCGCTCAGACACCTGCGACGGCGTGGCGTACAGGTGGGCGTACCAACCCGGCGACGCGACCCCCGCGCCGTAGCCACTGGCCTGGGTCAAGCGGCCGTGGGTCCAGGGCGTGATGGTCAGGGCGACTTTGGTCTTGGGCAGGCCCTTGACGCGCGCCGGGTCGGCTTTGGCCTCGCGCGCCAGGACCTCGGGGGTCAGCGCTGGGGCGTGCCACGCGCCGCACACCACGGCGACGCTGCCCCCCTTCAGCGCCGCGCGGATGGTCTGGCGCATCTGCGCCTCACGGATCAGGTCACGGGCAGAGGTGTGCCCGTCCTCGGCCTCACGCACGGCGGCCATCACTTCGGCAATGGCGGCGAACACGGCTTCCCCGTCGCCGCGCGACTCGACCAGGGCGTCCCACCAGCGCTCGAAGTCGCTGTAGCCAGCCGCCTGGGCCAGCAGCGCGAGGGGATCGGCGCGCACGGCGTCCTCTGGAGGAGTGGAGGTGGGATCAGTGGCGTCCGGCTCAGCTTCAGCGGCCTCCTCCTTGTGGGCCAGGGTCACGCTGGCAGGCAGGTCCATAAAGGCCACCGGGACACCGCGAGAAAGCGCCCAGCGAATCGCCACGTATTCCGGGCTAAACTCGGCCAGCGGGTAGAACACCGAGCGCTCAGGGTGACCCTGCACATGCGCCATGACCGCCACGGGAGGCGTCATCGCCGGCTCATTCAGGAAGGGCAGCAGGGCGTCAGCGTCCACCGGGCCTTCGATCAGTAGGGTGGCGGGTGGGTGGGCCTCCAGCGCCCGCGCCACGCTGCGCGCCGAGCCGGGGCCGTGGTGGCGGATAGGGAGGATGGTGAGGTCAGACTGGGGCATTCGAAGACTCCCGAAAGGGCTTGTTAAAGCCAGATTCTCAAAGTATCTACGGTATATACTTTGCTTGAGGTGGACCATGACACGCAGTCGAACATTCAAAAGTGGAAACAGTCAGGCTGTGCGGATTCCGCAGGAGTTGCAGTTGCCTTACGGCGAGGTCGAGATCGTGCGCCGGGGCCGGGAGTTGATCATTACGCCAGTTCAGGCGCAAGACGGCCTAGCGGTTTTTCAAGCGCTGACTGCTTTTGAGGGAGACATCCGGCGCGAGCAGCCTGCCGCGCAGGAACGGGACGAACTGCTTTGACCCGGCCTCTGCTGTATCTGCTCGACACCAACATCTGCATCTTCACCATGAACCGCCGCCCAGAACAGGTTGGGCGTGCCATGCAGCGGGTGACAGCCGATGGGCACCGTTTGGGTATCTCCAGCGTGACCCTGCACGAACTCTGGTATGGGGTGCGCCGCAGCGGCCGACCGGAGCAGAACGCGGCGCGCCTGATGGCCTTCGCACAAACGCTGGACGTGTTCGAGTTCGGCCAAGCGGCGGCAGAAGCAGCGGCTGAGATTCGGGCCGTACTGGCGGGCAGCGGCTCGCCCATCGGCCCCTACGACGTACTGATCGCGGGTCATGCTCAGAGCCTGGATGCGCTGGTGGTCACGAACAATCTCGGGGAGTTTGCCCGAGTGCCGGGGCTGCGCTGCGAGGACTGGACGCGTGAGGTTTAAGCACTTCGTCGGTGCCGGCTCCCTTGATGAGGTTGGCAGAAGGTAAGGAGAGATCAAAGCTGAATGCCTGCCAACTGTGTTCTGAGCGGCTCACGGGTCATGTTGAACATGCGCCGAAAACCTTCCCTGATTTGCTCTCTTGACCAACCTGTTTCGGGAGCATGTGTACCAGTGATAAGAGGCCGCGTTAGATCTTGGCCCCGCACCACCAGCGTTTCCTGCGTAGCGAATTCAGCGGGAAGAGCAAGAGTGACTGTCCAGCCTGCCCACTGGTGACGAACAACTTCCAGTAACTCCCGTGCTATGTCAGGGAATTCTGGGTAAAGCTCAAGCTCTTCTGGTGTTTCATCAAATTTATAGGCATCAGGCAACCATTCCCAAGAGCCGAAAATCAGGTCCTTAGAATCCAGGTTGATAAGGATGGCCCCTTCCGTCATGATCTCGTCCCAAATGTCCACTTGATGTAGTCGAGGACTCGACTGCTCAAGGTGCTTCCGCGCCCAGGCCAATGCCAAGTCTGGCCCGCAAGCAGCTAGGGCAGGAATGTCATGAACGAAGCCTCTTTCAGCACATCCATAGGTCTGCCCACCCTCGTGGATGAGAACATTCCCCCTGTGGCCCATGCCTCAGCTCACTTCCCGGCAGGCGTTGTAAAACTCTTTCCAGCCGGCCCGCTTTTTAATCGCCGTTTCCAGGTATTCGTTCCACACCGCCTGGTCCTGCACCGGGTCTTTGACGACCGCCCCGATGACGCTGGCGGCCACGTCGCGGCTGCTCAGTTCGCCGTCGCCAAAGTGGGCGGCCAGGGTCAGGCCGTTGGTGACCACGCTGATCGCCTCGGCCACGCTGAGGCTGCCGCTGGGCGACTTGAGGCGGGTCTTGCCGTCCTCGGTCACGCCTGCGCGCAACTCGCGGAACACCGTGACCACACGCCGGATCTCGTCCAGGGCTGGGGGCGCGGCGCCCATCAGGTCCGTGGGCAGCCCCAGGCTGCGGCCCAGCGACTCCACGCGCTGGGTCACGATGCTCAGCTCATCTTCCAGGCTGTCGGGCACCGGCAGAATCACGGTGTTAAAGCGGCGCTTCAGGGCGCTGGACAGGTCATTCACGCCCTTGTCGCGGTTGTTGGCGGTGGCAATCAGGTTAAAGCCGCGCACCGCCTGCACCTCGGTGTTCAGTTCGGGCACCGGCAGCGTCTTCTCGGACAGCACCGTAATCAGGGTGTCCTGCACGTCACTTTGCACGCGGGTCAGCTCTTCTAAGCGGGCAATCTTGCCCTGGCGCATGGCGTGCATCACGGGGCTTTCCACCAGGGCGGCCTCGCTGGGACCCTCGGCCAGCAGGCGGGCGTAGTTCCAGCCGTAGCGGATGGCGTTCTCGTCGGTGCCTGCCGTGCCCTGCACGAGCAGGGTGCTGTCTCCCGAGATGGCGGCGGCCAGGTGTTCACTGACCCAGCTTTTGGCGGTGCCCGGCACCCCGATAAGCAGCAGGGCGCGGTCGGTGGCCAGGGTCGCCACGGCGATTTCCATCAGGCGCGCCTCGCCCACATACTTCGGCGTGATCTCGGTGTCGCCGGCCCGGCCGCCCATCAGGTAGGTCAGCACGGCGCGCGGGCTGAGGTTCCATTTCGGAGGGCGCGGAAAGCGGTCGTGCTGGGCCAGGGCGGCGAGTTCATGGGCGTAGGCGTGTTCGGCGTGCTGGCGCAGGACTTCGGGGGTGGTCGTCATGGTGGTCTCCTTGAAGGATTAGAGGTCGTTCCGGGCGGACAGCGCGTCACGCCACTCGCGGCGCAGGCGCAGGGCGCCCATCAATTCACGCCAGGTCTGTAAGGCGGCCTGCTGCTGGTGGGCGTGGGTCTGGCGCTGGCTGTCTTCCCAGTCGGCGGGGGTCTGCCAGCTGGGGAGCTTCTTGGGCATGGGCGGCAACTGAAAGGGCAGCGGCTCAGGCGGGGGCACCGTCAGGTCGGGTGAGAGGGTGCGGCGCAGGCGGGTGGTCAGGTCTCGCGCCTGCCAGGTCAGGCCCTCCCGGCCCAGCAGGTCCAGCGTGCGGCTGGCCAGGGCAGTTTGCAGGGCAGGGGCTTCGGTCTCCAGGCTGGTGCCTAGCGCCTGCACGGCTTCCAACAGCTTGTCCGCCGACACTTTTGGCTGTCCGGCCAGGTCCCTCAGCCGGGCGCGGGCCACGTCGGGGTTGGGGGGCGTGGGGATGGGTTGGGGCGGTTCCTCCAGTTCCTGAAGCAGCGACCAGTGGGCGGCTTTCACGGCCTTTTGTAGCTCCTCCCAGCTCACCCGCAGCGTCTTCAGGATCAGGGGTGTGGGCAGCGCGCCCAGCAAGCGGTGCAGGTCGCTGTCGTCGTACTGGCCGGCGCGCGGTTTCCCCAGCGCGGCCGGAAGGTCAAAGGCCGCAAAGGTGATCTTCTTTTTCAGCAGGCCGCTCACCTTGACCGCCTGCGGCAGCAGGGCCAGCACCTCGGCCTGAAGTGGCCCCGGCAGGTGGCCCAGCAGTTGCCGCGCCCCTTTCTGAATCTCCGGCGAGCGGTCACGCGCCGCAGTGTCCAGCAGCGGGCGGTCCTCGGGGCGCAGGTCGCGGCGAACTAGCGCCAGCAGCTCCTTGCGGCGGTCAGCGGCTTGCTCGGCCCAGAGGGTCTGCAGGGTGGCCGCCGCCTGCACGGGGTCGCGCTGACGTTCCCCGGCCAGGGCGTCCAGCTGCGCGGTCCAGGCGGCGGCGGCCTCGGCCTTTTGCGCCGCTGTGTGCAGGGGGTGGGTGTCCAGGGTGGCCTGCGCCCGCGCGTCGGCCAGTCGCCACAGGGCGGGGGTCAGGTCGGCTTCCTGGCGGTGCAGGGTCAGCACCTGCACAGCATTCAGGGTCCAGCCGCGCGCCGCCACGTCTCCCAGCGCCTGCACCGCCAGCGCCGTGTCAGCGCTCACCAGCCCTGGTAGCAGGGCCGCCAGGGCGGGGGGCAGTGGCCGCGCTGGGGCCGGCAGGGTGGTGGGCGGCGGCGCGGCGGCCGCCAGCAGGGGCGCCCCGGCGCGGGCATGTAGGCCCAGCAGGGCCGCGCGCCCCAGCAGCTGGGCTTCGGGGGTGTCACCGGGCACGCGGCTCAGGGCAGGGGCCAGCGCGCCGGTGGGGGCCGGCAGTTCGGCCCGGCTGGTGCCGCGCGCGGCGACGGCGGCCAGGTCAGGCAGGGTCATGCGGTCACCCCGCTTGCGGGCGCGGCGCGGCCCACCGGCAGGAAGGTCTGCCCGTCCCACTCGCCAAAATACGTCTGGAGCTGCGTCTCGGCCTGGGCCAGCAGGGTCCAGAGGTCGTCTGTGTCCAGCCGCGCACTCAGGGGCACCGCGTGGCCCGCCGCGTCACACAGCTGCGGCGGGTCAAGGGTGAGGTACGCCGGCCCGACCACCGCGCCGGTGCGCTCCAGCCACGGATTCAGGGCCAGGGCCGCCGCGTAGTCGGCCTGCATGTCGGCCAGCGAGCGGCCTGGCAGGGGCAGCGGCGCGCTGCCCGGCTCTGCATCACCTTGAATGACTGTGTCGCCCTGAAGCACCGCGCGCTGGGCGTGGGCCGAGGGCGCGTAGGCCACCGCCGCCGTAAAGGCCTGCCCTGGCAGCAGCGGCGCGGGCAGCGCCTGTCCCGTGGGCGCAAAATCCAGCAGCAGGGCCAGCTCCTGCCCTGCGCCCAGCAGCCAGGTGCGGCGCACCGTCAGTTTGCCCTCTTCCTCCTGCACGGCCCCCAGGGCCTGCCAGCGCTGCGGCGCGGCCGGCGGCAGGCCGGCGCGGTCCAGCGGCGTGCCCAGCGCCGTCAGCAGGTCAGCGCATTCAGCGGGCGGCAGGGTGTCGCGCACGCGCCAGCCCTGCGTGAGCAGCCACACTTTGCCCAGGTGGGCGGTCAGGGCGGCGGCGGTCTCGTCGTGCAGCAGGTCGGGAATCTGCCGGATCAGCCGGGCGGCGCCGGCCAGCTGGGCGTCCACCAGCCGCGCCGCCTGGCGGTCCCAGTCGCTGTAAGGCCGGGCGCGGGCGGCCTGAAGGCCCTCGCGCACCAGGTCACCCAGCCACAGTTCCAGGTCTTCCAGGCCAGCCGAGCGTTTGCGGTCACGGGCCGCCTGGGCTTTGGCGCGGGCCTTGGCCTGCGCGGCCGGGTCGGCGGGCGCCTCATCAGGGGCCGCCTCTGCCTTCTCGGCGCGCGCCACGCGGCCTTCCAGCCACCGGGCCAGGTCGGCCGGCGCTGGGGCACTGGTCCAGGTGCCGGTGCCGGCCGCGTGCAGCAGCAGCAGCCCCAGGGCGTGCTTGCAGGGAAACTTGCGGCTGGGGCAGCTGCATTTGCTCACGATGTCGGCGCTGCGGGCGTCCACACCTACGCGGTAGGGATGGGCGCCGCTGCCCTGGCATTCGCCCCACAGCACGCCCCCGTCACGGGCCAGCGTGGGCCACCCGGCGGGTCGGGCGAGCTTCTGGGCCGCGCTGGCGCTGCTGCTGTCGGGGGCCAGCGCCAGTACGTCCGGGGTCGTCAGGTGGTCAAGAGGGGAAGACATGCGTAAACTCCTTGTTAATTACGTTTAGAGCGTAAATGTAACAGATGAACGCTTGGGGTGCAAGGGCGGCGTACGCTGGCCGGGCCCCGGCCTCACGCATAGCACACTGGGCAAGTGTCAGGGGTGGGCAGGCCGCCGCAGCTGGTCACAGGCCGCCTGGGGCGCGCATCATCAGGGGCGTGTGTGCCGCCCCCGCCGCTGACCCCCTGGTGTTTGGCACTGACCCGACGCCAGGCATCGTGTCGGTTCACGCCGACCTGTCCGGGCGGGCGCTGGTCTGGCGCCGTGAAGGTGGCCAGCAGGGGCAGGTCACGCTGGAACGCGCCCGCTTTCGCCCGTGGCTGTACGCGCGGGACCTTGAGGATGTGGCCCATCTCGGGGCCCGGCTGGTGGAGGGGGACGAGGCGGCGCCCTTCAGCGTGCGGCCACTGCCGGGGCCAGCCGGCAGCCTGCGGTATCTGCTGACCGCCACCGACGGACGGGCGCTGCGCCAGGCGGTGCTGGCCGGGGCTGGGCGCCGGCTGGGACGGCGGGTCACCAGCCTGCACGACCTCTCTGGCTATGTCAGCGCCCAGCCGACTGAGCAGTACCTGATGGCCTCCGGGCGCACCTTTTTCAAGGGGCTGGTCTTTGACGACCTGCACCGCCTGCAACTGGACCTGGAAACCACCAGCCTGCGCCCCGAGACGGGCCGAATCTTCATGGTGGCGGTGCGGGACAACCGGGGCTTTCAGCAGGTGCTCGAAGCGCCCCGGCCCGACGACGAGGCCGCTCTGATTCAGGCTCTCGTGGCGACGATTCAGACCCGTGACCCGGATGTGATCGAGAACCACAACCTCATGCGCTTTGACCTGCCCTATCTGCTGGGGCGCGCCGAGGTTCATGGCCTGAGCATCAATTTCAGCCGGGCGGGTGGTCCCGGTGGCCTGTGGCGGGTGGCAGACGGCCGCACCTCGCCCCACTGGGCCTGCGCGGGCCGGGAACTCGTGGATACTCTGGACGCCGTTCGCCGCCTGGACCTGCCCAGCATGGGCCTCAAGGCGGTGGCGCAGCACCTGGGCATCGCGCCGCCTGACCGGGTGTATCTGGAGGGCGCCCAGATTGCCCAGACGTACCAGACCGACCCCGAGCGGGTGCGCCGCTACGCCCTGCAAGACGTTGAGGAGGTCGCTGCTCTGGCCCGCCGGGTGCTGGCCCCCTCCTTTGCCCTGGCCCAGATGGCGCCCCGGCCCTACCACCGCCTGCCGTATGCGGGCACCGCCACCGGAATGCTGGAACCCATGCTGATTCGCGCCTACCTTCAGGCGGGCCGCGCCCTGCCCGCTGAACCCGTGCGGGCCACCTCGCCGCACCAGGGCGGCACCGTCCGGCTGTATGCCGAGGGGGTCCTGAGGCACGTGGTCAAGGCCGACGTGGCGAGCATGTACCCCAGCATCATCCGCCATGACCGTATTGGCCCGGCGTGTGACCCGCTGGGCGCTTTCCTGCACCTCATGGACCACCTGACCGACCGGCGGCTGCACCACAAGGCGGCGGCGCAGCGCGGCGAGCCCGGCGAACACGAGGCCATTCAGACCGCCATGAAACTGGTCGTCAATTCCGGCTACGGCTATCTGGGGGCTGGGCGCCTGGCCCTGTTTGGCGATCAGGCAGCCGCCGACCGCATTACGGCCAGAGGGCGCGCCTTGCTCGAAGGGGTGGTGCAGGCCCTGGAGGACCGGGGCGTCACCCTGATCGAGGCCGATACAGACGGCGTCTTTTTCGCCGCCCCCGCGGTCTGGACCGAGGCCCAGGAACGCCGCCTGATTGCCGAGGTGGACGCCCTGCTGCCCGGCGGCATCTCGCTGGAATTTGACGGCCGGTCGCAGGCCATGCTCAGCCACGAAATCAAGAATTACGCCCTGCTGCGCTATGACGGCACCCTCACCCTCTGCGGCGCCGCCTTCGAGTCCAGCCGCACGGAGGGGTACGGCCGGGCCTTTTTGCGTCAGGCGCTGCGCTGCCTGCTCTCTGGCGACGTGCCAGGGGTTCGGGCTGCGTATCTCCAGGCCATTCACGCCCTGGACACCCGGCAGTGGACCAACGCCGATGTGGCCAGCCGGGTGCGCCTGACCAAGGCGCCGCACGACTATGCGGCCACCCGCGCGGCGCGCAAGGAAGCCGCCTACGAGGCGCTGCACGCCCTGGGCCGCACCTGGCAGCCGGGCGAACGCACCGCCCTCTACCACCGCGCCGGGGGTGGCCTGACGCCTCTGGATGTCAACCCAGACGGCCAGGACTACGACGCGAAGCACTACGCGGCGGCGCTGGTCACTGGCTATGCCTCGCGCCTGCGCAAGGGCCTGCGGCCCGAGGATTTCCGGCAGGTCTTTGGCCCCGCCGCGCAGCCTGGGCTGTTTGACCGCCCCCTGGAAACCATGCAGCCCGTCTGGCACGTGACCTGAGCAGGAGTTTCGGCGCCGCGCCAGGGGACTTCTCTGAAAGGTGGCGCAGCATGACCGTTAGGGCCAACCTTCTGAAACTCACTGCTCATCCCACCGGCCTGTCGCAAAGCCCCACGCCACTCGCCGGGAAGCCGTGATGGGTTCTGAGTCTTACCAACTGTTGAGGCTGCCTTGAGACCCGCTGCGGGCCTATTCCTGAGTGGCTGGGCCTTGGTGTTCAGCGGCAGGCCTGTGAGCGCAGCTTGGCGCTGGTAATGCAGCTGAAGGGCTGTTAAGAGACTCCCTGGTAGCAGGGCAGACCAGTGGCCTTCTCTAGCCGACCTTGGGGATGTCCGCTTGGCTTTGCCGCTCTACAAGGTCTTTCAGAGCCTGTGGCCGTCTGCCGCCGGAGCATGGCCATTCCGTAGGCAGGTCGTCCAGCGCACAGCCCTCAGGGCCGAAGGTCGCCCGCTCTGGCTGATGCTGTCTTCTCCTTCCGGCGTCCAAGCCCTTTGGACGCCCTGACCCGCCGCGCGGTCCCGCTTCGTAGTCTGAATCCACAGTCCTTTCAGCCCATCCAGCACGCTACTTCTGCGTGTCACGCCTTGCCCTGTTTCAAGGAGTCTTATGTCTGCTCGCCGCACCCTGTTGCCCCTGACCCTGATCCTGCTGCTGGCCGCTTGCCAGCCGACCCCGGTGACCCCACCCGAGCCGGTGCCCACGCCGCCCCCTGTGCCTTCTAATCCCCCAGTGCCTTCCGGGCCCAGCGTGCGGACCTCTGACCTGCGGATCAGTGAGCTCAGCACCAGCTGGTTTAGCGATTCGGCCGCCTGGGTCGAGGTTTACAACGGGACGGCGCAGCCGATTAGCCTCAAGGACTACGCTCTGCGGGCCTACAGCAGTCAGCGCGTGGCCCCCTACAACGACGAATTCACGCCCCGCAGCTACCCGCTGCCAGATGTCACAGTGGCGCCCGGCGAGTACCTGATGATTGGCGGTCAGGGCCTGCCCTCGTTTCAGAACAACATCCGGCCAGAGGCCAAGCAGATTTACGTTCACGACGGCGACTGGATTCCCAACTGGTACCAGAGCGGTTTTGCCGAACTGACCCGCGCGGGCGCCACCGTGGATTTCATCCGCTTTGGCGAGGCGGACGCTGAGCCTCTGACTGCTGCGGCCTGGACCGGCCCCAATGCCGAGGCCATGCCTGCGGGCGAAGAGCGCCATGGGCGCGCCCTGAGCCGCAACCTGACCCTGGCGGACACCAATTCGGCCGCCGACTGGACCCCTAACCTGTGGCTGACGCCTTTTGGCCCAAACAATGTGCCTCAGTACGCCGCCGACCTGGACCTGGACGGTCTTCCCGACACCGCCGAGGCCGAGGGCGCCCGCTACGGCGCCCTGGACGTGTACGCCCTGGGGGCGCGGGCCGGTGTGCGCGACCTGTTTATCGAACTGGACCACATGCCCTCCCAGGACGCGGCCACCACGCCCCGGCAGGAAGCGCTGGACAAGGTGGTAGCGGCTTTCGCGGCGCGCGGCATCGCGGTGCATTTCGATACGGGGTCGCTGTTCGGGGCCAAGTACAACCTGGGTGGCGGCAACGCGGTGCCGTTCAAGGCCTGCGTGGACCTGTTTCCCAGCGAGGCCCAGGTGGCGGGCGGGTGCGCCGACCTCTATACCCTCAAGGCCACGGCCCAGAGTCCGCTGCGCCGCAACGTCTTTCATTACCTGCTGTTTGCCAGCAGCCGTCAGGCCGATGGGCTGGCCGGCAGCAGCGGCGTGGCTGAAATCAGTGGCAACGACCTGGTGGTCAGCCTGGGCGGCTGGGGTCTGGATGACCTGACCAGCAACCGCCGCAACGCCCTGGTCAACATTCAGGCCAGCACCCTGATGCACGAACTGGGCCATAACCTGGGCCTGCGCCACGGCGGTTTTGAAGACGGCCCCAACTTCAAGCCCAATTACCTCAGCATCATGAATTACGCCTACCAGTTAAACGGCCTGCCGCTGAATCCTGCCGCGCAGGGCGCCGAGCAGCACTGGCAGTACAACCTCAGCCGCGACGCCCGCCAGCGGTTCGGGCTGTTTGGCCGCTGTGACATTGACAACGGCCCCTGCTCGTCGGCCTTCCGCCTGGACTATTCGGATGGGTCGGGGGCTGTGTTCAACGAAAACGCCCTGAACGAGCGGGCCGGCCTGGGCCGGGGCAACTTCAATATCGACTGGAACCTGAACGGCGTGATTGACGACGCCCCCGTGAAGGCCGATGTGACCTTCGACACCGACAATGCGGGCCGCCCGGCCCCCGCCTACACCACCTACCTGCGCGACCACGACGACTGGGGCAACCTGAACCTGAGCTTCACCCGCTACTGGGGCGGCAACAACCCCGGCGTGACCCGCCTGAACGCCCCCAGCCAGGAAGAACACGCCCACGACGACCATGACGACGCCGTGCCGCTGTTCGACGCCTTCCAGAGCGACCGTCAGCAGGCGTCGGTGGAGCCCCGCCCCACTCCCGAACTGCTGGCTGACCTGCGCGACCTGCGCTGAAGCCCGGCGTGGCGGCGGCTCTGGCCTGGGCGCCGGGGCCGCCGCTGTCAGCTGCCGTTCAGGCAAAGGAGGAATGCTGTGTCCATGACTACCGCGCACCGCCTGCTGCTCACGCTGCCACTTGTGCTGGGGCTGGTGCAGGCCCAGGGAGGCGGGCCGGCCCGCGTGCCTCCAGCCGTGTCTGCCCCGGTCACCGCCGCGCCCAGCCCAGCGGTCCTGAATCCCATCGTCGCTGGCACGGTGGCCCGGCGGGTGGTCCGCGTGACGCGCCAGGCCGAGGAAACCCGGTTTGTGCTGGCCGGGCTGGGGGTGCCCCTGCGGGTGCAGCACTGGCCGGCCCACCTGTCGGCGGCGGCCCTGCAAGGCCTGCTGGTGGAGGTGAAGATGGAGCCGCGTCCAGACAGCGTGCTGACTCAGCTAACTTTTCGCCGGTCTGGAGCGTCCTCTCCAGTCCTGACCCTCCTGACCGGCGTAGCGGCGCTGGACGCCCTGCCCGGCACGCCCCTGGTCCTGAGAAGCGTTGAGGCCCAGGTGGTGACGGTGGCGTCCGCTCAGGGAGGAGCCTCAGGGCAGGCGGTTCGCCCCCTGCGTCCTGGGCAGCGGGCCGTCTGGCAGACCGCTTCTGGTCCGGTGTGCGTCACCCTGGAGGCCACCGTACCGGTCAGGGCCGATTACACCGAGGCGGGCAGGCCACCGGCCATCACGGGCTACCGCGCGGCCCTGACCCTTGACTGGTCAAGGGGGACTGCCTGTTCTTGACCGGGCAGTTGGGTCTTTTGGAAGGGGGGGCAGGAGCTAGGGGAGACCACAGACAGGCAAAGTTTTGAGAATTATCTACAGGGGAGCTGATCCGAACGACTACGGCTGTGATCTCTCTGAAGGAGTCGAGTTGTTCACCTTTAGGCCAGCGACTCCGCTGCGTTGTTCTGATTCATCTGCCCGAGGCTGTTTATGGCTCCCCATAGGGCGTGCTCACCTGGTTGGGAAACGCAGACCATACGCGCAACTTTGTTCTACGTTGGCATATGCTGCTCGCTGCTCATCCCCTTGGCATAGATCAAGGGCCTGTGCACGGCACAGGCCCCCTGGAAAACGCTGACTGGCTTAGCGGCGCACTTCAGGATCGCGGCCCGTGGTCATGGCGCCGCCCTTAGGCAGATCCGAGCCCATGCCGCCGCCCAGCGTGGCGAAGCCCAGAATCACGCCCAGGGCCAGCAGGAACCCCCAGGCCGCCGTGTTGGCCGTCTTGCGGGCAATACGCTCCGTTGCGGCGGCGGCCTGTTCCGCCTGCTGTCGCACTTCGGTCGCGCGCTTGTTGATCGCAGTGGCGGTGGCTTGGGCTTCAGGCTGGCTCAGGCCCTGACGCTGCAGGCGGTTCACGAAGTCCTGGCCCTGCAGCGCGCTGCTGATGTTGTCCAGACGGTTCTTGACGAAATCGCCCAGGTTACTGATGTCGTTCAGGTTGGTGCCTAAGTCCCGGCTGGCCCGCTGCACGATGCCGCTCACCACGCGCGTCGCGGCGGTGGCCTGCTCCTGGCTCAGTTCGGGCGCACTGTCCCCGATGATCTGGCCGATTTCCTGCTCATCCAGTCCGTTCAGCACATTCTGGACCGCGTCGGTCTGGCCGACGTTGCTGTTGGCCGCAGCGGTGCCGGCCGCGCCGACCGCCGTGGCGGCACTGCCCACGATGTTGCTGGCAGCCCGGAAACCAGCGGTCAGGGCATTGCTCAGGAACATCGTCGTGAGGATGGCCAGCAGCGCGCCCGTGATGAGGCCATTGAACCGGCCCTGGGCGGGCGTGAGGTAACCTGCGGCCCGCGCGGCCGTCAGCCCCGCCAGCCAGGAGGAAATCAGCAGCGACACGGCCAGCCAGGCGATGGTCCCGATGGCCAGGCCGCCTGCCGTATCGGCATAGGCAGCTCCAAAAGCCACGCCCAGGGCACTCAGGGACAGTTGGGTCACGACGCCGACGGCCAGACCAGCAATCACGCCGGTCCAGTTGATGCGGGTCAGGATGGTGCCGTGGTCCACCAGGGTCATGCGTCGCTCCTTTTGACTTGCCGCAGCACGTCATCTTTCAATTCGTCGGCCGGATGACGCTGGGCCTCAGTGGCCTTCTCGGCCGCACGGTGCAGTTCGCCACCCGCTTGCTTGAGCGCGCCACCAGGGTTGCGTCCCTGCGCCACATCGTGGACGGCATCCTTGGCCGCATCGCCCGCACGGTGAAGGTTGCCCTCCGCGCCAGGGTCCAGCCGACCCAGCAGCCCGTCAATCTGCTCCCGGACGGCGGGGCTAAGGCGGTAGGCTGCGTACGCACCGCCGGCCAGCAAGACCAGACCCCAGGGAAAACCGCCGCCCCGGTGACGCGACTGCTGCACGTCGTGGCGGAGCGCGGCGATCTCCTTGCTTTGCTTGTGTAGCAAGGTGCCCAGGGCCGCCTGCTCTTTGACCAGGGCTTTAATGGCCTTATTGCTCAGGCCATCGGCCGGCGATTCGCTGCGGTGAAGAGCCTTATTCGCTTCTTCGGCCATTGTCTTTAAGTTCATGAGGGGCCTCCTGTGGCTTCTCCCGTAACCAGAACCTCGGTTACGTCCTGACTGTTCGTAGGTGGCTCAAGCTGAGCGCAGATGCTGGCACCAAACAGTTCCTAAGGGGGAGGGCAGAGGACCCGCCTCCCCAGGGTCTCAGCAGCGGTCGGGCTTTCCGTCGAGGGGATCTATAACGTTTATGACCGTGCCGACCTTGTCGCCGTTCATGGCGGAAGCCGCGCGGCCATCGAGGTCGTAGGTCTCCCCCAGGTCAAGGTTGTGGTCGCGTGCCATCTCTGAAATGGGAATCAATCTCGCCATCCGAAGTCTCCTTTATGGGATGGGGGGAAAAGCCACCCAAACAGAGAAGAGTGTGCGCCAGACGTAGTCTTGTTCTCTGCCAGTCGCATGAAGGAAGCGGCCAAATGCCTCACAGATGAAGCAGTGACCAGGAAATGGGCAAGCTTTGGTGAGGTCAACTGCGGCCCAGGCGAATATCAATCTGCTTCGGGTTAAGCCGAACGCGGTCCAGGGGTGTTATCTGATTTAGCGTCTTATCAGGCTGTGATGAAACTGACCGCCGTGCCCAGCAAGTCCTTGATGCTCCTGGGTGTGCCGAGCCTGTGGAGACAACCGGAAGAAGCCTTCTTCGGCGCGGGTCCGGGCGCGGCGCTATGCTGCCCCCTATGTCGTACCAGGCGGTTATTGGCCTTGAGGTTCACCTGCAACTGAAGACGCGCAGCAAGATCTTCAGTGCCTGCCCGCAGGATTACCACGGCGCAGAGCCAAACACCCTGACAGACCCCTTCACGCTGGGGCTGCCCGGCACCCTGCCGACCCTGAACCGTGAAGCCGTGGAACTGGCCATGATGTTTGGCCTGGGCCTGAACTGCGACGTGTCTGGGCCCACCCAGTTTCACCGCAAGAACTACTTTTACCCGGACGCCCCCAAGAATTTTCAGCTGTCGCAGTACGACCGCCCCATTGCGCGTGATGGCCACCTGGACGTGACGCTGGACGGCGGCGAGGTCAGCCGCATCCGCATCAAGCGCGCCCACCTGGAAGACGACGCGGGCAAACTGACCCACCCCACCTATGCGCCGTACTCGCTGCTGGACCTCAACCGCGCGGGGTCCTCGCTGCTGGAGATGGTCACCGAGGCCGACATCACGGGCGCCGAGCAGGCCCGCGCCTTTCTGGAAGCGGTGCAGGCCATCGCGCAGGCCCTGGGCGTCAGCGACGCCGCCCCCGAAGAAGGCAAGATGCGCTGCGACGTGAACCTCAGTCTGCACCGGCCCGGCGAGCCCTGGGGCACGAAGGTGGAGGTCAAGAACCTTAACTCGTTCCGCTCGGTGGCCCGCGCCATCGAGTACGAGACCGCCCGGCAGACGCGGGTGCTGTCGGCTGGCGGGCGCATCACCCAGGACACGCTGGGCTGGGATGAGGGCGGCCAGAAGACCTTCGTCATGCGGACCAAGGAGGGCGAGGCCGACTACCGTTACTTTCCCGAACCCGACCTGCCGCCCCTGGACATCACCCCCGAGT
Source organism: Deinococcus arboris (assembly GCF_009755355.1). Classification (GTDB taxonomy): domain Bacteria; phylum Deinococcota; class Deinococci; order Deinococcales; family Deinococcaceae; genus Deinococcus; species Deinococcus betulae. The sequence continues at coordinate 69,479 of NZ_WQLB01000001.1, read as the reverse complement.
GGAGAGCGCGCGTGCAGGCCCGCATGCCTGAACTGCCCGCCCAGAAACAGGCGCGCTACCTGGCCGCGGGCGTGCGTCCGGGTGACGCCCACACCCTGAGTCACAGCGTGGATCTGTCGCGCTTTTACGACGCGGCGCTGCCCCTGGGCGCCGACCCGCAGAAACTCGCCAACTGGCTGCTGGGCGACGTGTCGGGGCTGCTGGCCACCCAGGGGCAGCGGCTGGAGGCGTCGGCCCTGCGCCCGGCCCATCTGGCGGCCCTGGTGCGCCTGATCGATGAAGGCACCATCAGTGGGCGCGTGGCCAAAGACCTGTTGCCCGAGGTGCTGGCCGGCCATGACCCGGCCGAACTGGTGCAGGCGCGTGGGCTGGCCGTGGTGACCGACACCGCCGCCATTGACGCCGCCATTGACGCCGCCATGCAGGCCGATCCCGCCACGGTGGAGAAGGTCCGGGCTGGCAACGCCAAGGCCATGAACGCGCTGTTTGGCCCGGTGATGAAGGCGACCGGTGGTCAGGCCCGGCCCGAGGTGGTGCGTGAGCGCCTGCAGGCCAAGCTGGGGCTATGACGTCGCCTGAGGAGCAAGACGCACTGGGTCAAGGGTACGGGGCGCCTCTACCCCGGTACCTCCCGATTGCTGAACGCCCCGTCCAGGCCACACCATGACCGCGACTCGCTGGCGCCAGGCTGCGCTCGTGGCCCTCTGGGCGCTGGTCGCGGCCACCCTTGGCCTGTGCGCCTATAGCCTGGCCTCGGGGTGGCCCCCCAACGACCTGGGGGCGCTGGGAACGGCGCGCACGTTTCTGGCGGCGGTGGTGCTGGTGTGGTGGACGCAGGTGTTTGCCCGCTACACCCGGCCTGCCCCCACCCCCGAGGAAGACGGCGTGTGGCGCTCGCTGCGCGCCCTGTTTCCCTGGCTGACCTCGCTGCGGCTGGCCCTGTGGGGCCTGAGCTTGTTTGTGTACCTGGCCGGCTTTCTGCCTGAGGCCAATCCGGTGGCCCTGAGCGCGCTGGCCACAGTGGAACTGGGCTTCATTCTGGCCAAAAACGCTGTGTACGGCACGCTGGTGCGCTTTGCGGCGGCGCCATTGGAGGTGGCGGGCCGCGCCCGCCTGGGGTCGTGGCTGAATGCCGCTGCGGCCCTGAGCCTGGCCATCGGGGTGGTCAATCTGGTGCCGGTGGCGGGCCTGAGTGGAGAGCGTCCGGCGGCTGACCTGTGGGTGTATGGGCTGCACGCGGCGCTGGACGTGGCGGCCTCGCTGCTGGCCCTCCGGGCGGTGCAGACGGCGCCGGGGGTGGAGTAGAGCGTTCATGGTCCGGGGCAGCTCTCCTGAGCAGGGCGGAGAAAGCCAGCAGACTATGGCGCTGCTTGACGCGCTGGCCCGCTTTGTCTTGCGGGGACCTGAGCTGGAACGTTTGCTGCGGCCACCCCACGCCGCTCAGATCGCCTCCGCACATCACCACACCGACTTCCGCCGGTTGGGTTTTCACGAGACCCAAGTGGAGTACCGGGCAAGCTTTGGCCTCGACTTCCGAAATGGTGGGGGCCTGACCTGGAGCCTGGCACTGACCTGGAGCGACTCGTGGTTCATCAATGGCCGGGTGACGGTTCGTCTGATGGATGCCCCTTACCAGGTTCTATTGGCGACTCCAGCACAGCAGGTGGCGAGTGACGTTCTGGCCTGTGTGCAGGCTGTTGATGCGGTGGGCGCCGCACTGTGGGCGCACGCAGCCGAGTTTCTAAAAACAGATGATTTCTCAGGCCTATTAACGTGGGCGGCGAGCCAGCCGACCTTCCACAACGTCTAGGCTGTAGTTCACCTGCCCCTGCGCCGTCAAATTGTCCTTGTGAGTGCAGAGGCAGGCGTCCACTGTTTTCCCTATTTGGTCCAGCCGTGGTCGTAGCAGTAGGCCCACGTCTCGCCGGGCTCGGCCGAGTGAATCACCGGATGCCCCTGAGCGCGGGCGTGGCGGGTGGCGTGCTTGTTTTTGGACGAGTCGCAGCAGCCCACGTGCCCGCAGGTCATGCACACCCGCAGGTGAACCCAGGTGTCGCCCTGGGCCACACACGCCAGGCACACGTCGGCCTCGGGGGTGGTGGGGCCAGCGTTGGCGGCGGCGTGGTCGCACTGCGACTGCTGCTCGGGGCTCAGGGTGACGGGGGGCCGCTCAGCGAGGTGCTGGGCCAGCTTGGCGCGTGGGACCTCGGGGGGGGTCAGCAGGTCGAGGATGCCGGCGGCCACCTCTCGTTTGGGCAGCAGCACATGCTGCGCGCCCAGCGCCTGAAGACTCTGGTAGCCCTCGGGTGAGGTGGCCTGCGTGATGACCGTCACGTCCGGCGACACGGTGCGCAGCACGCCGATGGCCCGCTCGGTGGTGTCGTGGTCGTCGTCGGCAATAACCACGGCGCGGGCGGCGGCAATGTCGAGTTCACGCAGCAGCCCGGCGCGGGTGTAGTCGGCGATCAGGACGCTGGCGCCCCTGCCTTCCAACTCGCTGGCACCGTCGGGGCTGCGGGTGACCACGCTGTAAGGCTGCGCGGCGCGGCTCAGGGCGCGGGCGGCCAGGCGGGCGTGGGGGCCATAGCCGAAAAACACCACCCGCCCGGCGATGGGCAGGCCGTGGGGCGCGGCGTCGGGCAAGGGCGCCTCTGCGGCCGGCGTCGTGGCCGCTGGCGCCCGGCGGGCGAGAATCGGCCCGGCCAGCCCAGCCAGTGCCGGTGTCAGGGTCATCAGCAACACCGTGGCGGCGATAAAGACCCCGCCCCCCTGCTCGCCCAGGCCCGCAAAGCTGAGGCCCAGGGCCGTGCCTGTCGCCGCCAGTACAAACGAGAACTCGCCCACCTGGGCGGTCAGCAGCGCCACGGGCAGGGCCACGCGCCCGTCCTCACCCAGAAGGCGCACGCTCAGGCCGGTGACCAGCACCTTCAGCAGGGCGATGGCCGCCGCCGCGCCCAGCACCAGCCCCAGGTTGCCGACCAGAAAGCCCAGGTTCAGCTGCAGGCCCACCGACAGGAAAAACGCCGCGCTGAACAGAATCTGAAGCGGCAGAATCTCGCCCAGCGCCTGCGCGCCGTAGCGGCTCTCGCTCACCAGCAGCCCGGCCAGAAAGGCCCCCAGCGCCAGGCTGACCCCGGCGGCGGCCGTCAGACTGGCGGTGCCAAAGCACAGCGCCACCACCGTCAGCAGAAAGATTTCCGAGGAACAGGTGCGCGCCACCACCTCCATGACGCGCGGCACCACCCGGCGCGCCGCGACCAGCACCAGCGCGATGATGCCCGCCGCCTTGGCCAGCGCCAGCGCCATGCCGCTGATCCCGCCGCCCTGCCCGGCGAGCATGGGCACCAGCAGCACCATCAGCACCACCGCCAGGTCCTGAAAAATCAGGATGCCCAGCGTCACCTGCCCGGTGCGGGCGTTCGTCTCGCCGCGCTCGCCCAGCAGCTTCATCACGATGGCGGTGCTGGACAGGGCGATCAGGCAGCCGGTAAAGACGGCGTCCGGGGCCCCCACCCCCAGCGCCAGGCCCAGCCCCAGGGTGACCAGCAGGGTCAGGCCCACTTGCAGGCCGCCGCCCAGAAAAATCAGGCGGGTGATGCGGGCCAGGCGCTCCAGGCTGAATTCCACCCCGATGGTAAACAGCAGCAGCATCACGCCGATTTCGGACGCGGCGGCGATCAGTTCCGGTTCCCGGATCAGGCCCAGGGCGCCGGGTCCCACCAGCACGCCCGCCACCAGAAACCCGATGATGGGCATCAGCCGCAGCCGAAAAGAGGCGTAGGCCGCCAGCGCCGAGACGCCGAGCAGCAAGGTCAGCTGCGTCAGGAAGGCGGGGGGGCCGCTGTGGGGTTCAGCACCGGCGGCGCTGTGCGTTCCCGCCAGCGCGGTGGCCGACAGCCACAGGACGGCCAAAAGGAGAGGGATCAGGCGGACGGCAGGGTGCCACGGTCTTGACGGCATTCCTCAGCATGACAGGCCACGGCTCAGGGCGGCGCTCAGGGGCGCGCAAACGTGACCCGAGCTTCCAGCCCTCCGCCGGGCGCTTCGTGCAGGGTCAGCTGGGCGCCGTTGGCCTGGGCCAGCCGGTGCGCCAGTGGCAACCCCAGCCCGCGCCCCCCTGCCGCTCGGGGCAGCGGGTGGGGGGCAGTCAGCACAGTGTCCCGCTGGGCCGGGGTCAGTCCTGGCCCCCGGTCGGTCACCCGCAGCTGCGGCCCCTGCGCGGGCCCGGCGGCCTCTAACGTCACCAGGACCGGCCCAGCCGAGTACCGCAGGGCGTTTTCGACCAGATTTTCCAGCACCTGGCGCAGCTGCGCGCTGTCGACTGACCACATCACCTCGCCCCTGGGCCGCCGCACCCGCACCCGCGCGCTTTCGACCTCGGCCACCAGGGTCGCCAGGTCGGTGGGCTGCGGAGCGGCCACCACGTTGACGTACATGCCGTCCAGCCGTTCCAGTTCGGTGCGGGCGGCCAGGTGCGCCGCCTGCTCCTCTATGACGCTCAGTAGCTTTTCACGGGCGCGCAGGTTGGTCGTGGCGCGCAGGGCGTCAGTGGCCAGCAGCAGGGCCTGTAGCGGGCGGCGCAGTTCGTGGGCGGCCATGCCCAGGGCCTGGCGGTGCTGGGTTTCGCGCGCCAGGCGTCCCTGCTGCGCCTGGCGGGCGTGACCCAGCGCGCGCCCGATCAGGGCGGTGCCCAGCAGGCCGGTCAGCAGGGCGCTGAGGGTCACCATCCACTCCATGCGCCGCAGCACCTGCCGCACCTCGGCCCGGCGCGCTCTGAGCTGGCGCTGCGCGGCCAGGGTCCAGGTCTGGGCCAGCCGCAGCGCCCGGGTCGTGTCTTGCGGCTGCGTGCTGCGCAGCAGGCGGCGCAGCTGGGTCAGCTGGGGGGCGGCGACAGCAAACGCTGGGTCGGTCTCAGCGCGGCCCAGACTGGCCAGGGCGCGGGCGCGGCTGGCCTGCACGTCCTGGGGCGAGGCGGCCGGGTCCCGCAGGGTCAGGACGTAGGTCTGCACGTCGGGCAGCAGGGTCTGGGCGCTGTCGCCGTGCCACACGCTGTCCGGCTGGGTCAGGGCGCGGTGGGCCGGCTGAAAGGCCGCCAGCAGCAGCGCCCCCGACAGCAGGGCCGGCAGCGCCGCCCGCAGCAGGTCGCCTCGGCCCAGGGCCGCAAAGCTGGGACGCCTCATGTCTGCCCACCACACCATGCCTGCCCAAGCCACCGCTTGGTCCCCCGGAGCCGGGCGGCCAGGGAAACAGAGGAGAGGGGCGCAGACGGCACGGCGCCGATGGTAACGGGGCGGCGCCGCGCCCTCAAGGTCAGGTGACCCCCGCCGGACGCCCACCCTGGGGACGGTATGCTGCCGGGCAACCATGACCGATGTTTCTGCACTTGTTTCGCTGGGTGACCTGACCTGGGACGTGCTGGCGAAACCCGATACCCTTCTGCTGCCGGGCGGGGACACCACCGGCCGAATCGAGCTGTTCGGCGGGGGCAGCGCGGCCAATCTGGCCGTCTGGGCCGCCCGCGCCGGGTATCCCGCGCGTTTTGTGGGCAAGATTGGCCGCGACCGCTTTGGCGAGCTGGCCACCGCCGAACTGACCGCCGAGGGCGTGGAGGGCCACCTGATCCTGAGTGATGTTCACCCGACCAGCGTCATTCTGGGCCTGATTGACCGCCGGGGCCAGCGGGCCATGCTGACAGGCCAGGGCGCCGACTGGGAACTGCTGCCCGAAGAAGTGCCGGCCAGCGCCCTGAGCGGCGCGGGCCACCTGCACCTGACCGCCTGGAGCCTCTTCCGCGACCCGCCGCGCGCCGCCGCCCTGCACGCGGCCCGCCTGGCGCGCGCCGGGGGCGCGACCCTGAGCCTGGACCCCGGCAGCTTTCAGATGATTCAGGGCATGGGCCGCGAGACCTTCCTGGCGGTGCTGGACGAGGTGCCCTTTGACGTGCTGTTTCCCAACGACGACGAGGCCCGCGCCATGAGCGGCTACACCAGCCGTGAGGACGCGATGACGTGGTTTCGCACCCGGTTTCCAGACGCCCTGATCGTCATGAAGCTGGACGATGAAGGCGTGCTGATCGAGGGCCCGGCGCAGGCGCGGGTGCAGGTGCCGGCCACCGCTGACCGCGCGGTGGACGCCACTGGCGCGGGCGACTCGTTCGGGGGGGCCTTTCTGGCGGGCTGGCTGACCCACGGCGACGCCGTGCGCGCCGCGCAGCTGGCCGTGCAGGTGGGTGGCTGGGTCGTGTCGCGCTTTGGGGCGCGGCCCCCCGCCGACGATGACCTGCGCGCCCGGCTGGCCGCCGCCCCCCTGCAAGCGGTGACGGCATGACCCGCCTGCGGAAACCCGGCGCGCCCCTGTGGGTCAAGCTGCTGCTGGGCCTGCTATTGCTGGTGCTGCTGGGGGCAGGCGGCGCGGCGCTGTATGTCCGCAGCCTGTTGCAACCGGCGGGCGGCGCCCCCTACACGCTGGAGGTCAAGCCCGGCGACACCCTGGCGCGCGTGGCGGCCACCTTGCAGGGCAAGGGCATCGTGAAAAATGCCGACGCCCTGCGCCTGTACATGCGCCGCGAGGGCACGGCCGGCGGCCTGAAAGAAGGGTTGTACGACCTGAGTGGCCAGCTGACCCTGGCGCAGGTGGCTGACAAACTGGCGGGCCCGGCGCGCATTCCCACCGTCAGCGTCACGATTCCGGAAGGCCGCCGCATCAAGGACCTGCCAGCCATCTTCCAGAAGGCGGGCTTTGACGGCGCGGCCATCGCGGCGGCGCTGAAAGACACGGGGCTCAGCCGCCACGCCGGGCAGCAGCCCAACCTCGAAGGCTTCGTGTTTCCGGCGACCTACGACTTCCGGCCGGCCGAGACGCCTCGCAAGATGGTGCAGACCCTGGTCACGCGCATGGAAAGCGAATTTACGCCCGCCAATGTGTCCAAGGCCCAGGCGCTGGGCTTGGGCGTGCGCGACTGGGTGGTGCTGGCCAGCATGGTGCAGGCCGAGGCCGCCAACAACGGGGAAATGCCCCTGATCGCTGGGGTGTTCCTCAACCGCCTCAAGGTCGGCATGACCCTGGGCAGCGACCCCACCGTGGCGTATGGGCTGGGCAAGGACCTGCCCCAGCTGGACCGCAGCGCCGGGGACTTTACCCGCGACACGCCCTATTCCACCTACACCCGCGCCGGGCTGCCCGCCGGGCCCATCAACAACCCCGGCCAGGCCGCTCTGCTGGCGGTGCTCTCACCCCAGCGTACCCTGGGTGACGGCCGCCAGGCGCTGTATTTCCTGCATGGCCGGGACCGCAAGATCTACGTGAACCACACCTTTGCTGAACACAACCGCGACAACGCCCTGCACCGCTAGGCCGGGGCAAACACGGCGGGCGCTGGGGTGACCCGGCGCCCGGTGCTGTTCAGGACAGTGCCCGCAGCGCCTCTGGCCTGTCGTGGTTACACTCCGCCTCTGGCCGGGATGGTACGGTGGCCGCACTGCTGACATTCAGCCCTGTCCCCTGGCTTTGAAGTCTCCACCGGACTCATCCTCAAGGCGCCGCTTCAACCTCAGGGACACCATGAGCTACACCGACGATGTCAGTCGGCCTGACGTGCTTACGTCAGTCGCCACCACCACCCAGTTGCAGGCCGAGATTCAGCTGCTCCAGGGCCAGCTCCGCGCCGCTGAGACCACAGCGCAGCAGGCCCGGCGCCTCTTTACCCACGCGCCGCAGGGGGCTTTTCTGCTGAATGCTGAGGGCCGCGTGCTGGAGGCCAATCTTCAGGCGGGCCAGCTGCTTGGCCGGCCAGCCCACCAACTGGCCGGGCGCCGCCTGGGGCAGCTGCTGGTTCCGGCGTCCCAGCACGCACTGACCACGCTGCTGAAGCGGGTCTTTGACACGGCAGAGCGGGTGGAAGAAGAGTTGATGATCCTGCTGCCGGACGGCGGCGCCCAGTCGGTGCTCGTGGCCGCCAGCCGCTCGGACGGGGCAGAGGAAGCCCCGTGGTGCCACCTGAGCGTCACGAACGTTACGCCGCTGAAAGAAGGCCACCTCTTTTTGCTGAATGAGACCGAACGCCTGGAACGGCAGATTCAGGAGCATGAGGTCAAGAACCGGCGGCTGGATGAGGAAGTTCACGAGGTGGTCAGCGCGACCCACGCGCAGCTGCACCTGCACCTGTCCCGCCTTCAGGGCTACCTGAAGCTGCATCAGAAAGAGGTGGACGATAGCCACCCAGCGCCCCATCTGGAGACCGTGCAGACGGTCCTCGGCACCACGTTTGGCCTGCTCGAATCTCTGAATCAGTACGTGCAGGCCCGGCAGTTGCGGCTGCGCCTGAGCCCCGTGGACCTGAACCGGGTGCTCGCCGAAGTGCGCAAGGACCTGCGGCGGGAGGTGCAGCTGTCGGCCCCCCACCTGCCCACCGTGCTGGGCGACAGCAAGGCCCTGCAAATCATCTTGCAGGAATACCTGCTCAACGCCCTGAAATTCACCCGCACGCGCGACGTGGCGCGGCTTGAGCTGCGAATAGAAGAGGTGGACGGCGCGTACCTGTTCGGCGTGACTGACAACGGGCTAGGGTTCAACATGCGGCAGAAGGACAAGGCCTTTGACCTGTTTGGCCGCCTGCATCCCACCGCCGCCTGCGAGGGCACCGGGCTGGGCCTTGCGGTGGTGCGGCGCCTGGCCGAACGCATGGGCGGCCGCGCCTGGGGAGAAGGCAAGGTGAACCAGGGAGCCACATTCTGGGTCAGTTGCCTCAAGGTGCCGGGCGTACTGGCGTAAGTGCACTCGCTGCGCGGGGGCGGCGGCACTTCTTCTGGGGTGAGCTTCCACCCAAAAGGGAGCCAGGAAGACCACCTCATACGGATTCCGTCTGTTTCGTTTACAAATCGGAACAGAACCGATTTGCAAACTCCACGCCCGGAACCCGTTTTGCTCCTTCTCGCTCCGCTTGGATTGAATCGTTTGCAAAAACGATTCAATCGGAGTCCGTATCAGATGCCCCGTCAACCGCTCAGCAGCACAAGAGGCTTTGCGTTCAGCACGAGGGCAGGGATGAGGAGCTGGATCGGGAGACCAGCCCACCAGCACCGTTCTGCCTTGAAGCCCAGGCGTGGTGTGTGGCGACAGGCTCCTTTTCTCCCCCTGCCCCGGACGCCTGTTGTCCTGACGCTTAAAACCTTTCTCAAGGCCCCGAACCTGTAGTCGGGCCTACACTCCAGCTCTATGCCCACGACCGATTTCTTGCGGCGGCGCAACGCCCTGTGGCGGCAACTGCGCGGCCTGCCGCCTGGTCCGGCGTTCGAGACCACACTCTCGGCGCTGGCCGCCCTGACCGGCTGGGACCGGGCGCGCATTCTGGCGGGGCTGGGCCACCCCGCCGAGGAGACCCATGAGCGCTGACGCTGCCCAGATGGTGCCGTTTGACCTGGCCCGCATGTTCCTGGGCGACCTGCCCCCGCTGTTCCTGCTGGAAATCGTCTTCCGCACCGCCCTGATGTTTCTGTGGCTGGTCTTTCTGCTGCGCGTGACTGGCAAGCGCGGCCTGGCGCAGCTCAGTCCCCTGGAAGTGGCCATCGTGATCGGGCTGGGCTCGGCGGCGGGTGACCCGATGTTCTATCCAGAGGTGCCGCTGCTGCACGGCATGCTGGTGCTGGGGCTGGTGGTGGGCTTGCAGCGTCTGCTGTCGCATCTGGTCATTCGCAGCGAGCATGTCGAGGTCTTTATAGAGGGCGAGCCTGTCGAGCTGATTCGGGACGGCATCCTGAAGGGCCAGGCGCTGGAGCGGGCCAACCTCAGCCGCGAAGACGTGTTCGAGCGCCTGCGCGCCGAGGGGGTGCGGCAGATGGGCGAGGTGCAGCGGGCCTATTTTGAACAGGACGGCAACATGACGGTGTTCGTGCATGCCAAAGACGCCCCGCCCGGCCTGCCGGTGGTGCCGCCCTGGGACCTGGAATGGCCGCGCGTGCTGGGGCCCGAAGAGGACTACTGGGGGCCAGTGGCCTGCCTGGGCTGCGGGGACGTGCGGCAGGGCAGTGCCGGCGAGGTTCACCCTGGGCCGCGCCCGGTCTGCAGCTGCGGCAATGAGAAATGGACGCCAGCGGTGACCGACCCGCTGGCCCCGGCCGGCGCTGGCGCGGTAACGGACGACCACAGTGGCGGGGGCCGGGGTCCAGGGGCCCCTGGGAGCGCAGGTCACTGAGGCTGAGGCCAGCCGAGCGGCGGCGCTGCGTTCAGCTGCAGGTGGCCTGGACGCAGCGCCCTCCACGGCTCCGGAGACTCGCAGCGGGAGCCTCTCTGGCAAGACCGATTTCACGCGAGCAGTTTCGGCAAGGGGCCGTGCCAGTTGGATGACGCGAGTGTCATCTGGCTGGCTGGCTTAAACAGCTTTCAACCCTGCCAGCGGCATAGACGCTTCAAGCAGCGCCGTTTTTCAGAGCGGCGCTGCCGAAGAGCAAGTTCTGGGCATGAGCTGGGAGCGGGCTCCTTCCCACTCTGGAAGCCGTTTTAGCCTTCAGTCGAGGCGCCGGGGCGGGTGGTCCACACCGGCTCGGGCTCCATCTGTTCGGCGGGGGCCTTGCCCGGTTCCAGGCCGCTGCTGCGGGCGGTTTGCAGGGGCGTGACGCTCATGCCGGCGGCGCACTCGATCTGGCAGGACAGCCGGGCACTGTCCAGCAGGTTCTTTTCCTGCAATTTGTCGTATTCGGCGGCCGTCATGGCGTCGGGTTCCCCGGCCTCGAAAGTCACGCGGCAGGTGGTGCAGCGCGCCACGCCGCCGCAGCGGTGCAGGATGTCCACGCCGCCTCGCTCCAGGGCCAGGACCAGCCGTTCGCCGGCCTGCGCCTGAATCTCGCCGTAACCACTTACCTGAATGCTGAGCACTTGAGTCATGGCCCCAGCATGCCACGCGGGGGTCAGCGGAACAGCGTGGGCATGGTGACTTCGCCGTCCACCCACACCCGGCCCTTCTCGCGCCGTTTGCCGCGAATCAGGGCGGTGTCGGCGCGGGCCAGCATCACCCCCGGCGTGGTCAGCACGCCGGGCGGCAAGAAGGCCAGCCCCGCCGTACTGGTCAGGGCGTGCGTCAGGCCTGCTGCGGCAATGGGCCGCCTGCCCACGGCGTCCAGCACCCCTTCCACGCGCAGCCGGATTTCTTCGGGGGTGGCCGCCTGCACCAGCAGGGCAAATTCGTCCCCGCCCAGGCGGCCCAGGGTGTCGCCAATCTGCGCCGCCGCCAGCATTCGCGCGCCCACCGCGTGCAGCACCTCGTCGCCCACCGGATGCCCAAAGGTATCGTTGACCCCCTTAAAGCCGTCCAGGTCAAAAATGGCCACGCCCAGGGCGCCGGGGCCAGGGGTCCGCAGCTGCTCGTCCAGTTGGGCCAGAAAGCTGGCGCGGTTGGGCAGCCCGGTCAGGGCGTCAGTGGTGGCCTGGCGCTGCAATTCGGCGATAGGGTGCGTGGCGCGGCGCACCAGGGGCCAGGCCAGCAGGCCGCTGAGCAGGCTGGCCAGCAGTACCAGGGGCCACATGCCGCGCCGCCCACCGCTGCCCGTAAAGTCGGTGGCCGGGCCGTAGACCCCCACCAGCCACGGCTCGCCGCTTTGCATCTGGACCGGCTGCACCACGGCCACATAGGTCTGCCCCGCCACCCGCAGCCACTGGGCCCTGGGGTACAGCTGAAGGCGGCCCTGGGGGTCCAGCAGCGCCCGCAGCGGCTCGTCAGCTACCTCAGCCAGCAGTGGGGCGTCGCCCGTCGTCTGTGGCCAGGGCCGTGAGGTGGCGATGGCGTGCCCGCTGGCATCGGCCAGGAAGGCGCGGCTCTGGGACCCCAGCGGCAGCGCCGAGAGCAGACTGGCCAGCTGCTGCGTCTGCACGTCGGCCGCCACCACCAGAGGGCCGCTGGGGGTCACCGTGGCCTCGGCCACCGTGATGCCGGGCTGATGAGAGGTCGCAAACTCGTAGGGGGGCGTCCAGACCACCTGCCCGGCGCGGGCCTGCGCCAGGCTGTACCAGGGGCGGGTGCGCGGGTCGTAGCCGTCGTCGGCGCGCGAGGTGTTCAGCAGGCTGCCGCGCGCGCTGTAGGTACGGTCAATCATCTGGCGCGCTGGCCGAACCTCAATCACGCGCGTAAACCGGCCTTTGTTGGCCGGGCCGTGGCGCTGCGCGAAGACAAAGCGGCCGTCCGGGTGGCCCACCATGACACTGCTGAGCTGCGGCACGTTGTCCAGCAGCGCCCCGAACCCCACCAGCAGCCGCGCCGGGTTGTCGGCAGGCAGCAGCTCGGAGCGCAGATTGGCGCTGCTGAGGCGCACCGTCTGTTCAGCCGTGTGCAGGTGGGCGCGCACGCCCTCGGCGGTCACGCGGGTCAGCTGGGTCAGGTTGGCCTGGGTCTGGGCGCGCCGCCCCCGCTCCTGGGCCTGGCGCTCGGTCCACAGGGCGGCGGCCAGGGTCAGCGCCTGGGTCAGCAGCAGCGCCGCCAGCACCAGCGCGCGCGAGGCCGAAAAGGCTCGCAGCGCCTGGGCAGCAGTTCGGGTGCGCCACTGGGACACAGAAGAGGGCGGAGCAGACATGGCCTCGGCGCAGTCTAGAGCCTGACCTGACGTTCACCTAGCCCCCAGGGGGACCGCCGCCCGCACCTGTCCAGACGCTTGCGGGGGTGCTGGCTGGTGTCCAGTCCTGGCTGCCGCTGTCAGGGGACGTAGCGCCACGCCGCCACGTCCAGCAGGCCGCGCGGCGTCAGCTTCAGGGCTGGAATGACGGTTAAGCCCAGAAAGCTCAGGGTGGTCACCGGATAGGGCAGGGTGCAGCCGTGGGTGCGACACACGGCGGTCAGTTCGGTCAGGGCCGCCGCCGCCTGCGCTGGGGGCAGGTCAGTCATCAGGCCGGCATAGGGCAGGGGCAGCTGCGCGCGCACCTGGCCGCCCGCGACCACCACTGCGCCGCCGCCCAGGGCTTCCAGGGCCCGGCCTGCGGCGCGCACGTCCTCATCGGTGCCGCCCAGAAACGCGGCGTGGTGGGCGTCATGCAGCACGCTCAGGCCCAGGGTGGCGCCGCGCAGGCCGCTGCCGTTCGTCCAGCACGCGGCCCATTCGCCGCGTCCGTAGCGGTCGGCCACCACCAGCCGCGCGTCGCCGCTGCCGGGCGTGCCTATACCGGTCGTGATCTGGTCCGGGCTGACCACCATCACCGGCCACTGGGGCGGGACCTTGAATGTGGCCGCCCCCCAGCCAGGCCCCAGATTCACCTGGCCGCCGGCCAGTGGGGGCGTGTGGGTGCCGGGGCGGGCCTCCTGGCCGCCCACGAAGGTTTCCAGCACCTCAAACCCTTGCAGGTCGCGCAGCAGCACGAAGTCGGCGTGGTAACCCGGCGCCACCAGCCCCAGGTCGTGCAGGCCCCAGTACTCGGCGGGGTTACAGGTGACCAGGGCCACGGCGTCGGCCGGGTGCAGGCCGCCCGCCACGCCGGCGCGCAGCAGCCGGTCCAGGTGACCCAGTTCCAGCAGTTCGTCCACGCTCACGTCGTCGCTGACCAGCATGGCCCGGCGGGGGCGCTCACGCAGCACCGGCAGCAGCGCCTGAAGGTTGCGGGCGGCCGAGCCCTCGCGCACCATCAGCCACAGGCCGGCGCGCAGGCGCTCGCGGGCCTCTTCCGGGGTGGTGGCCTCGTGGTCCGAGTGCAGCCCCGCCGCCGCGTACGCCTGAAGGTCGCGCCCCTGCACGCCCGCCGCGTGGCCGTCCAGCCGCCGGCCCGAGGCGCGGCCTGCGTCCAGCACCGCCCAGACCTCGGGGTCGCCGCCCAGGACACCAGGGTAATTCATCATCTCGGCCAAACCCAGAACGCCGGGCAGGGCCAGCAAGCGCGCCGTGTCCCCGGCGTCAATGCGCGCGCCGCCCGTCTCAAAGGCGCTGGCCGGCACGCACGACGGCGCGCTGGCCCACACCCGCTGGCCCGAGGTCCGGCCGGCTTCCAGCATCCAGGCCAGCCCATCCGGGCCCAGCACGTTGACGACCTCGTGCGGCTCGGCCACCACGCCGGTGGTGCCGCGCGGCAGGGTGGCCGCCGCAAACCCCGCCGGGGTCAGCAGACTGGACTCGATATGAACGTGGCCGTCCAGAAAGCCTGGCGCCAGATACGCCCCGCGCGCCTCAACCACCCGCGCCGCCTGAAAGCCGCTGCCCAGCGCCGCCACCCGGCCCCCGGCCACCAGCACGTCGGCTTCAAACACCTCGCGCGTGGCGGGCTGCACCACCTGCGCGCCGCGAATCAGAAGGTCGCCCTGCTCCTCGCCGCGCGCGACCCGCACCAGCCGCCGCCTCTCCTCACTGCCTGCCCTCTGCGCCAACATGCGCCAGTGTAGGGGCTGTCCCTGCATCCCGCCACCTCTCAAGCTGCGTGGGCCGGAAGTCAGGTGATGCCGATGTGCGGGCGCGGGCAGCCCCGGCAGTCCGGCTGACGCGGCGTTGGCCTGAAGCAAGAGGGGGCAAGGAACGGTAGCGTGCCGGAGGCCGGTCCGGGTCGCCTTCAGTCTCCTTACCCCCAGCGTTTAGAAATCCGTTCCCACTGCCGCTCCCAGACCTGTTCGGGCGTGCGGTCGGGGTGCAGCAGGTCGTCCAGGTCGCGCGCCTCCAGCTGGCGGTATTCGCCGACCTCCAGGTTGCCCAGCCACAGGCCGCCCACGCGGTAGCGCAGTAGGCGCGTGACCGGGTGGCCGATGCCCTCCAGCATCCGGCGCACCTGCCGGTTGCGGCCTTCCCCCAGGACCACAAAGGCGCCGCCACGCGCGGGGCGGGCATGCCGCGCTGTCGCCGGGCCGTCTTCCAGGGTCAGCGAGCCGTCCAGCAACTGGTCAAGGTCATCCTGAGTGGGGTCGTGCGGACCTTCGGTCCAGGCGCGGTAGGCCTTTTCATGGCCGTAGCGCGGGTGGGTCAGGGTCAGGGTCAGGTCGCCGTCGGTGGTCAGAATCAGCAGGCCCTCCGAGTCGCGGTCCAGGCGCCCCACGGGGTGCAGGCCCGGCACCGCTGGCATGGCGTCCAGCACATTCTTGCGGCCGTACTCGTCGCGGGCCGTGGTCACGTAGCCGCGCGGCTTGTAGAGCATATAGGTGACTTTCGGGGCGGCGTCCAGCAGCACCAGCGTGCCGTCCACGCGCACGTCGTCGGCGTCGGTGACCGTGCGGCCCAGGCCCGCCACCTCGCCGTTAACCGTCACGCGCCCGGCGCTGATCATGGCCTCGGCGGCGCGGCGCGAGGCCACCCCAGCGCGGGCCAGCCGCTTGTGCAGCCGCTCCATTACAGGCGCCCCCGGCGTGAGGGCGTCCCCAGCAGGGCCAGCACCGCCAGCAGGGTCAGGCCTCCCGCAATCACCAGCAGGCCAGTGCGCAGCGCGCCGGGCAGGGTCTCGGTGCCGCGCAGCACCGGCGGCACCAAGGCCGCGACCAGCAGCAGGTTGCCTCCTACCAGTCCCCCCACCTTCACGGGGTCGGGCGCAAAGCTGGCCGCCAGCTGAAAGGCGCCCCAGGCCAGCACCACCGCGCCGGCACCGCGTGCCAGCCACAGCGGCGCGACCCCCAGCAGCGAGGCGACGCCAGACGGCAGAAAATACAGGTACAGTCCCAGCGGAATAAACAGCAGGGCGGTCAGCCAGAACGCGGCGCGCAACACACGGGCCAGTCTACGGTATCTGCCAAAAGAAAAGCCGCTTTGAGGCCGCACTCCAGTCTGTTGTGTGCGGTCCCAATGGACTCCGTTCGCCGGAAAACAGCCTGACCCGCTTCCTGCTACCCTGCCCCCCATGCCCGTGATTGCCGTGGACAAACCGCTGACCTTGACCTCGCACGATGTGGTGAACCGGGCCCGGCATGCGCGCGGGACGCGGCGGGTGGGCCATACCGGCACCCTCGACCCGCTGGCGACTGGCGTGCTCGTCCTGTGCGTGGATGACAGCACCAAAGTGGTGCAGTTCATGGAGGCCGACAGCAAGGATTATCTGGCCTGGATCAGCCTGGGGGCGGGCACGCCCACCCTGGATGCCGAGGGGCCCGTGGAGGAGACGGCTCCCGTTCCGCCACTGACCGAAGCTGAGGTGAAAGCCGTCCTGGCCGGGTTTCTTGGCCCTCAGGCGCAGGTGCCTCCGCAGTACAGCGCGATTCAGGTGGGAGGGCAGCGGGCCTACGCGGTGGCGCGTGCTGGCGGCGCACTGGACCTGCCGGCCCGGTCTATCGTGATTCACGAGCTGGAGTTGCTGGGCATCTTTCCCCGCGTGCAGGCCGCGCCCCACATCTTTGAGCCGCAAACCTGGCGCCCCGCCGAGACCGGGCACACGGTCACCCTGCCAGACGCGCTGGGCGAGTTCCCGACCCTGCTGGTGTGGGCGCAGGTGGGCAGCGGCACCTACCTGCGGTCTCTGGCGCGTGACGTGGGCGCGGCGCTGGGCGTGCCGGCACACCTGGCCGGCCTGGTCCGGACCCGCGTGGGCCGCTACGACCTGAAGGACGCCGTGGCGCTGGACGACTTGGCCGGAGCCGAAGGCCTCCCTGACCTGGCCGCTCTGGACTTCCCTGTCATTGAAGCCGATGAGCGCCTGGCCCGGGAGCTGCGGCAAGGCAAACGGCCTGCCTATGAGGGTGCGGGCCGCTTCGTGGTGACGCTGGACGGTGATCTGGTGGCCGTGGTGGACGGCGACGGAGAGAAACTGAAAGTGGTGCGCGCCTGGGCGTAGTCAACGCATCGAGAGCGGGACGGCCAGCCAGCGGGCCAGCTCTGCCTGTTCTGCAGCAGGCAGGACTGCCATCAATTCTGGGTGACGGCGGAACTGCGCCAGGATGCTGCGAAACAAGCCAAGCTGCCGAATCCGTTCGTGCGGCAGGGTGCGCCAGCTGCTGAGATCGGTGGCGACTTGCTCCGGCGAGTCTTGCCGGAGGACAGTCCAAATCCAGGTCCAGGCGGCGGCTCGCCACTGTGCAGCCGCCGCACAAGCTGGAAGAGCTGCGGCGCAGCGCAGGCGGGCGGCTATGGCTTCCCGTTCATCCTGACGGGCGCGGGTCCGCCCGGCCACTGCATCGAAACAGGCGATGTAGACCAGGCTCCAGTCCTGCTCCTGCGCCGTGCCCCTGGCTTGGAAAAGGGCGTGATACACCCGCTCTTTCAAAAAGAGAATGTCGTTGACCTGCCCCCGCTGCACCCTCAGGTCCTTTAGCTCCCGCCTGGCCGCCTTAATACCCAGGGGCCACACCCGCCTTTACAAAGCCCAGGCCTTCCAGCCCGCCGGCCAGCCGCACCAGGCGCTCGTCCTGAAGCGCCGGTGCGATGAACTGAATCCCTACTGGCAACGTCACGCCGTTAACCGTCTCGAATCCGGCGGGCACACTCAGGGCCGGCAGCCCCGCCAGGTTAATCGCCACCGTATCCACATCGGCGGCGTACATGGCCAGGGGGTCGCTGGTTTTCTCCCCACGCCGGAAAGCAGGGAAAGGGCTGGTGGGCGTGACCAGCACGTCAAACTGCCCGAACGCCTCAGCAAAGCGGTTGGCGATCAGGCGCCGGACCTTCATGGCCTTGCTGTAGTAGGCGTCGTAATAGCCGCTGCTCAGGGCGTAGGTGCCAATCATGATGCGCCGCTGGACTTCCGGACCAAAGCCCTGTTCGCGGGTCAGGGTCATGGCCTCGGTCACGTCGCTTCCGGCCACCCGCGCGCCGTACACCATGCCGTCGTAGCGCGCCAGGTTACTGCTGGCCTCCGGCATGGCGATCAGGTAGTAAGCGGCAATCGCGTACTTCAGTTCTGGCAGGCTGACCTCGGCTATCGTGGCCCCAGCCCCGCGCAGGGCGTCCAGGGTGGTCTGCAAGGTCGCGTCCACCCCGGCTGTATTGCCGGCCAGACTTTCTTTGACCACGCCCACCCGCAGCCCCCGCAGGTCTTCAGGGGTGCCAGGGGCAAACGCGGGCGGCGCGTCCAGACTGGTGGCGTCCAGGGGGTCTTGCCCCGCCAGCACGTTCATCAGCAGGGCCAGGTCTTCAGCGGTATGGGCAAAGGGGCCAATCTGGTCCAGGCTGCTGGCGTAGGCCACCAGGCCGTACCGGCTGATGCGCCCGTAGGTGGGTTTCAGACCGTACACGCCGCAGAGGCTGGCCGGCTGGCGCACGCTGCCGCCCGTGTCGCTGCCCAGCGCCACCGGGGTCAGGCCTGCGGCCACTGCCGCCGCACTGCCTCCCGAGCTACCGCCCGGCACCCGGCCTGTGTCCCAGGGGTTCAGGGTGGGGCCGTAGGCGCTGCTTTCGGTGCTGGAGCCCATGGCAAACTCGTCCATGTTGGCCTTGCCCACGATCACGGCGCCTGCTGCCTGGAGCCGCGCCACTGCTGTCGCGGTGTAAGGGCTGACGTAGCTGGCCAGAATCTTGCTCCCACAGGAGGTGCGGGTGCCAGCCACGCTGATGTTGTCTTTGACCAGGATGGGCACACCTGCCAGCGGAAGGTGTTCGCCAGCGGCCAGGCGCCTGTGAATCTGCCCGGCCTGCTCACTGGCCCCTTCGTTCAGGCTGACCACGGCATTCAGATTGCGGGCGGCTTCAATGCGGTTCAGGGTGGCGTCCAGCAGGGCTGAAGCAGTGGTGTCGCCGCTCTGCACGCGGCGGGCCAGGTCGGCGGCGGTGGGGGGCACGGGCATACCGCGCCAGTGTACCGGGGGGCTGGGTGGAGGAGAGGGGAATAGCATGGACGGGACAGAGGCGTCCCTGGCCCAACAGTCCAGAAGCCGAGGGACCAAGAAGAGATTTAGCCAGCCAAGTCACTTTCCCTGACTGCTGGATTCTCTTGCAGGCCTCAGCTCCAGCGTGTGCGGAACGGTTGAGGTGCGGCGGCACCAGAGAGCGCTCAAAGGGAACGTCGGGCAGGCGGTAGGACTCCGATAGGGCAAGACCGGGACTTCGCCGTTCGCGTTGCACAAGGGAGACGGTCTTACGGCGCCGTCAGCTCACCCTCAAGGCACGTCACGCAGGCCCCCTCCAGTTCCACCTTGCCGCTCTCCGTCAACGTCAGGGTCAAGTGCCCGTCCCGCCCCACACACCGACCCTGCCGAGCGGCGTAGGTGCTGCCGGCAGCCAATAACCCCAGATGCTGCTGGTAGTACGCCACCGCACCGTTGCCGCTGCCACACACTGGATCTTCGTTGACGCCGCACGACGGCGCGAACGACCGGATTTCCACCACACCGCTCTGAAGATCTGTGGCGAAGGCACAAACCCCGGTGGCCCGGAGCTTCCGTTCAAGGACCGCACTCCGAGCAAAGTCAGGTTGGAGGGACAGGACGGTGGCGGGATCACTCAGCCGGGTCACGATCCAGCGCGCGCCAACATCCACCAGGACAGCTGGCCACTCTGTCTCACCACCAGGACCGAGTAGGGCGACAAGTTCCTGCCTATCGGCCGGGCTCAGTGATTCAAACTGTGCGGCGGGCATGGTCAGGGCGAAGCGGCCTGGGGCCCGCTGCTCCAGCGGAATGAGGCCGGCGGCGCATTCTTGCACCAGCCGCCCGTCACGCGGCCTCACCCGACCAGCTGACACGACGGCGTGCGCGCTGCCCAGTGTCGGGTGGCCCGCAAAGGGCAGCTCCGAGCCGGGGGTGAAGATGCGCAGGCGGTAGTCCGCTGCTGGCGTGGTAGGCGGGAGGAGAAAGGTGGTTTCAGAGAGATTGGTCCAGCGGGCGATCTGCTGCATCTGCACCGTGGACAGGCCTTCTGCGTCGAGCACAACGGCAACGGGGTTGCCCAGGAACGGCGTGTCCGTGAACACGTCCACAGTGACGAGGCGGCGAGGCGGCATGCGGTGAGCCTACCGCAGGGGACAACAGAAAAAGCGTGCGGACAGACTGCAAAATGGCAACGCGAACGGCGAAGTCTCGGCAAGACCCTGTCCCCAGGAGTTCACGGAAAAGAATGAGCCCTTCTTACACCGGCTTGACGAGCACGCTGTCCCCCGCCCGCAGGCCCGTCCTCATCAGCAGTTCGGGGGGAACCATCAGCTGCGTCGTCAGATTGGAGGCCATCCGCACCGGCAGCGTGTACACCTGCCCCGCCTCGGTGCGGATCGCCACGCTTTGCGGGTGGCGCACAATGTCTTCTTTCCAGCGGCGGAAAATCAGTTCGTCCACCAGGGCCACGTCGCGCACCTGCCGGGTCACCGTGACGGTCAGGCGGGCCACCCGTGACTTGCGCGGCACGATCAGGCCGATGCGGTAGAGCTTGAGCAGGAGCCGCTTGGCATCCGGGTCGCGGATCAGGTCCCCCACCGGTTGCTGGGCTTCGAGCTGCTGCAAGATGTCCAGTTCCTTCAGGCCCCAGCGCATCCGTTCCACGCGCTGCGGCGAGGTGATGCGGGCCGGGCCGTCAAACGGCAGGTCCTGCACCGGCAGCGCCTCCAGCGCTTCGAGGCTCACCTCATCGAGCGAGGCGTCCATGCGCGGCTGGGGATGGGACAGGCCCTCATCAAAGTGAAAGCGGCCCTGCGGCTCTTGCAGCAGCCGGACCAGCGCCGGCACGCCCAGGTCATCGCCAAACTGAATGTGCCTGACCCGCCCCTGTTCCAGCCACGCTTGAAACTGCCCGTCGGGCCGGTCAACCTGCAACAAGCCGGTGCGTACCTGCTCGGAGAGCATGTACAGCAGTTCCAGAAAGTCAAAGGTGTCGAGGCTGGTGGTGGATTTCGGCATGTGAGCTGGGCAGTGCGGTCTCACGCGCGCCGACAACAAAGCGGAACGTGCTTGCCCTCATGTTCGCTCATGAGCGGCCAGAGGGCAAGCAGAATTTTTTAAGATTGAACGGTTTCCACCTTAACGGGTGGCCGCACGCACCGCCGCATTCACGTCCAGAATGGGCAGACCGGCGGTTGTCTGGTTGGCGCTGCCCAGCAACCGCGCCTTCGTCTCGGCGGCGCTGAGGGCCGGGTTGGCCGCGCGCATCAGGGCCGCCGCGCCACTGACCAGCGGCGCCGAGAAGCTGGTGCCCGCCTGCAGGGTGTAGGTGTTGCCTGTGCCCAGAATCAGCATCTGGGTGGCGTTGGTGGCCCCGGTGCAAGGGCCAGCGCCGCCCGGTGCTGAGATGTCCACGGGCCGGGGCCGGGCGGTACTGGGCCGGGCGCTGTAGCAGGCCAGCGCGGTATCGCTGGCGCCCAGTGCGCCCACGGCGATCACGTCGGGGTGACTGGCCGGGAAGTACACCCCGTCACCCGCCGTGTTACCGGCGGCGGCCACCAGCACCGCCGACTTGGCGGCATTGGTGAGGGCCGTGCCAAGCGCCTGATCGCTGGAGGTCGCTGCTTCATTCGGGCCCAGGATGCGGCCCAGGCTCATGTTGACCACCTTGGCCCCCTGCCGCACCGCTTCATTCAGCGCCTGGGTCAGCGAACTGGTGCTGCCACCCTGAGAGCCCAGTACCTCGTAGGCCAAGAGAGGCCCAGTCCAGGTCACGCCGGCCAGCCCCAGGCGGTTGTTGGTGGCGGCGCCCACCAGCCCGGACGCGGCGGTGCCGTGGCCAGTGGTGCTGTCCGAACCGCCAGCGTCTGGGGTCAGGAAGGACGCGCGGGCCGTAATCCGCCCGGCCAGGTCAGCGTGATTCTCGACCCGCGAATCCAGAATGGCGGTGGTGGCGGCGGCCGGCGTCTTGCCGCAGCCTTGCAAAAAGGTCCAGGCGGCGGGGGCCTGAATGCGGTTGAGGTACGTCTGGGTCTGCGTTCCCGCGCCCGTGACGGCCACCCCCCCGTTGCCCGGCACACCGGGGTCATTGGGGTTGGCCAGCGCCTGATACAGAAAGTCGGGCTGCGCGGTCAGGCCAGCCGCGCTCAGCCGGGCGGCAAAGGCCTCGTCGCTTTGGCCAGCGGGGGTAACGGCCAACGTCAGGCCGTCGGCCAGGGCCAGAGTCTGCACACCAGCCAAGGCCGACAGCCCCTGGGCCTGCATGGCCGCGCCAGTCACCAGCACCCGGCCGACGACGCGCGGTGCGGTCCAGTCTGGGGTCACGCGCGCAGCAGTGACGGGGGACTGGACGGCCTGCGTCATCAAGGTCGTGCCAGTGCTCTGTGGACAGACCGCCGCAGGTGGCGGCGTGGGGGTCACGGGCGCCGGGCAGGCGGTGAGAACCAGACTCAGCGACAGGGGCAGAGCAGCGTAAAGCAGGGCGCGGCGGGGCAGAGACATAGCCTCAGGCTATAGCCCCGCCGCCTGACCTGCTTCTGAATGGGCGTAAGACACCTGAAGGTTGCCGCGCCCCGCAACTTTAGGCGGAGTGAAGTCGTAGTGAGAGACATGAGTCCACTGTGCCTCCTCTTCTCCGGGCAGATGCGGGCTGTGGATTGTCCCTCTGCCGCTTGCCTGCGCGACATGCCTGCCCGTCAGGCTCTGTGGAGTCTCCTTTGAGTGCTTTCCTGACCACGGCGCTGACCTTCCCGACAGTGCTGTGGAGCGCCGCGCTGGTTGCCTGCCTACTGACCTGGGGTCTGGTGGCGCTGGGGACACTGGATGAAGGCAGCCTGGGGGGCGGAGAGGCTGGCGCAGGGCTTCTGGCCCGGCTGGGTCTGGGCGGTGTGCCGGGCCTGCTGGTGTTCACCGTGTTGGCGGTGACCGGCTGGTTGGGCACCTACCTCGCGCACCTGCTGGTGCTGTCCGAATTGCCCGCTGCCTGGCGTTACGGCGCGGGCGTTTTCATGCTGGCGGCGTCGCTGGTGCTGGCCACTGGGCTGACCTCCGTGCTGCTGCGGCCCCTGCGCCGTCTGGCCGCGCAGGCCGCGCCTCTGGCCTCAGCCGACTTTGTGGGCCGGGTGGGCACGGTGGCCTCGGCGGTGGTGGACGCGGTGTCGGGCCGGGTGCAGGTCGAGGACGGCGGCGCGGGCCTGATTCTGGAAGCCCGCGCCCTGCCTCCAGATCAGCCGCTGCGGGGTCAGCGCGTCGTGCTGCTGGCCTACGACCCGGCCGCTCATACCTATCAAGTCGCCCTGTCCCCTCACTCTCAAGGAGTCTGACCATGCCTGACCTGTCCCTCATCCTTCCTTTCCTCATCGGCCTCGGGGTCTTCTTTGTCGTCCTGCTGGTGCTGGTGGGGATGGTGCGCGCTTTTTACGTCAAGGTAGAGCAGGGCACGGCCCTGATTGTCAACGACCTCTCGGCGCGGCCCAAGGTGCGCTTTACCGGCGCGCTGGTCGTGCCCGTGCTGTACAAAGCCGAAAGCATGCGCATCAGCCTGATTACCCTGCAGGTGGACCGCCGGGGTAAAGAGGGCCTGATCTGCAAAGACAACATTCGCGCCGACATCACGGTGGCCTACTACCTGCGGGTTAACGAAACCCCCGAAGACGTGCTGAAGGTGGCCAAGGCGATTGGCGCGGGCCGGGCCAGCGACCACAAGGCCGTGGACGAGCTGTTTAACGCCAAATTTAGTGAAGCGCTGAAAACGGTGGGCAAGAAGTTTGACTTTATCGAGCTGTTCGAAAAGCGCGAGGAATTCCGCGACGCCGTGGTCAACGTGATTGGCCGTGACCTCAACGGCTACGTGCTGGAAGACGTGGCGATTGACTACCTGGAGCAGACGCCCAAAGCCATGCTGGACCAGAACAACATCATGGACGCCGAGGGCATTCGCAAGATCACCCAGCTGACGGCCGCGCAAAATGTCGTGACCAACGAGCTGGAACAGAACGAGCGGCTGGCCGTCACCAAGAAAAATGTGGAAACCCGCGAAGCCACCCTGGCCCTGGAACGTCAGCAGGCCGAGGCGGTGGCCCGTCAGCAGCGCGAAATCGAGACCATTCAGGCCCGCGAGCGCGCCGAGACCGAAAAGGTGAAAGAGGAGCAGCGCCTCATCGCCGAGCAGGCCCGGATTCAGACCACCGAGCAGGTGGAAATCCGCGAGCAGGAACGCCAGCGGCAGGTGGAAGTCGCCGAGCAAAACCGCCGGCGCGCCGTCTCGATTGAAGCCGAGCGCGTGGCCCGCGCCGCCAAGATGGAAGCCGTCACCACCGACCGCGAGGTCAAGCTGCAGGAAGTCGAGCGCGACAAGGCTGTGGAACAGGGCGTCATGGACGTGGCCAACATCACCCGCGAGCGCATCGCCATTGACAAGACGGTGGCCCAGGAAGAGGAGCGGATCAACGAGGTGCGCGAGGTGAGCGCCGCTGACCGCGCCAAGCAGGTGCGCGTGCTGGCGGCCGAGGCCAGTGCCCAGGAAATGCTGGTCAAGGAAATCAAGGCCGCTGAGGCCGCCGAAACTGCGGCCCGGTCCCGCGCGGCGGAACTGACTACGCGGGCCCAGGCTGAATTTGACGCTGCCAGTCGCCAGGCCGATGCCAAGAAACTGCTGGCCGAGGCCGCTCAGGCCGAGCAGGCCGCGCCGGGGCTGGCCCAGGCCCGCGTGCAGGAAGCCAGCGCCGCCGCCATTGAGAAGGTGGGCGCCGCCGAAGCCCGCGTCATGGAGGCCAAGGCCGAAGCCCAGTACAAGCAGGGCAGCGCCGACGCCCGCGTGCTCTCCGAGCGCCTGAGCGCCCAGGCCGAGGGCGAGACCCGGATGGGTCAGGCGCGGGCCAGCGCCACTGAAGCCCTGGGCCTGGCCGAAGCCGCCGCCACCCTGAAAAAGATGACCGCCGAGGCTGAGGGCCTGACCGGCAAGTTTGGCGCCATGGGTCAGATGAGCCCCGAGGCCCGCAGCCACGAGGAATACCGTATGGCCCTGGATACCAGCCTGCAGCAGGCCCTGGCGTCCATTGAAGCCGGCAAGGCCATCAGCAAGGAAAATGCCGAAGTGATCGCCAGCGCCCTGCGCGGCGCCAAGATTGACCTGGTGGGCGGCGAGGGCGGCATGTTTGAGGCGCTGAGTAAGGCCCTGTCGCTGGGCAAGGCCGTGGAAGGCTTTACCCAGAAAAGCCCGCTGGTCCAGAGTGTCCTGAACCGCTTCGGGGTGAACGTGCCAGCCGCCAGCAGCGGCGCGAACGGACCATCACGCCCCAGCAGCCAGGCGTAAGCCTTTACCGTCCAGGGCCAGGCAGCCGCCCAGCGGTCTGGCCCCTTGACGGACTGTTCCCCGCCCTGCCTTTTGAGGTTCTTGCCATGACCGATGCCAGCGCCCCTGTGCCCACTGTTCCCACCGACCTGGCCCCCTCGGCTCAGCCCACCATTGACCAGGCCGTTGCCGAGGGCGGCGCCTACGAGGTGCTGCGCCGGCGCCTTCAGACCCAGAGCGGTGGGCTGCGCGCCCTGACAGACACCCTCAATGCCAGTCGCTTGGCGGAATTTGGCGACAGTCGCCTGGCCCTGCTGGGGCGCGTGCGGGTGCAGACCGAACACAATAGTGTGGGGCGGGATATTGTGCAGGTGGGGGAGTGGCTGCTGTTCGGCTTCAACGTCTTCCTAGGCCTCAAAGCCCAGACGCGCGTGGCTGACGTGTTTGGCCTCTACCGCCTGGTTGAGGTGGGCGGCGGGTACGACGTGGAGCCGGTGGCCCTGGCTGGGACCTTTTTAGACGACCCGGCCTTCGTGCGTGATTTCGAGGAACTGTACGCCTACTACAAGAACGCGCGCCTGCTGGACCTGGCCGTGCAGGACGACAAGCTGCTGGCGGCCTTTCAGATGGGGGAGCGCGCGACCGACCGCCGGGTCTTTCGCTGGGCGCTGGCACAGGGCGGCGGGGCCACCTACCTGGACGCGCGCGGCGAGCGCGACCTGACGCTGCCCGCTCCCTTCGACTTTGCCTGGACCCGCGCCGGGCGTGACCTGGAGGTCAGTGGGCGCCACCCGCACCTGAACATTCTGGACACGCTGTTCGTGGAAACCAGTGGCGGCGACCTGACGGTCAAGGTGGAAAACAACACCGAAACCGGCCAGGGCATCTACAGCGAACCCGTCGAGGACGCCACCCAGTCCCTGGACGACGCGACCTTCGAGTTTGCGCAGGTGGGGTCCCTCATTCTGCTGCGGGTGCTGCCCTACCGCGAACAGGTCTGGCGCGGCCTGATCTACAACCCCCTGACCCGCCAGGTCACGCGCCGCGACGCGGTGGCCCAGGCCTGCGTCAGTTTGCCCGAAGATCACGGCCTGATCTTTCCCGGTGGGTATTTCCTGCAGGGGGGCGACCACCGCGCCTTTGACGCGGGCATGGCCGGCATGAGCCTGAGCCGCGTGGTCCGTTCGCCCAACGGCGAGGACGTGCTGTATGTCTTTACCGAGCAGGACAGTGGCCTCTCCGCGCTGCTGGTGTACAACCTGATTCGCCGGGAGGTGCAGCCGCCCATCTTCGCGCACGGCTGGGCGCAGTTGCCCGACGGGCGCATGGTGCTGTTTCACGCCGAAACGAACGAGGCGACGCGCATTCACCCCATGCAGGTGTGGCAGACCCCCTTTGTCAGTGACGTGTTCGCGGCCAGCCGCCCACCCGGCACCAGCTTTCTGGGCCGGCTGGGCAACGCCGAACTGGTCCGGGCCATCTCGGATCTGTACGAACTGGTCAAGGAACTGGACTATCCCGAAGTCAGCGCCGCGCGCTACGAGCGCCTGACCCAGGACACCCGGCGCCTCTTTGACGGGCATCACTGGATTGACGACGCCCAGACAGGCGGCCTGCACACGCTGCTGCACAAGATCGTGGGCACGGCCGAGGCGGTGCTGGACGAGTTTGAGAAGGTGCAGAGTCTGCGCGCCGCCACCGAAGCGGCATTGGCCGAGGTGCAGGCCGAGCACCGCGCCCTGCTGGGCCGCCTGGACCCCAGCGCCTGGACCCAGATTGCCGAGTACGTGGACGCCCTGAACGCCCTGACGGCCCTGCGCGGGCGCCTGCTGACTGTGCGCGAACGCCGCTACGCCGATCCGGCGGCCCTGGACAGGATGGTTGCCGAGGTGCAGGAGGCCCACGCCCGCACCGGACAGGCGACGGGTACATTCCTGGCTGGCGAGACAGCGCTGGTGCCGCTCGGCGCCGCACTAGACACGCTGGCGGCCCAGGCGGACGCAGCCGAGACCACCAGTGCGCTGAGGGGTGCGCTGACGGGTCTGGGCACCCTCGCGGCCGACCTGGACCTGCTCTCCGAGCTGTTGACGACCCTGAGGGTCGAAGACGCCGCCGAGCGCACGCGGGTGGTGGAGGCGATATCTGGCCTGTACGCCCGCGTCAACCAGACCCGCGTGCGGGCCGAGCACAAGCGCCGGGCCCTGGGTGCTGGCGAGCGGACCGCGCAGTTTGCCGCTCAGCTCAGCCTGTATGGGCAGGCGGTCGCCAGCGCTCTGAGCCTGGCCACCACGCCCGAAAAGGCCGAAGAAGGGCTGGCCCGCCTGCTTGTCAGCCTGGAAGAATTGGAAGGCCAGTTTGGCGAGTTCGAGGACTTCCTGCCCGACATTCTGAGTAAGCGAGAGGACACGCAGTCGGCCTTTGACACCCACCGTCAGGCCCTGCTGGACGAGCGCCAGCGCCGCGCCCAGAGTGTGCATGACGCTGCCAGCCGCATTCTGGCGGGCCTGGAAGGGCGCACCGCCCGCCTGGGCACCCCCGAAGACCTGAACGCCTTTTTTGCGGGCGACCCCCTGATTCTGAAGGTGCGTGACCTGGCCGGCCGCCTGCGCGACCTGAAAGACACCGTCAAGGCCGACGATCTGGACGCCCGCCTGAAAGCGGCCCGTGACCAAGCGGTGCGGGCCCTGCGCGACCGAACCGAGCTGTTCGAGGCGGGTGGGAGCGTCGTTCGCCTGGGCCGCCACCGCTTTAGCGTGAACACCCAGCCCCTGGACCTGACCCTGCTGCCGCGGGGGGACGGCCTGGCGGTTCACCTGACGGGCACCGACTACCTGCAGCCGCTGCGCAGTGCGGCGCTGGACGAACTCCGCGCGTTCTGGCCGGTCACGCTGGCCTCGGAATCGCCCGCCTTCAGCCGGGCCGAGTATCTGGCGGGCGAGGTGCTGCTGGCCGCGCAGACAGGCCAGGAAGGGCTGAGTCTGGAGCAGGTGCGCGCCCAGAGCCCCGGGGACCGGGCGCGCACGGTGGCTGCCTTTGCGGCGCCGCGCTACCGCGAAGGCTACGAAAAGGGCATTCACGACCACGACGCGGCCCGGATTCTGGGGGCACTGTTGCCGCTGCTGGCGGCGGCCGGCCCGCTGATTCACCCGCCCCACGCCCGCGCCCTGGCGGCGGCCTACTGGGCAGCAGTCCCGGAGCGCCACGCCGACTGGCAGGCCCGTTTTGCCAACGCCCATGCGCTGCACCGCTTGCTGGCCAGCCGCATGGCCCTGGACGACGCGGCCCTCACACTGGGCGCCGAGATAGAGGCCTATCTGACTGGGGCCGGTCTGCCTCACACCCCGGCGCAGGTGGCCCAGGCGGCGGACTACCTCCGCGATGAACTGGCACAGCCTGAGCCGGCCCTGGGCTTTTCCCGCGCCGCCGCCGACCTGAACGCTGCCCTCGACGACCGCCTGCGCGCAGCTGACTTGGACGGCACCTTTCAGGCCTCGCTGGACCGACTGGCGGCTGACCTGGCCGGCCGCTGGGCGCTGGTCAATCACTGGCTGGGCGCCCTGACCGCTGCGCCTGGGTGGACAAGCCACGCCCGCACTGTTCCCGAAGCGGCGGCGCTGCGCCTGGTTGGCGAGGCGCTGCACGCTGTGGTGCGCGACGTGGCTCTGACCGCCGAGGTCAAGGGTCTCCTGAGCGAGCACCCCCGCATCAAGGCCGGCACCCTGACCCTGGCGGCAGACGACTTTCTGGCGCGGCTGCACGCCCACCGTCACGAATTTGTTCCGGGGTTCCAGCGGTATCGGGCGGTGCGGCAGGAGGTCGCCGCCCAGGAACGGGCGCGCCTGCGCCTCAGCGAATTTCAGGCCCGGCCTCTGACCTCGTTCGTGCGCAACCGCCTGATTCAGGAGGTCTATCTGCCCCTGATCGGCGACAACCTCGCCAAGCAGATGGGCACGGCGGGCGAGGGCAAACGCAGCGATCTGATGGGCCTGCTGATGCTGATTTCGCCGCCTGGCTACGGAAAAACCACCCTGATGGAATACGTGGCCCACCGCCTGGGGCTGGTGTTCGTGCGGGTCAATGGCCCCAGCCTGGGCCATGAAGTGCGTTCATTGGACCCGGCCCAGGCGCCCGACGCAGGCAGCCGGCAGGAACTGGAACGGCTGAATCTGGCGCTGGAAATGGGCAGCAACGTCATGCTGTACGTGGACGACATTCAGCACACCCACCCTGAATTTCTGCAAAAGTTCATCTCGCTGACCGACGGCACCCGCCGCATAGAAGGCGTGTGGCAGGGCGAGACGAAAACGTATGACCTGCGTGGCCGCAAGTTTGCCGTGGTGATGGCCGGTAATCCTTATACCGAATTCGGTGAGGTCTTCAAGATCCCTGACATGCTGGCCAACCGCGCCGACATCTACAACCTGGGTGACGTGCTGGGCGGCATGGAGGACGCTTTTGCCCTGTCATACCTGGAAAACAGCCTGACCAGCAACCCGGTGCTGGCGCCCCTCGCCACCCGCGACCTGGCCGACCTGTACCTGCTGGCAGACCGCGCGCAGGGCAAGGAGGTCAGCACCAACAACCTTTCGCACGCCTACAGCGCTGCCGAAGTGCAGGAGCTGGTAGGGACGCTGCGCCACCTCATCACGGTGCGGGACGTGCTGGCGCGGGTGAATGCCGCCTACATCGCCAGCGCCGCGCAGGATGACCGTTACCGCACCGAGCCACCCTTTAAGCTGCAGGGCAGTTACCGCAACATGAACAAGCTGGCCGAAAAGGTGCGCGCCGTGATGACGGACGTCGAGGTGGCCCAGACGGTCAGTGACCACTACCAGGGCGAAGCACAGCTGCTGACCACTGGCGCTGAAGAAAATCTGCTGAAGCTGGCCGAGCTGCGCGGTACCCTCACCCCCGAACAGGCCGCGCGCTGGGCCCAGATCAAGGCTGACTTTCTGCGGAATAAGGCGATGGGCGGCGAGGACGCCGACACCGGAGCCCGCCTGGTGGCGCAATTGGCCGATATTGCCCAGGGGGTGCAGGGGCTGGGGACACTGCAGGCGCCCGCCGTCTCACTCTCTGACGGGGTGTCTGCTGCCCTGCGTGACGGCCTGGCCCCATTGTTAGAGGAGTTGTTGCGGAGGCTTCGGGCCCGGCCAGAGAGCATGCCGCCTGCTCTGGCGCCCTCTGAAGAAGCGCCTTTGCGGGCGGCCATTGCCCCCTTGCTGTCCAGCCTGGCCGCCACCACCCAGCAGCAGGATCAGACCAACGCCGCGATTTACGAACTGGTGGATGTGATTCGCAAGCGGCAAAACGTGGTGCGGGGGGTGCCGGGCGTGCTGCCCCAGGCCGGCCGTCACGACTCAAGTGAATAGTGGGCGTCAGCCCTGTGGTTAGTGCACCCGCACGCCTCGGCTGAGCGGCTGCTTCTGCACCCATTTCACAAACTTCTGCACTTCTTCGCGCGCCAGGATAGCCTCAACGGTATTCAGTTCGTTCGCCAGCTCCGCATTGCTGAAAGTCTTGCTCAGAAAGCCCTGGCAGGCTGCACACATCTTGACTGTGGGAATTTCACCCAGTCTTACACCTTGCCGCCGACCCTGGGATTTGGGAATCAGGTGGTGGTCGGTCATCTCGCCTTCACGTCCACACAGCACGCAGGTGTCCTGCGGCTCTGTCTGCTCGTCCTCAACCCAGCTTGCCTGCGCCCGTTCTTTCCGACCCATCTCGGTACCATAGCGCGGGCGGCCCTGGGTACACTGGGCCTGTGACGGATTCGCCCCTGAAAAAAATCAGCGAGGCTGAGTATCTGCGAACGGAGGAGGCCAGTCCGTTCAAGCGGGAGTATGTGGATGGATTCGTCTATGCCCTGCACAGCCAGGACGGGCTGACGGCGCAGGCAGGAGCCACCAGCAACCACGGCTTGATTTGCACCAACCTCATTGCGGCGCTCCACCGTCCGGCCCGCCAGCGAGGCTGTCAGGTGTATGCCAGCGATATGCGGGTGCGGGGCGACCTGTCAGGGACGCGATATTATTACCCCGATATCGTTCTGACCTGTGAAGACCTGCCAGGCGACGCCCGGTACGCCCAGGCCCCCTGCCTGATTGCGGAAGTGCTCAGCCGAAGCACGCAGGACACAGACCGGCGGGAAAAGGTGTGGGCGTACCAAAGTCTGTCCAGCTTGCAGGGCTACCTGCTGGTGGACACCGCCGCCCGCGCCGCTCGTCTGTACCGGCGAGAGGCTGAGGGCTGGCGCGAGGAATATGCCGAAGGAGGAGGCCAAGTCACGCTCCCTTGCGTGGACCTGCCCCTCTCACTGGACGAGATTTATGACGGCGTCAGACTCTGAAGGTTCGGCTCGAAGTCCACGCCTACCTGTTCAGAATCGGCCCAAGGAATGAGTTGGGTTTCCGGAACAGCACCAAATGCCGAATAGAAAACCCCCTCCTAAGCAGGAAGGGGCCTTTGACTTGTTTGTTTACGCCTGAACTTCGTTCTTGCTGCGTTCCAGGATGCTGCGCAGCACCGTTTGCAGGATGCCGCCGTTCTTGTAATAGTCAATCTCGACCGGGGTATCAATTCGGCACTGCACAGTGACGATGCGGCTCTGGCCGTCCTTGGTAATGCGCAGGCTTACGTCCTGACGGGGCTTCAGATCGCCGGGCAGCAGCACGTCGAAGGTTTCGTCGCCCACGATGCCCAGGGACTCGGCACTCTCGCCGTTTTTGTACTGCAGCGGTAGCACACCCATGCCCACCAGGTTGGAGCGGTGAATACGCTCAAAGCTCTCGGCGATGACGGCCTTGACGCCTAGCAGGAAGGTGCCTTTAGCGGCCCAGTCGCGGCTGGAGCCCATGCCGTAGTCTTTGCCCGCGAAGATCACCAGCGGAATGTTGCTCGCTTTGTAGTTGACACTGGCGTCATAGATGCTGCTGACGGTGTCGGTGGTGTAGTCGGTGGTAAAGCCACCTTCGGTGCCGGGGGCCAGCTGGTTCTTCAGGCGAATGTTGGCAAAGGTGCCGCGCGTCATGATGCGGTCGTTGCCGCGCCGGCTGCCATATGAGTTGAAATCCTTGGGCGCAATGCCGCGCTCGGTCAGGAAGCGGCCAGCGGGGGTGTCAGCCTTAAAAGACCCGGCGGGGCTGATGTGGTCGGTGGTGACGCTGTCGCCGACCTTCACCAGCGCGCGGGCGCCTTCAATACTCACGATGTCGCTGGGGCCGCCCGCCAGGTTGTCGAAGAAGGGCGGGTTCTGGATGTACGTGCTGTCGGCGTTCCAGTTGTACAGCGCGCCTTCCGACACGGGAATGGCGTTCCAGTCCTGGTTGCTCTTCTCAATGCCGTCGTAAACCTTCTTAAACATCTCGGCGTTGATGGCGCTGTCCATGACCGTCTGAATCTCGGCGGCGGTGGGCCAGATGTCTTTCAGGTAGACGGCCTGGCCACTCTGATCCGTGCCAATCTGGTCATTCACGATGTCGTTCACGACCGTGCCGGCCAGCGCGTAGGCCACGACCAGGGGAGGGCTGGCGAGGTAGTTGGCCTTGATGTGCGGGTTGACGCGACCTTCAAAGTTGCGGTTGCCCGACAGCACGCTGGCGACCACCAGATCGCCCTCGGTGATGGCCTCCACGACAGGCTCGGGCAGGGGCCCCGAGTTGCCGATGCAGGTCATGCAGCCGTAGCCCACGGTGTTAAAGCCGATCTGATCCAGGTAGCTTTGCAGCCCGGCCGCTTCCAGATATTCCGTCACCACGCGGCTGCCGGGCGCCAGGCTGGTCTTGACCCAGGGCTTGCTCTTCAGGCCCAGTTCGACGGCCTTCTTGGCGACTAGACCAGCGGCGATCAGCACGCTGGGGTTGCTGGTGTTGGTGCAGGAGGTGATAGAGGCCAGCGTGACCGCGCCGTGCCCAATCTGGATGTCGGTGCCGCCAATCGTGCCCTGGGCCGCCAGTTTGCTGTCGCCCAGTTCAAAGCCGCGCGCCTTGACGGGGGCGGTCAGCGCCTCGGCAAAGACGGTGTGCATGTCGGACAAGTTGACGCGGTCCTGGGGGCGCTTGGGGCCGGCCAGGCTGGGCACGATGGTGCTCAGGTCCAGCTCGATGTTGTCGGTGAAGACGGGGTCAGGCGTCTCGTCGGTGCGGTACATGCCCTGGGCCTTGTAGTACTGCTCGACCAATTCGACTTCCGTTTCCAGGCGGCCGGTGCGGCGCAGGTAGCGCAGCGCCTCGTCGTCCACCGGAAAAAAGCCCATGGTGGCGCCGTATTCGGGAGCCATGTTGGCAATGGTCGCGCGGTCGGGCAGGGTCATGTTGCTCAGGCCGGCGCCGTAGAATTCCACGAACTTGCCCACCACGCCCTTGGCGCGCAGCATTTCGGTCACGCGCAGCGCCAGGTCGGTGGCGGTGGCGCCTTCGGGCATGGCGCCCGTGATCTTAAAGCCGATAACTTCGGGCATCAGCATGTAGATCGGCTGGCCCAGCATGACGGCTTCGGCTTCAATGCCGCCGACGCCCCAGCCCACGATGCCGAGGCCGTTGATCATGGTGGTGTGGCTATCCGTGCCCACCAGGCTGTCGGGGTAGACGACCACGCCGTCGTCGCCGTCGACCGATTCGGGGCGGCTCTGCACGCCCTTGGCCAGGTACTCCAGGTTGACCTGGTGAACGATGCCGCTGGCGGGCGGCACCACGCCAAAGTTGTCAAAGGCCTGCTGGCCCCAGCGGAGGAACTCGTAGCGCTCGCGGTTGCGCTCGAATTCCAGGGCCATGTTGTTGGCCAGCGCAAAGTCCGTGCCGAACTCGTCCACCTGCACCGAGTGGTCAATCACGAGGTCTACGGGAATCAGAGGGTTAATTTTCTTGGGGTCGCCGCCCAGCTTGACCATGGCGCTGCGCATGGCGGCCAGGTCCACCACGGCGGGCACGCCGGTAAAGTCCTGCAGGATGACGCGGGCCGGCTTAAAGGGAATCTCGACCTCCTCGTTCACGGGCTTCCAGCCGGCCACCGTCGCCACGTCCTCGCGGCGCACGTCGTAGTCGTTGGCTTCGCGCAGCACGCTTTCGAGCAGCACCTTGATGGACACCGGCAGCTTGCTGATGTCGTGACCCTGCTCCTGAAGCTTGTTGAGGTTGTAAAAGTACAGCGTCCGGCCGCTTTGCGTGGTCAGAACGTCGCGCGTTCCAAAGAGATTCATCGCCATGAGTGTGTTTCCTCCTTGCCCACTGCGGGGCGGTGTCTCCATCATACGTCCCGCGCGTGTGGGCGGGCGTTACCCGGCCAGGCACGCTTGTCCGCCGAATGTAACCACTCTGGGGACAACAATATACCCCCGTGTCCTACCCTGAGAGGCCATGACGCTTTCCCTCGAACCCCACGAATCGGCCCGTCTGAAGGCCCTAGAACAGACGGTGCGGGACGGCCTGCGTGACTTTCAGCGCACGGGCCAGGCCCTTTCGGACATCCGCGACAACGCCTTTTACCGCGCCACGCACGATTCCTTTGAAACCTACTTGCAAGAGCGCTGGGGCTTCTCGCTGCCCCAGGCGGGCCGCCTGATCGAAGCGGCCGAAGTCGCCAACGTCTTAGCGCCCATTGGGGTGCAGCCTCAAACCGAGCGGCAGGCGCGCGCCATGAAGGCCGCCGCGCGGGTCATCACTGAACTGGAGCCCGAGCAGCAGCGCGTGGTGGCCCGGTTGGTGGAGGACGCCGCCGAAACGGCTCCCTGGGAGGACGCCCCGCCGGCTGCCGAACTGCGCATCATGGCAGGCGTGGTCAAAAAGCTGGCGCCGGACACCACCGTCCATCACCCCGACAGCGGCGACGAGGTGCCGTTTGATTCGCTCAGTGTGCCGCAGCGCTTTGAAGTCGCCCGTACCCACGCCGAACAAAAGACCCAGGCTTACCGCGAGAAGCAGGAGGCCAAAGCCAGCGCGCCCAAGCCAGAAGCCGTCAACTGGGCTGAGTGGTGCCTGACCTACGCCGCGCAGGCGCTGGGGCCAGGGCAGCGGCTGGAACTGGTCCTGGAGCCGGGCGGTGAGAAGGCCAGGGTGCAGGCCCGCGTGATGGACGGCGCAACCGGCGAGGTCCTGGCCGAGGGGCAAAGTGCCGCCACTCTGAAAAAAGCGGTGCTGTCGCTGGTGCAGGAAATCGCAGGCTAGAGACGCAGCGCCAGCAAACGCCAACCCTGCATGAAGCTGACCCAGGCCAGCGGTTCATGGACCCGTCTTAGGCTGGGGCTCCAGCGACATCCAACCCTTTCACCGGAGGTGTGTATGACCCAGCACGATGATAAGGCTCACCCCAGCCACCCCGAGGGCGGCAGTAAAGACACCAATGATCTGAGCGACATCAAGGGCATTCAGGACCAGGGCATGAAAGACCACGCCCAGCAGGTTGACCAGACGCCCAAGGAAGTCACGGGCGAGATGGACGGCGCGCAGCCTCAGACCATTAGGCGATAAGGGAGGCGTGGACATGGGCGAAGGCAGACCAGGCAGCAGCACAGACCCGAATGCCGGCGTGTCGCAGGGCGAGCAGCTGAGCAACACCACCGACCCACGGCCGGAAGCCCAGGGCGGCACCGATGTCACCCCGGAGGCGTTTGACGACGCCACAGCGGGCCTCAACTCAGACGGCACCACGCCGGACAAGGCTAGGCCAGACGACCAGATGTAAGACGGGACAGCAGGAGGGCCGCTGGTATGACGCCAGCGGCCTTTTTTTGTCTGATGGAGTGGAATCATGGGTCGCTTCAAGCGCTTCCAAATTGAGCTGCCACTCCTGAGAAAGAAAGTAGAGTTAGAGGCCGACCTCTTTCTACTCAGAGCAAGCCCCAAGAATGGGAGAGAGGTGTGCCAGTCAGATAGCTTGCCCCGCCTGAACGGCGTCGTCCCCCTTTCACGTCTCTGAAAAGCGCAGCAGCACATGCTCGGCGCTGAAACCTGGCCCCATTGCGGTCAAGAGAGCTAGGCCAGACGGGCGCCGCTTGAGCGTTTCAGCCAGTACGAACAGCACAGTGGCGCCGCTCATATTGCCGTGGTCGCGCAGGACGGTACGGCTGTCGTCCAGAGTGCCAGGGGGCAGGTCTAAAGCCTCCTCAAAGGCCGTCAAGACCTTGACGCCGCCAGGGTGAACCACAAAGGTATCGACCTCATCCCGTGTCCAGCCGTGGGCCGCAAGCGCCTCCTGAACATTGTCCCGCATCATGCCGCGCACCAGCGTAGGAATATCGCGGCTGAAACGCACTTTCAGTCCCTCGTCCACCACATCCCAGCCCATGATGTCTTCGCTGTCTTCAATCAGGCTGGAATAGGCGCCGCATATCTCGGCCAGGGGGGCAGGACCAGGCACGTCGGCCGCTGTCAACACGGCGGCGGCAGCGCCATCCGAAAAGAGTGCCGTGCCTACGAAGTTGCTCTTGGATTCATCGCCGTGAAGCAGGGTCAGGCTGCACAGCTCGGCCGCGACCAGCAGGACGCGGCGGTGGCCGGCTCTGACGAGATCGGCCGCCCGCGCCAGTCCCGCCGCGCCGCCCGCGCACCCCAGGCCCCAGACCGGCAGCCGAACGGTGTGCCGGCTCAGGCCCAGCGCTTCTACCAGGTGGGCGTCCAAGCTGGGCGCACTGATCCCGCTGGTGTTGACAAACACCACGGCGTCTATGTCGGTTGGGGCCAGCCCGGCTTCTGTGAGCGCCTGCCCGGCCAGCCGCACGCTCAGGACGCGGGCTTCCTGCACAAACGCGGCGTTGCGCTCCTGAAAACTGCGGGGCTGCAGATACCAGTCCAGGGGCTGGGCCAGGCTGCGGGTCTGGATCTGGGCGTTGGTGAATATGTCCAGCAGACCAGGGCGCGCCGCCATGCGGGGAAAGAGGCTGCGGGCCGCTGCCTGTACCTGGGTCTGGGGCACCTGATGCGGAGGCGTGCCTGTGACCAGGGCGCGCAGAAAAACAGGAGCCGTCATGCCGGGCATTCTGGCGCCTCTGGGCTATGGCCGATGGTGCAGCAAGTCCCTACTAGCCTTCAGCAAACCCTGGGAGTCCAGGCGAGAGGACAGAAGAATCGGCCAAGAAGGGGCAGACCGCTCTGTTCTGACTCCTTCCGACAGTCAAGTGGGGCGGCAGACGTAAAAAAAGGCCATGCCTGACAGGGTTGCTGGTGGTGTCGTCCTGCCCTGGCCTGAATTTGTCGTCCTGGTGCGGGTCATCCACTTGGCCTCAGCTGTCCTGAACAAGCGATCTGCTGCCACAGAGGAGCCAGGAGGCAGATGAACTTGGAGAATGGTGCCCTAACGGGGGCCAGAAACCCTGCTGGCTGAGGCTCCGGGGTCTCGCGTCTCGCCTCCTGCCCCTGATTACGTTTACTGCATCGCTCACCAGAAAAAAGGCCGCACCTCTATGTGCGGCCCTTTCAGTGATTGCTAGTTTACGCTTCTTTCGCCCACTCCTGGCGGCCCACCTCGTCCAGCGCCTGAAAATCCTCATCCGAGAGCGTTAGTTCGGCGGCAGCCACGTTCTCGCGCAGGTGTTTGGCCTTGCCGGTTCCGGGGATGGGCAGCATCACGGGACTGCGGCGCAGTACCCAGGCCAGCGCCACCTGCGAGGGGGAGGCGCTGAGGCGCGTCGCTACCTCGGCCAGCACACTGCCGGGCCGCGCCAGGCCGCCGGCTGCCAGCGGATACCAGGGAATAAAGCCGATGCCTTCTGCGGCGCAGTAGGTCACCACGGCCTCGCTCTTGCGGTTGACGAGGTTGTAGAGGTTCTGGACGGTGGCCACCGGAAAGACCTGCTGCGCCGCCTGAATCTCTTCCACGCTCACCTCGGACAGGCCTGCGTGCCGAATGACGCCCTCGTCGATCAGTTCCCGAATGGCGCCAAACTGCTCATCGCGCGGCACTTTCGGATCTATGCGGTGCAGTTGCCACAGGTCAATGCGCTCCACGCCCAGGCGGCGGCGGCTCAGGTGCGCCTGCTGCTTGAGGTACTCGGGGCGCCCCACCGCGTGCCAGGCGTTGGGTCCAGTGCGGGTCAGGCCCCCCTTGGTGGCAATGACCACCTCGTCGTAGGGGTGCAGGGCTTGGCGCAGCAGTTCCTCGCTGACCGCCGGGCCGTAGCTGTCGGCCGTGTCAATAAAGTTCACGCCCAGTTCGGGTAATAGGCGCAGGGTTTCCAGCGCGCCCTGCAGGTCGCTGGGGTCGCCCCAGATGCCCTCGCCCGTGACGCGCATCGCCCCAAAGCCCAGTCGGTTGACGCTCAGGTCGCCGCCAATCTTGAAAGTGCCGCTGTGAGCGGCGGTCAGATTCTTGGTCATGATGTCTTGCCTCCAGCGGGTATTGTGCGCCTGCGCCCGCAAGGCTGGCCCTGAACCTCTCTTTAATCCAGGCGTGGAGGAAAGACAGGAGGGCATGAAAGCCCTTGTGGCTGGCAGTCATGACTGTCAACGCCACGACCCGTGCTCCAGGCCGCCTTGGCGTTCAAGGCAAGTTGGAGAGGCGCCGCCAGAGCTTTTTCTTGCATAAGTTGAAGACCAGTAAGGAACAGAGTGGGTCATCGCTGCGCCAGGCTGACGGCCCTGAAGTTTTGAGTCGGCACTCTGGTAGAGACTGCCGGGCAGCCCCGCTGGCCCCTACAATCGCCCCTATGGCGGTTTCGGTGCAGGGACAGAACGTGACGTTTACGCCCCCAGCAGGTGCGGTGGGTTTGATTGGTGACATGACTGACTGGCGCAAGCGCGACCCACTGCCCGTGGTGGGCGGGCAGCCTCTGACGCTGCGGCTCCCGCGCGGCGCCTGGGTGGAATATGCCTGGGTCAATGCGGCGGGCGAGGCTTTTGCTGACCCCGACAATCCTCAAAAATCCCTGAATCCCTGGTGGCCCTACCCACGCGCGGCGGTGGTGGGCGCCTACGCGCGGCATCCGCTGTGGCTGGCCCCCGAAGCGCGCCTGAAGGGCACCGGGCACCGCCTGACCTGGGAAGGTGAGGTGTTTCCCGGCACCCGCCGGGCCATCGTGTACACCCCGCATGGGCACCAGCCGGGCACCGCGCTGCCGGTGTACTACGTGCAGGACGGGGTGGCGTTTTACCGCACTGGCAAGCTGGGCGACGTGGCCGACCGCGCCCTGGAAGCAGGGCTGACCGCGCCGGCCGCCTTCGTGTTCGTGGAACCGGGCGACCGCAACGAGGAGTATTACGTCAACGCCCGCTATCTGGATTTCCTGACACAAGAGGTCATGCCGCGCGTGGAGGGAAAGCTGCTGACCCCCTCGGTGCGCGGGCTGTGGGGCGCCAGCCTGGGCGGGCTGACGAGCCTGTTTCTGGGCGCGCAGCACCCGGATCTGTTTTCGCGGGTGGCCAGTCACAGCGGGGCGTTCATCGCCCGGCCAGGGGCCACGCGGGAGGGCGTGATTGACACGGTGGGCGCGGGCGAGTGGCTGCTGGACACCCTGCGGGGGGCGCCGCCCACCCACCTCAGCGTCAGCCTGGATACCGGGGTGCTGGAGTGGCTGACTGGGCCCAACCGCCGCATGGCCGCCCTGCTGGCCGAGGCCGGGGTGGCCCAACAGTACCGCGAGTACCCCAGCGGTCACAACTGGGTGACCTGGCGCGAGGCGCTGCCCGAGGCGCTGCTGTTTCTCCAGGGCAGCGGGTAAGGAGGGATAAGTTCACCCTCTTCTCGGGCGCTTGCTTATATAACCATATAGTTATATAATGAGCCATGCCCCGAGCCACTGCCGACAGCGATGTGTTCAGTGCCGTGGCCGAACCCCGGCGGCGGCAGCTGCTGGACCTGCTGGCCGGCGGCGAGCGCTCTGTGGGTGAGCTGGCGCAGGCGCTGGGGCTGTCGCAACCGCTGGTCTCCAAGCACCTGAAGGTGCTGCGGGACGTGGACGCCGTTCGCGTCCGGGACGACGGCGTGCGGCGGCTGTACCGCGTGCATGGCCCAGCGCTGCGCCCCCTGCACGACTGGGTGCAGGCTTACGCCGCGCTGTGGTCTGGGCGCCTGGACCGCCTGGACGCCGTTCTTGCCACTCTGACGGAGGAAGAAGACCATGACGACCCTGCCTGAACGCCGCGCCCCCGAGACCCGTGCCGAAGTCACCCTGCCTTCAACCACTGACATTCTCATCACCCGCGACTTCGCGGCCCCGCTGGCTCTGGTCTACCGCGCCTGGACGACGCCAGACCTGGTGCGCCGCTGGTGGAGTGCCGACATGGGCCAGACCACCCACGCCGAGATTGACCTGCAGGTGGGTGGCCGCTGGCGCTACGTGATGGTGACAGCGGGCGGCCAGGAGGTCGGCTTTCATGGCGTGTACCGCGAAATTGTGCCGGAAACCCGGTTGGTGGCCACCGAGATCTACGAGGGGATGCCGGACAGTGAAGGGGCGCTGAACACCGTGACCTTTGCGCCGCATGGCAACGGCACCCGCCTGACCATCCTCGTGCAGCACGCGGCGCAAGCGGACCGTGACGCCCACCTGCATTCTGGGATGGAAACGGGCATGCAAAAGACCCTGGCCTGGCTGGACGACGTGGCGCTGTCTCTGGCGTGACTGGGGCTGGCTGCTCCCCTGAGGGGCGTTCGCGCCAGAGCGGTTGAGGTTTCTCCCCTCAACCGCTCTGGGTTCTGCGGTAAGGGCGTTGGGAAGAGCTGAAGGTGCCTTCCACATCAGCTTCACGGCGCTCTGGACACCACGACCTGTTTCACCCAGTTCAGAGTCACGCTGGGCCATCACCGCAGGTGCCTCTGGAGTCTGGGCTGAGCGTCGTCGGCCAGACGCTGTGGCCGGGCTGTCCGCCCTCATCCTCCCGCCCCACCCGGCGCGGCATCATGCGCGCAGCACCATGCGACCATTTCTAACCCTGTTTCTGGCAGTGCCTCTGCTGTGCCTGGGCAGCGCGGAGGCCCTGACCATGACCTATCCTGCGTCCACCACCCTGATTCACGAACGCCCCGCCGACTGGGCCGCCGGTGAGGCGCGCGGGGTCACGCTCAGTCCGGGCGGCCTTCAGGTCAGCACTGGGGCCACCAGTGGCACGTATACGTCGGCGCCGCTGATGGCCCCTGCCTTTGACGAACTCGTGCCTTCATGGAATGCCGTAACCCCTGGGCGCGGCAGCGTCAGCCTGGAGGTGCGGGCGCGGATGGGGAACACCTGGACGCGCTACTTCAGCTTTGGCACCTGGAGCAGCGCGGGCGACCGCAGTAGCCTAGGCGGCCAGCAGGACGCCGCTGGCCAGATGCTGACCGATACCCTGCGGCTCAGGGGTAAGGCGGCCACTTTTCAGTACCGGGTGACCCTGCGGGGTGCGGGCACTGGGGTCAGCCTCCTGGCCTTCAACACCTCAGACCGGGCGCGGCGGGCCTCGGGGCTGGGGACGCCCGGCGACCGCGCCCTCTGGGGCAAGGTGCTGAACGTGCCGGCGCGCTCGCAGATGCTGTACCCAAACGGCGGCGAGGTCTGGTGCAGCCCCACCAGCGTCAGCATGCTTCTGGCGCACCAGGGCATTCAGGTCACGGTCCCCCAGGCGGCGGCGGCCACCTTTGACCGCGCCTACGACGGCACCGGCAACTGGCCCTTTAACACCGCCTACGCTGGCAGCTTTGGCCTGCGCGCGTTCGTCACGCGCCTGCCTAACCTGGCCCAGGCCGAGCGCTTCGTGGCGGTGGGGGTGCCGCTGGCCGTC
Source organism: Deinococcus arboris (assembly GCF_009755355.1). Taxonomy (GTDB): domain Bacteria; phylum Deinococcota; class Deinococci; order Deinococcales; family Deinococcaceae; genus Deinococcus; species Deinococcus betulae. Next base: position 27,832 of record NZ_WQLB01000001.1, on the reverse strand, counting down.
AGCCTGGGCTGGGGTGCCGGCGAGTTGCCCGGCGCCGCCCTGCCCACCAGCAGCGGGCACCTGATGGTGCTCGTGGGGTTTGACGCCCAGGGCAACCCGGTGCTGAATGACCCCGCCGCCCCCACCGATGCGGGCGTGCGCCGCACCTACCCCCGCGCCGCCTTTGAAAAACTGTGGCTGACCCACAGTGGCGGCCTGGCGTATGTGATTGCGTCTAAGAGTGTGGCGTTGCCGTAGGGATGGGCAACGTAGCCCCACAACTGAAGAAAGGGTTCTTCCTATGCAAGAACCCAAACTCTAGGGTTGCAGAGACATGCCCCCCCTCACTGCTCAACTCCCTCATCAGCAGCCACGGGTTGTGGGCGGCTTCACGCCAGGCACTGATTTGCTGCTGCCGATGTCGGGGCAGGGCCGGGGAGTGCTGAATTGCCAAACACACATAGAAAACGTGTGGGCCAAGGGTCCGTCAGACTGCGTTCTATGACAGATGAAGAGCTGACCGCCATTGCGGACCGTATACATCGCACCACTCCTGGTCCCTGGTTTCCAGTGGTGACGGACGATCAGCTTTACCAGGGAGCTGTTTACGTTGGGCTTCAGGCGCGGGGCAAGCTCAGTGACGTCGGGCTTTACCTTGATGATGGGCGAGGTCGCAGACTCTTAGTAGAGGGGGATATTGACGACGAGTCTGTGGTTGCTATTACCTGTCTTCAATACCCGCGCCTGGCATACCAGGACGCTTGTGACGACAATGCGATTTTCATCGCTCATGCGCGAGAAGATGTGCCTGCATTGTTGGCAGAGGTGCATCGACTCCGCGCCCTCCTCTCCAGTGAGTCGTGAATAGGCTCCTGCTTGGCCTACAGCCCTTAATGGGGGCAACGAGCAGTGATGTGACCATCTACACCCGCACCTGACGTCACTGCCCTTCTCTCGCCTTAAACTCCCCCGCATGGACTTTCCCACCCCCTGCCCGGCCTGCGGACACGCCAACCGCGTGGCCTTTACGGAAAGCGGCGTCCATGACGTGACCTGCGTGCAGTGCGGGGCGCGGTCCTATGTGTTTCTGCGCAAGCAGCGCTTTGAGGTGCTGTTTGATCTGGGCACCCGTGCCCTGATGGACGGGTACGCCCGCGAGGCCGTGGCCAGTTTTGCAGCGGCGCTGGAACGATTTTTCGAGTTTTATGTCCGGGCTTTCACGCTGGAACAGGCGGCGAACACCGACCGCGATTTCAGCCTCGCTCAGGGGGCGCTGGACGGCACCTGGCGGCATGTGGCCAGCCAGTCCGAGCGGCAACTGGGCATGTTCGCCCTGGCCTACCTGCTGCGTCAGGGCCGCGAGCCGGATTTCCTGACGCCGGCTGGGCTGGGCACCGACTTTCGCAACCGCGTGATTCACCGGGGCGCCCTGCCCACCCGCGCCGAGGTCGATGCCTACGCCGCGGCTGTGTTTGCCCTGATGGACCGGCTGCTGAGTGAACTGGGCCCAGCCGCCGCCCACGTCGAACTTGCCCAGGAGCAGGTGTTTGCCGCCCACCTGGCCCGGCTTCCGGCGAACGTAACCGCCGTGTTCGAGGAACATCCCGGCATGTTCCGAGCACGGCGGTTTGGAGGTCTGGCGCCGGCCGTCAAACCGGCCCGCCCCGAGGTCGCTGGAGGACGCAGTGTGAACGACGCCAAAGCCTTTCAGCAGGCCCTGTTTCAGCAGGCGCTGGCTGAACGAGGTGCGTTGCTGCGGGCGTTCAAGGGCTCAGGGGGGTAAGGCCGTCCAGCCACCAGCGCAGGAAGTCCGGCAGGCGGGTGCGCCACGCCGCTTCGTCGTGCCAGTGGCCTCCGCCCACCACAAACTGAACCTCCTGCACTTGGGGCCGTAGGGTCTCGGCCAGCGTCTGGGCTAGGGCAACGGTCTCGGCGGCGCTGGCCAGACTGCTGCCCTCATGGTCGCCCATGTCCAGCCACACGCGGGCCTGGGGATCTCGGCGGCCCTGCCACCAGCGCAAGAATTCAAAGTCGGCGGGCCAGACCGCCGGGCTCAGGACCCCCAGCGTCCCGTAGGTGCCGGGGTCGCGCAGCCCGCAGTAGGCGGTGATGAGTCCACCAAATGAGGACCCCGCCAGCGCCGTGTGCTGGGCAGAGACTGGGCCAAAGCGCGCGTGTAGGGCTGGCAACAATGTCCCTTTGACCCAATCCGCGTAGTCGTCCGCCCCCGACACGAAACCGTTCAGTTCAAAAGGAAAAGGCACATAGAGGCGGCTGCGGTCGTCCCCCACCGGCAGGGCGGCGATGCGGCAGGGGAGACCTGCCTCAGCCAGCGCCTGCGCCGCGCCCGCCGCGTCCCAGCTTTCGCCCGCAAAAGTTGGTTCCTCGTCAAAGACGTTCTGACCGTCATGCAGAATCAGCAGGGGCAAGGGGCCAGTGTCATGCCCGGCTGGCCACCACAGCTGCACGGCCTGGTCGCCCCAGGGGGCCGCCAGCATGATGGCCTCGCGTGGTGGGGCGCTGCGGGAGGGGCGGCCTTGACCAGCGCGCGTATCCTGCCAGCCCGCAACCGCCAGCTGGATCACGGTCTCGCTATTCACCACGATCTTGTGCGCCGGGGCTCGGCCTCCCCAGGCGTCTCCCTCTTCTGTCACTGTTCCGTCAGAGTGCTGGGCGCGCACCTTTACGCCGGTCAGCGCCCCCATAGGCAGGTCGGCGGTAAGCTCGCCCGCCGCAGTAAACGTCCAGCCTTCGGGGTCACTGCTCCAGCCCCGGTGGTCACCAGTCAGAAACAGTGTCTGGGCCGGTGGCGAGCCAGGGGGAAGAATGAGACGAAACACCACGCGGGGCATGGGGCCAGTCTGGCAGGTCTGCCCGGCAATTGTTCAAGGCTGCGTCAGCTTCGCGTGAGGGTTGTGTCAGGTGCTGAGCGCTAGGCTTTTGTCGTGGAGAACGAGTTTTGTTAGGTCCGCGCCCAGGCGCCGCCGCACTTGTCCCCACCCGTTAAACTTGATATACTTGCACTCAAGTTTCCTGGTTTTGCATTTTCAGGAACCCGCTCTCGTCACGACCCACCCGGGCCAAAGGAGTTCCGACCATGCCCACCCCCCTTCCCCAGAATGTCCCCGTCTGCCCGGTTCGTGGCAGCGTGATTTACCCGACCATGGTGCAGCACATTGACGCCAGCCGCTCGCTGTCTATTGGTGCCATTGAAGCCGCCATGGCCGGCGAAAAGGTGATCCTGATCGTGTCCCAGAAGGACAAGGATGTGGATGACCCCAAGGGCGCCGACCTGTATGACGTGGGCACGGCCTGCAACGTGCTGCGCGTGCGCAAGAACCCCGATGGCACCGTGCAGATGCTGGTGTCGGCAGTGGCCCGCGTGCAGGCCACCAACTACCGGCGCGGCGATTACCTGACGGCTGACATCACCCCCCTGACTGCCGAAACCGACAACCCCGTCGAGTTGCAAGCCCTGAGCCGCGAACTGCGCGAGCGCTTTGACACCATTGCCCAGAACGGCAAGATCAGCGCCGAGAACGTCCAGACCATCCAGGCCAAGGACGACATCGGTGAGATGGCCGATCACATCGCTTTCAACCTCGACTTTAAGCTGGAAGACAAGCAGGCGCTGCTGGAACAGGCGGGCCTGACGGGCCGCGTGCGCAAGCTGCTGACGCTGCTGGACACCGAGCAGGAAGTGCAGGCGGTGCAGGCGAAGATTCGCGCGCAGGTCAAAGAAGAGATCGACAAGAACCAGCGCGAATACTACCTGCGCGAGCAGATGAAGGTTATTCAGAAAGAACTGCAGGGCGGTGAGGACGGCGACGAAGGTGACGAAGCCGAGGCCTTCCGCGCCAAGCTGGACGCCCTAGAGCTGAAGCCCGAGGTGCGCAAGGATCTGGACCGCGAGGTCAATCGCCTGGCACGCATGCACCCCGACGCGGCCGAAGCCAGCGTTATCCGCACCTACCTGACCTGGGTCACCGAGCTGCCCTGGAACACCCGCAGCGATGACCAGTTGGATGTGGGCCAGGCCTCACAGATTCTGGATGACGACCACTACGGCCTGGAAAAGGTCAAGGACCGCGTGCTGGAGTTCCTGGCCGTGCGCCGCCTGCGCAAGGAACGCGCTGAGCGCGGTGAACTGAGCGCCGAAGACGTCAACAAGGGACCCATTCTGGTCTTCACGGGCCCTCCCGGCGTGGGTAAGACCAGCATCGCGCAGAGCATCGCCAAGGCGCTGGGCCGCAAGTACGTGCGCATCGCCCTGGGCGGCGCGCGTGACGAGTCGGACATTCGCGGTCACCGCCGCACCTATATCGGCGCCATGCCCGGCCGCCTGATTCAGGGCATCCGCAGCGCGGGCACCAAGAACCCCGTCATTTTGCTGGACGAGGTAGACAAGCTGGGCAGCAGCTACCAGGGCGACCCCTCAGCGGCGCTGCTGGAAGTGCTGGACCCCGCGCAGAACCAGCACTTTACTGATCACTACCTGGGGGTGCCGTTTGATCTGAGCGAGGCCATGTTCATCGCCACGGCCAACTACCCCGAGCAGATTCCTCCGGCTCTGATGGACCGCATGGAAGTCATCGACTTCTCCAGCTACATCGAGCAGGAAAAGCTGGAAATCGCCAAGCGCTACCTGCTGCCGCGTCAGCTCATCGCCAACGGCCTGAAGGCCAACCAGATTGCCTTTACCGACAGCGCCCTGGAAAAGCTGATCTCGCACTACACCCGCGAGGCCGGCGTGCGCAACCTGGAACGCGAGATTGGCACGGTGGCCCGCAAGGTCGCCCGCCGCATCGCCACCGGGGAAGTCAAGCGCGTCAAAGTGACCGACAAGGAACTGGACCGTTACCTGGGTCAGGCCCGGCACATCCCCGAAACTGAAGGCAAGGAAGACATGGTCGGCGTGAGCACCGGCATGTTCTACACCCCGGTGGGCGGCGACATCTTGTTCGTGGAAACCAGCACCAGCCCCGGCAAAGGCCTAGTGCTAACCGGCCAACTGGGCGACGTGATGAAGGAAAGCGCCCGCGCAGCCCTGACCTACATCAAGGCGAACGCCGAACGCTTCCACATTGACAAGGCGCGCATTGATGACAGCGAAATCCACGTGCACGTTCCGGCCGGTGCCATTCCCAAGGAAGGCCCCAGTGCAGGCGGCGCGATGGCCGTCAGCCTGATCAGCGCCATTACTGGTATTCCCGCCCGCCACGATGTGGCCATGACCGGCGAGATGACCCTGACCGGCCGTTACCTGCCCATCGGCGGCTTGAAGGAGAAGGTGCTGGGTGCCCGCCGCGCTGGCATCAAGCACATCATCCTGCCCAAGGCGAACGAAGGCGACCTGCGCGACATCCCGCTGCACCTGCGCAGTTCGATGAGCTTCCACCCCTGCGACACGGTGGACCAGGTGCTGGACGTGGCCCTGGTGGGCGGTCTGAAGGCCCTGGAGACCCCGCGTGATGGCCAGGCGGCCCTGCCGGTGCCCGACGCGGCCCCCAAGCGCAAGAGCCGCCGCACCGAAGCCCGCGCCTAAACACAATGAAGTTCTGACCCCCGCCCGTGGTGGCGGGGGTTTTTCGTGGCGTGCAGGAGAGTGAATCTCTATGCTGTGGCCGTGATGAGACGCGCTTTATTCGTGGGTATCCTGTGCCTGCTGCCTTCCGCTCAGGCGGCCTACTGCTTTGAAACTCCTGAAGCGGAAGGCAGCCTGTTCCCGGTGTTTCAGGGCCAGCCGAAGAAGGTGGTCGAAGTCAGCACCTTCTTTCCCGACGTTGGCCCTCAACGTGACGCGACCCGCACGTTTCTGCTGGACCGGGGCCAGATAACTCAAGTGCTTTGGAACACTAATCGGGGAACGACCCAGGCCGCCGCGTCGTTTCAGAGTCGAACTGGCTCTGCCTGGCAGGGAAGCTTTCAGCGGGAATCCGACAGCATCATGGCCGCCTTCTCAGGCCAGAGCTCGGTGACACTGACCAGCGTCCTGGCCTCGCCCAAAACGCCGCTCACACTGACCTTTGACGGCCGCAACCGGCTGAGCAGCTATACCGGCGTCGAGCTGGATGACCTGATTGACGAGAATCTTCCGCCCGTCAAGATTCAGGTGAGCTGCACCTACTCCCTGCAAAAGCGCGAAGTCTACGAGCGAACCACTCTGGCCGGCGCTATCGCCATTGCACGAACGGCCCGTTTCGACGAGCTTAACCGGCTCATGGCAGTTGAAATATCACAGAAGCTCAAGGGGTCTGCAGTCCCAGCGACAGTGTTGAAGACCACATATGCTTATGGACCAGACGGGCACCTCAATCAGAGTGAGCAGAAGCGCGGTGAGACCGTAGTGTTGACATCCACCTTCGCCACCGACTCCGGCGGCCGTGTCCTCCGGTTCGGCATACGAACCACCGATGGCTACGAAATGCTCTGGACTTCCATGTATGACACGCAGGGGAATTTGACCAGCCAGCGGGAAACCATGAATGGTCGCCTGACCAGAACAGTCATCCGAACCATCACCTACTGACCTCCCCGTAAGCCCTTTCCCTGTTCCCGCTGGCGGCGCGCCTTATCCTGTAAGCCCATGAGCAGCCCCGTTATGTTTCTTGTGGCCAGCCCTCACCTGCGCGGTGGGGTGTTCGAGGGCACTGTTATCCTGCTGCTAGAGCACGACCAGAAGGGCGCAATGGGCCTGATTGTCAACCAGCCCATGTCTCAGAGGGTGTCTGAGCTGCTGCCAGAGACGCCGGGCCAGGACGACCCTGCCTGGCTGGGTGGCCCGGTAGACCCGACACTGGGTTGGTGTCTATACCCGGAAGCCGTGGGCATAGACGGCGAGATGCGGCTGTTGCCGGGCCTCAACGTGTCGAGCAGCCTGGAGGTCTTGCAGGCGGTGATGGCGGCGGGGCAGCGCTACATGCTGGTGCTGGGCTACGCCGGCTGGTCACCTGGCCAGCTTGCCCAGGAGGGGCGCGAAGGCGCCTGGGTCTGGGTGGAACAGGACTCGCCAGACCTGCTGTGGGATGTGCCGGCGAGTGACCGCTGGCCGGCCGCGCTGGCCCGGCTGGGGGTCACGCCCGAGACCATCATGCCGGGCGGGGCGCAGGCCTGAGGGTGCGTGCAGGGCGGGGCTTGCACCCCTGCAGGGTGCGTGCTACTATCCCTCTCGCGCCAGAAACGGCCAAATATTCGGCAGTAGCTCAGTGGCAGAGCATCCGACTGTTAATCGGACGGTCGTTGGTTCGACCCCAACCTGCCGAGCCAGACAAAGCCCCCCGTCTTACATTAGGCGGGGGGCTTTCATTGCTCTTTAGGGGTGCCAATGCTGCATCTATGAAACCCTTACGCCCCTCTGCCACCAAAAGGTCATTGCAGTGAGTTTTGAGGCTCTGGAAGCCGCCTAAGGCGGGCGAACTTGCGAAACTGAGCAGCAGCATGGGTCACCCTTGCAGACCAGAGCTGTGAGAGCAACAGGCGCTCTGGAACTGGATTACCTGGGACAGCATCCACTGCCTGGGGTAGGGTGAGGAATGATTGATGAACTCAGAGTCATGTCCGAGGCGCTGGCCCTTCAGGACACCTGGGAAGACGAACTGACCACCGAGCAGCGTCAGGCCCTGCAACAGCTCAAGCAGGATGGTTGGGAAGTCTGGCTGGAGGTCATCACGCACGAGCGGCCTATGACGCTGGTCTTCCACTGGGGCAGGATGGACGACCAGGCAAGGGAAGACTCCGACCCTGTGCCGTATCCCGGCCCCTGGGCTGAGGCCTTCGAGCAGGGGGTTGAGCAAGTCCAGAACAGGGGCAAGACGCCCCACGCTTAAGGGTGGCGGCAACGTCTGTCCTGCAGGTGTTTCCTGCCTGTGGTGGGCGCTGAGCGCGTCATTCTGCCGTCATCCACCCCTGGGTAGGGTCGTGGCATGTATCTGCATGAAAGCACCCTCTGGGCCATGGCCAAATACCTGGCCGAACTTGATTTCCGAATGCGGTGTCAAAACGGCGAAACGCCCAGCGCCGCCTGGGACGCAGTGACCGAACGCTTGGCTGAACTGCTCGACACAACGGGGTATAACCTCACGTTCTTTACCCCCGAGTTGAATGTGCTGCGCGAGCAAATGATGACTTCGCCGCGCTCTTGTCTGTGTGCAAGTTGAGCTGTACAGCGGCAGCCCTCAATACTGTCTCCGTCTTGTTTGTTTCGTCCCAGAGCTGTTGAGAGTGACGATCTTTGGCCACGTTGGGCTCCGCTTCAGGAGAGGGCCATAAAAAAGCCCCACACGGCGATGGGGCGGCCCTCTCCGCCTTCACTCGGGCGGGGTGTGTTGTTCGGGTGCCTATAGCGTAGAGGGTGGGTGTTCAAAGGGCGTCAACCCATTGGTGGAGTGACCGGCTGGGCAGGACAGTGGCCGCTTAGGGCCGTTCCGAGGTTGTGGTGCCATGTCCCACTTTGCGCCCTCCACTCAGTTGCAGGCCACGCCGCAGGGCCGCCTCCCACGTCAGGCGCTGCAGGATGCCGATGCCCAAGAGGTAACCGAGCCGGTCCAGCCAACTGCTGGCCCTCACCTGAGACAGGATGCTCAGCCGGTAGCCCCCTGTGGACAGTGCAGAGCAGCGAAACTCTGTCCAGCCGGATTCCGAATGCTGTTTAAGAGTGCGCAGACGAAAGTGGTCCGGCGCAAGAAAGGCCACCTCCACCCGTGCGCGCCGGCTGCCCAACATCAAAATCTTGAATTGGTCGCCCACTCCGGTCGGTCCCTCTGTGCGGCGCACCCGGCGGAACCACCCCAGCGCCGGCGGTGTCAGGGACGGCAACTGCTGGAGCATGAGCTGAAGCACCTCTGGGCCAGAGCGCTGCGGCGCAGCCAGATCAATCCAGTAGTCCCGGCGCGTCAGGGGGCCGACACCATCACGCTCATCGGTTGGGGTCCAGCCGGCTGTCGGGAACCGGAGGACCTTCGTTCTGAACGCACCCCAGAGGAGCGGTGCCAGCCACCAACCACGGATCATGCTTGAGTCTCCTGACTGGACGGAGAGGGGACATGACAGCCGCGTAAAGTCGCTAGAACCCGATTTGAGGGTGACACCAGTGTTGCGTGAAGTGGTGGAAGGACGGGTGTCACGGGCGCCTCCTCGGGCTCTGCCCATGGTGGCTGCGCGAGTTGCCACACACATGAGCGGCACTAGACCCAAAAAGCCCCGCACGGGGGCGGGGCAAGGAACCGCCTTCACTCGGGCGGGCACTGCTGATTTGGATGGTCTGAGTATAGGGAAGGCCCTATCACAGCGGCATGACATAAAGGGTTGAGGTGGCAGGATTCTAGGAATGTAACCTCCAAGGTAAGCCTGCTTCCAGGCTGTACGACATCCTGAGATAGAAGCAGCGCCTCCACGATTCGAACGTGGAACCAACAGATCCAAAATCTGATGCTCTTCCAATTGAGCTAAGGCGCTATAAATTGGGGTGACCGACGGGGCTTGAACCCGTGACCTCTCGCGCCACAAGCGAGCGTTCTTCCGGCTGAACTCCGGCCACCGACAGCAGAATGCCTGAGGACCCTCGCCTTTGGCGTCGGCCAGGCAGCGTAAGCCAATCGTGCAGGCAGGAAGGCCCCCAGATTTCGGCTATGGGTGGGAAACGGTCAGGCGTGTCTGCCTCTCCCTTCAGACTGCCGGCTGTTCCAGGCCAGCGCCTCTGTGCGCCAGGCTCTCTGCGGCTGACGCTAGATATAAGCCCGGAGAGCCTACGCGCGCCGCCACCATTGCCCGCCAAACACATGCAGGACCAGGCCCGAAAAGACCAGCGCGGCCCCCAGGACTTTGCCGGGCGGAAAGGCCTCGTGGTAGGCTAGGGCGCTGGCGAGAAGACCAAACACCGGCACCAGGAGTGACAGGGGTGCCACGCGGGCCGCGCCGTGCCGCTGGATGAGCGCGGCCCACACCCCGAAGCCCAGGACGGTGTTGCCCAGACCCATAAACAGCACGGCGGCCCAGAACCCAGCGCTGCTGTGGGTAAGGGTGCGCGCCACGGCGTCCCAGCCGTTCGTGAGCCCGGCCAGCAGGGCCAGCGGCAACGGCGGAATCAGGGCGCTCCAGACCACAAGCGAGAACATGTTCGCGCCGCCCGAGGCCCGGACCAACAGGTTGCTCACCGCCCAGCCCAGCGCGGCCAGCAGGGTGAGCAGCAGACTCAGCGCCGTGAGGTCCCCGCCCGACAGCGCCCCGATGACGCCCATACCGCTAAACGCCAGGGTGATGCCCAGCACCTGCCACGGCTGCACGCGTTCGCCCAGCAAGCGCGCGGCCAGAAGCGCAGTAAAGAAGGCCTGCATCTGCATCAGCAGAGAACCAAGTCCAGCGCTCATGCCCAGCTGAATGGCCAGGTACAGCAGCCCGAACTGCACCACACCCACGGCCAGCCCGTAGCCCCACAGCAGGCGGGCGGGCAGGCGCGGCCTCGGCACAAAGAACACCGCAGGCAGCGCCGCCACCAGGAACCGCAGGGCCGCCACCAGCAGGGGCGGGGCGTCGGCGACGCTCCACTTGATCACGATAAAGTTCACACCCCAGATGCCTGTGATAAGCAGCGCCAGAAGCAGAGCGCGGGCGTTCAGTGGAGCGGGCACACCCGTCATGCGCGGGAGTATACGCTCCGGTTCCGGCTCCTGCGTTCAGTACGGCTGGGCATGGCTCGGTCCTGAGTTGAGAGTGGTGCGAGGCAAGGGAGGGTTCAGGCTCCGTGGGTTCCCAGCAGATTCAGAGACAGCACTTGGTCATGGCAGGTGAGCCTCCTGCGGCTGTGTGGGTCACTGGGGAACGGTCCTTCAGCTGCTGTCGTATCTCGTGATATGACACCAAAAACGAAGCTCCCGTTGAGTCTTGGCATCGGCGTGGCCCTGGGCGTGGCGGTCGGGACGGCACTCGGCAATATCGGGATAGGTGTCGCGCTCGGTACGGCGTTGGGGGCCGGCATAGGTGCGGCTATGGATGCCAGTAAGAAGAAATCCTGAGGCATACCGGAACGGTGAACGGCCGATAGAGAGTCTTTTTACCGTGTACACGGACCAGATGAAGACCAGTTCACTCGACTGGCGGGCATGGGCGATGCCGCTCACCCACAGTGCAGGACATGACAACGCTAAAGACGCTGAAAGACCTGTACGTTGAGCAGCTCCGCGACCTGTACTCTGCCGAGACCCAGCTCCTGGCCGCACTGCCCAAGATGGCGGCGGCAGCCACAGACCTTCAACTTCAAACAGGCTTTGAACGGCACCTGGACCAAACGCGCGTGCAGGCGCAGCGGCTGGAGGGGCTCTTTAAGGAGCTGAACCTTGATCCTGGGGGCCACACCTGCAAGGCCATGCAGGGCTTGATTGCTGAAGGCGCCGAGATGATCAAAGAAGACGCGGTCCCCGCCGTCAAGGATGCCAGTCTGATTGCCTGTGCGCAGCGGGTTGAACATTATGAAATCGCTGTCTACGGCACGGTGGTGCGGTATGCGGAAGTCCTGCAGCTTCCCCATCACGCTGAAGTACTCCGCACCAGCGAGCAGGAAGAAAAGGATGCGGACCTAACCCTGACCGCAGCCGCCACCCCCATCAATCAGGCGGCGCTGGCCTGAGTCGTGAGATAAAAGTCTTCTGCAAGTGCAATGGGGAAGACCAACGCCATAGGCGTGACACCATCAGCAGTTCAAAGCATCTGGACAGGCAGGAGGGCCTGTTCTGTAGCCTCTGACTGTCCTTTAGTACCTGATGTACTCCTGCCCACCTGGCATTCCTGGACAGTTCCGGTTGCCACTGCTCGTTGCCCAGCGTGGAAAGCAGTCTGCTGTCAGAAGAGAGGTCAGCCTGGAAAAACACTATTAGGGTGGTCCTGGGGGAGTGACTGGATCAGGCAAGCAAAATGAAGAAAACCCCGCCTGGGGCGAGGTCTTTCCTGGTGGGACGTGTAGGACTTGAACCTACAACCCGCTGATTAAAAGAGAGCGGAAGGCGTAAGCGGGGGCATTCCTAAGATGGTCGGGAGTGTGCGGCTTTATGCGTCCTGGACGGTATAAGTAGTCTCCATATATGCCGGGAACATCCGGCAAGATCAAGTGAACTTCGGAGGCAAATGGGCCACGTTTGGGCCACGCACCTCCGGCTTCGTTCGGGTCTGAGCGGAATAGGGTAAACTTTACGATGTGACCCCAGCCCCTGTTCTGAACACTCTGGTATCCACACTGTGGATGCCGGCAGTGTCAGGGTCAATCTGGGAAGAATATGCTCTAAGCGAAGTAGGCCAGGTGGTTGTCAAAGGTGCCCACGTTCAAGTAGGTGCGAAATCGCATTTAACTGTGCCTTGGGATAATGCGCCTTCTCTGTTATCACTTCTGATCCCTTCAATAGAGGCTGGCGCAAGGAAAGAAAACCTACGAGCACAGTTCTTAGCATTTGTCCATGCGGCTCATCAGAAAGTGCGTCATAGTTCGAGATGGAAGACGCCGTCCAAATACAGAATTAGGCGGGCTGTAAAAACTTATCTTTACGCTAGGCTAGATTACCTGCAACTTCCTATTTTTCAGATTATTCCTTCAGATTACCATGAGGATGCGCGTATACAATTGGGGGTTTGGTATGAAGCTCCTGAGTATATGTTGCGAGCCTTCTCTCGCCGATCAAGAGCGAAAATTGCTAATATTCGACGTAAACAGGGAAGAATTCTTGCTAAAATGAAGTGGCGAGAAGATAGTCTCATAGATTACGCTGCTCCTTCCCATGACGACATCAATTCAATTGACGAAAGATTTAAAAATGTAATGCACGCCCTTTGGAAGCGAGAGCTGCCTAGCGAAGATGCCCTTCGTGCATATGCAGGTGATGTATTTCCGGGTAAAGGAATTCTAGCTCTTGGAGCTGACTTTTTCAGCTCTCTGTCGGGCATAGATTCTTCAACAGGGCGTGCTGTTTGGAGATTATTGCGGAGAATGGCTGGCCGTGTTGACTTAAGCGCGGTGCTATTGCATTTGAAGCGTGCTGCTTATCGCGCTCACGTTTTGGGGAGACTGCGCTCTACCTCTCGTCGTACTCGTACTCCCAGACCTCTTTATCCACGCCCTCGACCACCTACTGCACCTCTAGCTCCCCCTGCAGCCTGAACGCCGGGCCGCTGGAACAGTCCAGCGGTAAGCGGTAGGCCCGGCCCTGCCTGACGTGTGCCCCCTTCCTGCGGGGAGGTGCGGCCCTCAGACATAGCTCCCTGTCCCCAGGCGGGACAGGGCAGGGGACAACATGACGCAAGGTGTAGACCTTCACGCCACCTATCTACCAGATGATCTTGAAGCGGTGTATACGCCCGCCGAGCTTTGGAAGCGTTCACGGCTGCCGCGTGACCTAATCCGAACATCTATTCAGTCTGGGAGTCTTCCGGCTTACAACGCTGGGCGTGGAGAGCGGCCCCGATATTTCGTGCGCTGGGGCGACTTCCTGAACTGGCGCGACACGCTGCGAGTAGGCCAATGAAAACGCCCGGTGAGCAGACCGGGCGGGAAGCGGGGGGGCTTCAGGAACAGCATAACGGGCAAAGCTGCCCCACGTGGGGTGTCCAGTGACTGCGCTGTTCCGCGCCCTGGACCGCCTGACGCCCGGCGAAGTGCTGCGCGCCCTGGCCGCCCATCTGGGCAAGAGCATCCCCCACTTGCACAGCGAAAAGGCCGGCGAAACATGCGACTTCCGGCCCGGCTGTGAGGAAGAAAATCCGTCCCTGTCCTACCGCGCTGGGGACGGCGGGCCCATTTTCAAGCGCTTCGGTGCAGACAGTTTCGAGGGCGGCGCGCTGGCCTTCGTGGTCTCTGCTGGCATTCCCAAGGGCGAAGCGGCCCGGCTGCTGATTGACTGGGCCGGCCTGAAAGACGAGGACCTGCTCGGTAGTGAAAGCAGACCGCGCCACGCCCTGAAGCCCCAGGCTGAGGCCAGGGTGGCCAGGCTGCGGGGCAAGCTGGACAAGCTGACCCCACTGGACATAGAGAAGGGCCGCGCTGCTCTGCGTGGGTGGGTCCGCCTCACGGCGGGCCAGGATTGCCCCGAAGTGCGCGAGGTGGCCCGCCGTGGCCTGGGCGGGGCGCTGGCGTCCGGTCTGCTGAACGCCTACCGCTGGACCGGCGAAGAGGAAGGTGGGCGGCGGCGCCACCTGCCAGGCCACATCCGGCCCGGCGCAGTGGCCTTCGAAGTCACAGGCCCGGACAGCGCACCCTGGGCGGTTAAGGTGCGCAACCCAGGCAGCAAGGAAGATCTCAAGGCGGCTGGCGCGCAGCGCTACGTCTACGCCACGAAGGGTCAAGGCACCCCAGCCTGGTGCGGTCCCGGACAGCGTGAGGCGGGTCGGGCTTTCCTGATCGTGGAAGGCGAGCTCAATGCGGCGGCTTGTGTGGTTATGCTCCAGGCAGCGGCTGAGGGCGCCGGCCATCTGGCCCCCCGAGAAGGAGCGCAGGGCTACGCGGTGCAGGGCGTGGCGTCAGCTGTGGCCCTGCCGCATGTGGCTCACATTCCTGCCGGGGCGCGGGTGTACCTGTGGGCCGACCCCGATGAAGAGGGCCAGGCGGCCCGCGCGAAGTGGGGAGAACTGCTGGCCGCCCAGGGTGCGCAGGTCCACCAGTTGGGCACTGTGCCGACTGGCCAGGTCTTCCCCTTCGCCGTGGACGGGGACACAAAAACAGATGCCTGTGACGCCCTGGGCACGGTGGCGCCCCACGCCGACCCACAGACCCACGCGGCCTTGCTGGGCGGCAGGCTTATAGACGCCATTGAGGCGGCGCAGCCCTGGGCCCCTCCAGCCCCAGCCGACCGGGACACGCCCCACCTGATCGGCGAAGAGGTGCCGAATTGGTGCGAATCCGGGGACGTGCCCACGTCCGGGCGCACGGCCTATGGCGTGCGCGGCGGGAAGCTGGCCGCACTGACCCTCAAAAAAGAGGACGGCGAAGAGTGGGTGAGCGTGGAAGTGCTGGCCGACTTCGCCGCGTTCATCACGGCGGAAGTGATCGAGGACGACGGGAGTGGGGAAGCCCGGCGCGTCTTCCAGATCGAAGGCCGCCGGCCAGACGGCGCGCCCCTGTACCCGCCCACCGTCACGGTCGGCACGGCAGAGTTCTCGGGGATGGCCTGGCCGGTGGCGAAGTGGGGTGGAGAAGCACGCCTGCCTGCTGGCCAGGGCAAGAAGGACAAGGCGCGGGACGCAGTGCAGGTCCTGAGCAATGCGCGCGGCTATCCGCGCCGGACGGTTTATCAGCACACAGGCTGGATCGCTCACCCGGAACACGGGCCGCTGTATCTCACGGCGGGCGCCGTCATTGGGGCGGCCGGTGGTGTGGTGGGTGTGGCCGTTGATCTGGGCGGCAGGCTGGCCGCGTATACCCTGCCGGATCCGGCGAAGAGAGAAGATGGACACCCCCGGCCCCTAGACGAGCTGCGCGTAGCGGTGCGGGCCTCTCTGGACCTGATGAACCTCGCTCCAGACACAGTGAGTGTGCCCATGTTGGGCGCCGCCTACCGTGCCCCCCTGGGTTCGGCCGACTTCGTGGTGTGGACCGTGGGCGAGACGGGGCGCCATAAGACTGCCTTCGTAGGCTTGGTCATGGCCCACTACGGGCCACGCTGGGGGCGCAAGTTCCTTCCAGAGGGCTGGAACACGTCCGCAAATGCTTTGGAGAGCAATGCCTTCCGGGTGAAAGACGCCCTCTTCGTGATCGACGATTTCAAACCGTCGGGCAGTGTGGGCGACCGGGCGAAGCTGGATGGCGCGGCCTCGCGGGTGATTCAGGGGGCGGCCGATGGCGCAGGGCGTGGCACGCTGACGGCTGACCGCAGGACGAGGGCGGCGCTGTATCCGCGTGGGCTGATTGCCGTATCGGCCGAGGAACTGCCGCGTGGGCACAGCAACCGGGCCCGCCTGGTCATGGTGGAAGTGTCGCGCCCCCTGATCGACTCGCGGGCGAAGTCTGCCGCCTATTTCGACGGCGAAGAGAAGGCGGCAGCAGGGGTGTACGCGCTGGCTCTTGCGGGCTTCGTTCAGGGTGTGGCCGGACGCCTGAGCACGGTGCAGGTGGGCAGCGCTGGGCACCGTGCCCGCGTGCGCGCCTTAGCCCCTTATTTCCAGGGGGCCCACGGGCGCACGGGGGATGCGGCGGCAGAACTGGCCTACAGCTGGGAAGTGTTTCTGTCCTTCGCCGTGCGGGTGGGGGCGGCCACGGAAGGAGAGGCTGAGGATGTGTGGCAGCGAGTGGTCAATGCTCTGCAGGACACGGCGCAGGGTCAGGCGCAGCACCTGCGGGACGCTGACCCCGTGGCCCGCGCGCTAGCCGTGCTGGGCAGCCTGCTGGCACAGGGCCGGGTGTACCTCGAAGACCTGCGTGGGGGCAGCGCGCCAGATGCAGAGGCGGCCCCGCTCTGTGGCTGGCAGCGGCGCACCTTTCAGGGTCGGGATGGCGAAGAGGAAACGTTCAGCACGAAGCCTGGGGCGATCATGGTGGGCTATTACGTCCACGAAGGCGGGCAGGACTGGGCGTGTTTCCTGCCAGACGCGCTACACGAAGCCTTGCAGCGGGCTGTTCAGGGACAGGCTGGGGCGGCCCTGCCAGACGCAGCGAAACTCTGGGGCAACATGCGCGACCGCCTGCACCCGGCGGGGCTGATGCGCTGCGAAGCGGAGGCCGGAGGCCGCGTGCGGGCGACAGCGAAACGAAAGACGCCCGACGGGCAGCGCAAACACCTTGTCATGCTGCGCCTTCCGCTAGAGGGGGCCTATGAATCTGTGGGGACTCTGGGGACCCTGGGGACTTATGGCGAAGAAAGAGCGTCTGACACGGCATTGATCTGCGTCCCCAACTTAAATTATTTCTCTGATGATTTGGGGACTCTGGGGACTTTAGAGAAGGACGCCCCGTCTTTCTCTTCGCCGTCTCCCCTCCGTCCACTGACCCTCGCTGAGCTGGAAGCTCTGCCTGAAGGCGCAGACCTGCCCGGCGTGGTGACGCTGTGAGTCGGGCGGCCGTGCCCGATGTGGACCAGTCTCTAGGCTGGGACGTGGCTGTGCTGCTGGCCCGGCTGGCAGAGGCGGGGACACAGGTGACCTCAGATGGGGCAGGCGGTCTCGCCCTGAGTGGCAAACGCCCGCCCGGTGAGCTGCTGGACGCGCTGCGAGCCAGGAAACAGGAGGTGTTGGCCCACCTGGGCGGCGAAGCGAGTGGAGAACGGGCAGAGGTTGCAACAAATGGTAACAACCTCAGCAAGCCCTCTTCCTCCTCGCCGGCTGAAGTTGTCGGGAAAGTCGACAACCTGCGCGCGGCACAGGCCCAGCGTGACGCGCTCGAAGTGCGGGCCACCCAGCCGGGCCACTGCGGCAGCTGCGCACGGGCCACTCCAGCGCCAGATTGGGGACCTGGCATGGTCACTTGCACCTGCGCCCCGGAGGCCTGGTGGCCCCTGTCGCCGCCTCTGGCCATCCACCCGGCCACACGCTGCGGAGCCTACCAGCGGCCCGGCGAAGAGACCGGCCAGGGCTGGCGGGCCAGAGGCGGGAAAAGGACCTGGGGGCCTGGTGGAGCACCTGCCCAGCCGACCGCTGACCATCCGGCGCAGGGGGCGGCGTGAGCGGGAGTGTCCTGTCCCCCTTGCAGTGGGCGGTGCTGAGCGCCTACGCGGCCCTACTGCCGTCTGGCGAGTTGCGCGCGGCCCTTGAAGCAGTGACGCGGCAGCACGCCCCTCAGGCAGCCCGGCAGCGTGTGGGGCTGACCCTGGCGGAAGCAGCAGGGATGATGAAACGCGGCCACCTCACCGAGTTCGGCCAGGATGCGGCGCGGGCTTACCTGCCCCGCCTGAACCTGGGGGGCCAGGCGTGACCGGCGAAGAGAAGACCCTGGGCGGGCACGAATACACGCTCGCCTGGGCGCTGACCCGATGCGAAGCCGTGGCCCCGCTGCCCATCCGGGCGGGCCGGGCCTCATTCCTTCGCCGGTCTGAGCCGCACCCGAAAGACCTTCACCAAGGCACCCTCGACGCGCACGAAAGGGGCCAGATGCGGAGGGGTGACCTGACCCCTTGCGGCGTCCTGGCCGCACTCGAAGTCTTCCGGGGCGTGGGCCTCCCCCCCCGGTCTGAAAGCATGGCCCTCCAGAGGGCCGGTGGTGAGTCATGAGCAATAAAGATGCAGACCCGACGAAAGCCCGGCAGGCCAAGCGAATGAAGCGGCGAGGCAAGCCCGGCACCCTCGAAGACGCCCGCGCGCTGCTGTGGCGCGCCCTCACGCGCGCTGGCGAGCTGCTGGAAGAAGACGACCCCGCTCACGCGCTGCGAGCGGTTCACGCTGTCAGTCAAGGCGCCGCCGCCTATGCCCGCATTGTGGAGGTGGGCGAACTGGAGGCCCGGATTGCGGCCCTTGAAGCGGGGCAGACCGGCGAGGACGAAGACCTGCTGGCCCCAGGGCCACGGCTGGGCCGGGGGGCCGCGTGACCCGCGCTCGGAAGATCGCGCGCCTCACTGCTCTAGAGGCCGCGCGCCGGGAGCGCGAGGTCCTGGAAGAGGCAGAGGCGGGCGCGGCCTGGGCGGCGCAGCTCACCGACGAGGACCTGGCCGCCCACCTGGCCCAGCTGGCCGAGGACACAGACCCGGTGTATGCGGCACGGGTGGAGGCCATGACGCAGGACGAACTTCTGGCCGAAATCGGCCGCCTGGCCGGGTGGAGCGAATGACGCGGCGCAGCAGACTGGCGCGCCTGGAAGCCCGGCGAAGGACAGAGACGGGGGAGGGCTTGGGCATCTTCGAGGCAGACCCTCAGGCGGGCGTGTGGCGTGAGATGGGCGGGGGCGGGCGGACCATTCCTCTTTCGCCGGGGGAACTTGCGGGAGCAGGACTTCTGATGCTGGCCCCAGCCCGGCCGGCCAAATTCATCGCAGGTGTGCGCTGGGGTGATCTGTGACGGCGAAGAAGAAGCGAGTTGGCGTCTTGGAGGCGGCCCAGGCAGGCAGGATGCGCCGAGTGGAAGTCGAGCGCCGCGCTTACCTGGCCGGACTGTCTGACCGGGAATTAGACGAGCTGCACGCTGCGCTGCTGCGATCACGGGGTCACCCAGACCCCGAGGGTGAAGCGCAGCGTGTCCGGGCAGAAATTCAGGCCATGACAGATGAGGAGTTGCGGTCGCTCATTGACCGCGAGGAGCGGGGGACACCATGACGGCGAAGCGAAAAAATAGCGGTAAATGGCAGCGGTTGGCGGTGCTGGAAGAGGCCCACTCGGCGAAGGGGGAAGCGGTGCGGGCACAAAACTGGGCCTACATTGAGGCGGCTGAGCGGCGCCTGAGTGCCGCAGACCGGGCCGCTTGGCAGGATGCGGCGCAGGTGATCGAGCGGGGAGCAGAGCCTGAGGTGCTGGACCGACTGCGCGTGGCTTGTGCCCACCTGCCCCCGGACCTGCCCCATGTGGCGCACCCGGCGAAGGACGAAGCCCAAGCCTGGGCCAATGGAGTGGACTTCTCGGACGGTGCGCCTCTCTTGCCCCCGCCGGCCACTCGCGCGGCAGCCTTTGCCTCTTACTTTGAGGCCGGCGCGCAGTGGTGCGACAGAGAGGCTGTGCGTCTTCCCCTGTCGCCAGATGTGCACCGCCTGGCCCGCTGGGGTGCGGCCCTGTGGCGTTTCGAGGGTGGGTTGTGCGCGGTGTTGGGTGGACTGGCGTGAGTAGATCGCAAGCTGAGTCTCTGCTTGACCGTGACGGGCAGCCAGTGACGCATCTAGGCTTCGGCACACCAGGCCCTGCACCTTACGTGGCGTACATCACCCTTCGTGAAGTCTGCGAGGCGCGCGGCCTGAGCGTGTATCAGGTCGCCATGTCCGGGTATGCGCAGGGCACGGTAGACCCCGGCACCGTGTACCGCTTAGCTCGTGGGGACACCTCGCGCATTGACCTGACGACGCTGGCCACTGTGGCGGGAATTGTGCATACCCTGACCGGGCGACCAGTCGACGTGAGTGAACTGCTGGCCCTTGAAGTGGAGGCGGAGAAGGGCTAACCTATAGTTTTCTGAAGGGGAACAAACGCCCACCTTGCGCGAAAGATGCCATGCAGGTGGGCGCTTTTAGTGATCCTTCGAGTTTTCCTCGTGTCGGCCAGTGTTAGGTTCTGTTAGGAAGTAGGGTGCGCGCCCCATAGGCGCAGACCTTAGCCAATTTTAGCAGGAACAAACGCCTACTCTGCGCGAAAAGACTCGTGCAGGTGAGCCTTTTTCCCGTTTGGCAAAAGGAGCGGTTGAGGCTTTGAGGTGTGCTGAATGTTGTCGTTTATCAGCATGAACATCCGCCCACTATGCGGTTCCAGCTGCAGGTCCACGGTTGCTTTTCGCCGTCTGCGCGCGGGGTCGGGTGAACGAGCTGTGCCCTCAAACCGGCGAAGAAAGAACCGTAAGTGTGCTGCTGCTGCTGCTCGCGCGTGCACTCTGCATGGGGTTTGCCGTCTGGGGTGCTGGCCCATGTGGGCTGCCACACTGAGGCCATGAGCCGAGGACCTGGGCGGGTGCAGCGCTCCATCCTGGGGATGCTGGCTGGTGGGTTGCTGGACGCCCACACTCTGGCCCTTCATGCTGGAGCAAGTGAAGCCAGCACGCGCCGGGCGCTGCGAGGCCTGGCCGCTGCAGGGCAGGTGACCTGCCTGGGTTACGGACGGCACGGGCAGCGGTGGGGCCTGCCAGGGGACGTGGCAGCGGCGCGCCAAACTTGGACAGCACTATGGTCAGAAGACCGGCAATTGGTCACGGCGCGCCTGCTGGGGCAGCGCTCCATGCGGTCCCTTCGCCGCGTCTTGATCGACGCCTTGTGAAGGGCAGGCCCAGATTAGGGACAGCGGGATGGGGCAACCTGTCTCAATTTGGTCCATGTGTCTCATGCGGCGCCGCCGTTCAGTGGGCCTACATCTCGTGCAGTGTGCGGCGAAGCAAAGATGTGCGCCCAGGTGGGAACCGGACAGTGTCTTATGTATCCGGCCCCTACCTCAGCAGCTATACGCGCCTCAGCTTCCCGGCGTTTTCCCGAGCATGAGGCGCTTCTAACGCGCTCTGACACCCTTTCCTTCAGCGCCGTTCCTGCGTGGCCTCCCACATGCGGCCGGGAGGGTCTGCTCTCAGTTCAGGGGTGAAGCCTGCCCGCCTTCGCCGTCGGCCCACCCGAAGACCTGACCGACCGTCTGGCGGTCCTCGGGGGTGAGCCTCACTGTCATGGGCTCGCCCTCCACGGTCAGAAGCAGGAAGCCTGCACCATCCGGCAGGGGGGTCAGTGTGCTGCCCTCGCGGGTGGCTTCGTAGTCTTCGCCGCCGCCCATGCACAGCCGCACGCGCCCGCCACCTAGAACTTCAACATAGTCCACGGTGTACACAGGGTCTTTTCCCATTCTGGGCAGTGGGTCCGGGAAAGGAAGGTCAGTGGCGAGAGGATCAGCGCGCACCGTGCGGCCGGGCCAGGGTCGTTCAAAGCCTTGCAAGATCTGCGCGGTCATGGTTTCCGCGTCTCCGTCCTCAAGGGTGAGCGCGGTTTCGAGCAGTCGAGACACCACCCACCAGGCGGCCAGGCGGCCGGCCTCCATCACGCGGCCCAGGTCCTCCTGTTGGACCGTCCAGGCGTGCAGTCCGGAGGGGCAGTCGTGCCAAAGGCGCACCAATCCTACGTTTTCAATGACGAAGCCTTCCAAGTCGTGGGCACTGGCGCCCCGTGCGTCTTCGGCGCTGAGGTCAATGGCGGCTTGCCGGCACTTGTCCGCTGCCCACAGCTGAGCACGGGCCATAGTGGCGAAAGCGTCCACCTGGCCACCCCGGTCGTCTTCCAACAGGGCATAGAGCCCCGAGACGGCGAAGCGGAAGGTGTTCAGGGCTTCGGTGTGGCCACCCGGCAGACGAGGTCCGGTGTGCTGCTGGACGAAGTAGGCGAAACACATGATGAGGTCTTCGAGGCGTGCCCCCAGGCGCGGGGCTTCGGGCAGCATGAGAGCGAAGGCGCGGGCGTCTGTCATGGCGGCCGGATCAGGGTTCAGGCCGTGAAGGTAGGGGGTCAGATCAGGGTGTTCGCTCATGGGATTCCTTTGGTGGTTGCCCCAGGCTTTCTGGCGAAGGAAAGGGGCCAGAGCGCCTGGGGTGAAAGCAACGTTGGGAGAGGAGGAGAGCCGGTGGTACTGGTGTTCAGAGTGGTCTACGCAGCGCCGGATTGATGTTTCTCTTCGCCGGCCTCGAAAGCCGCGCGGGCGGCCTGCCAGGCTTTGACCGCCTGCGCGTGGCCTTCGAGAGCTTCAAGCACCTCACGGCACAGTCTGACGGCGTGCAGAGCCAGCACTGTGATGCGCCCGTCGGGCGTCTGAAAGGTCACCGCTGAGCCAGCAGGCAGAAAGACGCGGCCTGCCCCTTCAGGGAGGGGACGGGGTGCCTTCACCGTGATCTGAGCGTCTTCAGGGATACGGTACAGTTGAGGGAGACCACCGTGGTCATCAGCGCAAAGGTAGAGCGCAGGGCGGCCGTCGCCCTCGAAAAGGAGCCCGAAGGCGCGCAGGGTCATTGCGCCGGCGAAGAGAGGACGTGGGCGGGCCTTGGCAGGCCGGGCAATCGTCAGCTGTGGGCGGCGCTTCCGGCTCATCCCATGCCACCTTCACCCTCGCTGTTCAGCGCGGCCTGGACTTGAGGCCACAACTCGGCGGGCACCTGGTAACCCGCAGGGCCGCCCAAGGCGCCTGTGGTGTGCCCCCGGTAGCCCGTCAGCAGGAGGGTGCGCGATCCGTCTGCGTGCAGCACAGTCATGGTGTCGGCGGTGGGATACAGGGTCCGCGCCCGCCCGTCACGACTGATAAAGAAAGGACGGGGAATACCGCCCTCAGGGTGAGCGGGGCGCCATTCAGCCAGGGTGGGCAGGTCCTCTGACGTGACCTCCGTGCGCAGGGCCGGCATAGGCGGCGCCACTTCGGCAGGTGCGCGGTGTGCCCAGCGCAGAGCACGCAAGGTGCGGGTACGGTAAGCGTCGCCGTACTCGTCGGCCAGGTCGGCGCCGCTCAGGCTGTTCACGATGGCGGCCAGATCCTCAAGCGGCACCCCCGCTGTGGTCCAGTAGGCGGCCCATGCACCGACGATGGGCGCCGCCAGCGCGGTGAGATGCGCTTCAGCGGCCTGTGCCTGTGCGCGCCAGGTGTAACAGGCTGGGCACAGCGTCATGTCTCGCCCGCCGTCTGGGAGAGCGAGGGGCAGGCCGTGAGCACCGCCGCAGTCTTCGCAGGGGCCCCAGGGGGTCGGGATGGGGCGGGGGCCTTCAATGGTCACTGGATGGGGCATGGTCGCTTCCTTTGGGGGTCAGGTGGCGAAGGGCAGAGGCCAGGACAAGGAAGCCTGCACATATGAGGCAGACGACCAGGAGGTGAAGGTGAGCGGGTGGGGCGGTGCGAAGGGCGAAGACACAGCCCAGATGCCAGGCACAGGCGCGTCATAGCGTGAGGTGTCCTTCGGTGTGTGGACCCTCGAAGCGGGGGCAAAGGGGCGCGCGGACGTCTTTCCTCTCGCCGGGGGCAGGGGCTAGGCAGTCAGGGCTTCGAGGGGTGGGGGAGACCACTCGCGTTTCAAACGCGAGTGGCGCCAGGACGGCAGAACGCGCCCCCCTGGAGGGCTTCAGGCCGCGCGGGCCACGCTGGGGAAAGTGGCGCGCAGGAAGCTCCAGACCTGCCGGGCTTCGCCTTCGGTCAGGGCGGCCAGGCTGAACACCGGGCGGTCGAGCGCGGCCCTGGCAAAGCCGTAGTGCTCACCACTGGGCACGCCAGCGCGGGCCATGAGGCGGTGTAGCTTGGCCGCACGGGGCCTGCCGATGGGGGCGGGCTCCAGCGTCTCGGCTGTAACGCTCACGGTGTCGGCGCCGCGCAGGATGCTCAGGGCGTGAGTCAGTTCGCACGCTTCGCCGTTGACGGTGGCCTCGATGCCCGCTGGGGTGCGGGTCAGGGTGACGGTGGCCTGCACAGTCCCCCAGTCTTCGTCGTAGGCGCGGCAGTGGGTCACAGTGGCCCAGGTGCGGGTGAGGGCGCGGGGGGTGGTATCGTTCACGGTGCTCCTTTCGTTACTGCGGTGGAGTCAGTCAGGGACGCGGAATCTTGGCGGATGAGGCGTCTCTTTCTGTTGAGGGTATGTTACCGGAAGTCGGGCAGTTCTGCAACCGACTTCCGGTTATGACCGAGAAGTGTTAAGGTGCCCGCATGAATGACGAGATACGGGCGAAGGTAGACGCCCGCCTGAGGGAGAAGGGGCTAAGCCGGGCAGACCTTGCCCGCGCTACGGGCAAGACTCCTCAGGCGATAACCCGCGCCCTCAACACTGGGAAGGACGGCGGGGGGCAGGTGCCGGGCATCTGGGCCGCCATCCTTGAAGCCCTAGACTTGCGCCTAACGGTGGAAGCGGAGTGATTAGTCTTCTAGTTTGCAGAGGTTAAATCATGACGAGCCAAAAGAGTAAACCTTTATCGGAATTAGAAGATTCACCTAGATACCTTAGGGTAATTAAACAGATTGAAGGCGTGATCTTGATATCTGCGCAAAGAAAACGCCACGATATTGTAGATTCAGATGCTTGCGACTGTCTAATGGTGGCAAATATTAATAATGAGTCTGTGTATCTGGAATCTGCGATATTTGAACCAATGCACTTAGGCAAAGTGTTTGCAAATGCATTGCCGATAGGCAAGATAATTGATAGAAGCAGTGAGGGGTATATCTTCGAGCCTGGGTCCATAGATGATTTGTTTTCTGTAATATACGGTTCTGTGGAAGAGCAAACAATGGGGTCTGAATTAGGTGTAGGGGTGCTCATTAGATTATATACCAAAAACAGGAAGGTTCAATTCAGATTTGGCATCTATAGAACGAAAAAAGCATCAAGAACTTTGTTTGAAGTATTCTGCAATTAATAACTTTGCGTTGAAGCTTGGAATATTCTCGCCAACATGTAGGATCGCCACTGTCACGCCCCCCCACACACTGAGGTCATGAAGAAAGTGCAGGTAGGCGTGCGGTTTACAAAGACAGGGACAGGCGGCGTGCGGGTCATGGTGCGGGTGCGCCGTCCCCAGGTTCAACGCCGCGCGGCGCAGCCGCGACAAGCAGTCGTTAGGGAGAATGCCTTCCGGCAACAGGAGGCAGCCCGGCTGCGGGCCGTCGGTCTTCAATTGCGGCGCAGTCTCACCCTGATGCGCCGAGCAGAGTCACTTCGCCGTCGTATCACCGCTGAATTGGTAATGAACTTTCCTCAATTGGGTGGTGACCAGCCCTCCGGCGTGCCTACGCCCCTTATTGTCAGTGACGGAAAAGTCAACGGGGCGGAGATGCCGCGCCTCATTTGGCTGCTGGAGGAAGCTGTCAAAACGCATAACCTGCTCATTGCGGAGAAAGCGAGTCAGCGGCTACAGGAGGCCCTGCAGGTGTACCGTCAGCGGAAAGACGGGCACTCACGGCATCACCCGTCATAGCGTTCTACTTGGCACAGGGCTGAAAGTGGCGGGGAGGTTAACGCCGTCGTAGATTCGGGCTGGCGACAAGATGAAAGAGCCTGACCTCTGCTCAAACTGAGCCCCCACTCTCAGAGGGCGACTGTCGTCATATGGCAATAGTTGCCCCTTGAGGTGCCTTCGCTCGTAGCGGCAGCGAAGAATACGGGCCGCTCCCATAGATCGCCAGTAAGGCGACCTCTTAGGGAAACTGGCTCCCGTGCTCATCCTAACGAAAAAGGCGACCCGAAGGCCGCCTTGATTTCTCCAACATAGCGCCGTATTCAGGATTCGTCAACGCTATCCGCCTGAACGTGGTACGCCAGTGGGTACTTCTCCGTGCGCCAGGTGTCCTCCGTGCGTTCCCAGGTCATGGCCTGGCCAGTGAAGGCCGAGAGGGCTCGCCGGGCCGCTGCTGCGTTCTGATAGGGCCCCAACTGCCGCACGGTCTCGCCTGTCTCGACGTGGCTGACCGTCACGAAGACCTTCGGAGTATGACAGGGCATACCCGCAAGATAGAGGCTGGGGTGGGGCATCCGCCGGTAAGTGCCACATTGACTCATGGGTCAGAGTTTGGCCCCACTGGAGCACCGAATGACACGGGGCGCGCTTAAAGTTGCTCTTCAGGTGAATTGGGCTGGTCCTCCGTATGGAAGGCTTCATAGCGCTGGAGAGTGGCTGTCAATTGCCGGAGTGCTTGTCGGGTGGCCTCGACTTCGGCTTCCGGCAACCATTCGAGTTGCACCTGATGCGCCTGCGCCGCCGCGGCATTCAGACGGTCCAAGATCGGCTGGCCCTCTTCGGTTAACACCAGCAGGGGTGACGTGCGGTGGTCCGGGTTGGCCTCAAAGCGCACCAGCCCGTCCCGTTCCAGGTCCCCCACCACCCGCTGGACGTTCTGGCGACTGACCCCCATCCGGCGGGCCACCTGCGGCACCGTCAGGCGCTGGGCCGCAATCGTGTACATCGTTTGCCAGCGCACTTGTGTCTGGTGCTCGGTGCCGGCGATCAGTTCCCCCACTCGCCGGGCCGCACCGGCCGCCTCATACAGGTCAGCCATGAGGGCATCCATGACGTCTGGACCCGCCCACTCTGATTTGACAACATATTGCTGTTTCGGCATGATGTTTATATCTTTGCATGACGTTGCCGGGATGTCATGCGTCTTTTCCTCTCTGAGGTGCCTATGTCCATGCTTGACCGTCTTGAAGTCGCTCAGCAGCGTGCCGCCACCATCCGCCCTAAGGTCGGCGGCTTTCCCTACCTCGCAGAATGTCTACGTCAGGTCGGCGTGCAGCGGGTGGACTGTGATGTGCCGGCCTTCTCCATGCTCTACGTCACGGCGGAAGGGTCGGTGCTGGAACAGGGGCCACCGCTTGCTCAGGGCAAAACGGTGGTGCCGCCCTTCCAAGAGGCTGCCTTGGTGGCCACACTCCGGGCGGATCAGGCCGGCGAAACGACGTTCCCGGAATTTATGGCCGGCAGCTGGCAAGCCGGGGTCGTGCGGTATCACGTGGATCTGGAAGGCCGTACCTGCACTTACATAGGCGTCAACGGCGAGCAGTACATTGAGCACTATCCACACGTTGAACTTCCTGTATAAGCTTCTAAAGCCCCCGCCAAGGGGGCCACTTTGTTAGGGAGATTGTTTCTCCTCAAATGGGAATGCGCTCAATAAAGACATTCAGAATCACCCCTCGTGCTGTGCAACTGATTCAAGACGATGTAGGCTTTCACGTATGCCGTACATCAAATTGAGTGAACAGATCGAGAAGCTGACCAACGCGCAGCGCAGCGACGCTTTTATCAAGCAGTTCCGTGACGCGGTGCGTGAAGGTAAGATCGATGCTGCGGATCTGCCGAGCCGCTTTGAACTGCCCAAGCAATTCAGCCGCCGGGGCAGTGACGAGACCTACAGCAAGACGGTGCGCGATATGGTCTTTGACCACACGCCAGAGTTTGACGCTTGGTTTGACGAAACCAATCAGGGCCTGAACACGGGCCGCCGGGGCAGCAAACCCAAAGCGACGCTGGAGAACATTGAAGCGGGCTTGGTGGACTTTAAAGAACTGGCGGCGGCCACCCGCGCCAAGATTGAAGCCAGCTACAGCAAGGGGCAAGCGCTGGGCAAGAGCCGCGCCACTGGCACCAAGAAGACTGGCCGCAAAGCCAAGAAGTAACCCGTTCTGAATGATGGAGGCCCCCAAATCTGGGGGCCATTTGTGTTGTCGCATGGATCACCTCCGAAGGGGAATGAAAAACCGCCCACGGGAGGCGGCTGGAAGATGTGGGGGGTGGCGGTGCGAGCTTATACCAAGGGGGCTGCTCTCTTGCGGGCATCTA